>NZ_JAKIKQ010000015.1 GCF_023284045.1 Shewanella kaireitica
AGAGCGAAGCAGGATGCCAGAGCCGAGAATAACTATTAGCTCAAATTCCACTACTTGCCTACAGCGTTTTGAATTCCCGCTGAATGGTCAAACTTTTAATGCAATTGGTATGAGGATAAACCAGTATAAAGATTGGAGTATTTTAGGCAATAAAAAAGGCGACAGATAAACTGTCGCCTATAAAAGTGCAATTAGCACCAATTCTTATTTCAAGTATCCATACTTGCTAGTGACTATCCCGGTCAATATCCGTCTTATTTTTATTGCTTTCCGTGCAATTATTTTAGTTTATGGTCTTCCCGACACTTTATTTTTAGTCCTGTTGTCTTCCTGACCACAGCTTCCGTAGATGGTCTTCATGACACATCACAATCCTATCGTCTATCAATGACGCCTAAGTAACCATCCTTGTTAGGTGTATCTAAGTATCTTCCAGTGATAACAAGCTTCCAGCGAGTGCATCCAAAGCAATTAGCTTCCTATGCCAATGTTTGTATCCTACAAACATTCTCCTATTGGTGCGCGTTTCTCTGAATGTAAGGGTAAATGCTAAATAGCGCTTTGGCCTTCCTAACCAAATCCTTACTAAAATTCTTACGACCGGGACTTCAAACTGAAATCTCTACTCTTATTATTTTTAGTGAGTGGTCTCAATAATATTATTATTATTTTGTTAATTTATTCTTATATCTTAAATGTAAAAATACCAAAATCTGAAAGTTATTATTAAATAATTTTTGTACTAACAGTTGGGTTCATCTCGGTACGGGGCTCATTAAACCGAAATCTGTGATCACTGTCAAGTAAGTTTTTATCGGTAGTTTACGTAAACGTTAAGTAAGTGAAATAAAAAAGGACAGCATCGCTGTCCTTTTAGTATTAACTAATATTTACTTAAGGCTTGATATATATTTAGATAATGCGTCCATATCGTCAGCATTTAGCTTCTTCGCAATATCTTGCATCATGCCATTTAAGTCGTTGTTACGATTTGTATCGTGAAACTTATTTAGCTGGATCTTGATGTAATTAGCGTGCTGTCCGCTAACATCAGGGAATCCTGCAGCTTCAGAACCTTTACCTTCAGGTCCGTGACAAGCAATACATGCTGTGATGCCACGAGCAGAGTCACCGCCTTTGTAAAGTTGTTCACCTAAAGCAGGAACGTCTTTAACTTCGATAACTTGTTTGGTTTGGCTTGCATAGAATGCAGCGATATCAGAGATATCTTCGTCGCTAAGCATCATAGCCATGCCGCCCATGATTGGGTCTGCACGGCCTTCTTTGCCACCTGACTTAGCCGCGCTGCGGAAATCATGTAGTTGCTTTTCGATATAGGTCGTTTGCTGACCAGCAAGTTTGGGGTACATGTCTATCATGCTGTTGCCGTCAACACCGTGACAAGCAGAACAAACAACGGCTTTGGTTTTTCCTGCTTCAGCATTACCTTCGGCCATTACAGGTGAAGACATTGTGGCTAAAACAGACAGCGCAAGAGCTAACTTTTTCATGGCGTTCCAACTTCTTATTAAAATATTTGTCCTGAGCTTACTAGGAAGACCCGCAAGCGTGATAAAATGTATTTTATGTGATCGGGGTAATATTTTACACGAAATTGTGAAAATGTAAGCAACTCTTCGATATTTAACAGAGTTAGTTGAGAAAATTTTGGAGTTAATTGTGAGTGAATCTCGTATCGATTTCCGTAAAGCAGAGTTTTTAATTAGTGCGCCGGACATTGCGCACTTAAATGAATACCTCCCAGGTGACGTTGGGGTGGAGATAGCCTTTGCGGGTCGTTCGAACGCGGGTAAATCTAGTGCGTTAAATTTATTAACAGAGCAAAAAATCGCCCGTACCAGTAAAACGCCTGGTCGAACGCAGTTGATTAACGTGTTTAAACTAGACAAACATCGCCGCTTGGTGGATTTGCCGGGTTATGGTTTTGCTCAAGTTCCATTGGCACTTAAAAAGAAGTGGCAGCAAGCGCTAGGTGAATACTTACTTAAGCGTGAATGTTTAAGTGGCGTTGTAGTATTGATGGATATTCGTCATCCACTGAAAGATCTTGATATGCAGATGATTGAGTGGGCAGTTGAAAGTGACATTCCCGTTTTAGCACTATTAACTAAGGCTGATAAGTTGGGTCAAAGTGCCAGAATGAAAATGGTTAATGAAGTGCGCAAAAAGCTGAGTAACTTTGATGATGCAGTGAAAGTAGAAGCCTTTTCTTCATTGAAAGGGATTGGCAAAGGCAAGGTATTGGGCATTCTTGACCAGTGGTGTAAGCCGCAATGGTTGCAAGAGCAGCTGACTGCAGAAGCGATTGAAGCGCAAATAGAATCTGATAAGTAGTCATCTCGACACTGTAAGACGGCTGGTATGAATAACGCTCCTAATGACAGGGGCGTTTTTTTTAGCCAAAAAAAAACCGACGGAATAAACCATCGGCGTAAATTAGCTCTTTTGGGGAGAAGCTAAATTCAACAAGACTCAAGACCTACCAAACTATGTTGATAGTGCTTAATGAACACAGCATAACTGTTTTTTTTACCGAATTAAAGTATTTACTCTAAATTTTATTTAAGACGAAAAAAAGCCCCAGCAGATTAGATCTGCTGGGGCGCCATAATTTGGCAATTCACTTCAAATCAGCGAATTTAAAAAAAGGTCTGAAAGATAGAACATCTTAACCTCTGTACCCTACGCAGAGAATATTACCCTATTAACCGTATTATGAAAAACAGTTTTTGTAAAAAACACACAATAATGTGACGCCGATCTCAAGAATCGTTCAATAAAAATACATGTTTTGATCAGTATATTTCATATTACTGATTTAAAAACATATGCTTGCGTTGCTTTTAAATTGAACAGTTGATTAGCGAGATAGATTATGGATTTTCTGTTCAGTGGCTGAACTGACTAGCCGTTTTCACAAAGGGGCTATCGGGGTCAGGTTGGCAGGTTTAGATTAATAGAGCTGATTGATAGTAATCAGCTCTATGAGGCTTCATTTTATATAATTGATTAGGCGAGATTTGATCATCTCTAACCAGTCACCATCAATTTAGTGCGCCTGCTCCCAGTTGTCACCAATGCCGGCTTCAGCAAGCAGTTCTACATCAAGTGTTGCAGCTGCGGCCATTAACTCACAAACCTTAACTTGCAAACTGTCAGCTTTATCAGCATCAACTTCAAATACCAATTCATCGTGTACCTGCATGATCATGGTGATTTCACCGTTTGTTTCGGTCTCAATCCATTTAGCGACGTTAATCATTGCTTTTTTAATTATATCGGCAGCTGTGCCCTGCATAGGTGCGTTGATCGCTGCGCGTTCGGCAGCTTGCCTGCGCATTGCGTTGCGATCTTTAATCGCAGGTAAATACAATCGGCGTCCAAATAGAGTCGATACATAGCCGAGATCAGTGGCAATAGCGCGAGTCTCTTCCATGTAATTGAGCACACCTGGGTAGCGTTTAAAGTAGGTATCGATATAACGTTGTGCTTCTGCGCGAGGGATATCTAATTGTTTGGCTAATCCAAAGGCCGACATACCATAGATTAGACCGAAGTTGACAGCTTTTGCACGGCGACGTTGATCGCTAGTGACCTCACTGAAATCCACATCAAATACCTCTGCTGCTGTCGCTTTATGAATATCTTTACCTTCAGCAAAAGCGGTTAGCAGACCTTTATCTTGCGATAGGTGCGCCATGATCCTTAGTTCGATTTGCGAGTAATCGGCTGCGAGGATTTTTCTGCCTTCAGGGGCGATAAACGCATGGCGAATACGGCGACCCTCTTCGGTTCTAATAGGGATGTTCTGCAGGTTCGGCTCACTAGAAGACAAGCGCCCTGTAGCAGCATTCGCTTGGTGGTAGCTGGTATGAACTCGCCCTGACTTGGCATTGACCATTAAGGGGAGCTTGTCAGTATATGTGCTTTTTAGCTTGGCAAGACTGCGATGCTCCAGAATGATTTTCGGCAATGGATAATCTAGCGCCAATTCAACCAAAACCTCTTCAGCGGTTGAAGGAGCGCCTTTTGGGGTTTTCTTGATAATTGGGTAACCGAGCTTCTCGAAAAATAGCTCTTGTAGCTGTTTTGGCGATGCAAGATTAAATGGCTGACCTGCAATCTCATGGGCTTTTGATTGAAGATCATCAATTTTACGCGCCAGCTCTTCGCTTTGCTGGCCTAGCAGCATGCTATCGATGAGGACGCCCTGACGCTCAATTGTTGACAGTATATCGATCAATGGTAGTTCTATATCGGTAAATACACTGGCAAGTTCCGGCAGCTTCTCTAATCGAGGCCACAAGTGTTGATGTAGTCTTAGGGTGATATCTGCGTCTTCAGCCGCATAAGGCGCTGCAGTTTCCAGCGGGATCTGATTGAAAGTGAGCTGTTTGGCCCCTTTACCAGCAATCTCTTCAAAGCTGATATTTTTGTGGCCAAGATATTTAAGCGCCAAGTCATCCATATTGTGTTTTGATGCGACAGAGTTAAATACATAGGACTCAAGCATAGTATCGAACTGTACACCTTTAAGCTCAATGCCCGCATTAGCAAAAATGCTGATGTCGTATTTAAGGTTTTGACCAACCTTTTTAATTGCCTCATTTTCTAACAATGGTGTTAGTTTCTCAAAAACCAATGCTTTATCAAGTTGCTCTGGCGCATCTACGTAGTCATGAGACAAGGGCAGGTAGGCAGCTTTGCCCACTTCTACTGCAAATGATATCCCAACCAGTTCAGCTTCCATGTAGTTGAGACTTGTGGTCTCAGTATCAATGGCAATGAGCTCTGCTTTGCTAAGTGTTGCAATCCAGCTGTCGAGTTGCTCAACAGATAAAATAGTGTCGTACTTGGCTTCAATATCTTGCTTAACGACGGCTTCATCGTGGTCTTCATTTGCGGTGGCGGTGGATTTGTTATCTAGTACCTCCGCTAACCAACGCTTAAACTCCATTTCGCCATAGCATTTAACTAGCTCATCTTTATTGGCTGGTTCAATATCCATGGTGCGCCAATCTTGCTCAAGTTCTACATCAAGCTTAATGGTGGCGAGCTCATAACTCAGTTTAAGCATATCGCCGTGCTCAGCGATTTTTGCTGGCATGGTTTTCGAGCCACGAAAACCTAGCGCTGGCATTTTTTCCGGTGCAGCGAGAATATTATCGACGCCGCCTACTCCGAGCAACATCGCTAGCGCCGTTTTTTCACCGACACCTGGTAGACCAGGTATGTTGTCGGCTTTATCTCCCTGCAATGCTAGCAGGTCAATGATAAGCTCTGGGCCTACTCCAAATTTTTCGGTAACTTCAGCAGGGCCCATCACAGTGTTAGTCATGGTATTAATTAAGGTGACATTCTCGTCAACTAACTGCGCCATATCTTTATCACCGGTGCTAATGAGTACAGCACGTCCCTCTTTGCTGGCTTGGGTGGCAATGGTACCTATGACGTCATCAGCTTCGACACCTGGAATACACACTAGTGGTAAACCGAGGGCCTTAATGATTTGATGCAGTGGCGCAATCTGGCCACGCAGATCATCAGGCATTGGTGGACGCTGCGCCTTATACTCTGAGTACATGTCGTTACGGAATGTCTTGCCTTTTGCATCAAATACAACTGCCATTTGGCTAGGTTTATATTGATTTAGCAGACTGCGAAGCATGTTTATCACGCCATATACGGCACCAGTTGCTTCACCTTTAGAGTTAGTCAAATGTGGCGGAGCATAATAGGCGCGGTAAAGGTAAGAGGATCCATCCACAAGGACTAAAGGGTTGTCGGCAATTTTTGGCATAATAGGTATTCATTTATCGCGTTTCGATGATGGCGATAGCATGCCATATCAGCGCTGTTTCAGCTACGGATAAATAATGATGAGCCTGTGGATAACTCTGTGCATGGAACTGCAAAACCAAAATTTACTTATTTTTAGCTATAAAATGGGCGCATGATAAGTTGTTGAATTTTAGTGATAAATTCTAATTGTGTGAAGTGGGTGCAATTTTGAGTAATTAAACTATAAATGTGGACTTTTTATTTTTATTCGTTTTATAAACCTATTCCTTGGTCAAATATTCACCGTTTGATAAAGTGCAGTGATAACTTAGCACGATAATTAATCTGATCAAGCGCTTTATTGCAATTTTGTTAAAACAATATGATATATAAATGGAGATTTTAATGAAAAAAGTCGCAGTTCTTTTAAGTGGTAGTGGCGTCTTCGATGGCACGGAGCTACATGAGTCTGTTTTAACTTTGTTAGAGATCGCCCGTGCTGGTGCATGTTACCAGTGCTTCGCACCTGATATCCCGCAGTTACATGTGGTTAATCATTTAACTGGAGAAGTGGATGAAACTGATAGTCGTAATGTATTGATCGAATCAGCCAGAGTTGCTCGCGGCGATATTAAGCCGGTTACAGATTTAGCTATTAGCGAATTTGACGCATTGATTATCCCTGGTGGCTTTGGCGCAGCGAAGAATCTTTGTAATTTTGCTTTGGCGGGGGCGGATCATATTATCGATCCGAGTGTAAAACAGTTTATTAGCCAATTTACCCAAGCGAGTAAGCCTGTTGGCTTTATTTGCATATCGCCAGTGATGATCCCGCAATGTTATGAGGCAGGCGTAAAGGGCACTATTGGCTCCGATAGTGATACTGCTGCGGCATTTGAGCTGCAAGGGGGCTGCCATCAAGTTGCTGCAGTAGACGATATCGTGATTGATGAGATCAATAAAGTGGTGAGCACCCCAGCTTATATGCTTGCTGGTAGTATTATTGAAGCTCATAGTGGTATTGAGAAGCTGGTTAGGCAAGTGCTATTAATGGCTAAGTAAGTGACGAGAAAAAGGTGCCCTAAACGGGCACCTTTAAAATGCAACGAGTGAGAGTCTTAGCTTAGCTTTTTAAGCTTCAATGCTGCTTGGCTACCAACATACTTAGCATCAATCAGTGAAAGGTCTTCTCCTGTTTTCTCGCCCATAGGGGGAGAAAAAGATAATCGCTTATAGTCATCACTCAATGTTTGCCAGCGTATCTTGTCATCCCTCGAACCATGAGGGTAGAAACCTAGCGTAATGGCATTGTGCAGGCTTGCCACATGCAGTGGACCCGTTGAGCCTGCAATCATCATATCTGCAGCGACTAACGAACGAGAGAATTCGCCGATATCTTTTATCGGCTTAGCCATGATTGCATCATGCCCATCAGCCGTTATTAATTCGACTACACTGGCAGCTAAAGGCTCTTCAGTCGGCCCAAATGTGACGACAAATTTAACTTCGACGCCTGACTCTTTAGCGATAACATCAGCCATGGTGGCAAATTGCGCTGGAGACAGTGAACCTTCAGATCCACCGCTACCTGGATGAATAAAGATAAGCTTCTCATTAGCCGTTTTACCGTAGAACTGCTGCCATTGAGCTTTTTCCTCGCTGACATCCCATAAGCGCCATTTGATGTCTGCCGGGGGAATATATTGTTGGCATAAAAAGTACTCAATATGATCTGTACAGTAGCGCCATTCAGGTTTTAAACATGCACTGCGATTAAGTGGCGCTCTATGGGTATATAAGTATTGGAACCACTTTCTACGTTGGCCTAGTCGATAGGGAATGCCTGCGGCTTTAATGACTTTGGTCATATCTTTATGACTATGCATCACAATGGCGGCATCGTAGCGGTTAGCTTTGATTAGCTCTACGAGGTTCGGATCATCTTTTTTATAAATAAGTAGGTTATCTATAAAGTCGAACTGACTCGCCAATGAGTGGATCAAAGGGGAAACGATGACATCGATCTGAGCGTCGGGCATTGAACGCTTTAACAACGATATTGCTGGTAATGAATGACAAAAATCACCCAGCTTATCGACTCTGACAATCAATATCCGCTTCATGGATGGAAACCTTAATAAAATAAAATCAGTTATACATGTTTGCCCATAAGATGACAATTGAGTCTATGGGTTTGTAGGGCCTCTGCGAGGTTTAGCTGCCAAAAGGCTACATGTTGGTCATTTAGTAGCGTAGCTACTGTGGTTAAACGTACTTTTTCCGGCTGTCGATAAAGCCTTGCAGAACACCGACTAATAATCCACCCAAGTGTGCACCATTGGCAATAGAAAGGCCGAACATATCGGTAAAGCCAAAAACAAGCCATAACAACATAAAACCGATGTAAGCAGGTGGTAGCCCAATGCCTGATTCGGGACGCTTAACTCCCATTATCCAGGTGTAGCCGACTACGGCGTATACCACTCCAGATAGCCCACCGAAATTTGGTCCAGCCATAAAGTACTGCAATATATTCGGTAATGTACCACCGACTAATAGCAGTATAAATAGCGGTTTAAAGCCTATTTTATTCTCGATCTTACCGCCTAAGTACCACCACCATAATAGGTTAAAGATGATGTGCATCGCTGAAAAATGGATAAGGCTTGGGGTGAATAGTCGCCAGAATTCACTGAGTGAGGCAGGTGAGGTAGCGCCAAAGAAGGATAAACTTTCAAAAATGGGGTTTGCAAAGCCGAGATTCATGGCTGCATATATTACTAGGCAACTAAAAAACACCAGCAAAGTGAGTGGACCAGCTCCAGTGATAAATTGCGTGACTAACTGCAGAGCAGGATTACCGTAGTCTAGTTGGGTCTGGGTGCTGCCATTTTCCCATGACGCGGCGAGATACTTCTCGTCATAAGGGTTGCTAAGAAACGCATGATATTCTTGTTGAACTCGAGATAGTTGAGTTTCATCGTGTAGTACCAGCATCACTCCTTGTTCGGCGGGCATAATACTGCAGGTGATGTTCTGCCCTTTGAGATAGTCGATGAGTGCTTGCGCTGCTCTGCCATTGGGTAAGCTGCCTATCTCAATCATCGATCTCTCCTGCTGTCATTAATGAAACGAGTATTACATGTTAGCTTGATGCCAAGCGCTATATCCGCCATCTAAGCTATAAACATTATCAAAACCTTGCTCATTTAGGTAGGTTGCAGCGCTTTGGCTGCTAATACCGTGATAGCAGACAACAATCAAAGGCTGATCCATATCGGCTTGGGCAATAAAATGGCTGATGTTTTCATTACTTAGGTTAAAAGAGCTGTCGATATGTCCTGCTTCAAAGCTGGCGGCATCTCTAATATCGACGATTTGCAAATCGGCTGCGGCCTCTTGCATGTGGATGAGTTGATTGACACTTAAGTGTTGAAACGCTGACATAGAAAACCTGCATTAATCGAATGTGTGAGTAGCGGTTGCTTAGAGACAAATAGGGGCTAGCAATGCGGCTAGCCCCCAAATACAATTTAATCCCAGTTTAGGATCACTTTTCCAGATTGTCCTGAGCGCATGGCATCAAAACCTTGTTGGAAGTCATCTATCTTGTAGTGATGAGTGATAATCGGTGAGATATCTAAACCTGATTGGATCAAGCTCGCCATTTTGTACCAAGTCTCAAACATCTCACGGCCATAAATACCTTTGATGATTAACCCTTTAAAGATAACTTTACTCCAGTCAATCGCCATTTCGCCGCCGGGAATACCTAGCATAGCGACTTTACCACCATGGTTCATAGTATCGAGCATTGAATGGAATGCTGCTGGCACACCCGACATCTCAAGACCTACATCGAAGCCTTCAGTCATGCCAAGTTCGCTCATGACGTCTTCCAAGCTTTCCTTGGCAACGTTGACCGCACGAGTGGCGCCCATTTTCTCAGCTAGCTCGAGACGATATTCGTTGACGTCAGTGATCACCACATGACGCGCACCTACATGACGACAAACTGCTGCAGCCATAATGCCAATTGGACCGGCACCAGTAATCAGCACGTCTTCACCGACAAGATCAAATGATAATGCGGTATGAACAGCATTGCCAAATGGGTCAAAAATAGAAGCTAAATCATCAGAGATATCATCTGGGATCTTAAATGCGTTAAAGGCAGGGATCACTAAATATTCAGCGAATGCGCCTTCACGGTTAACCCCAACACCAGATGTGTTACGGCATAAATGAGTACGACCACCACGACAGTTACGGCAATGACCACAGGTAATATGCCCTTCGCCTGATACTCGGTCACCAATAGTGAAGCCGCGAACCTCTTGGCCCATATCGACAACTTCACCCACATACTCATGGCCAACCACCATAGGCACTGGGATGGTGTTTTGCGACCATTCGTCCCAGTTGTAGATATGCACGTCAGTGCCACAGATGGCGGTTTTACGGATCTTAATCAGCAGATCGTTGTGGCCCATTTCAGGTTTTGGGGCGTCAACCATCCAGATGCCTTCTTCAGGCTTTAGTTTGCTAAGCGCTTTCATCTTATAACCTATGCCAGGCCAACTATTGTTAACCTTTTAATTGATACAAAAAGGGCTACAACATTGTGTAGCCCAATTGGTTTAATTCTAGCTGATAATTCCCATCTCTTTCGCGATACGGGTAAAGGCTTCAATAGCTTTGTCAATTTGCGGCTTAGTATGCGCTGCTGACATTTGTGTTCGGATACGCGCTTGACCTTTTGGTACCACAGGGAAGGAGAAACCAATCACATAGATGTTCTCAGCTAGCAGGCGGTTGGCAAAGTCACCGGCCAGTTTAGCATCGCCGATCATGACTGGAATGATGGCATGATCTGCACCACCAAGGGTGAAACCTGCTGCTGACATCTGCTCACGGAAGTAACGGCTGTTTTCCCATACCGCTTCACGTAACTCTTGGCCATCTTTAAGCATTTCTAAAACATGAATAGATGCTGTAACGATTGAAGGTGCCAAAGAGTTAGAGAAAAGGTACGGACGAGAGCGTTGACGTAACCAATCGACCACTTCTTTCTTCGCAGAAGTGAATCCACCGGAAGCACCGCCAAGCGCCTTACCTAATGTGCCTGTAATAATATCAACGCGATCCATAACCTCACAGAATTCATGAGTACCACGCCCCTCTTGGCCTACAAAGCCTACTGCGTGAGAGTCATCAACCATCACTAGCGCGTCGTACTTGTCTGCAAGATCACACACACCTTTAAGGTTAGCGATTACGCCATCCATAGAGAATACGCCGTCGGTAGCGATCAAGATATTGCGTGCACCGGCTTCTTTTGCTGCTTTAAGCTGGATTTCAAGATCAGCCATATCGTTGTTAGCATAGCGGAAGCGTTTTGCTTTACATAAACGCACACCATCAATAATAGAGGCGTGATTTAGTGCGTCAGAGACGATAGCGTCTTCTGCACCTAATAGTGTTTCAAACAGCCCTGCGTTGGCATCGAAGCATGAAGAGTAAAGAATGGTGTCTTCCATGCCAAGAAATGAACTTAGGCTTGCTTCTAATGTTTTATGGATATCTTGGGTGCCGCAGATGAATCGCACTGACGCCATACCGAAACCATGGGCATCAAGTCCGCCTTGTGCTGCCTTGATTAGCTCTGGGTGATTCGCTAAACCCAAATAGTTGTTGGCACAAAAGTTAATAACTTCGTCGCCATTGACTTCAATTGCAGTCTGTTGAGGAGAAACAATTACGCGCTCGCTCTTATAAAGGCCTTCCGCTTTTACATCGGCAAGCTGTTGATTTATTTGGTCGTAGAATGAGGTCTTTGCCACCTGAATTCTCCTTAACTAGTATTGTTTTGATTATTGGAGTGGCGGCATTTTAACCTTAAAAAGCCCAGCTCTACAGCATTTTTTTGCGCAACATCCTCCTGATAAGCCTGATTAGGCCTGCAGGATGTTTCGGATTAGTTAAACTAATTAAAGGTTTGTATTTTTTGGGTTGATGTTTTTGCTGTTGAGGACAATATCTATTGCCTGGAAATAGTTGCTTAAGTATCAAATAAGAATTTTACTCAATGAGTGATTAACTAAAACGATTGAAAGTTGGTCTACTGACTAAGATTTTAAATTGTGAGCTCTTAGCACTGCTTTCAACAAGGCATTTAGCAAACGCCTTGTTGAACCTTGTCTAAGCTGCAGTTTCAGCACCACTTGCCATAGAGGTATAATACTCTTCTAGCCTTTCAAAGGTAGCTGCAGACTCTGGAGTTGAATAGGCTTTAAATATCATGATCACTCGCAGTAATCCCTCATAGAGTGATTCTTTAGTGATTGAACCAATACAAGACTGCGTTTGCGTTAATTTATAGCTTATCCAAAAGCTCACCAACATTTTTATGGTATCTGCTAGCGGCGCAATATCATCTTCTTCAATTTTTAAAAAACCATCTTGTGTCAGCTTGATAAGCACGCTACTTGAGCGTGCAAGTACGTCCTGCTGGGCTTGTAGATATCGATTTTTTAATGCTTCATCTCGGCTGAGGATATCAGCGAGATTGGCGTACATAAAACGGAATTGCCACAGGGTGTAAAACATAGCATCAAAGTAACCGACTAGAAGATCAACATCGACCTCTTTGTCGACATAAGGCTGGAAGCCTGATTCTAAATGTTGCTCATAGAGGCTAAATATAGAGCGAATGATGTCTTCTTTATTACGGAAATGGTAATAGAGGTTCCCTGGGCTAATATTTAGGTGGGCTGCAATATGATTGGTTGTGATTGTTCTTTCGCCATGCTGGTTAAATAGTTCTAAGCTGGCTTGTACGATTTTGTCACGGGTCTTCATATTCATCCTAAATGCTTAATATCCAAGAAATTGCCGCCTTTAATGGTAAGACTCACTAGGCTTGGCGATAAAAAATGCTCGCGCAACTCGACATATTCGCGGTTAGGCATCTACGTTAAGTTGTGACTATCATGTTAGCATTGATGCAATTCTTCAAGCAAAACTCACGAAAGTAAAAAAATTCATGAATCGTAGCCTCTATTCTGCTTTGCTTTATCTTATCTCGCCATTGCTGATGGTTTACTTATTTGTACGTGGTTTTAAAAGCCCTGATTATCGTCTTAGATGGAATGAACGCTTTGGTATTAAAGGATTAGAGCAAACGGATCTGTTACTGCATTGTGTTTCTATGGGGGAAACCTTAGCAGCTATTCCACTGATAAAAAAAATTCAAGCAGCTTACCCAGATCTATCTATCACTGTCACTACAACCAGCCCAACGGGATCGAGAGAAGTACTTCGAGCATTTTCAGGTCAAGTGCAGCACTGTTATCTGCCATTCGATCTTGCTTGGTGCAGTAAACGTTTTATCAATCAAATCGCGCCTAAGTATTGCATCATTATGGAAACAGAGTTGTGGCCTAACCTCATTCACTATCTTAAGCACAGTGGCGCTAAAGTCTTGTTGGCAAATGCTCGCTTATCGCAAAAGTCCGCTAATGATTATCACAAGCGTCCAGGTTTGAATCTACCCATGCTACAGAGTTTGGATGCAATAGCGGCTCAGTCAGAGCAAGCTGCCGAACGATTTATCGCTCTTGGTGTTGCGACCGATAACATAACTGTATGCGGTAGTTTGAAATTTGATCTCAATATTGAGCAAACACGCATCGATGCCGCTCAGTTGATGCGAGAAAGCTGGAATGCACTGCAACGTCCTATCTGGGTGGCAGGCTCGGTGCACCCTGGTGAGTTCGAGATTATGATCCAAGCTCATCAACGAGTGCTACAACAATATCCAACCGCGTTAATGGTACTCGTACCACGTCACCCTGAGCAGTTTGATGCGGCGGTGGCCGTGGTCAAAGCGGCAGGAATGCTGGTGGTTAGGCGCAGTATAAATGATGAGGTCACTGCGCAAACTCAAGTTGTCGTTGGCGATACAATGGGCGAGTTACTCACGCTATATGCTGCAGCAGACCAAGCATTTGTTGGTGGCACCTTGATCGAAAATGGTGGCCATAACCCATTAGAGCCCGCCGCTGTGGGGTTGCCGGTATTTGTGGGACCACATCATTGGGACTTTAATGAGATCACTGAATTATTGCAGCGGGAAGGGGCGTTACAGGTTGTTGACTCTAGTGATACGTTAGCTCAGGTTCTCATTTCAATGTTTAATGACAAGCTCGCCTATCAGGCGGCAAGTGAAGCGGGTAAGCAAGTTATGCTGCAAAATCGAGGTGCATTGGATAAGCAGTTTGCATTGGTGGATTTAATGTTGAAAGTGAAACCTAGCGAGAAGAGCTAAATCCGGCTATCCCGCTGGAATAACAGCGGGTAACAAAGTGTGGCTTATTTTTTAGTGAGCGCTGTGCTATATGCAGCGTGCAGCTGTTGCCAATTTGCCTCGCTAAAGCAAAGTGTTGGTAGTTTGGCTAACTCTTTTCTAAAGGAGCGCAGTAAGCGATCCATGTTGGCTTTTTGCCAGTCAGCTTTTGCTGTTCTTAACTCGCCGCGATCAAAATCGATTAAATAGAACTGTTCATCTGCAATTAGAATATTTTTTGCATTGAGATCGGCGTGGTACACCCCGTGATTATGGAAGCGGGCAATGCATCGACCTAAAGCTTGCCACTGCTCGGTAGTCATTGCTGTTTTACTTAATCTTGCCACGAGATCTTCGGCGCCTTCTACTCGCTCGATGATTAAATCAGCGCGGTAGTAAAGGCCGCTTCGCTCGACATTTGCAGCGATAGGTTTAGGAACGGGGAAGCCCTGATCATAAAGGGTTTCTAGTAACGCCAGTTCCGCCACTGCTCGGGTACGTGTTAAACCTGTAAATAGGTACTTATCACGGCTGACCTTTTCTATTAAGCCGCCACGATAATAGTGACGTAACACCCATTGTTGAGCGTTTTTTTGTTCAATACTGGCATCGACAAACCAAGTTGTATAACGGCCTTTAGATGAGCCTGTTACCGCTTCGCGTGCACGCCAGAAATCCACACTAAACCAAGTAGTTTTGATATGTTCAGAGGTATGTTCGCAATAAGCGATGCTGCCAGTGGCTGTTTTTTTAAACTTCATAGATAGAATTGTACGCTAAAGCGTGGAACCTGCAGCCATTCTACATTAAGATCGGTGGATTACGCCAAATAACCTTCGAGTCCTATGAGCTTAACGACCCCGAATCTCCCTACTGAATCGCAAGTAAATACGTTGGATTTAACCAATGCTAACTCTTTGTGTCTACTCAGACTGTCGGCTATTGGCGACGTATGCCATGCGGTTGCTATGGTGCAATCGATTCAACGACGTTATCCACAGCTCAAAATTACTTGGGTATTAGGCAAAATTGAATATCAACTGTTAAAACACCTTCCTGGAGTGGAATTTGTAATTTTCGATAAGTCACAAGGCTGGCGCAGTTACATTAATTTAAAACGAGCGCTTAAAGGGCAGCAGTTTGATGTGCTACTGCATATGCAAATAGCGCTTAGAGCGACCATCGCATCCCTTGCTATATCAGCTAAGGTGCGTATTGGTTTTGACAGATTCCGCGCCAAAGAGGGGCAATGGTTGGTGACTAACCGCCGCATAGAGCCACAAGCAACCCCCCATGTACTTGATGGCTTTATGGGGTTTGCTAAGGCCGTTGGCGTTACGGATACCCGTTTAAGTTGGAACATCCCGGTTCTTGCTGCTGATACAGAGTTTGCTGAAAGTTTGATCCCAAGCGGAAGTCCGGTTTTGGTTATATGCGCTGCAGCAAGTAAAGCCGAGCGTAATTGGCTGCCAGAGCGTTATGCCGCTGTGGCTGATCACGCTGTGGCCTGTGGCTATCGAGTGATGTTGTGTGGCGGACCGACAGCATTGGAGAAAAAACTGGCCGAAGCTATACAAGGTTTTGCTCAGTCAGAGCTTGAAGATCAGGTTTGCAAAACATCATTGTTGCAACTGTTAGCACTGTTAAAGCAAGCCAGTATAGTACTGGCACCTGATACTGGCCCTGCCCATATGGCAGTGACTCAAGGTACGCCAGTTATTGGTCTATATGCCCATTCTAACCCAGGGCGAACAGGGCCGTATTTATCACAAGATAGTGTGGTGAGTGTTTACGACACCATTATTCGAGAGCAAAAAGGCAATGATGTGCCTTGGGGCGTTAGAGCTAAAGGCGAGCAGTTAATGCAGCAGATTGAGCTTGCTGCAGTCATTGAGCAGTTTGACCGTTTGAAGAGCTAATTTTTAGTCGGGTTTAAACTGCTCTGAAAAGTAAACTCTTTCAGGGCTTATCACTTTTAAATAAAGCATGATTTGTAGTAGTGCATGCTCTTCCAGATCCTGTTTTGAACCGGTAAAAACAATATATTCAATGTGATAATTTTTTGGCAGGGAAAAGTAGAGCGAACTTGCCATTCCCCCCACTTTTTGCGGTAAATTACCGGTCATGATAAGCGTTTCAAATGGGATCATCGCTGGCATCTCGCCCATTTGATGTGCATTTACAATTGTTTGATTAAAATCGGCAAAAGGGTGGCCTTTAAATAACATCTTCTTAGCCGTAATTGTAGGAATAACCCCTGATTCTTGACGAGAATCTGCAATTACATTTATTTGCAGCTCACTGCTCGCATTGCTGGAATCGACACCTATGAACATAAAATCATGCTGCTGTTGTCTGCCTGTTTTTAACTGATTCTGTTCTGCCAGCGAGATCCCTAACAATTGATAGAAAAGCGATTGTTGCTCATCATCAAATAAATTGTCTGCTATATAATTCCAACGGATTTGCTGAGTATTGTTAGCAAGGTATTGCTTCAATTGATGGAGTTCAGGCTTATCCAAGTAGTCCATACGTAACATATGGTAGGTAGTGGGAAATAGTTGGTGCCAATTCATGAAGCTTGAGATACGTCTTGGTAGCTTGTTCGAGTGGCCAGTCAGTAGTCTTAATAGTTTATTATCACTTCCACTAAGATAACTTTTTAGGTTTTGCAGACCAGTAGCTAGATCGCGAGTTTGCTCATCGAAACTTAAACGTTGCCAATTAAACATCTTCTGGTATTCCGAAGAGCCATCATCAATCAATTCAAGCTTTTTAATTTCAACCCCAGAGATTCTAGTCAGGCACCTAATGAGCCTAGCAAGATCTTTGCTCCAATAGGTGTTGCCGTAAATGGTGATATAGCTGTGAGGATGACCTGCCAATAATTTAGTTGCATGTTGGCATAGTGAAGCAATGCTAGCAAAGGATGTGGCATTGATACCTTTCAATAAGGCTTCGTTGTTAACTGGATGCCGTTGCCAGCAAATAAGTTTTGGATTTTGACTTTGATTGTGAGCGATCATCGCTGCCTGCTGCACGCTTGGCAGGGTTGCTTTATCTATATAGATCTCGAGAACATAGGGTGATTGTTGAGCATTTGAAGATGAAGATGCCACAGGTTAACTTTATTCGCGCTGGTGATGATTAGATTATAGGTGAGGGGTATTTAACGAGCAATAAAGACATTGTGATAACGAGATCAAGCACAGTTGTTTGTATAGAACAAAAATTAATTTGGCAGCTAGGGTTATCAAGTCTCCGATTTGTTGGTCAACATGTTATTATTAAAGGCTATCAAACAAGATTTAACAACGTTAGCACTGTGTTGTTTTGCTTGTTGTATTTTTAAGGGTGCTTATATGTCGCTGTCCCCAAAATTCCTATTTGTTCCTGTGTCTTCATCAGAAGGCATGGGCGAATATATGCGCTCTTTAATCATCGCCAACGAAGTTAAGCAACGTTGGCCTGATGCTAATATCCAATTTATTATAAGTCGTCAGGCACCCTATGCATTCACATGTCCTTATCCTGTGGCACTTTTAGATGATACGCCGACAAAAAATATTAAAGCGGTAAATGACTTCATCTCTTTTTTCACACCAGATTTTGTTATTTTTGATGCATCTGGTCGTCGCTCACAATTGGTGCATGCTAATAAAATGGGTGCCAAGGTGATATTTATTAGTCAGCATAAACGCAAGCGCAGTAGAGGAATGAAGCTACTACGAGCGCGTGTCACTGATAGCCATTGGGTGGTGCAACCTGAGTTCATTATCGGCACTATTAACCCGTTTGATAGGCTAAAACTTAAGCTGATTAACAAACCTGAGCCGACTATTATCGGTTCGGTGTTTGCAAGCCCTGTTGCGGATAGGCAATCAGAGTTACTTAAGAAACTAAGTTTAGTCGCAAATAATTTTATATTGTTTAATGCAGGTTCTGGTGGACACAAAAATGGCCAGGGCTATTGTATTGAGGAATTTGCTATGGCCGCCGCAAGTATTTATCAAGCAACAAAAATACCATGCGTGGTGATTTTCGGTCCTAGTTACCCTAAGGCAATGCCAGAGTATGAAGGTGTCATTAATATTAAAGAATTGATTCATGCTGATTTTATGGATCTTCTGGATGCTTCGAAAGCTGCAGTGCTAAGTGGTGGAGATACACTTTTACAGGCGATAGCGCTGAAAAAACCGACGGTATCGGCGGCAGTGGCTAAAGATCAGAATTATAGAGTTAGAGTGTGCCAAGACAGGGGGCTGACGGTGAGTAGTCGTGTGACAGCTGATGAGATGGCTTCAAGACTGCTTGATCTTATTCAAGCTGGGAGTGCCCAGCAGTTAGACCATGCTTTGATGCAATGTGAATCGACCAACGGCTTAGATGTAGCAATGGAAGTGATTACTGACTTGATGAGCGAGCAGAGCGTTGTAAGCTAACAAAACTAAATGAGATTGGTATTAATAAAAAGGAGAGCAAGTGCTCTCCTTTTTCGATCTTAGCGCCCTTTAACTATCCGTTGCTCCATTCATCTGTATGTACTTGTCGTAAACTTGCGCTACTGCGATATCGGCAATATGTCCTTTGCCTTGTGTAGCATACATAACATGAGATGTAGCTGATTCTGGCGGAGCCCAGTAAGGCTTTTTCTGACGCATCATGGCGAGCAGTGGTCGCTGAGCTGCAAAAGCAAAATGCAGAATCGCGGTATCAACAGTAATAACGAAATCCGCTCTTGCAATTAGCGAAGGCAACTCAAAAAAGTGTTTGTCTACGGTAAACACCACAACTTGTAGTCCCGTCTTTGCTGTAAACGCTTGAGTCTCGCGGGATACTTCTGGATAACTTTCAGGAGTGGTATTAATAATAAAGCGCTGACTATTATCTACTTTAGCTATTTTCTCAATTAACTCAAAAAGGTAACTGATAGGCCAGTCTTTTTTTACATTGGTAGAAAGGTGATTAACGAACAGTAACTTCCCTTGTCTTTGTGGGTCATTGAAATGATGTTCTAGCCAATCAGTTGTCACAGGTAGAATGGTTTCAGGAATAACCATGTTCGGCATGATATCTGTGGCAGCTACGGATAGTCCCGTCACTGTGTTGAAAATCAGCTGATAGCGATCGGTAATATGGTGAGTTGCTGGTAATGAAGTTTCTTCAAGGACAAATGTTGCATTAGAATGGCGAAAAAACCAAGAATTTAAAAGCCCGAAAGAAGCCTTTTTCGGTATGCTGGAGACAATAAAGGCCGTAGGGGAAATATCTCGCGCTAGCTGGGAGTATTGTCGGCTTTTACTTACGGTATGACAAAAGATGATGTCGTAGTTTTGTTGTTTGGCTTTTTCAGTGTTGACCTGCATCGCTTGTGGTGAATCGGTGCAGCCATAGGTAAGGTTGAAAGCCCCTTCCGCCTCCATCCATTGCTGCAGTATTTTACTGCGCGACAAGCGCCACTCATCACTATTACAGCGATTATCATCTAACCAAATATCTAATGTTATATGTGGGTGCTGTTGCTTCAAAGCGACAAGAAAAGTCTTTAAATAAAGAAAATCCCCTAAAGCAACGGGTGACATGAATAACATGCGCTGGCATTGCGCTAATTGATCAGAAGTGATGATAGCCATATTGATAAGTGTTCCTATTTTTAGTCGGCTAAGCATACCTTGAATTCGCTGGCTTTGAAAAAGATCCAAGTTGATATTAGAGATAAACATGAGCTTTTTATGAATCTAGTCCTCAATTACTGGCGCTGAAGGCGCTACTGATATAGTTTCAATATTGGAATATGGTATTATTGTTATAATTGAACCGTGCTTTACGGCCGTAATACGACCTTAAACTGAAGGCTTACTTTTGATTTGCTTTGACGCGCTGCATCCATACTATTTACCGCAATACTTACCTGTGATGCATGAATTGCAAGCACGGGGGGAGCTTGTTCATTTTGTCATCTATCGTAGTGATGAGCAGCAAGCTGCACTAGATGCCTTAGTTGAGGAATATCAGCTCTCTGTCACTTGGGTAGATAATCAAGAGCAAGCATTAGCGTATTATTTAGAGCAAAAGCCTAAGTGGGTGGTGTTTGGTAACACGTTTGATGGTGATAAAAAGCTCAAAGGAGTTTGCGGTACAGCGCTCATGCAGCATGGTATCGGGCCAAAATCGGTATATTACACAGTGTCAGATTCAGACTTTGATGTACGTTTTGTGGAAGGTGAATACCGCTTAAATCGGCTGCAATCAATGTTTCCAGACAAGCTGTTTATCGATACTGGATATGCCAAGCTCGATCCTATTGTGCAAGGAGTTGAAGCTGGAATAGACCTTGAAAAACTAGGTTTGGATCCTGCTAAGCCAACGCTGCTCTATGCTCCGACTTTCTACCCTAGCAGTATCGAAAAGATGGCCACCAACTGGCCAGCCGAATTTGCTGAATATAATATCTTATTGAAACCGCATTACTTTTCCTTAAGTAAACCCGCTTATAAAAAACAGAAAAAGCTCTTATTGCACTGGGCTTCCTTTGACAATGCGTACCTTGCTACTGCAGAGCAGACTAACTTACTACCATTTATGGCTAGTGCAGACCTGCTGATTAGTGATGCTTCTTCAGCATTGTTTGAGTTTGCCGCGCTAGATAAACCTGTTGTTTGGTGTGATTTTTATCACTTGCGTTGGAGCTATCGTGGGATCTTCAAATTTCGCTTTAACCAGCGAATGGATGAAGACCTATATCGATATGCCGCAGTGGCTAAGCATGCAAAAACCTACAAAAAACTTAAAGCTGCTGTCGATCAACAGATTGCGGAGCCTACATCATTCGCTAAGCAGCGTGCTCAATATACATATGAATTAGCGGGTAAAGTTGATGGTCAGTGTAGCAAGCGAATTGTCGATTTCCTATTAAGTTAATCCGTAAACGCTAGATCATAAGCTTTTTCTAGTGTAGCTAACGGAATATGTTCGAGCCTCTCCAAAAATGTTATACGGCCTTTACGCATTGTAGGGGCTACTTTTAGCGCTTCGAAAAACTCAGTTTTACTTATCCCTAATGCCGCAGGTGAACTGTTAATATTGAAACCATCTAAGGTTGCGATAACTTGAGGGGGGAGGGTTTTTAGGTGTAACTGTTGCCTTAGATAATGACAGTACTTAGTACCCAAAGCGACTTGCTCACCGTGTAAACCATTCCCTAACTGCAGATAGTCAAGCGCATGACTGATTAAGTGCTCTGCACCAGAACATGGACGTGAATCTCCTGAGAACCCCATGGCTAAACCTGATAATATTAATCCTTCAGCTAGCTGCTTAATGACTGTAGGTGTATTGAGAGGTTTCTCCTCCATATAGAGAATTTCATTTGCTGCAGACTTGGCTAACAGAAAAGAGAAGCCATCTATTTCAATCTGTTCTTTAGCGTACTCCATGTCTAACAGAGCGCTATAATTCGAAAGCAGATCCCCGACTCCCGCTTGAGTCAGTCTTAGTGGCGCTTGCGAGCATATATCGATATCAACAAGAATGAAGTTAGGAATTGCAGCAGGTAAGCTTAATTTCTTGCCATTGTCGTCGAAAATGACGGCAACTGGAGAGGATATACAATCGCTGGATAATGCTGTAGGAATAACAACTAACCTAATTTTTCTTAGGGTTGCCAGCCGTTTGCATACATCTAAAACTTTACCACCACCAAATGCAATAATGGTTTGGACTTGCTGCTGAGCACATAAGATATCAATTTCACTGATGCTACTGTAATCAGCAGCTTTCACTGCATGTACTATACAATTTGGATGCTCAAGCAGACCCAGAGATTTTTCTGCAAGTTGTCGAACACCATCGTCTAGTGCGATAAGGGTTTTTTCAGCAATAAGCTCCTGAAATAAATCACTAGATTTAGAGATGGCATTTGAACTTACAACAAGCTGAGCAGGAAATTCTAGTTGGCGTGTACTGAGCTTTCCAATTGAATTTAGCAATTAGGATTCCTTAATGCGTTTCAGCAATGCGCTAGTACTGACAGAGGAGTGATATTCTGTATAGGCGATTTCAATATCGTGTTGTAATAAGTATTCTTCAGTACAACGGATCTGTGCCAAGTAAGAGCTATGCTCCCAATCATCACCGTGCACGATGACATCAATGTTATGTTTTTCTAGGTATGGCTTCACATCAAAACTGTTGGTTATTTCCACTATAGAAACGCAAGTCATTGAGAGCAATATTGCAGCTCTGTCTTGTTCTGAGTATATCGGACGACGCTTATACTTTTCAGTCATCTCATCACCATTGATCAAAATGATCAATTCATCACCAAAAGTGGCTGCTTTTTTGAGAAACTCTACATGGCCTCTGTGGAATAAGTCGAAAACACCTACAACTAAAACTTTTTTGGACATAATACACCGTGTATCTATATAAATGGCCAGGATAATACTGGCCATTTCTAGCTGAATATTAATGTAAGGGGGAAATTGTTAACTCTTGGCTATAACCAAAGGGCTACTCACCAATAAAGTGTTGCGTCGCTAACCAAGATAAATACTCTGGTACAGCTTGCTCAACAGTCTTAAACTCGGCGGTGTAACCTGCAGCTCGTAACTTTGTGAGATCTGCTTGGGTGTAGCTTTGATATGCACCCTTTAGTTTATCTGGGAATGGAATGTACTCGACGGCGCCTTTGCCGTGGTGGGCAATAACAGCGTTTGCAACATCATTGAAACTCTGTGCTTGGCCAGTACCGCAGTTGAAAATGCCTGAAACCTCAGGATTTTGCCATAACCATAGATTAACTTTGACAACATCTTCCACGTATACAAAATCACGTAGTTGTTGACCATTTTCATAACCATCAACCCCCTCAAATAAACGGCAGATCCCGTTAGCATTGAGCTGGTTATTGAAATGGAAAGCTACACTTGCCATGCCGCCTTTGTGCTGCTCTCTTGGGCCGTAGACATTGAAATACCTGAGGCCGGCAACTTGGCAGTTTGGTTTTTGTTGACGCACATATTGGTCAAACAAGAATTTAGAGTAAGCGTAAACATTAAGTGGCTTTTCTAAATCTCTTTGCTCGATAAACTTCTCGCTACCGCCATAGACTGAAGCTGAGCTAGCGTAGATATACTGGCATTTTGTTCTATCACAGAACTGCAGCAGTGTTTTTGAGTATTCATAGTTATTGTTCATCATGAATTTGCCATCCCACTCGGTAGTGGATGAGCATGCCCCTTGATGGAAAATAACTTCAATCTTGCCGTCGAATTTACCTGCTATTATCTGCTCAAGAAATTGATCTTTATCCAGATAATCAGCGATCTCACAATCCGCTAGATTGAACATTTTTGTACCGTCGGTTAAATCATCCACGGCAATAATGTCATTACGCCCCATATCGTTAAGGGCTTTAACTAAATTGCTGCCGATAAATCCTGCTGCACCTGTGACTACTATCATATTTATTTCCACTTTCCGGGCGGTATTGTTCACAATACCTTAAAAGGACACACTTACTTTGTGTAGTAAGTATTTAAAAATTCTGCGATGGTTTTAGCTGTATAATCAATATCAACTAAGCTCATGTCGCGACCGGTTCGTTTACTCTCTGGTGGTGTAAATGCTAAGCGTTTATGTTGTTCGCTCAACGTCTGCCAGCGCACTTTGGGTTGAGATTTTCTGCCTGCATAAAAGCCGACAGTTGGCACGTTATGCAGCCCTGCAATATGCAAAGGGCCAGTCGAACCGGCCATAAACATATCTGCGGCAACTATAGATTTGGCAAAATCGGTCAGATCTTTTAATGGATTGGCAAGAGTAATATTGACGCCCTGCTTACTAACCTCATCAAATATAGCTTTTGCTAAACTTGCCTCTTCACCGCTAAACGTTAGCACAAACCTGCATTTATGCTGGGTTGACTGATCAACTTGGGTGATGAGCTTAATAAAGTCTTTTGTCGGCAAACTACCTGAGGACCCTCCGGTACCTGGATGAACAAAAATCAACTTTTCATCATTTTGTTTACCGTAATATTGTTGCCAATGTTCACGTTCTGCTGTGACGTCCCAATACCTTTTGGGGAGTGCAGGGATAGCCATATTATGCGCAGTTAAAAAGGCTTCAATTAACATGCAGCCGCCACGCCAGCAACCTTCACCAACCTTGTATTGTGCATCAGTGCGGTTTTTATAAAAGTATTGATACCAGTTATGTTTAGGCGCTAGCACATAAGGAATATTTAGATTACGAATGATTTTATATATACGGAATTGAGAATTAGAAACCAATGCAGCATCGTACTGACGCGCGTCGATCTCTTTACGTATTGCTAAATCGTCACCACTATCGACAATAACATGATCAACATAAGGGCAAGCGAGCGCAAAACTCTTAAGTATTGGCGTTACAAACACTTCAATGCTGGTATCTGGCATAGCGTTTTTGAGTAAACTCAAGGCAGGCCAAAGCAGTACAAAGTCACCAATTTTATCATGTCTAAAAACTAGGATTCTCTTCATTATCATTTCGCACTATTGGGTTAACTAGTTCTGCGGTATTCAGTATTTTTAACACAGATGGCTTTTGGGTCAAATTAATCTGACTTTAACCGTCAATTATATCAGTTTTAGTTGTAAGAGGGCTGTTTGGGATGATGTTTTGTGTAGCTAAACCACAAAAGTAAAAGTGCCCTAGCTAGAAAGTTACGTAGATAAAGTAACAGCTCGAACTAAAATTAGGTACAATTACAAACTAATATTTTGTAAAAGTAATGAGTGTTATGAAAGATTCTCTGCCAGCATTTGAAAAAGCTAAAGTTCTTGTGGTCGGTGATGTGATGCTTGACCGCTATTGGACCGGTCCGACTGGACGTATTTCGCCAGAAGCGCCAGTGCCTGTTGTGCGCATTAACCAATTAGAAGATCGCCCTGGTGGAGCGGCAAACGTAGCACTGAATATTGCAACCTTGGGTGGCCAAGTCTCTTTAGCGGGTATTGTTGGTGAAGACGAAACCGCAGCAGCATTAACTACCGGCATTCAAGCTTTGGGTGTTGAGCCTAAATGGCACGTGGTTGCAGATAAACCGACGATTACTAAATTGCGGGTGATGTCGCGTAGCCAACAACTCATTCGTCTAGATTTCGAAGAACCTTACCAGCAAGCAGATAGCCAAGCGTTGTTGGACAGCGCCGCAAATTCTTTAGCAGATGTAGATGTGGTTATTTTATCTGATTATGCCAAAGGCGCTTTGATCGAGCCGCTAGCTTTTATTCAGCAAGCGAAGTCTCAAGGGGTCAAAGTGTTAGTCGATCCAAAGGGGAGTGATTTTTCAAAATATCGAGGCGCAACACTGCTTACCCCAAACCTGCATGAATTTGAGTTAGTTGCAGGAGCTGTAACCAGCGAAGCTGATTTGGTTGAAAAAGCGCATAAATTACTTGAAGAGTTTGATTTAGAAGCGCTGTTAGTCACTCGTTCTGAGCAGGGAATGACGTTGATTACGGCTGAAAATAAAGAGCTTCATATTCCTACCGTTGCTCGAGAAGTACATGATGTAACTGGCGCTGGGGATACGGTTATTTCTGCACTGGCAACTTCATTGGCCGCTGGAAGTACTATGGCTGAAGCGTGTGCAATCGCTAACACAGCAGCAGGTATTGTGGTTGCTAAACTCGGTACTTCGACTGTGAGCCGCATTGAGCTTATCGAATCATTGTCTGATACTCATCATAGTGAAACAGGCTTTGGGGTTGTGACTGAAGATCAGCTCATGTACGCACTTGAGCAAACTCGGTTACGCGGTGAGCGCGTGGTGATGACCAATGGCTGCTTTGATATTTTACATGCTGGTCATGTGAGCTACTTGCAAGAAGCACAAGCACAAGGCGACAGGTTAATTGTTGCGGTTAATGATGACGAGTCTGTCAGGCGCTTAAAGGGAGATGGTCGCCCGGTAAACCCTGTAGGTCGCAGAATGGCCGTGTTAGCGGGTCTTGCATCTGTGGATTGGGTACTTCCATTTAGTGAAGACACGCCGCAACGAGTGATTGCTCGTTTACTGCCTGACTTACTCGTTAAGGGTGGCGACTACAAAATTGAAGATATTGCTGGTGGCAAAGAAGTCATCGCCGCTGGTGGTTTAGTTAAGGTATTGTGTTTTGAAGATGGTATCTCGACGACTAAAATAATTGAAAATATCATGGCTAACCAATAGCTTAATATAGTTAGAGGGCTTGCTGTTTTGTCTTATTGCATGGCAGCGAGCTCTTTAAATTAGATTGATTTTTTGGTCAATTAGCTTACCACTCTCCCTCGTGGTAGCTGTCTATAAACTATAATCTTTAACTGGCTCACCTCTCAAAAGTATAAATCTATGAACCGCACTAAAAAAATCACTAAAAAACATTTGAGCAAAGTCAAAAAAGCCAATGCGAAACTCAATACTGCTAATAAGCCTAAGTACGTTTCTAAAGCGGAAAGAGAGCGTTTAGCAACGTTAGCAGCGCAAGAGCACGCATCAATAGTTACCGAGTAGGCTAATTGTTGTACGATTCGGTAACTTTATTACAATGGATAACCATAATTCGGACGCAGCTAATATTAATTGCCCTAATAGATATGACAAAATAGCCGGCTAATTTTTGCTTTAGCGTTGTTAGCTAAAGCCGAAGTAACGGATAGGAGTGTTATGAATACCGTATATTCAATCGGAGAGCTGGAATCATTTTTAGTGGCGATTCTTGTGCTATTTATTGGGCATAGCGTAAATCGTCATGTTGGCTTCTTTAAAAAGTACAATATCCCAGAGCCTATCATAGGCGGGTTAGTGGTCGCAGCGATCACCACTTTGCTACATTTTCAGAATATTACCCTTAAGTTTTCTTTGCCGATGCAAAATACCTTAATGCTAATGTTTTTTAGTACGGTAGGTTTGGCCGCAAGCTATAAACTGTTAGCCAAAGGCGGCAAGAAGGTGTTTATATTCCTTGCTATCGCTTCCGTTTACATTATTATTCAAAATGCTGTTGGTGTAAGTTTAGCGACGGCTTTGGGGCTAGAACCCTTAATGGGGCTGGTAGCTGGCTCTATTACGCTATCTGGTGGCCATGGTACAGGCGCTGCATGGTCGCAGACCTTTGCTGAAAACTACGGCATGAGTACGTTAGAGTTTGCGATGGCAGCGGCAACATTTGGTTTAGTCATGGGCGGCATAATAGGCGGCCCGGTGGCGCAAAGACTTATTGATAAACATAAGCTTGAGTCATCTTATGGTATTGGTGGTAATCATCATAAAGATCACCCCGATCTGGTGACCTATGACCAATTAGAAGAAGATCGAGTGACCGCAAAAAGCGTCATGGAAACGCTATTTATTCTGCTGCTTTGTGTGGCTGGTGCGCGCTGGATTGAGCATCTGGTGTCGGTATTTAATATTAGCTGGATGAAAATGCCAGACTTTGTTTACGCACTATTTCTTGGGGTAGTGATTACCAACCTGACCGAATTGACCAGAGGTTATAAGACCAATAGTGAATGTGTCGATATACTAGGTACTGTGTCTTTATCACTGTTTCTAGCGATGGCGTTGATGAGTTTGAAACTGTGGGAAATTTTTGATCTCGCTATACCGCTGTTGATTATTCTGTTGGTGCAAACAGCAGTACTTGGCTTTTTTGCATACTTCGTAACATTCAAGTTGATGGGTTCAAATTATGACGCCGCGGTTATAGCGGGAGGTCATTGTGGTTTTGGTATGGGGGCAACCCCCACTGCTGTGATGAATATGGGGGCGCTGGTTTCTCGAAATGGTCCTTCACCACAAGCCTTTATGGTGGTACCAATAGTCGGCGCGTTCTTTATCGATATCGTTAACCTGATAGTACTGCAAGGTTATATCGGCTTTATATTATAGCGGGTTAACGGATTAGTAATATGGCGGCGAGAGTGATAAACACTCCGCCGCTAGTGCGATCAAACCAATGCAGTTTGTTACTCGATTTTAGCGTTGGTGCGAGCACATTTGCCATGCAGGCATAAATCATCACAAAACTAAAATCGACTACAGCCCAGGTGATTGCAAGAATAGCTAATTGTGGGCCTTGTGGAGCTGTGATATCGATGAACTGTGGAAACAGAGCTGCAAAAAATAGAAGATCTTTAGGATTGCTAATCCCCACTAAAAAAGCTTGTTTAAACAGTTGATAAGGCTGACCTGTTCCCTTAGTTCGCTCTAGCTTTAATCCTTGTCCATCCGCTTTAGTCAGCAGTAACTTAACGCCAAGAAATAACAAATAGGCTCCGCCACACCATTTCAATATGGTAAATCCATATTCAGTAGCATTCAACAGGGCACCTAAGCCTGCAGCTGATGCCATCATTAGGATCAGTGCCGATGTAACGCTACCAAAAGCGGTCGCTACACTGCGGCTTTTACCGTAATGGATACCATGGCCCATCGACAGAACAGCCATAGTGCCTGGGGAGATGGCAATTAGTAGAATGGCGAAAAGGTACAGCAGCCAAGTATCAATGCTCATAATATTTTATACAATGTCTGAAAACTGGCTGCACTATAACGGGCTATTTTGCTTTAAGCAATTAAGCTCATACAGATTGCTATCAACTTTTAAAGTCGGGAATGACTTTGGGGTGGCGGCCTTTAATAGAGCGATAAAACCCAATGATATGCTCCATGTCTTGCTGGATATCATCTGTGGTCTGCATCCCTTCAGGGATAACGACTGTTTTATTCGCAAAATCGAGCCCAACTGTGATGATCGGTACCTGAGCTTTGCTGGCGATATGGTAAAATCCTGTTTTCCAGCGAGTGACTGGACTGCGAGTGCCCTCTGGTGCAAGTGCTAAGCTAAAGTGAGAGTTAGATTTAAATAGATCAACGACAGCGTCTACTAGATTGTTATTTTTAGATCTGTCTACTGGCGTGCCGCCGATAGCACGGAAGAACCAGCCCCATGGCGCAATGAAAAGTTGATGCTTACCTAAAAAGTTAATTTTTGCGCCTAGCGCACCACGCGCTATAACACCAATGATGAAATCCCAGTTACTGGTGTGTGGACCGACGATAGCAACATATTGATGATCGGTTGGCAGTGTGCCAGCTATTTTCCAGCCACTGACTTTTAGCAAACCTTTGCAAAATGATTGAAACATAAGATCAAAACCGCCTAGCTATTTTTATAAGTATTATTGTTTTCTGTGACTTTTACCAATGAGCCTGCATAATTGGTAACAAGATCTTAGATGTGTAATTGGGTATAGTACACCCAATCACCTGAGTGTGGAGAGAGGCATGTTTAAAAAAGGAATTAGCATTTTACTGTTGTGTGTAGCATTCAGTGTAAATGCAGTACCGACCGATGATATTGCAAGCATACTGGAGCAGCAAGAAGCGGCGTGGAACCGCGGCGATCTTGATGCTTATATGCAAGGGTATTGGAATAATGAGCAGATGCGTTTTGTCTCTAATGGTAAGTTCCGTTATGGCTGGGAAGAAACACTGGCAGCCTACAAAAAGCATTACCCAGACAAGGCGACTTTAGGCCATCTAACATTCACCATTAAAGAGACTAAGATGCTCAGTAACTACGCAGCAATAGTGGTTGGACGGTGGTCTCTTGAGCGTGCGAAAGACAATCCAAGTGGCGTATTCACTTTGTTAGTGGAGAAGATAGATGATCGTTGGGTGATAACCCACGACCATACTTCCGATTAGGTTAAGTGCCCAGTCGTTATATTCTGTGGTTGAATGGTAAAGTCATCACGACCGAGATTTCTGCCCTTACCGTCATAACGCACTTCTGAAAAGTGCACTTTTCCGTGCTTATCTTTCATTATTATTGTGGTTGAGCGGGTGCCGTATTCTTGGTGTTGTATGTAGATTGAGGATAAGTGCCGCTCCCATTCTAAACTAACTCCTGTCTGCGGTAGCTCATCATCGGGTGCTTGCGTACCATCGGTCATTATTGCCAGCAAGTCTTCGACATTTGGTTCCTTGTTTGCTGTGATATGGGATTCGATTGCTTGACTCCCTCGCGCCATCTTTGGCCAAATATCATCAAGGGCGCCATTGCTGATGGAATGAAACCCCGGGCTTAATTGCGAGTAGCGTTTTAGTCGACTATCGAAACAGTAAAGCGCTTTTTCATCACCAAAGAGCAAGTTGAATGGGTTATAGAAGGGACTATATCGCTGCAACCATGCTTCATCTAATCCGCCGCTAGATAGCGCTTTTATGGCTAGTTCGCCGCGACTTTTCATATCAGACTGAATCAGTTCAGGGTCGCGAATGTTGGTGAGCCCCGCTACTGCACCTTGTTGGTTGACACCAAGCCAAGTTCCGCCCGCTTCAAGATCTTTGCCTGCAAGGAGTTGGTTATTATCACTCCAAAAATGAGCTGCCTCAGTAGGGCGATGATGAAACTCATCTCGATTAGCGCAAATAATGAGTGGATATTCAGCGTGTGCTTTTAAAGCGACAAATAGAATGCACATAAGCCAACTTCAGATAGAGTGATAAATACAGACTAATACTCATTAGTAGGAAAAGCTATTAAGCGATTAGCTGTTTAGTGGTCGTGAAGGCGTTTATATGAGCGAACTCGCTCAATGTTGAGGCTGATAGGTAAATGGCTACTCTATGTCTTTGAGTAGCCATTAAAACCCATCAACGAAGGCTATGTGCCAACCCACTTCGTTGTTGCACTTACTTAGAAGGGAATAACCATTTCTACATCAATGCACCTAGAGTTGAACTGGCACAATGCCTCTGAAACGAGCATCTTCAAGTAGCACGGGTATTTAATTTAATGGTGATGGCTATGATCATGAGAGTGTTCATGAGCATGTGGTTTGGCTTTGTGTAGCATTAGGCGGCTCATGAACTTACGTGGTCCTAGGCGCAGTAGGCTGGCAGCAAACAGAATGGCAACAACCCAAAGGCTTACCGTGTTAAGCAGGTTGGGTAAGTGCCCAAGTGCTTGCCATTGCGGATGAATCCACTCGATAACAGCTAAGAGTGCCAATAGCAGCAATAAAAGTATCGCTCTTTGTGGCCAGTCCATTAGCTTTAACTGCGCAAAATTAATAATGGGAGCTGCAATCAAAGGCAGCATTACAGCAGTTGTTGTCCAGCCGCTATAGGCTAGTGAGAGTGACAGCACGGCAGCGCCAAGGTTGCAAAAGCGCATAGGTAAAAAGACTAAAAGCAACACTGCAACTTGAACTATAGGGCTAGATAAAGGCACTGCAGGGTGACCAATTAGATTAGCTAAAATGAGGCTTAATACAATCCAAGGCGCGCTACGGTCGACGAGATGAGCAAAGCCAAAACGTATAGCTGAGTTGGGCACTGAGTCATGTGGGTCGGTAGGCTCTACTTTACTCATAGTCAGTAGTGCACCTATCAATAGCACGGCAACTGCTTGGAACAATGCAAAAATAGGTCCGAGCAACAGGCCTGTAATTATGATGGCTTCCGGACCTAATAATCGCTGCAACCAGCGTTGTCCAAGCGACTCATTTTGAGGCGATAATCCAAAGTGAAATCGAAGGCTCGCAACGGCATAGCTGAGCAACAAGATTGGTGCAATGGTAAGCATCCAATCTAATAGGTGTTCAGTTGAATGACTATGACTGTGGTGATGATCATGGCCGCCAGAGTCCATCATTAACAGCAAAAATAGTAAACCTATACCGAGCAAGCTGCCGATCCCTGCTTGATATTCAAACTTACCTTGCGTATCAGTATTGGGCTGTCCATGGGGCTGATGCAATACAACATGTAAGATTGAACCTGTAACAAAGGCTTGTAAATAAACAGTATTTTCAAGGCTTAAGTGAGAAAGCAGTTGCTCACCGGCAAAGTAACCGACTCCAGTTAATAACATCATTCCAGCTAAAACGACCATGGCCCAGCGGCTGCCGACTTGTGGTTTTAATAACCACCAGATAGCGACGCCGACGGGTAATCGGTGCAAGATAATGCCCAGCGCAAGTAATGGTGAGTTTCCGTCTTGTTGGGCTAAAATCATGGCTCCACCATCAGTAATGGTGTGTAGCAGTAAGCCGCCAATGCCAAGAATAAGGGTTAGATTGTGGGTAACTTCTGAATAGCGATGAAATAAGCGCTCACTTAGGGTGGGGCCCCAGATCCCAATGACCACAAATACAATCGCAAGAAAACCACCGTGCTCGAGTAACTCAGGTAAAATATGGATCAGCACTAATCCACCCAAAGAAACGAATATAAATCCGTCTAGGCCTTTCTGTAGCCCAGTTCCCGATGAAAAAAATCGGTAAAATAAGGGCCCTAATAGTAGTGCGATACAGCTAGCTAAGAGATACAGCATGGAGATTCCATTTCAAACCGCGAGAGCGAAAAAGCGCCATAGTATACCAGTGTTCAGGTTAATTGGCAGAGCGATAAGTTGAATTTACATTGATATATTCTCGATGAGAAATTCATGTTAATTGTGAGTGGATCCGCAGCAAGTGCAAATATTTTATAACTTTTTGTTAGCTTTGTCGTAAAACATAATAGACTACTCTCCTAATTCAGTAACTAGGCGTCCTTTAATCTATGGATACTTTCTCTGCAGCCGTTATGCTGTTTCTAATCATGGACCCATTAGGCAACTTGCCGATATTTGCCTCCATATTACGCCATATAGAACCTAAAAAACGTCGTCGGGTTTTGATCCGCGAACTGCTATTTGCGCTAGTCATCATGCTGTTATTTCTGTTTGCAGGTGAAGCGATTTTAAATTTTCTCAATTTGCGTTCTGAATCTGTGAGTATTGCAGGCGGTATTATCCTGTTTTTAATCGCGATACGGATGATTTTCCCACAACCCGGAGGCGTTGTTGGCCTAGCTGCTGGAGAAGAACCTTTTATTGTGCCGATGGCGATCCCATTAATGGCGGGCCCGTCGGTTCTTGCAGCACTTATTTTACTGGCTCACACAGACGGTACTCGTATGATGGACTGGACAGTCGCTCTGCTTGCCGCATGGGGATTAAGCGCTATTATTTTGCTGTTTTATAAAGTCTTTACTAAAGTTTTAGGTGAGAAAGGGTTAACAGCAGTAGAGCGCTTAATGGGGATGGTGTTGGTGATGATTTCAGTGCAGATGTTCTTAGATGGCGTGGCAAGCTATATGAAAGCACTGTAACGGCTAAACCTGAGTGATTGATGCGGCCATAGACCATTTCAATCACTTCCCATCAAACTTACCAAAGATACAAATGTTGCAGAACAATTATTAGACTGTAATACTCTGAATATAATATTCAAAAATAACAATAATTATGCTTACTTGTCTGTTTCTTTGTGCTGTTAGCCTGACTTCAATTGATTCCACTGATTATCAAAATTTGCTGCCCTATCAAGGTGTGCCAACTTCGATGGAGCAAAGAGATAATAAGAAAAATCTCAGTATTGGTTCTGTATATGTTGATCAAGGTGCTTGGCACGGCTTTCATCTACCTAACAATGCTGAATATTACGGCAGCTTCACCGGACCGCTATTCATTGCCCAAGAGTATAGCTTGCACCTTAGTGATAGCCTGCAGCGTTTACAGCTAATCAATGTGACCACTGATGAATTTATCTCATTTGATAGTGCGGCGAGTATCGATATTCACAGTCAGCCTGATGGGTTAGTGCAAACCTATATCTGGTCTGATAAAAAAGTCAGTTTGAGGCTCAGTTATAGCGATGAACGCACCGCCACAGTGATGACTGAGCTGACCAACCTTTCAAATCGGGAGCAACAGTGGCAGCTAGTCTGGCGAGGTCAGCCCTTTGCTAGCCACCCCGAACAGCCACAGCAATCACTTATCGCTGAGGTTGAATCAACTGATAATCATGTGAATTGGCTTTTCAAGCCTGTGATGCAAACCTGGCGTATGCAGTTGGCTGACGCGCAGTATCAATTGTGGTTTGACCGTGACATGTCAATAAGAATTAATGCTCAGTCAGGATACCTAGCTATCGCAGAACCGGTAACGATAGCAGCCAAAAAATCTCACCTATTTAAAAGTGCACAACGTTACTTTCATACTGCCCAAGAGGCAAAAGTTCATGGCGCTCCAGATTGGAGCTTGATTGAACAACAGCTTGCGGACAATAAACGTCGTTGGCAAAGCAGAATGGATAAGCTCATTGATGGTGGCGATAAAATCGCTCGTCAACTTGCAGTTAAGAGCATGCAAACCATCATACATAATTGGCGCAGTCCAGCAGGCGCGCTGCTGCATGATGGCATAACGCCCTCAATTACCTATAAATGGTTTAACGGCGTATGGGCGTGGGATACCTGGAAGCAAGCCGTAGCTGTCGCTAGATTTGAGCCAGAACTGGCCAAATCGAACGTACTGGCGATGTTTGATTATCAATTTACCGACCAAGATGAAGTGCGACCTCAAGATGCTGGTAACCTTCCCGATGCCATTTTCTATAATAAAGATCCACAGCGAGATGGCGAAGGCGGCAACTGGAACGAGCGCAATGGTAAGCCTCCATTAGCTGCCTGGGCGGTATGGCAGATTTATCTACAAGATGATGATATTGAGTTCGTTAAAATTATGTACCCAAAACTGGTTGCTTACCATCAATGGTGGTATCGCAATCGTGATAATAATGACAATGGTTTAGCTGAGTATGGCGCGAATCTTCACCCCGCTCACATTAATGAAGATGGCTCGTTAAATGTTGAAGCTATTATCGAGGCTGCAGCGTGGGAGTCTGGCATGGATAATGCGCCGAGATTTGATGCGGATGCTAGCTTACAGGTTTGGCAAAACCACCAAGGTGGCGAGTTAGTGGGGTACTCAGTATCGCAAGAGTCTGTTGACCTGAACGCATATCTGTATGCAGAAAAGCGCTTTTTACAACAGATGGCTGAAGTACTTGACCTAAATGCTGATGTCCAAAAGTGGGATGTTGAGGCTGAGCGTCTCGCTAAGCAGATCCAAATGCAGATGTATGACCCTGAGTCAGGCTTTTTCTATGATATCCGTTATAGTGCGACAGGCAGCGAGCTGATGATCGACAAAGGTAAAGGTGTCGAAGGCTGGTTACCTTTATGGGCAGGTGTAGCGTCCAAAGCGCAAGCTAAAATCATGGTTGAGCGACACCTAACTGCAGATGAGTTTGGCAGCAAAATTCCATTCCCAACTGTTAGTGTTGATAGCCCCAATTTTGCCGCTACGCAATACTGGCGAGGTCCCGTTTGGCTAGACCAAGCACTGTTTGGTTTGCAAGGTATTTCACGCTATGGCTATCACGAACAGGCACAATCATTAGCATTGCAATTAGTGACTGAGGGAGAGGGCATCATCGGTCAAAGCCCTATTAGAGAAAACTATAATCCACTCACGGGGAAAGGCTTACATTGCACTAACTTTAGTTGGTCTGCGTCGGTACTGCTTTTGATCTACGACACTTGGTTAAAGCAACCCGAAGAGTATTGAGCCGAGAGCTTATTATAAGGTGACTGCCGATAGGTTCGCTGTCGTAGTTGCCGCTCACTCTTATAAAGGTAATCCATTTTCATAGTACAAACGTATAGCAATTCATTAACTATTTTCAGCTTTGATTTGGGCGGCAATTCTATACCGTGGCCCTTTTCTAGCATATTATCGGGATAAATAGATAAATAAAGTTGAAAACTATTTTGCAACAATGCGGTCTGATTATTGATAGAAAGTTAAATTTTATCTTTATTGTGCTTTACAGGCAGTTGGAAATAGCAACAGATGGAGTAGGTAACATGAAAGTTTTAGTCCGGAACAGTGTCATTATTAGCTTTCTTGTTAGTAGTTTTTTGGTCATGAATATCGCCATAGCTGCACCATTGAATAGCATAACGGCTGATGCCAATATCGTTGATAAAGAGCGAGTGCTCTATTGGTTGATCAAGCGTGGCGAAGTGGCTTCAAATGCATCGCAAGCTGAAAAAGCACAGGCTGTTGAAGCCTTTATTGCCCGCTCTAAGGGGCCGAAAAGAATATCTCTTCAAGAAGCAAGGTTTGAAGCTTCTCGAGCTAAAAAAGGTGAAAAGGCTAACAAATTGGTTAGCTTTGCCGCACCACAAGCACAATCGATTACGAATAAGACGGTTAAAGTATTAGCTGTACTCGTTGATTTTCCCGATCTCCCCCATGATGATAACGGCCTAAGTAGTAGCGATACCTCTATGTATTACAGCTCTTATCCCGCGGAGCATTATAAAAATTTGTTGTTCTCGACTAACGGTTACGCTGGACCGTCTGGGCAAACACTGATGACAGGCTATGAATACTATCAGGCAGAATCAGGTGGGAGTTTCTTTTTTACTGGCGATGTCAAAGGTTGGTATCGCGCCGCGAATAACGCTGCGACATACGGCGGTAATGACAGTACTGATAATGACATCGGCGCGCTTGATTTAGTTAAAGAGGCTATAACTGCAGCCGTTTCGCAGATGAGTAGTAGCGAATTAGCAACTTATGATATTGAAGATCCCTATGATATTAATGGAAACGGCAACTTTGATGAACCAGATGGCGCAATCGATCATGTGATGATTTTCCATTCCAGTATCGGTGAAGAAACTGGTGGTGGTATGTTAGGTGCCGATGCGATTTGGTCCCACCGCTCATCTATTAATCCTTATACCATCCCAGGAAGCAGCATGATGCTGAGTAGTTATACTATTCAACCCATAGACGCAGCATTGGGTGTATGTGTCCATGAGTTTGGTCATGATCTTGGGTTGCCAGACGAATACGATATTAGCGGTGAAGGCAAGGGCTCTCCCGTGGGATTATGGTCTGTGATGGCTTCTGGTAGTTGGGGCGGCGCGATAAGAGGTACTGAGCCTACCGGGTTTAGTCCCTATGCGCGTTCGTATTTACAGGAGCGATATCAAGGTAACTGGGTTTCAGAGCAAAAACTACAGCTCAGTGCGCTGGATTCAAGTGGGTTGGATGTCGCGCTAGTTGAAGCGGTTAATCATGAGCAGGTCAACCAGATCTCAATGGCTGTTCCAGCTGCGCCTTTAGCATTCACACCACCTTACCGCGGTGACTATCAGTTCTACTCAGATCAGGGGGACATGATTAATCATGCAATGTCATTTGATGTAGAGCTACCTGCAGTAACACCATTAACATTACTGATGAAAGCGCATTGGAATATAGAGCTTGATTATGACTATGCTCAGGTGATGATTGATGGCACTGCACTGGCAGGAAATTACACCAAAGCAAGTAATCCGCAAAACTCCGCACGCAATATTATTACTGGAAAGTCGAGTGAACTCGCGGCGGCAGAGGGGAGTGAGAGTTGGGTAGAGCTAGAATATGACTTGAGTCCATATGCAGGTCGCACAGTGCAGCTCTCGATCAACTACGTGACCGATCAGGCCGTTGGTGATTACGGTATAGTTATTGACGATATCACCATTAAACAAGCACAGACTCAAGTGTTGTTTGACGGTGCTGAAAATAATACTGACACAGTATTCGCGGGTTTTTTACGTGTCACAGATACTCGTCCAGGTAAAGATCGCCGTTATATTGTGCAGTTACGAAGTCAGCAGGGAGTGGATAAAGGCCTAATTAGCCGCCGTTATGATCCTGGCGTATTACTATGGTTTGAAAATGAAGACTACAACAGTAACGAAGTTAGCAAACATGCAGGCTACAGCTTAATTGGCGTGGTGGATGCTGACCAAAACTTAATTGGTAATTTAGATACTGAAGTGCAAGTGCGTGACGCAGCATTTAGTTTGTTTAATCAGTCTTTTTACAGCACTGGAACGATTGAAGATGAACATTTGTCAGGCCATAAACTGTTTGAAGACTCTACTGATTATTCGGCGCCGTTGCAGCCTGAATCAGGAATGGTGCTGACAGAGCTTGGTATTTCAATGGAAGTGATGGCACAAGCTGAAGATAGCAGCACTGCAATGGTGAAATTTACCTATACAGGTAGCGCAGTTGCGCCTGGAGAGCTTAGTGCGACTATTTCTCAAAATCAGCAAGGAGGCCAGGTAACCTTTACTGCCAATGTCAGTGGCGGGGATGGGAATTATCAATATGCGTGGGATTTCGGTGTAAATAATGCTGCTAGTACTTTAGCCGCGCCCAGCTATACATATGCCAATGCGGGTAGCTATTTAGTGACTCTCACTGTTACCGATGGTAATGGCACTGAATTCACCAATAGCACGACTGTTACAGTGCATGCGGCACCTGACGCTGGATTTACATTTACAGCGAGTGGTTTATCGGTGACATTTAACAATACATCATCTGGTGGAAGTGGTGAGCTCAGCTATCTATGGCAATTTGGCGACGGAGTAACAAGCACCGCTGTATCTCCATCACATACTTACACCGCTGGAAGTTATACCGTGACGCTAACAGTGACTGATGAACAAGGTCAAAGCGGTGTTATGACAGCTGCCATAAACGTTGCCGCTGCTGCGGATACAACCATCCAAAAGAGTAGTTCTAGCTCAGGTGGCGGTAGTTTAGGGATCTTATCGCTATTGCTTTTAAGCGTGTTTGCCGGTTATCGGCGTCAGCAAAGATAAAAAGTAATGGCAGCCACTATTGTTAGTGATAGTGGCTGACCAAGATAAGATGTGGCTATTTACCAAGAGCTGTTATGGCTTGCTGAGCTGCGGGTAGGAATATCTCACTCACAATAAGCTGCTCCTGAGCATGCTCGAAATAACGTCGACGCCCCCAGAGTTCACTGCTGACATCTTGATCTAAGGATTCGGCGAGTTTGGCTATTTTGCTGCAAGCTTCAAAATGTGCGACTTCAATTTTGCCTGGAGTAAACTCATCCTTTGAATAGAGCAACTCACCTAATGGTCTGACGCCTAAGCCCAAAAAATCTTGCTGCTTTTTTTCCAGTAAGCGGCCAGGGATAAGGGTTCTAGCAAAAATCCAAGGTGTGCCATCAAGTATCAGTAATACTTCCCTAATCCAGACTTGTTGTTGAGTTGGGTACTCATCAGTCAGCGGTGATAATGTGTCTTCACCAAGCACTTTCACCTCAAACACTTGGCATTGTGTTTTCAGTTTTTTAGTTAAACTACTGCTGCTTAATAGCCAGTCTTTAAAAGGCGGAGAGGGTAAGTTGGTCATTTTGTCTGGTGAAATCCACTTAATTGATTCACCATAAGGGAAGCTTAACCTAGTCACAGTCATCTAATTCTCGGTACAATGCTAGAACCGAAGCAGTCTAGCATGTCAATGCCGACTCAGATAGCCGTTGCTGGTTTGAACTGATGGGACTACTTGATAAGAAAACTGATTGAGAAGCTATCTCATCTTATGTTGACGACGGAGTCATTTTCCAAATGAGAACATTTATCGCGATATTACTCTTAGGCTTGAGTAGCAGCTTTAGCCTATTTGCTGCAGACGACAAGCCGCTAGAGGAGTACGCCTATTACGGTTTCGAGCCAGAAATCGTTACTAACTATATATCGAATCGAAACAAGCTAGGTTATGTCAGGATCAGTGTCGAGCTAATGGTTAAAAAGCCGGAAGACTTAGTGAGTCTAGAAAGGCATGATCCGCTACTGCGTGCAGCAATCGTGGAGATCTTAGGCAATCAAACTGAAGACAAAGTGAAATCACTAACGGGCAAAGAGGAGATCAGGCGTGAATGCTATAAAATGGTCAATCGCCTGTTAGAACAAGAAACTGGTAAAGAGCTGGTGGTGAACCTACTGTTTACTAAATATCTGTACGATTAATATCGTCTTAGTAAAGCCAAGTTATCGACCTCGTTATAGCCAATGCATTGCGCTGAGTGAACATGAATAAAACAGACAACAAGCAGAACAACCCTGCTCCAGCTAAAGCAATATCAAGGCTAAATAAGGGGATGCACCCGCGTAACCTTCATAATGCGGGTTATGACTTTGAGGCGCTAATTGATTGCTACCGTGAGCTTAAACCGTTTGTTAGCCGTAACGATTTTGGTAATTTGTCGATAGATTTCGCCTCTCCTAAAGCAGTAAAAGCGCTTAATGCTGCGTTGCTCAAGCACCATTACGGGGTGGATGACTGGGATATTCCGCAGGGCTTCCTGTGTCCGCCGATACCAGGACGCGCTGATTATATACACCATATTGCAGATCTTTTAGCTGTAAAAAAAGCGTCTAAAAGCCAGATCCCTAAAGGAAACAAAATTAGCGCATTAGATATTGGTACTGGTGCAAACGTCATTTACCCGCTACTTGGAGTCCAATCATATGGGTGGCAATTTGTCGGTAGCGATGTTGATCCTGTATCCATAGATAATGCACAGCAGATATTTGCTCGAAACCCTAAAATAAGTCGCAAATTGAGTTGCCGCTTACAAAGAGATCCACAACATGTATTTAGTGGGATTATCAACCCAGACGATCGTTTTGATGTCACTTTATGCAATCCACCCTTTCATGCATCGCTTGCCGAAGCCAATGCAGGTACAGCGAGAAAACTGACTAATTTGGCGGCCAATCGTGCCGCTAAATCGGGTCAAAAAGGGGCAACGAAACCAACCAATATAGATACTGCAGTCCTTAACTTTGGCGGCCAGAAAGCAGAACTTTGGTGTGATGGCGGGGAAAGACAGTTTCTTCATAACATGATTAACGAAAGCCAATTATTTGCTAGCCAATGTTTATGGTTCACCACTTTAGTTTCTAAAAAAGAAAATTTACAACCTGCCCAAGCTATGTTGCAGAAACTAAAAGCCCATGAGGTGAAGGTGATTGATATGCACCAAGGCAACAAAATCACCCGTATTTTAGCTTGGACTTTTTTAACGGCAGAGCAGCAGCTGTTATGGCAAAAATACCGTGAGTTGCGTTAGCAGAGCGCCGCAGTCTCCCCAGTATTGCGACGGACTGCTAAAATAACTGGCTGAATGATTTCAATTTTTTAAAATCTTATCCTAAACTCATAGCAATATAACTGACTTGAATGGATTATTTGCTTAATGCGTAATACCTGTTATCAATTCAGTGGTATTTTTGTGTTCAATGTATGGGGATTGGCGCGCAACTGGCTCGAAGCGCAGTTATTTTAGTCGTCTAGGTAGCATTATGAACTTCAAGCTGGAAAACTTACTGGTTGAACTAGAGCTGTATTTGCAAAAGGCGGAGGTGAGATCGTCTCGGGCAGAATTAGAGCGCTTGATCAGTGATGACTTTTTGGAGTTTGCCGCTTCAGGATGCAGCTTTGGCAAGCGTGAAGTGTTATCACGCCTGCCAGATGAAAGGGCTCCATTAATTGAAACTAGCCACTTTGAAGTTCGAGAGCTGAGTGAAGGTGTCTGCCAGGTTTTTTACCGCGCTAAGCTAAAAAAAGCAGATGAAAACATCACCAACTTTTCTATGCGCAGCTCAATCTGGCGCAAGCATAAGGAGGTGTGGCAAATGGTGTTTCACCAAGGCACACCTTGTCGACCATTTTGATACATTGCCCCATCTTTAAATAGATTTATGCTTGTCCGTTCCAAATTATTTTTCCACAGCCCGTTAAGTCATATCCACCTAATGTAGCTGCTAATTGCTGTGATTGGGGTTCGGCTAGTAAGTTGAATAAGCGCTGCAACTGACGTCTAAAGTAGATCCCTTGCGGCATAACAAAGTCAAAAGATTCTGTCACTAACGGCACGAAGCTCAAACCACTTTCAAGTGCAACTGACTGACAGCCAAAGCCTATATCTGCGTCATTACGGGCAATGTATCCAGCTAATTCCCGCTCACTTTGAGCAACTAGGTTTGAGTTTAACTGCTCAAATGTCGCGCCTTGCTTCATTAACCACTGCTCCAAATGCTGCTGACTACCAGCCCCCGCTTGTCTTGCGACCCAGCGCCAAGACTGTTGGGATATTTTGTCCAACTCTTGACAACGATGATGCATATCCGAGCGCATCATCAACCCTTGTTTACGGGTATAGCCATGCACCATCACCCATTGTTGGTGGTTTGCATAGCCTTGCAGCAATGCAGGATGGCGCACGCCGCGCTCTTCAACACTACCCCAGTGCAGAGTACACACATCGGCATAGCCGCGAGAGAGTAAATCCAAGCCTAAGCGTGAGCCAGTAGAGCTGTAACTAATTAATTCACTCTTACCGACTTGTGACATCATCCGAGCGACTAACATGGATAACAGAGGATCATCGCTGCCTGTTATATGCATTCGGTCTGAGAGCATACCGCTATGGCAAGAGTCCATCACCCAACGGTCAATTAATATTTTAGGGAACAGCCACTTGCCGGTTATTTTCGTCGCAGGTAAAATTCGGTCATTCGCCATGGAATAGACTTTTTTCTCATTCAGATCTAAGTATTCAGAGACCTGGCGTGCGCTCATGTAGATAAGCTCTGTAGGCTCAGTCATTGTGATTCCTTGTGGCGAAAACCGTTGTTGCTTGTTGATGTGAGTGATTAAATTGCATCAAATTCAATGTTTTCAGCACCGTTATAAACCAAGAAGTGACGGCCTTTGGCTCGGGCGATCATAGTGATCCCAAGCTTCTGTGCGAGTTCAAGCCCCATTTGGGTTGCACCACTTCGCGAGAGTAATACTGGGATCCCCATCTTGGCGACCTTAATAACCATCTCTGAAGTTAGCCGTCCAGTTGTGTAAAATAGCTTGTTATGACCAATATCTTGCTTGAGCCACATCTCGCCAGCCAATGTATCAACGGCATTATGGCGACCAACATCTTCTACAAACCCTTTAATTTGGTCACCTTGGCATAAACCGCAACCATGCACAGCTCCGGCATTCTTGTAGGTTTCGTTATAGGCACTGATATTTTTAAGTAGGCTATAAATCATGCTTTGCTTTATTTGTGGTGTAGGTAGGTTTATCTCATCGAGGCCGGCCATGAAGCCACCGTATACCGTACCTTGTCCGCAGCCTGAGGTGACTGTTTTTTCTGATAGTTTTTCATCTAAGTCATCGGTCTTCTCGCTGGTTAAAATAGCAGCTGAGTTAACATCCCAATCGACAATGACTGATTCTAGTTGACTTAAGTCTGATATAAAGCCCTGATTTTTAAGATAACCTAATGAAAGTGCCTCAGCTCTAGCTCCCAAGGTCATTAAGGTTACGATAGGGCGCCAATTCAAATAAACAGTCAGTGGACGCTCACAAGCAATAAATTTATCGACCTGTTCGCCCTTTTCATTGACGGCTTTGACCGCAATAGTTAGCGGTACTTCGGTGTCGGTTTTGATCAAAGTTGGGTTGCTCTTGTTTGCTGTCATAAGACCCGTCATCAGTTATGGAATTTTAGTTGCTGTTATTGATAAGCAATATCTGTACCTAATTTTAGGTGGTTATAAGTTAGCTACAGATCACACTTATGACGTCGAGGTCGTCCATTTATGTCCTATTGTTGATTGCGTTCTGGACAAAATGTCCTAATCTTTGGTGGGAATAGTTGATCTAGTTCAAATTATTATCTTGTTATTGTGTGGCACACATATTGCTTCACTAGAGGGGTATCTATTTAGTTGGACTGCCAACCAGGCAGCCATCTCAGGCAAGACGGAGACTGAATGCAACATACCGAAAGCCAATGGCCAATGTACGTTTCTCTGAAAAAGATTGAGAAGCAAGTCGGAAGATGGACCTCTGTACAGTGGGAAGTCGACCAAATGCTTCCTGCCACTCACGCTGCACCAGAAGGCGCAAAACTCGTCTTGCTTGAGCTGCATAAAGACGAGCGCGGTAGCTACCGTATCAATATCGACATGGATAATGCCATGTTATATATCGTTTGTGACGAAACTCTTGAGGGGGATTGGATCCCCGCGGCTATCTCTGCTGACCAGAATGTCGCTGCAGGCTGCCTCGAGGGTGATACCCCAGTGCTTAACATTCCTATGCCACAAGCTATCGCATGCTGGATTGAAGCATTTATTACTCGCCACGGTGAAGTTGAAATTCGAGCCCATCGTCGTCAAAAGCATGTGAATCGCCGTAAGAATGAAGGCCCGAGCACCAACCATTTTGCAGGTAACTCATGAGTGGCCTACTGTCGCGCTGGAATTTGCGTCGACAAAAAGTTGAGCAGGAAGCTGAAGCTGACATAGAACCCCCCGTTGCTGTTGAAGCGAAGGTCGAGACCGAAGATGCTGCAATTCCAGCAACGCCCTCTGCAGAAAGTTCTAGCGGAGACGTTGTTGAGTCTGATGAAGCGCAGCTACTTACTGCAGAGGACTTACCGGATCCTGAGAAAATTGAAGTGGGTGGCAGTTTTGCTAGCTTCATGGGAGCTAATGTTGATCCTGCTGCTAAGTCTGCAGCCTTAAAAGCATTATGGAAACAGCCGCATTATAGCGAAATCGATGGTTTGCTTGAATACGCCCTCGATTACAGTAACCAGCCCAAACTCTCTGCCGATGTATCGGCGGAACTGGCAAAGAAAGTATTCCGCCATGTTGTTAAAGATAAAGACGATGAGGAGGAGAACGAAGAAGCTTTGGCACTTGAGTCAGATGAGATGACCAGTACCGAAGAAACTGTTCAAGTTGAAGCTGTTAGCGATATCGAGACGGTATCGGACATTTTGGACGAGGATGATGAGCTACTGTCCCAAAATGAACCAGAACACCATGATGACACTAATAACAAAGTTGTTTAACGTCACTATAGAGTGTTTTTAATTCCACAAATTTGGTATGTGAATTGCTGTACTTAAGGTAAAGCTGGCGCATTAAATTAGCGCAATATAATTAAACAGCGACTCTACGTACAGAAACAGCCAAAGAACTGTTCAGGAACGCAATGTGAGCAATCGTGAAACACAAGTTGGACTCAAAGAGGTTCGACAACAGGTCCTTGCTGGAACGCAGGTTATTCAAAACCTAATTCCACCGACCGTAAGCTACACCACCGAGGGCAATGTGCTCGTAATCGGGCCAGAAGATTTGGCTCGCCTAGCAGCCGACAAATTGTCTCATATGGGCAAGTGTGCCATTTTGGCTAACGAAGCCATCACAAGCCAAGATGAAGCTCATCTAGAGCAGGTGATGAATGCGGCTGAAGATGTTGAGAGCTTTTACAACAAGCTTATTGAGATAAAAGGCTTTCTCGGTCAATTCCAGGTTAAAGTCGAAAACGAAGACAGTAACGCTGATTTAAGTGTTGTTGCGATTCGTAAGGCGCACTTCGATCTTATCCTCGATTTAAGCATGAGTCCCTGCATCAACTTAGAGATGCTACCGCCCGGTTACTTCTACGTTGGTCAAGATGAAGCTAAGTTAGCTGAAGCATTAGCGCAGTTGCCGGATCTTATCGGTGAGTTTGATAAGCCGCGTTATATCAAGGTCAACAGTGAGATCTGTGCTCATAGTCGCAATGGCAACGAAGGCTGCAATCGTTGTTTGAATTTCTGTCCAGCAGATGCGATTGCCAGCGTTGAGAAAAAAATCGAAATCGATCCTTATCTCTGTCACGGTGCGGGTAGTTGTACGAATGCATGCCCTACCGGCGCAATTAGCTACGACCTGCCAACACCACAATCGATGCATAACTACCTTAATAAATTGGTGACACGCTTTCGCTCACAAGCACAAGTGGCTCCAGTGGTGCTATTTCATGATATTGGCAAGGGTGCAGACTTAGTCACTGACCAACTTGCGGGCGAAATCATTCCTGTAGAGATGGAAGAGATTACCGTAGCTAGCATTGATCACTGGATGTCGTCACTGGCATGGGGCGCACGCCAAATTTTGATCCTTAATACGGACGCTACTGCGCCAACACTAACCCAGATGCTCAATGGTGAACTTGCGTTAGCTAATGACATTCTTGATGAGATGGGTCAGCCACGTCGTATTAGTTTAATCACTGAAAATCATCTAACAGAAGCAGGCGCAGACGAACTGTCTGAACTGCTAACCACGAGTGCTAGCTGGCCAGTGATTGTACCTGCTGAATTTAGCGCGACGACTAAACGCGAGACAATTTATGCGGCGGTTGATCACTTAAATGAGCAGGCGGCTTCAGTTGATACCTGCTTATCTCAAAGCAATATCCCTTATGGCCGAGTTAGCGTCAATACAGAGAGCTGCACCTTGTGTATGTCTTGTGTGGCAACCTGTCCTACTGGCGCATTAACCGACGGTGGTGACTTACCTGCACTACACTTTGTTGAGCAAGACTGCGTGCAATGTGGTTTGTGTGAAGCGGGTTGTCCTGAAAAAGTGATTAGCTTAACGCCTCAGGTTAATTTCGATAAGGCTGCACGCCAAGAACGTCAGACCCTACATGAGGAAGCCCCGTTTGAATGTGTTACTTGCGGCACACCGTTCGCAACGCAATCCATGGTCAAGCGGATGTTAGAAGTGGTAGGAACCCACAGTGCCTTCAGTGCCAACACAGAGCGTTTAAAAATGTGTGGCGACTGTCGAGTAAAAGATATGTTTGAAGACATTCTTCAAGATCCTGAAAAGCAACTGCGATAAGAGTTTAGCCATGACCGAATTAGTAAGAGAAGTTTCAGAAAATGACCAGCTAAGAGCCGATATCTATCAGTTACTAGCTGCACTATTACGTCGCCAGCCAAGCACCGAATTATTGCAGTTCTTAGCAGGCTTAGATATTGACGCTAACGATGATAGCGACATGACTAAAGCTTGGGTTGGACTCAAGTTGGCAGCAGAGCAATTCACATCTGAGCAGCTAGAGGATGAATATTTCAATATCTTCCTCGGCGTGGGCAGTGGTGAAATCCTGCCATACGGTAGCTGGTTCATGACAGGTTCGTTGATGGACAAGCCATTAGCACTGTTACGTAACGACCTTATGCAGCTCGGTTTTGAGCGTGAAGAGGAAGTTAAGGAGCCAGAAGATCACGTTGCTGCGTTATGCGAAGTGATGGGTACCCTAATCTTAGAAGCGCCTGGTTACCGCCAATTAGCTTTCTACCAACGCCATATGGGCAGCTGGATTGCCCGTTTTTGCGATGCTTTAGCGAAAACACCGAGTGCAGCGTTTTATGCCACGGTAGCGGAACTTGCCAAAGCATTTTTTGTTATCGAAGCCAATGAATTTGAACAGTTAAGTTTAGATATTCCAGTTAATTGCCCTGGCAGTGAAGCGGAAAAGATTGAACCAAGCACTAATGAGTTGGCTTCTTAAGCCACTGTCAGTGCAAGCGGTATTTATGCCTGCTAAGCAATTCGCTTGGCAGGTGTAGGCAAAAACAGGGAGTCATCCCTACCTTAATCGAGTGATGCGTTTAGTTACCTAAACCAATCATCTCAATATCTGTAATCCAAAGGAGACACTATGAAGAAGCAAGCTTCCGACATGGGTCGTCGTCAATTGCTAAAAGCATTGGCTATCGGCAGTGCTGCTGGCGTTGTGGCCACAGCGAGTGGTCAAGCGATGGCAGCGACACCTGAAGTTGCACCTGCAGCTAAAGGCGACGGCTACCAAGAGTCCGATCATGTTCGTAGTTATTACGCCTCGTTACGCAGCAAGTAAGCGTTTCGTAGTCAATAATTAAAGGAGAGTGTGTGATGCGATTAACCCGCAAAACAGACCAAGCAGCTACAAGTACTAAGGCTGTCTTAGGTTTAAACCGCCGTCAATTCCTCAAGTCTGCGAGCCTCGCGACAGGTGGTATTGCTGCGGCATCAATGCTTGGCGCAGGAATGATGCGTAAAGCAGAAGCTAAAGATGTCCCATACAGCGCACCAACTGAAGTAAAACGTACTATCTGTTCTCACTGTTCAGTGGGCTGTGGTATTTATGCTGAAGTGCAAAACGGTGTCTGGACCGGGCAAGAGCCTGCATTTGACCATCCATTCAATGCTGGTGGACACTGTGCAAAAGGTGCTGCACTACGTGAACACGGCCATGGTGAGAAACGTCTTAAATACCCAATGAAGCTTGAAGGTGGTAAGTGGAAACGTCTTTCATGGGATCAAGCCATTGAAGAAGTTGGCCAAAAAGCGTTAGATATCCGCAAAGAGTCAGGTCCAGATTCAGTTTTCTTCATGGGCAGTGCTAAGTTCTCAAATGAACAAGCCTATATGTATCGCAAATTTGCTGCGATGTGGGGCACTAACAATGTCGACCACTCTGCACGTATTTGTCACTCTACCACTGTAGCCGGTGTTGCAAACACTTGGGGTTATGGTGCGCAAACCAACTCTTTCAACGATATTCGCAATGCAAAAGCCATGATGTTCATCGGCTCAAACCCTTGTGAAGCTCACCCAGTTGCAATGCAACATATTTTGGAAGGTAAAGAGCGCGGCGCGAAAATCATCGTTGTCGACCCTCGATTCACCCGAACTGCAGCTAAGTCTGACGAGTTCGTGCATATTCGTCCAGGTACGGATATTCCTTTCATCTATGGTCTGTTATGGCACATTTTTGAAAATGGTTGGGAAGACAAGACCTTTATCGCTCAGCGTGTTTACGGTATGGAGCGTATCCGCGAAGAGGTTAAGAAATTTGACCCTGCTGAAGTTGAAAATGTTGTTGGTGTGCCGAAAGAGCAGATGTACCGCGTGGCTAAGCTTTTAGCTGAAACTAAGCCAGGTACTGTTGTGTGGTGTATGGGTGGTACTCAGCATCACGTAGGTAATGCTAACACTCGTTCATACTGTATCTTGCAGTTAGCCCTCGGTAACATGGGTGTGCCAGGTGGTGGAACTAACATTTTCCGTGGTCACGATAACGTACAAGGGGCAACCGATTTCGGATTGCTGTTTGATACATTACCTGGCTACTACGGTTTGAAGACCGGTTCTTGGAAGCATTGGTGTAACGTTTGGGACTTAGATTATGAGTGGGTGAAGAACCGCTTCGATCAAGAGCAGCGTCTCGGCCAAGATCCTATGACTTCTACAGGTATCCCATGTTCACGTTGGCATGATGGTGTACTTGAAGACAAATCTAAGATTGCTCAGAAAGATAACATTCGTATGTCATTCTTCTGGGGCCAATCAGTTAACACTGAAACCCGTGGTCGTGAAGTGCGTGAAGCATTGAACAAGATGGATACAGTGGTGGTTGTGGATCCATTCCCAACAATGGCGGGTGTGATGCATGAACGTACTGATGGCGTTTATCTATTACCTGCATCAACTCAGTTTGAAACTTACGGTTCTGTGTCGGCGTCTAACCGCTCACTGCAGTGGCGTACACAAGTTATTGAACCGCTATTCGAGTCTAAGCCTGACCATGTGATCATGTACAAGCTTGCTAAGAAATGGGGTATCGAAGGTGAATTCTGTAAGAATATTAAAGTGAATGGTGATGAGCCATTGATTGAAGATATGACGCGTGAATATAACCGTGGTATGTGGACGATTGGTTACACAGGCCAAAGTCCTGAACGTTTGAAGATGCACCAAGAAAACTGGGGCACCTTCGATATTAAGTCACTTGAAGCTCCAGGTGGTCCAGCGAAAGGTGAAACTTACGGTTTACCTTGGCCTTGTTGGGGTACACCAGAGATGAAACATCCTGGTTCGCAGATCTTGTACCGTACAGGCCGTGAAGTTAAAAACGGTGGTGGTAACTTCCGTGCACGTTATGGTGTTGAGCATAACGGTAATAACATTTTGGCTGAAGGCTCTTACTCGAAAGGCAGTGAAATCCAAGATGGTTATCCAGAGTTTACCGACAAGATGCTTAAGCAACTTGGCTGGTGGGATGATTTAACCGCTGAAGAGAAAGCGGCCGCTGAAGGTAAGAACTGGAAAACTGATATTTCCGGTGGTATTCAGCGTGTGGCAATCAAGCATGGTTGTATTCCTTACGGTAACGCCAAAGCGCGTTGTATCGTGTGGAACTTCCCTGATGATATTCCACTGCATCGTGAACCACTTTATACGCCACGTCGTGACTTGGTCTCTAAGTACCCAACTTACGAAGATCGCATGGTTGCACGTCTACCAACCCTTTATAAGTCTATTCAAGACAAAGACTTTGCTAAGGACTTCCCACTGGCAGTGACAACGGGTCGACTCGTTGAATACGAAGGTGGCGGTGAAGAAACGCGTTCTAACCCATGGCTTGCTGAACTACAGCAAGAGATGTTTATCGAAATCAACCCTGCTGATGCAGCTGATCGCGGTTTACGTGATGGTGATGATGTGTTCGTTCACAGTCCTGAAGGGGCGAAAATCACAGTTAAGGCGATGGTAACTCCACGAGTTATCGCTGGTGAGTGTTTCATGCCATACCACTTCGCAGGTGTATTCGAAGGCAAGAGTCTAGAGAAGAACTACCCAGAAGGTACGATTCCCTACGTTATTGGTGAAGCAGCCAATACTGTAATGACTTATGGTTATGACGTTGTGACTCAGATGCAAGAGACTAAGTCTAGCTTGTGTCAGATCAGCAAAGCCTAATTAACTTGATGAGGAGATAAGCCATTATGGCAGTCATGAAATTCTTATGTGACACCAAACGCTGCATCGAGTGTAACGGTTGTGTCACTGCTTGTAAAAACGAAAACGATGCCGCGCTAGAGTGGGGCATTCAACGTCGCCGTGTAGTTACCATCAATGATGGTGAGCCAGGTGAAGCATCAATTTCAGTGGCATGTATGCACTGTACTGATGCACCGTGTATGGCAGTCTGTCCAGCAGATTGTTTCTACCGCACTGAAGATGGCATTGTTCTACACGATAAAGATACTTGTATCGGTTGTGGTTACTGCTTCTATGCATGTCCTTTCGGAGCGCCTCAGTTCCCTAAGAAAACTGCATTTGGTAGCCGCGGAAAAATGGATAAGTGTACTTTCTGTGCCGGTGGCCCAGAAGAGACACATTCAGATGCTGAGCGCCAGAAGTATGGTGCTAACCGTATCGCCGAAGGTAAATTACCTATGTGTGCAGAGCTTTGTGCAACCAAAGCACTGTTAGCGGGTGATGCCGGTGTAGTATCTGATATTTACCGTGAGCGTATTGCTGCTAGAGGAAACCCTGGTGCGATATGGGGTTACACCCCAACGACTGGCTAGGGCTGAATAGGGTTATACACTTTAGTGTATAACCCAATTAAGGAGTGAATATGTCTATGAAATCACTGCGCAGCTTGTTCGCAATGCTAGTCATCCCGCTCGTGTTATCGATGGGGCTGGGATTGAGTGCATCAGCAATAGCAGCGGATGATCAAAATAGCCAACAGCAAGCGGGTAAAACCAGCGAAGCTGATCTTTGGCGCGCGGTAAAAGCGGGTGACTCAGGTTTTACAACGGCTCAAGGTATTGAGCCTGGTGTACTGATCAACGTTGTTGGTAACCAAGGTAAAGATGTTAGAAACGAGTATTTAACTCCAGTAATGGGGATCGCCGTTGTCGGTGTATTTGTAGCGTTTCTATTTTTCTATCTAGTGAATGGCCCTTCTAAACTTAGTAAAGGCTTTTCGGGTAAAATGGTTCTGCGTTGGACTAAAGCCGACCTTTGGATCCATTGGGTGATGGCATCATCTTGTATGGTTCTGATATTTACTGGTTTAAATATCATGTTAGGCAAGTATGTATTGCAACCTTATATCGGAGAAGGTTTTTGGGCTGCGCTGATATACGGTAGTAAAACAATACATGATTGGGCTGGACCACTATTTATAGTGTCTTGGGTCTTATGTGTTGTGAAATGGATGCCGATGCAAACCTTCAAAATGTATGATTTAAAATGGTTCCTTGTCGTTGGTGGTTACATCAATTTCGGCCCATTTAAAGGTCAACATCCTGATAGTGGATTTGCTAACGCTGGTGAGAAGATGTGGTTCTGGTCATTAACTATATTCGGCTTATTTATTGCCGCTTCTGGATTAATGTTGGTATTGCCAGGTCTTGATCTACCGCGTGAAGCTTCAATGGCTGCACTGTTGATCCATGCAATTAGTGCCATCATTATTATCGCCTTTACCATTGTCCATATTTGGATGGCAACAGTGCTGAGTGAAGGTGGTATGGAGTGTATGGTATCTGGTTACTGTGATGAAAACTGGGCTGCGCAGCACCACAATGTTTGGTACGACGAAATCAAAGAGAACAACTCTATTGTCTATAAAGATTAATTAGAGCTCGTTGATAAAAATGCCTCGACAGTGTCGAGGCATTTTTGTTTTTTCCAATGTAAAAAATCGGATTTGTCTTGAATAATAATGGCATTGCCAAGTCGACGTATTAGCGTGAAAAACTCACCCAGAAATCACTCAATTACCGCCCTTAATCATCGATTATTTTCAGTTATTATAAGTGAGTCATTTTAAGCCATATTTGCTGTTTAAGTTTGCCTGATTTATTACCCCATAAAATGAGTCGATAGGCTATTAATTAGTAATCATTCTCAGTTATTACCGTTCAATAACTTGCTGTAGTTGTTACATTTTGTTAAACATTTTTTGCACTACTATAGCGTCAACTTTAGCGGCGTTTATCAGTCTGCTTTTGACAAACATGTTCTGCTTAACACTTCTTAGTAAATCTGCTCATATCCGCCATTTTTACCCTGTTTAGATCAACTTTTATAACAACATTTTTCTTTATATTTAGCGGGCAATTTGTTGGGTGTTTTTTATCGATGGATATGGTCCATTTTTTAAGGTCACTTATTAACATGCTGTTAACGCGGCAGACGTGGCAAAAAGTATAAAGCACCTTGATATATAACCAGAGTATTCCGTTCTACCAGGAGTAAAGATGAAGAAGCAACAGCCTGATCTGAACCGCAGATCTTTGCTGAAAGCGCTCACCATTGGTGGCACCGCAGGTGTCGCAATCGCCGCAACAGGCGTGAGTGTAGCTCAAGCAAGTGAAAACAATGTCAGCACTAAGAGTGCAAATGGCTATCAAGAAACTGCACACGTTCGCAGTTATTACAATAGCTTACGCGGCTAGTTTAGGAGAATTTAAGCGATGCAATTAACTCGCAAATCCAACGCGGCACCTACTGTAGAGAAAAAAACTCTAGGTATTAGCCGTCGTCAATTTATGAAGCATGCTGGTATCACATCTGGTGGTATTGCTGCAGCTTCGTTACTGGGTACAGGCATGATGCGTAAAGCAGAAGCCAAAGATATCCCACATGATGCACCAACTGAGATCAAGCGTACTGTATGTAGTGCTTGTGCTGTCGGTTGTGGTTTATACGCAGAAGTACAAAACGGCGTATGGACAGGTCAAGAGCCAGCTTTCGACCACCCATTCAACGCAGGCGGTCACTGTGCTAAAGGTGCTGCACTACGTGAACATGGTCACGGTGAGAAGCGTCTTAAGTACCCAATGAAACTTGTTGATGGCAAGTGGAAGAAACTATCTTGGGAGCAAGCTTTTAACGAAGTTGGCGACCAAATGCTAGATATCCGTAAAGAGTCTGGTCCAGATTCACTTTACTTTATGGGTAGTGCTAAGTTCTCGAACGAAGGCTGCTACATGTACCGTAAATTTGCGGCTATGTGGGGCACAAACAACGTCGACCACTCTGCACGTATTTGTCACTCTACCACGGTAGCCGGTGTTGCTAACACTTGGGGTTACGGTGCGCAAACTAACTCTTTCAACGATATCCAGAATGCGAACGCAATCTTCTTCATCGGTGCAAACCCGGCTGAAGCGCATCCAGTTGCGATGCAGCATATCTTGATCGCGAAAGAGAAAAACAACGCGAAGATTATTGTTGTTGATCCACGCTTCTCACGTACTGCAGCGCACGCTGACCTACATTGTGGTCTACGTCCTGGTACTGATATTCCATTCATCTACGGTATGCTTTGGCATATCTTCGAAAACGGTTGGGAAGATAAGACATTTATCGAGCAACGTGTATTCGAAATGGAATCAATTCGCGAAGAAGTGAAGAAATTCCCACCTAAAGAAGTGGCGAACATCACAGGTTGTAGCGAAGAAGAAGTTTACCAAGCAGCTAAGATGATGGCCGATAACCGTCCAGGTACTGTTGTTTGGTGTATGGGTGGTACTCAGCATCACGTGGGTAATGCTAACACTCGTGCTTACTGTATCCTTCAATTAGCGCTAGGTAACATGGGCGTTAAAGGCGGCGGAACAAACATTTTCCGTGGTCACGATAACGTACAGGGCGCAACTGACTTAGGTCTATTGTTCGATACGCTACCTGGTTACTACGGTCTTAAGACGGGTTCTTGGAAACATTGGAGCCACGTTTGGGATCTAGAATTTGATTGGGTTAAGAACCGCTTCGATCAAAACGAATACTTAGGTCGCGTTCCAATGAACACCCCTGGTATTCCTTGTTCTCGCTGGCATGACGGTGTTTTAGAAACGCCTGAAAAACTAGCGCAGAAAGATCGCGTTCGTATGGCATTCTTCTGGGGCCAATCAGTTAACACTGAAACTCGTCAACGTGATGTGCGTGAAGCACTAGACAAGATGGACACTGTAGTTGTTGTGGATCCTTTCCCAACAATGGCGGGTGTTATGCATCGTCGTCAAAATGGTGTTTACCTGCTACCGGCTGCTACTCAGTTTGAAACTGAAGGTTCAGTATCTAACTCTGGCCGTAGCCAGCAGTGGCGCGAGAAGGTTATCGAGCCATTATTCGAATCTAAAACTGACCTTGAGATTATGTACCGTCTTTCTCAAAAGCTTGGTTTTGCTGATGAATACACTAAGCGTATCGCTAAAGATGCAAATGATGTACTTGTGATTGAAGACATTACTCGCGAAATTAACCGCGGTATGTGGACAATTGGTATGACAGGTCAAAGCCCAGAGCGTCTTAAAATGCACACCCAAAACTGGGGTACATTTAGCAACAAGACTCTTGAAGCTGCAGGGGGTCCTGCTAAAGGTGACACTTACGGTCTACCTTGGCCTTGTTGGGGTACACCAGAGCAGAAGCATCCTGGTACTCAAATTCTGTATAACACACATAAGCATGTGCTTGAGGGTGGTGGTAACTTCCGTGCTCGTTACGGTGTGGAATACAAAGGTGAGAACTTACTTGCTGAAGGTAGTTTCTCTAAAGGCGCCGAAATCCAAGACGGTTACCCAGAATTCACCGCTGATATGCTTAAGCAACTTGGCTGGTGGGATGACTTAACAGCGGCTGAGAAAGCAGAAGCTGAAGGTAGAAACTGGAAGACCGATATCTCTGGTGGTATCCAACGTGTTGCTATGAAGCACGGTTGTATCCCATACGGTAACGCTAAAGCGCGTTGTATTGTTTGGACTTTCCCTGACCAAGTACCTGTTCACCGTGAGCCGCTTTACACGCCACGTCGTGATCTTGTGTCTAAGTACCCAACATATGACGATATGCAAGTTCATCGTCTACCGACGCTGTACAAGTCAATCCAAGAGAAAGACACTGCAGCTAAGTACCCACTAGGCCTGACTTCTGGTCGTCTAGTAGAGTATGAAGGTGGTGGTGAAGAGTCTCGTTCAAACCCATGGTTGGCTGAACTTCAACAAGAGATGTTTGTTGAAATGAACCCTGCTGATGCGGCTGATCGCGCAATCCGCGACGGAGACACAGTATGGTTAGAAGGTGCTGAAGGTGGTCGTATTAAGATCAAGGCAATGGTCACTCCACGCGTTAAGCCTGGTGTAACTTGGATGCCTTACCACTTCGCGGGTGAGATGCACGGTGAAAGCCTTGCGCCTAATTACCCTGAAGGCACTGTTCCTTACGTTATCGGTGAATCAGCTAACACTGCATTGACTTATGGTTATGACCCTGTGACGCAGATGCAGGAAACCAAGGCATCGCTTTGTCAGATCGTTAAAGCGTAATTGCAGAATTAGCTAGGAGAATTGCCAGAATGGCTACAATGAAATTTTTATGTGATACCAAGCGCTGCATCGAGTGTAACGGTTGTGTCACAGCATGTAAGAACGAAAACGACTCTGCTCTTGAGTGGGGAATTCAACGTCGTCGCGTAGTGACTATTAATGATGGTGAGAAAGGCGAAGCGTCTATCTCAGTAGCATGTATGCACTGTAGCGATGCACCTTGTATGGCTGTTTGTCCTGCAAACTGTTTCTACAAGACCGAAGACGGCATTGTACTGCACGACAAAGATACTTGTATCGGTTGTGGTTACTGTCTATATGCTTGCCCATTTGGTGCGCCTCAGTTCCCTCAAGGCGGCGCATTTGGTGCTCGCGGTAAGATGGACAAGTGTACTTTCTGTGCTGGTGGTCCTGAAGAGAACCATTCTGACGCAGAGCGTCAGAAGTACGGTGCAAACCGTGTTGCAGAAGGCAAGCTACCTATGTGTGCCGAACTGTGTGCAACTAAGTCGCTACTAGCGGGTGATGCTGAAATTGTTTCTGCAATCTTCCGTGAGCGTGTTGCATACCGTGGTTCTAAAAACGCAATCTGGGGTTAATTAACTTAGGTTAATAACTTCCAAACCTACTGCTTGTTGGCTCAATTCATTGGGCCAACGGGGAGTAACAGAGGACGTATTATGAACAAATGGTTTAAACAGATAGGTATTGCGATTGCACTGTTATTCAGTGTTACTGCATTTGCCCATGATGGTGCTGAGCACACGCATGACGGACAAGCAACTGAAGGCCAAATTTGGTCGCAGTTAAAAGCCGGTGCTGAAGGTCGTACAACTTCAACAAGTGAGTTCCACGCTCAGCCAATCAACACCTATGACTTACGTGTTCTTGAACTGCGTAGTGATATTCTTGCTCCAGCGTTAATGGCTGCCCTTTTCGGCATGATCATTATCTTTGTACTGTTTATCAAAGTGAACGGCATCTCTAAGTTGCACGGTGGCTTCTCAGGTAAACTGGTATATCGTTGGTCTAAGTTTGACGTGTCTATTCACTGGTTGGGTGCTATTCCGTGTCTGCTATTGATTTTGACCGGCTTAACACTGCTTGCTGGACGTTTCTTCTTCCAGCCTTATATTGGTGAAGGTCTTTGGTCTAACCTAGTCTACGCTGCGAAGCAGGTGCATGACATCATGGCGATTCCGTTCATGATTGGTTGGGCGTTGATGACTGTACTTTGGGCTAAAAACCAATTGCCTAAAATGTACGACATCAAGTGGATGATGGTTGTTGGTGGTTACATCAACTTCGGTCCATTCAAAGGCAAGCATCCAGATGCTGGTTTTGCTAACGCTGGTGAGAAATTATGGTTCTGGGCTTTTGCTGTATTTGGTCTAGTGATCTCTGCGTCAGGTATGTTGCTACTATTCCCGAACTTGTTCGAGCCTAGCCGCACATTAAGCCTGATTGCACTGATCCTTCACTCTGTCAGCGCTATCATCATTACAGCTTTCTCAATCGTACATATCTTTATGGCTACGGTTATGTCTGAAGGCGGTATGGAATGTATGGTTTCTGGTTACTGTGATGAAACTTGGGCAAGCCAACACCATAATCTTTGGTTCGATGAGATCAAAGAGAACGGAACACTTAAATATAAAGAGTAATCTTTTGAGTATTTAAGGCTTGATCTGCAAACACCTCAGTCGATTTAATCACTGAGGTGTTTTTGTATGTGGCGTATTAATATTAGTACTGTCTATTTTATGAGCCTTTGCTAAAGTATGACTTACTTAACAAAAAGCTATACATTTCCTTGATAGGAAACGGTAACTTATAACCAAATCACGTTTTGGGGTGATTTAAAGTGTTAATTTTGCTCTCCGCTGGTTCAATTCGTTCAGCCTCATTTTAATTTTGAACAGCCATCTTTGATAGGAAACTTTATGTCTTCAATTATTTTGCCTGATAGTGCTCAACCTTATAACGCCAATATCACTACACCTGATTGGATGATTAGTGGTATGGAAAAGGTGATGCAGTTCTATGTGGACCGCAATCTAAGGCTAGATACTATTTCTGCTGAGATGATGCCGAATCCAGTAGAAGGTAAGAAATACATGCTGTATGCCCATGTTCCTTTCTGTCATACCTTGTGCTCATTTTGTACTTTCCACCGTTTCCTATTTAAGGAAGATAAGGCGCGCGCTTACTTTATCTCTTTACGTAAAGAGATGGATATGGTGAAAGCCTTAGGTTATGACTTTGAGTCTATGTATATCGGTGGTGGCACCACCACGGTATTGGAAGATGAACTAGCACGCACTATTGAGCATGCTAAAAAACTATTCCCAAGTATCAAAGAGGTTTCTTGTGAATCAGATCCACAGCACTTAGACAGTGATGGCTTTAAACAGCTTGAAGGCTTAGTTGACCGTATGTCTATTGGCGTACAAAGCTTCAATGATGACATTCTTACCATGACTGACCGAATCGAAAAGTTTGGTTCAGGACAACAGACATTTGATAAAATCATGGCAGCTAAAGAGCTGTTTCCAATTATCAACGTCGATCTTATTTTTGGCTTTAGAGGCCAGACTGACGAAGTGATCCAGCAAGACCTCGATATGGCATCTAGGCTCGATCCACGTCAAATTACCACTTACCCACTGATGATTACTCACCAGACTCGTAAGAGCGTGAAGGGCAAACTTGCTGCTCCTCATGGTGATATGGTGCGTCAATATCGTCAAATTCTAAATAGCTTGAATGGGCAGTACAACCAACTTTCAGCTTGGGCTTTTGGTAAAACCAATGACGAAGGCTTTGATGAGTATGTAATTGATTATGATGAATACTTAGGTGTAGGCTCTGGTTCATTTAGTTTCTTGGATGACACGCTTTATGTTAATACTTTCTCTTTGAAAAAGTATCAAGAGCGGGTTGCTAGTGGTCATATGGGGGTTGAGCAGCAGAAGAATTATGGTCGTAAAGAGGTGATGCAATATCGTTTCTTACTCGGTATGTTCTCTGGCCGACTTTCACGTAAGTATTTCCGCGAAACCTTTGGCGTTAATCTTGATACTGCACTCTTTAAAGAGATGACCTCAATGAAAGCGATTGGTGCGATCAAGAATGATCCGATGGATCCTGACAACCTTATTGTTACCGATAACGGCAAGATGATGGGTTTGTTGATGATGAAAGAGTTTTACTCTGGTATGGATAACGTCCGCGCTCAGCTACGCAAACCACTTCAAGAGAGTGATATGTAGGTGGAGTGCTAACCTACAAGGCTGTAGTTCTTTAGGGAACAAAATTGTTAGCGGTAAATACAGCGATGTATTTGCTGCTTTTTTGTATGCCAACCGATTATTCTTGCAATGCAATTTGCTGCTCTAACTTGGCGATATCCTCCCTGATTTGTACGATATAGGTATCGGTATACTGCATCTTTTCAAACTCATAAAGGCAGGCTTTATAGCGTTTTAGACGAGTCTCGAGCGGTTCTTGGAACTCCGTGAGTTCATCCATACTAATAATTGAGTCCATTCAACTATCCTATTACGTTGGGATGCCACCATAATACACAGCTACGCTGCGATCAGGCCTATAACTGTAAGTATAGTTAAAACGACTGAGTTAGCAGAAAAGTTTGATAAAACTTAAATACTAGTACTTTCTGCTGCTTAGAGCATCAATGAGTGTTGATGCTTAGCTGAAGCTATCTTGTTGCGCACAAGGTTTTGAGATATATCTCACAAGAAAAGGTGGATAATCACATTGAATGATGAGGGGCGTAATCGGTTACGATGATATAAAAATTAAAGAGAGCGGCATATCACTTGGCGCGCCAATATAAATCTCTTACTATCAAGTTATCGCATGCTAATACTGAGTCGTCATGGCTAATATTTTACTTGTTGCAAACTTAAACAGTGATCGTATTTTTAACCTCAATAAGCCACTAAAAACGGGTGGTCGCTTTCATTATAAAGATGGTGGTCAGCGGCTAGGTGGTGGCGGTGCGAATACTGGTATTGGCCTTGTTTGGGCTGGGCACCAAGTGACCTTAGTGACAGAGGTTGGTCGCGATGAAGTTGGAGATTGGTTGCTAGCTGAGGCAAGCACTCAAGGGATAAACTGTAGTCTGATCCAGCGTCGATCTGGGGCAACCAATGAGATGTTATTGATGATGACTCCTGATGGAGAGCGCACCATTATACGTCCTGAACGTCCTATCTTTGAACTACCTATTCCGCCCAAATGGGATACGGTAGATGCGTTTTATATTAACTCATCTTCTGAAGGTGCTGCTAGTTGGGCCAAAACTGCGATTGAACATTGTTGGGTAGTGGCTCAGCTTGCTAAAGATGAGCGAGCTAGACCTTGTCATATTCTATTGGCGTCACTCAGTGACATGCAGGGACGCTGTGAAGTGCCACCGTGGCAGTTTGCGCGATCAATTGCCGGGGGGAGTTTACAGTATTTTATCGTCACTGATGGCGAAAATGGCGCAACATTATATAGCGAGAAACAGCAGCAGCTCGTTGCGGCGCTACCAAGCCGTGTTGTCGATACTACAGGTGCTGGAGACGCTTATGCTGCTGGGCTTATCAATGGCTTAGTGAATAAGTTGACCATTATTGAATCAATGCATGAGGCTTCAATCTGGTCTAGCCATGCCGTGGCTTGTGAAAGCTCTATACCCGGAAAGGGATTAAAAGCTTATCTAACGACTTAGGACTCAGTAATATTTTTGTTATCTATATCAAGCCGGTGATTTTAAAAACTAACGATTTACTGCCTGGGATAGTTCTGTGCTGATCTTGCTCTAATTAACTGAAGAGATGGATCATCTTCAAAAAGTTTCAATGTGCCATATTTGTAATAATCAATGCGGGCAAAGTGCTTTTCGGGTAACATTCACAGTTAATTAACAAGTGCTGCTTGTTTGAGCGAGTTCAATTATTAATTGTGTGAAGTGAGCGTAGTATGGGTCATAAGGTATGGAACGATAAAAAACGGTTTATCTGGATCTTAACTGTGTTGTTATTAGGTGCTTTTGTCGTTACCAGTGGCATCAGCTATCAAGTTGCACATGACTCGCTAAGTGAACAGATCGAAGAGAATACCTTACCGCTCACCAGTGATAATATCTATTCAGAAATCCAACATGATTTGCTCAAACCCATCTTTATTTCATCTCTAATGGCGCAGGACACTTTCGTGCGTGACTGGACGTTAGAGCAGGAACAAACGCCCGAAAAACTGGTGCGTTACCTGAAAGAGATCCAAGACAAATACGGTACCGTAACGAGTTTTTTTGTATCAGAATCAACCCGTAATTATTACCACTCCAGCGGTGTGCTGAAAAAGATTGATGATATCGATCCCAATGATGCTTGGTACTTCAGGGTGCGCTCACTACCAAAATCTGAGAGTTACGAAGTTAACATTGACCAAGACACAGCCGATCGTAATCGTACTGTTATCTATGTCAATTATAAGGTATTCGACTTTGACGGTAACTTTATTGGTATTACCGGCGTAGGCTTGGCGGTAGAAAGCGTTAAGAAGATGATTGAGCTGTATCAAACACGTTATAACCGCAGCGTATATTTCACTGATAGGCAGGGAAATATCACTTTGCACAGTAAAGGTTATGCTGGTGGAGATACGTTGCAGAGTACGCCAGGACTTGAGATGTTAGCGACTCGGGTGCTAACCAGTCCAAGTGCTTCTTTTTCTTATCAACGAGATGGTAAAACGATCTACCTTAATAGTCGTTTAGTTGCTGATTTCAAATGGTACCTATTGGTAGAGCAGGATGAAACCATGGGTAAGCAGAAGCTGCTGACGACCTTCTGGGCAAACTTAGGCGTGAGTATCTTTGTTACGCTGGCCATTTTATTGATTGCCAATCTGACCTTAGGTAAATATCAGCGCAAACTGGAGTTAATGGCGTCTACCGATAAGCTTACCGGGGCTGCAAATAGGCAGGCATTTGAGGAGTATTTTAGTCGCTCTTTGGCGCGTTCAGTATTGGACAGTACGCCAATGTCGGTGCTGTTAATGGATATTGATCATTTTAAAGCAGTTAATGATCAGCATGGGCATAATATTGGTGATCTGGTGATTAAGACCGTGAGCAACATGCTTAAAGCGGAGCTCCGTGAGGAGGACTTACTGTGTCGTTGGGGCGGAGAAGAGTTCTTGATTTTGTTGCCTAATATCGATTTAAGCCACGGTTGTGATATTGCCGAGCGGATTAGAAAATCGGTAGCTGAGCGCCGTATTCATGTTAACGGCTGCGAAATTAACGTGACGATCAGTAGTGGTGTTGCTGAGCACCGGGCATCAGAAAAAGCTGAAGAGTTAATTAACAGGGTTGATATCGCACTGTATCAAGCTAAAGAGCAGGGCAGAAATAGAGTGGTACTTTCTTATTAATCCATTGATAGTGGCCAAGAGTGCTCGGCTGGAGCTACGACAGTTTTCGGCGGCTGACGCAGAAGGTTTCTATCGACTTAATAAGGACCCTCAAGTACTCAAATATACTGGCGATAATGCGTTTGCAGATATAGCTGATGCCGCTCGTTTTATTCGAGATTATGACCAGTACCGATTGCATGGTTTTGGTCGTTGGTCGCTTTATTTAATTGAGACGCAAGAGTACATAGGTTTTTGCGGTTTAAGTCGGCTCAACGTTATGGCGGATGTTGATCTCGGTTTTAGAATCGCACGTCAACATTGGCGCCAAGGCTATGCTACTGAGGCTGCGAAGGCGGCAATTTTGTTAGCTCAAAAACGCTATGGCTTAAGCCGTTTGATTGCTCGAGCCAAGCTTGATAATCTCGCTTCAATCTCTACCCTGGAAAAGCTCGGTTTTATTGCTACCGCAAATGTTGGTAACAAAGATAGCTGGGAGCACTTCTGTTTAAATATCGATGATATTGTAGATAGTGGTAGTGTTAGCATCGTTTAAGTTTTTCTAGGATTAATATTAATGACACCTCAAGTATTGGTAAAGCAGATTTCCGGTTTGTATTGCGGTTCAAGTATTGTTGATTTGGGTGTTGTACAGTCGGCTATTAATCAAAAGTCAGCAGTGAGTCAGTTAGTTGTGGGTTCTGAACATGTGGAAGGGGATGCACAAGCTGACCCTAAGCATCATGGCGGTCTTGATAGGGTGCTGCACCATTTCCCGCGTGAACATTACGGCCAGTATCGTCGCTGGGACCTTATATCAGGTTTTAAAGATGCGCCAGCGATGGGCGAAAATATCAGCACTGTTGGACTCGATGAGCACCAAGTAAATATCGGTGACATTATTCAAATAGGTGAAGTAAAACTGCAGGTGACTCAGCCTCGCTCACCCTGTTTTAAGCTAAACCTACAATTTGACCACCAAGAGTTTGCTTTGGCGATGCAGCAAAGTGGCCGCTGTGGCTGGTTTTACCGTGTGCTGGAGCCAGGAACTATACATGCGAGCGATACGATTACGCTGTTAGAGCGTTGCTCTGATATCAGCATTGCCGAAGCGATGCATATCTACTTTTTACCCGAGTTTGATGCGGTTCAGTATCAACGTTTAGCAGATTGTTCGGGACTAGCCGCTTCTTGGGTGAGCAGTTTACAGCGCCGCATCGATAATAATGCCATTGAAGATTGGCAAATGCGCTTATATGGCGTACAACAAGCTTAGTTTTTATTAATCATTTCAAGGAATAGAATTGTGACACAAGATGAAAAGAACATGGGGATCGTCGTTCATTTAGCTAGTTTCTCCGGCTATTTGATCCCGTTTGGCAGTATTTTAGGGCCATTAATCGTTTGGTTAATGAAGCGAGATGAGCTGCCATTTGTTGATAGCTGCGGTCGCAACTGCTTAAATTTTAAAATTAGCATCGCAATCTACGCGATGATCAGCGCTGTTTTAATGTTGGTTGGTATCGGCTTTATTTTGCTGGGCATTATCGCGATTGTAGATATTGTATTTACTATTATCGCAGCGATGAAAGCCAGTGAAGGTGAGAGTTATAAGTACCCAATGTCGATTAACTTTATTAAGCCTCGCTCATAGATATGCCATTGCCTATCGATAGGGTTCGATAGGCAATAACGGTCTTAGCGCTATACTTTAAAATTAGCCACTAATGAGTCGAGTCTATGTGCTAGTTGGGTCAATGATTGACTCGCCTGCGCAGCATCTTCAGCAGTATCGGCAGTGCGCTGAGTGATATCATTAATATCACTGACGTTACGGTTAATATCTTCCACTACTGTAGATTGCTCTTCAGTGGCAGCGGCAACTTGAATATTCATATCACTAATAGAACCAATGCGTTCGCTAATGCCAGTGAGCGACTGGCTGGCTTCATCAACAGCATTCACCCCTTCAATTGAACGAGAACGACTCTTCTCCATCGCTTCAACCGCACGGCTAGCTTCCGCTTGTAGCTTATCGATCATGACTTGCACTTCGTTGGTTGATGTTGCTGTGCGTGAAGCAAGGTTGCGCACTTCATCTGCCACTACGGCAAAACCACGACCGGCTTCACCCGCTCGAGCGGCTTCAATCGCTGCATTCAGCGCTAGTAGATTAGTTTGCTCCGAAACTGCTCTAATCACGTCAAGAATACTTTCGATAGACTTAGTATGGGTTGCGAGTGATTCAATCACTTCACCCACTTGCTCAACATCATTGGAAAGCTGACTAATAGTCTCTCGAGCTCGAGTCACTACCACTTGGCCATTGTTTGAATCGGTATCAGCCGCTCTGGCGGTATCGGCTGCTTGGGCAGCGTTACTGGCAATTTCGTTAACCGTCGCCCCCATCTCGTTAATTGCCGTAACAACCATGATGGTTTGATCTTTCTGTTGCTGGCTATCCTCTAGCGTACGCTGAGCTTGATGAGAGACGTCAATTGCTGAAGCGCCAAGTAATTTGCTGGTATCGGCAACTTCAATCACCGAGGCTTGAATTTTGCTGATGAAGCTATTAAAGCCTTGTGCCAATTGCGCAAGTTCGTCATTGCCATCTACAGGTAAGCGTTGACGAAGATCGCCTTCACCTTCACCAATGTTGTGCAGCATGTCTGCTACTTTTGCGATTGGGCGGCTGACAGAGCTGGCAACTAAACTAGATAGTGCGATAAACACTGCTGCAATCAGCGCAGTCCAGATTAGGATTTTATAAGCAGACTCTTCAAGCAGTGAGAAAATCTCGCTTTCGGGTACTTGTGCCACTAAGTACCAGTCCATTGATGGGATATAGCTACTGGCAATGAACATCTCTTCGCCATTGACACTGGTTTTTAATAGATTGAAATCAGTGCGCTGCATTAAGCTAGAGGTGTCAGTATCACGGTATAGATTATTAAGGCTCATCTTGCCAATTTGGCTAGTATCTTGATGTAGCTTTACCTCTCCTTGGCTATCGATTAAGTAAACAAAACCTGATTGCTCAATTTTGAATGATCTTAATAGCTGCACCATATCATCCAGTGACTTACCTAAGCCCACAAGTCCTCGGCCATTAGGTTGCTGGTAATTAATAAACAGCTTCACATCACCGTTGGCTTCGGTGAAAACGTTAAGCATTTTCTCTTGCCCGCTGTTCTTGTAATCAAAGAACCAAGTGTCTTGTGTTGGAGTGAGAACTCTCAAAAAACCATCTTGTGTGTAGTAGGCTGCCGTTTCTCTATCGGCAAACGAGGCTTGGGCTAAGCCGTATTGACGGCTGACATCATTAAGTTGATTGACCACCAAAGCTTCACCGGCGGCAGGACGACCATCAGCGAGCCATTGCAGAAACATGCGGTTATTGGCGAGTTGCTCAGCAGCATTCATCAAGGTTGATATATTGAGCTCAATTTTATTGCGAATTTGCGCCAACATACTGGGCATTTCAGAGGTCAGCATTCTCTGCTCTACCACTTGTTTAGCGCTTTGCTGGCTAAGTATGCCAACAAGGGCGGTGGAGAGTAATACTGTTAACGTAACAGTGAGTAGAACCTTCTGTTTAATGGTGAGCATATTCAGTTTCATAAAAATTCGATCGCCTAAAGCAGCCGTGATTAATGGAATTTGTTGGTAGCAGATCCGTCGCAAGGCTAGCGAAACCTTTTCGGCTTAGCTTAGTGAAGATGGATCTATTTTGTAACGTGTAGGATTTAAGGCAGGTATCTGAATTTCAGTTTGAAATTATTACTCTTATATTAGCGCTGCGGATTATGTCTACTTTTTGTTATGTTCGCAACTAAAAATGCACACCAAATGGTGTGCATTTTCTCTTTATTCAACAATCTGTAAAATTATCAGATCGTTAAAAGGTTACAGATTTTATGTCAATCTCAACATCTACATGTTGGGATAGTTAGGACCGCCACCGCCCTCTGGAGTTACCCAGGTAATGTTTTGGCTCGGATCTTTGATATCACATGTCTTGCAGTGAATGCAGTTCTGGCCATTGATCACAAATTTCTTTTCACCAGCATCTTCAATGATTTCATAAACCCCCGCAGGGCAGTAGCGCTGTGCAGGTTCATCAAACTTCACCAAGTTCACATCAATTGGGATACGCGCATCTTTTAAACGTAGATGGCAAAGCTGGTCTTCTTCATGGAAAGTATTGGATAGATAAACCGAAGACAGTTTATCGAAACTTAATTTTCCATCAGGTTTAGGGTAATCAATTTTGCTGTAGGCGCTTGATTCAGCCATCTGTGCATAATCAGGTTTCTCGTCTCTAAGGGTGACGGGAAACTTTCCACCAAACCAGTTTTGATCGACGAAATTGAAGGCGCCACCAAGGTAGGTACCAAACTTATGCATCGCAGGGCCGAAGTTACGCGAGCAGTACAACTCCTCTTTTAACCAGCTTTCGTCAAAGCGGTCTTGTAAGCAGTCAAGATCTTTACCCGCATCAACTCCAGCCAACATTGCCTGAGCTAATGTCTCTGCAGCCAACATGCCGCTCTTCATGGCGGTATGGGTGCCCTTAATCTTGGCAAAGTTCAAGGTGCCTGCATCACAACCAATAATCATGCCGCCTGGAAAGGTCAGTTTGGGCAGTGAATTTAGGCCGCCCTTAGTAATTGCCCGAGCACCATAGGAAATACGCTCGCCACCAGTTAGTGTTTTTGCAATTACAGGATGGGTTTTATAGCGTTGAAATTCATCAAATGGACTCAGGTGTGGGTTGGCGTAATTGAGATCAACAATTAAGCCCACCGCAATTTGATTATCTTCAAGGTGATACATGAAGCCACCACCAGATGCGCCTTCAGTTAACGGCCAACCGCCAGTGTGGACAACTTTTCCTAGCTCATGTTGCTCACTGGGTACGGTCCAGATCTCTTTAAAACCAAGGCCGTAATGTTGTGGTGTTTTACCGTTATCGAGTTGGAATTTCTCAATCAGTTGCTTGCCTAAATGGCCGCGGCAACCTTCACCGAATACGGTATATTTGGCATGTAGCTCCATGCCAGGCTCATAGCCATCTTTAGGTTGGCCATCTTCGCCAACTCCCATATCACCGATTTGAATGCCTTTGACACTACCATCTTCGTTAAATAGTAGTTCGCTAGCGGGGAAGCCAGGGAATACTTCGACACCGAGCTCTTCAGCTCGCTCTGCTAGCCAACGGCATAGGTTGCCAACACTAATAATATAATTGCCTTCGTTGTGCATGGTTTTAGGCACTAACGCATTGGGCATGGCACGGGAATCACTCGCTGAACTCAGCATGTGAATTTCGTCTTGGGTGACGGCAGTGAGCAGTGGTGCGCCAGTGGTTTTCCAGTCATCAAATAGCTCGCCTAATACCTTAGGCTCAAACACTGCACCGGAGAGAATATGCGCTCCGACTTCTGAACCTTTCTCTACCACACAAACAGTTAACTCTTGGCCACTGTCTTTAGATATTTGCATTAAACGACATGCTGCTGCCAATCCTGAGGGCCCTGCACCCACGATTACAACATCGAATTCCATCGATTCGCGTTCCATCAGTTCACCTTCCTTTACTCCCCCGATGAAATACAGAATGGCAAAAATGCTTGCACTGTAAACGGGTGTTTTATTGTTTTAACTCACCTTACCTGAAAATCTTGCTTCAGCACAGAGTTTAAGCGCTGACTGTGCAGCTATTTTAATCATTTTTTTGAGTGATAGCTGTCACAAATATTCCACAGGTGCAGTTTTTTTGTACGAGTTTTGGCTGTTTGGCTATGGTTTGTGCTCAAAATACGCCTATAATCAAATCTGACGGTTCTCCGAGCTTCTAATCCTACGTCGAGACAGATACGGGTTTTTAGCCGTGGCAATAACGCCACCGGGGTGAGAAAAGAAATGATCTCACCTCCCCTTACTTGGAAAGGTGATCATGTCCCAACTACAAGACAATTTTGGTCGACGGTTTCATTATCTGCGTATGTCAGTCACTGACGTATGTAACTTCAAATGCACGTATTGCCTCCCTGATGGATATCGTCCAGACGGTAAACCTAAGTTTCTCGATCTTAATGAGATTGAGCATTTAGTGTCGGCATTCTCGCAAGTCGGAACGCAAAAGATCCGCATCACTGGTGGTGAGCCATCGCTGCGTAAAGACTTCACCGATATTATTCGTATCATTAAAGATAACGATAGAATTAATACTATAGCGACCACCACCAATGGTTATCGCTTAGCTAAGCATGCACAAGAGTGGTATGACGCGGGACTTAGACGTATCAATATCTCTGTCGATAGTCTCGATCCTAAGATGTTTTACCAGATCACTGGTGAGAACAAATTTGATGAGGTAATGCGCGGTGTTGATGCTGCGCTTGAGGCAGGTTTTGAGCGAGTTAAAATCAATGCGGTTTTACTTAAAGGCCTCAATGATAAAGATCTACCACGCTTTTTACATTGGATAAAAAGCACGCCAATCGATCTGCGTTTTATTGAGCTGATGGAAACTGGCTTAGGCCATGACTACTTCAAAGCTCACCACTTAGCAGGAGCTGATATCAAAACTCAGCTTGAGCAAGCGGGTTGGCAGTTCGATGTTCCAGCGGTTGATGACGGGCCTGCGCAAAACTTTAGTCATCAAGACTACCAAGGTCGTATCGGGCTAATCATGCCTTACGCCAAAAATTTCTGTGCCAGCTGTAATCGCCTGCGAGTATCGGCAAAGGGCAAGTTGCACCTGTGTTTGTTTACTGAAAATGGTGTCGATCTGCGTGACTTGTTGCAAACTCCCGATCAGCAAGCGGAGTTAATTGAACGCTTACATGGTCAACTCGCGCAGAAAAAAGAGACGCACTTTTTGCATGATGGGATCACAGGCGTTACCCAGCACCTTGCTTCTATTGGTGGTTGATTTCTGATCTGACGCAAATATCTTGCGTCAGAACGCCGCTATAATCGCTGCATTACCTAAATTAGTTATTTAAAGAGACCGTTATGGGACATTGTACTCAGAGCCAATTTTTGCCACTCAATATCGCTGTATTAACCCTGTCAGATAGCCGTAGTATCGAAAATGACACCTCTGGACAGTTTTTAGAAAGTGCGCTGCTTGAAGCCGGGCATCACTTAGCTGACCGTCAAATTATCAAAGATGATAAATACCAAATTCGTTCGGTGATTTCACAGTGGGTCGCCTCAGAGAATGTGCAGGTGATTATCACTACCGGCGGCACTGGTTTTACCGAAAGAGATAATACCCCCGATGCGGTGAAGCCACTTTTTGATCGCGATATTGAAGGTTTTGGTGAACTGTTTCGCCATATTACTTATACCGAATTGGGCACCTCTACGGTGCAGTCGCGCGCATTAGGCGGTATTGCCAACAAAACCGCTATATTCTGCCTACCAGGTTCTACTGGTGCCTGCAAAACTGGCTGGAATAAAGTGCTCAAAGAGCAGCTTGATGCTACGCATCGACCATGTAATTTTGTGATGCACGTTAAGAAAATAACAGACTAACTTATAGATAATACCTTGCGTTCGCACTATCCAAATGTTGAGTACGCAAGCGCTCTATACCTTGATTTGAAATATATTGATTAAGAAGGTTTTACGCTAATGACAAATGCTTTTACCCACATAAATGCAGACGGTAATGCACACATGGTTGATGTGACTGATAAGTCAGTGACTGAACGTGAAGCGAGAGCAGAAGCTTATATTGAAATGGCGAGTGAAACACTCGAAATGATTATGAGTGGCAGCCATCACAAAGGTGATGTGTTCGCGACTGCGCGTATCGCAGGCATTCAAGCTGCCAAGAAAACCTCTGATCTTATCCCACTTTGTCACCCGTTAATGCTGACCAAAGTTGAGGTTGAACTCGAAGCTCAACCAGAACATAACCGTGTTTGGATCCGCAGCCTATGCAAGTTATCAGGTAAGACTGGTGTCGAGATGGAAGCATTAACTGCAGCCTCTACTGCCGCGCTGACTATTTACGATATGTGCAAAGCGGTACAAAAGGATATGGTGATTTCTCAAGTGCGTCTACTTGAGAAACGTGGCGGAAAATCGGGTCACTTTAAGGTATAAATGAAATGATAAACGTACTGTTTTTTGCACAAGTAAGAGAACTGTTAGGCACCGCTAGCGTTAAAGTCGAAGCGGGCGAGCACACTCAAACAGCCGAAGGGCTGCGAGCGACATTAGCTGCTACCGATGACAAATGGGCCAAAGTGATGGCATCAGACAAGTTACTCGTTGCTGTAAACCAAACCATCAGTCAATGGGACACCGCCGTTGAAGATGGTGATGAAGTCGCTTTCTTTCCGCCAGTGACTGGAGGTTAAAATGATCCGCGTACAAACAGCAGACTTTAGTGTTCCTGATGAGTATCAACTGATTAGCCAAGATAATAGTGATGGCGCCGTAGTTACTTTTGTGGGTAAAGTGCGAGACTTTAATGACGGTAGTGCTGTGACTGATCTTACTCTTGAACACTATCCAGGTATGACCGAAGCGGTATTAAATCAAATAGAAGCACAAGCGCGTGAGCGCTGGCCGCTGAACCATGTCACGATTATCCACCGTGTGGGTAAAATGGCATTAGGTGAGCAGATAGTGTTTATTGGCGTAACCAGTGCACATCGAAAAGCCGCATTTGCCGCCTGTGAGTTTTTAATCGATTTTTTGAAAACTAAAGCACCATTTTGGAAACTTGAAGCGGGTGAAGAAGGTGCAAGTTGGGTTGAAGCACGTGACAGCGACGAACAAGCTGCTGATGTGTGGAATAAAAAATAGCTGACTATGCCCATTCGGCTAAATACCTGTTAAATGAGTACTTGAAGTACAATGGGTATGAATAAAATTTGAGGGTGTTGCCTGATGAAGCTTAAGGTGTTTTTATTATCGGCTTTAATGCCGTTGATGTTACTGAGTCAACAAGCTTTGGCGGCTGAAGATGTACCGGCTATTGCGGCAGCATCAAGTATTAAGTTTGCCTTAGATGATGTCGCTAAACAGTTCCAGCAAGATACGGGGGCTAGGGTGCGAATCACCTATGGCTCATCGGGAAATTTCGTTGCACAGATAAAACACGGTGCGCCGTTTGAGCTATTTCTATCAGCCGATGAACGTTACACCAAGCAGCTGAGCAATGCAGGCCAAGCGAAAGGAGACGGTGCTGTTTATGCCGTCGGCAAACTGGCCTTAGCTGCCCCTAAGAACTCACCACTTGAGCTCGATGAGCAACTCAATGGCGTGAAGCAGCTGGTTAACAGTCAGCAACTAAAGCGTTTCGCTATTGCCAATCCAGATCATGCTCCATACGGCGAGCGAGCCGAAGAGGTGCTGAAAAACTTAAACCTATGGCAAGCCATTCAACCACAACTCATTTTCGGCGAAAATGTTTCCCAAGCAGCGCAGTTTGCACTCAGTGGCTCAACTCAAGGCGGCTTGGTGGCGCTATCTTTGGCATCTGCCGAACGGTTTAAGCGCCGCGCTAATTACGTTGTTATTCCGCAATCTCTATACACACCGCTTAAACAGCGTATGGTATTGACCCTAAAGGCTGGTCAAACAGCAGAGAATTTCTTTCACTATATTCAAACCGATAAAGCGCAGCATATCTTTGCTGAGTACGGTTTTGGCAAAGCGGATAACTAATGGATTGGGAAGCACTTTGGCTGTCGATTAAACTGAGCACGGTTACCGTGGTCATTTTAGTGCCGATGGCGATTTTGGCTGGGCGTTTTTTGGCTTATCGCCAATTTCGTGGAAAATCATGGGTTGAGGCGCTGGTGATGGTGCCGTTAGTGCTGCCACCGACTGTCATCGGCTACTATTTATTGGTAGGACTCGGCAGTGAGTCTTGGTTAGGGCAGATGCTAGAACAGCTACTTGGGCATCAATTGGTATTCCATTTCTCAGGGTTAGTCATCGCCTCTATCTTGGTTAATATTCCCTTTGCGATCCAACCCATTCAACGCGCCTTTGAAGCTGTGCCTGAAGATGTGCGTGATGCTGCTGCTTGTTGTGGTATGAGCCGTCTAAAAGTGTTGTTTAAAATAGAGTTACCTATGGTGTGGCCTGGCGTTTTAACCGCAATGGTGCTGTGTTTCTCCCATGTTTTAGGTGAGTTTGGGGTGGTGTTGATGATGGGCGGTAATATTGCTGGTGAGACTAAAACCATCGCTATTTCAATTTACGACAGCGTACAGGCATTTGATTTTGCCAGTGCTGGTAATATGTCGCTAGTACTGCTGCTATTTGCTATCACCGTATTGGCACTTACCACCAGTTTGTCACGACGAGTGGGAGGACAACATGTCTCAAATCGTCGCTGATCTATACTGCCGGGTTAAACAAACAGAACATATCAACCTTGACGCTGAGTTTGTCTGTAAAGCGGGCGAAGTGCTTGCCGTTGTCGGTCCATCTGGTGGCGGAAAGTCAACTTTGCTGCGAATGATAGCGGGCCTCAATAAGCCGCAGTCCGGTGAAATTCGATATGGCGAAGTCAGTTGGTTTTGCGGTGATAAGTCTATTCAACTCACTCCGCAGCAACGGCATCTGGGCTATGTGCCGCAACACTTTGGGCTATTTCCGAATCTCACGGCGTTAGAGAATGTGATAGCCGCACTAGACCATATTCCTAAGTCTGAGCGTGCTACAAGAGCCAAAGATTGGCTTGAGCGAGTTAACTTGCATGGGTTACCCGATAGATTACCCGCCAACCTTTCTGGCGGTCAGCGACAACGAGTGGCTTTGGCGCGCGCATTGGCGCGAGAGCCCTCAGTATTGCTGCTCGACGAACCTTTCTCGGCAGTGGATAGAGAAACCCGTGAGCGTTTGTATCTAGAGCTTGCTCGTTTGAAAGAGCAATTGGCTATTCCGGTGATTATGGTGACCCACGATCTCAACGAAGCCTTGTTATTAGCTGATAGCATGATCTTGATAAGCCAAGGTAAAATGTTGCAACAGGGTTCTCCACGAGAGGTGCTGACGAGGCCGCGTGATGAAGCCGTTGCTAAACAGATGGGACTGCGTAATATTTTTGATGCATTTGTTATTGCGCAAGAAGAGGAGCGGCAGATCACTTGGCTAAAATTTGGTGAGCATCTGATTGCGAGTACCTATTTTGAAAGCTTAGAAGTGGGCACTAAAGTACGCTGGGTCATTCCCAATCAGGGTGTTAGATTCAACTCGATCAAGCAAGGAAGACTGTGTCGTAGTTTTAACAAACTCGATATTACTATCGAGTCGATGTTGGTCATGGGCGAGACGGTAAGAGTGTTAGCAAGTGTGGTTGGTGTAAAACATAAAATTAATGCTGAGGTGCCGCTGCACTTAGCCAAAAAGCTTGAGCTTGTAGAAGGGGCGGAGACCACGGTAGCGTTGAAGTCTGAGCTGATCCATATCTTGGAACCTCAAACTGAAACAGAAAGCTAGTTTTTGGCAAAATGTATGATCAAAGTTTAATCTTTACGTCACCTTGCTGTTATGTGTTTTTTTATAATATGGACACCTAATCTTGATGGGGAGTTTATTCAGTGAAAAAAGCACTAACTGGTTCAATTATTTTATCAGCGGTATTAACCATGCCTGCAATGGCTGCTTATAATGGCCCAGGTGTTGCTAGTCATGCCTCGACCGCTGCTGACGCTGCCAAGTCAAAAGATGACACCCCCGTTGAATTAACCGGTTATCTAGTCCAAAGTTTAGGTGATGAAAAGTATCTATTTCGCGACGAAAGTGGTGATGTAGAAGTTGAAATTGATAATGCATTGTGGCGTGAAATGGACGTCTCAAGTGACACCAAGGTTACTTTGATTGGTGAAGTTGATGATGAATGGCAAGGCATTGAAATAGAAATTGACAGTATGCGTCTGGTTTCTCAATAATTCTTTATAGAAAGTGATTTAGCGTTTTAGTTTTCGGAGGAGCCATGGCTCGTTGGCTAGTTGGGTTGTTATTAGTATCAGGTAGTGCATTTGCAGGACAAGGTTTGTATCCGCTCATGTCGACCGGTGATTATCCATCGCCGATAGAGATGATGCAAAAGCTCGAACAGCAGCACCCAGGCGTGATCTCTGAATTTGAAGCCGAACTTAAAAATGGAGAGTTGGTCTATGAGTTTAAGGTTATCGATCCAGAAGCAAAAACGAAAATAGAGTATGAATACCGCGCGATAGATGGCAGCCTCAAGGAGCGCGATGTTGAACGCCTGAAAAATGGCGACAACGACGAGCTTGCTGGCATTATGATGCTGAAGGAGAATGGAATCACATTCTCTGAGATGCTAACGATTGTTTGCAAAGACAGCGGTGGCCACTTAGTAAAAGCTGAGGTCGATAATGACCTTGGGATAAGCTACATAGAGTTAGAGATTTTAGAGGTTGATGGTAAACGTAAGTTGGCCTTCGACATGGAAAACAAGCAATTACTACCACTGCTCAAATGGGATTAAAGCATGAAAATACTCATGGTCGAAGACGACGCGACGACAGTTGAATATGTTGTAAAAGGATTTATAGAGCAGGGGCACAATATTGAAACGGCTACCGATGGTCATCAAGGATTATTGCTAGCAACCAGCATGAAGTATGACTTAATCATATTAGATCGCATGTTACCGCAGCTCGACGGTCTTAAGTTATTAGCAGCTCTGCGTGCAACAGGCAGCCAAACTCCAGTACTGATTCTATCTGCATTAAGCCATGTTGATGAGCGTGTTAAAGGCTTACGTGCTGGTGGCGATGACTATATGACTAAGCCATTTGCGTTTTCCGAGCTATTAGTGCGGGCAGAAAAATTGATGCAGCGCGGCGAATCTCAGCCAATGGTGACTGATTTAACTGTTGGTCCACTGTCGATTGAATTGCTAACCCGTAAGGTGACCCTTGATGGGCAAGAGATCTTACTGCAACCGAAAGAGTTTCAGTTACTGAAATACCTGATGGAACATGAGAATCAAGTGATTAGTCGCACTTTGTTATTTGAAGCTGTGTGGGACTACCATTTTGATCCGCGCACTAACGTGATTGATGTACATATCGCTAAGCTTAGACGCAAGTTTGAAGAGCTAGGCCATGGCGAGCTGATTGAAACTGTCCGAGGGGCAGGTTATCGCTTACGCCAAGGGCATTAAGCCCTACCAGAGTAGTGCATGGCGCATTACTATTATTTTCTCTGCCTTGGTGACTTTGATTATTGGCACCTTGCTACTCGGCATGTACCGCCAGTTGATTAATGAGCAAGAGTATCAACTAGATCTACACCTTGATGCAGAGAAAACCCGCTATCAGCAGATGGCGCTCACGCTTGATAGACGCAGCTTTGCAACTCAAGTACGCAGTGCCGATCCAAAAGTCGCCCTCATTGTATGGCGCAACTCCCTCGATCTTATTGGCTCTTTAAGCATGATCCCGAAAGATATGCCTATGTTACCCGCTAAGCGGGAGTTTCCGGTATTTACTGGTGGGCCGGATAAGATACATATTCTTACTGGTGGCATGGTGATGACTCGTTATGGACCGGTATTAATCGCGACGCGCGTCGATCAACTCGGCACCCTAATCGATAAGTTTACCAATGCAGCGATTACTGCGCTGATGCTAACCGTGGTGCTAACCTTGGCGCTCGGTTATCTGTTTTCAAAGGCCATTTTACGAAGGTTAGTGCAATATAATCGCTTAAGCGAACAGATAGAGCAGGGACAATATTCGACTCGCTTACCGGTGAGTTGGCGCCAAGATGAGTTCGATATGTTGGCGCAGCAATTTAACCGAGTACTAGACACGCTAGAGAAGAACCTCGCAGCCGTACGCGGCGTTACCGATAATATTGCCCATGATCTGCGTACACCACTGTCTCATCTGCGAATAGGTCTAGAGCAGCTGCCAGATAAGCCTCAAGAGGAGCTGGCCGAAGGCTGTGCGATTATTACCGAAGAGCTAGACCATTGTTTAGCGACGTTCGACGCTATGCTGTCTCTGACACGTATTGAAGAGGGACAACAGACCTTAGAACTACAATCATTAAGCTTACAAAATATCAGCCGAGATCTGTTTGAGATGGCTGAGGCGATGGCGGAGTTTAATGGTCAGTCGCTTAAGTTGATGACCGGCGAAGAGTTTAACGTTAGTGGTGACAAGCACTTGTTATTCCAGGCGTTATTTAATTTGGTCGATAATGCGATTAAATACTCCGGTGAAGGCGCTGAGATTGTTATCTCACAAAATCGTAATGTGATATCTATTCAAGATAATGGTCCAGGGATCCCAGTTGGCTCTCGCGATAAAGTGTTTGAGCGCTTAGTGCGCTTAGATCCAAGCAGACACCAAAAAGGTACAGGCTTAGGTTTATCTATGGTGAAGGCGATTCTGTCGCGGCATAATGCTAAAATAGCCTTAATGGATAACCAGCCGGGGCTAAAAGTACTGATTACTTTTTGATACCCGAACATCTTAGTTATTAAACTGCTCATGCCTGTTTGTGGAACCCTTATGTACCAAATCATTGCCGATGAAGCTGATTTTATCGTTATTTGTAAGTCAGCTAATGTCCATTTCCACAGCCAAGATGGCTCCGCTGGTGTGGTCGCTCAAGCTGAACTCGATCTAGGGATAAAGCTGTTCTCGGTCCATCGTTTAGACACTTTGACCTCTGGGTTACTTATCCTTGCTAAATCCTCCGCTGCCGCCGCTGAATTTACTCGTCAATTTAGCGAGCATAAGGTGCAAAAGTACTACTTAGCGCTGGCAAAAGGTAAACCTAAAAAGAAACAAGGTTGGGTGGTTGGTGATATGGCCAAATCTCGGCGCAGTATGCATAAATTATTGCGCAGCATGAATAACCCCGCTAAAACACAGTTTTTCTCTTACTCTGTCGGCGATGGCTTGCGCCTCTATCTGCTTAAACCTTTAAGTGGCAAAACCCATCAACTGCGAGTAGCGCTAGCCAGCATCGGTGTGCCGATATTAGGCGACGAATTATATGGCGGCGAAGCGTCAGATAGAGGTTACCTGCATGCCTACAGCTTAAATTTCAACTATAAAGCGCAAGCTTATCAATACTGTGTTGCCCCGCCATCAGGTGTTGCTTTTAGCAGCCAAGCGGTGATTGAGCAGTTACAGCACTGGCAGTCCCCCGAACAGTTAACTTGGCCTAAGGTTAAGTAGCTTCAAGTTTGCTGACAACCTCGCTTAAGGAATATCTAAGCTTGTGCATTCACAATCTAGCCGATAGCGCGTAAGATAGTGGCCTTAAAATGCCGTTGTTTTAGAGTCATAACTAACATCTTTTTATTTAAACATGAGTAGATAATTGTGCATACACGAGCCATATACCCAGGAACATTTGATCCCGTTACTAATGGTCACGCCGATCTGATTGAGCGTGCGGCTAAATTATTTAAGCATGTGGTTATTGGCATTGCACTTAACCCATCCAAAAAACCACGTTTTACCTTAGATGAACGGATTGAACTGCTTAAGACGGTCACCGCTCATTTGGATAATGTTGAGGTGGTTGGTTTTAGCGGGCTGCTAGTGGATTTCGCTAAGGACCAACGAGCTAGCGTATTGGTGCGAGGCTTGCGCGCCGTTTCTGACTTTGAGTATGAATTCCAATTAGCCAACATGAATCGGCGTCTTAGTCCCGATTTAGAAAGTGTATTTTTAACTCCAGCAGAAGAAAACTCTTTTATCTCTTCAACCTTAGTTAAGGAAGTGGCGCACCACGGCGGTGACGTCAGCCAATTTGTCCACATTGACGTGGCCAATGCTCTCATCAAAAAAGAACATGGATAAGCAGTAGAACATGAAAAAATTAGCTTTATCACTCAGCATTAAGCTGTTGGCGCTATTGAGTGTGTGTAGTTCAGCAATGTTAAGTGCAGCACCATGGGTGGATACCTCTGATATCTATTTGAGAGCCGATATTCAGGCATTAGCCGATGCAGGGGTAATTACCGTACCTGTAAATACTTACCCGTTAATGTGGTCTGGTATAGGTGCAGATCTTGCCAAAGCGGAGCCTTCAACACTGTCGGCCGCATTAGTCGATGCCTATGCTCGCGTTAATTTTAACTACCGTAATGCGGTTGAGAACCGTGGCAACACCCGCATTAAGCTTGCTGCAGCAAGCGATCCTGCAAGATTCCAACACTTTGGCTCTGACTATCGTGAGCAAGGCGAGGCCAATGCTTCTTATGAATACTTAGGTGATCGATTTGCCTATAAGGTATCAGCTTCGGCTAACTACGATCCTGCAGACGAAAAAGAGTTTCGTTTTGACGACTCCTATCTCGCGATGGCGATGGGTAATTGGATGGTGACGCTAGGTGCTGTCGAACAGTGGTGGGGGCCAGGGTTTGACTCTTCACTGCACAAATCAAACAACGCCAGACCTATGCCATCACTAATGTTAAGCCGTAATAATGCCCAAGCATTTGAAACTCCTTGGCTGTCTTGGATTGGTCCGTGGAACTTTACTGCAGGCTTGAGCATGATGGAGGAGGAGCGGGCTGTTCCGAATACGCTATTGTGGAATTTACGAGGCTCTATTCGTCCATTTAGACAGTTAGAGATCGGTGTTTCTTGGACCACGCAATTTTGTGGTGATGGTCAAGAGTGTTCCTTTGAGAGTGCCTTTAAATCGATTACGGGTCAGAAAGACTGCCGTAATGATACTGGTGGCGGTTGTACCAACTATGGTAATCAGATGGCCGGCTATGACATCCGCTTTAGCGATACCTGGTACAACGTACCGTTTGGTCTTTACTATGAGAGAACCTGTGAAGACTCAAAAGGCAGCATGCCATGGGATATTGTCGATTGTGGATCGATGTTTGGCGCCGACACCCGTTTTAATTTAGACGGTCAGCAGTATAAGCTGTTCTTTGAATATACCGACACCATGGTTTTTTGTGGTGAGGATGCCAATGCCTTTAACTGTTTTTATGAGCACTCCACTTATCAAAGTGGCTCGCGCTACTACGGTCGTTCTCTCGGTAGCACCTATGACAGTGATGCCAATGTCTATGTGTTAGGTTTAATTGGACAATATGCCAACAGTAAAGGTTTTACCTCGCTTTTGCGTTATGCTCAGCTAAATAAAGATGGCAAGACGCCAAGCTCTCCATGGGCCCCACAGCCACCTAAAGAAGACTTGCTGATGCTAGAGTTGAGTTACCGCATGCCGATGTGGAAAGGGATGATGAGTGTTGGCGGTACTGTGTCACAATCTGAGTTTGAAACCGAAGAAAATGATACCGATGCCACTGTGTTTGGTACGTATGAATACCGCTTCTAATAGCGCTTTTCTTGCTTAACAGAGATAAATCGTGAACATTAAGCTGTTCGTCAGGCTCGTTGGGCTGCTATTTATGGCTATATTGGTGGCTGTGGCAGTTCAACAAGGTTTCTTTCAACGCTTGAGTGATAGTCAGTGGGTTGCTGATTATGTAGCCCAGAATGGCTCCCGCGCTGTGGCTGAACTGGTATTGATGGGAGCTTTATTCTCCTGTATTGCTGGGCCAAGGCAAGTTCTGGCGTTTGTTTTTGGTTATGCGTTGGGTGGTGTGCAGGGGGCTATCTTTGCCACTATCGCGGCGCTGTTGGGTTGTATCATCCTATTTTACTTTTCCCGCTTTGTGTTTCGTGAGCAGATTAAGCGCCGCTTTGCGAAAAAGCTTGCACGACTAGAGTCGCTGATTATCCACAAGACGTGGCTTAAAGCTTTGATGATCCGTCTATTGCCGCTTGGTAGCAATTACATCACTAATCTGCTTGCAGGGACTACTTGTGTTAGCCCGTGGCAGTTTTTTGTGGGTAGCGGTATTGGCTTTTTACCGCAGATGTTCATCTTTAGTTTTGCCGGAGCGGGAGTTAACCTGAGCGACGAGCATCATCTGCAAGTTAGCGTAGCGCTATTTGCAATAGCGCTAGCAATAGGCATCTACCTTTATCGCACCCGATTAGGCAAGCAACTTACAAGAGCTGGCGATTAACGCTGTTGGCAGATGCTACAAAATACAGTGGCTCGCTGGCCTAAGCGTATTTCACTCAGCAACTGACCGCAATGGGTACAAGTATCACCACCTCGACCATATACATGTAGCTTTTGGGCAAAGTAACCGGGTTTACCATAGGCGTTGGTGAAATCTTTCAAGGTAGTGCCGCCTTGTTTAATCGCTCGGGCAAGGATCTGTTTTACCTCTGCAACTAATATGGTAATGCGCTCGGCATCGACCTTACCCGCCTCAGCTTGTGGATGAATACCCGCTGCAAATAGTGCCTCATTGGCATAAATATTCCCCACCCCAACCACGATGTGATTGTCCATTAAGCACAGTTTTATCGCCTTCTTCTTGTTTACCAAAACGCTCAACAGATAACTGCTGTTGAAGGCGCTTTCTAACGGTTCAGGCCCTAACTTAGCTAATAGTGGATGAGCTTGTTCTGGTAGCTCGTTCCAGAGCCATGCACCAAAACGTCGTGGGTCGTTGTAACGCAAGACTTTACCACTGGCGAGCACCAGATCAATATGATCATGTTTTTCCACTGGGGTGCTCGCTGGCAATATACGTAAACTGCCAGACATGCCAAGGTGGACAATAGTTGTGCCTGCGTCAGTATCTATCAGTAAGTATTTTGCACGGCGTCGCACAGCTCGAATGGTTTGGCCAATGATCTGTTTGGCTATCTCGGGTACAGGCCAACGTAGAGAAGGGTTGCGAATGATTAAATCCGTCACAGTGTTATCAATTAGATAAGGAGAAACTCCTTGCTTGGTGACTTCTACTTCTGGGAGTTCCGGCATTGTTTCTCTCTTATTGAATGACGCTGTTGGGTATAGAAATATGTTTAGTTAACTTTGGCTCGAACAATCGGGATCAAAGGCACACGCAAACTAGCTGGAATTTGGTACCAGTTACCTGTGGGTGACTTTAATAAGCCTTGGTTATCAAACAGGATCCAAAGTAGTGCGGTATCAATATCGGCAATCTGGATCACCACTTCTTGTGGTTCGCCTTCGGTTTGTGGCTGTTCGGTTAAAGCCGAAATATGCAGTTGTTCCCATGCATTAGCCCATTCTAGGCAGTTAAGTACTTCTTCGCTGCATTGCCAACCGGACTGACGTTTTTGCAGCCAATGGTCACCAAGTTGCAGTTGAGACAGCGGCGCTGATTGATCGAAAAGAGCCTGCGTCTGCATGGTTGGTTGGTGACGATTGTCTTCAATGACAGTGAGTACTGAGATCATTAAGATAGATGCCAGAATGATAATGGTATTCCACTTTTTTCGGGAAAAGGCCATAGGGATATAATTCAAAAGGTTACTTAAGTATTAAGTGTATCTGCAAGTTGGGTGAACCACAAATTTGCTGTACGGTGGGTGACTTCTTGAACATCAGGCTGCGCCTGACCTTTAAGTTAGACTTCGTCTAACAACTAAATCAATCAAGCTCCGCTTGATAATGGTCGTGAGCTTCCTGCTCACACTCGGCCAAAAGGGGAACAACAGCAATCCCCTCTTGGATCACCCGTGCCGCCCCTAACGAAGTTGTTGATCCTCATACTTATGGATAAATCACTAACGCTTCCGATGGGACATCCTGCCCCGCGAAAGCTAACCCGACTTCCTTGTCGGCTTCACGTGATTTATTCCAACGTGCTTCGGCAACTTCGATGGGGAACTGGTGTTTTCTGCGACTTGTGAGTGGATGTTGATTTCACTCTTTCTATGGTTAACGTTGAGCTCATTGAAGTCACTAGTGCCCAATTCCAGTAATAGATAGTAAGGTGACCAATAAAGCTAGAGCATATACCGAAGGTAGATCTATTGGTGTTAGTGGCATAAAATACACTGGCGGCTGCACATCAATTTCAGTCAACTATCGAGACAAAACTATGATTGTAGAAAATGTGCTTCCTGAATATTACGCAGAAATGCTTGCTGTTTGGGAAAACTCAGTCCGAGCCACTCATGATTTTATAACAGAAGAAGATATTGAGTTTTTTAAACCAATAATTATCGAACAGGCCTTTCCTGCAGTAACACTGCGGTGCATTAAAAGCGAAAGCGGTTCAATCCTTGGATTTGTCGGTGTTCACGATGCTAAGGTTGAGATGCTATTTGTTTTAAATGAAGCTAGAGGCTTAGGTGTTGGTACAGCGTTATTGCAATATGCCATCGAGCAATTAGCCGCTGCCAAGGTTGATGTTAATGAGCAGAATCCACTTGCGGTAGGTTTCTATCAGCATATGGGTTTTAAAGTTGTTTCGCGCTCACCACTTGATGATATGGGTAAACCATTTCCAATTCTGCATATGGAGCTATAGGCTCGATACATTGTAGCCAAATTTGTTAGAAGAAACGCCCAAAGCTAATAACTTTGGGCGTTTCCGTATCTGATGTTGGGGATATCATTGCCTATGATATTTGGGCATTCATGCCTCGCTCACGCAACTTTTCTTCAATGACTTCAATGACTTCAATGACTTCAATGGCTTCGGTGACTTCAATGGCTTCGGTGAGGAGTGGGTGTGAAATGTTAGCACAGAGTTTTTCGTGAGTTTTTTGTTTTAATTAGTGACGCCGAAGCCCAAGTCTAAATGTTTTTCCAACCTGGTGTAGATGCGGCTGCGGCCTTTGATGGCATGGATGCCATCGTAGAGTTTCCATGGCCAATTCTGCTCCATACAAAATTTGGTATTTCCTCCATCCTTGGAGGTCAGATGTGCTTGCAGCGAGCCTCTGTAGCGTCTGCACATACGGTCGTTCATTCACATCCATGTGATCACGACATTTGAGCATCCTGCTCATCACATGCAGCAGGCAATTGGAACCACTGTTATCAGACATTACTCATTCGTTTCCAAAAATGACTTTTGTTTAACTTTTAGATTAGTGCTGAATCAATCATGAGATACCTATCAGTTAAATAAACAAAACCCGACGCTTTTGGCGTCGGGTTTCATGTTTAAACTCATTGAAACGGCCAAACACTTACGGCTAATACAAACACCATCAGCGGCATAACCGTTCAAGAACGCCTAACCACCTGTGGCATTCATAAACCTTAAGATCTGGGTTTCGCCGTTGGGGTCAAAGTGGTGCTCTTTTGGTTTGTGCTTGATACCGTCTAAAATCGCGGTTTTCAGCTTCTCTATGTCACCGGGGAATTCACGCACAATCGCTTTTAAATCGACGGAGTTTTCATTGCCTAAACACAATAACAATCTGCCTTCTACCGTGACACGCACGCGGTTACATTCGTGACAGAAGTTATTGCTGTGAGGCGAGATAAAGCCAACATGAATATCGCTGCCCGGCATGGTGTAATAACGCGCTGGGCCACCGGTGCGACGGTTAGATATGTTGAGCTCATAACGCTCACGAATTAGCGCTTTGATCTCTTCACTGCTGCAATGACGACTGCGTTTACGTTCATCAATGACGCCTAACGGCATCTCTTCGATGAAGGCTATATCAAGTTCGCGTTCGCGGCAGAATTCGATGAGATCGAGCACTTCATCATCATTCTGACCGCGCAAAATAACGGCGTTAACTTTAATTTTCTTAAAGCCAGCTGCACATGCTGCGTCAATACCGGCTATTACACGATCGACTTTGCCATTACGGGTCAAGCTAGTGAACAGATCAGGCTTGAGGGTATCTAAGCTGATATTGAGCCTATTAAGTCCTGAATCATGCATCTCTTGGGCAAAGCGGGTTAAGCGCGAGCCGTTGGTGGTCATCGACAGCTCCTCAAGCCCCGGCAATTTGCCCAATAGTTTAACTAACTGATCGCAGTCAGTACGTACTAGCGGCTCGCCACCAGTGAGGCGAATTTTCTTCACGCCTAACTCGGTAAAGGCTTGGCCAACCCATGCGAGTTCTTCAAGACTAAGTACATGCTCTTTACTTAAAAAGCATGGGTCTTCACTCATGCAGTAAACACAGCGAAAATCACAGCGGTCGGTGACCGACAGCCGTAGGTATTCGACTGTGCGGCCAAAGTTATCAACGATCAAACTCATACTACTTACCTACATGACCTCTATAACAGGTCGGCAAAAGGTTGGATATAAACTGTGTCACCTGGTTGTAACTGGTCATCTTTTTCACCTATCACGATGAGACAGTTTCCTTTTACCATAGAGCTAAGCATCCCTGAGCCTTGAGCACCTGTTGTGGTTACATGTAACTTACCATCAGCGGCTAGATGGTACACTCCGCGCATAAATTCGGTACGACCGACTCGGCTGCGCAGTGGTTTATCTGTGGTTGCTGGCACCATAGTCGGTGTCCAGTTTTGCTCACCCGCAAGCTTGCGAATGGCAGGTTGTACAAATTGTAGGAACGACACCATCACTGCAACGGGGTTACCCGGCAGGCCGAAGAATAAGCTGTTATCGATTTGACCAAAGGCCAGTGGGCGACCCGGACGCATGTTAATTCGCCAGAAGTTAATCTGGCCAACCTGCTCGAGTACCGTTTTGATGTAGTCGGCATCGCCGACCGATACACCACCTGAACTGATAACGATATCAGCTTGCTTGGCGGCATTTTTAAGTGCATCAGCTAGCGCAGCTTCAGAGTCTTGAATAATGCCTAAATCAATCACTTCACAACCGAGCTTCTTTGCCATCGACTTGATGGTGTAGCGGTTGGAATCAAAAATACAGTTTGGTTGTAATGGCTCACCCGGCTGGCAAACTTCATCGCCAGTGGAGAACACCGCAACAGTTGGACGTTTAAAGACGGGGAGTTCGCCAAAACCAAGGGATGCGAGTAAACCTTGCTCGGCAGCATGCAGTCGAGTATTGGCAGCAAGCGCGGTTGCACCTTGGGCAATATCTTCGCCCGCCTGTCTGACGTGTTGACCTAAAGCCATCTCGCCTTCAAAGCTCACTTGACCATCTTGCTCGTTGGCTAGTTCTCGCAATTGCACGGTATCAGCGCCTGCTGGCACTGGAGCACCTGTCATAATGCGTACTGCTTCACCGGCTTGAATGGTGCCAGCATAAGCGTGGCCTGCCATCACTTCGCCAACCATCTTATAAGGTTGATCGTTCTCTGCGAGTTTGAAAGCGTAGCCGTCCATCGCTGAGTTCGTATGCTGCGGCACGTTAACAGGTGAGATCGCATCACTTGCGAGCACTCTATTGTCTAGCTCATCTAATGCAACGGTTTCAGTCGCGGTTACTGGGCTAACGTAAGAGAGAATTTTATCAATGCCTTGGCGTACCGACAGCGTGGTGCTGTTATCTAGCTCGCAACCACAGCTAGGCGCCATTGGCAAATCGATAGGGCAGGGCTTCCAGCTGGCAATGTAGTCACAGACATAATCGGCTATCTGCGGCACATTATTAATATCTAAACGTTTTAGCTCGGCAGGCAGCTCGGTATCATCGCAACAAGCAATCGCTTGAATATTGTCGTCATGGGTATGGATGAACGGTTTCCCATGAGCGGCGCGGTGTAATTCAATTTTTGGCAGTTCGAGCTTTTTAAAACCTTCAACCAAGACGATATCGACTTTATCAGCTTCAATTTGGTTTAACAGATGAGGCAGCTCTGGATCGCTATCGCGCGCATCTTCGGTCATTAATGCCCAGCGAACATGAGAGGCGACTAGCATCTGCTTGGCACCAGCTTTACGCATTTCAAAACTGTCTTTGCCTGGAATATCGACATCAAAATTATGATGAGCGTGCTTGATAACAGCGAGGCGAACACCACGACGGTTAAGCTCTGGGATCAATTGCTTTAATAAAGTGGTTTTGCCTGTGCCGCTATAGGCACAAAATCCGAGAACGGGAATAGGTAACGGATTAGTAAAAGGTATGCTCATTTACACCTCAGGTTATTCTTTTCGTTGGCGATAGCTTCGCTAAGTTGCTGTTTTTGTTCTGGCGTATTGACGTTAATAAAGGCGTTCGGCTGGTCGCTGAAATCAGTCACTACGTAATTGTGCTTGGCGTACCAAAAATCGATTTTACGTTCGCCAGCATCTAAAAATGCTTTCATTGATGCACGTAAACTTGGCTTTAACAGCATCACTACCGGCTGTTCGCGTTTACCATCGCTTGCAACTGCAAGTTCTGCATCTTCAGCAGTTAACTGCGTTAGCATTCTGCTGACTAAATCACTTGGCAACAGCGGACAATCGCAAGGTACGACCATTAAATAGTCTGCTTGTGTGTGACTCATCGCGGTGATCATGCCTGCTAAGGGGCCAAGATAACCGCTGTCTTGATCACTGATGACCTCAAAGCCGAATTCAGAATACACCTTTTGATTACGGTTTGCGTTGATCAGGATCTCCTTAACTTGAGGATTTATCCTGTCAATTGCATGTTTTATCATCGGCTGGCTTTCTAATTCTACTAAGCCTTTATCGTTGCCGCCCATACGTCTGGCCATACCGCCGGCGAGGATCACTGCATCGATCGTTATCGTCATCACTTCTTCCTGTTATTAGGGGCTTACTTAACAATAGCAATCATACTCCGACGCAAAGCAACTTAATGCTGGCGAGGTAGCAATTTTAGTACAGCTATTAGGCCATATTGTTGAGCATATTGGGATTAATATGAACTGCTAATGTAGGTGGTGCTTCAGGCACCTTATCATTACTGCTTATTTTATTGTTATCGATAAGCCATACATGGTCACATATTTGGGTCAGCATACACGACTGGTGGCTACTAATGATCATGCCTGTACCCTGCTTTTTAAGATCGGCGACCATCTGCAATACCAGGTGTTGCGAGTGCTTATCCATATTTGATGTCGGCTCATCGAGCATCATGAGCTTAGGCTCTACAATCCAAGCACGTGCTATTGCCAACCGTTGTCGCTCTCCACCCGATAAACTTGAGGCGGATTGGCTTAGCAAGTGGCCTAATTGCGCCATCTCAATCGCCTGCTCAGTGCGAGTGTTAAGTCTGACTTTATCGTTATCTGAAAACGATAGCGGGTAAGTCAGGTTATAGAGCACTGTGCCATCAAATAGATATGGGTGTTGATGCAGATAAAGCGCCTTACCGACGATGGAGTTACTGCGCCACCAAGGAGCTAGTGAGTAGCCAATCGCTTGCACTTGCCCCTGAGTTGGCTTAATCAATCCCGCTAATAATTTCATTAATGTGGTCTTGCCACAGCCATTATCACCTTGCAGGTGGATTACTTGGTTTTGCGAAAATATCAATTCGGCGGCGCTAAACAGATGTTTATCACCAAATCGCATCTCAAGATCTTGTGCAATAATTTTTGCCATGCTGATTAATGACTCCTCGGCTCTGCTTTGCCTCTTAGGGTACCTAAGGCAAAGTTTAGCACTAGCGCTAATACTAGCAGGACTAGACCAAGCGCAATGGCTTGGGCAAAGTCACCTTTACTGGTTTCTAGGGCGATAGCTGTTGGGATATTTCGGGTCACGCCGGCGATGTTGCCGCCGACCATCATTGAACAACCCACTTCAGTCAGAATACGACTAAATGCCGCGATTATCGCTAGCAATAGCGGCACTTTTAACTCGCGGCAGACTGCCCAGATTGCGTTGTACCATGGTGCGCCTAGCGTGCGAGAGGTTTCCCATGCTCGGCGATCAACACTGGTGAATGCGGCTTGGCTCATGGCGACAAGCACCGGCGCACAAATCATCATCTGCCCTAAAATCATGCCTTTTTGGGTGAATAACCATTTAAGATCGCCAAGTGGCCCCATACGAGTGAGCAGCAGGTAGACTAGCAGACCAATAACAACAGTAGGTACAGATTGCAGGGTTTGAATTAGGTTGGTAACCAGCCAGCGGCCGCGGAAGCGAGAAAATGCCAGCAGAAAGCCGAGTACCATAGAGGGCAGCAAGGTGATAGCTAATGCTGCAAATGATACTGAAAAAGATACCGATATAATGGACCAGACTTCTGGATCCAATGAAAACAGCAGGCTTAATGCCTGCTGTGTTAGGGCTAACCAGCCTTCATTCATTCGCTATAAGTTGCCTTGAACAATTGTTCTCCCTGAACTTTGTAGTTATTGATCATCCCTTGCGCCTCTGCGCTGATCAACCAATCACTTAATGCTTTAGCCCCTTTATGGTTCAAATCTGGGTATTTTTCAGCATTGATCAGCATAATTTGATAAGGATTAGCGAGTGCTTTGCCACCATCAAAATCTACTGCTAGGTCAATCTTACCTGAGTAGGCAACAAAAGTACCACGGTCAGAAAGTGTATAACCTTGTAATTCATTTGCCATTAATAGTGTTTTGCCCATGCCTTGGCCAACAGAAGTATAGCCCGCAAAATCAGGCTTAACATCGGCTTTATTCCAAAGAATAAGCTCTTTCATATTGGTGCCTGAATTATCACCACGAGAAATGAAAGGTGCACCCGATTTAGCTATTTTAGCAAATGCAGCTTCAGCTGAATCACTCGGGCGAATTTTAGCAGGGTCATTTTTTGGACCTAAGATAACAAAATCATTTTCCATTATCCCACGTGGAAGTCTGCCATATCCTTCTGAAACGAACTTAGCTTCAGCTGCTGGTGCGTGAGTCATTACAACATCAACGTCACCTTGGCGAGCAAGCTTAAGGGCTTTACCAGTCCCTGTTGCAATCACCTGAACTTTATAACCTGTTTCGGCTTCGAAAGTAGGTAAAAGGTTCTTCAACAAGCCTGAGTTTTCAGTACTGGTTGTGGTTGCTAGCTTAATAACTTCATTGGCTTGAACAGGCATTCCAACAAACAATGCAGCAGTCACAGCAAGACCAATAACGCGTTTAAGGTTTAACATTTTTACTCCTTGGCAAATATAAATGGGTTGCTCTATACCTGAGTAACCACTGAAAAGTGAAATCACTTGTGCAAACAAGAGCAAGTTTGATGCCATTTATAGTTTCGAGGATTTTGTATCACATCAGTCGCTTAAGTGTGAGCTTGATCCCATGCTTATTAAAAAGCATTCAGACAATATGTCCCAACATCGCTAAACCGTGGTTCATAGTGACCTATTTCCAGCCGTTAGGTGGTAGACTTTGTTCATTATGAGTCAAAATGTCCTGTTTAAGACAAGATGAGCCAGAGAGTAAATACTATGAAGCCAATTCCTTCCGCTGTATCAGTACTAATTGTTGACGATGAACCTGGTATGCGCAGCTTTTTGAAAAAGGCACTGGCAAAGAAGTTTGCGCTGGTGGAAACCGCTTCCAGTGTGGAGGACGCAGAACAGTTACGCTCACGCTGTCACTTTGACCTGCTTATTGTGGATATTCGCTTACCAGGGCGTTCAGGTATTGAATGGCACGAAGCACTCAATGATCAAGAGCGACGATCTGACATCATCTTTATGACAGGTTATGCGGATATGGATGTGGCAATAAAAGCTCTGCGCGCAGGGGCATCTGATTTTATTATGAAGCCGTTCCATCTAGAGCAGATGATGAAAGCCGTTGATCGCTGTATTGAGCGTCGCTTACTAAAGCGAGAAAACTTAATGCTTCGCCGCGAAGTCTCTTTTAATCAATCCTCTACCATTATTGGCCAGAGCGATGCGATGACTGAAGTAAAAGATGTGATTGCCCGTGTGGCGCCAACCAATGCCGTGGTCTTGATTGAAGGTGAGTCAGGTACAGGTAAGGAGTTGGTGGCCAGACAGCTGCATACATTGAGTGGCCGCCAAGGGCCATTTGTAGCGGTTAACTGTGGCGCCATCGCTCCAGAGTTATTAGAAAGTGAGTTATTTGGTCACTCCGCAGGTTCTTTTACCGGCGCAAAAGGTAATCGCGAAGGTTTGTTTAGTTTTGCTTCGGGTGGCACTATTTTTCTCGATGAAATTGGTGAGATGCCGCTAAAAATGCAGACGGCATTACTGCGAGTATTAGAACAAAGAACCATTAGACCCGTCGGCAGTGAGAAAGAGATTAATATTGATGTCCGGGTACTAGCGGCGACTAACCGCAAGTTATCTGAGGAGGTTGAAGAGGGCAACTTTAGGCGTGACCTATACTACCGCCTCAACGTGCTTGATATTGTGATCCCCCCCCTGCGTGATAGACCTGAAGATATTGTAGAGCTGACTCATCACTTTACCTGCCAGTTAGCCTCAGAGCTTGGCGTTAAAGAGGTGGTATGGAGCCATGAGGATATGCTTAAACTGCAGCAACATGAGTGGCCAGGTAATATCCGTGAGCTGCGAAATATGATTGAACGCTGTATATTGCTCGGCAAGCCACCGGCAGAGTACTGGAAAGCCCAGCCTAAAGCAGAGATGGTGGCTGAATCTGGTTACCCGCTGCAATGGGCGTTAAAGGATGTTGAACGTGACCATGTGACCCGCGTTGTCGATATACACGGTGGTAATAAATCTGCTGCAGCAAGAGATCTTGGTGTATCGCGTAAAACGCTAGACCGTAAGTATAAAGAGTGGTTTGGCGGTGAAAAGAATATTGAAGAATAAGCCATTGGGCAGGAGAGTTTAGGTGTCATTTTTTTCCAATATATTTGGTGTTAGTTGGCAGCAGATGCAGGCTAAGGTGCGTTATCGCATTCTTATTCTCACCTTGCTACCGATCTTGTTAACACTTGTCAGCTTAGTGTTTATTACCATTTATTGGAATATTAGTTACACAGGTAAACAGCTGTTTATGAAAGTAAAGGCTGACTTAACGGTTGCCAATAACACCTTGGATTCAGTGCAAACGATTCAAGAGAAACGACTTGAGTTGGTGATGAAGTCGTGGAATTTTCAAAATGAGTTTCGAGAGTTAGATCCTAATGCACGTGCAACCAGGAAAACATTGCAACAGCAGTTAGCACTAACCAAAACTGAATTAGATCTCGATTTTCTGCGCTTGATTACTGTAGCTGAAGCGGCTGCCGACCCTGATCTGCGGCAGATGCTGCCACATATTGAAGACGACAAACCATTTTCAGGTTTGATGGTGTTATCGCCAAGTCGTTTGTCTCGTATTGATCCGGAGTTAGCAGAGCGAGCAAAAGTGACCGTGATGAAAACACAGCGGGCACAGGAACCAATTAAAGTCGACGAAAAGCGTGGCCTGCTGAGTCGCTCATTACTGCCCATTCCTGATGCCAATGGCCACGTGGCTTGGTACCTCGATGGCGGGATCTTATTGAATCGAGATACCCGTATTGTTGATCATATTCGTGATCTTGTTTATGACAAAGGCACTTTACCTGAACGTTCTATTGGTACGGTGACTATTTTCCTCGATAACATTCGCATCAGTACCAACGTACCACTGCACTTTTTTCCTAAAGATGATGATAAACGTGGCCGAGCGCTCGGGAGTCTGGTGTCTTCAGAGGTGCGGGAAAAAGTCTTGAACCAAGGATTGCTGTGGGTCGATCGTGCTTTTGTATTTAATGATTGGTTTATCTCCGCTTACGCGCCTTTAGAGGATGTACAGGGGAAGCGTATTGGGATGATCTACACTGGTTTCTCTGAGTCACCCTTTATCCATAATTACCTGCTGAATATTATTGAACTCGGTACCATCTTAATGCTGGTATTACTGGTTTCTGGCTGGTTAGTTTACCGTGGTGCCTATAGCTTGTTGCAACCAATTGAACGTATTCACCATGTAGTAAAAGCGGTGCAATCCGGCCGAAATCTTCGTATCGGCTCCTTAGGCCTTGATAGCGGCAATGAGTTGTCTAATCTTGCTGAACAGTTTGATCGTATGCTTGATCTGCTGCAGCGACGTAATACTCAAATTCAGGCCGCCGCTGAACAACTCGAAGTTAAGGTGGAAGAGCGTACTCGCAGTTTGCAGGAAAAAACGGAAGAACTTCAAGCTAACGTTGCCTTGCTTAATGAAACTCGTCAGCAACTGGTTATCAATGAAAAGTTAACTGCACTCGGTGAATTGACCGCGGGTATCGCTCATGAGATCAACAATCCGACTGCGGTGATCCTCGGTAATATGGAGCTGCTGAAATATGAGTTGGGGGATAATGCCGATGTTGTCGAAGAGGAGATTGAACTCGTCATCCAACAGGTAGGCCGTATCAGTACCATTATTCGCAGTTTATTGCAGTATAGTCGTCCTGGTGAGTTTAATGCGCCGCTAGAGATGCATCAGATCACGCCGATTATTGAAGAGATGTTAGTGCTTGTTCGTCACTCAATACATAAACAGGAAGTGGTGCTGCACCAAGAACTCAACGCAAGTTATCCAATTCAAGTTAATCGACCCCAGTTATTGCAGGTGCTTATTAATATTGTTGTTAATGCTGCTCATGCGATTAATGACAAAGGCCAGATCTGGATCCGCACCTATGACTGGGTACAAAGAGGCGAGCCGGTAGGGGTAAAGATTGAGATAGAAGATGAAGGTAAGGGGATACCGGAAGAGGAGCTAAACCGTATTTTTGACCCTTTCTACACCACTCGCAAAGATGGTACTGGCCTTGGGTTATCATTAAGCTACGGCATCATCAAACGTATTGGTGGCACCATAGATGTGACCTCTACGGTGGGTAAGGGCAGTATGTTTACGATTGGTCTGTACCATACCGCTGTTGAAGCGCAAACCGATACTCCATACGAAGGGCTGCAGTTCCATGGCAGTGCGGATGAACAGCACTAGCTAGACTTAATAGATAACTCAACAAGCCAGAACTTACCTGCTGGCTTTTTTATACCCGTCTAGTTGAAGATGCTCGTAACAGAGGTATTAACTCGATACCGTTAGGTATTTCAGGCAAAAAAAAGCCAGAATAAAATTCTGGCTATAAAGAGTGTGTGTGAGCAATGTCGTGCAAAACCCGTCGCAATAAATTAATGCTAAATAAGCAGTTACCTAGTGCTCTTGGTAAAAAACTCAAACTTGCAGGAGATGAGATGCCTTTAAGTTTTGATGAGTTCTGGAACGCATGTAAATAGTAATCATTATCATTTGGTTGTGCAAGCTTTTATTTGAAGAATGCTAAAATTAGTTGACTGAAATAGTCTGTTATTTTATTAATTCAATTAATTACAGTAACTTAATTAGTTTGAATTATTTGTGATAACAAGAATAATTGTGGTGATGATAAATTACAGGCAAAAAAAAGCCGGGGAAAAATCCCGGCCACTTAAGAGTGTGTGAGCAATGTCGTGCTTAATAAAACTCGTTAGCCATTAAAGATGATGAGAACTTTAACAATTAACCTGAGTTTTGGAACGCAAGTTAATAATAATCATTCTCATTTGGGTTTGCAAGTTTTATTATGTAAATAACTCAATAAATCTTTATAACTGCTTTTGCAGATGCAGTTTGTTCTGACTTAATCGCTGGCTATCTGCAGTCATGGCTGTGATCTGGTATTGGTTGTTGATCAACATGTTCAGCATCACAGGGAAGCAGTTTTGGGTTTTCACTTCCATCAGTTTATAGCCTTGTTGCTTTGCCCAACGTTCTTGGTATTCAAGCATGCTTTTAGCTAAGCCCAAGCCGCGATAGTCAGGAACTATACCGCCTAACCAGCTATAGAATGTGTCATCAGCATTTTGATAACCAAGCTTAAAGCCGGCGACTTCACCTTCAATTTTAGCAATGAGTAATAACGCCGGCGTAGACAGTAAGCGGCTGCTGATCTCCTGGCTTGAGTACGGTTGTTCAAATTCAGGGATAGCATCATAAGCTTGATCTAAGCGTGCTAATACTTCAGGTGTAAATTCGGTAACTGCTTCTATTTCAATGGTGTACATTTTCTAGTCTCATAATTTTCGCCAGTTCACCTTAAATGTCTCTTAAATAAACGAGGCAAAGGTGAACGAATTGGCGAAATTATAACAGGTCTGGCCAGTTGTTGTTAAGAGCAGATTAGCGCTACAGTGCGGTTTTGCGAGCCGTCTCTTGTAAAATCTTTTCCTGTAGCACCTTTAACAGTAAACCATAGGCAGGCAAGAAGAGGCCGAGGCTAACGATTAATTTAAAACCATAATCCACAGCTGCAATTTCAGGCCAGTTGGCAGCCATAAAGCTATCTGTTGACGCGTAAAAAGCAAGAGAGAAGAACACTAGCGTATCAACAAGGTTACCGATAATGGTCGATGCTGATGGTGCAACCCACCAAGATTTTGTTTGTCTTAATTTTGCAAAAACAAAGATATCCATTAATTGACCTATAAAGTAGGCCGCAAAGCTGGCAAAGGCGATTCTAAAGACAAAGCTATTAAATTCTAGTAACGCGGCCGCACCTTGAAAGCTCCCCTGGTGAAACACAACGCCCATTAGATAAGAGATGATTAAGGCTGGAAGCATGGCGAGAAAGATGATCTTTCGCGCGGCCTGTTGACCAAAAATTCTAACGGTAAGATCGGTTGCAAGGTAAACAAAAGGAAAGCTAAAAGCGCCCCATGTGGTATGCAATTCAAAGATCTGAAACGGAAGTTGCACCAAGTAGTTACTGGCACAAATAATAACAATATGAAAGCCTGCTAAAAGCAGTAACGCACGGCGAACCTGCGTCTGAGATAACATCAACATCTTGTGGCCTTTTTTAATAAATCGGGCGGGGTGAGGGAACCCGCAATAGCAAACATCGCTATAATTTTACAATTTGTGGTTAATCAAAGTAGTGTGAACCCATAATCGGGGCGGCAAATTATAGAGCAGAATTTTTTCAGAGCAAGCATAAAAATGATGTAGCAGTTGATTAACCACTACATCATAGGATAACTGATTGATTTTTTGTTGGCGCTAAAGCTCGGTCAGTATCGACAGAATGGTGGTTAACTTGTTTTCCAACTCGCTCCACTCTTTATCTGCCTCAGAGCCTGTGACAATCCCCGCACCAGCAAATAGGTTAATACGCCCAGGTTCTATGCGAGCGCTGCGAATAGCGACTGCAAATTCACTTTCATGTTTATTGAAGTAGCCACAAGCACCAGCGTACCAGCCTCTGACGTAACCTTCTTGTTGGCGAATAAAGTTCATTGCAGGTTCTTTAGGTAAACCACCAACTGCGGGAGTGGGGTGCAGTGCTTGAATCAGCTGAAAATCATTCACACCCGCTTTTAGTTCGGCTCTAATAGAGCGATGCAGATGTTGAATATGGCTTAATTTTAATACTGTTGGAAACTCTTCTGCGCCAACGTAATGGCTTAAAGGGTTCAATACATCAACGATTTGCTGCCTAACTAGCTGATTCTCGTGACTATTTTTGGTGTCGTCCAGCAGCTCTTGCGCTAAGGCTTTATCTTGCTCTTGGTTAATACCTCTAACGGTTGTCCCTGCTAGCGCTTCGGTAAACAACTCGCGTTGTCTACGGCGATATAAGCGCTCTGGAGTGCAAGAGATAAAGGCGTTTTCAGGACTAAACTGAAAACCAAACTGGAAACTATTTGGATTTCTTCCTTGCCAACACGCAAGCAGTGTCCAGGGATCTACCTGTTCGTTTATCTCAAGCTGAGTTTGGCGAGATAGCACCACTTTAGGTGTTTCTTTAATAAACTTTGGGTGGGTGACTTGATTGACCAGTTCGGTCCAGCGATAACGATCTGGCTTGTCGCTGCGACCCATTAACGCGACCTTATTTGGTGGCGTTAGTGGCTTAGGCTTATCTAAGGCTGCTATCGCTTGCTGTGCAGTAGCGATCTCAGCTTCCAAACTACTGTCGGTAAAATTTAGATTTACCAGCAGTTTAAATTCGTTGCCGCTGCGACGTAATTCAATGCGGGGTAATACAAAGCGTGCCTTGCCAAACTCCGGCCAGCTTTCATTCTTGCGGTCAAAAGCGACCCCACCGTAATAGCGGACGTCTTGATTACTCGTCAGTGCTCTTTGCTTTTGGTATTCAGCTGACATCTCAAGGTCGTCAACATCATCACCAAAAAAGAAATCCTTACAGCAACCAATAGCGGCGACTTCATCTTCGGTATCACGCCCCTTCCAATAGATCCTTGGATAAGTGGACTGTGCTGCTAACCAAGCAATTACAGGGATCGCCGAAATCGTCACCGACAGCTGAATAATCGGATCGCTGTGTGGTTGTAGAGTAAAGGATGTGAGCTTGTCGGTTAAAGACTTAATAGCGTGAGACAGCAAAGGGGCGGTCAATAAATACTCCAAATCGTATTTCTTATGGGCTATGTGAGGCGCTGACCTCTACTTGCAGTTCACCCATTTTCAAATTGGTAATAAGAATCTTTACCACAAAGTAATATCCACCGACTAGAGTGTCAAGTCGGTTGCTTTGCTGCTGTGAGCTATGACTGACTATTTTATGTTCATGCTATGGTTTTTCCTATTTGTAGAAAATGGCCTAAGGCTAGCTTATTCATTTTATAGCCTTTACTGTGTCTTTTTGTCTGTCATGAAGTTCTAGTTGGACATATTGTCCTTGCGTGCGTTGGTTAGTAACTCCCTTTGTTTTAATTAGTTGATCTAAGTTTGTATTTGTAAGTTGATAGCTTGTGCGTTGCTACTCTCTTTCTAACAATAGGCGTTAATAATGTCGTTAGGATGATGAAAACCAATGAGAAATAGCAACAACAGCTTAAAGCTATCTGCAATAGCTTTGGCTTTGAGTATTAGTTATCAAGTGCAAGCCGATGAGATGGAGCGAGATCCAATACTCAATGTAACTGAAGTCATAGTGGTCCATGGAGAGAAAGCGGCGGTTACTGAATCGGCAACCACTCATTGGAGTCTTAACGAGGAGGAGATCAAAGCAACTGGAGCGCAAAGCTTAGATCAGTTACTCAAAAACGTCCCTGGACTGTATGTCAGAGTGGGTGGGCAAGGCACCCCAAGGGTTGATGTGCGAGGCTTTAAAGCACGTCATGTTATCTATTTAATCAATGGTGTGCCAGCAAATGGTGCCGAAGATGGTCAATTCGACCCAAGCTTAATACCTGCTAGTCAAGTCGGCTCCGTTGAAGTTTCGGTGGGCCCAACGTCTGTACTTTATGGCCCAGGTGGAGCTGGTGGTGTGATTAACATTATTACTAAGCAGGGCGAGGATGCGCCGCGTTTATCTGGACGCCTTGAAGCTGCCCAAGATAATACCTTTAATGGTGATATTAGCGCTGCTGGAAGCGGTGATAACTGGCAGGGGTTGATTAATTATAGCCGTCAGCAAACCGATGGCTGGCCAATGTCGAGTGACTATAACGACACAGAATACCAGCAGGGTGATGTACGTAATAATGCCGACAAAACCTTAGATAACGTATATGCACAAGGGAGCTACCTGCTGAGCGATAACACACAGCTAATGGCTAACATGAGCTTCAAACAGGGTGAATGGGGCAAGCCAAGTCGAGATGGCACCGGTTCAGGGAGCGCGAAGTTTGAGAGGGTTGACGATTATCAAGCCAAAACTTTTCAGCTTGGATTGGCACATAAGTTCAATGACATGTTTACCGTGCGTGGTTTTGGTTACTACAACCAAAGTGATGTATTAGAGACTCAATATAAAGATGACTCTTACCAAGCGATAAAAGCGCAGCAAGATGGCCGCTCAACGGTCGAGGGCGGTAATCTACAGTTCATTTCCAACTTTGACCAAGCGGGTATTGTCACAACGGCAATGATTGCTGAAAAGCAAAGCTGGCAGTCACAGGCACTTGCAAGTAGCAAAAGTAGTAAAAGTGGCTCAGGTAATGGCGGTGGAAGTGGAAGTGGTAACGGCGGTGGCAATGGTAATAGTGGTAGTGGTAACGGCGGTGGCAATGGCAGTGGTAGCAGCGATAACTTCGATGACTCTGCATGGTTATATACCGCAGCGTTAGAGTATCAATACCAAGCTGACAGTTATGGTGTAACACTCGGTGGTGCTTTGCATGATCAAGACAGAGTGTCTGAATCTGAAAATGATTACTCAGGACAGTTATCACTCTACTGGCAAGCATTAGAGCATACCCGCATTAATATGGGAGTGGCGCGTAAAGTCCGATTCCCTTCTATGCGCAATCTCTATGCACAATCTTCTGGTAATGCAGATCTGCAGGCGGAAGTATCACAGCACTTTGAATTGGGCTTATTGCAAGAGATTGGTTACTCAACAGAGCTGAATATCGCAGGTTTTTATACCGATGCCGAAGATTACATTGCCAAAGATTTAGCGGGTACTTATCAAAACATGGGCGACTATGCTTTCAAAGGGGTCGATCTGCAACTACAAAACAATAGCATTGATGATCTGTCGATGACCTTTATGTATAGCTTTTTAGATACTGAAGATAAATCTGCGGCAGAGACATTCCAAACTCTAGAATATCGCCCCCGCCATCAACTGCGATTCCAAGCGCAATACCAGCTGCCATTTGCAATGCGCATCCATCTAAATATTGAACGGATTATGGATCAAATCTACTACGCGCAGCACAAAGTCGCAGGTGAGAAAATACTGGTTGAACAGTCGTTAGATGACTACACCTTGGTTGATCTAAATTTGGTGCAGCCGTTACTAGAAGACAAGTTGGAACTGTATCTAAGAGCCACCAATTTACTGGATGAAAATTACTATCAAAGTGAGTCTTTACCCCAAGCGGGTCGGCAAGTGTTTATTGGGATTAATTGGCAGATCTAGTCAGCGGAGGCCGTGATGCAACTTATCGAGCTAAAAGGGATTCATTTTGGCTATGACACATACCAAGCAGCGGTCTTGGATGACCTAAACTTGGTGGTCAATCATGGCGAGTGTCACTGCATCAGCGGCGCAACGGGCTGCGGTAAATCGAGTTTACTACACCTTATTGCAGGGGAGTTGTGTCGCCCTTTTGAGGGGGAGATGACACGTCATCCCGCGTTAATGGTAGGGCTGGTGATGCAAGATCCTAATGTACAGGTCCTGCGCCAAAGCGTGGGTGCCGAGATTGCATTTGCGCTAGAAAACCTCGGTGTTCCCTCCAATGAAATGTTAGACAAAGTACAGCAAGCACTGCGACGGGTTGGGCTATATGTCAGTATCGATACGCCAATCGATGTGCTTTCTTTAGGACAAAAGTACCGTTTAATGCTTGCTGCTCAATTGGTGTTTGAACCGAATTTACTGCTGCTTGATGAACCCTGGACACAACTTGATAACCATGGGGTACAGGAGTTGTACTTTGTGCTTAAAGAGCTGCTTCGTGACGGTGTTGCTATCGTCATGGTGGAGCATCAGCCACAGGCGTTTGGGCAACTTGTTTCTCACTTATGGCAGCTAGAGAGAGGCAAATTAGTCGCGGGTCTATACCAGCCTTCACGGCCACATAAGCAAAGATTAGCAACTTTAGTTGCTAGAGGTGTGGATGCAACAGAGCAGAGGCTGTTGATATCACCGCATCGTTTTCAGTTCTCAGCGGATTCGGTTTTATTTCGCTGTACCGAGTCATTAAGCGTGGCAGCGGGAGAGATTGTCGCCTTAGTTGGAGACAATGGCACTGGTAAAAGTAGCTTTTTAAAAGCACTGGCAGGGATGCAGGCAGATATAGGGCAGTTACCATTTCTAGTATTGGGCAAACGGCCAAAATTAGGCATTTTTGGCGCAAACCTGTGCCTGTTGTTACAAAGGCCAAATCGGCAACTGTTTGAGCCAACAGTATTGACTGAGATGCAGTTTAGTTTGCGTCGTTTCAGATTGCCGTTATCTCGGGCTGAACGGATGTTGCACCAGCTGTCTTTAAGCCATTTATCGATGGCGTCACCACATAAATTGTCCTACGGACAGCAGCATATTATTGCGCTGGCATCACTTGCCTGTTTACAACCCAAAGTGTTGTTACTTGATGATCCATTTGCCGGCCTAGATAGTTTGCATTGTGACAAGGTGTGGCAGCTTTTGCTGGAGCTACGTCAAAGAGGTTGCGCCATTTTACTCACTTCTCACAGAGAGATGTCTTACGCTGATGTAGACAGGATTTGGTATATCGAGTCGGGTTACTTGGCTGATAGAACTGCACCGACGATACAAGCCGATGCGGGCTAAACTGCCAAAGTCAGCGGGCCTTAATCTGAAGCATAACGCAAAGCCACGGCGAACTTGGATACGCCAGAGCCATCGTTGTGCTTTCGCTCTGCTTTTGAGCCTGCTGCTGGCAAGTTCGGCTTTTTTTGTACCGAGTAGTGTGTTGTGGATATTAGTGAGCATTAATGCGGGGTTAATCGCTCATGGGTTATTGCTAAAGAAAAAAATAACCATGCTGCTGCGCTTAGCTGCAGTGCAATTTATTACCACTATGGGGCTCTACTATCTGTTTTATGGTGAAAGCCAGCTTTTAGATGGTGCGGTGGTGGTACTTAGAGTGCTATTGGCAATGCTACCTGGCTGGTGGCTTTCAAGTACTCAAAGCCCTGAGCGACTTGCAGAAGTTTTAAGTTGGTTGCTGCCACACAAGTGGGCATTCGTAATCGCGGCTTCACTAAGTCTATTACCGTTTATGTCCCAAGAGCTAAAAGAGATCTACCAGATCCAATGTATGCGCGGCGCGAGGATCACGCCTAAAGCACTTCGAAACCCAAGCAATTGGCCTGAATTTATTTATTGCGTGTTACTGCCGCTGTTGATCCAACTATTAAAGCTATCGAAGCAGATGGCGCTATCAGCAAAGTTACGCCATTTTGGCCGCGGCGATCATGTAACGCATTGGCCTTCAACAAGAGACGACAAATGAAACTTAATTTTGAACTGCAAGATGCGCTGTTTATAGGTTTTTGCGCGACCTTATTGGTGATTTTAAAAAGCATGTTGCGGCTTAAGCTAGGGCTTAGTGGTCACTCAATGTTTTTAATGACCTTTTTCTATCTACTTTGCTATGGCGCCGTAGGTCGGGTGGGCTGTATTACAGCATGTGGCTTATTGTCTGGCATGGTGGCAATGATGCTGAGTGTTGGCAAAGGGGGGCCGTTGATTTTACTCAAATTTGGCATGCCAGCCATCGCAATGGATATAGCGTTACTGGTGATTGCTGGTGTCTTTAAATTACGTTGGCAGTGTGTATTACTGGCTTTGGCTGGTTGTTTAGCGTGGGCGAGTAAAGGTTGGATTGAGAATATGCTTGCGGGTATGAGCCAGCAAATAGCTTTGATCAAGTTTGCGGTTAACTTTCTGCAGGGCGGTCTGTTTGCCATCGGTGCGGCGCTGCTTGTTCCCAGCGTGCTAAAACGTCTGCAATCTCATGACTTACTGCAAGACCGACATCAACCCCATGAGTAACCAATAGCAATCAACATCTATAGGATTAAGAATGAAAAACTGGCTAATTTGCATTGACGATACTGACGATATCGGCACTAAAGGTACCGGGGAAATTGCTGAAGAGATTGCACACCTTTTACAGCAAGAACACTTGAAAATGACTGAGCATAGCGGAGGATGCTTGGTGACTCGGCACCAGTTATTTGTCCACCCTGATATCCCTTATACCTCCCACAACAGTGCCATGTGCTTTCAGCTTGAAAGTCACCTCGACTTTGCTGATATAAAGCAAATATGTGTGACTCATCTGTTGCAAGAGTCTGCAGCAGCTTCCGATCCTGGCTTGGCAATACTTGATATGAGTTCATCATACGATATCAGTGCGTTAATCGCCTTCGGCCAGTCAGCCAAAGAGACAGTTAAAACCAAGGCTCAAGCCTATCAATTGGCAACTGAGCAGGGTATCGACCTGACTGAACATGGTGGTACAGGACAGGGTGTAATAGGGGCTTTAGCCGGTCTTGGTTTACGCTTAAGTGGCCAAGACGGTCGTGTTAAAGGTCAGTTTTGTTTAGGGAATTATAATAAAGGCGCTGACATTGAATTTACAGTGGCTGATATTCTAGCAAACACCCCCTTGCAAGTGGTGCTCAGTGATAGCGGCAAAATATTAGCAGATGATGAACGAATATTATTAACTGGCAAGGTAAAGGCAGTATACCGTCAGCATATGTTTGCGCTCTTAGTCAGTCGTCATGGTTCTGCTTGGGTGAATGCTTCTAAGCAAACACTTAAAACATATTAGAGGCTGCTATGGATAAATGGTTTACCTATATTGATGGGGTGTGGCGATTTAAGTTCGATACAAACTCATATTCGGCTTCGCGAGAAGCGGCAAAAGCATGTCGCTTTTTTGTTGAGGATGATGAAGATGAGCAAACTGACGACCATTCTCAGTCTTGCTTCAACTGTCTTTACCGACGTTGGGGTTTAAATTGTTTCGATTGTTATAAAAAAGTAGGTACATCTTAAAAGGGGGGTTAATCACATTAGTAATTGATATTTAACAATTGTCGCGAATTATCTTTTTGTTTTCTGATCTTGCTCTCCATTAACCAAGTGTTTTAGTTGGCTTTAGCTATGGTGATTTGTTATCACTCAGAATAGAATGTCTGCCTCTACGTAAAATAATAACCATAAGTTGAAGACATATTCAGCAACATAAAGCTAACAGTATGTAGAGGCGGCGCTATTTTTTGTAGTGCTTTGCAAGTTTTATCATCCGGGGATAAAAGAGATAATGGGTGATTCCGTTGAATCAAAAGGCTTAATAAAAGTCTCGGTCGCAAAGTTAGGCGTAGGAATGTTTGTCGAATCAATCGACAATACCAAGGGCCAAGTGAGCATTGCTAACGCAGGGCAGATCCGCAGTAAAGAAGCCATTGCAAAGTTGCTTCGCAGCGGTATTACCCACGTGTGGGTTAATGCTGAGCGCTCATCAGCAGATTGCGGTTTAAATAAGCCAAATCTGAAGCCTACTCCAGTGGTAAAAAGAGTCAGCACAGATCGAGTAAACACTCAAAAGAAAGCCAAAGAATTAATGGTTGAGGCAAAAGATCTCATCCAAAAAGTGCTGTCTGAAACTTTTGAAGGCAAAGCGGTAGAAGTTGAGCCATTTGAGGCGCTTGCAGACAATATGATTGAGTCTGTATTGCTTGATGCTGATGCGTTGAAGTGTGTATCAGCGCTGCGTTCAAAAGATGCCTACCTGTTAGAGCACTCTATTAACGTTGCATTTCTGCTAGTCACCTTTGGTCGTTATTTGAAGTTTGATACGGACATGCTAAGAAAGTTAGCTGTCGGCGGGATCTTACATGACATCGGCAAGATTAAAGTCGATAGTGCGATTTTAAATAAACCAGGAAAATTGACCGCTGAAGAGTTTGAGCATGTAAAGTTGCACCAAACTTTTGCGGTTGAGATCATGAATAACACCGCTGGTTTATCACAAGTCAGCAAAGATATTAGCTTAATGCATCATGAGAAGCTTGATGGTAATGGTTATCCACGCGGGTTAAAGGGTGATGAGATCCCTATTCATGGGCGAATGAGCTGCATTGTTGATATTTTTGATGCGTTAACAGCTACTCGTTGCTACAAAGAGGCTATGAGCCCCGCCGCAGCTTTTAAAATCTTACTGAGCTTAACACCATTTCATTTAGATCAAGCTCTGGTATATGAATTCATTCGCTGTGTTGGTGTATATCCCGTAGGCTCATTAGTCGAGTTATCTGATGGACGAGTCGGTATCGTTTGGGAAGCTAAAAATCGCGATGCTCTGCATCCTAAGGTTAAGTGCTTCTATTCAAATCGACATAAACTTTATACTGAAGTGACTATGGTTGATCTACTTAAGTCAGACCTTAATATTGAAAAAGGGATCTCGCCAAGCAGCTTGGAAATCGATCCGACTCCATTCTATTAAATTCTCTCGAATGAAAGTATTAAAAAGCGCCAGTAAGGCGCTTTTTTGTGACCTCTATTACACATGTTGTTCTGTTTATTTGATCTAGCTCTGCTATCCAGTTTTTACTTTATATTCATTGAATTAAGTCGCTAGAATTTGTTCTAAAACTAGAATGAATAACAACAGGTGACTTATGTTCAAACGTCGACAATTTTTGAAAATGGGCTCTGCGGCAGTTGCGTCGAGCTTGCTTACACTCCCAGTCGTAGCGGCTGCAAACACCACAACCACACCATTTCAATCTAGTCGTTATCGAGTGTTAGCTTTGGTGTTTGATGACTATGAAACTCTAGATTTGCACGGCCCAGTTGAAATGTTAGGCCATATGCCGAACGTTGATATAAAGCTGGTGGCTTCCACCGAATTTGTAAAAAGTTATCAGGGCCCAAGGGTGGTTGCAGATCTATTGATGGACAGAACTTATGATTGCGATCTGCTGCTGATCCCTGGCGGACTAGGTACCCGCACATTAGTTGATGACGAGCTCATGTTGCGTTGGCTTACTGCCCAGATAGAGCGCAGTGAAAAGGTATTTTCTATCTGCACAGGCTCGGCGTTATTAGCTAAAACAGCCAAGTTAAACGGCGTAAAAGCAACTACCAATAAAATGGCTTATCAATGGGTGACGTCGCTTGCTGAAAGCGTTGATTGGCAGCCTAAAGCGCGTTGGGTTGATGACGGCAAGTACTTAACCTCCTCCGGTGTCTCTGCGGGCACTGACGCAGCATTGTATTGGGTTAAGATGTTGCATGGTGAAGTAGAAGCTCGACGTATTGAAACGCTTACCGAGTACCACTGGCTGGATGACAGCAGTAACGACCCTTATGCAGTTTCTTTATAAACAAAAAGTATAGCCTTAGCTGAAAATGCTATTAATTAGTAATAAAGGATATTGGCGGGAATATCAAAGCTCCTCAATAATTGCGTTTCATATAAAATGTTAATTGGGAGGAGCGCATGAACAAGTGGTTAATTTTACTCTGCTGTATTGTCTTTATTAGCGCTTCACTGATGACGACCGGTTTGACTCGAGCGCTCATCGACTTAGCTGCCTTTAGTGCACTACTATGGCTGGTGTTTCGTAGCCAAAATCCCACTCAAGACTAATCTTTGCAAGCTTATATTTAATAAAGAATATAGGCCAGTGAACTCGAGCCAATTGCTAACCACAATAGCAAACCCAGCAGCAACGGCTTAGCGCCTGTCGCTTTCATCTTTTTTAGCGTAATTCCTGCACCAATTAAGAATAAACACACCACTAATAAGCGTTTAGATACACTAAATGCGACCTCATAAAATGGCGCGCCTTGAGGAAGCCAATACGCAATTGCGATGGTTAAGCAGTAAAAGCCAATAAAGTAGGGGATAGTAATTTTTTTCTTATCACCACTAAAAAGTATGGCGCTAACTAAAGCGATGGGAATAATCCACAAGGCGCGTGCAAGTTTAATAGTGGTTGCAGTGGTGAGTGCTTCATTACCATAAGCGGAAGCGGCCCCAACGACTGACGATGTATCATGTATTGCAATAGCGCTCCAGACGCCAAACTCATGTTGCGTCATCGATAGTGCGTGACCAATGGCTGGGAATAGAAATAGTGCGATGGAGTTAAGTATAAATACCGTCGCTAAAGCGACAGCAGCTTGTTCGCTGTTTGCCTTAATTGCAGGCGATACTGCCGCAATCGCACTGCCACCACAAATAGCGGTACCAGATGCAATCAGGTAACCCGTTTTGCGATCAAATTTCAGTAATCGAGTTAGCAACACACCCAATACTAAAGTGAAGATGATTGAACCAATAATAAGTGGTAGGTTTTCTAGGCTCACCGTAATTGCATTATCGAGCTGAATACCAAAACCCAAACCAACAATGGAAAAAGCGAGTAGCTTTTTGGTCAGTTTTGCCAGTAGTAGCTGATCAGGTGCCCAACCTATACTGGCAAGGGTAAAACCAAGAATGAGTGCAATAGGTGATGAAATCACTGGCAACAAACACAGCAGAGCAATGATGATAAAAAGGGCGAGTTGTGATCGTGGCTGATTGAGGATGGTCATTAAATGAGTGAGCTACCGGCTGCGATTGAGCAGCTGAGTATAGCGTTTACTTTGATTTTGATAAATTAAATACTACTTACTTATAGATTCATAAAAATTTAATCTTGGTATTCGCAATCAACTTAGAGCTTGAGCGGTTATTAAGCAGTTAAACGCAAGTCAGATCTCATATTTACTCTATGTCGCAGTTAACTTTCACTTATTTACATAGCTTGACTGTATGTTGCTTATATTTCACAGAAAATAAACCTCACTAACAAAGTGGAACTATAGCGACTTGTAATGGTAGGTAAATGATACATTTCGATGTAGATATCACTCCAGCAGCCTATCGGTTCACTCAGTCCATCAGAGTCTCCCAGTGTTCAATAGGGTTTATTTAGTGCTGAAATTCATCGTTATTTTTTTTTGCTGTTTTGTCAGCAGTTGCTCGTCTTGGTGGGGCGCACAAGATGTTAACGAGCAGCAGTTATATCATCGGATTAATGAGGCCTATGACTTTGAGGTGACCCATTGCGACAGTTTTGCGATGGCAAGAGGTAAAGGTCGAGGAGAGTTTGCGCTGCAAGAGGCTAAAAACCAAGCGATGAAGTACGCCGAAAAACTGAATGGAACCCACATTGTCTGGATCCATATCGATCAAGGTGAAATGGTGAAAGTGGTGGCGGTTATTTATAAATGTAAGTCGTAATTACCGCCGATTTTAGACAATAAAAAACCCTAAGTTAATACCAACTTAGGGTTTCATAAAGTATTTAAAATAATAGCCTAACGCATGGTAACAAACTCTTCGGCGCCAGTTGGGTGTATGGCGACAACTGCATCAAAGTCTGCTTTAGTTGCGCCCATCTTCATGGCCACACCAAAGCCTTGTAGAATTTCATCCATACCAAAACCAATACCGTGGATACCGACAACAACTTCATCCTCACCAGCACAAATCAACTTCATTTTGCAGGCTTCACGATGTGCGGTAATAGCGGTGTACATTGAGGTAAAGCCTGAGGTGTAAACCTTAATGTTATCTTTGCCAAATTGTTCTTCTGCTTCCGGTTCAGTCAGTCCCATAGTGCCAATAGGTGGGTGGCTGAATACCACTGTTGGAATAACGCTGTAATCCATCTTGGCATTTGGCATGTTGCCAAATAAACGTTCTGATAACAGGCGACCTGCTTTCACTGCGACAGGGGTAAGTTCTACGCCACCTTCCATGATGTCGCCAACGCAATAAATGCCTTTAGCGGTGGTATTTTGCTGCTCGTCGGTGACCACATAACCTTTTTCATTAAGCTTAACATCAGTATTTTCAAGACCAATGTTGCCGGTAGAAGGTGAACGACCTATGGCCCAAATTAAGCTATCTACGGTAATGCTGTCGCCGTTTTCAAGTTCTAGTGTCAGGCTATCATCGGCATTTTTAACTACGGCTTTTGGAATGCTGTGGGTGTGTAATGTCGGCCCATTGATTTTCATCGCTTCCACTAAAGTGTCAGTCAAAATCGGATCGAAGTTACGCAGGGGAGCATGTTTGCGTACTAATAAGTGAGTTTCGCTACCTAATGCATGTAATACGCCGGCAAGTTCAACGGCAATATAACCTGCACCTACAACGGCAACACGTTTCGGCTGTTCACGTAGCGCGAAGAATCCATCTGAATCAATACCGTATTCAGCACCTGGGATATTTGGAATCGTAGGGGCTCCGCCTGTCGCGATAAGGATATGATCGGCAGTATAGTGCTCACCATTGACCTCAATAGTATTAGCGTTAACGAACTTACCGTAACCATTTAGCAGAGTGACATTATTGCTGGCAAAACCACGTCCGTAAGCATCATGGATTCGGCCAATATAGGCTTCGCGGTTATCAACTAATGTGTTCCAGTCAAAGTTATTAACGGTTACGTCAAAACCATAATCTTTAGCGAATAGATGCATAGATTCGGCGACATGAGCGCCATACCACATCACTTTTTTAGGTACACAGCCTACATTTACGCAAGTGCCGCCAACGTGTTTTGCTTCAATTACCAATACTTTTGCGCCGCGCATTGCTGCACGATTACCTGAAGCGATACCGCCGCTACCAGCGCCAAGACAGATATAATCAAAATGTTGAGCCATTTGTATCTCCAAAAAAGTAACTTATTGAGGATCAAAAGCGAATAAGACTGAGGCTTTTGTTCCTGTGTACGACGGATGCCAATATTTATATGACTAATTTAGAATCGAAAAGATTCACATCGTCCCAAATTTTTATAGCTTGTCGAATCTAGATGCAGCCATTGTAGAGCTAAATATTTATTTGAACCAGAGCAAATATTCTAGCGATAGACTGTGAGCTTGCTAACTTATATTGGGATGAATGTTGTCTATTTCAATCTTCGACCATCAAGCTTAACTCATCGAGTAACAGTTTAGACCTGATACTCGTCTGAGAACTTTCAGATCCCTTTTCTCAGGTTAGCGTCGATATTGGCAGCTATGATGATCACTGGGGTTGGGGCCTTCTACACCACACTTTAAGCATTCCCATTCATCTTGCCTTACGTTAAGTTCTTGCTGCTGATGTTGATTACGGTGATTTACACCTAGTCTAAGTTGTTTCTCTAGCAGTTTCATACGGCCATTAAGCCAGCGACAACCCGCGTCATTGGCCACGTTTTTTCGACTTGCAAGCTGTTGTTTACGACTGATCTTTTTGTATTTAGGTTTAGGCTTGGATTGAGGTGTTTTGCTGTTATGACTGGTGTTTGCTGGTGGTGGAGTTGAGTAACTCAAGGCCGTTTTGTTTTGGGTCGGTATTGCCAACGGCTGGCCTTTATCGTCCAGCACTGCGCCTAAAGGCAAAGTGGAGGAATCACTCGCTATGGCGTAAGGGCAAAGAAGTAGTAAAAAAATGATGATGACGCGATAAAAGGTGAGTAACATTCCTTGTCCTCTGAGTTGTATTGCATCTGCAATCCTTTGCAAATGACAGTGTTGCTATTTTTGCGGCGTATTAACGCTGCAAAAACAACTATAGCTCAACTAAATGGGATGGGAGGTTATTTAAAAGCTCCAGCTAAGGTGCATGCCAGCGTAAGTTTCATCTAAACTGCTGGTATTTCCGTTTTCTCTCGCTTCAAGTTTAATATCTTCTTGGGCAATGCTGTGGCTTATGTGCCCAGATAGTACCCATTGATTAGGCAGTTGGTACTCAGCCTCAACGCCAAACTGGAAGTGGTTGGCGCCGTCATGTTCTTCTGTCACGTATTGAAAGTCGAATCCTTGGGTTACGTAAGGTGTCACACTCAAACTTTCGGTAAGCTCCCAATTGCTATGTAAACTCACTTCTACAAAGTAACCTGCAGCTTCCGTTGAGTAGGTGTAGCTAACTGAAGGCACTAACCAATCGTATTTGCTGTATTCAATGGTGCTAAACAGTTCATTATCATGGGCACGCTCATCACCATAAAACTCGAGGCGTTGATAGCCGATGCTACCGCTTAAGTTTTCAGATAGCTCGAAACCGTATTCTAGGCCGAAGTTGTACTCTATGTAGTGTTGGCTGTCCCCACGGCCAACAGTAACATAGGCATTTAGATTGTCCTTTTGTACTGAGGCCGTAGCCCAGTATATGCCGCCCTTATCAAGGTTATCGCGGCCTTCAGATATATATTTTGAGTCCCAACCTAAGTCGAATAATGCTTGAACTTCGCCACTATCATCTAACGGCAGTTTTTCCATTATCTTGGTACTGTGGGAGTCATCAATATTCGGAGATTCGTCAGCAAAGATAAAAGTAGAAGTCATTAGCAATGGCATAGCAATGGCAATTTTAGAAGCATTATTCATGGCAAAACTCAGTAATTTGGCGAAAGGATAAAATCCCGTTCATGATAGATTCAACGCAATGAATGTAAATGATAATAGGTTGTATTTGCGAAGCGCTTTGCAATACTAATATTGGCTGTTATCTGTACTAAAAAAATTTGACTTTAGTCAAGGTAAAGCGGTTTTTTAGCTGTTAGGTGATAGGTTAAATGTAACTATTGTTACGAATGCAATTGAATATTGGCTTACTCACCCTCATCTCTTTATCTATCAACATAGAATGTTAAGGACTCACCATGAGCAACCCCTTATTAAAAAGCGCTAAGCTTCCTCCTTTTTCGAGTATCAAGCCAGAACATATTCAGCCCGCTGTCGAGCAGGGGATTGCCAACTGCCGAGCCAAAATCGATGAAGTACTGCAAAACACTGGCACTTTCACTTGGGACAACTTAGTGGCTCCGCTCGACGATGTTGATGATGAGCTTGGTAAAATCTGGTCACCTATTTCTCATATGAACTCTGTCGTTAGCAATGATGAATGGCGCGCAGCCCATGATGCTTGTCTGCCATTGCTCTCTGAGTACGGCACTTTTGTGGGTCAACACCAAGGGTTGTACCAAGCTTATAAGTCGCTGGCTGCATCAGCCGAATTTGCGAGCTACTCACAAGCGCAAAAGAAGATGATTGAAAACAGTCTGCGTGATTTTGAGCTATCAGGCATTGGATTAAGTGATAGCGACAAATTGCGTTATGGCGAGCTAGTTAAACGGATGTCAGAACTTACCAGTGGTTTCTCTAACCAACTACTCGATGCGACCCAAGCGTGGAGCAAGTTGATCACCGATGAGACAGAGCTTAAAGGTTTGCCTGAATCAGCCATAGCGGCAGCGGCCGCTATGGCTGAAGCTAAAGAGCAACAAGGCTGGCTATTTACCTTAGACTTCCCATCTTATCTACCTGTAATGACCTACAGTGAAAACCGTGAGCTGCGTGAAGAGTGTTATCGCGCATTTGTCACTCGTGCATCAGACCAAGGCCCTAATGCGGGTGAGTTTGACAATGGCCCCTTGATGGATGAGATTTTGGCTTTACGCCATGAACTTGCCAACCTTTTAGGTTTCGACAGCTTTGCCGATAAATCTCTTGCCACAAAAATGGCAGAAACGCCTGCGCAAGTATTGGCATTTTTGACCGAGCTTGCTGCTCGTTCAAAGACCCAAGGTGAGACTGAGCTTAAAGAATTAAAACAGTTTGCAGCGAGCGAATACGGCGCGACAGATTTGGCTGCTTGGGATTTGAGCTTTTATGCTGAAAAGCTTAAGCAACACCGCTATGAGATCTCTCAAGAATTACTCCGTCCATATTTCCCTGAAGACAAAGTGTTGTCAGGGCTGTTCTATACTGTTTCACGCTTATTCGGTCTTAAAGTCGAAGAGCAAAAACAGTTTGATAGCTGGCACGATGATGTGCGTTTCTTCCATATCAGTGACAGTAGTGGCGAGCATAGAGGCAGTTTTTATTTAGATCTTTATGCCCGTGAAGGCAAACGTGGCGGCGCATGGATGGATGATTGTCGCGCACGTCGTGCAACATCAGCTGGTCTACAAGATCCTGTGGCTTACCTAACATGTAACTTCAATGCACCCGTTGCGGGTAAGCCGGCGCTGTTCACTCACGATGAAGTGACTACCTTATTCCACGAGTTTGGCCATGGTATTCACCATATGTTGACCAAAATTGATGTAGGTGGTGTATCTGGTATTAGCGGTGTGCCGTGGGATGCCGTTGAGCTACCGAGTCAGTTTATGGAGAACTGGTGTTATGAGGAGGAGGCGTTAGCTGAGATCTCTGGCCATTTTGAAACAGGTGAGCCATTACCCAAAGAGATGCTAGACAAAATGCTGGCGGCGAAAAACTTCCAGTCGGGCATGATGATGCTGCGCCAGCTTGAATTCTCGCTGTTTGATTTTAAGATGCATTTAGAATTTGACCCAGCTGCAGGTGCGCAGATCCAAGAAAAGCTTAATGAGATTAGAGATTTGGTTGCTGTAGTGAAAGCGCCTGATTTTAATCGCTTCCAACATGGTTTTGCACATATTTTTGCTGGTGGTTACGCGGCGGGTTATTACAGCTATAAGTGGGCTGAGGTGCTATCCGCCGATGCTTTCTCACTATTTGAAGAGCAAGGGATCTTTAATGCTGAAACAGGCAAACGCTTCCTTGAAAATATTCTTGAAATGGGCGGTAGTGAAGAGCCGATGGAGCTATTTAAACGCTTCCGTGGGCGTGAGCCGAAAACGGATGCGCTGCTAAGACATAGTGGTATTAATGGCTAAGCCGCAGAGTAATTGAGGAAAAGGCGCTTTGAGTGCCTTTTTTATTTTTACCAATCCAATCGATATGATGAATTAAGCAAGGCTCCCGCTTTTCAATTTAAGGCGTATAGAGCAAAAATTTGGAATTACTTCATGGCTTGTCATCTGGTATGACCTTTGGTAGCCTGCCCGCTGTTATTTATCAAGGATGTGGGTTTAGCAGTAAATGAATCTCTATTTTAGGCTTTTTTGGTTGTTTGCTTGGCGCGTACGTCATTGCAACAAAATTGATTTTTTAGGTAAAAGCACCCTGAGTTACCGCGCGCTTCCTAGCGATTGCGATATCAACTTTCACTTGACCAATTCACGTTATCCAGCGTTTATGGATCTGGCTCGAACCTATATGCTGTCAGAAATGGGACTACTAAAACGTTTCTTAAAGCTTGGTTGGATGCCGATTATTAATGCGGCTGAATTTACCTATATTCGCGATATTAAGCCTTTTGCCAAGTTCGACATTGAAAGCAAGATGGTCGGCTGGGATGAAAAGTACTTCTATGTTGAGCAGCGTTTTGTTAGTGAGCGAGGCTTACACTGTATTGCCCATGTTCGCGGCGTATTTGTTTGCAAGCGCAAGCAAGTCCCTATTTCAGCCATGTTGGAAGAGATAAAGTTTAATGCTGCACAGCCAGAACTACCCGCAGAAGTGCAAAAGTGGAAAAGCTTTTTACAATTGAAAAAGCAGCAGAACACATAGAGCTGTTATGCCTGACGTGCAAGCGTCAGTGCGACTTCCTCTTGCACCTGATTAATAGCTCCGCGCAATGTGGCTTGGATCCAGTAACGACCTAAATGCTCATAGTCGAGTAAATTGAATTTGGTTTCTAATGATAGTAAGCAAGGGATGGTCGCGCAGTCGGCAAGACTAAAACTGTCGCCGCATAACCAGTGATTAGTGGCAAGACGTCTATCAAAGCTGTCTAAAGTTGTCAGTAACTCATTCTCAAGCTGCTTGATTCTTAACTGGTTGTTTATATTTTGACGCTGGGCGCTCTGCCAATTATCGATAACCTTGTCGAGGCGTGTATCACTGAGCCTGTCATAGAGGCGCACTTGCAGTGCATCTGAGGTGGCAGATGGAATTAGTTGAGTACCTTGATCGATAGTCGCATCAAGATATTCTATGATAACACTCGCATCAGGGATTATTTCTCCGGACTCAATTCGTAATGTCGGCAGGTAGCCAGTCGAATCTATTCGCTGGAATTCGCGCCTTGCATAGGGATCCGTAAGATCAATGATATGCGGATAGAAATGAGCTTGTTTTTCATAAAGGGCGATGAGAACCTTTTGTGATTGTCGTGACAGTGGATGGTAATACAGATCCATACTAGTTACTGGCTCCAATCGAAAGTTATTGGGTTAACTCTAGTTGCTAAATGGGTTCACCACAATGTGCGGATTTTGCCGTCTAAGTGCCGTACGCGAGTGTTATCTTGATAAAGCAATGCCGTTCAGCGGGTTAGTAATAATTAAAGGAGTAATAATGAGTCGTATTGAAAAATTTGCATCAATCTATGAGCGAGCAGCAGAGCGAAAAGGTGGCCCTGAAGGGCTTGAGCTGTTGATGTCCGCTAGCCTTGAAGAGGATGAAATCGGTCAATACAAAGATGCACAGCTACTCTCTGAAATGAGCAAAAAGGTATTTCAAAGTGGCTTTGTATGGCGAATTGTTGAGGCCAAGTGGCCGGCTTATGAAAAAGTATTTTTCAATTTTGAGCCTTTTAAAGTACTGATGTTATCTCCTGAGCAGCTGCAAGATAGAGCGAGTGATGCCACGCTTATTAGACACTTAAAGAAAACCATGGCGATTTACGACAACGCCCATATGGTGAACGATATCGCCCGCGAACATGGTAGTTTTGCCGAGTATTTAGCGAGCTGGTCAAGTGAAAACATTACCGGGTTATGGGCTGAACTTAAGCGTAAAGGTAACCGCCTTGGTGGTAACACTGGCCCTTACTTTTTACGTGCAATCGGTAAAGACACATTTTTATTGACGGGTGATGTGCAGGGATACTTTAAAGCACATCATTTAATTGACTACGGCTTTAGCTCGAAATCAGGGCTAAAACAGGTGCAAACGGTGTTTACTCACTGGCAGCAAGAGTCGGGACGTAGCTTGGCAGATATTAGCCGAATTTTGGCTTGTAGCGTTGGGGACAACCGTATTTAACTTCGCAGAATCTAACAGTTTGCTGGATGTTTTCTTTTTGCTGGGTAAGTTGATTTATTGTTAATTTCCACTATCCAATGTCAGCTAATCTACACTTAGAGCTAATAGGCTAGCTGTAACTGCCATTTTGTTTACATTTTTGAAACATATGTGGCTGATTTAGCGCAGAAATTCTTATCAGCTTACAATTTAAACTGGTATATCTGCTTGTTGACAAGCCGACATTATGAGATAAAGACTCGTTAAATCAATAGACAAAAAATTATGCTTTCAAAGCTTAATTTGACGGCATTTTGTGCTTTAAACGAATCAATTACCAAGTAGATGGCCTTATAGGAGTTCTCATGCGGCAAATAGTGAAAATTGCCTCTGTTTTAAGTGTGGCGTTATGGATAACTGGATGTGAGCAAAAACCGGAAAACATGGGGCCTCAAGAAAGAGGGCCTATGGAGGTGGGTGCAATTACTATTGCAGCTAAACCTCAATCTATTTTGGTTGAATTACCAGGAAGAAGTAAGGCTTATTTAGAAGCCGAGGTTCGTCCTCAAGTTAGCGGTATCATTATGAATCGCGGCTTTGTTGAAGGTAAAGATGTAGAAAAAGGTCAGTCGTTATACCAAATTGACTCTGCAACTTACAAAGCGGCACTTGTTAGTGCAAAAGCCGATCTTAAGAGTGCTCAAGCGAGCTTAGTATCAGCTAAAGCTAAAGCAAAGCGATTTGAGAAGCTTGTAAAGCTAAACTCTATCAGTGAGCAAGATTACGATGAAGCTGACGCTGCTTATAAAGAAGCGCTGGCGCGTGTAACTGTGGCAGAAGCTGCTATTAATACCGCATCGATTAATCTTGAGTATACCGAAGTACGTGCACCAATTTCTGGTCGTATCGGTAAGTCATCAGTGACAGCGGGCGCTCTAGTCACCGCTAGTCAGACTGATACTCTAGCTACTATTCAGCAGCTTGATCCAATCAACATCGAGATCACTCAATCGAGTGCTCAGCTATTACGCTTAAAGTCGCAGTTGAATGATGGCCAACTTAAGGCATCTGAAAATGCAGGTGTGAAGCTTATTTTGGAAGATGGTTCGACTTACAGACACGATGGCTTATTGCAGTTTGCTGAAGTTAGCGTGAATGAAAATACTGGTTCAGTGATTTTACGGGCTGAGTTTCCTAACCCTGACGGTTTGTTAATGCCAGGTATGTATGTGCGTGCAGTGCTCAATACGGGTACCGATCCGGAGGCTATTTTAGTGCCGCAGCGCGCAATTACCCGTAATACTAAAGGCCAGGCTGTTGCTATGGTAATTGCTGACGGTAAGGTTGCATCGCGTATTGTGACTACTGCACAAGTGATTGATAACCAATGGCGTATTACCGATGGTTTGAATGTGGGCGATCAACTTATTGTTGAAGGCCTGCAAAAAATTCGCCCTGGAGCACCTGTTAAGGCTGGTCCTTTAGTGGCAGATAAGAAACCTCAAGCACAACAACAGAAATAGGGTAGAGCTATGGCACGTTTCTTTATCGATCGCCCTATTTTTGCTTGGGTAATCGCCATTATTGTGATGCTAGCTGGGGTGCTGTCAATCTTCGGATTGCCAGTGTCTCAATATCCTAGTATTGCGCCACCATCGGTAGTGATTAGCGCCGTTTATCCTGGTGCGTCTGCAAAGACAATGGAAGATTCAGTTACTCAGGTAATTGAGCAGCGAATGACAGGTCTTGACCATCTTCGCTATATATCTTCAACCAGTGATAGCTTCGGTAATGCGCAAATCACCTTAACTTTTAACGCTGAGGCCGATCCTGATATTGCTCAGGTACAGGTGCAGAATAAGCTCCAGCTTGCGATGCCACTGTTACCGCAAGAGGTACAGGCTCAAGGTGTAAACGTTGCCAAGTCGAGTGCTGGCTTCTTGATGGTTGTAGGTTTTGTATCAGAAGATGGCTCGTTGGATAAAAATGATATTTCGGACTATGTAGGCTCGAACATTCAAGATCCAATGAGTCGTGTTCCAGGTGTGGGTACTATTCAGCTGTTTGGTGCGCAATATGCAATGCGTATCTGGCTTGATCCGCTCAAACTGACCCAATATAACCTGACGAGCATGGACATTATCTCGTCTATTAGAGAGCAAAATGCCCAAGTATCAGCAGGTCAATTAGGTGGTTCGCCCTCTGTTGCAGGTCAGGAGCTTAACGCAACGGTTTCTGCACAAAGTCGTTTACAGACGGCTGATCAATTTAAAAAGATCATTATTAAAGCTGACCCTTCTGGCGCTAAAGTCTTCTTAGAAGATGTCGCGAGAGTTGAGCTGGGTGCTGAAAGCTACTCGGTTGAATCATTTTATAATGGTAAACCAGCAGCTGGTATTGGTATTCAGTTAGCGACGGGTGCCAATGCGTTAGCAACAGCTGAAGGCGTGCGAGCAAAAATTGAAGAGATGCGTCCATTTTTCCCTGAAGGGTTGGAGGTTGTATATCCATACGACACCACACCTTTCGTTGAAAAATCGATTGAAGGTGTAGTCCATACCTTGCTTGAAGCCGTGGTCTTAGTATTTTTGATCATGTACCTGTTCTTGCAAAACTTTCGCGCAACGCTGATCCCGACCATTGCGGTACCTGTAGTGTTGCTGGGGACATTCGCTATTTTGTCTGCAGCGGGATTCTCGATAAACACCTTAACCATGTTCGCCATGGTACTAGCAATCGGCCTGTTGGTTGATGATGCGATTGTTGTGGTCGAGAACGTTGAGCGTGTGATGCAGGAGGAGGGGCTAAGCCCCATCGAAGCGACTAAGAAGTCGATGGATCAAATTACCGGCGCGTTGGTCGGTATTGGTTTGACACTATCTGCAGTGTTCGTGCCTATGGCATTTATGTCAGGCTCGACCGGTGTAATTTACAGGCAATTCTCCATTACGATTGTGTCTGCAATGGCATTATCGGTGATGGTTGCGATTATCCTAACACCAGCGCTTTGTGCCACCATGCTTAAACCTATTGCTAAAGGTGAAAGCCATACCAAAACAGGTTTCTTTGGCTGGTTTAACCGCAAATTTGATGCATTAACCTCACGCTATGAAGCCAGTGTTGCTGCGATGATCAAGCGTATTGGTCGCACCATGATGGTTTATCTTGCTATTAGTGTTGCGGTTGGCTGGATCTTCATGCGCATGCCAACGGCTTTCCTACCTGATGAAGATCAGGGGATCTTGTTTACTCAAGCCATTTTGCCAGTGAACTCGACTCAGCAAGCAACCCAAGCAGTACTCGATGATGTGACTGACTTTTACCTGGGCGCTGAAGGCGACAACGTTAAATCAGTATTTAGCGTATCGGGCTTTAGTTTCGCTGGTAACGGTCAGAACATGGGTATTGCTTTCGTAGGTCTTAAAGATTGGGCTGAGCGTACAGAGCCTGGGCAAGACGTGCAGTCAGTTGCAGGTCGTGCAATGGGCATGTTCATGCAGATGAAAGAGGCCTTTGTATTTGCGTTCGTACCGCCAGCGGTGATCGAACTGGGTACGGCTAACGGTTTCGACTTCTATCTGCAAGACAGAAATGGCCAAGGGCATGACAAGTTAGTTGAAGCACGTAACATGCTGTTAGGCATGGCATCGCAAAATCCAAACCTAGTGGGCGTTCGTCCAAATGGCCAAGAGGATGCACCGCTTTATCAAGTGCATATCGATCATGCAAAACTGCGTGCATTGAGCGTCGATATTGATGCGGTAAACAGTGTGCTTGGTACAGCTTGGGGTGGTAACTACGTCAATGACTTTATCGACCGTGGCCGAGTGAAGAAAGTATATGTTCAAGGTGAAGCGGATTACCGTATGCAACCTGAAGATATCGATGCTTGGTACGTGCGAAATAGCAAAGGCGAAATGGTGCCATTCTCAGCGTTTGCTACAGGTACATGGGAATACGGTTCTCCTCGCCTAGAGCGCTTTAATGGCCTACCTGCGATGAATATTCAAGGTGGTGTAGCTGAAGGCTTCAGTACTGGTGAAGCGATGGCTATTATCGAAGATATGGTCAAGAAGCTACCGCCAGGGTTTGGTGTTGAGTGGAATGGTCTGTCCTATGAGGAACGCCTCTCAGGTAACCAAGCACCTATGCTATATGCACTATCTGTAGTGGTAGTATTCCTAGTATTGGCAGCACTTTATGAGAGTTGGTCGGTACCGTTCTCGGTGATCTTAGTGATCCCACTGGGTATTATTGGTGCACTTATTGCGATGAATGGTCGTGGTTTACCAAACGACGTATTCTTCCAGGTAGGTCTACTGACAACGGTGGGGCTTGCAACCAAAAATGCCATCCTAATCGTAGAATTCGCCAAAGAGTTCTACGAGAAAGGGGCGGGCTTGGTAGAAGCAACATTGCATGCAGTCCGAGTGCGTCTACGTCCAATTCTAATGACATCATTAGCATTTGGTCTTGGTGTTGTACCACTCGCTATCAGTAGCGGTGTAGGTTCTGGTAGCCAAAACGCAATTGGTACAGCTGTACTAGGCGGCATGATGAGTTCTACCTTTATGGGGATCTTCTTCATCCCAATCTTCTTCGTGATTGTTGAGCGCATGTTCAGTAAGCGCGAGCGAGATAACGCTAAAGCAGCCAAGGCAGAAGCCAAAGCGAATAAATAACGTCACAGTTATTGACTAAAAGAGCCCAGCATTTGCTGGGCTTTTTGTTGTTTGAGTCTGACCCGAACTGAGATTTGTTGAGGTTTTAGGCTGGCACTCTTGTGTACAAAAGCAGATTTGGGCTAGCAGATTTGTGCCCCAAAGTTGGTTGGCCTTCGGATGAAGACTAATTACATTTTGACTGGTGTTACCAAGCAACCTATTTGAACTTGTGGCCTCGTGAATATTAATTGCCTCAAGCGGGTGCTGGACAGGATGACCGAATGTCGTGAACACATGGATGTGTAGGAACGAGCGTATGTGCAGACACTGCTGAAGCATGCTTCAAGTACGTCCGTGTAAGCTCAACGAAAACATCAGACCTCCATGGATGGAGGGAATACCAAATTATGTATGGAACAGAATTGGCCATGTTTTCGACGGCTTCAGCCGTATCTACACTGGTTTACTGGTGTTTCAATTTATACCCTTGCGGCTCGATGCTTAACGCGGAAATGCCCCAAAATGAGTTGGCCTTCTATTAGTTTTATCAAGCTACGCTTGACCTAAGTCGTGGCGCTTCGCCCACACCCGAGCCAAGGGGCAAAGCGCTTATGCCCCTTGGCAATCCCTCAGCGCCCCAGACGAAGTTGTCTCCCTCGTACTTATTTGAAATCACCTAACGCTTCCGATGGGACATCCTGTCCCGCGAAAGCTATACCCACATCCGTGTGGGCACTACGATTATTTCTTCAACGTACTTCGGCAACTCCGATGGGGATTAGTGTGTTCTGTAAGTTTTTGAAACTAACTTTTGCCCCAAAGTGAGTTGGTCCTCTATTAGTTTTATCAAGCTACGCTTGATCAAAGTCGTGAGCTTCCAGCTCACACTCGGCCAAAAGGGGATCAACAGCAATCCCCTCTTGGATCACCCCTGCCGCCCCGACGAAGTTATCTCCCTCGCACTTATTCAAAATAGCCTAACGCTTCCGATGGGACATCCTGTCCCGCGAAAGCTATGCCCACATCCGTGTGGGCATTACGGTTATTTCTTCAACGTACTTCGGCAACTTCGATGGGGAAATAGGTGTTTTCTGTTAGTTTTTTAACTCACTTTTGCCCCATTGTGAGTTAACGCAATTACTCAGTGGCGGGTCGTGCCACTGAAGTCACAGTACTTTTTCTCATGGCTGACGGTTAAGGGCGGCGCTCTTAATCTCCCCAAAACTAGTAAAAATCGCGCTTTCATCTTTGATTTATAAGGTGCATATTTATGTAGATTGGTAATGCCATGATTTACTTCTGAACAGAGATACAATGGCGATAATAGTCCCATAAAAATATTGCGCCGATGTTTCTCCAAGGATTCCAATGCTCAACCATTTCACGCGCTTGCTTTGGTGTTCGCCTGCTATCAAGCCCTTTCAATAGCTGTAATCCGACAAGCAACCCCAAGTCATCAGCAGGAAATACATCCGTCCGTCCTAATGAAAGCATAAGATGTATTTCAGCACTCCAGCGACCAAGTCCTCTGATATTAGTGATTGCTTTTATGGCCTCTTTATCTCCGAGCCTTTTCAGACCATCAATATCAAAGGTACCATCGAGAGCAGCTCTAGCTAAGCCTTGGGTATACTCAATCTTTCTAAAAGATAAGCCAGCTTCACGCAGGCTTTGACCTCAAATCTTTATGAATTGCTCGGGAGTAACTCCTTCCATTAAGCAAAGGACACGTTCCATAATTGCCGTCGCTACTTTGCTAGATAGCTGCTGACTGATAATCGTAAATAGGAAAACCTCAAAACCACTAGATCGCATACGAGCTTCTGGCATACCCAGTTCAATAAAAGCTTCTTTTATATCTGGGTCTACTTGAATAAGGTGTTGCATCCCTAGGCGTAAGGTCTTGTTGTCCATAAGTATCCTGTTTGTAATGGGTCATTGGTTAAGCAAAGACTGATTTCAGTCGGTGCCACAGGCGGCCATCAATAGCGGATAACCCAAAGGCTATTAACGCCATTCCCAAGATATGAATAACTTCCAGCGATTCGTTCAGGAATAATGAGCCAAGCAGAGTCGCAGAGACTGGTACAAGCAGTGTTACCAACAACACGTTTGTTGCGCCTGCCAGCTCAAGGATTTTGAAATAGAGAATATAAGCTAGCGCTGTGGAAGCAACGGCAAGCCCTACAATCGCTATCCATGTGCTCATGTTTGTTTTGTCCGTATCGATAGCACCATCTACAAATAGCGTGATAGGAAGCAATATAAGTGTTGAGGCGGTGACCTGTCCTGCTGCGGTAACAACAGGATTAATGCCCAGTGATTTGAATCTGCGCCCGTATACGCCTGCAAATGCGTAAGATACTGTGGCGGCAACAATAGCAAGCTGTGCTAACAAGCTGCCTTCGCCACCTAAAGCTGGTACTCCAATCATTACGACTACACCGACGAAGCCGAGAGCAACGCCGAACAGTTTTAACGGAGTCGGTCGTTCATCAGGCAGAAAAATACCTGCCACAACTACGGTAAATATCGGCGTTGCAGCGTTCAGAATAGAGGCCAGACCTGATGCAATCTGAGTTTGCCCCCATACAATCAGAGCAAAAGGGATAACGTTGTTCAGCAATCCCATCCCTAAGAATGCCCCCCAGATTTTTAGACTTTTTGGCGGACGTAAGCCAAGCATCATGGCTATCCCCCATAGAGTAAACGCTGCAATGCCAACTCTAAGTGTCACTATGGTTAATGGAGGGAGGTCATTGACCACTACGCCTACAAAGAAGAAAGATCCACCCCATAAGATGGAGAGCAAAATGAGCATAGCCCATACTTTTGAATTCATAGAGTGATTAATGCTAGATGTCATGGTCGATATAATCCTTGTTATTCGTCTTTAAGTTCATACTAGCTATGGCGACAACCTTAAAACATCCGAAAATTGCGCCACATTTAAATTGAAGGGTTAGTAAACTGTCGTGAATTAACCAGCAAGAATCGGATGGTATCATCAAGCTTGCTGTGATGAGATATTGATGAATACAGCTAAATAGTGAGCGTAGCTATGCCAAAGTTATCTGAAAACGAAATGAAAAATGCGATAGCGCAGAGAGATGGATCTTTTGACGGACAGTTTTACTATGGCGTCATCACCACTGGCGTATTCTGTTCGCCTTCCTGTTCAACCAAAGCGGCAAATCCAGAAAATCTGAGATTTTTTTTTGATATTGAATCCGCAATGCATGCAGGGTTTCGTCCTTGTAAGCGTTGCAATCCAGCAGGACAGGATGAGCGTACACATCAGCTAATCGATGTGGCTCGCTATATAGAAACTCATGCCGAAAACAAAATGACGCTAACCCAGCTGGGCAATATTGCAAGGCTTTCACCTTCCCGATTACAACGCACATTTAAAGACATGTTTGGTGTGTCACCCAAGCATTATCAGGATGCAGTGCGAATGCGAAAATTTAAGCGTTCGTTAAAAGAGGGAGAGGGTGTAACTGATGCGATTTATTCGTCAGGATATGGCTCAATAAGTCGGATATATGGTGAAGCGACCAGAAATATTGGCATGACGCCAAAAGCATACAGAGCTGGCGGTAAAGGTGAAACTATCCATTATGCGTGTCGAGAGACGGCACTTGGGTACATGATAATGGCTGCGACAGATAAGGGGGTATGCTCGGTACAGTTTGGTGATGATAAAGAGTCTTTGCTAACCCTTTTATGTGATGAGTTTCCAGAGGCTCAGCTTGTACTTTCTGCGGCACAAGATACATCAGAGCTGGATAGCTGGATGTTGGCTTTAGATCAGCATATTAGTCAGGGCGCTCCCAGACCCGATGTGCCTCTTGATATCAGAGGAACGGCATTCCAAATCAAGGTGTGGCAATTTTTACTAAGCATCAAAGAAGGGGATGTGATGAGCTATGGTGAGATTGCAGAGCATATTGATAGCCCGAAGGCGGTTCGCGCTGTAGGAACCGCTTGTGGCAAAAATCCAGTTGGGATTCTTATCCCTTGTCACCGAGTATTGCGCAGTGACGGTTCTTTAGGAGGTTACCGCTGGGGATTAGAGCGCAAAAGAACATTGTTGGATATGGAAAGAGCAAGGCGCTAATTTAATTGATCACTAGGATAAGTGAAATATTGAATACTCGCTGAAAAATCCTGCATAATAAATCTAATAGTGTTGATGGAGAGTGGAAGGTTATGTCCAGTTCCGAGTAAATCGTCCACCGTTGACAACGGTGGTCTTTTGGGTTTTGGGATACTAAAAGTTATTCAAGGATGGCTAAATTAGAAGAGGCCCTGACAGGTATTTGTCCAATAATAAGTTAGCGACTAAAGTGGGCTTACTCGTTATTCATCTGATTTGGGCTGTTCAAGCTTCTAAATCATGGATGATTTAGCAGAGCCTATAGGGATATATTCACGGCGACTTGCAAAAGCTCAATACAGCTGAATTACCATATATTTTCTGAACCCTTATACTGACCTTTAAATTCTTTGTGCTAAGCCATTCCTGTCCAAAAGTGAGTTTCCAAGTAGTCAAAAACTAATATGCTCTAATAGAGCTCAAAACCTTAACTACTTGCGCCTAGCGCCGCTAATATTCGAGAGTCGTCCCCTAATCTCGCTCCCATAAAAAAGACCGTATCTCATAATAGAAGATACGGTCTAATCATCAGCATTTACTATTGATTAGCGTCTCGTCCTTAAGGCGTGTAATAAGTTTCAGCGCCTGGCCCTACTGGCAAGCCAAAGCCGAATACCCAGATGAAGAAGAAGCAGGTCCAGCCAATAAAGAACACGATGGAGTATGGCAGCATAGTGGCGACTAAGGTGCCGATGCCGAGGTTCTTTTTATATTGCGATGCTACCGCTAAAATGAGGCCAAAATAACTCATCATCGGGGTAATGAGGTTAGTGACTGAGTCACCGATTCTATAGGCTGCCTGGATAGTTTCTGGGGCATAACCAACAAGCATAAGCATAGGCACAAAGATAGGGGCGGTAACAGCCCATTGAGCAGAGGCGCTGCCGAGCATTAAGTTAATAAAGCCACACATCATAATAAACAGCACAAAGACTAATGGTCCGGTGAGCCCAATAGCGTTCAGTGCATCCGCGCCCGATACTGCAAGCACGGCACCCAAGTTAGTCCACTTAAAGAAGGCAACAAACTGCGAGGCAAAAAATACCAATACGATGTACATGCCCATGCTACTCATGCTGTGAGACATGGCATTAATGACGTCGATATCACGCTTCATGCTGCCGACCACTTTACCGTAAACCAAACCAGGAATAGCGAAGCAGATAAAGATAAAGGCCACGATTCCTTTCAGAAATGGTGAGCCTGCAACTAGGCCTGTATCTGGGTTACGCAGCGGCGCACCTTCAGGTACTACGGTCAGCGCCAGCAGGCATGACATGGCGAGTACTGCGATACCCGCAACCTTAAGGCCTCTTTTTTCTAGGTCTGTTACCCCGTCCATTTTTTGTTCGCTGAGATCTGTTGCCGCTTCACTCGGGTCATACTTACCCAGCTTAGGTTCAACGATTTTCTCGGTTACTAGTGCGCCCAAAAAGGTAATGAGGAAGGTAGAAACAAACATGAAATACCAGTTCACCTCTGGGCCGACAAGGTAGTCAGGATCTATCATCTGCGCGGCAGCTTCAGTAATGCCCGACAGCAATGGGTCGACGGTTCCTAATAATAGGTTGGCGCTATAACCACCTGAAACACCTGCAAAGGCTGCAGCTAAACCTGCCAATGGATGACGGCCGAGTGAGTGGAAGATCATCGCAGCCATTGGGATTAGCACGACATATCCAAGTTCTGCTGCAGTGTTAGACACGATGCCCGCAAATACTATGGTAAGGGTCACAAGCCGCTTTGATGTACCCATAACCAATAAACGCATAGCTGCAGAAAGCAAACCAGAACGTTCAGCTATACCAACACCTAGCAGTGCAACAAGCACGGTACCGAGCGGGGTAAAGCCTGTGAAGTTGGTAACCAAGTTAGATACGATCATACGTAAGCCTTCGGCATTCATCAGGCTTACAACGTGGATGAGACCGTCGGCGCTGCGGCCAGAGGCTCCTTCAGGGCGCGGGTCAATAACCGTTAGTTCAAAGTAACCAGCAATACCACTAATAACTACTACCGCAGCGCAAAACATTGCAAATAGCGTTATAGGATGAGGCAGCAAGTTGCCTAGACGTTCAACAACATTGAGGAAGTTTACAAACCAACCACTCTGTTTCTGCTCGGGACTAGAGGGTGGGTCGTTAGGTAGAGGCAAGCTCTCGCCTTTATCGGTGCTCATGTGATCTTCCTTCAATTGTCTAATTATTTTTATGTTTGTTATGGAGTCAGCTTAGGTTGCTTTGAAACATCTATTTTGTAGTCGAACCGCTATATCTATGGTTCGATATGTAAATCGACCTTGCATGATGGATAACAAAAATTAATTGAACCTTAAAAGGGGCTGTAAAGCTTACAGCTGTGCGGTATGACACACCTGTGTAGAGCTTTTTGAAAGTGGGGACAGAATAAAAAAGTCAAAAAAAAGGACTCATGTTGAATGAGTCCAAAAGGGATTGATTGGTTAACAATGTTTGGTAAAACTTACAAAATAACTGTCCGTTGGGGATGACTCTAATATAGCGCCTACAAGCTGTATCAAAGCTGAATGCGAAAGGTAGATTAGATGAACAGTTATTCATGTTTAAACAATGTGTTAGTCATTATTAACGGCCAAAAAAAAGGACTCATGTTGAATGAGTCCAAAAGGGATTGATTGGTTAACAATGTTCGGTAACGCTTACAAAATAACTGTCCGTTGGGGATGACTCTAATATAGCGCCTATAAGCTGTATCAATGCTGAATGGTAAAGCCAGGTTAGATGAACAGTTATTAATGTTTAAACAATGTGTTAGTCATTATTAACGGCCAAAAAAAAAGGACTCATGTTGAATGAGTCCAAAAGGGATTGATTGGTTAACAATGTTCGGTAACGCTTACAAAATAACTGTCCGTTGGGGATGACTCTAATATAGCGCCTAT
>NZ_JAKIKQ010000016.1 GCF_023284045.1 Shewanella kaireitica
TCGCGAGTTCGAGTCTCGTCCGTTCCGCCAACATAAAGACGAAAGCCTCTACAGAAATGTAGAGGCTTTTTTCGTTTACATGCTAAAGCATTTAAAGCGATTAATAGTGACTACAGAGCGGAAGTTCAGTTGGTTAGGCTCCCTATGAACAGACTGCGGCCTGTCACGCCGGCGGGCGCTAGTTCGAGTCTCGTCCGTTCCGCCAACATAAAGACGAAAGCCTCTGCAGAAATGCAGAGTCTTTTTTCGTTTACATGCTCAAGAGCTAAAGCGGTTAATCACAACTGCAGCGCGGAAGTTGAGTTGGTTAGGCTCACTATGAATAGACAGCGGCCTGTCACGCCGGAGGCGCGAGTTCGAGTCTCGTCCATTCCGCCAACACAAAGACGAAAGCCTCTGCAGAAATGCAGAGGCTTTTTTCGTTTACATGCTCAAGAGTTAAAGCGGTTAATCGCAACTGCAGCGCGGAAGTTCAGTTGGTTAGGCTCCCTATGAACAGACAGCGGCCTGTCACGCCGGGGGTCGCGAGTTCGAGTCTCGTCCGTTCCGCCAACATAAAGACGAAAGCCTCTGCAGAAATGCAGAGGCTTTTTTCGTTGTGGAAAAAGTAAAGTTATATGCACCGATCACGAATTTGGTAAGATATTAACTTATTGCTAAACAGTATGTGATGTCATACCAACCTATTTTCATTTGATGAATGTATAATGAACATTGCTAATTTAAGGTATATAAATGAACTGTCGTTTAGGTTGCGGTGCATGTTGCATAGCGCCCTCTATCACTACACCCATTCCTGGAATGCCTGAGGGTAAACCTGCAGGAGTAAGATGTATTCAGTTAAATGACGGGAATTTGTGTAAACTTTTTGGCAAACCAGAAAGGCCTGTTGTATGTGGCCAATTTGCGGCAACTGAAGATGTTTGTGGTAGCAATACTAAAGAAGCTTTATGGTTGATATCTTCATTAGAACAGGCTACAAACTGCTAATTAGGCGTTATTTTGATCGTTTTTATGGATTGGTAAGCAATGCAACTAACTCGTTACACTGATTTTGGATTGAGAACACTTATGTACCTTGCTTTGCACCCAGGGCGTGAGTCGCTTTTCCGTATCTCTGAAATTACCGATGTTTTTGATTTGTCGGCAAACCATATCTCTAAAGTAGTGCATCACCTCGGCAAGTTGGGTTATTTAAAGACTGTTAGAGGTAAAAGTGGTGGCTTTAAACTAGCAATGCCTGCTAGCGAGATTAATGTTGGTGATGTGGTAAGAGCACTAGAGAACTCACTATCTCCAATTGATTGCAGTAAGCCATATTGTTTGTTTACACCTGCCTGTAAGCTTAAAGGCGTATTAGCTGAAGCGGTAAACGCTTATTTGGCAGTTCTAGATGGTTATACGCTTGAGATGATCGTTACTAACAATAAAGAGCTAAAGTCGTTATTGCCTGATCTTTCCATCTCAATCCTGCAGTAAAGTAGTATCACTCTTACTTGTAATACTAATAGGTAATAGCTTTGACGGTGGTACGAGTGCGATGTCAGCTTGTGTTAGCCGGTGTAGATTATTATTTAAAAAAGTAAGCGTTTCAGGATAGGGGTGAGCGATTACGACTACATCAGTTTGAGTTTTAGTTAGCGCTATTGCTTTTTGAAACTGAAACTCCAAACCCGCATCTGTTTTGTCATTATCAAGAAAAATAGTCCGCTTTAATAAGGGTACGCCAACTCTTTCCGCCACTGCACCTGCTTGAGTGTATTTGGTTGTTACACTGTCTATAAAGTAAATATCCCGCTGAAGAAGTGTATCCATTACCCAATGCATGGGTTTATCTAGCTGGGTAAGTAAGCTTCCCATATGGTTATTCGCACCTGATGCAAAAGGTACACTATCGATAGCCTGTTCTAATTGCAGTTTAAAGTCTCGCTCAGACATGGAATTGGTTAAAGCGCCTGGGCCAATTGTTTTGCCATTAAGCGCCTGCATAGGCAGGTGCACTAATATCTCGCTACCTTGTTGGTGCGCTTTAGTGGCGACAGCTTTACCCAAAGGTGTGAGTGGTAACACCGAAAGAGTCACGCTAGGCGGCAGTGCTAGCACTGCTTTGTCAGATTGACGATAACCTATATCGTCAATAATGATAGCAATCCTTGCTGCAAATGAACTTGAACTAAATAGTAGAAAACAAAGTAATAGATAGCGCACTGTATTGGTTATTTTTCTGTTTTAATCCAGGCAATTGCTGAGTTAACAAGTTTATCTTCAGCAATATCACCACGGAGTGAATTTGCATCGATTATAGGCATACTTTCATCCGTTGTTATAGTCTCTAGTGCCACTTTTATATCTGGTTCGATCCCTCTTGAGTGTATATCTTTACCATTTGGAGTGGTGTATTTCGCGATGGTGAGCTTAATTGCATTACCTTCAGTTAGCGTTGGGATAAGGCTCTGTACTGTACCTTTACCGAAGCTAGTTTGACCGATAAGCTTTGCTCTGCCATTTTCTTGTAGTGCTGCCGCGAGAACTTCAGATGCTGAAGCTGAACCTTTATTGATTAACACTAGCATAGGTACGCTTTTGACCATGGTTTGTGGTGAGGCATAGTAGTCAGAGTTTGCATCAAAAAAACGACCCTCTGTGGCAACTATTCTTCCTCTGTCTAAAAATATATCCGCTATTTGTATCGCTTGATCCAGCAACCCGCCGGGATTATTTCTGAGATCGAGAATCAGCCCGTTTAAAGGTTTTGTTTGCCATAGGGCAAGTTGTTTGACAAGGTCTTGTGTTGAGTTCTCTTGGAAGCTAGACAGTCTTATATAGCCAATTTGATTGTCTAACAGTTGCGCCTCTACCGAGTTAATAGAGATAAGGCCTGGGCTGATGGTGACTTTATAGCTGGTCTCTGAGTTTGCTCGTACAAGTTCTAAGTCAATCGCTTGTTTATCATAACTGTGCTGTTTAATTTCACTGAGCAAGCTCTCTAACTTATCTGCAGTGACTAATTGTTGGTTAAGCTTAATAATTCTATCACCCGGCATGATGCCTGCTCGTTCTGCGGGTGATTGAGGAAAGGGCGTTACAATGGTTATTTGGTCGTTGTCTGTCGCAATCTCAACCCCGAATCCATAATACTCACCGTCGTTGCTCTCTTGGATATTTGAAAAAGCCTGTTTATCTAGAAAGCTAGAGTAAGGATCGAGCTTGGAAAATATGCCTTCAATAGCAGCTTCGATAAGCTCTTCTTCGGTGAGTTTTTTTACGTAGTAGGTTTCAATTGTGTCGATGACATCGAGCAGAACAGGATAGTCAACTCGGGTCTTATATTGTTGAGTATGTTCTTGCCCAAAGAGTGTGAGCGACAAGCCCAGTGCTAATCCAGCGGCAGCAAAACTAAAATTACGAATAATACCTGACATATTAACCCCTTGTATCAAATGGGGTTATTGTGCCTACCGCTTACAATATCTAGCAGGATCGACCGCTTGCCCCTTATGTCTTACTTCAAAGTATAGGCCAGACTCGGTCTGTCCACCTGAACGACCGACTAATGCTATCGATTCTCCCTTAATAACAGAGTCACCTGCTGACTTTAAAAGAGTTTGTGCGTGACCATATAAGCTCATATAGCCTTTACCGTGATCGACGACTAGCACCATGCCGAAGCCACGTAGCCAATCGGCGTAGATAACCTTTCCACCTGCAATAGCTGCAATGTTTTGTCCTTCAGAAGCTGAAATGGTGACGCCTTTCCACTTCACTTGGCCAGAGCGTTTACTACCAAAACCAGATTTAATACGTCCCTTTGTGGGCCATTTAAGTTTGCGTTTACTTGATAACCCATCGAGCGACGGGTTATTTTTCATTGCCAATAGCGCTTGTTCGACAACTCGCTTTAAGCTGGCTTCTTCAATCTGCAGTTGCTCTAGTTTGGCACCACTGCTAGTTAAAGTTCGCTGTAATTGAGTGAGTGTTTGTTGGCGCTGGGATTGCTCTTGGTCTAAACGTTTTGCTTGTTGCTGTTGCTCAATGACTAATTTGTTGAGTCGAGTTTGGTTCTCTTGCTGTTTGAGTTTGACCTCATCAAGCTCAACAATGGTGGTCTGTAGCTGTTTAATTGAAGCGATACGCGCGTTATTCAAATACTGATAATAGGCTAACAAACGCTCAATACTGGCTGGTGATTGTTGATTGAGCAACATTTTACTGTAGTCATGGTTACCAGCTAGGTAGGCACTAGCAAGTTGATTTGATAAGGTTTTTTGCTGGATTGTTTTAAGTTTATCTAACTGGGTGAACTTCACGCTGAGTTCTGCCAGTGCTTTATCTATACCGGCCAAATCTTGTTTGGTTTTATTAACTTTTTTAGCCGCAGTAGCAATCGCTTGCTCATCTTTTTTAAGCAAAGAGATTAAGCGTTCCCGCTGCTTATTCGTATCCTTCACCGCAGATTGTTGTTTATTAATCTGCATCTGAATCGACTTAAGTTCAGATTGACGACGATCAAGATCGGTCGCTTGGGCTGATAAAGGCAGTGATATAAAGCCAGCAATAATGCTGGCTTTGATAAAAAGTCGAATGGTCATATTACTCTTTGAGTTTAATTATCGCTCGGCCTGTCATCTCTTCAGGCACTTCTTGTCCCATCAAGGTTAACATAGTCGGCGCTAAATCACTCAAACGACCGCCTTTTTCTATATCTGCGTCACGACCAACATAGATTAGTGGTACTAATTCGCTGGTGTGTGCGGTATGTGCTTGGCCAGTTGTTTCATCGGTCATCTGCTCAGCATTACCGTGATCGGCGGTAATTAAACACTCTCCGCCCACTTTATCGAGTGCTTCAACAACTCGACCTAAGCAGCTATCAACCGCTTCACAGGCTTTAACTGCTGCATCAAAGTTACCTGTATGACCAACCATATCGCCATTGGGGTAGTTACAAATAATCACGTCGTAGTCGGTAGACTCAATTGCAGCCACTAATTTGTCCGTTAGTTCTGCCGAACTCATCTCTGGCTGTAGGTCATAAGTCGCTACTTTTGGAGATTGGACTAAGATGCGGTCTTCGCCTTCGAAAGGTTCTTCCTTGCCACCGTTGAAGAAGAACGTGACATGAGCATACTTTTCCGTTTCCGAAATACGCAGCTGAGTCATATTCTGATCTTGTAAGGTTTCGCCTAAGGTATTGACCAAATCTGTCGATGGGTAAGCGATAGCGGCGTCAATATCTGCAGCGTATTCGGTTAGCATCACAAAATGTGCATTAGGAGTAACAGCGCGTTCAAAGCCATCAAAATCTGCATTCACAAAGCTGCGAGTAATTTGTCGAGCACGATCGGCGCGGAAGTTCATGAAAATGAGTGCATCGTTGTCTGCTAGTTTGGCAATTTTGCCATCAGCATCGGGAATCACTGTGCTACCAACAAACTCGTCATTCTCATCACGAGCGTAAGCGGCTTCAATACCTTCTACGGCATTAGCTGCGGTATGCAGTCCCTTACCCTCGGTAATAAGCTCGTAGGCCTGTGAGACTCGATCCCAGCGGTTATCTCGATCCATTGCATAGTAGCGGCCAATAAGCGAAGCAACTTGACCTGTACCTAGTGTTTTGAACATCTCTTCAAAGTGCGCTAAACCTACTTTTGCACTGCGAGGGGGCGTATCACGTCCGTCCAAAAAGGCATGAAGATATACTTTAGTTGCACCGCGTTTCACAGCAAGACGACACATAGCTTCTATATGGTCTTGGTGACTATGAACACCACCAGGTGATAATAGCCCCATGATATGAACCGCACCATTTGCTTTAATTGCATCGTCAATGGCTTTAGTCAGTGTTGGGTTGGTATCGAACTCACCATCATCGATAGCTTTACCGATACGAGTAAGCTCTTGATAAACAATACGGCCAGAACCGATATTGATATGGCCAACTTCAGAGTTACCCATTTGGCCATCTGGTAAGCCAACATCAATTCCTGAACCTGAGATTAAACTATTGGGATATTGCGCATTTAGCTTGTCGAGAACAGGAGTTTTTGCATGAAAAACAGCATTTTCTTGCGTATTTTCACGGTAACCCCAGCCATCGAGGATCAGCAATGCCAACGGGCGTTTGCGTGTCGTCATGGTAGTACCTTTAAGTTTGAAAGAATAAGATTAAAATTTGAATTGGTTAAATATTACTACCAATTGGGGTTCGGCATAAAGAAATTTACCTAGATTGTGGTTATCGTTTTAGTTATAGCGATGATCCAAAGCCTGTTGTCATGCACGTTACGTGACTAACATTCTGTATTCTGCCATAGCAATGGTATACTCTGTGCCTCATTATATTTGGGCTAATTAAAAGTAGGCAGTTAAAGCATGCAAGAATATATGGAATTTTTTAAAGCAAACCCGATGTTAAGTTTAGCTTGGGTTGGTTTATTCGTTGGACTCATCGTTATGGTGTTCAAATCTAGCGTATCAAAAGTTAAAAACGTTAATCATCAAGAAGCCACATTGCTGATGAACAAGCAAAGTGCAAAGGTTGTTGATGTGCGCGGAAAAGAAGAGTTTAAGAAGGGTCATATTGTTGATGCCGTTAACCTTCCTTTAGCTGATATAAAAAATAATCAGCTCGGTACCCTTGAAAACGCAAAAGGCAGTCCCATTATAATGGTATGCAACGCTGGCATGACTTCGTCTCAAGCGGCTCAACTGATGGTTAAACACGGTTTTGAAAACGTGAATAACTTGAAAGGTGGTATGGGTGAATGGCAGTCAAATAACTTGCCTGTTTCAAAGAGCAAAAGATAGAAGTGTCGGTGTAGCCATTGCATTATTGTTAAGTAATTGATTAAAGTGTCACGGCTTAGCATTAATGGTTACCGGCATTGAATTGAGGGATTACCCTCCAAAAAAGCGTCTGTTGACTAAATAAATCAAAAACTGGGACAGCTATTTGGGTTGTTACCCAAATAAGCAAACCCTGAGACTGGCTCTTTTGAAGTAGCCTCACAAACTTTTTAAGGTAGGAAATTATGGCTGAAGTAGCTAACAACGAAGAACAAGCACCACAATTCAACATTCAACGTGTTTACACAAAAGATATCTCTTTTGAAACACCAAACAGCCCAGCTGTTTTCCAAAAAGAATGGACTCCAGAAGTTAAGCTAGACCTTGATACTCGTAGCAACAAGCTTTCTGACGACGTATACGAAGTTGTTCTTTCTCTTACTGTTACCGCTAAAAATGGCGAAGAAACAGCATTCCTTTGTGAAGTACAGCAAGCAGGTATCTTCGCAATTACTGGTCTTACTGAGCAGCAACTTGCACATTCTCTAGGTGCTTACTGCCCTAACGTTCTTTTCCCATATGCTCGTGAAGCCGTTGGTAGCCTAGTTAGCCGTGGTACTTTCCCACAACTAAACCTTGCTCCAGTTAACTTTGACGCGCTATTCGCTCAGTACGTTCAACAGCGTCAAGCTGCTGCCGCTGAAGCGCCTGCAGAAGAAGCTAACGCTTAATAGCATGGAAAACACTGCCGATATTACGGTACTGGGGGCGGGCTCTTATGGCACCGCCCTTGCTATTTCTCTCGCGAGTAATGGCCACAGAACCTTGCTTTGGGGACATGAACCCGAGCACATTGAAAACCTAAAGAACGACAAGTGTAATCAAGAGTTCTTACCTGGTATTCCGCTTCCAGATTTGCTTATCCCTGAATCCGATCTAGCAACAGCACTTGCTGCTTCCAACAACGTATTAGTTGTTGTGCCTAGTCACGTATTTGGGTTGGTATTAGCGCAAGCTAAACCGCTGTTACGTAAAGATGCACGAATTGTATGGGCGACTAAAGGCCTTGAGCCTGAAACGGGTCGACTGATACAGGATGTGGCGCGAGAAGTCTTAGGTGAGGCGTTCCCACTTGCCGTTTTATCAGGACCTACGTTTGCAAAAGAACTTGCTGCTGGCATGCCCACAGCAATATCTATCGCAGGTACAGATCCGCAATTCACTAATGATTTAGTTGAATTGTTGCATAGCCCTAAGCGTTTACGCGTTTACGCCAACGATGATTTTATCGGCCTCCAATTGGGTGGCGCGGTGAAAAATGTTATCGCTATTGGTGCGGGACTATCTGACGGTATCGGTTTTGGTGCCAATGCTCGAACAGCATTGATCACTCGTGGTTTAGTCGAACTAACTCGTCTCGGTGAAGCGATTGGTGCGCAAGCATCGACCTTTATGGGGATGGCAGGATTAGGTGATTTAGTATTAACGTGCACCGATAATCAATCTCGTAACCGTCGTTTCGGTTTAGCGTTAGGTAAAGGCAGTGATGTTGAAGCCGCGCAAATAGAGATTGGCCAAGTTGTCGAAGGCTATCGCAATACTAAAGAGGTCTATACATTGGCAAAACGTTTAGGCGTTGAAATGCCAATCACTGAGCAGGTTTACCAAGTGCTTTATCAAGGTAAATTACCAGTGGATGCCGCTAAAGAGTTGTTAAGTCGCGAGAAAAAATCTGAAACATCGGCAGAGTAAAATCTGCTAACTATTACTATGAATGTGGTGATGGTACAAACATAAATAAGGGTGCTAAAATAGCGCCCTTTTTTGTGCCTTGTGAAAGCTAGGTGCAGTACAACAAGCTAAGATGATTTAGGAGTAAGCGAGTGGAACATCATGACGTTATTATTATCGGAGCGGGTGCAGCAGGACTTATGTGCGCTGCAACAGCTGGCTACCGTGGTCGTGATGTATTGGTACTCGACAATGCTAAACAAGCCGGTAAGAAAATTCTTATCAGTGGTGGCGGTCGTTGTAACTTCACCAATCAAAAAGTAGAGCCTGCGAACTTTCTCTGTAGTAATAGCCATTTTGTAAAGTCAGCATTAGCGCGTTACCGCTCAAGCGATTTTATCGAATTAGTTGAGCGTCATGGCATTGAATACCACGAACGCGATCATGGTCAGCTATTCTGTAACGACTCAGCCAAAGAGATTGTTGCTATGTTGCTTACTGAGTGCGATTGGGCTGGTGCACAAGTCAAGCTGCGGAGTGAGATTAAATCTATCAGTAAAAATGCCGATAGTCAGTTTGAAGTTCATACCGATAAAGCACAGTACACTTGTGAGTCACTAGTCATTGCGACTGGCGGGTTGTCGATGCCTAAACTGGGCGCGTCACCCTTTGGTTATCATATCGCTGAGCAATTTGGCCTTAAAGTGTTGCCGACTCATGCGGGCTTGGTGCCTTTTACTTGGCATAGTGATCAGAAACAGCGTTTTGAGCCACTGTCTGGTATTGCTGTACCGAGCACTATTACCGCTAAAGATGGTACTCAGTTTAGTGAAGCACTACTTTTTACTCATCGTGGCCTTTCTGGCCCAGCGATTCTCCAGGTCTCCAATTATTGGAACCCAGGAGAAGCCATCAGCATTAACTTGTTGCCCGGTAAAGATGCCCGAGCAGAGATAAAGCAACTGCTCGATAATAGCCCCAAGCAAAGTCTGCGTAATGCGCTGGCTTTATGGTTACCAAAGCGTTTAGTTGAAGCATTATTTGATGAAGCTCTGCTCAATAAAGCACTCAATCAATTAGTTCATGCCGAACTCGAACAACTTGCGTTGGATCTTGAAGCTTGGTCTATCGTAATGAATGGCACCGAAGGTTACCGCACCGCAGAGGTCACTTTAGGCGGCGTTGATACTGACGAGCTATCGTCTAAAACCATGGAAGCCAAAAACGTTTCTGGTCTATTTTTTATCGGCGAGGTGATGGATGTAAGCGGCTGGTTGGGAGGTTTTAACTTCCAATGGGCTTGGAGCTCAGGTGTTGCGGCTGGGCAAGCGGTATAGCTTCAGCGCAGAGACAATCAATATAGATAAGGCTTCGCATGACGAAGCCTTATTTTTTGCTGTTATTTTAAAAAACTAACCTAGAAAGTATAGCCAATATCTAAGCTAAATGAGCGACCTGGGGCAGGGACTTTTCCTGCTGGTGATACGTCTAATCCTCTAAAGAAGTACTCATTATCAAACAGGTTGTTGACTGATAAACCTAGTTTTAGGCTACTATCATTCTGTTTAAATAATTCTGTAGCAATGTTGAAGTTAACCAAAGTGTATTCTGGTATTTCACCCGCTGTTCCCGATACGTTTTCTTCAACTGTATTGGCTAAATCGGCAAATGATTCACTGTAGTAGAAAGCCATTAGCCCTAGGTCAATATCTTTAATGCTGTATAAGGCACTTGCTGATAGTTGATGCTTTGAGGCGAAAGGTAATTGATTACCTGCATATTGTCCTTCGAGTTGTTCGGTATCTAGGTAGTTATAGGCGCCTGTTAGTGTGAGATCTGGCAATGACATCGGCGAGTAAGTCCCCTCTAACTCAATACCTTGGTTTTTAGTCTTACCGATATTAACGAACATGCTGATATCTCGGCTGTACTCTGCTTTATTCTCAAAGTCGATTCGGTAAGCTGCCAAGTTTAAGTTGCTGCGCGCTGTTGGGGTAAAGCGTACACCGGCTTCATAGTTCCACGATAACTCTGGTTCTAATGTTTGCCCTTTAGGCCACAGTTGTGAAATTTGTGGGGTACGTAGTGAGCGCTGTGCATTGGCATAACCAAACCAAGTGTCGGTGAACTCATAGCCGACAGTAATACCCGGTAGCCACTCCTGCACATGGTTATCTTGGCTATAATCTTGTCCGACGTTGGTGAACGTCATGCGTACATCTTCGTAGCGGATCCCCGGCGTAACTGACAGCCTATCATCAAGGAAGCCAATTTTATCGCTGATGTAATATGCCATCGCATTGGTATCCATCTGCCAGTCACGAGGACGGACAGCGACTTGAGTTGTGTTGTCGATTTGGTTAAGTTGGTAGCTAATATCTTCGTTAACATAACGTACCCCTGCGATGATGTGCTGGGAAATATCGCCATCGAGCAGCAAACTGGCTTTGGGTTCAATGCCGAAAACAGCGAATTCACGCGGGGAATTACGTAAGTGTGTTGCGTCTTGAGTGGTGTCTGCCCAATGTGAGCCTAAGTCACCGTCAGTGTCGCTATTTTTGTTATAGAAGTCCCATTGAAAATTACGCTTACTTTTATTGCCAAACACGGTTAGGTCAAGTTCACCGTAGTCAATGGTTTTTGAGTCATCAAGTACGTGGTTGTAGTTGACCGAAATGCGTTTGGTATCTGCTTTAAACTCATCATTAGGGCGTAATGACTGATTGCGGTCTTCATCGTATGCCACTGAGTTCAGCGCGCCGGGAAGTTCGGAAAAAGCATCGTAATATTGCAGTGTAGCATCGAGGCTATTTTGTTCATCGATGTTCCAGACTGTTTTTAACATGACGTTAGTCACGTCAGTATCTGAGTGGTCTCTAAAAGATTCGCCTTTGATAAGGTTAGCGTCTAAACGCATAGAGAAATCTTGGTTAACAGCGCCACCAGTGCTGATATTAGTGTCATACAGGTTGCGACTATCACCAAAGAAGGTGATGCGCTCATTAAGGTTAGTTTGCCAATCTTCTGAGATAGGCTTTGATACTAAGTTAATGACACCACCAACGTTGTTGGGGCCATATTGAATTGAAGCGCCGCCACGAGCAACATCAATCCTATCAATCATAAACAGCGTTGCTGGGAATAATGATTGACCTGTATGACCGTACGGAGCAAGAGTCATCGGGATGCCATCCAGCAAGATCTGTGCATAACCACTACGACTGCTATCTAAGCCGCGTACTGAGATATTGGGTAATACACCTGTACCAGTTTCATCTTTAATTTTTAGCCCGGGTACTTGTTGCAGTGCGGTATCAATGGAGCGCACTGCTGTGCGCTCTAATTGCTCTTGAGTGATGATAGAGCGGTTACCGGTGTAGGTCTTTAGATCGGCAACTTCTGAGTCACCCAGTAAACTACCTGTGACGACAATGACTTCTGTTGCTTGCTTTTTTTCACTTGCCTCAGCAAAGACAGTCGAGCAGTACAAGCTGCTTGAGATAGCGACTGCAATCGTGCTCAAGTTGAATAATTTTTTGCGGTTTAACATATGTTTCCCTACGTTTTACTTGGTATTTTTGAGTTACTTGAATATGTGGAAGAGTGCTCTGCGGTCCTCATAGAGTAAGCGGCTAAACGCTCTGTGTTGAACTGTAAGTCTGTTTAAAAGTTAACTTTTTGAACGTTGGTGTGGCAGTCACTCTTATTGCGGGTTTAACTGAGGATGGTAATTATTATCATTTGCGTGGTCGTGATCAAGTGGTTTACTTGTAAAGGTTAGGTAATCAATGTCACCCAGAAAAATATTATTATTTATTAGTGTATTACCGTTTTTATTTGGGTTTAATGTGATTATTGAATAATGGTGTAAATAACCCTTTCAGCTGATTTATAACGTTTTACTTTTAATATAAGGCTACTCGGGAGAAGACCATGCTTTAATCCCTCTACCTCTTCTGCAGTGCAGCCTAAAGACTCGAAAAAGTCGGTATGTACCTCGGATAGATCCCTTTCAAACTCTATATGCCACTTATGTATGGCTTACTCATCCATACCAGACACTTTAAGAGTATTGACCCACTGCTCTTTATTCATGGTTTTAGCGGTTCTGATTAGCGAGTTATGACCGAGTAGTTTAACCACGTGTTGCTGCTGGTGGGAGGGATCTCATCGTTAGCGCAGTGGATTGGGGTGAGCCCTACAAGTATGGTGAGGCTAATGTGATTGCCAATGTTGAGTACAGCAAAATTATCAGCTCACTCATTTTTGGCTATTTTCTGTTTAATGAAATGCCTAATAGCATCGCGTTGGTTGGTGTTGTACTGGTCATTTTAAGTGCCTTTTTGCCATAGCTAACAAAGCGGCACTAGTGAATGAGTCTAGAGTCGAGATTGATTTGATTACTGTTGCTTAGTATCCGTTTTATGTTGCTGCCAATAGGGTTTTATCCATTGCCAAACTAGTGCTTGGTGTTGCCTAATCGGACTTTCGCCAAGTGTGGCACTGGGTCCTGGTTCAAAATAAGGGCTGGTCAGTGATTTTTGCAGTTGTTCACAAATATAGATGTCTTCTTGCATGAAATCGCCTGAGCCTAGAGGATGGCTGCTGTCATATTGAGGTTGGCTAGCCTTGGTTTTTTGCCTCCAGTAATTTGCAGACCTCATTCCTTGTTTTAGGTATTCAAGGTTACTGCAGTTTTTCACTTTGGTGCGCACAACCACCTTAGTCTTATCTACCGCACAAGGGATGATATGAAACACAGACCAGCTGCATTCGGTTGCTGCTAAGCCTATGGCCGGAAATAGCATAGGCACCCAAGTGCCTCTCTTTTCCTCTTGAGCATGATCAATCAGCGGTAGTGGAGCATTTTTAGCGAGATCTACAGCATAGTCTTGGGTTAATGGTTCCCAAAAACGAAAGTGATGACCAACAAAAGCAAATTCTGCTTTTTTATGGTCGTACATATTTAAACTGCCGGAATGGAGCTGTGCTAAATGGTAGTGGTCGATATAATTATCAACCACGATTTTCCAGTTGGCATTGATCTCCTCGATTTGTAAATCATCTTTGGATTCCACCAGAGACTCAACGTCATGTGGGCCTAAATACTGACTAAAAGGCCCGAACCACTGCTCAATCGATATGGCTTCAATATCGGGATGAACCCAGAGCATGCCGCTAAATATTGCCACTTTGGCTTTTTTTAGGCCAAGACAAGACTTGTCTATATCGGCAAATTCGCTGCGTTGCTTGGGCAGTGACAGCAAGTTACCTTCTAGATCATAACTCCAATCATGATAGGGGCAGGTTAATTTGCTTTTAAGCTGCCCTTTGCCATCTACTAAACGGGTGCCTCTATGGCGGCACATATTGTGAAATGCGGCGAGCTGCCCTTGGTTGTTCATTATCAGCAGTATATTGTTTAGGCCTGCTTGCACAGTGATATAGTCACCCACTTCGACGATATCTTCGACTAAGCCTGCTAATGCCCAAGTATTGGAAAATATATGCTGCATTTCAAGTTTAAAGAATGCCTGATCGGTATAGGCTTCTTTTGGGAGTGTGTCATTCATTGCATCACCTTGTTTCACTATACATATGGCCAATTGGGATAGATAAAGCAGCTTGCTGCGACTAAGCTCCAAATCAACATGGTTAACCAGTACATTGCAGGCTCTGTTCGACGTTCATACGACTGCCAGATGTAGGCTTTTCCTGTGACTAAATCCATTAATAGCCACAGTACTAATACGATTCCTAGCCAATAGGCCCAAGGTAATGAAAGCCACATGTTATTTCTCCTCATCAGCATTTAAAATGCTATTTAAATCGCGGTCTAGCGCAGATTGCCAACCTTTGCCAGGCACGGTACAAGTATAGGTGATGGTATTATTCGCCTCTTTAGCGAGAGCCACCATCTGCTCAGGAGTGAGCATAGGGTCTTGAGCTGCATCGCTGCGGTAATGTTTGCTTATGGGGTCAAACAGGTAGCCTCGTGCGGCACTGTTTATCGAGCCAAGGGCGATTAAATCGCACTCGGTGACTTCACCACCTAAAATTTTCGATATGAAGGGAGTCGCGGCGCGTTGTTCAAATAGTTTAATGCGCTTTTCAACTTCAGGAATCGATAATGCCGATAGGGTGATTTGTTGCCCTACAATGGGGGCTAAATCGTTATCAAACTCCATCATGTAATCGACGAGCCCTTGACGCACCGACTCATTTGGAATGCCTATCTCACCTAGATTAAAGTGACAGCCGTATCGCTCATCAGCTCCGTCTGGGCAACCTATTTCTCCATTATCAAATACGCCTCCTTTTAAGAAGTTGAGCAGCTGATCGGTTGCACCGTCATGAAGAAAACCAAAACCTCGGATCTGCTTGCCTTGATGCTCTTTGGTGTGTGAAGGTAAAAAACCTTCTCTATCGGGCAAGCCAAACATACCGACTCGGGTATAGAGGTTTCTAAGTTGTGGTACTTTTAGTATTTGAATTTCACCTCCGTGGGCTATTTCGCCTCTGCTGCCGTAAAAACCTTGGCTGGCATCAACACCATGGCAGCCTTCACAGTTAACGCCATCAACACTGTCACCATTTAATGGGGTGTCAGTTGCTGCGCCGTCAGCCCTACGTTCGCCATGAAAAAATAGCGAGCCACGCATTGCTGAAGCAGAAATTGAGTTATCAAGCCCTCTAATTGGGTTAGGTGGTAGTGCAACTTTAAGCATGAAATCAGCAAATTGATCTATCTCTTGCTCTAACGCTAATACTTGAGCTGATTTTTGGGTGGCATTGGCAGATCGGGGCAGGTCAATGTCTAGGCCTAATAACCCTTCAAAGGCGACAATGAAGTTCTTGAATGACGTTTTCTCATCAAGAGATTGAGCGGTATCTGTGCCAAAATAACCAACAGAGCGGTCGCCTCGCCAGTGCATGTGACCATGGTTGTGCATACCTCTTAAAGTCTGTGTTGCCATCGGGCCTTTCATCGAGGCAAATGTCCTCTTATCACCATTGCCATTAATTATCTCTAGCAACTGACAGCTCTCATCTTCAGTGCCCACAAGTACGCAGCCTAGCTCCGAAAGGTTTTCGGTCGGAAAGGGTTGTGGGTTAATGCCATTTGACGCATCTGGGTTACCTAAATTCCAGCTTAAGTGATCGGTATCGCCGAATATGTGGCAACTAGCACAAGATGATTCACCATTAGAAGATGAGCGATTGGCATCGTAAAGTAGCGAACGCCCTGCACTGAAGCTTGTAGGTTCTAGTGTGGCTAATGTTATTCGTTGCTTTTCGGTGCCGGTGCTGAGGTCAATATTAACCAAACTGTTATCAAAACGAGTAAATACATACAGTGATTGCTTGGTATCATCCAATAATAATCCCACAGGGCCGCCATCAACTGATAGATATGATTGGCTTGCCAAGGCTGGATTAAACTCTTCGGCTTCATTGTCCCAATAAGCATCTTGCTCTAGTTGCACTGTGGGTATTACCGCAACCTTGTTACTACCGATTACGGCGCTGTAGAGTGTTTTACCGTCTGCAGAAACTGCAAGCTGTGTTGGGGTTGAGAGTGAATGCTGCTTAATCGTTGCATTGCCTTTTAAGTCGGCGTAATTGATATGCCTATTGAGGTGACGCGGCTTAACGGTGCCGCTGCTTGGGGAGAGAACGCTAATGCGGCTTTGGGCAATATTACCTTGTACTGTTGAGCCTGCAAATAATCCAGGCCCTTCAAATCGAGTGGCATTATTTGCCTCGGTATTTGAAACGTAAACCTGGCCTGATTTAGGGTTAATCGCCAGATTGAATAGTGTGGTGCCTACATGGGCAAACGCAGTTTGTTTGGTTAAGCTACTACTATCAATCGCAAATACATCAAGGTCGGGCAGGGTAAAGCGGATGCCATTGGAGAAGTTACGCCCTTTGCTATCGAGCCATTGACCTGTCCTATTATCATATTGAACAATCATACTGGTCCAAGGTTGATATTCACCATCTACATTAACGCTTGGTTCCGTGCGTCCGCCGGGCAAGTAACCATCATCTAAACCATTTGGGCTGCTGATCTCATCGAGCACCTTGCACGGATAAGCGCCATATTGATCATCTTCAAAGCCGTAGCACATGACTGCTTCATGTACGGCAGTTGTTTGATTCCCGGAATTGAATACGCCTGCATAGACACGAGACTCATCGGGCGTAACAGCTAAGCCACGCAGGGTATCACCAAAAAGAGAGACTATTTTAATCGGTTTGCCACCTAAGCTCGCGCCTAGGTTATTGCTATCAAATACCCAAATATCAGCTCGGCCGACACCAGCCTCATGTAATAGTGGATCGCCTGCGCCATCAACTGATGCTAAAGCCGGGTTCATTCTTTGTTGGCCACGATGCGCAGTGGTGATGAAGGCTTTATCTTTAGCAAAAACAATATCTCTGGGCTCATCGCCAACCAACAATGTACGATTTACTTTTGCGACATCAGCGCTGATATCAATCAGGCTAATAGAGTCTGACAGGTGGTTTACCACCCATGCCATGTTGTCCTTTATTGCCACGGCAACAGGCTCCAGCCCAACATTAATACTCTGTTTATGAGTCACATGGCCATCAGCTGCGATATCAAAGAGTTCGACACTGTTATTCGAGGTGTTGGTCAGTAGTAATTGTTTACCGTTGGCTGTTTGGGCGATGGGTCTGACTGGGCCTGACTCAAATCCAATGAAATCCGCTTTTGGTTGCGGTGGCTTGACACTAACGGGCGGTGTTACCACCGCTGGTGGGACAACATGGTCAATATTATCTTTGCTGGAGCTACCACCGCAGCCCTGTAGCAAGGCGAGTAACACTGTAGCGGAAATGACTTTTTTCATGTTTTGTCCCTAATCAATGTTAGTAAATTGTCTTCTTGACAATTTATATCCTACACTGCTTGAATTTAAATTGTCAACGTGACAATTAAATCGGTTTTGTTATAGTGGCTATTCTATTTTTGGGAGGAGGCTCTATGGCAAGGCCGAGTATGGCGGGACAGCGTCGCGAAGAAATATTGGATGCCTTAGAAGCGTGCATTTTGGCGAAAGGTATTCAAGCAACCTCATTAGAAAACATTGCTGAAGCAGCAAAGGTAAAGCGCACAATACTGCGTCACTACATTGGTAACCGTGATGAGATTATCTGTGCGTTAAGTGAAAGATGGACTCTGAAGTATTCATTGCAATGGCAGGAGTTATTGAAGTGGCTGCCACAGAATAATCGCGCTGAAGCACTTATTGATTCATTGTTTTCCACACGAACCAATGAAATGGTTAACAGTACCATTATAGGTGAAGCGATATTCTCAGAAGCAAAAAGGTTGGCGCCGATTAAGCTGCATCAACAACAGATCATGCAAGAGTTTATTCAGCACTTAGTGAGTGTTCTCAGCATTCAGTTTGCCAATGCAGACCCCAAAAATGTTGAGTTAGTTGCATATGGCATCTACTCAAATTATCTGATGAGTGAATCTTTATTGCCGCTAGGGATGCTTGATGAAAGGTATAAACTGAAGCAATCGTCGATGCTGTTAAGCACTACTTTGTAGTTTTTAAGTAAATTGTCTGTTTGACAATTTAACTCGAGAGGTATAAATTGCACAACATATTCTAAATATGGATGTGTTGTATGAATCTGTTTAATTCAATATTAACCTCATTGGTAGTAGTTGCTCTCTTTTGGGGGGCTGCGCTGTTTCAAAGCAATATCGCAGCGGCATTTGTTGGCAAGGACGATGCCGTAGAGGTTAATGTCGTTGCGAATAAAGCAAAGCCGCAGGTAACTGTTGAAAGTAGCAAGGTAGTGGCTTTAAGTGTGCAGACTATTTCTGGAGTCACTGAACAGCTGTTATTGGCTGACATACTGCAGTTATGGCAACAATTTAATGCTGACAGCGAGCTACACAACAAACTGACAAATCAGCCAAATAAAGTCTATGTTTACTATCGTGGATTCTCCAATAACTATCAACAAGCGAACGTCACTATTGGCTATGACGTAGCGTTGCTGCAGAAGCCGCGACTCCCGGTCGTCATTGACACTCAAGAGCAAGAGATATTATTAGTCGCTGGAGAGCATGGCGAAGCAGAGTTGGCTGCAGCATGGAACCGGATAGACTACCAAGCACTACCGCAGCATGTGCTTGAGGTACATAGTTTAAACCCCGCCGGTGAAACCACATCGACTCAGCTTTTTGTATCGTACAAGTAGGGAATGAGCATGGAATATCTAACTCAGTTGTTATCTCCGAATGATGTTTGGTGGCTAGAGACGTGGATTGATGATTGGTTTTTTGTGGTCGCCATTGGTTTATTTGCTGTGGAGTGTTTGCGCTATATCTTTAAAAAGCAGTTCACAAAAAAGTTATTAGGCGACAGCATTGCTAACTTTGTCACCTTAGCGCTATTCATCGTGATCTTAGCGCTTGTGGGGGCAACCTATGCTGGCGTATTTATCTATACCTATGACAATTTCAGTATCACTGAATTGCCTATCAACGGCTGGACAATTCTCTGCTGTATCGTGTTAGCAGATCTGGCTTATTACTGGGAGCATAGGTTCTTGCATATGAACGGTTTCGGCTGGGCAACGCATACCGTGCACCATAGTTCGCCCCATTTTAATATTTCAGTCGCTTATCGACATGGGCCGATGGATTGGTTCTTCCCATTGTTTTTCCATTTACCGTTGGCCATTTTGGGTTTTCATCCATTTGTTATTTTCTTGGCCGAAATCGTGGTACAGGTTTTTCAAACCTTACTGCATACGGAAATCGTGAAGAAAATGATCCGCCCTATTGAAGCGGTCTTCAATACGCCATCGCACCATAGAGTGCATCATGCGACTAATCGGCAGTATCTCGATAAGAATTATGCGGGGATATTCATCATCTGGGACAAAATGTTTGGGACTTTCGCTGAAGAGAAAGAGCCTGTTACTTATGGTGTTTATCCTAGACTAAACAGTGTTAATCCCGTGCGTGTTTTCTTCTCTGGTTATGTGACCTTGCTACGGCGATTATGGCAAGCTCCTAGTTGGGGCTACCGTTTGAATTTGTTGGTGAAGTCACCAACATGGGCTTGGCAACAAGAGCAGTCCTCAAAAATAGATAAGAGGGGTTAATTAAGATGGGCTTTGTTGGCTCAACCAATACTTAAATTGGCTGGGGAGTTGTCCGGTCCAGCGCTTAAACGAGCGCCTAAAGTTATTACTATCAGCAAAGTGCAATTGCTTGGCGATGGTTAAATTACTTTCGCCTGATACAGCTAGCAGGAAGATAGCTTGTTGCATATTGGCTTCATCTTGTAACTGCTGAAAACTGATGTCATACGCTTTCAGGCGGCGTTTTAAGGTTGCTGGGCTTAGGCCTAAGGATTCCGCAACTTGTGGGAGTGTATAGCAACGTGTTTTAGGCCGAGTCAGTAATAAACGGATATAGGCGGGAAGCCCTATTTGATACTTGGCCGCTTGCCTTTGTTGATTAACTTGTTGCCTAGCGAGCTTTAGTCCCTGTGAGTTTGCTAGCTCGAACGGATCTTGTCTTGTGGTCGCATTGTAACTAATGACGCAGATAGGTTGATTAAATGACAAGTCATGACCTAAGTATTTGTAGTATTGGTCTAATAATTTAGGCTCGGTGTAAGGTAGGGCAAAATGACCTTGCCACGCTTGATGAGTCAACCTCTTATAGGTTGATACTAGGCTTGAAAGTGTTAATTCAGTAAAGAATCGCCGCTGGCGCTGGGCACCGATATCTAGTTGCAGCAATAAGTGTTGCATCTGCTTTGTACGCCAATGCCAGCCTTGAAGCCAAGGTTGGCTGGACCAGTGATACCTATGCCAAAAGTGCTGCATTTGCGTAAGGCTATTACAGCAAAAAAGACCATTAGTGAGTGGGCCGCTTTGGACAGGTAACCATTGCTGGCCAAGTAAAAATGCTAAATCATCTCCCGGCCAAAGCGCTATTGCATTGTCGATTAAACTCATGAGTTGAAGAGGGCTGATCATGTGCTCTATCAGTTGCAAGTCCTGCTTGAAAATTCCAGTTCCTTTCAGTAAACGGTCTACATTGAGCCGTCTATATTCGAACATCGCCACAATACTGGCTGCAAGTAATTGGCTATCAATACACTTGTCTTGGGCATAGGCGATGGGTTGCATCTAAATAGCCTGAGGCCAAGTTCTTGCTTGTTTGACACGCTCCATCTGTTGATTAATCTGATTGATCAAGCCGTCAGTATCCAGCGGGTGCTGCTCTGTATCTGGGTCGAAATGAATATAAGCACTGCTGGCATGGCAACCAAAATGTGCGATAACGCGTTGTAGCTCTGTTGCCATCGCTTGCGAGAATGGTGCAGAGCAGTTAGGCAGCAATATAATGAAACGGTCACCAGCAAAACGGCATACCAAGTCTTGGGAGCGTAGTTGGCAGGTGAGCATCTGCGCAATATTAGTAAGTAGCTTATCCCCTTGATTAAAGCCGTCGCGCTGATTTATTTCAGAAAAATTATCGATGTCTAACATGATTAAACTTAATGGCTTACTGCTGTTGAGGGCTATTTGGTGGCGAATCGCCCGGGCATCATAAATTTTAGTCACTCGATCAACGAGTTTGTGCTGGCGGAAAAACTGTTCTCGAGTGCGTAGCTGTTCATTAATGGTGATCTGTTCTTCGCGCCACAGCCATATGCCAGCTGTTAATGTCAGTAAGCCGATAGGTGTGGGCAGCTTTTCAATCAATGCGAACCAAGCGGGAAGGCTGTGGTTAATAAAAAACTCATCGAGCAGATCCATATAGCAGCCCAGGCTATAACCCAGTAAGCCGAAGATTAACAGTTGCGTGACTTTACCACCTGGTCGTGCCTGCAGTACCAATGCTAGCCAACTTAATCCAAGCAGCAATAAAGCGCCCTCGGTAGCCACATCGAACCAATCGATGTTCGCGCCAATTTTGGTCTCGCCCTGCAACAGACAAAGACTGAGTATTATGCTGCTAAGTAAGATGATACCTAGGGTAAATTTTGAGGTCACAAATCTGAGCATGCTGTATTTGTTCGTAAGCCGAGAATTGCATTTAACCTACTGCTATTTCATGACGACTTTATGAACCTGTAAGTAGTCAAATTAGCTCAATGGATAGTCAACGTGGGAGAGATTTTTTTAATATTAAGGCCACTTTTAGGCAAGGCAAGATGTGCTTTCTTGAGTTTAATTCTTTTTATACAGCAGCTTAACTAGGATTGGTTTGGCCTTTTAATTGATTCAGGATTAAAGCTAGCAGCCGTAACGGGTAGTCAAAATAGCTCATTTACGGCCAAAGTCGTTGAAAAACAGCCTTTTTCTCGCTGTTCAGATCTGGACGTCACCTTACTGTCATCTCTCTATTTTAGATTTGCCTGCAAATCAGCCATATAACGCAAACAAAAATAGGGATCTAACAACATGAAGCCGCTCGGTTTGCTTTCACCACTTTACCTCGCGCTATTTGCTACCAGTTTGGCTTTTCCATCCACATCATGGGCTGGAAAAGTTGAAGGTGCAATTACTGATGAAGCAACAAAAATGCCATTACAGGGGGCACTGATCAGTATTAAGGAGCTAAATCTTAAGCAAGAGTCTGGTAGAGATGGTCGCTTTTTCTTTCAGGAAGTCCCAAAAGGGAAATACACGTTGGTGGCCCAATATCTTGGAGGCTCGACATACACTCAGTCTCTTATCGTTGGAGAAGTGAGTCTTATCAATGCTCAAATTGAATTGAAAGGGCAGGGCGTTGAGCATATACAGGTTGTTGGTCAACGCGGCTCATTGAGTAAATCTTTAAACCGTCAGCGGGCTGCAGATAACTTGGTGAGTGTATTGTCTGCCGATGCGTTGGGTAATTTTCCGGATACTAATATCAGTGAGGCTCTGCAAAGAGTACCAGGGATCTCAATTGAGCGAGATCAAGGGGAAGGTCGCTTTGTGCGTATTAGGGGCATGGCGCCAGATTACAATGCGGTATCGATGAACGGTACCCGACTGCCGTCACCTGATAGTGATCGCCGAGCAGTAGCACTTGATGTTGTGCCAGCAGATTTACTGCAGTCTGTTGAGGTAACTAAAACCTTAACGCCAGATATGGATGCAGACTCATTGGGTGGCGCTATTGAGGTTAAGAGTTTATCTGCCTTTGACCGTGATGATACTTATGTCAATGTCAGCACCGAGGGCAGCTATGACGAAATGACAGGCAGTATCAACCCTAAACTTGCGGGTAGCTATAGTGATATTTTTCAAGAAAATATCGGCGTAGCCATTGCCGCTAGCTGGTATAACCGTGATTTTGGCTCGGATAATGTTGAGACGGGTGGCAAATGGAGCTTCGATGAGCCTACTAAATTAGAAGAGGTAGAGCAGCGAGACTACTTGATTAACCGTGAACGTGTCGGGCTAGGAGCAAACCTAGATTTTAGACCTAACGATGACAATGATCTTTTTATTCGAACCCTCTATAGCAGCTTTGTCGATACTGAAACTCGCAACGGCAATGAAATCAAATGGGAAGAAGGTGCACTTGCTGATACACCTACAGCCGCAGAAGCGACCCGTTCACTAAAATCTCGAGAGGAAGATCAAGCTATTTACTCTATCGTATTAGGTGGTGAATCTCGGTTTGATACTTGGACTGTTAACTACCAGACCAGTTGGAGTCGAGCAGAGGCTGATAAGCCCCGCTATATCGGCGGCGCAGACTTTGAGGGTGAGTTTGATGAAGTTGAATACCAAAATAGTGCAGTGCCAATCATCACAGCAGAGGAAGGCTTTTATAGTGCAGACAACTATCTGCTAGATAAAGTTGAAATAGCAGAATCCAATACTGTCGATACGATGGCATCAGCCAAGTTTGATTTAAGCAAAACTTGGTTGCTAGCAGATAGGCCTGTAGCTGTTAAATTTGGCGCAAAATACAGTGCTCGGACTAAAGAGAACCAAGAAGATATTTGGATCTTCGAGGATTTTGATGAGCAAGGTATTACTGAGCAGCAACTATCCATGAGTCAGTTCGCAGGTGCGCAGCCTGATTACAATCTAGGGCGATTCGGTCCCTCTATTGAAGCCGACCCTGTGTGGAATTTGGTCAATGGCATGGATAGCACGGCTGCAAAAGATGAGATTGAATCGCGGATCAATGACTTTGATATTGATGAAGATATTAGCGCTGCTTATGTGATGGGGCATATCGATATTGATAACCTGCGTCTGCTGGCTGGGGTGCGTTATGAGCATACAGCGATGCAGTCGAAAGGCTCTGGCTTTGATGAAAGTCAGGATGACTTTGTTGCCAATAACACTGACCGCAGTTATCAGCACTGGTTACCTGGCATTCATCTTAACTATAAGTGGAGCGATAAAACTGTAGCGCGAGCATCTTGGAGCAACACCATTGTGCGACCTACTTTTGGTCAGTTAGCGCCAGGGTTTCTTATTGAGCAAGATGACGATGAGCTAGAGGCAAGCTTTGGTAACCCAGATCTAGAAGCATTGGAGTCGATGAACTGGGATATCAGTATTGAGCACTATATGGGCGGGCTTGGCGTTATCTCTGCCAGTGGTTTCTATAAAGATATTACTAATTTCATCTATGAGGCAGATCTGGGTGGCTACGGTAAATATCAAGATTTTGATAGCGCAGAGACTTTTGTAAATGGTGATGATGCCGACATTCTTGGGCTTGAGCTCGCTTACGTACAGGAGTTTGGCTTTATGCCTGAGGGTTGGAAGGGACTGATTTTTACCAGCAACCTGACTTTGAGTGATTCCACTGCGCATATCAGTTGGCAAGATGATGGTGTGCAAGGTCGTGATATTCCACTGCCTAGTCAGTCAGAGCTAACCGCTAACGCCTCTTTTGGTTATGAAAACCCTTACGTTAGTGTCCGCCTTTCTGCTGCCTATAAGTCTGAATATCTGGTTGAAGTTACAGAGCTTGATGATGCTGCTTTTGATGTCTACCAAGATGCGCACACCCAATGGGATTTTGTTGCTAAAAGCTTTATCACTGAGGACATTACCATCTACTTCAAAGCAATAAACATTACTGATGAGCCTTTCTACGCTTATACCGGACAGAGCCGTTATAACGCCCAATACGAAGAGTATGGTCGCACTTTCCAGCTCGGCATTCAGTTCATCAATTATTAAGCCTAGGAACCCACATGATTAATCTAAAAAATATAGTGGCTTTAGCCATAGCGACTTTTGTTAGTAGCCCGTTAGCAGCCCAAAGTAACAATGATGTCCAACAAAACAGAACAATTTGGCAAGGACCGGCCGCTGCCAGTGAAATGGCAATTTGGCAGCAAAGAGCATTGTTTGCCAGTGAACTGCATGGGTTAGTGTTGGCAGATAAACAGCTGTTAAATGTTATGGTCCCTGGGCAGTTTGAGTATTTAGCTGTGCATGGTGATACCGCGTTAACCTACGATACGCAAGTTGATCAAGTGCAGGGGATCAGTTTAAGTTTCAGCAATACTCAGCGTTTATCACTGCTACCAAAGCGTGCCTTCCAAGTAGAGTGGCTCTGTTTACAGCCTAGGCTAGCAGATGGCAATCTTTATGCTTGGATTGGGGACGATGCCGGTCATTCTGAGCAATGGTTATTATCGTCAGGCGGAGAGTGGCAACCACAACTGGTGCGTAGCTTAGCGATATCGATGGGAGCCTTAAAATGTGCTGTCGATGATAATGAACAGTTGTTTGTACTCGACAATCATCAAGGTGTTTGGCGTTATCCTGCAGCGCCTCATATGGCGGATGAGTCAGAATTGGTGAGTTATCTACCTGATAATCAGTACTCAGGGTTGGCTTTCGATAATGGCAACATTGTGCTGATGGATGAAAGTGGGCAAATTTTTGATATTGACGGCAGTCAAATTGCAGCGCCTTTCAAAGGCCGCGAAGCGCTCGAAAGCTTATATGTAGCGGAGAAACAGCTTTGGGCTTATTCAGATGATGACGATCAATTCTATCAGGCAAATTGGCAGCTAAAAGCCGCACTAACATCGACCGTGAGTGAGCGAATAAAAGAGATCCCCACTGCAGTCGAAAGTGATATCTCCGATAGAGCGGGTGATACCATGGATGATCCTGCAATATGGGTTCATCCAACCATGCCAGAAAAAAGCCGTGTACTAGGCACCAATAAACGCTGGGGATTATTAAGCTTTTCAATGCAAGGCAAGCAGTTGCAAGCCATTGCTGCTGGTCGGGTAAACAATGTCGATATTAGGCAGCAAGTATTATTGGGCGGCGAGTATCGTGATATCGCTGTGGCCAGTAATCGCGACCGCAATAGCTTAAGCATATTCAATATCAATGAGCATGGAAAGCTAACGCAATTGGCAGAACAAGCAACAACCTTAACTGATATTTATGGCCTTTGTATGTATCAACCTAGTGAGGATGAGCTGTATGTATTTGCTAACGAAAAGTCAGGCTTGGTCAAACAGATAGCATTACAGTGGCAAGGTAACCACCTTAAAGCGACAGAGGTGCGAGAGTTTAGCGTTCCTAGCCAGCCAGAAGGTTGTGTCGCCGATGACCTCAACAAGCAACTATTCCTTGGCGAAGAAAATGTGGGTATTTGGGCATTTAACCTCGATAGTCGCTCTACTAAATTAACTGGCGAGATGATTATTAAAGCAGGCGGGCCGCTGGTGGCTGATATAGAGGGGATATCGCTGTATCAAACCAATAATGAAACAGGTTATCTGGTGGTATCTAGTCAGGGAAACGATAGTTATTTGCTGTACAAGAGTACTGCGCCGTATAGCTACATTGACCGTTTCCGAATAGGGATTAACGGCAAGCAGGGGATGGATGGGAGCGCAGAAACTGACGGACTCGATGTAACCGCGCACTCGGTGGGTCGTGGAGTTTGGTCGCAAGGTATGATGGTGGTCCAAGATGGTCGCAATCGGATGCCGGATCAAAACCAAAACTTTAAATGGGTGCCTTGGAGCGAGATAAGCCAAGCGTTGCTGCTAGAACGGAAAGATTAGTATTCATGTACTTAGCCACTAACAAGCTCATTGCTTGTTAGTGGCATTTTCTGATTTGGTTTTATGGCCTTTTGAAGTTTAAGTTTTCTTCTATTTCGCCGTCACCGTTTTCGTCAACACTTAGGGTCAACACATCATCAACCACAGTTAAATAAAGTCCTAGACTGCTATCGGTGGCAAAGTCATTGAGCCCAGCTTCTTCATTGCCGTCGAATATCTGGCTTACGGTTACACGATTGGTGTCTGTGTTTATGCTGTAGGTTCCCCATTCCATACCTGATTCTTCAATAACCTCATTGGCATCAACTCCGGCTTGAACATAAGTGCCGTCAGCATAAAAGATAAACATCAATAAGCCGTTTTCATAAGCTTCTCCATCGATGTCATGGATTATCCATGCACCCAATTCGTTGCTGCTATCAAGCGCTTCAAAATTAAGGGTTTCATCAATAGTACCGTCGGCGTCTTCATCGACTGTTACGTTCAACTCTCCATTTGTGACGGCGATAAATAGTTCCGGTGAGCCAGGATCTGTGGTTAAGTCATTGAGACCGACGTTTTCGTTGTCATCAAACTCTTGGCTTGCTGTGACTCGGTGAGTTTCACTGTCTCGTTGGTAAGTGCCCCACTCCATGCCAGAATCTTCATAGTCGTCATCTGAGTCGACTTCAAAAATAACGTAGGTACTGTTATCAATGAATATGATGCTGAGCAAATCATTATCGTCATTTGTTGCATTCCAGCTCCCGATGATCCCTATCTGAATATCTTGTTTCTCAAGCTCTTCAGATAAATGTTCCAGTGCTGCTTCAGTATCGATCAGCTCTGACACCGCGGTATCTTGTCCACCATTTGCAATGGTTGCTTGCACCGCTGCAGAGGTTGCAAAGTCAGCTGTCGACATGCTGAAGTCAACAGGTTCTGCGCTATCAATCGCTGTTTGGGTGATGCTAATGCCATTACTTGGGTCACCATCTTGATCTAGGGTTTGCAGTAGTCTGGCCATATTGATGACAGCGGTATTTGTGACATCGTCGGTCGCGGCAATATTGAGGGGGGTGACGATACCTGTTGCCGTTGTTGCTGGGAACTCTAAGCCTCCAATGAAGAAAGTGACCGTTTCACCAGGCAGGTACTGATACTTTCCTTCTGCATCGGTGGTGCCACTAAGTGTTTCGGTTCGATAGCCAATGCCGATAACAGCACTATCCAAAAATACACCTGTGTTCGGTGTAACTGTGACAGGAATGGGCTGCGGTAGTGCTTTTGGCTGGGGGTCATCATCACTGCTGCCACAGGCAACGAGAGTTAATGAAGCCAATAAAGCGGTAGTGATTGAGTATTTAAAATTGAAATTACAGGCAAGACTAGACTTAAACATATCAAGCTCCTTTACAGATCTGGTTAGACGATTTGCTGCTGTGCTTCATGTTCAGAACATCCATCTCAGAAGCGACAACATAGTTGAGTTGACTCTAGGTTTAACACATAAATTTCTCGACAAAATTATGTCATCATCAAATTCAAGATATTTCAGTAACTTTCATATTTACGGCCGTTGCTGCAATTTTGAATCAATCACTTAGGAGGTGTTTTGTCTATTCAGGCAAGCTTTACTTTGGCTGTGGTGAATTCAATCATCATTAAAATCCAACGCTAATCGATGTTGATGACTACTTTTCTATTACTCTCAATATCACTGTCAGGCTCATCGACCCTCTATGAAAGGGGGCTGTTTTTTGTGTTGCGTATTGCCTAAAACCTACTTATACCAATCAGTATAAGAAGTTGATCTACTCAGAGTGGTTGTTGCGAATTAATTCAAGGCAGACGAATCCAAAGAGAGTAATAACATAATGGTTACTCCCTTATGAATTTATTCTTTGCCGAAGTTGGCAGCAAAAAAACACTTAGATATAATTCACTTTTAGTGAATATATATTTGCTTTTATGTGAGAATTAAAAAGGAAGTTTTCTGAGACTGTATCGATAATATTTTAATGGTGGCTTAATCTATAAAGAGTATGCTGGAAATCAGGAGTTAAATATGAACACTTGTTTTAAAACCGCTCCAATTATTAATGCTTGAAGCGGCTTTCACTCAATTATAACCAAGAATATAACTTGGTGTTTCATCCTCCTGCTCATAGGTATATAGCAGGCTTTCATGCAGTGTCGAGTCCTCTTCTGTGTTTTTTGAATGTTCAATTTCGCCCTGTTTATAGTTATTGATGATATATTTTTCCATTACAACGTCCTTTAATTTAACTAGCGCTCTCTTTATATATAGTTTAAATAATTTACTTTGCTTGTTTCCTTAGTAATTAATTTCGTATTTACTAATTTAAAATAGAGGCTAGCGCCGAATTCACCCCGCTATTGACGATATATTTACTACGGATTTATATGAAATTTATTGTTGTTTTAAGCTTATTACTTTTATTAAATGCTTGTTCAAGTGCACCAAATCGTGACGAAAACCTGCAAGCTGCGCCGAGAAATAAGATTGAATTAGACAATGGTATTGCTGTAAAAAGTCAATTAATGCAATTACATAAAGAATGGAAGGGCACACCTTATCGCTTCGGTGGCTTGAGTAAGCAGGGTGTTGACTGTTCTGGTTTTGTGCAAGTAGCCTTTCAGACCAAATTCGGTTTAACATTACCGCGCACCACTGATGAACAAAGAGCTGTAGGCCGAAGTGTCAGTAAAAGTAACTTGAGGCCAGGAGATCTAGTTTTTTTCAAAACGGGTTGGAGCACGCGACACGTTGGGATCTACATAGATAACCATCAGTTCTTACATGCTTCAACGAGCCAAGGGGTGATGATCTCCAGTTTGCACAATAGCTACTGGAAGCAAAAGTACTGGCAGTCGAGAAGGTTGTAGCAGGGACTTTCTGTTTTGGCTATTATTTTTGAAATGAGTATCTTTAACTTGGATAGAGATATATTAGATATTTATCAAATTCCATCAGCTAACTTTATGCTACTTTGAAAGCCATTCTTGAATGCATCTATTTAGTCAGGGTTTATGCACGCTAGGTAAGAACTGATATTATGGCCTCAACAGGTTTTTTACATTCGAAGCAGAGTCGCGGCGGATGTAATCGCAACAGATTAAAGTGAAAGGATTAAGCAATGAGCAAAGCAAAAATAGGTATTGTTACTGTCAGTGATCGCGCGAGTGCTGGTGTGTACGAAGATCTATCAGGTAAGGCGATTATTGACGTACTCAATGAGTACCTTACGTCTGAGTGGGAGCCTGTTTATAAGGTTATCCCTGATGAAACTGATGCGATTGAAGCGACGCTAATTGATATGGCGGATGTGCAAAACTGTAGCCTAATTGTCACCACTGGCGGCACTGGCCCTGCTAAGCGTGATGTTACCCCTGAAGCGACTGAAGCGGTATGTGATCGTATGATGCCTGGCTTTGGTGAGCTGATGCGGGCTGAATCATTGAAGTTTGTACCGACTGCAATTTTGTCTCGTCAAACAGCTGGTCTTCGCGGTGACTCTTTAATTGTTAACCTACCAGGTAAGCCAAAATCTATCCGTGAATGTCTAGATGCGGTATTCCCTGCTATTCCTTACTGCATCGACCTTATGGATGGCCCATTCCTTGAGTGTGATGAAGCGGTCATCAAGCCATTTAGACCCAAAGCAAAGTAGTTTGCCCAGGCAGGTTTGAAATACACAGAAGCCCGAATCAACTCGGGCTTTTTTGTGTCTGGAACACTTATGCCAAAACCCATGGATGGTTTAGTTTTGGTAGCTGCACTCAGCTTTGATCAAGCAAATGCAATCACAATGCGGCTAGCATTTCTTGTTGCATAAGCTGGCGGCATTTAGCCCGGTGATGAGTAGCAAAGCAGGGATCATTACGAAGTGCACCATCGCATTGGGCTCGATACTAAAATTGAGCCAGACCAGTAAGCCCCAGCTCAATAACCAATAACTGATACTGAATAGATGTTTAGTAGCGAATGACTTCATAACGAACTCCTTGTTTTCTAGCTTGTGCCTGTTTGGCTGAACTAATAACAACTTGGATACAGTTTAAATTCTGGACAATTAGTAGATAAGTGTCATTATTGACAAAATAAGGGTGATTAGTGACAGGTGGCTACAGTGAAAAGAATTGTGATTTTGGCGGCTGATAATGCTGTTGCTGGTGGCATCATTAGTTTTATGGATGTATTTAGCTTCTGTAATACTTACTGGAAGGTGACACAAGCCAATGCTGAAGAGGATCTGTTTGAGTGTAAAATTCTGTCACCTAACGGAGAACCAATTCGCAGTGACTATGGCTTATCGTTACCTGTCGTGCCTCACGCAGATGCAGAACATTATTTATCACACGCCGATGCGGTAGTCGTTGCTTCATCCACCATCACCAACCGCACAGAGTTAGAAAGTTACTTAAAAGCATTTCACCCACATATGTCGAGCCTGCATCAGTTCGCTCAAACGGGCAAGCCGATAGCTGCCTACTGCTCTGGTACGTTGGTGTTAGCAGCAAGCGGTTTACTCGACGGTAAAACCGCTACTTGCGTCTGGTGGTTGGCAGAACTGTTTAAGCGCAGGTTCCCAAAGGTGAACCTGTGTATGGAACACTTAGTCATGAGTGATGGACCCATGTACACCGCTGGGGCGACAACCGCTAACCTAAGTTTAGCACTACAACTCGTTAAGCTGCTGGTAGGGGAACAGATAGCCACCCAAATGGCTAAGGTTTTGCTCATCGATCCTAACCGTATCTCGCAACAACCATTTATGACACTGGATAGTGAGCCACGGCATAAAGATGAGCTTGTGAGGCGAATTCAAGATTGGATGCAGCTACATTTAACCCAGAGTTTCATATTGGATGATATCGCGGATAAATTCGCGGTGGGTAAGAGGACTTTGATCCGCCGTTTCAAGAAGGCACTCAATGAAACGCCTGCAAGCTACATGCAACGGCTTAGAGTGGATGAAGCTAAACGCTTACTGGAAACCACAGAGTTAGCGTTAGAGCAGATTGTCGAACAGGTAGGTTATGAGGATGTCAGCTCATTTCGGAAGCTGTTTATTCAGTTAACTAGCGTCTCGCCCAGAGCCTATCGGCAGAAGTTTAATACTCACAGTTGCTGCGAGTATTAAATTCATTTCTGATGGTTGCGATTAAGCTTGCTTCTGGCCCCGGTTGGCGTACTTGTCGACTGCTTTGCCAGTAGTCGCCCAAATCAGCACACCACCCCAAGCAATCAGTGAAAAGCCTGCAGGAATACAAGCGACTAAGATTAATTTGAAATGTTTGCGGTTGAATACCAGTGCCAGTAGCGCTGGCAGAAACCATAGAAACACCACCGCTATTGCAAGCAATGCTAAGAATAAATACCCGTTCTACCTGAAGATGCAGGATTCAGTGGGAATTTAATGGACTTTAATCACGGCATTGATTGCCACTAATGGTCATTCCCTTGGTAAAATCAATAACACTGAGTAAAGTCCATTAAAGCCCATCGCAGAAGGCTTTGTGCCTGCCCACTTCGTTGTTGCACTAATTTAAAAGGGAATAACCATTTCTACATTAATGCGCCTAGAATTGAGCAGCCACAATGCCTCTGAAACGAGCACCTTCAAGTAGAATGGGTATAGTTATCACTAGCCAAAATATTATCGATAAATTCCATTTTACTCATCTCCTATATTAAGCCTCCTAAATAGTTAAGAGACTTATTGTTTTACTTATAAGCCAAAGACAATTTTTTCGCTTTTAAGTGACTTTTGCATACCCATTGCTAAACCTGCCGAAATAACCAATGTGGTGATTGATGACACTGCGAGCTGCACTACCGGTAGCTCACGCCCCTTGATAAACTCCATCAAGGCTTGTAGTTGGCCAGATACTGGTAGCCATTGCAAAGTATCGGGAGCAATATCATAGCTGGCTGCCATTGCTAGCATCATAGGCAAAATAAGTACGATGGTGAGGTACGACTGGGCTTCCTTAAAGCTCTTAGCCATAAACGATACAAACAGCTGCAGGCAAGCGGCCATTATGGCAACGGGTAGGCCGATTAGCATCATCATGCCGATGAAATTACCATTAACGCTGACGCTAAAGCCTAGCTCCTGCCAAGGGACAAAGCTGTAAGCAAATTTCGATACGATTAAGGTCAGTAGCAGGCCGATCATGGCAAAGATGGTCACGGCAAGAATTTTAGATAGTACAATCTGCCCTGTTGATACTGGATGACTGAGCAATAATGCTAACGAGTTACGCTCGCGCTCACCGGCACTGGTATCAATAGCGAGATTCATGCCTGAAATAAATACCGCGTAGATCATTGTCATAGTGGCAATGCCCAAAATCATGCCTGCTTTTGAGTCTGGTGTCGCTTGGTCTTCTACATTTAGCTTAATAGGCTGCATGACTCTAGGGTCAATACCGCGAGCAATTAAGCGTAAACTGCCCATTTCAGAGCTGTATGCCTGCAAACGTTTCTCAAGGCGGCGAATCGATTTTTGTAGCTTCTCATTGGAAGCATCAGCGATAAGGGTAACGTCAGCGCTGATCCCTTTAGCCATATTGCTGGCGTAATCATCACTGATAACTAACAAAATGTCCTTAGTATTCTCGCCGTCGGTTTGGTTAATCCCTTCGCTAGATAAGTACTTTACTAGATCAGGAGCGCCTTGCGGATTGTCGATGTTAATATTCAAATCTTCAGGGCTAGTCAGCTGGCCGATCAGCATAAAGAACATGCCGCACATCAGCAGTGGTGCACCCATCGCATAGTAAAGTCCAGCCATTACCGAGCGTTTGTCTCGTGCGGCATCAATAAGCTCTTTGCGGAGCATGGTGATTATTTTATTACTCATTTCAATATCCTTTTGTTGCCGATGTGCTGTGTTGCATTGCGTGTTTTTATTATTGAATGCATCATGCGGCAATCCCTTCATCGGTGCCGATAAGTTGAATAAAGGCATCCTCTAGTGAGGCTTTACCCGTTTGTTGGCATAAAGCGTCAGGGCTACCCACGGCAACCACTTTACCTTCTGCCATCACAATCACTTGGTCGCAGAGTGCGGCAACTTCCTGCATCACGTGGCTGGAAAACAGTACACAGTGACCTTGATTTTTAAGGTCTCGCAATATGTCACGCAGTACTCGAGTGCTCATTACATCTAGCCCTCGTGTCGGCTCATCGAGAATAATATTGGTTGGCTGGTGGACAATGGCTTGTGCCAGCGCGGTTTTCATTCGTTGACCTTGAGAAAAGCCTTTGCACTGTCTGTCTGCAATATCAGCTAAGTGCAGTTTATCAATCACATTGCTGGTGGCTTGTTTGGCATCTTTACGCGATAAACCATTGAGCTCGGCAAAGTAACTGATGTACTCCCGCGGGGTTAAACGTTCGTACAGACCAAATGGGTCGGGGAACAACCCCAGCTGCTGCTTGGCTGCAACCGGTGATTTGGCAATGTTAATTCCGTCGATTTCAGCGATACCATTGTCGGGTTTAAGTAAACCAAAAACAGTGCGTAAACAGGTTGTTTTACCTGCACCATTAGGGCCAAGTAACCCTGTGATTTGACCGTCGAGTGCAGAGAAGCTTAAATCGTTCAGCGCCTGCACATCTCCGATGCGTTTTGACAAGTTTGATACTTTAATCATCAGTGTTTCCTTACTTATTCAGGGCTTGTTGTGGGCTCAAAGCTTTGTCAGCATCGGCACTTAATGTCGTTTCTTGTTGGCTGCCTTCAGCTGGAATGGCTTCTACGGTACTCGCATTCAAATAGAAATTACGGCGAGTATCTTTGCTTAAACACTCTGCATCGATGTCGGTTACCGCGCCTGTTTCGACCAGTTCGGCAATCAAGTTATTGCCGCAAGATTGGTAGGCAACGCCGTGAGTCGCATAAGGGGCGATAAAGTGTTTAGCGTTGGTTAATTTTTCCATTGCCATCTCTCCCCAGCTCGGTGGTGTTGCCGGATCTAATTCACCTGATAACAATAAAGTAGGAATGTCACTGGCGATGGCTTGGCTGAAACTGTCGTCAACTGCTGGCATATTCCATACGGCGCATGACTGCTCAAAGGTCTTGAGCATCTCTTTACCGAAGTAGTTTGCTGCGGTAGTAGCACGTAATTCGGGTGTTAATCGCTGCCAATCTTCGCCACATACCACCGAGGCGTGCATGCCCATTGCGATGCCAGTACTGTCCATAGACATGGCATAGAGGCCGGTAATCGGTTGAAAGTTACCTTTCGAAGCTTGGTGAATAGCGTGGGGGATCAAGGCTCGGACGCTGGGTGAGTAAAGTGCCATGCGTAGCGCACCTTTAAACTTACTGCGAGTCATGGTGAGTTGGGTTGCTTCGCCAGTGGTTGGATCTGCAATAGTGCTTATTTTCGGCGCTTCAGCCAGTTCGCTATCTACTTTTTCTAGATCGGCTGCGAGCTGCGGAAACTGCTTATGACATAAAGCGTTGTTGTTACAATCTTGGATCACCAACTCAAAAGCACGGGCAATCGCATCACCAATCGCCAATACACTTTGCTGCATTGGCACGACACCATCTAAGGTGACGGTGGCTAAATGTTCAGGGTAGTGGCGCATATAAAGCTGTGCCATGCGAGTCCCATAAGAGACTCCATAAAGGTGCAACTTTTGATAGCCTAGATGGGCTCTTACCGCTTCAAAATCTTTCAGTGCGGGTAGGCTGCCATATTGGGTAACATCGGCGTCTAATTCATCTAAACACTTTTGGGTTTCGACGCGAGTATCAAAGTCGCTTTCGTTAATCGCGAGTGTATTGTCAAAGCCATCACCGATGCATTGCAGTTGGTTTGATTGGCCAGTACCACGCTGATCGATCAAGATAACGTCTCTAGTTTGGCGCACCTTAGTTAGCATCTTATCAAAGCCTTGGGCATTCTCTATCGCTGATTGTCCAGGGCCTCCAGCAATCGCTAACAAGGCTTCACTTTTGCCACTGCTCTTAATTGCTGGCATCACCACGTAATGTACTTGAATCTGTTTGCCGTCTGGCTTGGCATAATTTTCTGGTACGCTGACCGCTCCGCAGTTCATCTGCTCTGATAGCCCGTCAACATAACAGCTGTTATCAGTACTCGATGTTGAAGTTGTCGTTGAAAGCGCAAGTGGCTGCGAATGAACAGAAGGAAGCAGTACAGCTGCCCAAATGGCAACAGCGATGGCAACTTTCTTACGGCGCGTCAGAGTTGGACAAACTCCTGCTCGTAATTGCGAATACATTCCTTGGTGCATGATACTGATTCCTTTTTGCAATTTAGCGGGTATATGTTAACTTATCACTGTATCGGTGTATCAATGTATTAATACAGTGACTAAAGGCTAATGTTAGAGCAACTAAATGTCAACCCCAGTAGTGGTGAGCCAATTTATAAACAGTTAAGCGAGCAGATCGTGCGTTTGATTGTGGGCGGCCAGCTACAAAGTGAGCAAGTATTGCCGTCAGTGCGGCAGATGGCTGAGCATTTAACGGTAAATCCGATGACGGTGAGCCGAGCAGTGCAACAGCTAGTGGAGCAAGGTTGGCTGGAGCGCCGCCGTGGTCAACCTACTCGCGTGGCACCACGTGATCAGAGTGATATCAGCTCCAATGGACAGTTATTACACCCGCAGATTGACGCGGTGGTTGAGCAGGCTAAACAACTCGGCATCAGCTTAGATGCGCTAAAGACACTGCTTGGTGATCGCTGGAAGTAAAATTTAAAGGATTTTTTTCGATGGATATGAACGAAACACCCATTTTAGTCTGCAAGCAGCTGACAAAAAAATTTGATGATAAAGTCGCGCTTAATGGCTTAGATATGGCGCTGTACCCTGGGATGGTTGTTGGCCTGCTTGGCCAAAATGGCGCGGGGAAATCGACCTTAATTCGCTGTGCTCTTGGGATCATGCAAGCCAGTTCTGGCAGTATTGAGGTGCTAGCTACGCCCGTTGAACAGATGACGTCAGAGATCAAAACGCAAATAGGTTATGTGCCGCAGCAACCTTTTGGTTATGAGGGCTTTAGTGTATCTAAAGCGCTGGATCTGCATCGGAGTTTTTACCCTGAGTGGGACAAGTCATTAGAGGCTGAATGGCTACAACGATTCGATCTTGATGCTAAACAGCAGGTGCAGCGTTTATCGGTTGGACAGCGTCAGTCGTTAGCACTGATTATGGCAATGGCTTACCGGCCTAAGCTGCTTATCCTTGATGAACCCGTCGCCAGTTTGGATCCCATCGCCAGACGTAAATTTATGGCCGATCTTTTTGAGTTAGCAATCGAGTCAGGCTCTTGTGTGCTGTTTTCTTCTCATATCACTTCCGATCTTGAACGGGTTGCTAGCCATCTCGCGCTGATTAAGCATGGCGAACTAGTCATATTTAAAGAGATAGATGAGCTAAGAGAGCAGGTGAAGCTATTAAAGCTGAGTGAGTCTGCCGCACTGCCTGCTGAGCTAAATGTACTGCATCGAAATGGTTGTAATGTGCTGGTTGATAACTATCAACAGCAACAGTTTGCAGGACTGATTAGTGCTAACTCACTTAACTTGGAGCAGCTGTTTATGGAGCTGCACTCATGAACTGGGCATTGATAACCTCGGGAAAGTGGTTAAAAGGTTCTGTTCGGCTGTGGTTATTTGATCTTGGTTGTGCCAGTTTTCTGGGTGTTGGCTTGCTGGGGTTGGTTATGGCTTTTGGGATGCCTTTTTTGCTCCCTGATGACGCTGAGCGCAAAGTCGATACACTAATTTTGCTGATGAATATGTTTGTCGCTTCAACTTGTGTCGCTATCGGTTGGCAGATGAACCGCTTAGCAGCCACAGAGTGGGCCGCTATCGTACCTCAATACCGGCAAAGTGTGCTGCTACAAGCGCTTGGATTATTGATAACAAGTCTTATCATCGCCACCATTTTTTTAGCAGCACATGACGCATTTGATAAGTTTGATGAGCTACTACTGACACTGTTGTTCGGGCTCAGTTTTCTCTATTTTAGCTTGAAGAATAGCAGTGCTTTTCATCTATCATTTGTATTGTTTGTCTCTTTGCCGATGTTGCCCTACTTGGCAGGTCTTTTGCCTGCTAGTGGCAGTGCTTTATTACTGCTTGCAGATCTGCTTTTAGCAGCGCTTTTATGGCGCAAGCTATCAAGGTTTGGCTGGAATAATAAGGCGCGTATTGTTTACCTTAATGGTCTCGAGATGGGCTGGTTATGGTTACCATCATTTAAGTCTTCCAAGTTGCTTAACCGATTCGAACGTTATCTGCATCCCGCTAACTATTTCATTGGCCCTATGCTGACAATGATGTTGTTAGCAATGCCAGTAGTCACGCTGTTTTTAGCACTTGGGGCGTATCTACTCGATGTGCAGTTGCCTGTGCTATTTCTGTTGATTCAGTTTAGTAGTATCGCTTGCGCCATGTTGCACTGGAGCCGCATTCAACGTTGGCGCGCGGTAGAAAGTCTATTCGTATTGCCTGGCTTTGATGGCAAAAAGGGCATGATCAATGCCTTCATGTTAGCTCAATACCGTTTGCTAGCCATATTGACCGTGAGCATGATGGTGACTGCTGCATTAGTCAGCTTGCTATCACCACTGATGAGTTTGTCGGTTTGGCTACACATAGTCTTGAGTAATGTGATTGGCTGCGCGGCGATATTAGGTTTAGGGTCTATGTGTCGTACTTCAATGCAGATCTCCGCCACAATCTTTTTAGTCGCACTGCAATCTGGCTGGGTATCATCTTCGCTTTCTACGGTGCAAAGTGGCGGAGATATTTGGCACTGGGTAGCTTGGGACGTTCCGTTGTTAATTTTGGCGTTTTTCTGTCTTTGGTATGGCAAATATCGACTATGGCGTGGAGATCTATTGTCTAGCTAACTGTTTGAAACTGTTATTAACAGGCTGGTTTTGTTGTGTTATGGATTGTAGATATTCATTGCTGAGCATATAAAAGGCTATGTTTGAAATCAATATAGCATTCATTAACCAGGCTTTTTGCGGCGTAATTACATACACTTGTTACTGAGGTGTTTCTGTTTTAATTGAGCTGGTTAGCTTAAGATATTTTTTGTTAATCGAAGGCCGTTCATCAGCATGAGCGGTCTTTTTTTGTGTTTGACTTAACACTAATAGAGCAAAAGCTCTTAGTTTTTGAGCGAACTTCGAGTAAACTTACTTTAAAGCGGAACACTTGTAAGCTAAAAGGTAGTTATTTTATGTCACTCGAGTCATTTCACGTTATACGTCTTATACAGCAACAGAGCCAAGCACTTGGCGATGCGATAGCACTCGAAGGATTCGAAATGGCCGCGCCTTGGCATCAAGTTAGCTGGGGCCAGTTTGATGTTATCACCTCAAAAATTGCACGGGTGTTAATCCAGTTTGGTATAGAGTCGCAAGACCGTGCTGTGATCCTTTCACAGAACTGTCCGCAGTGGACCTGTGCTGATTTAGGCTTATTAAAGGCTAAAGCAGTGGTTGTACCTATCTACCCTACCAGCACTTTAGAACAAGCTGCTTACATAGTTAACGATGCACAAGCTAAACTTATTTTTGCTGGCGACGCTGAACAATACGCTATGGCGTGTGATTTGGTTGCCCAGTGTGATTCAGTATCACGCATTGTGGTTTTCGATAAGAGTGTGCCGTTACAAGATAGCCGTAATCACTTTTACTTAGACACACTACTTGAGCGAGAGCTGGATAAGGTCGCCGATACTGAGTTGCAAAAGCGACTCGCTGATACCAATCTTGATGATCTACTTACGCTTATATACACCTCTGGTACCACGGGTGAGCCAAAAGGGGTGATGTTGGATCATCGTAATATCGCATCGACAGTGCGCCAACACGATCAGAAGATGAACTTCGAAACTGGCGATACTTCATTGGCATTTTTGCCATTAAGCCATGTATTTGAGCGTGGCTGGAGCTTCTATGTGCTTTGTCGCGGTGGTCACAATGTTTATCTGCAAGATCCAATGACAGCAAAAGACGCCATTACGGCTGTGCGCCCGCATACATTATGTGTTGTGCCGCGTTTCTTAGAGAAAGTTTACAGCGCAGTACAAGATAAAGTGAGTAAAGCCCCCAATGCACGACAGAAAATGTTTGCTTGGGCGATGTCAGTTGGTGAGCGCCAGTTTGAAGTAAGTCAAGGCCGAGCTAAAGGCTCTGCAATGCTGAATTTGCAGTGGGCAATAGCTAACAAGCTAGTTTATAGCAAACTGCAACAGGTATTGGGTGGTCGTCTTAAATTTATGCCCTGTGGCGGTGCTGCGCTAGACACTAAAGTGGCTAGCTTCTTCCATAGCATTAATGTGCCTGTGCTGTGTGGTTATGGTATGACTGAAACCACTGCAACAGTGACCTGTAATACCTTGAGTAACAGAGTGACTGGCTCAAATGGACAAGTATTGCCTGAAACCGAGATTAAGCTTGGTAAAGACAACGAAATTCTTGTTCGTGGTGATACCGTTATGCGTGGTTACTACAACCGCCCACAAGAAACTGAAGAAACCTTTGAAGATGGCTGGCTTAAAACCGGCGATGCGGGTCACATTGACGAAAACGGCAACCTGTTTATCACTGACCGTATTAAAGAGTTAATGAAAACCTCAAACGGTAAGTATATTGCGCCGCAGCGTGTTGAGGGCAAAGTCGGCTGTTGTCCATTCATCGAACAGGTAGCGATTATTGCTGATGCGCGTAACTACGTTACCGCATTGATTGTGCCTGCATTCGAGTCTTTAGAAGTATGGGCAAAAGAGAAGGGCGTGCATTATGAATCGCCACTTGAGTTGCTGCGTCATTCCCATGTTGTAGAGCACTTTGAAGAGCGCTTAAAGACCTTACAAACAGAGCTTGCAGGATTTGAGAAGATTAAAAAATTCACCCTACTGCCAGATGCATTTTCAATGGAAGCGGGTTTGATCACTCCAACAATGAAGCTACGCCGTAAGGTTATTTACAATAAATACGCTCGTGAAATAGATAAGATGTATGCTCGTTAAATTGAGTTAAAATATCAATAAAAAAGGGATGCAATGCATCTCTTTTTGCTATCTAGCTTAAAGCAATTAGGGCGGGCATAACTCGAGGTGAGCAAGTACTGCGTTGAAAAAGAAATATCGGTAGAATGAATCGATAACATGACAACAATAATAACAAGCATAAGGAAGAGATAGCGTGCAGCAGAGTGAATTTAGCTTAACCATACAACCGCGTTTTTGTGAAACAGATGCACTAGGTCATATCAATAATACGGTGATCCCGGTTTGGTTTGAAGCGGGCAGAGAACCGATTTTTAAGATCTTTAACCCAACTCAAGATTTGTCGAAGTGGAATCTCATTGTTGCAGGCTTTACCATCGCCTTTAACGCACCGACTTACTTTGCGAGTGATGTGACAGTTAAAACTTGGGTTAGTCGTATTGGCAATAGTAGTTTCGAGCTTACTCAAAGTTGTTGGCAAAACGGCAAAAAAACTGCAGAAGCTCAAACTGCGATGGTGCATTATGATTATGCCACCGAGAAAAGTGTGCCTTTGAGTGAAGAAGTGCGCCAACAGCTGGCTTTGTTAACGGGTGAATAGTGTCATCTACGTTATTCCATCTCAATAATGATAAAGCTGCAGTTTAGCGGTGTAAACTGGCTGATTCGTTGTGGGGTAAACAACTGAGCGGGGCTATTGCCTCGCCATGTCTTTCTCATTATCTCTTTACGTATATAGTCCTGCTGGTGCTCCATGATGTGAATAGTGAGCGTTTGGCCATCAAATAACCACTGGCCTTTATAGCTATCTAGTTGCTCTAATTCTGTATCTAACGCTTCATGTTCGAGGGTGGCATTGCCCCCTGAGCTTAATGCTACTAGCGTGTCGCCTGCTGTACAGTTGTCGCTTCTTAACCAGCTAGGTGGCATGGCTGTAGACTGACTGCCGCGGATATAGAGACCGATATTATCGATACTGTAAAAGTGTTTTCTCTCAGCAAATTTATAGGTTTGCGGCTGATTAAACCCAAGCTGTTGTAACTGAGTTATCAACAGCTTGATAGCATCTTGATTTTGTTGGGCGGGGTTCATGGCGATACTGGTATCTGAAAATTCCGCAGGGATCTCCAGTTGTGTCAACGTCACCTGCCAGCCTTGGGCTTCAAGTTGCTGGCTTAATGCATTGAGTTTAGCTGGCTTAACACCATTAGCGCTGATAAATGCGTGCTGTTGGGCACAGCCTAATAGCAATAAAACGCTGGCTAAACTAATTATTACTAGCTTAACTAATCTAAAGAAATTTATGTACATACCAGCAACTAGCTTCTATTTGCAGGTCTTGTGATTTTGCCCAGCTTAAGCCATGTCGAACTAACTTCTCAGCTAAGCCTTTTCCTCGTAACTCTTTTGGGACAAAGGTGCGGCTGAAGTTGCATAAATCTTGGGTATTTAGCGCTGTGTTACTGGCCGATAACTCGTAAGTGAGTACCGCTTGTGCTGTGCCGACATTAATCACAAATTGGTAATTATCAGGCTGGTGAATAATCTTTTCACTCATCTCAAATCCTTTGAATTTACTTAAACTTCAAAAGAAAACCATACAGATATATCTGGCTCGGAGCTACTGTTGATAAGTTTTTAACGCGTCCAATAGCTGTGGCGTTAATTGTGCTTTTTGCCCCGTTTTAAAGTTAAACATCACCACTTGAGATGAGCCAATAGTGGTTACAGCTTGTTGGGTTTGGCTAAAAACGTGGTAATGCATCATGAATCGGTCATCATTAATATCACTGATGCTAACGCCAACTGTTAGTGTATCTGGGAAGGTTACTGGGCGCTTGTAGCGCGCTTGGTTTTCGCTAATAACGGGGCCAATAGCTGTTTTTTGTAGGTCTTCTAGCAGATTTATTTGGTTAAAAAAGTCGATTCTGGCGGTTTCGAAATAGCGAAAATAAACCACATTGTTGACGTGTTGCAGTGCATCCATCTCACCCCAAGCGACATTTATAGTGGTATTTATTGGGTACTGGGCTAGAAAGTGTTCCATAATGATTGCAGATCCTTGGTTAAAGCTAATATTAAATTAAACGTTTGTTTGATTTTTATTCAGCATAACAGTAAGCCAATAATGCAACAAGCGTATAGTACTGTTTTAAAATGAAGATACGGCAAAGCTAGCCAAAAAAAAGGGCATTCAATGAATGCCCTTTCTCATCAATCTATCGCTTACAGTTCAAGATCTGAAAAACTGCTGATTTGCTTAAAGTCGCCAGTACGTTGGCTGCTATCGCGCACCATCTGTACTACGTTTAAGCCTGCTTCACTGGCTGCTTTTAGCTCTTCAAGCACATCAGAAACAAATAGAATCTGCTTCGGGCTAAGGCTAATTGTATTGAGGATATTGCAGTAAGCTTGCTTAAAGCGTTTGTTACCCGTGCGGGTGTCAAAGTGGCCGTTAAACTTATCAGTTAAATCGCCAGCATCGCTATTACCAAATAGTAACTTCTGTGCATCAACAGAACCGGATGAGAAGCTATACACTCGCAAGCCTTGCTGCTTGTAACCGTCTAGCGCTTCGATAAAGTCTGGGAAGATATGCCCTTTAAACTCACCGTTAGCGTAACCTTGCTTCCAAATTAAACCTTGAATAGTTTTAAGTGGTGTCGCTTTGCGGTCTTCTTCAATCCACTGCAACAATATTTCTGTTACTCGAGCAAGATCTGCGTCAGGTTCTAGTGCGATATCTTGTACATCACAAATGCAGTTTTCAACTAAAACATTATTCTTATTCTCTTCAAGAAAAGCGGGTAATACCTTAGCTGAATAAGGAAAAAGAATATCCTCAATAAAGTTAAGATCGGTAGTTGTACCGGCTGTATCTACGACAATGGCTCTGATACCCATGATGTTTGGTTACTCCGCAATGTGCTATTGATCTGTTTATTGCTCAGATCCTAAGCTGAAACGGTCTGTTTGGCTAGTTTATTCGGACTGCAAATCGTAGTTAATTTTCAGTCATGTAGGTTTGGTAAAACTTTCGAGGAATTGTTATCGATTTCTTTAGCTAACGAAGGGGATAATTCTGAGTAAGTTGGTTGCTCACTAACATGTAGTAAACTTAAACGGACTGCTTTTCTGGCATTGCACAGGTAAGGTTGTAGTCGTCAGTTTAATCGTTGATTCATCTAGAGATGGACTTGCTGCGTGTAACGAAAGTGTCTGCGCATATAGCTGCTGCAGGTAATTGGATCCACGTCTGTCGGAAGCCACTCCAAAGCTCCAGATACAATAAAGACTAACACCACTTCCAAACGATGAGTTGCCTCATCGCTCAGGTGTTCCACTTTTTAGATGAATTTACTGATGCACTAAACGGCCATTCTTAACTACTTCAATACATGAACCAACACCATAGGTGTAGGAAAGCTCCGCTGGGGTGCTGATATTCCATAAACAGAAATCGGCGGTCATTCCTGCTTCGATAACACCCACTTGCGTTTCGATTCCTAAGGCTTTGGCAGCATTGCGAGTCATACCTGCGAGTGCTTCCTCTGGCGTTAAACGCATTAAGGTACAAGCCATGTTCAGCATCAAAAGGCTAGAACACATTGGCGATGAGCCTGGGTTATAGTCACTGGCAACCACCATGGGGACTTGGTATTGGCGTAGCAGCTCAATTGGAGGTTGCTGGGTTTCCCGTAGGAAGTAAAAAGCACCGGGCAGCAAGGTGGCGCAAGTGCCACTTTCGCTCAGGGTTTTGACCCCGTCCTCATCTAAGTATTCGATATGGTCTACAGACTTGGCGCCTAGCTTGGCTGCCATGGCTGAACCGCCTAAATTTGATAGCTGCTCAGCATGGAGCTTGATATCAAGTCCAGCATCTTTGGCTGCTGTGAGTACTCGCTCAGTTTGCGCGAGGCTAAAGGCGATATTCTCACAAAACACATCAACGGCATCGGCAAGATCTTCGGCAATCACTTGAGGCAGCATCTCATTGATCACTAAGTCGACGTACGCATCACTGTCATTTTTATATTCTGGTGGGATCGCATGTGCACCTAAAAAGGTTGTTTTCACGTCCACGTGGTGATGCTTACCTAGCTCACGTGCTACGCGCAGAAGTTTTAACTCGGTTTCAATATCTAAGCCGTAACCTGATTTGATTTCAACTGTGGTCACACCCTCTTTTGCCAGTGCATTAAGGCGCTGACGGCCTAGCTCAAACAGCTCGGCTTCGTCGGCTTCACGGCACGCTTTAACGGTTGAGATAATACCGCCGCCACTGCGAGCAATCTCTTCGTAGCTAGCACCTTGTAGGCGTAGCTCAAATTCATTGGCGCGGTTGCCTGCAAATACTAAATGGGTGTGAGCATCAATGAGCCCTGGAGTGATCCAGCCACCTTTACCTTTGTAAATTGGCGTGGCGAGTACATCAAATTCTGGCAGCTTGCTACGTTCCCCTACCCAGGCAATTTTTCCATCTTTAACCGCGAGTGCAGCATCTTTGATTGCACCGTAAGGCTCTGAAATGTTTGGTGACATGGTAGCGATATTGATATCAATCCAGACTTGATCCCACGACATACTGCACTCTCTTTTTGTTGTTTTAGCTAGTGGTTGAATACTAACACTAAGCATCGTCACTAAAAATAATTTGTGAGCTAGCTTGTATTTACTTGTATATACAAGCTAGGATTGTAGCCGAGTTTTTGATCATTATAAATAGCAGACTACTGCTAATTGACTGCTAACAACCAGCACTTTGAATCGGTCATCAAAAACTCAAACCGTGACAGCAAAACAACCGATAAAGGTAATTAGACCTGATATGGCAACGCCGAAGTTTGAAGAGATTAAGCAATATATTTTAGCCCAAATAGAATCTGGTGAGTGGGCTGAAGACAGCCGAGTACCATCGGAAAACCAACTGGCTGAATTGTTTGGCTGTAGTCGAATGACCGCAAGGCGTAGCTTAACGGAGCTTACCGAATCTGGTGTGTTAGAGCGTTCTCAAGGGTTAGGCACTTTCGTTGCGGGGCTTAAAAGCCAATCTTCTATGATGGCAATTCGCAATATTGCTGATGAGATCAAAGACCGTGGCCATGGTTATAGCGTGCAGCAAGTTTCTTTGAGCCAAGCTAGCGCCACAGGTGCCATAGCCATCGCATTAGGGCTAGAAGAGGGCAGTACTGTTTATCAGTCAGTGCTAGTGCACTGCGAGCAGGGTACGCCGCTGCAATTAGAGGAACGTTTCGTTAACCCTAAACTCGTGCCTGAATATTTAGCGCAAGATTTTATCAAACAAACGCCGCACGAATATTTATCTATGGTGGCACCGCTGACTGAAGCCAAGCATACCATTGAAGCCAAAATGGCCGATGACGCGCAGCTAGCACTGCTCAACATCGAGGCCTCAGAGCCCTGTTTACAGATTACTCGTCGCACTTGGTCACGCCAAGGTGTGGTGAGCTTTGCACGTTTAGTGCATCCCGGAAGTCGATTTAGATTAGGTGGTCATCTGACCTTTAACTAGAGGTTGGTTTGCTACAGCTCCACAAGTAAAACGCTCGAACAAATGAGCGGAAAATGGTTCTAAAAAACAAAAAGACAGTTATAAAAACAAGCATATAAAAACAAATTGAACGAGGTAGTACCGATGGATAAGAGACACGATCCAAGCCGCCGCATCATTGCGCCGACAGGAACAAAGCTAAGCTGTAAGAGTTGGTTAACCGAAGCACCAATGCGTATGTTAATGAACAACTTACATCCAGATGTTGCTGAGCGCCCTGAAGATCTCGTGGTTTATGGCGGTATCGGCCGCGCCGCACGTGACTGGGAGTGCTACGACAAAATCGTTGAAGTACTGCAGCGCCTTGAAGAAGACGAAACCTTAATGGTGCAATCGGGTAAACCAGTCGGTGTATTCAAAACTCACAATAATGCACCGCGTGTCATTATTGCTAACTCAAACCTAGTACCTCATTGGGCCAACTGGGAACACTTTAACGAGTTAGATAAGAAAGGTTTGGCGATGTACGGCCAGATGACAGCAGGTTCTTGGATCTACATCGGTTCGCAAGGCATTGTGCAAGGGACTTACGAGACATTCGTGGCGATGGCTAAGCAGCACTTTGGCGGTTCATCGAAGGGTAAGTGGATCTTAACTGGTGGCCTTGGTGGCATGGGTGGTGCACAGCCGCTAGCTGGCACTATGGCGGGGTATTCGGTGCTGACCTGTGAAGTTGATGAAACGCGTATTGATTTCCGAATGCGTACTCGCTACGTCGATAAAAAGGCGACGACCTTAGATGAGGCGTTAGCGATGATTGATGAAGCAAACGCCAGTGGCAAGCCTGTATCAGTTGGTCTACTCGGTAATGCTGCTGATGTTTTTGCCGAGCTGGTTGAGCGTGGGATTACACCAGATGTGGTTACTGACCAAACGTCTGCGCACGATCCGCTAAACGGCTACCTGCCACAAGGCTGGACGCTAGAGCAAGCGATTGAAATGCGTAAAACTGACGAAGCGGCTGTCGTTAAAGCGGCTAAACAGTCAATGGCAGTTCAAGTTAAAGCAATGCTAGCACTGCAAGCTGCCGGTTCTGCGACGACAGACTATGGTAACAACATTCGCCAAATGGCGTTTGAAGAGGGGGTTGAAAACGCATTCGACTTCCCTGGTTTTGTGCCTGCTTACGTGCGCCCACTATTTTGTGAAGGTATTGGTCCATTCCGTTGGGTAGCGCTGTCTGGTGACCCAGAAGATATCTATAAGACCGACGCTAAAGTTAAAGAGCTTATTCCTGATAATCCGCATCTGCACAACTGGTTAGATATGGCGCGTGAGCGTATCGCCTTCCAAGGTCTGCCATCTCGTATCTGTTGGGTAGGTCTTAAAGACCGTGCCCGTCTAGCATTAGCCTTTAACGAAATGGTTAAAAATGGCGAGCTTTCTGCGCCAATTGTGATCGGGCGTGATCACTTAGACTCTGGCTCTGTTGCCAGTCCTAACCGTGAAACTGAATCTATGCTTGATGGTTCTGATGCAGTATCTGATTGGCCGCTAATGAACGCACTATTGAACACTGCAAGTGGTGCAACTTGGGTGTCGCTGCATCACGGTGGTGGTGTCGGTATGGGCTTTAGCCAGCACTCAGGTGTCGTGATTGTGGCTGACGGAACCGATGATGCCGCAGCGCGCTTAGGCCGAGTACTGTGGAATGACCCTGCAACAGGCGTGATGCGTCATGCTGATGCTGGATATGATATCGCCAAAGATTGTGCAAAAGAGCAGGGTCTAGACCTGCCGATGTTGGAGAAGTAGAACATGAGCCATTTAGTATTAACGCCGGGTAGCCTAACCCTGAAGCAAATTCGTGAAATTAGCCGTGGAAAAGTCACCCTTGAGCTGGCTGATAGTGCCATTGCCGACATCAATACCAGTGCCGGTCTAGTACAGCAAGTATTGGATGAAGGCCGCACGGTTTACGGGATCAACACAGGTTTTGGTTTATTAGCTAACACCAAGATTGCCGCTGATGACTTACAACTGCTACAACGCTCTATCGTGCTGTCGCATGCTGCGGGCACTGGTCAATACATGCAAGACGCTACAGTGCGCTTGATGATGGTATTGAAGATCAACTCGCTAAGCCGAGGCTTCTCTGGTATTCGCTTAGAGGTGATTAACTTCCTTATCGCACTGGTGAACGCTGAAGTTTACCCTTGTGTGCCAGAAAAAGGCTCTGTAGGGGCGTCGGGTGATTTAGCGCCGCTATCACATATGTGTTTACCGCTACTTGCTGAAGGTGAGATGAGCTATAAAGGTCAGCTTATCACGGCTGCCGAAGGGCTTGAAATCGCCGGTCTTAAGCCGCTTGAATTAGCCGCTAAAGAGGGCTTAGCACTACTTAATGGTACCCAAGCTTCAACCGCATTAGCGCTAGAAGGTTTATTTAACGCAGAAGACCTGTTTGCAGCAAGCTCGGTGATTGGTGCCATGAGTGTTGAAGCTGCAATGGGTAGCCGTAGTCCGTTTGATCCTCGCATTCATGCTGCTCGTGGCCAAAAAGGTCAGATTGATTCTGCTGCTGTCTTCCGTCATCTACTGGGTGACAAGTCTGAGATCAGTCTTGATCATGTTAACTGCGAAAAGGTGCAAGATCCTTACTCACTGCGTTGTCAGCCACAAGTATTGGGTGCCTGTTTAACCCAAATTCGTCATGCGGCGGAGGTGCTAGGCACTGAAGCTAACGGCGTTACCGATAACCCATTAGTATTCCAAGATACTGGCGACATTATCTCTGGTGGTAACTTCCACGCCGAGCCAGTTGCGATGGCTGCAGATAACCTAGCGATTGCGATTGCTGAGCTAGGTTCTATTGCAGAGCGACGTATCGCGCTGTTGATCGACTCAAATCTATCTAAGCTTCCACCGTTTCTTGTCGAAAATGGCGGGGTAAACTCAGGCTTTATGATCGCTCAAGTTACGGCTGCGGCATTGGCATCTGAAAACAAGACTTATGCGCACCCAGCGTCAGTTGATAGCTTACCAACTTCTGCTAACCAAGAAGATCACGTGTCTATGGCGACATTTGCGGCGCGTCGCTTGCGTGATATGTCGGAAAATACCCGTGGCGTGTTAGCAGTTGAACTACTTGCTGCGGCGCAAGGCTTGGATTTCCGTCGTCCATTGCAACCCGCTGTTGCTGTGGCGAAAGCGAAAGCTGAGCTGCGTGAATTGGTGACGTACTACGATAAGGACCGTTTCTTCGGCCCAGATATTGAAGCCGCTACTGACTTATTGATCACTGCCAGCTACAACGCTTACTTGCCAGCAGATATTCTGCCAAGCTTGTAATCCAAAGTGATAGTGGACTGACAAAAGGGCCTAACGGCCCTTTTTTATGCCTGTAAAGCAGCCCGGATTAATAATGGATAATCTCATTTTCTATACGTATGCTCCACCTCTAACGCACAAATGACTCGCTGTGAATACATCCTTGTAAGCTCTGCGACAATATCCATGTTGTCGAAGGTCATTTGGTGCATCAGAGAGCGCTGTTTAGGCACTAACAGCCGTGGAAATATTAACTGTTTGCAAATGCGAAGCTGCAATTGTTTAGAGCCTGGAAGGGCTGAATATCAGGAAGTTAATCATTAGTCTTAAGCCTAATGTCTGCATTGTCGAAACGGTTAATGTGTAATAGCGTAGTTTGGAGTTGATGGTCGTTGAAGCGAATTAAGGTGCGGTAATGCAAGCATTTCAAGATTTATACCCAGAAGAACTCTGCCATTGTTATGGTTGCGGTAAGAATAACCCTCATGGGCATCAACTCAAAAGTTACTGGGACGATGATGAAACCATCGCATTGTTTACCCCTAAGCCTTTTCATACAGCCATTCCCGGCTTTGTTTACGGTGGATTAATAGCTTCACTTATCGATTGCCATGGAACGGGTAGTGCCAGTGCTGCCGCAGGGCGGGCATTTGCCGATGGTACGCAGCAGCCACCAAGGTTTGTTACCGCGGCGCTCAATATCGATTATCTCGCGCCAACGCCCATGGGCGTAGAGTTGGAATTGCGTGGCGTTATTTGCGAAGTAAAGCCCAAGAAAGTGGTGTTAGATATCAGTCTTATCGCTGCAGGCGTTACTTGCGCCAAAGGACATATGGTGGCGGTTAAAATGCCAGAAAGTATGCTTAATACGAGCGGGACGTGAGATGTTTTTCATCCTGCCTCAATTTCGATATAAGAACTCCAATTACTCTTAATGACAAAAGAGTAATAGGAGTCTCTTAGTTGGCTATATTTTTTGTAATACAAACAATTGATAGCCAAACTCTGCCGCAAACTGGCTGCAAATATTCACTTCATGTTTGATATCGTTCAGCGCTGCAGAAGCTGCCATTTCTGATTCAAGCTCTTTTGCACGCTCACCTAACGGGCCGTAATAATCTAACCAAGCCTGTTTGCTCTGAGGGAAATGCTCGACAACACGGTAGCCCGCGTGCTTCATTTGCTCGATTCGGGTTGCGACAGGCTGAATATCTGGATAGTTTTGACTCCAAAACTCAACGGATTTCTGACTTGGATTGTCAGTTTTCCAAACGAGATCGCTAATCACTAAACAACCTTGCTGCTGTAATAGTGGCAGCCACTGCGCGAGTGCTTTTTCTACGCCCATAATGTAGGCACTGCCTTCTGCCCAAATAAGATCAAAGCTCTCATTAGTAAACGGCAATTCGGTCATGCTAGCGCAAACAGTTTCGAGCCGATTAGAAAAACCGAGCTGCTCAAGGCGTTGTGCTAGCCTATCTAGTGCGGACTGCTCATTATCGGCGGCGGTAATGTTTGCTTTGCTATGTTCGGCTAACACTTTAGTTGCTAACCCTTTGCCACAGCCTATCTCTAAGATATTGTCAGGTGCTTTGGCTACCAGTGATAAAGCTTTTTGTGTATCACTGTCGCTTCCGGGTCCCCAGCGCTCTAATGGTTCGAAAACCGTCATAAAGTCAGCCATATATACATCGTGTTCGTTCATATCTTTTGATAACCATTTTAGTCGCAAGGCCTCTTTCTCACTAAAGCCTTGCTTTGTTAACCAGTCTAGATGAGCATCTGGGGCCAGTTTATCTAAACTCGTGTGCCATGCTTTGAGGTCGCCCTCACCAAGCATGGCTGCAAGTAAATTTCGTGACTGTTGCTTTTGCTCTATCTCTTTGTCTAGCGCTTTGAGACGGTTTTGCAGTAATTGTCTGTCAACTTTAGCTTCTAGACATACTTTGCACTCTTTCAGTGTTAAACCGCCAGCCAGTAATTGTTGTATCAAACGGAGGCGTTGCAGATCTTTATCGCTGTAGACGCGATAGCCATTTTCAAGCCTACTAGCATTGATAAGCTTTTGCTTTTCATAATAAAGTATCGCGGTTCGAGAGAGTCCGACTGCTGCCGCAAGCTCAGAGATCTTATACATGATCACCAGCCTTGTATCCGTTGATGGTTAAGCACTTTAAACTATAAAGCTGTAGACGGGTCAATAGAAAGCTATAGTTATTTTTATGGGGCTACAGGATGGTTTAAAGCAGATAGGTATTCATAGCCATTTCAAAATAGCTATATTTGTCAGTAGCTGGCTACACTGACTTTTCATAAGCTTGCGACAACCAACTAATGACTTCTCCATTAATATCATCGAGAGTTTTCAATTGAATCCGGTGAGTACACATGGCGCCGAATGGTCCGGAATCTTCTAGTCGACCTTGTGGCTCGACTCCCTTGAGTTTTAGTCCTAGGTCTACTCTTGTTTTGGTTGCGGGTTTTATGAGTGCAAATTGATTTTTTCTTATTAAGCTGACACTGGCCTTTTTAGGTGTAATGGTGATGTCATCACCGAACTTCTTGATGGTTGCTATTAGCTTTTCATAAATGGGCTTAAGGCTTTCTTTACCGCTGTATTGAGTGATAACGAGATCTTCTACTGGCTGATTAGTCTCGCGAGATAAAGTAACAATGGTATTGGCAAATCCATGAGTGACACCATGTTCAGTTTTAAGATATTTCACAGCAGCAGTATGTTTGTCGAAATTCTCTTTTGTTAATATTTGAATCCACTCTTCAAGTGCTTTCCCTGTCTTTTCGGGCATATTGTTAATCATGGTTTGCAGTGCTTTATCCATATTGTTCAACCTTTATCCATAGCAATTGGTATGAATGTTCATTTATGCATTAGTTTAGCAAAGAAACAATCTACTATTGTTTTGTAGGGCATAGAGCAGCATGCATTATTTAAATGGTTGTTGGGTTAAAAGAGGGGATTATTTCGGTTTTACGACGGGAAAAACAAAAAGACCTAGCTCAAAGCTAGGTCTCAAAAAGATCTGGATCAACGATTGAAACTACATGCGTGAATCCATCTCTTTCATCTTCAGGCTCATTAGCTGCTTAGTCCATTGCGCTTTATCGATGCCCTCTATCCACAATACGCGGCTCTCGCGGGTTTGGCCTTTACGTAGGTATGTATCCGGCATTCTGAATACCGCTTGCCATACTTTTACTGTTTCTCTTTTGATTAAGGCGCCAGAGTCGGCAAACAAACTCACTTCAAGTTCGATCATGACGTAATGTTCAGAGCTATTGCTTGAGAGCTCAAAGGTTAGACCTAAACGGCCATCATCATCCCACTGGCTATCTAAAAAGCTGACTTTAACACCACTTTTGGCAGTTGATTTTAACAGTGCTGACTGAGCGATTGCACTTGAGGTGAGTGCTTCGCTATTCGCTACAGGAGTCGTTGGGGTGACGGCTGGAGTTGCTTTCTCGTTGACGGCAACTGCTGCGGCTGTTGCCGGCAGTGTTACTGGAGCGGCCGTGTCTGCTTTAGTCTGACTTTCAAGAATGACATATTCCCAAGTGAAGTCATCGTTGAGCTTAACGGTTGCGCCATTTTCTAAGGTGACTCGCGCCACTTCATCGGCATAGACTGGAGTTGCTAGCGAGAACAGGGCAATACAGGCATAGGCCATTAGCGTTTTGTACATGATTATTAACCTTGTAAAGGAGATTGCCCTAGCATAGACAAACTCCCGTTAGATTAACACTGACAAGATCAAAATAGCTGACTTATGGTTGTTCTACATTGTATAACCAATGCTAAATACAGCAGATTCTGTGGCACTGTTATATCCAGCAGCTAAGGTAAAGTTTGGACCTAACACATATCTAATGCCGGCTTCTGCACCCCATGTGGTGTCTTTGTCAGTTTCCCATACCGGCTCGGCGCCGACAACATAGGGAACTATATTGGTGGTAGAGGATACTTCATGAATATACGCCGTTGCTCCGCCATATAAACTTAAGCCTGCAGCGAGCGGATAGGTTAAACCAAAACGCCAAAGCGAACTCTGTGAATAAGCTTCACCGGGCTCTTCAACAACTAAATCATTTTTTTTGCTCTGTGCATAGCCAATGTAATAACCCCACTGAGCATAGTCAGTATCGTAGTGGCTAGGAGCAATGGTGATGCCATAGAGATCGTCGATTGCCGGAATATAGTCTAGGGTTATACCAATTGTAGGTTTTGGTAAAACAGGTGCATCTTCACTGTAATCCTTGGCGAGTACGCTAAAGCTACAGAGGGTGATAACACAGGTAATTAAGTATTTGGTCATTTTGATCTCGATAAACTTCAGGCAATAGAAAATGGATTGTTGTGAATCTTTAGATTACAGTCAACTGTGATAGCTCAAATTGCTGTTAAACTTAATAATTGTGATTGATTTGTTCGCCACATGATTGTGGCTTGTTAACCCTATTTTGCAAGCTTGAATAGATTGTTTGTGTCTGTTCACTATTGGAGATATCTATTTTGGATCAGGAATTACGTGCAAGTATCACTCAATGGTTGGCAACTGTCGGGATCGACAGCCAACCTGCGGACGGTGTTTCAACCAGTATTCTTGTGATTGTCTGTTTCATTGTGGCTTTTATAGGCTACGTCTTTGTGAAACGGGGTGTTGTGAGCACCATGAATATTGTCATCACTCGCTCGCGCGTCCATTGGGACGATATCTTCATGCGCTATCGTGTATTGGAGAAGTTGGCCAAGCTGGTTCCTGCATTAATTCTCAATATCATTCTGCCGCTGGCACTAACCGAGCATGAAGTGTTGGCGAGTCTGGCTGACAGGCTACTTGATGTCACCATTGTGATTTTATTTGTGCGTGCGGTTTATAGTGCATTAGATGCCGCCAATGAAATTGCTGATGTTAATTTAGTTAGCCGTCGACTGCCGATTAAGAGCTTTGTACAGCTGTTTAAGTTGTTTATGTTTTTCGTCGCTATCATCATCTCCATTTCGGTACTGGCTGACCAATCGCCAGTTTACTTCTTAAGTGGCTTAGGTGTTGCGACAGGTTTGGTGATGTTGGTTTTCAGGGACACTATTTTGGGCTTTGTGGCTGGTATTCAGCTAGCGGCTAATAGAATGGTCAGTCCAACAGATTGGATCCAAATGGATAAGTACGGCGCAGATGGTGCCGTTGAAGAGGTGTCGCTAACAACGGTTAAAGTGCGTAACTGGGATCAAACAATTACCATGATCCCCGCTTATGCTTTGGTGTCAGATGCCTTTAAGAACTGGCGTGGCATGTCAGAGTCTGGCGGCCGGAGAATTAAGCGCTCAGTACAAATCGATATTAGTTCCATTGGTTTTTTAACTGAAGAAGATAAGCAGAGATTGTCGAAGATCAACCATCTTAAGTCCTATTTCGCTGCAAAATCGCAGGAGATTAGTACATTTAACGCACTGGTGGAAGATGCTGATATGCCAGTGAATAGTCGACACCTAACCAATGTTGGTACCTTTAGAGCCTATATGCTGGCCTATTTAAAACAGCATGAGAAAGTACATAAAGATATGACCTTATTGGTGCGTCAGCTAGCGCCAACATCTACAGGTGTACCGATTGAGCTGTATATCTTTACCAATGACATTAGGTGGGCAGCCTATGAAGATATTCAAGCGGATATCTTTGACCATGTGTTTGCCATATTGCCGGAGTTTGGTTTAAGGGTATATCAAGGGCCGACTGGTGCGGATATACGTAGTTTGCAAAGCCATTAGTCACGATAGTTGAAGCTAGAAAAGGCACCTAATTAGGTGCCTTTTCTAATATGATTAAACCAAGTGGCGGCCGCCATCAATTTTCAAGGTTTGACCGGTAACATAGTGACTCTGCAATAGGTAGCTGACTGCACTTAAGATCTCTATCTCACCACCCTCCTTGGTCATCAGTGACTTCTTCAATGCCTTCTGTTTGTACTGTTCGTCATCATCAGGGTTAAACATGAGCAGTGCAGGAGCAATACTATTGACCTTAACCTCGGGGGCATATTTTGCGGCAAAAGATAGAGTCAGGTTTTGTAACGCAGCTTTACTGGCAGCATAGGCAGCATGTTTCTTACTGCCTTTCTCTGCAACATAATCGGTAATGTGAATAATATCAGCCATGCCACTATTGGCCTTAAGCTGCTCCGCAAGGGCAAGGTTAATGGTATAAGGCACACTCACATGAATGCGCATCATTTTGTCCATAATCGATAATGCAGAGGCTGCATCACCGTCAGGTAACCAGTCTGATGCATTATGGATTAGTGCTTTAAAGGCAGGTTGTTGAGCTAGCTTTTTCAGTAGCTCATCGAGTTGAGCATCGTGGTAAAAATCACACTGATGTAGTTCAACACCTAAGACTTCGAGTTCTTGCAGTTGTGGATATTGGCTACGGTAAGTGCCAATGACTTTATGGCCTTGTTGCGCTAAATGCTTAGCAAGGTAGAAGCCGACACGCTTGCCGACTCCGGTTATTAAAATAGCAGCTGTCATCAAAATCCTTAATGGCTGACTAGCGGAAAAACTCAGCCCGAGTTGCGGCGCTGGTTTTAAACTCGCCTCCGAGGGCAGTGGTTTGCGTTTGCGATTGGGTATCCATCACCCCTCTGGATTTTACGCAGTAGTGGGTGGCGTCGATGCTCACTGCTACATTATCGGTAGCGAGCAATGTTTGCAGTGCGACTAAGATCTGCTTGGTTAAGCGCTCTTGCACTTGTGGTCGCTGGGCAAAGAAACGCACGATACGATTGATTTTAGACAGACCAATAATGGTGCTGCTGGGGATATAAGCCACTTTGGCTAAACCATCGATGGTAACGAAGTGATGTTCACAGGTGCTGACGACGCTGATATCAGTGATCCGCACCATCTCATCGACCGCCATCTTATTTTCAATTTGGGCGATTTTAGGAAAGTTTGCATAGTCTAAACCTGCAAAGACCTCGTTGACATACATCTTAGCGATACGGTGTGGCGTCTCTTGTAAGCTATCATCGTTAAGATCTAGTCCTAAGGTCGATACCACTTCGGTCATTAAGCCTTTAATGCGCTCATACTTCTGTTTGGCGGTCATATCCGATGGAATTAAAGGGGTCTCGAGTCCTTGCTTGACGAGTGCATCTCTCACTTGTTGAGCCTGAGGTACGTCCATAATTGACTCCTGCTGAGATTGAATGGATTGGCTGCGGGGCATTAAGGCTTCCGATACTCTAAAGACAGTGATACGGAGTCTGCGAACCTTAATGCATGGGGCTTATCAATGGTTACTCGGGCATATTGCACCCATGGATGCTGACTACTGATATCGAGCACATCAGAGACTAATTTTTCTAATAGTAGAAAGCGCCCCTCTTCGACGTGCTGAATGACAGCCTTAGTCACCTTCTTGTAATTGAGTGCCTCATCGACGTTATCTTCGCGAATGGCATTACTCGCGGGGTAGTGGATCTCGATATTAATCACTACATCCTGCATTTTCTCGCGCTCTTCAATATTGAAACCGATGAAGGTGCGCAGGCGCAAATTGGTTACTTTGATAATGGCGTTGCTTGTTGTCATTTATAGTCCTTTATTGTTCTTTATAACTAACTATAGGCAAAGATACGGATAATTCAGCAATTTAGATCATCCCTTTAAGTACCAATTTACACCAAGCAGAGATCTAAAAGTCAACTGACATCGTACAGATTGATAATGTTTGTTGGCTGAGTTGAGTGAACTATGGAGCGAAACGAACGTATTTGGCAAGGTCTAGGTTATGCCGGGTTGTTGCCTTTTATTATTGCAACAACAATGGCTTGGACAGGGTTGAAGTTAACTTGGTTAAACGCTGAGTTTGCCTTTATTAGCTATAGCGCGGTCATTCTTAGTTTTATATCTGGCACTTTGTGGGGGCGTGCTATTGCGCTATCAACCAGCAGCACGACTGGGCGTTTGCTTATACAGAGTAATCTGTTTTCAATCTTAGCTTGGATAGCTTTATTACTAAATCAACAGCTGATCAGCCTAGCGATATTGGCTGTGGGATACTTAAGCCTGCTAGCAATTGAAAGGAAAGCTAAAGAGTTATGTCTTAACCAAGACTACATCTCAATGAGACTCAGATTAACGCTGGTAGCGATAACTTTGCATCTACTGATGTTAATCCATCAATTTTTCGGAGGTTAGTAATGAAACTACGTATCTTTTATGATTCACTTTGTCCGCTATGTGATGCAGAAATGCAGCACATCAAATCATTAGACAGTCACGATAACATTGAGCTACAAGATCTCAATCAAGCTGATTTTAGTATTAAGTATCCTGAGATAGATTTCGCTCTAGCGAATAAGATTTTACATGCTCAACGCGCCGATGGTTCGTTAATCACCGGACTCGATGTGACCTACGAAGCTTGGGCTGCTGTGGGTAAAGAGAAGTGGGTTTCACTACTGCGCTGCTCGTTAGTTAAGCCATTTGCTGATAAAGGCTACCTGTTCTTTGCTAAGCACCGTTACCGCATATCTTACTTACTCACTGGCAAGAAACGCTGCGAATCAGGCACCTGTTACCGTTAAAGCTTGCTGTTTAAGTGATTATTCCTGACTCGACTAAAATTAATTGAGTACCTAATGCAATCAAACCTCTGACTCACTCGTTATAGGGTTGAATGTGTTATCTATCAAAAGGAATAATCGATATGAAATCTTCAACAACAGCACTGGGTGTAACGGTTGCCGGTATTTTAGCGGCGAGTTTATCTTTAGGTGCACAAGCGGTGCCCGATCAACCGAAAGAGTGGGAGAAATGCGCTGGTATTGCTAAAGCCGGTGCTAACGATTGCGGCGCATTAGATGGCAGTCATGGCTGCGCCGGACAAGCAAAAGCTGACAACCTTCCCACCGAGTGGGTCTATGTCCCGGCAGGTACTTGCGACAAAATTACAGGTGGTGAAGTTAAAGCGGTTAAACCGGCTAAAAGCTAATGCCTAATTCTGGCATAGCTGGCGCAGGTATTGGCCTGCGCACTCCCCATGTGCAGCAAATATTGGCTGACGAAAGTCTTGAAATCCCTTGGCTAGAGGTGTTGGCTGATAACTGGCTGGTGGAAGGTGGACTAAATCAACATCTGCTTATGTGCATTAGTGAGCGATTTCCGCTGGTGTTTCATAGCGTAGGCCTGTCTCTCGGTGGTACCAACACACTGGATGCTGATTACCTCAACAAGATCAAATCTCTCAAGCAAGCTTGTGGTGGCCATTGGTATTCCGAACATGCAAGTTTCTCCGGTAACAACGACTTTAAAGTCGCAGATCTGTTGCCGCTGCCCTATACAGACGAAGCTGTCATGCATATCAGTAGACGGATTCAGCAAACCCAAGACCTATTGGGCGAAAGAATGTTGCTGGAAAATGTGTCTACCTATATGAGTTGCAAACATAATGAATTGAGTGAGGGGGAGTTTATTGCTGCGATTGCTGAAGAAGCTGACTGTTACCTGTTGCTGGATATCAATAATGCTTTTGTCACTAGTGTGAATCTCAACCAGCAGTTACAAGACTTTTTGGATGACGTACCTGCAAAGCGGGTAAAGCAGATCCATTTGGCGGGCTTTCATCAAAAAGATGATTACCTGCTGGATGCCCATAACCATCCTGTCGATCCGCAAGTTTGGCAGGCTTATCAAAATTACATTCAGCTCAATGGCAATATTCCCACCATGATTGAGTGGGACAGTGAAATACCTACACTGGATCGGCTGTTACAGGAACGGCAGATTGCCGCCGATATGCTGCAGTTTAATGCTAAGTCTGCTGCAGGAGTTGGTCGATGCGCTTAGCAGATTGGCAAGGAGCATTTATTCAAGCGTTGCAGGCTAATGGCGATGAGCGGGAATTATTGGCGATGGTCAACCAGCGCGAGCAGTCTCGGTTAAAAGTTTATCAAAACAATGCCTTTCAGGCACTGCTAAGTAGCCTGCAAAGTAGCTTTCCTGTATGCCAGACGGTAGTAGGAGAGCGCTGTTTTGAGCAGCTAGCACTGCAATATTGCAACTGTTATCCGTTGAAGGATGCCAACTTAAACCATTATGGTGCACAGTTTCCTAGGTTACTTGGCGATGAGGTTATGCAACATCAAGCATTTATCGGGCTTGAGTATCTACCTGAGCTAGCAATGCTTGAGTGGGCGTTAAAGCAGGGCTATTACGTGCAAGATCGTAGTAACTATATGCAACAGCCACAAGTGCATGAGCTGGAGCAAATGGCGCGGCTTACTGAATCTCTGCAGCAACAAGTAGTGCTGCTACTGCAACCTGATATTGAGCTGCTTAGTTGTCACTATCCGGTGCAACAAGTCTGGTTAAAGCATCAAGCCACAACAGAGCAAAGCCACACGGTTAGTTGCGATAGCGCAACAAACTATCTGCTGATCTTTCGGGACTGCTTTAAGGTGAACTTTAGGCAAATATCAGCGCCGCAAGCTCAGCTAATACTGGCTATACGGCAGAGTTTGTCGCTCGAGCAATTAGCTAACGCAGAGGTGGATTTGAGTGAATTACCTCAGCTTATTAAACTGGGCTGGATTGCGGGCTATAAATTGGTGGTAACAGCCGATGGATAGAGAGTTACTGCAGAGTCTATATCGCTATTGTTTATGTCTTACTCGACATGTACCCGCAGCGGAAGATCTGCTGCAAACAGCGATAGAGCGTTGGTTAAGCAGCACTGCTAAGCCTCAATATCCAAAAGCCTACCTACGCACTATTATCCGTAATCAATTTATTGATGATTGCAGACGCTTAAAGCGGATCGATTTTGACCCAATAGATGAGCATGCTCCTGCACTTTTAGATGAAGCTTGTATGGAACAGGTCGCGCTGCAGCATGACTTAATCGAGTATCTATTCTCTCAGCTCAATGCCGCCGAAAGGGAGGTACTGTATCTGTGGGCGGTTGAAGGCTTTAGCGCCGCAGAGATCGCAAATGACTTGGGTCAACCTCGAGGAAGCATCTTGTCGAGGCTACATAGGATTAAAATTAAGGCGGTTGAGATTATGCAAAATGAAACCACCACAGCACAAAGTAACGGTCAGGGGAGCTAGTAATACGATGAGTAATAAACACGATGCCACTGACAGCAATTTTAGAGAGTCGGTGAAGCAATATATTGAATCCCAACAACTGTCAGAAGATGGCTTAGCACGCATGGAGGCGCTATTTTCTGCTGAAGAACTGGCCGACAAAGAGAAGTTCAGTGAAGGCTTGTTTCGGCAAGAGCCTGTTCACCTTAATGAACCCCACTTTAAGGCTGCAAGTCACTTGAATCGCGCCAGCAAATCCCGTAAACCTTTAGTTAGAATGATCTATGCACTTGCTGCTAGTATTTTTGTGCTGGTGGTAGCATTTCAGCTGTACTCGTATACCCAGATGCAGCAGCTATTTAATGGTGCATCAAATAGTGTTGTTATGACGAGTATGAGCTGGAAAATTGCCGATGAAGTGGCGCGTAATCATGTAAAGATGAAGCCACTAGAGGTGCAAACTGAGCAATTAAGCCAGCTTAGAGAATACTTTACACAACTAGACTTCACTCCAGTTAGCTCAAGTTTTCTCGCTAATACCAACAATGGCGATAGTAAAATGCTTGGCGGCCGTTATTGCTCAATTCAGGGATTAACTGCCGCGCAAATTCGATTTAGTCAAAAAGATAAGCAACCGATCACTCTATACGAAGTGCAATATGACTCAAACCTCTATGGTGAACAGCCAATATTAGAGCGTGGAGATAAGCCGACTAAACTGGTGGTTCGCGGCGTTGCCGTATCCATCTGGGTTGAAAAAGGACTGTTAATGGCAATAGCCCGATCAGACTAGTAGGGGGAGATTTTTACAATAAGTCGTTTAGATCGACATGAGCTTGTGTTTGTTAAATAGCGTCCATTGATCCACCTTTTCACCATTAGGTAAAGTGCAACTGCCATCTGCAAGATCGACCGTGCCGCCTATTTCTAAGCAATATTGCGCTGCTGGGTTCGGAGTTTTTTGCATTTCAGTGACGTCAGGAGCTTGTTTGTGACCATGCTCGAATAACTGCCACTGTTCGATGGCTTCACCGCTGGGGAGGGTACATATTCCGCTGGCTAAATCGAGCTGCCCTTGTAAAGAGATGCAATACTCTGATGCTGGGTTCGCTTTGCCCACAAAGGCGGGTTTACGTTGAACAACAGATTCATCAGTTTGCTGGGATTGCCTATAGAGTTGCCACTCTTCAATACGCTGCCCATTAGGCAAAGTGCAGTAACCGACTTGCCCGTTAGCTTGAGTTTCTATTTCAAGGGTTCCACCTTGCTCTATGCAGTAGCTTGAGGCTGGGTTGGCCATGCTCACAGGTTGTGGAGTCGTTTGTACAGTTGGTTGAGAATCGCAGGCTGTGAGTAATAAAGTGCAGCTAGCAACCAGACTAATTAAGGCTGATATTTTCATGAATAGCTCTCGTTTGGCGTTATATGGATTACTAACGGCCATTACACCGAAAAGGGTTATTCAATCACTATAGCTAAATAAAAGTATTTCTGTGGAAAATGGAACGGTGTGCTTTAACGTCAACCATTGTTAAACACACACCTGATTACGACCTTTTTTCTTGGCGCGATACAAAGCTTGATCGGCCTTTTTCAGGGTTTGTTCGAAAGTCTCACCGTGTTGATGTTCTGACACTCCAATCGAGATGGTGACATTGACGGTTTTGCGCTGGGTTTGTGCCTTGCCTCGTTTAGCTTTAGTTTGCAGTTTACGCTGCTCATTACGCAGTGTTATGTCGTAGTCCTCAATTATCTCTCGCACCTCTTCAAGGAAGTGCAAAATTGATGAAGTATCTTTGCGAGAAAAGACGATGGTGAACTCTTCACCGCCATAACGGAAGGCTTTGCCGCCCCCTCTTACTTGGGAGATCTTACTGGCGACTAATTTAAGCACTTGGTCACCAACATCATGGCCATAGGTATCATTAAACTTTTTAAAGTGATCGATATCGAGCATGGCTACGCTGTATTTTCGTCCTAGCGACAACACTAAGTTATAAAGGGCGCGACGAGAAGCAAGACCTGTCAGTTCATCGCGATAGGCAAGAAAATAGGAGTCCGTTAACACTGTGAGGATATATACAATGGCTAAGGCTGTTATCGATACAGAAACGGATAGCAGCTCTGGCATTAGCGAGTGTATAGCCCATAGTGCTAAGGTGATAAAAATGGCGGTGTTAACCAAATTGGCCTGCCAAATACCTCGTACAAAAACCAACATCGCTCCAAGATAGAAGGGAGCGAGGGTTCGTATCTCCATCGTTATCATACTGGGTAAGTAATTATCGATAGCACTCTTATATTGAGTATTGCCCCATATCCAAGCAAAAGCGGCTGCAAAGCTGAGCAAAACCCCTAAAACCCTAACGACACCATGAGCAGAAAGTAGCCCTCTGTCTTTAATAAACGCAAACCAAGTCACGGTAAAAATACCTGCAAGAAAGATCTGTTGTGGATATCTATCAAATAAGGTTGTAGGTGAGCCTTGGTCTAGAAAATAGCAATAGGCCAGTAACAGTAGCGCAAGATATGCTAGGCGACTGCGGTTAAATTGCAGCGCAATAATCACCACCACTGGTAGCAACCAAAACGGTAGTTGTTCAATCACGCTGTGCCACGTTTGCAGCTTGGGTAGAGAATACTGAGTGACAGCTAAAAGCAAGCTGGTGAAAAAAAGAGGTAAGAAAAAATAGCGGCAGCGATGATAAAAAGCGGACAAGGTTAACCTCAATATAAACGTATGTTTAACTACAACTCGGGTATTTACCTTTTGTAAGTCGACATTTCTAACAAAAGATAAAGTCTTTCACATCGACAAATTGGTAAAAAGATCATGCTGACAACTCTATAGGTTACAGAGATAGATAAAAGGTCAACCTTAAGTGGATATTATACCAATTGCATTAAGTATTTGGCCAGTTCAGAACCCCTCTGTCTTTTCAATTCAAAGCGCATCGGTAAAGAAATGGTTATTCCCTTTTAAGCCAATGCAAAGCAGAAGTGGAAAGACTGAGGGGCTCACATAGTGCGGCTGAGGTTAAACAAATTGGCAAACACTGTATGCTTCGCTATGGGATTTGGATATACGACTAAATGGTCTATTTTGTTCCATACAAAATAAGACATTCCAGCCCTCCTTGGCGGTCAGATTTAGGAGGTACGAGACCAAGGATGGTCGAAGGTAGAATAATGCAGGAGCAATTATCGAGAGCGAAGCAGGATGCCAGAGCCGAGAATAACTATTAGCTCAAATCTCGCTACTTGCCTACAGCGTTTTGAATTCCCGCTGAATGGTCAAACTTTTAATGCAATTGGTATTACATAACAATGATTGGGTCTGTCACGACTATTTCATCGTCACTATTACGGGGTCATTCGAGGCCGTAGACATAGAAGAGACCCAGTTAGTAACTGGGCTCTTTTGGTGATGGCTACATGAATTTAAGGCAACACTTGAGTGCTACTGTTTTGCTGTGGTTTTAACTCGCTTTGCTGATGAGTTACAGCCCAAATGCTGTCTGGCTCTCCAAAGTAGGCTCTATGGTATGCTTTTTTGGCTGCGATATAGAAAAGCAGGGCAAAAATAAGTGATATGAGCTCAATGGTTATTGAAGCTATATCTGTAGCTGCCCATATTGCGAGTTGTGGCAGTAGCAGAGCTATTCCACTGGTTACAGGAATTAATAAACAGCAAAGTGATAACAACCTAAGTAGTGAAATAGCAGCAAGGGCAGCGCCTCTAACAAAGCTGTAAGCTAATGCAGCAAAAAAGGCAATATAGTAGCAACTGAGGTAGTAACTATTTACCTGCTCGCTTAGTAGATAGAGCCACTTTGTGGCTAGCATAGCGACTGCAACACCTAACATCGAGCCTAGACAAACGCCGATAGTGAGAGAGGCCATGATTTTTGTTGCTTTGCGTTGTGCAGCTTGTTTCTGTCTACGTTTTTCAAGCCAAAGTAAATTACCGCTATAAAATAGAAATGCACCGAGTAAGCCAAGAGAAAAATATATCCAGCGGCCAAAGCTACCTGCGTAATTACCAAAATGAAGTGCGAATATACTGTTAACGACAGGGCCATATAACCCCTCTTCAACTTGGCTAATGGTATTGTATTGCACCTCCATAGTATATGGATGCATATAGACGAAATCACTGTAACCACCACGCATCATGCGTCCGTTAGATTGCAGTTCAACCGCTAAAGAAGGCGAGGTTGAGTTGAGTTTGCTAAATTCCATTGAGGTGATTTGATAACCTTCAGCTATTGGCGTGACTTCAGCGATATAGCTATCAATACTGTGCAACTGGCTAACGGAGTACTCAATGGTAGATCGCTCTCTGGGTTCAAATAAGGGCTTGTCGCCATAAAGAATACTCAAGCCGCCATAAAACAGGTCATGAAAAGCAAATACCACCACTGTCCAGGCGATAATCAAGTGAAAAGGCAAGCTGATCACACCCACCAAATTGTGACTATCTAACCAAAAACGATTCACCCCTTTGTGCTGTCTTAGTGCAAATAGATTTTTCACTAGTGTAGGCATTAGCACAATAATCCCTGAGATCAGCGCTAGAAAATACAGGACTGCGGCAATACCTAGAATTAGTACGCCGAGATCCTCGTGGCCGATTTTGCCTATGATCCCTGCTGTGCGGTGTAACTGATCAATTAGCGTACCTAATTCATTGGTACTGCTTGCTTGGCTAACCCAATCGCCATCATCATTAAAGCTGGCATGACGTAAGTGATCATCAAGGCGTAAACCTCGTCCGCCTCCCTTTTCATACCACTTAATTGGAGAATCATTGTCGTTAAAACTGATGATAAAACCATCTTTTGCTTTTTCGCTATTGTTGACTGCAGTTTGAATTAAGCTATCGAGTAACTCTGTAGGGATCTGTTGCAGTGCTTGTGCTGGAGGTGTCGCCCATTGCTCTATTTGAGGTTTGAACATAGTGATGGCGCCAGCAAAAAAGGCGATAAACAATAGCAGACCTGTAGTGATGCCTGTCCATGTGTGAATAGACTGATAGGTTCTTAAAATATCTGGACGTATTCTCATGTGAGCCACCATAAAACTGCAAATAAACTGTACACAACGAGGTTAGCCGACATGAGATAACCAAATGCACTCGTCGCTGTTTTGAACAGAAAACTAAAGGCTACAACGGGGAGCCAGATAAAACTGACTAGCCACATATTCATTTGCACTTTCATTGGTGCGTCTATTCCTCCTGGGCCAAACCATGCAAACATCGCAATGACACCATAGGATAAGCTCAGACCCAAAAGGCTTGCGGTGAGACTTTTTCGCCACCAATGTGGTTGAATTTTTTCCGCTTGGGTTAACCGTGTCATCAATGGGGGTCTCTTGACTTATAAAGCGTTGTGAATGGTACGCAAATTAACAGTGCGACTATGGTGAATAGCCAGGTGAAAATCGCTGCAGTTGTGGTCAGAAGCTGTCCCCAACTTAGTAGTGCAAATAGCAATAAACTAAGCCCCACTAAAATGAGTGGTTTAGGTAAGGCTTGTTGCAGCAACTTCTGATGCTTGCTGGTGGCGTATATCATTATGACTCCTACTAAAGTCAGAATGAATGCCGTGATTTGAAACATAATCATCAACTCTTCCTTAAAGGTCAGATTAACGTTTGTGTCCGATATATCTCAGTAACAGCTGAACAAAATCGCTCTTCGTCTACTGAGGTATGCCTACGAATTCCCAAGAGACAACACAAAATAACGAACAGGCTTTATTACACAGGTATTAAAATCGTGTAAATGGTAATGTAAATGTGAATGATTCGCAATTGAGCGTGGGTGTAGTTTAATGTAAATTGTTGCTGCTTTTAATCAGAGCGATAAATTCTATTTACTGTGAACTTGAGGGAACCCATGGAATACAGGGCGTTTAAGAAAAATCTCGTTGTGGCGGCAATATTATGTAGTCCTATATTTTCGATGGCTTATGCTGCTGTTGATGTTGAACCTACTGAATCGATAGAAAGGATCACTGTATATGGTGAAAAAGTTGAACGTAGCCTCAAAGATACTACCTCATCAGTGTCTGTTATCGATAAAGAGACGCTAGACAGTGGCCAATACCAATCGGTATCCAGTGCTTTATCTGAAGTGCCAAACGTTGTGGTAACAACAGGAGCAGTACCGGATATTCGAGGCGTTACAGGTAATGGCTCTGCTACTGGGTTTAACTCTTTCACTGGCGGCGCTAAAGCGCGAGTTTCGACCCTTGTTGATGGTGTTGCAGAACCTTTTGTCGCTGACTTAACCGGTGATACAGGCCTTTGGGACATAGAGCAGATAGAAGTTTTCAGAGGACCACAGTCGACCATTAATGGTCGAAACAGTATTGGTGGTGCAGTATTTATTAAAACGGCAGATCCAACCTTTGACTGGCAAGCGGCTGCACGTTTAGGTTATCGAGATCAGGACAGTTTTATCGACAGTGCTGTGATGCTATCGGGCCCAATTTTAGACGAGCAACTTGCCTTTAGGATCACGGGGCAAAATGTAAATGGCAACACCTACAATAATGGTTTGGTGTATGACACCAACCCAAAAACTTTTGACCAGAATGAACTCATTACCAATCGATGGCGCGGTAAATTACTCTGGCAACCTGCTGGCTTAGAAGACTTATCAGTACTGTACAGTTTTTCATATAACGACGAGCAAGGTGATTCAGGGCGTAATTACTTCACTGGTGATGACCCTTGGGCATATAAACCGCTGTTTCAACGCTATATCACCACCAAGTCAAACACACATTCAGTGACATTTGATTACCAGCTTACTGATGGTCAGTCACTCGACTTACAATTCTCCTTTATGGATTATGACTGGGGTTTTGAATCCTATGAACCCTTGGCAGCTGCTGAAAGTACTGTCGACATGAATGACAAAAGTTACAACGTCGATGGTAAATATAGCTTTGGGCTTAATGACCGAGATCTAAATGGCTTTATTGGTTTAGCTTACTATAAGCGCACTCAAGACTTTGGCAGTGTGGGAGGTTTCTCTTATGGCGGAGATGACAGCAGTACCTCTGCTTCTGTTTATGGAGAGGTGACCTTTGCTATGGCCGAAAAGTGGTGGCTGACCCTTGGTGGGCGAGTGATGCGCGATGAGCAAACACGAAACTTTGCCATGCAATTTAGAGGCTCGACGATAGATGAGCAACTCGATGAAGCTAAAACAGTGGCATTGCCTAAGCTTGTGGTGCAATACGCCGTTACTGATAGCACCACACTTGCGTTAAGTGGTCGACGTGGTTACAACGCTGGTGGTGGCGCAATGGCATTAACATCAGCTGGTGGCGATTACTATTACTATGATGATGAGTCTGTTGATACCTATGAAATGAGCTCTCGAAGTAGTTTTGATGGCGGCGATGTTAACCTGAACGCCAACCTGTTTTATAACGATTATGACGGCTACCAAGCGTCTAATAGCTTACGTAGAATCACTAATATCGATAAAGCGGTAACCTATGGCTTAGAGCTTGAGTTTACCAGTATGTTAGGTGAGAACTGGCAACTGTTCTCGGGGTTAGGGTTGCTTAAAAGTGAAATTAAAGCAGCAGACCCGAGTTACGGCGATATTGTTGGCAATGAACTTAACGCTGCGCCGAACGTTACTGCTAATCTTGGTATTAAGTATTGGCTGTCTGATGAGCTGACATTTGGGTTATCAGGAAATTACGTTGATGAGTATTTTGCTGATATTGCCAATACTGAAGAGCGCGTGGCTGGTGATTACATCTTAAGTCGTTTCAATGTTGATTATCAAAATGATAACTGGCGAATCAGTGCCTTTGTGAACAACTTATTTGATGAGCAAGCGCTTACAGTGAATGAACCTCCTGGACGTGGTTATGAGCATGGTTATGCTGCAGTTGTTGACCCAAGAAATGTTGGAGTATCGGTTACGTACAATTTCTAGTCTATAAAAGCTTGTGCGTGACAGCTTGTACTGTGTCACGCACACGAATCATCAGCCTTGATTGCAGACTTTACACCCAGGCTGCTTTGGCAGCTTCATCTCTCGAAACTCCATAGTCATGGCATCGATCATCAAAATACGCCCGGCTAAGGTGCGGCCCATATTAGCAATGACTTTGACTGCTTCCACGGCTTGCAAGCAACCTATCATTCCGACTACGGGGGCTAAAATACCTGATTCGACGCAGCTGAGTTGCTGCTCACCAAATAGCTGGCTAAAGCAGTGGTAGCAAGGCGTTTGTGCTTGATAGTCAAATACTGTAACCATACCTTCCATACGGATAGCTGCAGCTGAGATAAGCGGGATCTTGTGTTTAAAGCAGCTTTGATTGAGTTGCTCACGCACCATCACGTTGTCGGTACAATCCATCACAATCGAGTGTTGTGCAACCAGTGCTTCAATCTCGTGGTCATCTAATACTGCATTGATGGTATCGATTTGAATGTGCGGATTTAAGCCTGTTAACGTCTCTTTAGCGGAGTCAACTTTAGCTTGGCCAACATTGGCATCTTGATGCAGGACTTGGCGCTGCAAGTTAGACACTTCAACCGTATCAAAGTCGACTAAGGTGATTGTGCCTGCGCCTGCTACTGCCAAATATTGGCTGGCAGCGCAGCCCAAACCGCCAGCACCTATAATCAGCACCTTGGCTTGTTTGAGCTTCTCTTGTCCCTCAAAGTCCATCGCTTTGATAGAGATTTGACGGCTATAACGCAAGATTTCCGCGTCAGTTAAAATCTCATCTGTGTCAGTAAGTTCACTCGACATCGCTATATGTTCTCTTAAGCCAGTACGCTGTTAAAAGGTTCGACGGTAACTTTCTCACCTGCACTGATACCATCGCAATCTTGCTCTAAGATGATAAAGCAGTTAGCGAGTGTCATTGAGGTCAGCATGCCTGAACCTTGGCCACCAGTGACGGCCACTTGTGCTTCACCTTGCTCGTTATAGCTCAATACCGCACGTTGATATTCGACGCGTCCTGGGAACTTGCGAATATCTTGGGTTAAAGTGGCTGATAGCGTTACCGGTTTCACTTGCGGTAAGCCTTGCATTTTTTGTATTAGCGGCCAAACAAGCTTGTAGAATGTCACCATCGAGGAAACTGGATTACCGGGTAAACCGCAGAAAATCGCATCACCTAAGTGACCAAAGGCAAAAGGCTTACCTGGTTTAATCGCTAGTTTCCAGAAAGTGATTTCACCCTCTTCATCGAGGATCTGCTTGGTGTAATCGGCGTCACCAACTGACACTCCACCAGAGGTCAGTACCATATCAGCTTGAGCCGCTGCTGTTTTAAAGGCTTGGCGAATAGCTTCTTTGTCATCTTCAATCACGCCAAGGTCAATCCACTCTACGTTTGCTCGGCTGAGTAGTCCTTGAATGCTATAGCGGTTTGAATCGTAAATCTGTCCGGGACCAAGCTCACTGCCAACAGGGCGCAGTTCATCACCGGTTGAGAAAAAGGCCACTTTAAGCGGACGATATACTCTTAGCTGACTAGCCCCAATGGTGGCAAGTACGCCCATCTCGGCTGCGCCAATGAGTGTACCTGCCGCAAGTACTTTAGTGCCGGTGGTGAGCTCTTCGGCACGATAGCGCACGTTTGCGCCTTTGGCTTTTGGTGCTTCAATAGTGATGTTATTACCATCAGCCGTTACCTTTTCTTGCATCTGTACCGTGTCGTAACCTGCAGGTACTGGTGCGCCGGTCATAATGCGGATACAGCCGCCTTTTACACATTGCCCGCTAAAAGGGTGTCCAGCAAAAGATTCACCCACAAGGGTTAGTGGTTTGCTGTCATTGAGATCATCAAAATTAAAGGCGTAACCGTCCATTGCTGAATTGTCGAAAGGAGGTAGGTCGACATGAGAAGCAAGATCTTCAGCTAAGACGCGTCCTAGAGATTGTGTCAGCGTAACGACTTCGGAATCTGTGATTGGCTGCACTTGTTCTAGTAATTTTACAATCGCTAGCGAGGGATGCATTAGGCTAGGTTGTTTACACGGGTCTGCATGAGTCTGCATCTATCTATCCTTGAGGCTAAATTAGCGTACGTTAATTAAAAACGAATATAAGGCATTATGCCACGGTGATTGCAGATGACTATGATCTGCTCGGCAGTTTTAACAGCTGATAGTGGCTTTATTATTATTTTTATCGAAATTAGCCTTGGTTAGCCACTGGGTTTAGTCATGTTTTAATCTGTTGTTTCTCTATCTATCGGTTAGTTACAGGCTGATTCCTTTGATATTTCTTTGAGTTTACCGCCAAGCATTAGCGTTTGCTTCTTTATGTAAATGAAAACCATTATTATTTATTAAACAGTAACTTAAGTAAATTTTATTGCAATTCTAAACTAGCTTGATAACAATAGCGGCCATAAACAGATACCCAGAGGAATTAAGATGTTGGCCCAGAAGATGATTGACCAGTTAAATGACCAGATCAACATGGAGTTTTTCTCCTCTAACTTGTACCTGCAGATGAGTGCATGGTGTGAAGATAAAGGCTTTGAAGGCGCAGCTAAATTTATGCGTGCCCATGCTGATGAAGAGATGGGGCATATGCACCGCTTGTTCACATACGTAAGTGAGACTGGTGGTATGCCGCTGCTTGGTACTATTGAAGCACCACAAGCTGACTTCCCATCACTGTTAGCATTATTCGAATACACCTATGAGCATGAGCAGCTAATCACTAAAAAGATTAACGAACTTGCTCACGCTGCATTCACTAACCAAGATTACTCAACGTTTAACTTCTTGCAGTGGTATGTTTCTGAGCAGCACGAAGAAGAGAAGCTATTCAAATCAATTGTCGATAAGATCCGTTTAGTCGGTGAAGATGGTAAAGCCTTGTTCTTCGTTGATAAAGACCTAGCACAAATGGCAATTGAAGAGTCCGCCAGTGTGATGACTAGCACCGCTGAATAACTGATTATTTGGCGTGATAAAAAAGAGCAGCCTAGCTGCTCTTTTTTTATGCCTAATTAACCGACACCAGTGCTTTACGATTTACGATGCGGTTGATTGCGGTTTCATTTTCAAGAAAGGTCAGTAGATCCTCGTTGGATAAGGGTTTTGACATTAGGTAACCCTGGGCGTAATTGCAGCCTAATGATTGTAAGAAGTCCCACTGCTCTTCAGTTTCAATTCCTTCAGCGACCAGTGGCATCTCTAAACTTTGCCCCATCATGACAATAGCTTTGACTAGCTTCGCATCGGACTGGTTAACCGTGGCATTATCGATAAAGCTCTTATCAATCTTAATGACTGAAATTGGGAACTGGTTGAGATAGCTTAATGCTGAATAGCCGGTACCGAAATCATCAAGATAGATATCAACGCCTAAGTTTCTAATAGATTGTAGGATCTCTAAGCTGTAAGGCTTATCTTCTATCAATAAGCTTTCTGTGATCTCAATATGCACATAATGTGCTGCAATTTTGTGGCGCAGTAATGCTTCCTCAAGAACTTGATAAAAGCTCAAACCGTTGGAGTTTATACACTGACGGCCGGAAACATTAATGGCAATTTTTAGCATATGCCCTTGGGCATGCCAGCTAGACAGATCAGCTAGCGCTTGATTTAACACCCATTCGCCCAGTGGTTCTATAAGCCCTGTTTCTTCAGCGATGGGAATAAATAGCGCGGGAGAGATAATGCCAAACTCAGGATCTCGCCAGCGGATAAGTGCTTCTACACTGGATACTGTGCCGTGAGTCATATCAACCACAGGTTGATACTCCAAATAAAACTCAGACTTCTTAACCGCCTTTCTTAGCCTCTGTTCAAGCTGCATTCGTTCTAGCATCTCAACATTCATCTCAGGCGAGAAATATTGGAAGTGAGCGCGACCATCACGTTTTGCTTGGTACATGGCCGTTTCTGAATTTCGCAGTAGCATCTCAATATCTTGGCCATCTTCAGGGTAGAAAGCGATGCCGACGCTGGCGGAAATATTACTTTCAATAGCATCAAGTTTTAACGGTTGAACTAATGCATCTACCAATTTGTGTGCCAGCTGCTCTGCTGTTTCAATAGCACTATGTTGCGGTGAGATAATGACAAACTCATCACCACCAAAACGAGCAATAGAGTCTTCTGGCCCGAGTACGGTTTCCAGTCGTGTGGCTGACTGCTTTAAAATCTCATTGCCAGCTGCGTGGCCATGTAATTCATTAATGAACTTGAAACGATCTAAATCGATAAAGAACACTGCCACCTGAGAATTTGTTTGGTTGGCACCATCGATAGCATGCTGCAGTCTAGATGAGAACTGATGCCTGTTAGGAAGCTTAGTTAACGAGTCATAGTTACTTTTGTACCAGAGATCTTGTTCATACTGTTTGTGATTACTCACATCCAAAAATAGCCCTATGTATTGGCTTATTTGGCCTTGAGCATTCTCAACCGCGGTGATTGATAGATATTCTGGGTAAACATTACCATCTTTACGTTTGTTCCAGATTTCACCTTCCCAATGGTTGGTAGTCGTTATTGAATGCCAAAGCTGGCTGTAGAACTCTGGTTGATGGTGGTTAGAGCTAAGTATGCTGGGGCTTTTTCCTTTCACTTCAGCAAGCGTGTAACCAGTGATCTTGGTAAAAGATGGGTTAACTAACTCAATACGGTTATCGGCATTGGTGACCATTATACCTTCGGATGAATGCTCAAATACCGCAGATGCTTGTTGTAATGAGGTTTTCGCTAGCATGCGCTCACTTAGCATCTGGTTCAATGCGGTAGATATCTGGGTTAATTCATCGTTCCCTTTAATCTCAATGTTCAGCTGTAGATTAGGGTCTTTTGCCATCTCTTCAACATCATTAACTATGGTCGTAATCGAGCTGATAAGGCTATTAGCGATGTATTTACCTAAGATAAACACCATATAAAAAACCAAAATACCACTAAGGAAGCTGATATACAGTGATGACACAATTAGCTGTTTTTGAACATCACTTTGACGGGCTATTTTATGGGTCAACTGGATATTCATTTGGTGCAATAGGTCGATTCGAGCACTGGCGGTAGCCCACCATTGTTTACTGCTAATTAACGGTGCCTGGTGTTGCAGTTGCTGCAGCGCCTGCTGCATATCGGCGTATTGTTCGGCCAGCGAACTCATTGGAGCTGGCTGTTGCAGCTCCTTACTTGCCTGCAAAAAATGTTGGTAGTAAAGCTCTGTAGAGCGTTTAATTGTCGCTATCAGAGCCGATTGCTGGCTGGTTAGATTATCTTGGCGAGCAATATTTTCAAGGGCAATATTAAGCTCAAAATGATGTTGTTCGAAATTGAGCTGATATTGAGGCTTAGCAGTCATTAAGTAGCGGTTATAGTCATAGGTTAAGCCCTTATACCCCATTAGTTCACTGAGCTCGTGGGCTTGCTCTATGAGTTCAACCTGCTGTTTTAACTGTTGTAGCAATACACTTACTTGCCGCTGTTCCGGGCTTTTGGTTATTTTATTTAGTTTGCTGCGATTTTCATTTGTCATCGCTACGCTTGCATTCTCAACCGTATTGTTCAGTCGATGAGTAATATTGTCGATGCTTTCGTATGAGTCTGCGTCTAAGGTGGGGGCTGACAGCAATTGGTTGACCAAGCCGCGCTCTTGCCCTGCAAGTTCTTGAGCTTTTAAGATATTGACTAAATCAGCCTGTATCATTACCAGATAGGAGTCGTCACTCTTAAAACGTAGTTGGGAAATAAAACTAATTAGCTTCTGATTTAGTTGAGAATAATAGTTAAAGTAATCACCACCATTAAGCTTGAGTACTTGTTGACGCATCTTGAGCAGTTGTTGATGTTCATCACTGCTGCGACTAAAGCGGGTTTGTAATAGGTGAAAAAGCTCACGATCGTCTTTGGTGGTATCAAGAACTCTTTGTAATGCTTTGTTCTGCAGCAGGTTTTTGAGTGCCAAGTCTGTTGCTAGCCACTGTTGTTGTAGTTCAGTGTTAAATTGTTTGCCATGACTGCTGAGGTAGCCTGCCGACAAGCCACGCTCTTTTTGCAATTCAAAAAGAATGTTTTCTATATCGAGGGTTACTTGGGTGGTAAAGGAATTGGCAGAAGCATCTTGGTATTGCTGGTAGAGCGAAATAGAATGTAGCCCGGCAAACACCGCCAATATCAGCATTGGTAGAGAGGCGATAAGAAATAGTTTCTGTTTTAAGCTCAAGTGGCTTAATAGACTTAACATTCGGCGACAACCTTTTCGCGTAACAGTTGATTGTTAAATTTGTTGTTTTAATCTTAAGCGTGGAGATAGGAGATTAAAAAATTGCGCCAAATAATAACCATATTCAGAATGTGGAGTCTCAGTTAATTCATCAAAGTCTAATCTAGGTCACGAATTTAACTAACAGTGTCAAAATCGTGGCTAATTCTCTCTTCTTATTCGTAATTATTTTTCAGCTGTCAATTACCGAAAAAGGTAATAAATGCGTATTTACTAAATTATTTTTCGGTTAAGCTAAGGCTATGGCTTTATTGATGTTTAGCTTAGTTGTACAAAAAAGGCCATGCTGTGGGCATGACCTTTTTGTATCATTAACATAACAACCAACTAAAATTATGCTGTGACTTAGATTGGCGACTTAGATTATTGCGAGTTACGGTAAGCCACAATATCTTCTATGGTGAGTACTGGCATATTGTGTTGCTGGCCAAAGTCGATGATCTCTGGCAGACGAGCCATGGTGCCGTCAGGAAGAGTGACTTCGCAGAGAACACCAAAAGGTTTAAGACCGGCGAGCTTCATCAAATCAACAGTACCTTCGGTATGACCACGACGCTCTAATACTCCACCTGGGCGAGCGCGTAGTGGGTAAACATGACCTGGACGGGCTAAGTCATCAGGTTTGGCGCCATCAGCGATAGCTGCTTTTATTGTGGTAACACGATCTGCAGCCGAAACTCCTGTAGTGACTCCCTCTTTAGCTTCGATACTGACGGTAAACGCAGTACCGTATTGGCTGTTGTTATCAACAACCATAGGTGGAAGCTCAAGCTGAGCGATGCGCTCATCGGTTAGACACAAACAAACAATGCCGCTGCACTCACGGATAAGTAGTGCCATCTGCTCATTAGTTAGGGTTTCGGCGCTATAGATAAGATCGCCTTCGTTTTCTCTATCTTCATCATCAACGACTAATACCCCTTTCCCTTGTCGAAGAGCGGTAAGTGCTACGTTGACGCGTTCGATAGCGTTGCCATAAGGCGCAAGTAAAGACTGATTCATGGTAAACATCCTTAAATAAACTACATTGGGTTGCCAGAATCAGGGCGTACAGAAAATGACACCTGCATCATTGATAGATGCATGTGCTTAATAAGAGGTGAAGACAATTTTGTTCAAGCAGCCAGTACTATGCGCTTTGCATTTGGCAAAACACACTGAAGCAGCTGCAAAAGCAAGCTTGTTCAATCTTATATTCTCTTTCATCCGGACTTAGTACACGCAACGCACATAGTGCGCAGCAGTATTCATTACCGTCGGCTCTGGAATAGGTACAACCTGTGTAAGGTCTGTTTACCAGATCTGCTTGACCCTACTAGCGGACATCTTGTCACGAACAGTAGGCGCTCGCGGGCTTTTATGACGCTGTATAACCACAACTTACATAACTTACCGCCGGTGGGGAGTTACACCCCGCCCTGAGAATTATGTTTATTTCTGTTTGGGAACAGATAAACGCCGCTATGTTGCGTCAATTTGATTAAAATGACAAGCTGGAGACCTGACAAATGTGGTGGGTGTAGTCAACTTATTTACTGACGAACCTGCCATGACTTTATGCTGACAAGGACGCCGCGAATGAAATTGATGTTAGCCCTCACACTAAGCACCTTTTTGCTATTTGGATGTAAAAACATGACCCCTAACACTGAAATCGACGCACCCGTTGCGGAAAAAATTCCTCATAGCATGACCTTACATGGTGAGACTCGTGTCGATGACTATTACTGGATGCGCGATGACGAGCGCAAAGACCCTAAAATCATCGCTCATCTTAATGCTGAAAATGACTATACCAAGGCGCAATTTAAACCTTATGATGGCCTTAAAAAACAGTTATTTGAAGAGTTAGTGGCAAGACTTGATAAGGATGAATCAAGCGTGCCTTATTTCTGGCACAAGCATTGGTACTATCGTTACTACAAGGAAGGTTTTGAATATCCGATTGTGGCTCGAAAAAAGGCGATAGATAGTAATGATGAGTTGGTGCTGCTTGATGTGAATGAGCGAGCTGCAGGGCACGATTTCTATGGTTTAGGTGGTGTATCTGTCAGCCCCGATGAAACCAAGTTAGTGTTTGGAGAAGACTTACTCAGTCGCCGTATCTATAGCCTCTATTTTAAAGATCTTGTCAGCGGCGAGCTGATAACAGATAGGATAGAGGGCACCGATGGACGAGTGGTGTGGGCTAATGACAACCAGCATCTATTTTACATCGCCAAAGATCCACAAACCTTATTAGGCTATCAAGTGTTTCGCCATAAGCTTGGCACCGCACAAGCTGAAGATGTACTGGTGTATGAAGAGCAAGATGACACATTTTATATTGGCCTAGGTAAGTCGCTAGATGAAACCGAAATAGCCTTATACGCTGAGAGTACCATTACCAGCGAAGTGCTAATGCTTGATGCTAATGCGGCCTTGGCAGAGTTTAAAGCGGTATTGCCACGTGAAGAGGGCCATGAATACTCCGTCTCTAAGTTGGGAGAGGCTTACTACATCTTAACCAACTGGCAGGCGAGCAATTTTAGACTGATGAAGGTCGCAGTCGATAACGCAGCCAATAAACAGGCTTGGCAAGATGTGATTGCTCATGATCCTCAGTCGAGAATTGAAGACGTTCTACTGTTAACACAATACATGGTGGTGCAAACTCGTGAACGTGGCATTAGTCGAATCCATGTTTATCCCTTAAAAGATAAAGATTTTGATATGAGTGCTGGTGTCGAACTTGAGTTTAATGATCCCGCCTATGTGGTTGGCTTCGATGTTAATGCGAGTCAGCAGAGCGATAAGCTTAGGCTGTATTACTCAAGCCCAACCACGCCTGAGTCGGTTTATGAATATGACCTTACTCAACCCAATCAGCGCCAATTGCTCAAGCAAGAAAAAGTGCTAGGCGGCTTTGATGCAACGCTATACCAAGCAGAGCGGTTATTTGTAAAAGCCCGTGATGGAAAAGAGGTACCAGTGACACTGGTTTATCGTAAAGAGATGTTTAACAAAGATGGTACTAATCCATTATATCAATATGGCTATGGTTCCTACGGTTATACGGTAGAGCCTGATTTTAGCTCTTCTATTTTGAGCTTACTGGATCGCGGCTTTGTTTACTCGATTGCCCATGTTCGTGGTTCAGAGATGCTTGGCCGCGGTTGGTATGACGATGGACGTATGCTCAATAAGCAAAATAGCTTCAATGATTTTATCGATGTGACTCAAGCATTAACCGAACAAGGTTATGGCGACAAAAACAAAGTGGTTGCTGCGGGTGGCAGTGCAGGTGGTTTGCTCATGGGCGGCGTAATCAACCAAGCCCCACAAAGCTACTTTGCGGTGGCTGCGCACGTACCGTTTGTTGATATCGTAACCACTATGCTGGATGAAACTATTCCACTGACCACAAACGAATACGACGAGTGGGGCAATCCAAATGAGAAGGTCTACTTTGACTATATGCTGAGTTACTCGCCTTATGATCAAGCTAAAGCGCAGGGTTATCCACATCTGCTAGTCACCACAGGCTTACATGATTCACAAGTGCAGTACTTCGAGCCTGCTAAATGGGTCGCTAAGCTGCGTGACATTAAAACCGACGATAATTTGTTACTGTTTGATACCGATATGGAAGCAGGGCACGGTGGCAAGAGTGGCCGTTATCGTCAATATGAAGACAAAGCACAAGAGTACGCTTTCTTCATCGGTTTGCTCGGTTTAGATAAGGCAAAAGCTAACTAGTGGCAGCTGAGTCCGTCTGGTATCTGTATATGGTGCGCTGTGCTAACGGCCACCTATATACAGGAGTAACCACCGATGTCGCACGGCGTTTTAGCGAGCATCAAAGTGGCAGCGCTAAGTCTGCTAAGTTTTTGCGTGGTAAAGGCCCTTTAACTTTAGCCTACTCGGAAACTGTAGGCAGTCGCAGTGAAGCACTAAAGCGTGAGATTGCACTGAAAAAATGGCCTAGAGCTAAGAAGCTGGCGTTAATAGACTGCCGCCAGTCAAGCTAGCATTGTTGTTATTTTAGAATCATGTTTGCAGCGACAGCTAACAATAATACTGCGAAAATTTTCTTTATAACTGATACTGGAAGATAGTGGGTCGATTTGGCGCCTAAAGGAGCGGTAAACCAGGAGGTACAAACAATACCGAATAAAGCGGGTAAATACACAAACCCTGCAAAACCGTCTGCTAAAGCAAACAGGTGACTACCAGCGCTGATGTAACCTATCGAGCCAAATAATGCGATAACAATCCCGCAAGCAGATGCGCAGCCGATGGCTTTTTTCATGTCGAGTGAGAAAAATGTCAACAAAGGTACCAAGAGTGCACCGCCACCAATCCCTATCATGGCTGACAAGCTGCCAGTAATCGTCGTCAAAACAGTTAGCAGACCCTTATTAGGCATTTCTCGCTCAGTGCTAGAGTGACTTTTATGACTGTAAAGCATCTTAAAAGCAATCAGTACTACACTTACCGCAAACACAATACGCACAATTTTTTCTGGCAATAGAGAAGCCATAAAGCCACTGATAAGCGCGCCAAGAGCAACCCCGACCATAACCCAAGGCGTTAGTTTCCACGGCACATTACCATTCTTGTGATGAGCGATTGCCGAAGATGTTGAGGTAAATAAAATTGATGCTAATGAGGTGGCAATTGCGGCAATCATCACCTGTTCTGCGGGTAAAACCTCGAAATGAAGTAAAATGCTGCTTAGCACCGGCACAATAACTAGCCCACCGCCAATACCTAGTAGACCTGCTAAAAAACCTACTCCACAACCTAGCAATGCGCAGTAAACAATCAACAACAGCAATTCACTCATTAAGTTTATCTCTTTATATAATTAGGGCTAGCGTGCTCGATTAATTAAAGTGTGCTCGCTTAAAGCTGGTTAATATAACTGACATTTGATTAAACTTTCAAACTTAATCGAACATGAATGTCACTCATGTTGCTCATGAAATAAAAGCGATGTTGTTAGTGCGTCGAAACAAGTATAAATAGATCCTAATATTTACGTTGTCATCATTGCCTTTGTTATTTTTTAAGTCTTCAGTAATAAATATTTAAAGCTGAGGGGGATAAATAGATCAAGCAAGGCCTATCAGGGTGAAAATAAATTTAACTTTTATCTCAGTAAACAGGATACCGAACCACAATGAGCAATAACTTTAATTTTGCAATTAAGAGCATTTCTCTCGATGAGAATTATCACCCTGCAAACAGCACTCGTATCACGACCAATTTTGCTAATTTGGCTAGAGGCGAGCGTCGTCGCGAGAACTTGAGAAATGCACTGAAAATGATAGACAATAACTTTAATTCCTTGGCTGGTTGGGATAATCCTAAAGGTGACCGTTATTCTGTAGAGCTTGAAATAGTCTCTGTTGATATGGATATCGAAAGTGGTGGGCAGGCTTTCCCATCAATTGAAGTGTTGAAAACCAATATTATTGATCATAAAAATAACGAGCGTATAGAAGGTATAGTCGGAAATAACTTTTCCTCTTATGTGCGAGATTATGATTTCAGCGTATTATTGCTAGAACACAATAAAGGTAAATCAAATTTTAGTATTCCAAGTGGTTTTGGTGATTTACATGGGAATCTATTTAAATGCTTTATTAACTCTGATATATACAAACAGAATTTTAATAAACTACCAGTTATATGCCTCAGTGTTTCAGATAATAAAATATATACGCGCACTGAGAACCAACATCCAATACTAGGCCTTGAATACTTACCCAATGAATCCTCTTTGACTGAACAGTATTTCAAAAAAATGGGGCTACAGGTTCGCTATTTTATGCCTGCTAATAGCGTAGCCCCTTTAGCATTCTATTTCTTTGGTGATCTGCTTAGTGATTACACTAATCTTGAGCTTATCAGTACTATCAGCACGATGGGGGCTTTTCAAAAAATCTATCGGCCTGAGATCTACAATGCTAATGCTGTGGCGGGTAAATGTTATCAACCAAACTTGAAGAACCTAGATCATTCATTAACGCAAATTGTTTATGACCGAGAAGAACGCAGCCAGTTGGCGATTGAGCAAGGAAAGTTTGCAGAAGAGCATTTTATCAAACCATACCAAACAGTGCTTGAGCAGTGGTCTGCAAATTACGCTTAATAACAAACCTAAATAGACAGTAGCAATTATTATGAAAAAATTATTACCGACTTCAACTGCTGGCAGTTTACCTAAACCCGCTTGGCTGGCGCAGCCAGAAACACTTTGGTCACCATGGAAATTGCAAGATGAAGAGTTGATTGAGGGCAAGCACGATGCATTGCGTGTGTCATTGCAAGATCAGCAACACGCTGGCATCGATATTGTTAGTGATGGCGAGCAAACGCGTCAGCATTTTGTGACGACCTTTATCGAGCATCTTAACGGCGTGGATTTTGAGAAACGTAAAACGGTTAAAATTCGTGACCGCTATGATGCAAGTGTGCCGACCGTGGTTGGCGCAGTTTCTCGTCAAAAGCCAGTTTTTGTAGAAGATGCTAAGTTCTTACGCCAGCAGACCAAGCAACCCATCAAATGGGCGCTGCCAGGCCCAATGACTATGATTGATACGCTGTATGATGATCATTATAAAAGTCGTGAAAAACTCGCTTGGGAATTTGCCAAAATTCTCAATCAAGAAGCCAAAGAGCTAGAGGCTGCAGGGGTTGATATCATCCAGTTTGATGAGCCTGCATTTAATGTGTTCTTTGACGAAGTAAATAATTGGGGGATTGCCTGTTTAGAAAGAGCAGTAGAGGGACTTAAATGCGAAACGGCAGTACATATCTGTTATGGCTACGGCATTAAAGCCAATACCGATTGGAAAAAGACCTTGGGCACAGAGTGGAGGCAATACGAACAAGCTTTCCCCAAGTTGCAGAAATCGAATATCGATATTATCTCTCTAGAATGCCATAACTCTCATGTTCCACTCGAATTACTTGAGCTTGTTCGAGGGAAAAAAGTAATGGTAGGGGCGATTGATGTAGCAACCAGCACTATTGAAACCCCAGAAGAGGTGGCTAATACCCTGAGAAAGGCACTTGAGTTTGTCGATGCAGAGAACCTCTTTCCGTGCACCAACTGCGGTATGGCACCTTTACCTCGTCATATAGCAACCGCCAAGCTAAATGCGTTAACTGCAGGAGCTGACATTGTTAGAAGAGAACTGTTAGCCTAGCGAATGCTAACTCGTAACAACATCGTCAGCATAGTACCTGCATACACGTTGGTCGCAGGTTATTTGAACTGCTGGTGATAGAAGTTGAGTCGACGATTCAGAATAACGGGCTAGATGGTTTGAAATGGTCGAATCTCAGCTGATAATTCCGCTGAGATCCTTAAAGGGTGGGCTGGGCGCTGTTGTACTTAAATACGCTCTTGGTCGACATAACCGACCACTAAGCACATTAATCGACAACAGCACCCACGCCGGGAAGGAATTCTCCTTCACTGAGTTAATAATAGCTCAGTTTTTCAGAGTTGCTATCAGTCTAGAGTTTGAATCGTTAACATTAAAACCTAGTTTGGCTTAGTTCATGCTTACTGAACCGTTGATATTATCCACGCTCAAATCGCCGCTACCTGCTTCAACAATGCTAAGGCCTTTGGTGTTGTCGACTTCGATATCACCTGAACCATCATCAATAACAACGTGGCCATTGACGTTGGTTACCGTCATATCGCCTGAGCCGTCATCGATGTTGGTGTCGCCACCAATGCCGTTTAGGTTGATTGAGCCAGAACCATCTTCCAGTGTTAGCTTGCCGGTGGTGTTAGTAATAGATACTGAGCCTGAACCATCTGTGATACTAAGGTTATGCCCACCTTGAATTGAAAGGTCACCAGAGCCATCTTCAAGCTCAATATTGGCTGAAACATTTTTAATTTCAATGTCACCAGAACCATCGTCAATTTTCAGTATCATATCGGCAGGAACTTGAATAGTGAGGTCGATATACGGCGAGCGACTGAAATTGATATTACTGTCAAACTCGGCAACCAATTTAGCATTGCTGCCGCTCTTCTCTAGTGTTAAGTCTGCTTTAATATCACCATAAGTGTAGATATCAGCTACCACGGTGATCTGGGTTAACCCGGTAACGCCTTGGATCTTTAAATCTCCTGCGCCAGTATTGGCGACAAATGTGTCGATACCTGCGGCTTCAATCTGGATCTGTTTTTTCTGATGGTCAAGTGGACCGGTGCTAGCGCCATTTACATTGATGATGCAACCCGATAGCGCTAACGTTATGACTGCCGCAAAAAGACTAGAGGCTAATTTCATAAGATGATGTCCTTATTATATTTTTTAGAATCAATTGTGTATTTAAAGTTATGACCTATCTAAGCAGGTAGTGTGCCAATATGTTATCTACTTGTTTTAATTGTGATGTTTTGTTGTTATCTTGGCTGTCGGTGGTGAATTAACTCAAAAAATTGGCCAAAATCGACATTGTTAGTGATTTTAATTAGTCGTTTATTACCGCTGAGTTTTTCGGTTATAGCCTAGCTCAGTCATAGGGGATGGAAGCAAGAATGGATTATTTATCTGTAAATCAACAAGGTTGGGATCGCCGAGTACAAACTCATGTTACTTCTGACTTTTACGATGTCGCTGGTTTTTTAGCGGGTAACAGCTCACTGCAAGAGATAGAACTGGCTGCACTGAATGTAGAGGGGAAAAGCCTGTTACATCTGCAATGTCACTTTGGTTTAGATACACTGTCATGGGCACGCTTAGGCGCAAAAGTAACTGGTGTCGACCTCTCTGGCGCAGCCATTGAGCAGGCTAAATCATTGGCTACTCAAGCTAAAATTGATGCAGAGTTTATATGTACCGATGTCTATCAGGTGACAGAGCAAGTGGCGGGGCAGTTCGATATCGTATTTACCTCTTATGGCGCCATTGTGTGGCTTCCTGACCTAGATAAGTGGGCGCAAACCATAGCCAGCAAGCTGAAAGCCGGTGGTCAGTTTTATATGGTGGAGTTTCATCCTGCGCAAGCGGTATTTGACGGTTATAGCTACTTTCATCAAGAGGAGCCTGATGTAGAAGATGAGCCTACCTATACTGAGAATGCAGGTGATGAAACGGAGACCTTTATGAGTTGGCCTCACTCTCTTGCTGATGTTATCAATGCACTGATCCGTGCCGGTATCGAAATCGACTCATTCAATGAATTCGATTTTAGCCCATACAACTGTTTCGATGGACTGACAGAGGAGACTGTTGAGGTCAGTTTACCGCAGGGGACAGCGCCGCGCTCACGTTACTTTGTTGAGCAGCAAGGACAACGCTTACCGCTTACCTATGCTATATCTGGCTATAAGAAGGCCTAAGCTCGATTTTTAACATAAAAAACAGCGCCATTTGGCGCTGTTTTGTTTGAGCTATACCTTGGTATTCATCATAAAAACCAGAGGATTAATTACTTCTTAATACCGGGTATTTTAAATATTGGTTGTCGTAATAGGGACTGCGCTGATAGAACCAACGCAGACGCGCCTTTGGATCGGCGGCAAACGCTTCATCCTTCAGCGCTTCATCGAATGCTGCTTGCAGCGCTGGATCTTGTTTTAGCATCTGCGCTGCTAATGGCTCAACCGCATAGTTCTCGATGTATTCGGTACGAGTGAAAATAGGGTTAAAGAAACCCCATTGAAAAAGCGAGTCTGGTGATTGTGGCTCCAGTAGCAAGATTGCAAGATCGCCAAGCGGTTGCTCTGTATCGATACGCACAGTACCTGTAGGTAAAGTCGCTTCGATAGTTTGGCTGCTTACCGTAGCTTTGACACGTTGATGGCCTTCGTAGTCAGCACTACCAAACTTGGCTTCGCTAAATTGATATTGTTGCAATTTTTGCTTACTGGGCTTGTTGATTGTGGTCATACGTATCCCGTGTACGCTTAGGCGCTCAATCACATCTTTCCACTGTGGTGGCACATAGTAAGCCGTTGGGCGATTCACTTTGATATCGGCTTTGGTACCACCTATAACTGGAAGGTTTGGGTACAGCTTAGGTTCACCATTCCAGCGAACAATCTCATTGCCACTGATTGCACTTTGCTCCATCGAGTAGCCGATACCTTTGAAGTCCCAGCCTTTTGCTTGCTGCTCTTGCTTCCAAGTGAGGGTTACTCGTGGTGAGTAACGATATTTGTCTTGCTGGATCGCCGATTTAAGTTTTGTTGATTGGTCACCGATGGTTTTTAGCGTCGCTTCTAACATCACATAAGTGCCGAGCACGCGTTGCTTGAACGGTTTTAAACTGTGATTTTCAATCAAAATTGTTGGCAGGTGGCGCGCATCACCATAGCCATTGGAAAAGCGTGGACTAGCATTCCATAAAGACATGCCTTTAGTGATGTCGGTATTGTCGATTGCGAACACTAATGGCCCCGGAACATGTCCCTCAGCAGTCAGTGCGGCTTCAATCGCTGGGCGGTAACTGTTTTCTAACCACTTAAAACTCGATGGACTTTGTCCTTGTGCCAAGTTATAGCCAAAGGTGACATCGTACTGATAGTCGATACCATCGGTAACATGTACGTCGATGTATAAGTCAGGTTGCCAAATATTAATGGCACGTAGCATATGCTGCATCTCTAAGGTGTCAGCTTTAGCATAGTCACGATTAAGGTTAAGGTTGTTGGTGGTAGTGCGCCAACCCATGTTAACCGGACCTCTTTGGTTAACTCGATTGTATTCGGTAGAGCGCTCATGGGCGTCAACACTAAAAATAGGCACAAATAATAGATTAGCGTTATCAAGTAGCGCGGCTTTATCACCGATAACAATATCGCGTAGCAGCATCATACCTGCGTCTTTACCGTCAATCTCGCCAGAATGAATGCCAGCCTGAACTAACACGCTTGGTTTGTTGTTTTTCAGTAGAGTCGGTGCATCTTCAGCACCTTCTTTCGAGGCGACTATCATCCAAATATCACGACCTTGGGGGCTTTTGCCAATACTGACTTTTTTGAGCATATCGGTCTGGCTAATCAGCTTATCTAACCATGCAAAGGTATCATCATAATTTGGACTGGTTTTAAGGCCATTTTGCTCAAAAGGTGTAGCCCATTCACTGTCTGGTGCTGCCAGTAGGGCTTCACTTTTACCATGCCATTCGATAATGGGAGGTAAAATGGCATCATTAACGTACGTGGTTGCTAACTGAGGCGTAGCATGGTGTTCGGCGGCAAGAGTGCAAAAGCTAGTGACAGCAAAGGTAGCGACTGCGTAGCTTGTTAAAGTGGGCAAAAAGCGCATGGTAAGGCATCCATCTGTAAGATAAATTTAGAATTATTATAAGAGGCTTATATTTCACCAAAATGCTAACAAGTGCAACTAGATAACTGTGTCGAAATATGCGCAATGTTTGATTAATTAAGTTGAATTGTTTTTGTAAAGACAGTTGTTGCAAGGAGTGATTAAAACACTAATAGACTTAGCGCCGCGGTAGAGCAAAATACATAAATTCACAAATATGTCCTCCGCGGGGGAGGACCTATTGACTTAACCTGCGACAACAGCTGTTTCATCTTCGAAAATAGCTTCAATTGGCATCTCAAACAAACGGGCGACTTTAAACGCGAGTGGTAAACTGGGATCGTATTTCCCTTTCTCTATCGCATTGATCGTTTGCCGCGATACTTCCAGTTTGTCGGCGAGATCGGCTTGGGTCCAGTCTCGCTCAGCTCTGAGTATTTTTAAGCGATTTTTCATCGGTAGGCCAACCTTCCTTTAAAGATACCAACAATATAGCTTAGCGCCATAAGTGCGATGAGATATGCCGTGTTTAACGGTGGCAATGTGGTGGCTTCCTCAAGGATTGAATAGCTGGAGAAACTAATGATGGCGACCCCAACAGCCAGTGCGAGAGCGCCTAACTGTACCTTACGTTCCATCTCATCTAGCTGAGTTAAAAAATGTTTATAAGATAGCAGCATAGCGATACCGACAATGACATGAATCACAATGGCGATCGTTAACGCTATTGGGCTTGTTAACATTCCCTCTCCGGCTAAGTAGGTACTTATCATCAAAGTAATTACCCATAGCAGTGTTAATAGGTTAACCCTATTGGCGTTTTTAATATCACGTTTTGGTAGCCCTTTAACGCATATCGCGTCTAATGCTTTTTTCATCAGTACAGTTCCTTTTGTCTATTTAGTAAAGCAAGCTTGACTTAAAGTTAGGCTTGCTTGATACGAAAGTCAAGCTTACTTTACTTAAAGTTTACTAGGCTTTACCTGTTAAAGGTGATTAAGAATATTTTTTAAAGGGGGGAAAGGATGATGAATATAAAAAAATCCCAATTTAGCAGGGCTAAATTGGGATTTTAAGCGTAAACGCTTATGTTAGAGCATTAAGCGTTTGGCCCTGCATTCTTGATTGAATCAGGCACTTGGTATTTTTCAAAGTTCTTCTGGAAGCTTTCTGCTAGATGCTGTGCGAACTCGGCATACTGCTGCTTATCTTCCCAGGTATTAATTGGGTTGAGTAAGTTGCTGTCTACGCCTGGAATTGCAACAGGTACATGCAGGTTTAGCTTTTCAAGGTACTCTGTTTCAACATCCTTTAGCTCACCGCTCACGATTGCATCGACAATCGCACGAGTAGTTGGAATATCAAAACGCTTACCTATGCCATGGGGTCCACCCGTCCAACCAGTGTTGACCAAGTAAACCTGGCTACCGAAAGACTCGATACGCTTCATCAGTAGTTCTGCGTATACGCCAGCTGGACGTGGGAAGAATGGTGCTCCGAAGCAAGTCGAGAAGGTTGACTGAATAGCGGCAGTTGAGCCCATTTCAGTTGAACCCACTTTAGCAGTGTAGCCTGACAAGAAGTGGTAGGCTGCTTGCTCTTTAGTTAGCTTGGAAACAGGTGGTAATACGCCTGAAACATCACAAGTTAAGAATACGACTGCATGAGGTTCTGCACCGCAGTTTTCATCTTTACGTTGAGCAATATGCTCAAGAGGATAAGCGGCGCGGGTATTTTCTGTTAGCGTTGAGTTAGTGTAGTCAGGTACACGGTTCTCATCGGTCACTACATTTTCAAGCACGGTACCAAAACGGATCGCATCCCAGATCACAGGCTCGTTTTTCTGGCTAAGGTCGATACATTTTGCGTAGCAACCGCCTTCAATGTTGAAAACGCCACCAGGTGCCCAGCCGTGCTCATCATCACCGATAAGGAATCGCTTAGGATCTGCAGAAAGTGTGGTTTTACCTGTGCCTGATAGACCGAAAAATAGTGTGGTATCACCGTCAGAGCCTACGTTTGCAGAGCAGTGCATGGGTAATACACCTTTCGCTGGTAGCAAAAAGTTTTGCACTGAGAACATAGACTTCTTCATCTCGCCAGCGTACTTAAGGCCAGCAAGTAGTACTTTACGTTCTGCAAAGTTCAAGATGACAGTGGCATCAGAATGGGTGCCATCGCGCTCTGGATTACACACAAACCCAGGTGCATTGATGATCTGCCATGTTGGCTTGTCTGCTGCATTAAACTCTGTCGGAACGATGAAAAGGTTACGAGCAAATAGCTGATGCCATGCATATTCAGTTGTTACAGTGACTGGTTGGTAGTGCTCTTTGCTAGCACCAACTTCCAGGTGTGAAACAAACGTGTCTTTATCAGCTAGGTAAGCTTCAACACGATTCCAAAGTGCTGTAAAAGCATCTGCTTCGAATGGCTTGTTAACTGGTCCCCACTCGATATCAGCTTCTGAGCTTGGCTCTTTCACGATAAAGCGGTCGTTAGGTGAGCGACCTGAGCGTTCGCCAGTTTTTGCAACTAAAGCACCGTTTGCAGTCAATTCGCCTTCGCCGCGTGCTAGCGCAAGCTCAACTAATTGGCCTGTAGAGAGGTTAAGGTACTCGCGGTTTGATCCATCCGCCATGGGTAAGGTCTCCATCTTTAGGGTCGTTTTATGTGCCGGTCTATGGCGCCAGCTATTTTGTCTGGGGCGATTGTAACGTATGCGCAATTGAATATGTGGACTAGATCAAAAAAAATACTAAAAAGTGATCATCAAACTGAAATCTTGCTGTGATCCTTGGTAGGAAGGTCATACCAATTACGGTTTAAAGACAAAAAAGGCGCTCAATGAGCGCCTTTAATCGATAAAACTATGGGTCGGTAGCTTACTGGGTTGTATCGCTATTGGGTGCCACTGCATAAATCGCTTCGACATCAATTGCGTCGAATATATATTTGCTGTTGCAGTACTCACAACCCATCTCAATTTTACCCTGTTCGGCAATAATTGAATCAATCTCCTCTTTTGCCACTGTGCGGATCGCTTGTGCACTGCGCTCTTTTGAACAGGTGCAATTAAAAGTAATCGCAACAGGCTCAAACAGACGTACCTCTTCTTCGTGATAGAGGCGGTGCAGCACCTCTTCCGCCTCAAGAGTAAACAATTCCTCTTGCTTAACCGTTTCGGTTAACACCGAAAGGTGCTCGAACTCTTCATTGTGGTTGCCGTCAGTAGGTAATACCTGTAGGAACATACCTGCTGCTTGTTTGGCATCAGCAAATAACTTTATCTTGGTTGGCAGCTGCTCTGACTGCTCAAAGTAAGCTTCGAGACACTCACTGAGTGTTTCTTTGTCCAGTGCAACCACACCTTGGTAGCGTTCACCATCATCAGGTGTTAGTGTGATGACCATATGGCCTTTACCAAATAAAGATTGCAGCTGTGCATCTGCAGCAATGTCGCCATTCCAGCGAGAAACACCGCGCAATTGTTGCAAGTTATTGCCGTTGATAACTGCAAGTGATACTGGACCGTCGCCCTGTAGTTGAATGCTAATATCGCCACTAAACTTTAAGGTTGCTGTCAGCAGTGAAGTTGCCGCCATAAGCTCGCCGAGTAAGTGTTGAATGGCGACTGGGTAGTCATGCCCCGCAATTACTTCTTGGTAGCTTTTCTCTAATTGCACCAATTCACCGCGCACGCTGGCATTGTCAAATAGGTAACGGTATAAGTTGTCTTTAGTCATTTCGGTATTCCAGTGTTAGCTTTCTTTAAAGCGCATAATTTGTCGACGTTGTTTCTTATCGGGCTTCTGCTCTGGAGCCGGATTATGAAGAATATTCAAGCGTCTTTGCTCGGCATAGGTCTCACGTTTCGCTATGCTCTGAGGTGTTTCTTGGTAAAGGGTTTGCGCGATTAACCCTTTTTGGCGTTGTTCTGACAATTTTACAATGACGATCTCTTTTTCGTCATAACCTTGCCTTAATCTAATGGTGGCACCTATCTCAGCATACTTACTCGATTTGGTGCGCTGGCCGTTGTAGTGTACTTTACCACCATTAATCATCTCTTTTGAGATGGCGCGAGTCTTATAGAAGCGCGCAGCCCAGAGCCATTTGTCTAGCCTGACTTTCAATGCTTGTTGCTCGTTGTCAATCATGAGCGACTCCAGTGGTAGATTAACCTTTGTTAAAGTAGGGGTAAGTTCACAAGCTGAGTATTAATATACGAATCTTTACATCTCGACACGCAAAATAGTGGCAAGCTTCACACCCTTTTAAGGCGCGTAAAGTTAGCATATTTGGCCTATTATCGCCAACATTGCTGCTGTTATGGGCTTGTTGCAGATTGCAGTGTGGGTTAGCATGAGTCAGGATTTGCTAAATTATCATAATCAGAACAGAGACCTGTGCAGAGGGTCCACATAAATATGGATTTATTAGATAAGTTTTTAACTAAAGCAGCAGGTGTGCCCCAAAAGCCTGTTAGCTCAGCGATATTTACTATCGGTATTGTGCTAATGCTATTTCTTTTAGCACAGATTACATGGAAGTTAGTTCCTGAAAATTCAGCCGTTTCTCGCTGGACGCCGACGCCTGCCTCATCGACATCTTCTAGCTCAGCTAATATTTCTGGGGTTAAAGCATTGAGCCTATTTGGACGAGCTGATAGTAGCTCTTCTAAGCCTAAAGTGGCGCCTGTAGAAGAAATTATCACTGATGCACCGAAAACTTCGTTGTCGATTCAGTTGACGGGAGTGGTGGCATCAACCACTGAGCTTAAAGGTCTAGCGGTTATTGCATCGAGTGGTAGCCAAGAAACTTACAGCTTAGGCGATAAGATTAGAGGTACCTCAGCATCACTAAAAGAGGTCTATGCCGATCGCATTATTATCACTAATAGTGGTCGCTATGAAACCTTGATGCTAGATGGACTCGAATACAACACTAAAAGTAATGCTAATCAGCAACTACAGAAGGCTAAGAGCTTACCAAAAGGTAAAAGAGTCGATCAGCGCCAAAATCGTGAAGTAGCCCGTGAGTTAGGCGAATCTCGAGCTGAAATTTTGGCTGACCCGAGCAAGATAACTGATTACTTAGCCATCTCGCCGGTTAAAAGTGGTGGAGAGCTGGCGGGTTATCGACTCAATCCCGGAAAAGACAGAAAACTATTTACCGAAGCGGGTTTCAAGCCAAATGATTTGGCTAAATCACTTAACGGTTACGACTTGACCGATATGGGTCAAGCGCTAGAGGTTATGGGGCAGCTACCAGAGATGACTGAAGTTGCCTTAATGGTTGAGCGTGAAGGTCAACTTATCGAAATTATGTTTAGCTTGCCGCAATAAAAGAGCTGCAACCAATAACAATAAAGGCTGCTGCAATAATTAATTGAGCTTGCCGCAATTAAAGGTTTTAGGGGAAGTAATACAATGAATAATAAAAGGATTAGACGCAGACTAATCGCTGGTATGGTTATGGGCGCATCATTACTTGCACCACAACTTGCTTGGTCTGAACAATATGCGGCTAACTTTAAGGGCACTGATATTCAGGAGTTTATCAACATTGTTGGTAAAAACTTGAATCGCACTATTATTGTCGACCCTACCGTTCGCGGCAAAATCAATGTCCGCAGCTATGATCTTTTAGATGATGAGCAATATTATCAATTCTTCCTCAACACCCTGCAGGTTTATGGCTATGCAGTCGTTGAAATGGATAACAACATCATTAAAGTCATCAAAGATAAAGATGCTAAAACGGCATCGATTCGAGTGGCTGATGATGATTCGCCAGGTTTAGGCGATGAGATGGTTACCCGTATTGTAGCGCTGTATAACACAGAAGCTAAGCAGCTCGCACCACTGTTACGCCAGTTAAACGATAATGCCGGTGGCGGTAATGTCGTTCAATATGACCCATCAAATGTATTGATGATCACTGGCCGTGCTGCAGTAGTAAATAAGTTGGTTGAAATTGTACGCCGCGTTGATAAGCAAGGTGATACTGCTGTTGAAGTGGTTAAGCTTGAGTTTGCTTCGGCAGGTGAAATCGTACGCATTGTCGACACGCTATATCGCTCAACAGCCAATCAATCACAAATGCCTGGCCAGGCTCCAAAAGTTGTCGCTGATGAGCGTACGAACGCCGTCATCGTTAGTGGTGATGAAAAGAGCCGTTTGCGTGTTGTTAAGTTAATTAAAAAGTTAGATGCTGAACAAGCAAGTACAGGTAATACTAAAGTACGTTATTTACGCTACGCCAAAGCTGAAGACTTAGTTGAAGTATTAACTGGGTTTGCACAGCAACTGGTTGATGAAAAGGGTGGTTCAGCTCAAGGTGCTAACAAACGCCGCAATGAAATAAATATTATGGCTCACACAGACACTAATGCCTTGGTGATCAGCGCTGAGCCGGATCAAATGCGCACCATTGAGAGCGTGATTAACCAGCTTGATATTCGTCGTGCTCAAGTGTTAGTTGAAGCGATTATCGTTGAAGTATCCGAAGGTGATGATGTTGGCTTTGGCGTACAGTGGGCAACAGAGGCCGGTGGTGGTACTCAGTTTAACAACTTAGGCCCAACTATCGGCGAAATTGGCGCTGGTATCTGGCAGGCTCAAGGTGAAGAAGGTTCTACAGTTTGTAATGATGGAACCTGTACCGAAAACCCTGACACTCGAGGTGACATTACTTTACTGGCACAAGCGCTGGGTAAAGTGAATGGTATGGCGTGGGGCGTGGCGATGGGCGATTTTGGTGCCTTAATCCAAGCGGTATCGAGTGATACTAAATCAAACGTACTTGCAACACCGTCAATTACCACGCTTGATAACCAAGAAGCCTCATTCATCGTTGGTGATGAAGTGCCTATTCTTACTGGTAGCCAAAACTCTAGTAACGGTAATAGCAACCCATTCCAAACCGTTGAACGTAAAGAGGTGGGTGTAAAGCTTAAGGTGGTACCACAGGTCAATGAAGGTAACGCAGTTAAGCTAACGATTGAACAAGAAGTATCTGGTATTAACGGTAAAACAGGTGTCGATGTGACCTTTGCGACTCGTCGTTTGACCACTACGGTAATGGCCGACTCTGGACAGATTGTGGTGCTCGGCGGTTTGATCAATGAAGAGGTACAAGAGTCGGTACAGAAGGTACCATTCTTAGGCGATATTCCAATTATTGGTCATCTATTTAAGTCATCTTCAAGCGGTAAGAAAAAGAAGAACCTAATGGTGTTTATCAAGCCGACAATTATTCGTGATGGGATCACCATGGAAGGGATTGCTGGGCGCAAGTACAACTACTTCAGAGCGCTACAGCTTGAGCAGCAAGAGCGTGGCGTGAACTTGATGCCAAATACCGATGTGCCTGTTTTGGAAGAGTGGGATCAAGAAGCTTACCTACCATCAGAAGTGAACGAAGTACTTAACCGTTATAAAGACGGCAAAGGCTTAGATACTAAGATGCGAGAAACGGATTCAACGTTGAAGAGCATCTCTGGTGGCAATGAAGCCGAAACCGAGAAACCTGCTGAAACAACGAGTGATTCAAAGCCAGCCACCGATTCAGAAAAAGATTCAGCAGATGAGTGATAATCAACTTCAAACAGAAGATGAACTAGCACAAGTGTCTAATGAGCTTGGGTTAGTCTCTGAGGCGGAAGCGGATGAAGTCTTCCATTCGACCAGTAAAGAGCGTTTGCCATTTGCTTTTGCTCATCGATTCAATGCGGCTTTAGATAAAGACGAGGCGGGCATATTATCGCTCTATCATACCGCGAGTACACCGCTATCGGCATTGTTAGAGGTTCGCCGTTATAGTGGTAAATCGTTACCGCTCATAAAGCTAGAAGATATCGCTTTTGAAACGCGTTTAACTCAGGCTTACCAAGCTAATTCATCAGAAGCACAGCAGATGATGGAAGATATTGGTAACGAGATGGATCTATTTACGCTTGCCGAAGAGCTACCTCAAACAGAAGATCTGTTAGAAGGTGATGATGACGCGCCGATCATTAAACTGATTAATGCATTGTTGTCTGAAGCGATTAAAGAAGAAGCGTCTGATATCCATATTGAGACCTATGAAAAACAGCTGATAGTGCGTTTCCGTGTCGACGGGATCCTAAAAGAGGTGTTAAAGCCTAACCGCAAGCTGTCATCGCTATTAGTGTCACGTATTAAAGTCATGGCCCGCTTGGACATTGCCGAGAAACGTGTGCCTCAAGATGGCCGTATTTCACTGCGTATTGCGGGCCGTGCCGTCGACGTGCGTGTATCGACGATGCCATCAAGCCATGGCGAACGAGTGGTACTGCGTCTACTGGATAAAAATGCCGGCAACTTAGACCTAGTTCAACTCGGTATGACAGAGGATGTGCGGGTACAGTTCGATGAACTTATTCGTAAACCCCACGGTATTATTCTGGTTACCGGGCCAACAGGTTCAGGTAAGAGTACTACCTTGTACGCTGGTCTAACCGAGCTCAATTCCATCGATACCAATATCCTTACGGTAGAAGATCCTATCGAGTATGAGTTAGAAGGTATTGGTCAAACCCAAGTTAACACTAAGGTAGATATGACCTTTGCCCGCGGCTTGCGTGCGATATTGCGTCAAGATCCCGATGTGGTAATGATTGGTGAAATTCGAGATTTGGAAACTGCACAAATTGCTGTACAAGCCTCGCTAACTGGCCACATGGTGATATCAACGCTGCATACCAATACGGCGTCTGGTGCTATTACCCGTTTGCAAGATATGGGGGTAGAACCTTTCCTTGTTTCCTCAAGTTTACTCGGTGTACTTGCACAGCGGTTGATTCGAACTTTATGTAAGCATTGTAAAGAGGAACATGTACCTGACGAACGCGAAAGAGAGCTGTTGGGTATTAGTGCTGATGATCCTCGTATTATATATCGTGCAAAAGGGTGTCAAGCTTGTGGGCATAACGGCTACCGTGGTCGTACTGGTATCCATGAGTTGTTAGTGGTTGATGATGATGTACGAGAGTTGATCCACACTGGTCGAGGCGAATTGGCGATTGAAAAGCATATACGTAAATCAGTCCCGAGTATCCGTCATGACGGCATGAGTAAAGTGCTTGCAGGGAAAACCACCCTTGAAGAAGTACTGCGTGTGACTCGCGAGGAGTAACCAGTGCCAGCATTTGAATACAAAGCATTAGATAAAGCGGGCAAGCAGCAAAAAGGCGTTGTCGAAGCCGATACCGCAAGGCATGCCCGTGGCCAAATTAGAGAGTTACGTTTGATGCCACTGGAAATTACTCCAGTGGTTGAAAAAGAGAGCAAGTCAAAATCTGGTGGTGTGAGCTTTTTTAAGCGCGGCATATCAGTGTCAGAACTGGCCTTGATCACTCGTCAAATTGCAACCTTGGTAGCGGCTGGCCTGCCGATTGAAGAGGCGCTTAAAGCTGTTGGTCAACAGTGTGAAAAAGACCGATTAGCCAGTATGGTGATGGCAGTTCGTTCGCGAGTTGTTGAAGGTTATAGTTTGGCAGATTCAATGGCCGAGTTCCCTCACATCTTTGACGAGTTATATCGCGCAATGGTGGCATCTGGTGAAAAATCGGGTCACTTAGAAGTGGTATTAAATCGTCTTGCCGACTATACCGAGCGTCGCCAACAACTTAAAAGCAAAATGACCCAAGCGATGATCTACCCGATCGTGCTGACTTGTGTTGCTGTCGGTGTCATTGCGATCTTGCTGGCTGCAGTTGTACCAGAGGTTGTAGGTCAATTTGAGCATATGGGGCAAGAGCTGCCTTGGACCACTGAGCTTCTCATTAGCTCATCCGATTTTATTCGTGATTACGGCCTGATCATGCTCGGATTGATTGTCGGGCTATTTTTCATCTTCAGGCGCTTGTTAGTCGTGCCAGCAAACAGAATGAAATACGATACGTTGCTACTGCGCTTACCTGTGGTAAGTAAAGTCAGTAAAAGCCTTAATACCGCTCGTTTTGCTAGGACATTGAGTATCTTGACGGCCAGTTCGGTACCATTGCTAGACGCGATGCGTATTGCCAGCGATGTATTGGTTAACGTAAAGGTTAAAGCTGCTGTTGAAGAGGCTACATTAAGAGTGCGTGAGGGCACCAGTTTAGGTACTGCGTTGGCAAATACTAAACTTTTTCCGCCTATGATGCTCTATATGATCACCTCTGGTGAAAAAAGTGGTCAACTCGAACAGATGCTTGAGCGAGCGGCAGACAACCAAGATCGTGAATTTGAGTCAAATGTCACTATTGCACTGGGTGTATTTGAACCCATGTTGGTTGTTAGCATGGCGGCAATAGTACTATTTATTGTTTTAGCTATTCTGCAGCCTATTTTGGCGCTGAATAATATGATCAGTGGTTAACCGTTTCGATGTTGGCATTGCCATTCGAGAAATATGTAAGTCATTTAGTTAAAGGAAGTTTTTAATGCAAACTCGTAATAAGCAAAAAGGTTTCACCCTTTTAGAAGTGATGGTCGTTATCGTTATTCTAGGTATTTTAGCCTCAATGGTGGTACCAAACCTGATGGGTAACAAAGATAAAGCTGACCAACAGAAAGCCGTTTCAGATATTGTTGCGCTAGAAAATGCGTTAGATATGTATCGTTTAGATAACAGTATCTACCCATCAACAGAGCAAGGTTTAGAAGCACTAGTACAGAAGCCAACTATGTCGCCTGAGCCGCGTAACTACCGTGAAGATGGCTATGTTAAGCGTCTTCCACAAGATCCATGGCGTAATGACTACCTACTTTTAAGTCCAGGTGAAAACGGTAAGCTTGATATCTTCAGTGCAGGTCCTGATGGCCAACCAGGTACTGAAGATGACATTGGTAACTGGAACCTACAGAACTTCCAATAAGATGACATTAGCAGCTGTGCGTCAAACTCGCCAAACGGGCTTTACCTTAATGGAGGTGTTGCTCGTTGTGCTACTTATGGGGTTAGCGGCGTCGGCGGTTACCTTGAGTATGGGCGGTGGTGGTCAAAAGCAAGCGCTCGACCGCTTGGCACAGCAGTTTATGATGTCCTCGGAAATGGTACTGGATGAAACGGTCCTTAGTGGCCATTTCATCGGTATTGTCATTGAAGAAGACAGCTATGAATATGTCTACTATGACGAAGACGGTAACTGGAAGCCGCTAGAGCAAGATAGGCTGTTAGCGAGCAGACAGATGGAACCGGGTATTGAGCTGGTTTTGGTGCTTGATGGTTTGCCGCTAGTGCAAGAGGATGAAGAGCAAGATAGTTGGTTTGATGAGCCATTAATCGAAAAGTCAGCTGATGAGAAAAAGAAGTATCCAGAGCCACAAATTTTGCTATTCCCAAGTGGTGAGATGAGTGCATTTGAGCTCGCTTTTGTTGCTAAAGACGAAATGGATAAAGAGATCGAAGTCGTAGTCGTAGGCGATTCATTAGGCCGATTGAAACTGAATTATGAAGATGATGAACGTTAATGCTTGTCTACAAACGCCAATCTCTCATCAAAACGCGCCAGCCCATGTCTATTAGGCAGCGCGGAATGACCTTACTTGAAGTCATTGTTGCTTTGGCCGTTTTTTCAATTGCCGCAGTATCAATCACTAAAAGCTTGGGCGAGCAGATGGCTAATATGCCGATATTGGAAGAGCGCACCATGGCCCAGTGGGTTGCTCATAATCAAATGGTAGAAGCGCGTTTAGAGCCTAAATTCCCCGATATTGGTCGTAAAGATGGCCAAGAGCAGTTAGCCGGTAAAGATTGGTATTGGCGCAAAGAGGTTGTGAAGACAACCGATGACAATTTTAGAATGATCCGTATCACCATTAGCGACGATGATCGCTTTGGTCGTGTTATTGCTGAGGTGAGTAGTTATGTCCTCAAGTCGGATTAAACCTAGCGGCGGCTTTACGCTGTTAGAAATGCTGATCGCCATTGCGATATTTGCCCTAATAGGGCTTGCGGCAAATACAGTGCTACATACCGTAATGCAAAACGATACGGTGACACGTGAATTCGGTGCCAAGTTAAAAGCAATGCAGCAAGGGTTTGGCATTATTGAGCGAGACCTTAACCAGATGGTAGCTCGCACCCCTAGATTACTTGAAGGTGGCCGTGCCACCACAGTGTTTCAGACTGGCGATAACATGCTCGATTCAGAATCAGAGTCGTTAGTATTTTTCCGTTTAGGTTGGTTAAATCCTGATGGATTGCTGCCTCGAGGCAGTTTGCAGTCAGTCGCTTATGTGGTTATTGAAGGGAATTTGGAGCGTTGGTATTACCCATATCCCGAGCCCGAAATCGGTGCCGAGCCGATTAAAACGATTGTAATGAAAAAGGTGATTTCGGTTGAGTATGCTTTTTTCACTGATGATAAGTGGGAACGAAAAACCGATGCTACCAAACTGCCTAAAGCGATCGCTATGGAAATAGAGTTCGAGGATATAGGCAAAGTACAACGTAAGTTCTTATTGCCGACAGGTGCGCCCGCTGGAAGTAATAACAGTGGCGGTAATAACAACGGCGGTAATAACAACGGCGGTAATAACAACGGCGGTAATAACAACGGCGGTAATAATAACGGCGGCAGCAGTACAGAGGATGGTAAGACAGGGTGAATAATTCCTTAACCATGCCAACTAAACAAAGAGGCGTTGCGTTGATTGTGGTGTTGTTGATTGTGGCGTTAGTTGCGATCATTGCTACCAATATCACCTCTAGAAACCAGTTGTCTGTTAGGCGCACCATTAATTTAGCGCAGTATGATCAAGCTTTTTGGTATGCAATATCAGCTGAAGAGATCGCCAAAAAGGTTTTGAAACAAGATTTAGAAGATTCTGACACTGTGCACATGCAGCAGTATTGGGCCCAAGCAGATGTGATCTTTCCGGCAGAGAATGGTGAGATTGCGGGTAAAATCAGTGATATGCAGTCTTGTTTTAACGTGAATGCATTGTCGCAGACGACCAAGAAAGTTGAAAATGGTCAACCTAAAATGCCGCTGCCAGTGATTCAGTTTAAAGGGCTGTTAGTCGCGCTTGGGATGGATGATTTTGCCGCTGAGCGCTTATCGCAAACTTTAAAAGATTATATCGATGAAGATATGACTGCGAGCCCTTACGGTGCGGAAGATGCAGAATATGAGGCGCGAAATGTACCTTATCGTTCAGCTAATACCTTGATGAGTCATAAGAGTGAGTTGCGGGCCGTTATGGGGTTCACGCAAGATATCTATCTCAAGATTGCACCGTATGTGTGTGCAGTACCAGGCAATACAACACAAGTATTAAATGTTAACACTGTGCCAGTAGAGCACGCTGCACTAATTGCGGGCATGTTAGATAATAAAATTTCTGTTGGTGAGGCTGAAAGCATCATCAACCAACGCCCTGGCGATGGTTATGAGAAAGTAGATGAGTTTTGGGAAAACTCCTCTATCGCTAGCCTCGCCGGTGATGCACAACTTAAATCGAGTTTTGGCGTGACCAGTAGTTATTTTTTATTGGAAGCAGGCGCAAAAGTCGATAATGCCGTATTTAGGCTCGAAAGTGTGCTCAATGGCGATGGCAGAACGTTGAATGTGTTATCCCGTCAGTTTGGCGGACAAAAATAACAACAGTCCTTTAGCAAAATTAAAGAGACTCGTGGAGACAGATCAGTGAGTGAAAGACTATTCATCCGTTTAGGACAATCCTTTGAGCAACCATGTTCGTGGCTCGTTTGGTCTGAACAGGAACAAGAAATAATAGGTTCTGGCGAACTCAGTGATGCCGGCGCACTATCGACTCTGACTGAAAGAGCTGCTAATGGTACGGTTGACGTATTAGTCCCAGCATCTAGCATCACTTTGACTGCAGTCGACCTGCCTGAAAAAGGCCAGCGTCAAGCGATTAAAGCGCTGCCATTTATGCTGGAAGAGAATTTAGCGCAAGATGTAGAGGAACTGCATTTTGTGGTTGGTCCTCGTGAAGGTGATGCACTCAATATTGCAGTGGTTGCTCATGAGCAGATGCAAAACTGGATAGAGTGGCTAGCGGAAGCAGGATTAAAAGCTAAATGCATAGTGCCAGACTGTCTTGCATTGCCTTTGGCTGAGTGCGATTGGGCAGCCATTACATTTGGGCAAGAGATCTTGCTACGAACGGGCGAAGGCAGTGGTGTAAGCCTTGAGCAAGAGTGGCTGGAGATGGCGTTACCGCAACTCTTGCCTGACAGCGAAGAGGCAATTACTGTCGCTGGCTATACAGAAATTGCTTTGGCGGGGACCGCTATAAAAGCACAACCTCTCGACTTACCTATGTTGGTGTTAGCGCGTGGCATGCTTAATGCGCCAATGAACCTGTTATCAGGTGTTTATCAGCCTAAGCGTGAATACGGCAAGCACCTTAGCTTATGGCGTAATGCCGCCATCGTATTTGCAGTTGTAGTGGTGTTATCGCTAGTGAATAAAGGCCTAAACATTCACCAAATGAATGCTAAAGCGGATGTGGTAAGACTGCAGAGCGAACAGATTTACAAGCAAGTGGTACCTGGCAGTTCAAGAGTGGTTAATCTGCGCGCGCAAATGGATAGTCATGTAAGAAAAATGCAAGGTGGCGGCAGCGGCACTGAGTTCTTCAGCATGCTTGAGGGCACTCAAGCTGCGTTTGAGCAAGTACAAGATCTAAAACCGACCACATTGCGTTTTGATAGTAATCGTGGCGAGCTGCGGATGCAGATTAAAGCTAAGAATTATGCTCAAATTGAGAAGTTTAAAGAGATTATATCTCGCACATACAAGCTCGATGGTGGCGCGATGAACAGTGGTGAGTCAGAAGTCACCAGCACCTTAACCATTAGGAGCAAATAAGATGGATAATCTTAAAGTATGGTGGGCGGGCTTGATCCTGCGTGAAAAGCAGATGGTAAGTGCTTGTGGCGTAGTATTAGTAATAGGTATTTTCTATTGGGGCGTTTGGACGCCAATTGCCAATGCAGAAGCCGATGCCGAGCGAAATCTTGCAGGTCAGCTCAATACTCTCAATTATGTAAAGCAGACCGCTAATCGTATTGCTGGTTTGAAACAAACAAGTCAAGGCAGTGCTTTTAAAGGCAGTTTAAGCGCTGCGGTTAACCAAACAGCTGGTAGCTTTGGCTTAACAATTACTCGCATGCAGCCTCAAGGTAACAAAATTCAAGTATGGATGGATGAGGTTCCATTCGATACTTTGCTGAGCTACCTCAATGAGCTGGTTCAAAACCAAGGTTTATCATTAGAGAGCTTGGATGTGGCTGAATCCGATACCCCTGGTTTCGTTAATGTTCGCCGAATTCAGTTATCCAAGTAGGATGTTGTTGTGAAATTAGTAAAAAAAATCGCGCTAGGCTTTTTCATCTATTTGGTTTTTTTAGTGGTGTTATTTCCCGCTAGCATGGCAGTGAAGCTTGCACCTATACCGGCTAATACGGTTATTAGTGGTGTATCTGGCACTATTTGGTCTGGCAGTATCGACTCTTTGACTGTGCAAAAACGTCAGCTTGAAATGGTGCGCTGGGACTTGAGTGTTGCTTCACTGTTGATGGGAACGGTTAAGGCCGATATTAGTATTGGAAGTCGCAGCAGCGCTGTTAATGGTAAAGCTGTAGTAGCGTATTCTTTTGCTGGGCTCGACGTTAGTGGTCTGCGTTTTGAAGCGCCGAGTGACTTTCTGTTGGGTAATACTCGACTACCGTTTAGAACTGAAATTAACGGTGACGTAAGCGCCTTAGTCGATACCTTTGAACAAGGACTGCCTTGGTGCGAACAGCTATCGGGTAAGCTGTTTTTAAACAAAATACAAGTAACTAATCAGTTTGGTAATTATCCATTAGGCGATATTGCCTTAGGTTTAAGCTGTATCGATGGCCAAGTGCAATTGGCGACAGATGAACAACTTAATGGCCTAGGCTTAGATGGTACTATCTTGTTGGCTGATAATAAGATGATGCAGGTGAATGCTAAGATCCGTGAGGTTAATACACAGCCTGATGATTTGAAAAAGGCACTTGGATTCCTAGGTAAGAAAGATAGCCAAGGTTATTACCCAATCACCTATCAAGGTCGATTACCTATCTAAGTCTATCGCTCCAGTAAAAAATGTTAAAAAGGCACTGTTGAGGTGCCTTTTTTGATCATGTTTGTTGGAGCAACTCATCCAATAGATGGTGGTAATCGTCTATTGCAGGGAAGTCGCTAAAGAGCTTATGAGGTTTTTGGCTATCCGGGTTGGCCACACCTAATTGATGGCCAACCCCGGCGAGTTTAGCTGCAGCCAAAATCGTTTCGTTGTCATCGATGAATAAGCAGCGACTTGGATCTAAATCAAAGCGTTCAAACAGTTGTTGCCAGAATAGTGGATGCTCCTTGGGGTAACCTGTTTCATGACTCGATATCATCGCATCTAAGCCTAAAGCTAAATCGGTATGTGCTAATTTCAGTGTTAAGCCTTTCGGGTGAGCATTGGTCACTAGAATTCGCTTTTTGTTGGCTTTTTCTAGCGCGTACAGAAACGGTAAGCTGTCTTGGCGCAGCTGGATCTTCTCCACTAAGGTTTTATGCAGAGTCATAATATCTAACCCCATCTTTTGTTCCCAATAATCTAAACAGTACCAATCTAGAGTACCATCAACCTTTTGGTAGTTAGCTGCAACCCACTCCATTGCTGCATTTTCCGAGATATTACGTTGCTCACTCAGCGCTTTGGGGATCAAACTGAGCCAGAAGTGATTATCAAAATGCAGGTCGAGTAGGGTACCGTCCATATCAAGTAAAACAGTATCAATATCGTGCCATGGAAACATAGTTAGATGATCCTAGTAAATTCAGGTTGTAGATTGGAGCTAGAATAGTAAGATTGTAACTGATCTCAGCAACTATCTGCGGGAAAGATCAACTGCCATAGGATGTGTATGACTACCAAGAAGGTTAAGCCGGAAATATTGCATGCTGAAGTAGTGGCTAAAAGTCGACTATTTCAGATAGAACAGCTGCATTTAAGGTTTTCAAATCAAGTTGAGCGTCAATATGAGCGGATGAAAGGTAATAATCGTGGCGCTGTGATGGTAGTACCTGTACTGGGTAATAAACAGTTATTATTAGGTCGGGAGTATGCAGCGGGGACTCACAGTTATGAACTTGGCTTTCCAAAAGGGCTAATTGATCCGGGTGAGACCGCGGCGCAGGCCGCTAATCGAGAATTACAGGAAGAGATTGGCTATGGCTCAAATAAACTGACTCACCTAATGGAATTAAGCCTCGCGCCAGGTTATTTTGCCAGCAAAATGCAGATATTTTTAGCTGAAGATCTCTACCAAAGTGAATTGGAGGGTGATGAACCTGAGCCAATTGACATGGTTCCATGGCCGCTGGAGCAGTGGCAGGATTTATTGCAAGAGCAGGATTTTTCAGAGTCTCGCAGTGTAAGTGCTTTATTTTTAGCGCAAAAGCATCTACAACTGAAGTAGCTTAATTAATATAACCGGGTAGTAAGTAGTTATGAAGCCAGAGAGTTACATCGACCAAGTCATAGATATCGCCACTGAGGCGGGCAAAAAAATTCGTGATATTTACCAACTTGGTGATTTCGAACGCGAGATAAAGTCAGATAATACCCCGGTGACTTCGGCGGATATTGCCGCACATAATATCATCATCAACGCCCTTAAAGAGCTCACTCCTGAGATCCCTGTTTTATCAGAAGAAGATGCCGATATAGCATTCTCTGAGCGCAGTAATTGGCAACGTTATTGGTTGGTTGATCCGCTGGATGGAACCGGAGAGTTTATTGCCGGGAGTGGTGATTTCTCGGTGATTATCGCTCTCGTTGAACATAATCGCCCTATCGTTGGTGTAGTGTATGTGCCGATGACCGAAGTATGTTACTACGCAATTGCTGGTTTAGGTGCTTATAAGCGAGCCAATGGCAATGAGATGCGGATTAGTAGTCGTCAAATTGGCCACGATGACGATAGTCCATTGAGGCTAGCAGTGAGTCGCCGCCAAGATCCCCAGTCGGTTATTAAGCTGTTTAACCAGAATAAGCATTGCGAACTGGTGGTACTTGGTGGAGCAGCACTAAAAAGCTGTTTAGTGGCAGAAGGACGAGCAGACAGTTATGTACGTATTGGTCCTACCGGTGAGTGGGATACTGGCGCTGCACAAATTATTGTAGAAGAGGCGGGTGGTCAGATCATGGATCTCACACTGCAACCTTTGAGCTATAACGAGCGTGAAAGCTTGGAGAATCCAAACTTTATCGTTGTTGGTTCGCCAAACTTGGCCTGGGACGAAATCCTAATCGCTGAGAGTTAAGTTGTTAACTGTCTAAAGCCATCACAATGTGATGGCTTTTTTATTGGACTAATTTTATCGCTGCTGGCTTTTGTATTAGCCAGTTTTAAAAAGGAAGCTTATGATTTTTAGTCGCCGCTTTTTGCCCTACTTTGTGACTCAGTGCTTAGGGGCGCTAAATGATAATGTGTATAAAAATGTGCTGCTATTAATGGTGAGCTACTCACAAATTGAAGCCTTGCCTATTGATGTACACCTTTTTGTAAACCTTGCAGCAGGCCTTTTCATCCTACCATTTTTGCTGTTTTCAGCGCATGCGGGACTAGTTGCCGACAGTATTGATAAAGCCACTCTTATCCGCCGACTTAAAGTACTCGAGCTATTGATTATGTCTGCTGCAGTGTTGGCAATCTTCTCTCATAGCTATCTTATAATGTTATTACTGCTGTTTTTGATGGGCGTTCAATCAGCATATTTTGGCCCAGTAAAATATTCATTATTACCGCGAGTACTAAACGAACATGAGTTGGTATCGGGCAATGCATGGGTTGAAATGGGCACCTTTCTGGCGATTTTGACTGGTACTTTGTCTGCTGGGCTGATTGTCGCTAGCGAGCATGTAACTTATTGGGCGGCAGGTAGCGTGTTTACCTTGGCGTTGATTGGCGTATGCAGTAGCTGGATGATCCCCAGTATTCCTTCAAGTAATAAAGTAAAACCGAAGTTTTCGATCGTTAAAGCAACGGCAACAAGCATTGCTAAAGTGCGCAAAAATCGAGACATCTGGATTGCGATATTGGCTATTAGCTGGTTTTGGTTTGTCGGCGCGAGCTATTTAACACAGATCCCAAACTTTGCGCGGATAACACTTAACTCCGATCCGACGGTGGTCTCGTTATTACTACTGCTCTTTTCAATTGGCATAGGCATTGGTTCTTTTGTTTGTGAGCGCTTGTCATGTAAGCAAGTTGAACTGGGGATAGCACCTTTAGGTTTGATATTTCTTGGTGTATTTGGCATCGATCTGTATGCCGCTTTACCGATCTTAGCGACTCCAGCTGCTGTATTTGATGTCGTCACATTTGTCAGTGATGCTATGCACTACCGTTTGATGTTTGATCTATTGATGATAGGTGTTGGCGGCGGCTTGTTTATTGTACCGCTCTATACCTTTATTCAAGCCCGTGCAGATGAAAACGAATGTGCGCAGGCTATCGCCAGTAACAATATTGTCAACGCGCTATTTATGGTGACGTCGGCCATTTTTGCCATGCTGGTATTAAACGGGTTGCAATGGAAAATTGAGCAGCTGTTCCTAGTACTCGCCTTTGGCAATCTACTGGTGCTGGCGCTAATTCTAGTAAGCTGGCCAGAATTAACAGTGAGCGTATTAAGCTATGTGTTTCGGCGGATAGTTAATCGACATAGCATCCACAATACTGAAGAACTAGCCGCTTTAAAGCAGGACAGAAGCGCGCCGATTATCGTTGAGGTTGAGCGATGCGATCTTTCTACACTGCTTGTCATTAATGGTTTGTTTAATCGGCCTGTTTATATTGCAACTCCTCAGCCTGTGACTCAACAAAGTCGCCTAGAGAGATACTTTATCAACAAACGGCTATGGGCTGGCAAAACAGCGCCCTTACCAGTGCTCGTGTGCACTAAGGAGGCAATATTGCCAGCTCCAATAGAGAACGCTAGAACGATAAGGTGTAACATTAAGCGCAGAAAAAAGTCGTGGTTGAGAGGACAAATTGAGGTGGACTTAACGATATAGCCGATTAAGAAGAAAGTCACAATCGGCTAATAAAGCGCTAGAGGTTAGTTAGCATCTAGCCATTGATGCATAGCTAAATGATCACCTTTAAACAAAATTCGTTCGGCTTTCTTATCTATCTGGTATTGATACATAGGATCGTAATATTTGCTTAACAGTAGCTCAATCCATTCAATATGAGCGCTGGTATCACCACGACTTTGCTGAATGTTGAGTGCATTGGTGATAATTGCTTGGAATTCATCGTGCTGTTTACCGCCAAGACGTTTCTTTATCCCGGTGATACTTAGTGCTAAATATTCTGCAAATGCTGCAAAGCCGGCTTCTTCGCCAAGACGCTCAATATAACCGCTATGCATCTTATGTACATACTCATTAAGTAGGCGAGTTAACCTAGCTTCCATCGGTTCTTCTAGCACGACGACATTTGCCTGTTGCATCCCTTTGTAGAATGCTTGTGGTAATGCAGAGCGTCCAATGAGGAAGCTCTCATCTTCGAGCAGTAGGTGTTTGGCTTGGCTATCTTGATGTTTCAAGAGGGCGACAGCTAATGCATTTTCAAAGTTTATCTGGGTAGGCTGCGGCTCATGGTAGCGGCCAAAGCTCGAACCACGATGATGGGCAATACCTTCGAGATCTACACCGTCATTACGAGCGAGCAAAAAGTCAGTCTTACCACTGCCTGTGATCCCACTAAGGATTAACATGGGTTTCTGGCTCGCTGCGTTATCGATAGTTTCAATTAAAAACTGACGCATTGCTTTATAGCCGCCTTCAATAAAGGGGATATCGATACCAGCTTCTTTTAACCACTGTTGAGTTAATTTAGAGCGTAAGCCACCTCGAAAGCAGTAAAGGTATGCATCAGGGTGCTTAGTAAAATAGCGTTGCCAAGCATCGAGCCTTTGTTGTTTTATCTCGCCAGTAACAAGTGAATGACCTAAAGCGATCGCAGCTTGTTGTCCTTTTTGTTTGTAGCAAGTGCCGACTAACTTACGTTCTTCGTCTTCCATCAACGGATGGTTACGACTGGCAGGAAATGCTCCTTTAGTAAATTCAACAGGTGCTCGCGCATCCATTATAGGATGATCACTGACAAGAATTCGTCGGTACTCACTTGCGCTCACCATGTTGACGGGCATTAGATAAGCTCCACTGTGGTTGCTGATCTCTCGACTAGCTCACCAATGCAGATAGGTTCGACACCGTTGCTTGATAGTAACTGCTGCAGCTGAGCTTCGCCCTGAGCAGAGACCGAGATCAACAAGCCACCACTAGTTTGAGGATCGCAGATAATCGCTTTTTGCTGCTCAGTTAACATGGGTAAGTGTTCACCATAGCTATCGAAGTTTCTGTGAGTTCCCCCAGGGACACAACCCATCTCAAGATAATGCTGAGCATTGGGAAGTAGTGGCAGCAAACTAATATCGATTTTTGCGCCAAGCTCTGCGCCATGACACATCTCTAAAAGGTGTCCAGCTAAGCCGAAGCCAGTAACATCAGTGAGTGCGTTTACCTGTGGGATTTTAGCGATATTAGGGCCCAAAATGTTTAACTGGCACATCGCATCTGCTGCTGTATTGAGATCGGCATCAGCAAGCTTTTTCTGTTTTTGCGCTGTGGTTAAAATCCCAATACCAAGTGGCTTGGTTAGATAGAGTTTATCGCCAACTTTAGCCGTGTTGTTCTGCTTAAGCTCATTCAGCGGAATTTGCCCTGTTACCGCTAAGCCAAAAATAGGCTCAGGAGAGTCGATACTATGACCACCCGCCAGCATTATCCCTGCATCGGCGCAGGCTTGTCTGCCACCATCAACAACTTGCTGTGCCACTTCGGCTGGTAGCTTATCTACTGGCCAGCCCAAAATGGCGATTGCCATCATAGGCGTGCCGCCCATAGCATAAATATCACTGATGGCATTGGTTGCTGCTATGCGGCCAAAAGTGAAAGGATCATCAACGATAGGCATAAAAAAGTCGGTGGTGCTAATAATGCCTGTGGTGTCGTTAAGTTTGTAAACTGCAGCATCATCTCGGGTTTGGTTTCCCACAAGCAGTTTAGGATCGTCAAATACTGGCAATTGGGTCGCGAGTATAGTACCCAATACCTTAGGAGAGATCTTGCAGCCACAACCGGCGCCGTGACTATACTCGGTAAGTTTAATTTGTTGATCTGACATGAGCTTGAAACGCCCTAAAAATGCTAATTAGCCGATTATCATAGACCCATCATCTAATGACTTCAATGAGTGGTTAATGAAGTTGAAGCCTAATTGCAAACTAGCGATGCATTTGTTGAATTCACTTAGTATTAAGCGACATGAAGATAAAATAAAAAGCCACTCATGAGAGTGGCTGATGTTGTTATACCAATGGTATTCGCTCTTAGCTAAAGCTTGCGGTCAGACTATGCCAGCTTTTCTTTTGTTGCTTAAATCGAAGCTTAAGCTCTTTGACCTCAGCCATAAGATCTCGATCCGCGAGCTGTTTACGCTTAGCCTCAAGCAGTGCTTTCTTGGCATCGTAATATTCTGCTAAATGAGATTTCAGCATTTCATACTCTGCTTGTAACTTTTCGATAATCTCTTCACTGTTAGGAAGGTGAGCGACTTTATTTTGAGTGCGTTTTAGTTGCATCTGTAAGCGAGCGCTTTCAATACGCTCTTGTGGCACAACTCGGCGGCTATTAGTGAGCCCTACTAACGCTAAACCGTCGATTAACCACTTGGTTGGATCATACTGCCACCAGTGAATGCCATTACGGTAGTCATTCTCAAAGATGTGGTGGTAGTTATGGTATCCCTCACCATAAGTTAGCAGTGCTATAAAACCATTATCACGGGCAGTATTTTTATCTGTGTATGGCTGGGAGCCCCATATATGAGCCAGTGAATTAATGAAGAATGTGCAGTGATGTACCACCACTAGACGTAGTAGGCCTGCTAGCAGTAGCATGCCAAGAATGTCACCATTTAACCAACCTAGCAAAATTGGTAGACCGAAGTTCATGATAATAAGCAGTGGTAGATAGTATTTGTGCTGCCACATCACAATTTTATCATTCTGTAGATCGCGTACATTTTTGTAATCATGGTATCGCTGAGATTGATATTCACGCAGCATCCAGCCTATATGGCTGTACCAAAATCCCATTTTTGCTGAGTAAGGATCTTTGTCGTTATTATCGACATGCTTATGGTGTACTCGATGATCTGAAGACCAATGCAGTGCACTGTTTTGTAGTGCTAATGCACCGCCAAGGGCATAGATAAAGCGCACTGAAGCATGGGCTTTGTAAGTGCGATGGGACCAGAGCCTATGGTAGCCACCAGTGATCGATAAGCCACTGGCAAAGGCAAGAACGACAAAGGCAATCCATTCGACGGCCTCAAAGCCATAAACGATCCCGTACCAAGGTACTAATAATACAGCGCAGGCAAATGTGATGGTAAAAAGACTCACATTCATCCAAATAATAGGAGGTTTTTTCATTATTTTTTATTATCTCTAGTTGAGCGTACAGCTGTACGCTAATTTAACTTGGATAGAGATTTGGGTCAAGTTTGTTGATGCTGCGTTTTCAGTAAAAAAGCGTTATTATTCGAAACATAATTTTTGTAAGTAGGTTCAGTATGGGCATTAGAGCACAACAAAAAGAGAAGACACGACGCGCGTTAGTTGATGCTGCGTTCAATCAGTTAAGCGCTGAACGTAGCTTTTCTAGCTTGAGTTTGCGCGAAGTTGCGCGCGAGGCCAATATTGCACCGACCTCATTCTATCGACATTTTAAAGATATGAATGAGTTGGGTTTAACCATGGTGGACGAAGGTGGTCTAACGCTCAGGCAGATGATGCGTAAAGGACGCCAGCGTGCAGAAGCGGGTGGTAGCGTTATCCGTATCTCTGTTGAAACCTTTATGGAAGTACTTGAATCTAACCCCAACGTATTCCGTATCCTGCTGCATGAGCGTTCTGGCACCTCTGCGCCATTTCGTGGTGCGGTTGCTAGAGAGATTGAACATTTCATATCTGAGTTAGCGCATTACACCGAGGATACAGCCAATAGAGCGCCAGACTTGGCTCATGCGCAAGCTGAAGCGCTGGTGACTTTAGTGTTCAATGCTGGCGCTGCAGCGCTGGATATGAAACGTATAGATCGTAAAGCCTTAGCGGACCGGTTAGTGATCCAATTACATATGATCGCTAAAGGTGCTGATGCTCTACAGAATAAAAGAGAGCAGAAATAGTAGAACGATAATAAAAACGGCATCCATTTGGATGCCGTTTTTGTCGGTACCATGAGCTTTTACTTCTTCTCGAGAAATACGCCTGATTCCATATGATCGGTATATGGGAATTGATCAAACAGTGCGAACCGGGTGATGTTATGTGTCTTACTCAACTCTTTTAAGTTATCTAGTAAGGTATTAGGGTTACATGAGATATAAACAATACGCTCATAACCTTGCACTAACTTAACGGTATTCTCGTCCAAACCAGCACGTGGTGGATCAACAAAGATGGTGTTGCAGTTATAACTATCAAGATCGATACCTTCTAAACGTCGGTAGCTACGCTTCTTTGCCATGGCGTCGGTGAAGTCTTCTGCTGACATACGGATAATTTGTAGGTTATCAACGTTATTCATTTTGATATTGTACTGAGCAGATTCTACTGACGGCTTAGCGAGTTCGGTAGCCAATACTCGTTCAAAGTTTTGCGCCAGTGCAATTGAAAAATTACCATTACCGCAATAGAGTTCTAATAAATCTCCAGTACTATTCTTGGTGACATCAATCGCCCACTCAAGCATTTTGACCGAGACTTTACCGTTAGGCTGAGTAAAGCTATTTTCAATTTGATGATACTGCAGCTGCTGACCGGCGACATTCAGTGATTCAACGACAAAGTCTTTATCAAAAATCAGTTTTTGTTTGCGAGCTCGGCCAATCAAATTGACATTGAATTGGCTGCTAAGTGTTTGCTTTAAGATTTTTGCTTGCTCTTCCCATTCAGCATCTAGCTGCTTATGGTAAAGCAAGGATACTAAGATCTCTCCACTTAGCGTTGAGAGAAAATCTATTTGAAACAGGCGATGGCGCAAGATAGTGTTGGGCTTTAATAGCTCAACCAGCACCGGCATCATTTTATTGATCAGCTCACTAGCAGGTAGAAACTGATCGCAACGCACTTTGCTATTAAGTTCTTTATCGAACATGTAATAGTAGAGGTCTTCCCCTTCATGCCACATTCTAAATTCAGCACGCATACGATAGTGGGCAGTTTCAGAGCTAAATGACTCAAGTTCCGGCGTGTCAAAACCAGTAAATAACTGCTTTAGCTTGACGCGCTTTGCTTCGAGTTGCGCATCGTAGGTTGAAGGATCCATTGCTGCTAAATTCATATTTTGATCACCGTGAGCTTTAAATTAGGGGCGGAATATTATACTAGATAGCAGGGATGTCCAGTTTCTCCCAATTGATTTAATCTAGCTTGTGGGTAAATTTTAAAGCAAAATAGACCATTCGGCCTTAAGTAAGGCTTATTGCGGTGCTATATAACGGCATTTATATGATAGTGGAGAACGCTTTGTCTGGACCTATTCTTATTTTTGACTCTGGAATTGGTGGATTATCGATTTTGGACGAGATCAGAAAAGTATTGCCTCAGCAGAACTGCTGCTATCTATTTGATAATGCTCGACTGCCATATGGCGAATTAGAAGAGTCAGAACTTATCAGTGGTTGCGTGTCGCTTGTTATCGAACAAGCGATGCGGATTAATGCTGGCATTGTGGTGGTTGCATGTAACTCGGCCAGTACATTAGTGTTACCTATATTAAGGCAGCAGCTATCAATTCCTGTTGTCGGTGTTGTCCCCGCGATTAAACCCGCCGCCAAGATATCTAAGCGTAGGCACATCGGTTTACTGGCTACCCCTGGTACAATCAAGCGGCCATATACCAAAGAGTTAATCGATGCATTTGCAGAGGATTGTCGGGTTGAACTGTTCGGTTCATCTGAATTGGTCATGCTAGCTGAAGCAAAATTGGCGGGGACGGCAGTTGATATGCAAAAGCTTGAGTTATTACTAGCCCCAATTAGAACGTCTGAACTTGATACCTTAGTGCTTGGTTGTACACACTTTCCAATTTTGGCTGCAGAAATCAAGCAGTCACTGGGGCAAAGCGTTATCTTGCTAGATTCTGGTAAAGCTGTGGCAGATAGAGTATTGAGTTTACTGAAAGGTCGCAGCTTACTAAAAACTGCAAGCAATAAGTTTGTAGACTATAGTGCGGTATTTACGACTGATGATATTGCGCAGGGTTTAAAAGAAAGGTTAGTTGAAGAGGGGTTCACGAGTATAGAACCACACTCCTCAACTAACTTACGTTAGCTAGCTTACGCTTGGCTTTCTGTTTTATCTGAATCTTGAGACTTAGCTTCACGAACTTTTAATGTTCTTTCTTGAAAATCATATTCGTTTAACTTAGACATCGCCTTCTTAGCACCTGCTTCTGACATTTCGATAAAGCCAAAGCCTTTACGACGTCCAGTTTTACGATCTCGTACTAAGCGAACTGAGTTGACGGGACCATACTCACCAAATAATGCTTTTACTTCACCTTCATGAACACGGTAAGGCAAGTTACCTACATATAAGGTCATAGTTGGACCTGTATAAGGTTCGTTGCTACTCGCTGCAGCAGACGTTCCTGATTTAGATTGAATTGAAAAGATAACGCTTGCGATGATAGCACCAGTAAAGAAAGCAATGGCACCGTTTAGATCTGGCGCGATCTGAAAAATAGCTAATGCACCAATAATGGCAACGGCTAAAACGATAAAGAATGACTTCTGCATATATATAATCTCTGAAGTGTAAATGAATGAATCGATAACTAACTGTTAATAACTTGCATATGGTAATGAATTATTGAGCAATACACTAGTGTGTTGCTGAAAAAATGAACTTTATCTTAGTTCCAAGCCTATAAAGGTGAATTAAGCTGCACAGGAAGTACGATAAATAGTCATATCCAGGCTGTTTGGTGAAAAGATCGACATGCGATCGTTTTCTTATTAAAAAGCGCTTGCGCTTACTCAAGATCTCCCTATAATGCGCAACCACTGACACGGCACAGCAGGCCAACTAACTTACCGCAAGGTTAGATAGTACGGGACTTGCAGCGGTGTTAGAGAGTTTAAAACCTTCGGGGATTTGATTCAGGTGACAAACGCTTTAAGGGCTTCGGGTAATGCTTCTTTTCACGAGAGTGGTTAAGAATTCATCGCTTGAAAAACTTCTTAAAATAAGCGCTTGACGCCGCCACTGGAGAGTGTAGAATACGCCTCCTCAAGCCAACGACCTAGCGTCTTCGGCGAAGTATGAAAGATGA
>NZ_JAKIKQ010000017.1 GCF_023284045.1 Shewanella kaireitica
CTTATTTTAAGAAGTTTTTCAAGCGATGATTTCTTAACCACTCTCGTGAAAAGAAGCATTACCCGAAGCCCTTAAAGCGTTTGTCACCTGAATCAAATCCCCGAAGGTTTTCAACTCTCTAACACCGCTGCAAGTCCCGTACTACCTAAGTAGTTGGCCTGCTGTGCCGTGTCAGTGGATGCGCATTATAGGGAAATCTAACAAGAGCACAAGAGGCTAAATGAGAAAAAGTACAATAAAAGTGAAGTTTTATTACTGGTTGCTGATAAAACACCCTGACTAGCTACTTTTTAAGCTTTATAATGCCAAAAATAGCCACTTTAAGGACTTTGGGATGACTAACTCGCAAAATAATAAGTCACTACGCTCGTATAAAGGGATAGTGCCTCGGCTCAAGAATAATGTTTATGTAGATGAGGCTTGTGTTTTAGTGGGAGATATTACATTAGATGATGACTCAAGCGTTTGGCCATTAGTTGCAGCCCGTGGTGATGTTAACCATATCTATATAGGTAAGAGAACCAATATTCAAGACGGCAGCGTATTACACGTCACCCGTAAGTCAGCTTCTTTACCTGAAGGGCAACCATTAATTATCGGCGATGATGTGACTATAGGTCATAAAGCGATGTTACACGGCTGCAAAGTGGGTAACCGCATCTTAGTCGGTATGGGGGCTATTATTTTGGATGGCGCAATACTAGAAGATGATGTCATTCTTGGTGCCGGCTCACTAGTGCCACCAAATAAGACTCTTAAGAGTGGCTTCTTATACGTAGGCAGCCCAGCAAAACAGGCGCGGCCGCTAACTGAAGCGGAACTTGCCTTCCTGCCGCAATCTGCCGATAACTATGTCAGGTTGAAAAATGAGTATTTAGCAGAAGGCAATTAAACGTTTATTAGGTAACGATTACACGCCCTAACTCATCGAGCAGCTCTTGTTCGATGAGGTGCTCCACCTCTTCCTCTATATCAAATCGATAAGTTTCAAACACTGCCAGCGCTTTAGTTGCTATATCTTGATCGGTAGCGATTAAATTTGTCTCTGATAATGCCGCTAACTTCGCGATACCAATTCGACACTCTATATTCATGCCCTGCTGTTGAGCAGGAAAAATAATCATTTGCGATGATTGCTCCCAATCTTGTAGATCGGGAAATAAAATACTTTGATTCATGTCTATTCCGTTTTAGTAGCGCATCTAAAGCTCAGCTCTAAGTTGGCTTAAAACCGTCTCAACACTTGGCTTAACCCCACGCCAAATTAAAAAGCTTTCTGCAGCCTGACCCACCAACATTCCTAAGCCGTCTATTGTTCGTTTAGCACCTTGCTCTGCCGCCCAAAAATTGAATGCAGTCTGCTTTTTGCCATACATCATATCGTAACAAACAGTATCGGCGCGAATGACCTCTGCACTGAGGTTAGGCACCTCACCACTTAAACTCGATGACGTTGAATTGATAATGACATCGTAATTTTGACCTGTATGAGTAATAGGTTGAGCACTAACCTGACCGTAATGAGCAAAGATGTCGACCAGAGCTTCTGCTTTTGACTGAGTGCGATTCACTATCGTCAGCTCTGCAATATTGGCTTGTAATAGAGGTAAAACACTGCCTCTTGCAGCGCCACCAGCACCAACTAGCAAAACACGCTTACCTTTAAGACTGCCAAAATGCCTTTGCAGATCAGCCACCAAACCTAAACCATCAGTATTATCACCACGAATTGTGCCATCACGTAGGACTGATAATGTGTTTACAGCCCCCGCTAATTGCGCCTGTTCGCTTAATTCATCGCACAGTGAAAAGGCCTGCTCCTTAAAAGGTACAGTGACATTCGCCCCTAAGCCATTATTGGCCGCAAACTCACTAAAACTAGCTTCAAAGGCGTCAATAGGTGCCAGTATGGCTTCATAGCGCAAAGCTTGATTTGTTTCTGCGGCAAAGACAGCATGAATGCTTGGTGACTTACTATGGCCGATGGGGTTACCAAATACTGCGTATCTATCCGTCATATTCAATTTTCTAGTGCTGCTACCAAAGTTAAAGATTAGTTTACCGCGGATCTAGCCATGAGCAATCTATTCCAGTGCAGTTATTTTCAGTCACTTGTTGTTACAATGGCTGCATCATGAATTTAGTGACAATAATAGATGGATTGGTTAAAACGCCTTATCGGCAAAAAAGAGCTTAAGAATGAGCGGGATCATCAGCAGTCTAATGCCTATGATCGAATCGGTGGCGAGAAAACCATTCGCGCCATCGCCAAGCAGTTTTATGCGCAGATGCAAACCATACCTGAAACCAAGCCTCTACTCGATATTCACCGTGCTCCAATAAGTGAGTCGGAACAAAAACTGTTTGAGTTTTTGAGTGGCTGGCTCGGTGGACCACAACTGTACCAGCAAAAACATGGTCACCCAGCGCTTCGCGCCAGGCATATGCCATTCAAGGTTGATGAAGCGATGCGTGATCAATGGTTAACCTGCATGAAAGCGGCCATTGAGTTAGAAGTCAAAGATCCACAGCATCAACAAGCTATTTATAGTGCGGTAGCCACTCTGGCTGATCATATGCGTAATCAATAACCCTTATTAATTACGCTTTATGATTTATAAGCTCAACCAGTCTCGTGGCTTAAGGTAATCACTATATAACGTTGCTTCAGGGCTGCCCGTTTCTGGAGTATAAGCATACTCCCAACGGACCAGTGGTGGCATAGACATTAAAATGGACTCTGTGCGGCCACCAGTTTGCAGCCCAAACAGGGTGCCACGGTCATAAACCAAATTGAATTCCACGTAACGACCACGACGATAAAGTTGAAACTGACGTTCATGCTCACCATATTCGGTATCTTTACGACGCTCAACAATCGGCGCGTAAGCAGTTAAGAAACCATTACCTACAGCTTGCATAAAGTCGAAGCTCTTATCGAAGCCCTGCTTATTTAAGTCGTCGAAGAATAATCCGCCAACACCACGGGTTTCATTACGATGTGGAAGCCAGAAGTATTCGTCACACCATTTTTTGTATTTAGGGTAGGCTTCATCACCAAATGGCTCGCATAATGTTTTGGCACTTTGGTGCCAGCTAACAACATCTTCAAGGTAAGGGTAATAAGGTGTTAAATCAAAGCCACCACCAAACCACCATACAGGATCCGCGTCCTCTTTCTGAGCAATAAAGAAACGCACATTGGCATGAGTTGTCGGTATATGTGGATTCTTAGGATGGATAACCAGTGATACCCCCATCGCTTCAAAGCTGCGCCCTGCGAGTTCAGGACGATGCGCTGTTGCTGATGCCGGCATAGAAGCACCTGTTACGTGGGAGAAGTTCACTCCTGCTTGCTCGAATACAGCACCATTAGTTAATACTCGACTTTGTCCACCACCGCCCTCTTCACGCTTCCAAGAATCTTCAACAAACTCGGCTGCGCCATCTAGCGCTTGTAGTCCATTACAAATTCGAGTTTGAAGATCGAGTAAGAAAGCTTTTACGACTGCTGAATCTGGTGTGCTCATACTTTTCCTTGATTAACCTTGTCTGAGAATGTTGCCACTCTTGGCATCGATAATAGTTGAAGGCGCGTGCTGATGGCCTAACTCCCCTAGCACTAATCCAGAGATAATCCCTTCAAACTGCTGCTTTACAGCCGATGGAGATAGCGCTGGTTGCTGGCCTGATAAATTGGCACTGGTAGAAACAATAGGTTTATTAATTGCGGCGCATAAAGCCCTCACGCCTTCATGGGCTGTCACTCTCACCGCAATGGAATCAAAAGTACCACTTAATAATTTAGACAAACCGGGCTTGATTGGCATGATAAAGGTAAACGGTCCAGGCCATTTACTGTGAACGAATGCAAGCTGCCGTGCGGTTAACTGCGACTCATCGATATAAGGAAGTAACTGTTGGTATTCTCCAGCTACTAGTATCAGGCCCTTCTGCCAAGGACGTTGTTTTACCTGTAGTAAATGGTTAATCGCACCATCATTATCAGGATCGCAGCCCAAGCCGTAAACAGCCTCAGTAGGATAAGCTATCACGCCTCCCCCCATAACAACTTCAGCCACTTCAGCTGGCAATACTTCTAACATCGGTCTCCCTTAACCTCAACTCAGTGCACACTGCAACATCGCTATGATTACTTAAAAGCGACATTAGTGGAAGATAATATGCTCATTTAGCATGCCAACTCAAACTGGCCGTTTATATTTACAGGCTTTTTGAGGACACTCTAAGCGCATGCCAGCGGCTCCTTTACGCTCGACGAGTATCCCAAAGCCACAATCAGGACAGGTCTCGGCAACGGGTGGGTAGTTCACCAGAAACTTACACTTAGGGTAAGCACTGCAAGCATAAAAAGACTTACCAAAACGACTAGTTCGATGCTCAACATGGCCCTTTTTACACTTGGGGCAGCTTATCTCATCTTCTGCATCTGCCTGATCATGTTTTTCAATATGGCTGCACTCTGGATAGTTAGTACAACCAATAAAAATACCAAAGCGCCCCGACTTTACCGCAAGCTCACTAGCACACTCAGGACAAGATGAACCTTCTATCACTTGAGTTTCGATGGATTCATGCTGCACCAACGGCCGAGTGTAATCACAACTTGGATAATTATTGCAGCCAATAAATCCACCATGTTTACTATGCCTTACCGATAACTCGCAGCCACACTTAGGGCAGAGTTCATACTCTTTCTCTAGTGCATGCTCATGTGTTGTAAACAGTTGCTGATCGATTTTAGCCATGATTGTCTCAGTTCATCAGTATGCCGCTATTCTACCAAGTATTAGCCTGACTGTTGTATACATCTAATAGGTTTTGACAAAAAACGGTGATATATTGTATCCAAAAAAACACAGGCGTGATAAATGAATACAAAAACTAAAATTGCTTTAACGATTATCGTTGCACTTTCTGGCTCAATATCTGGTTGTTCTAGCACGAATAACACGTTAGCAACTCCTGAAATAATCCAGCAGATAAGCTCAAACTCTGAAAGTGCGCTATTTGATGAAACTAACCCGCTTATGACGGTATCTCATTTCCAGCAAGCAAGCGTTACTTTAGCCAGCACAACTGATACCGAGTCGCTTGATAAGCTACTCTACTATTTTCGCGCATTCAGTTATTACGGTCCAACTGACAATCTGCAACAATCTGACTATGTCGGCTTATCTAATGCCCTAAAAAGTCTTGCAGACTCAGGGCTATTAAACAAAAATGCTCGCCTACAAGAACAATTTGCAGTGACCCTTTATCGCTACTTTGCAGACAATGAGCGCGCAGCACAACTTGCACCTCTGCTACCACAACTCAATAACCAACTAGCCCAACTTGCAACGACCACCAGCCAACAAGCAAACGACTATGCACTGCTAGAGACACTAAAAGCTTATGGCTTTTTGTTTAATGTAAGCCGTAAAAAAGTTGAAGGTGAACTCAATACCGTGCTGCTGTCTGCAAACCTTAATCAGCCACTGTTAGCTTTTGCAGCCAACAAAAGCAGTATCCGCGCAGAGCAAGACTGGCCGAGAACTAACGCCTACTGGGCGTTAGCATTATATAGACTTGCACTACCAGGTTCAGAAGATGGTGAAGCAACGCCACTCGAGCTTGCTGTCGATAATGCCGTGGCCGACATCGCTAGACAAGATGTGGCTGAGCGCGGCGATATTGCCAAAGATGCCTACAGTAGCGGCTACCACGTTAATACTTTTTCAGCTCAAGAACGCTGCCAAGAAAATAGCGACATTTGCCGCATACCAGAGCTAACTGAAGGTTTACCCATTGAACACCACTGCTCAGAGTCGCTCTTTATCTTGGCGCAAGATCTTAATGAGCAAGAGTTAGTAGAAAGCTGCACTAAGCTCACTTCGCAAGAATCTCACTTTCATAACGTGCTTGAGACACAGCAACAAGCAACAGCCAACGACAACAATGAAGCACTAAGAGTCGTCGCGTTCAAAAACTGGAGCCAGTACAACTACTATGGCCAGCTAGTATTTGATATTCAAACCGACAACGGCGGCATGTATATCGAAGGTACACCCTCAAAACCTGGTAACCAAGCAACGTTCTTTGCTTATCGCCAATGGTGGATAGAGCCGGAGTTCGCGATTTGGAACCTGAATCATGAATACGTGCACTACCTCGACGGCCATTTTGTAAAGTATGGCGGTTTCGGACACTTCCCGAGCAAAATGGTGTGGTGGTCAGAAGGTTTAGCAGAATACATTGCTCAAGGTGATACCAACCCTACCGCACTTAAGATCATCAAACGCGACATTGATAAGGCGCCAACGTTAGAAGAAATATTCGCGACTGAATATAAAGATGGCGTTGATATGACTTACAAATGGAGCTATATGGCAGTGCGTTTTCTTGCCGAGAATTACCATAGTGATTACGTGAAATTGAGTCAGTTCTTAAAAACCGATTACTTCGAAGGCTATGAGCTGCTATTAGCCGACTTAACACAACATCAGCAACAGTTTTCTGAGTGGTTAACCACTCAAGTGGTGCAATTTGATGACAGCGAGGAGAAATCTAAGCCGCGTCTGCATAAGCAGAATCGTTATGCTTATCGTGACTACTTGCAACCGCAGCACCTCAGTCAAGATAGCACTCATCTGCATTTTTAAATATGCATGAGTTACAGCACTAAAAAAGGAGGCGAAAGCCTCCTTTTTTATGAAACAAGTTGAACAGGATTATGAATGCAACCGACCATCCGGCTGCTCAAAGATCAGATCTTCCATCTGCTCATAAGCCGACTCATGGCCAGGAGCATTAAATAGCACCATCAAGATAACCCATTTCAGGTCATCCAAATTCAGCGTCGTTTCATCAAGCTCCATCACTCGATCAATAACCATTTCTCGGGTTTCGACACTAAGCACTTTAATTTGCTCGAGAAACAGCAGAAAGCCGCGACTTTCTACATCAATTTTATTAATCTCATCTTTAGTATAAATACGGAAAGACTGCTGATCATGATTACAAAGATACGGTGTTCCCGCCTCTTGTAACTCAGCTAAACCTTCTAACCAAGTTAGCGCTTTAATGATCTCTGCTTGGTGAAACCCAGCACGCGTTAGTTCTTTTGTGAGTTCGTCTTCATCGACAAGAAACTCAACTTCGCTATGCACATAGTTTTCGAATAGATACATGAGGATATCAAACATGGCTAGCTCCTCTTAAGTCTTACATAACCACCGGGTACAGCAGTAACCCAACCTTGTAACTCAAGTTCAAGTAACTGCTCCAATACTAGCTCTATGGTTTTTCCACTATGCTCAACCACGTTATCAATCGTTGTGGTTTCATAACCTACACTAGCTAACAGCGAAGCAAATGGCAAATCAGAGACTATCTTCCCCCCTATATGGTGACTAGCTTTGACTTCTTCAAGGTGAAGGCCAGATAAAACCGCAACTTCTTCAAAAATGTCAGCGGCAGACTCCACTAACTTAGCGCCATCGCGCAACAGTTGATGGCAACCTTCACTTTGGCCACCGAGTACACTCCCCGGTAATGCAAACACTTCGCGCCCCTGTTCATTAGCCAATCTCGCACTGATTAATGAACCACTTTTTAAACCTGCTTCAACAACAAGGGTACCTAGAGTTAGACCGCTAATTATGCGGTTTCGTTTCGGAAAATTGCCAGAAAATGGTTTAATTTGTGGCCAAAATTCACTCAAGACGCAGCCATCATTTTGAATCTCATGGTAAATACGGCGGTGTCTCTTAGGGTAAATAACTTCGACCCCAGTACCTAAAACAGCAACGCTAACACCTTTATTATCAATAGCGGCTTGATGCGCTGCGCCGTCAATGCCTAACGCCATACCACTGGTAATGGAGAGGTGTTGCTCAACAAGCTGCGATGACAAGGCATGCGCCATCTTCAAGCCACCCGGTGTGGCATTTCGGCTGCCTACAATCGCAATACTCGGTCGAAGCAGAGCACTGATATTACCTTTTACAAACAACACACAGGGAGGATCACTAATTTGTTTAAGTAAAGGCGGGTAAAGCGGGTCGTCGAAACATAGTAAGTGGTTATGTTCACTCAGCTGCAGCCACTCGAGTGCCGAGTCAACTAAAGTGTAATTGGGGGTAAGGTTGGAGCGAAGCAAAGATTCAGGCAAAGGTAATGCATCTGGCTCATGCGTTAACCTTTGTCTTAACTCTTCCACATCCATGTAGTTTATCAATTGTTTAATCCGAGCGGGTCCTAGCCCGGATACAGCAGAAACAACTAGCCAGTCGACCAGCTTTTCATTAATAGTCTATCCTCAAGTTATCTGTGCAGTACTATCACTGCACAGTTTTAACTCTAGACTACTCGCTCACTATCAGCGAATCAGGAATAGTCAGTTTATCAGCGACCCTTACAGGGCGCTCATTAACCAAGATAATTCCCATACTGACTTTTTCAAAAACTTTAAAAACCATTAACTTGCCACGATACAGATCTGGCATTTGTACCGCATTGTCAGCAGATATCCCAGCCAACATTTTTTCATAGCGAGTACGGTCATTTGGCGCCACAGGCACACCGTCACCATCTATCACCACCACATCGCCCTCTTTAAATATTGAGAACACTTGCCCAGCTTCAACGCCATCAGTATCGCCACGGTCAATGTAAACCACATCGAACTTACCCATAGCTCGAATATCAACTCCAGAAGCCAATACTGTCGTTGGAGCGGTGAGTTGTGCAGCTCTAGGCATAAAGTAGGCAGACATTAGTGAGTCATCTTCAATTGGCAGCAAACGGTAACCGGCTTTAGTTTCCCGTAAACTACTTAACAGCTCTACTTTCGATACCGAACCAGACTCAACAACCCGGCCACTTGCAGTCAATATAGCCTCAAGTCCAAGAGCTTCCCCATCAGCATTGGCAAACTCTCGGCCGCTGGCGTAAACACCAAATTTATCACCAACGGTAAGCTCGCCTTGAACATAAACAATATCTGATACCACATGGTGACGAGATTCGCTTTCACCGCCCATAACCATCGGCTGCTGCTCAAACCAATTTTCTTCAACGACTCGATTGTGCAGTAAATAAGGTTGAATCAGTGACAGGTCTATCGCTGGAATTGCACCATTTTTAGGTGAAACACGCCCAGCAGGGCTTTTGCTTAAATGCGGCTTGACCACTAAGCGTGGTACACCGTCAATAAACACTAGCGTCAATCTATCACCCGGATAGATAAGGTGTGGATTAGCCACTTGCGGGTTTGCCCCCCACAATTTAGGCCAACGCCAAGGATCTTTTAGGAAAAAAGCTGATATATCCCAAAGAGTATCGCCTTTTTTGACAACGTAGGACTCAGGGTGTCCAGACTTCAGTGTCAATGTATCAGCGAAAACGAAGGTGCAACCAAGCATAAGTGAAGCAAGTAATAGTAACCGTTTCATCAGGGTATCCATGCTATTTGCTCTTTATTAGATTATAAGTAGAGCTTTTGCTGTTATTGAATGCCGCTAAGGACTAAAATTGAGCCATTAGCCAAAGCCAGTATAACTAACTGGCTTAGATTTGACAGACTTGTTAAGAGTTTAGGTATGAGTTTATTAAAAGTTTTACGCTTTCCAGATGAAAGATTACGTACAGTAGCCAAGCCAATCACAGAGTTTAACGCTGCTCTACAAACACAAATCGACGATATGTTCGAAACAATGTATGAAGAGAAGGGGATCGGTCTAGCGGCCACCCAAGTTGATTTTCATCAGCAACTTATCGTAATGGATCTTCAAGATGAGATCGATCGCCCAAAAGTGTTCATAAATTTAGAGATAATTGCCAAAAGCGGTGATTTCTGTAATGAAGAGGGTTGCTTATCTGTTCCAGGCATCTATGCCAAGGTGGATCGGGCTGAGTTTGTCACCATCAAAGCGCTTGATCGAGACGGTAATGAGTTTACCTTAGAGGCTGAAGGACTGTTTGCCATTTGCTTGCAACATGAACTCGACCATTTAGCGGGTAAATTGTTTGTGGATTATCTATCGCCACTAAAACGCCAACGTATTAAGCAAAAGCTAGAAAAAGCCGCTCGTTTAGAAGCAAAACAAGGATAAATTTTTGAAACCACTTAATGTCATTTTTGCCGGTACGCCTGACTTTGCCGCTCGCCACCTTCAAGCGCTTATCGAATCACAGCACAACGTGATTGCAGTTTACACCCAACCTGACCGACCAGCGGGTCGAGGAAAAAAACTACAATCTAGCCCGGTAAAGGCATTGGCACTCGAAAATGATATTCCAGTGTTACAACCTAAGTCATTACGCGATGAAACCGCCCAGCAAGAATTAGCCGCACTTAATGCCGACATTATGGTTGTTGTGGCTTACGGTTTAATCTTACCGAAAGTAGTGCTTGATACCCCGCGCTTAGGTTGTATCAACGTGCACGGTTCTATTTTACCTCGTTGGCGAGGTGCTGCACCCATTCAACGCGCCTTATGGGCTGGCGATACCGAGACTGGCGTTACTATCATGCAGATGGATATTGGTCTAGACACCGGTGACATGCTATTAAAGACCCAGTTAAAAATTGAAGATACTGACACCTCTGCCACCCTGTATGAAAAGCTCGCCGAACAAGGTCCAAGCGCACTCGTTGAAGCATTAGCGGGCATCGCGGCTAATACTTTACCAGCAGAAAAGCAGGATGAGAGCCTAGCCAACTACGCAGAAAAGTTATCAAAAGAGGAAGCGCAAATTGATTGGTCTAAATCAGCAGAGGCCCTTTGGCGTGAAATCAGAGCTTTTAATCCATGGCCAGTAAGCCACTATCAACATGCTGGTAATACCATAAAAGTTTGGCAAAGCCATGTGAGCGAAAAGACGTCAACAGCCGCAGCAGGAACCGTTATATCTGCCGATAAAAATGGTATTGATGTTGCGACTGGAGATGGTGTGTTAACAATCACCAGCATGCAATTACCAGGCAAGAAACCTCTTAGTGTCGCAGATATTCTCAACTCTCGTGCAGATTGGTTCACACCTGGCACTCAACTCAACAATGCAATGGATGACCAAGGCTAATGGCAATGAACTTAAGAGCACTAGCTGCGAAAGTGGTATTTCAGGTCCTTGAGAAAGGCATATCATTATCTGTCGCCCTACCCGATCAGCAAAGACATCTCGACAGTGGTAAAGATAAAGCACTGTTGGCAGAGCTTTGTTATGGTGTTATGCGTCATCTGCCTCAGCTTGATAAGCAAGTCAGCGACTGCATGAGCAAACCGCTTAAGGGTAAGCAGCGCATCGTACACCAGCTGCTTTTGATTGGTTGTTATCAGATCTACTTCACGCGGATCCCAAGCCATGCAGCAATTTCAGAAACTGCAGAGGCTTGTCGCCAATTAAAATTTGAAGGCTTAGTCAAGGTCGTAAATGGTGTCTTGCGCACTATTCAGCGCCAAGAAAAACCCTTATCAACCGACAACGATACACTTGCCTACAACACACCAGCATGGATCATTAAACGCCTAAAAGAGGCGTATCCAGACAACTGGCAGCAGATTATTGAACAGAGCCATCAGCGACCTCCGATGTGGCTGCGTAATAACCAGCAATCACAAACTCGCGATGCCTACATAAGCGCATTAACAGATATGGAGGTGGAAGCTACAGCAGGTAGTAGCAATGATGCTATTTTACTCTCTAGCCCTCGAGATGTTACGCAGCTACCGGGTTTTGAAACGGGTTCCGCTTCAGTACAAGATGGCGCAGCTCAATGGGCAGCCACACTGCTAGCACCACAAGGTGAGGAGCTGGTACTTGATGCTTGTGCGGCACCAGGTGGTAAAACTTGTCATCTGTTAGAACTGGCACCAGACATTAAGCTTGTTGCGGTGGATTTTGATGCTAAACGACTTGAACGAGTGCAACAAAACCTAGACAGGTTATCACTACAAGCAGAGCTCATTCATGGTGATGCAGCTAACATTGATTCTTGGTGGCAAGGTGATAAGTTTGATCGTATCTTGCTCGATGCACCTTGTTCTGCAACAGGTGTTATTCGTCGTCATCCCGATATCAAGTGGCTCAGAAAAAATAACGATATTCAAGAGTTAGCAACATTACAGTCAAAAATATTTGATCATTGCTGGAAGTGGCTAAAGCCAGGTGGCACACTCTTATATGCTACATGTTCTATCTTGCCACAAGAGAATAAAGATCAGGTTAGCGCATTTTTAGCAAGAACCGCAGATGCAACCTTAGTGCCTATCGAAGAACAAACCAATCCGCAGGATATAGGTTGGCAAATTGTTCCAGGGCAAGAAAATATGGACGGCTTTTATTACGCTCGCCTAGTGAAGGATTAGTACGGCAATGAAAATAATCATTTTGGGTGCAGGACAAGTTGGTGGCACATTAGCCGAAAACTTAGTGGGTGAAAATAACGATATTACTATCGTCGATAACGACAAAACTCGCTTACGTACCTTACAAGATAAGTACGATTTACGGGTTATTTGTGGCCACGGTGCTCACCCAGATGTATTAAAGCAAGCTGGCGCTGAAGACGCTGACATGCTGATTGCGGTTACCAACAGTGATGAATGTAATATGGCTGCCTGCCAAATAGCCTATTCGCTATTTGGTACACCAACTAAGATTGCCCGCATTCGCTCAGAGCAATACTTAAACCTGCGCGATAAACTGTTTATTGATAGTGAAACTAAACACTCAGAGAATCGTCCACGTGGTGGTTTCATCATTGATGAACTCATTGCACCAGAGCAGCTGGTGACCGCCTATATTGGTCGTCTTGTTGAATACCCTGGTGCACTGCAAGTATTAGAGTTCGCCGAAGGTAAGCTGAGTCTCGTTGCTGTTCGTGCTTATTATGGCGGACCACTGGTGGGTAATGCCTTAGCGGCATTACGCGAGCACATGCCCAATATCGATACCCGAGTAGCGGCTATCTTTAGACAAGGCCGACCGATTATGCCTCGCGGCACCACCATTATTGAAGCCGATGATGAAGTGTTCTTTGTTGCCGACAGTCGCCACGTTCGCGCAGTGATGAGTGAGATGCAGAAACTGGATAACTCCTACCGCAATATTATGATTGCCGGCGGCGGTAATATAGGCCTTGGTCTAGCCAAACAACTGCAGCGTAATCATTCAGTTAAGCTGATTGAGCATAAGCAAGAGCGCGCCGAAGAGTTGTCAGAAAAGCTAGAAAACACAACCGTCTTTTGTGGTGATGCTTCAGATCAAGAACTATTACTAGAAGAGCACATCGATCAAACAGATGTCTTTATTGCTGTCACCAACGATGATGAAGCCAATATCATGGCTGCATTGCTCGCAAAACGTATGGGCGCCAAAAAAGTGATGGTGCTTATTCAGCGAGAGGCTTATGTTGATATCGTACAAGAAGCGAATATTGATATTGCTATCTCACCACAACAAGCCACTATTTCTGCGCTATTGACCCATATTCGTCAAGGCGATATCTGTAATGTTTACTCATTAAGACGTGGCGCAGCAGAGGCTATTGAAGCGATTGCCCACGGCGACAAAAATACCTCTAAGGTTGTCGGCAAACAGATAGGCGACATCAAACTGCCTCCAGGTACAACAATTGGTGCTATTGTCAGAGATGACGAAGTATTGATGGCACACGATAAAACGGTCATTGAACAAGGTGACCATGTCATCCTATTCTTAGTTAACAAGAAGTTTATCGGTGAAGTCGAAAAGTTATTCCAGCCGAGCGCCTTCTTCTTTTAAATGTGTTCCGGAGCCTAACCTAACACCATGCTGAACTTTCGGCCTCTGCTGTTTATATTGGGGATCTTTCTATCAACGCTCACCGCGTTTATGTTGATCCCTGGTGCTTTCGCACTTTACTACGGCGAAGAAACAGTAGGCGCATTTATGATCTCCTCTCTGGTTGCGGGTACCGCGGCCAGTTTTTGCATGCATCAAGGGCAGTCTCAAAAACTCCATCTCAACATCCGTGACATGTTCCTGCTAACTAGCCTCACCTGGTTTATTGTTAGCTTATTTGCCGCGCTACCTTTTACTCTTTATCACGGTATTAACTATACCGACGCCTTTTTTGAAACAATGTCAGGGATCACCACCACAGGTTCGACTGTACTCTCAGGGCTCGACACCATGGATCACAGTATTCTTATCTGGCGTTCTCTACTTCAATGGCTAGGGGGAATAGGGTTTATTGTAATGGCGGTTGCTGTACTGCCATTTTTAAACGTCGGTGGAATGCGGCTGTTTAGGACCGAGTCTTCTGATTGGGGCGATAAAGCCACCCCCCGAACCCAGCATATGGCAAAAAGTCTATTCATCGTTTATATCCTGCTGACTTTTCTGTGCTTTTTGGCTTATCACAGCAGCGGAATGAATTGGTTTCAAGCGATTAACCATGCTATGACAACTCTTTCAACTGGCGGCTATTCAACGTCAGATAGCTCTATGGCCGCCTTTTCAAAAGAGGCGCATTGGGTTGGCACCACTTTTATGCTCGCCGGTGGCCTGCCGCTATTAATGTTTGTCTACATGGTGCAACAAAAATCATTGAAAGTGTGGAATGATGCTCAAGTAAAAGGCTTCTTAAAGTTTGTCGTTCTGGTTTCTACATTACTGGCACTGTGGTTATGGAGCAGCAGAGAAATAGAGCCTATCGATGCCCTGCGCCTTGCTAGCTTTAATGTGGTGTCTGTTATTACCACCACAGGTTACGGTCTCACGGATTATTCAGCTTGGGGTGCTGTCGCCAATATCGTATTCCTGTTTTTAATGTTCGTCGGTAGCTGCTCAGGCTCAACTTCTGGTGGGATTAAAATTTTCCGCTTTCAAATTGCTGGCGTAATAATGCGAGAACAACTTAAACAGCAATTTCACCCTAATGGTGTATTTAAAGAGCGCTATAACAACCGCATCATCAGAGATGATATCGTCCGCTCTCTGGTCACCTTTATCCTGTTATTTATGCTGGTCATTGTTGGCTTATCTATCATCCTGGTACTTACAGGTTTAGATCCTATCACTAGCTTTACAGGTGCGATTACAGCTGTGACCAATGTTGGACCAGGACTGGGAGACACCATTGGCCCTGCAGGTAATTTCGCTCCTTTACCCGATGTTGCTAAATGGGCATTATCGGTTGGCATGTTGCTAGGTAGGTTAGAAATTTTAACCGTTGCAGTGCTATTCCACCCAAGTTTTTGGAAGTACTAATACTGAAACGGTTACTAGAGTCTGTTGATCTTTCGAGCTTAGTTTTTGTTCAATTCTTTACCGTAAGGAATAATGCTTCTAGTGCAAGACTTGAGCGATGACGCTTAGCCGGCTAAGCGAAAAGCTCATAACGCATTCGAGTCATAAAAGAATAGAAGCAATGAAGCGAATCAAAAGGACAGTATTCCTTGGCCATTTTGTCTGTGTTAAAGGCTCTTTGTGGAGAATCACTACTTTAAATAGCCTATGCCTTGCCAAAATGGCCAATAAATTGGCATAAAACAACCATGAAAGCTCAACAGGCCCTAAACACCGCCCTGTAGAATATACATCCGTTTCACGTCTCGATATTCGCCGTTAATAAATATCTCTTTCACTAAGTGCCCTTCCTCAATAAAGCCGCACTTCTGATAGAGATGAATTGCCCGCTCATTCTCTATCGCCACATGCAGATACACCTTATGCAGATTCAATATCGTAAACGCATAGTTAAGCGCTTTGTTGATTAATGTCCGAGCGTAGCCTTTACCTTGGTACTCTGGAGCGATAATAATTTGGAACTCAGCACTACGGTGGATGCTGTTTATCTCGACCAGTTCAACCAAACCAACAGTTTGCTTATCAGTATCTTCAGCAATAAAGCGACGCTCGGTTTTATCGTGAATATGTTTGCTGTAAAGTGCTTCGAGTTCATCGAACGACTCATAAGGCTCCTCGAACCAGTAGCCCATAATGGTACGGTTGTTATTTAGCTGATGGATAAACCTTAGATCGGTACGTTCTAGCGCTCTTAACTTAATTTCACTACTCATAAATGACCTCTAAATAACCAATTTAATACACAGCAAATAGGCCTAAATGGCATGCTGGCGGCGGATTATAGAGTGGATATTTTTGAAGTCACTAATTAAATTTTGATCATCTTGATATGGATTAGCAGACATAAAAAAACCACAGCGAATAGCTATGGTCTTATCTGTATAAAACGCGCTATTTTGACAAGGTAACCAAGTGGTCAGCGTAAACATCTACATCTTGCCAATCGGTGTAATCGATAATCGATGTTGGATCTGTTGGGCCATTGGTCATCTTCATGATGAACTGGATCATCCAGCGGTCGTACCAGCGCCATGATGGATAATCAACTTTGCCCGCAATCACTTTGACGTCTTGTGGTTTCCATGGCGATAGCTCGATAAATTTCTGTAGATACTTATTGTTTTCAGGTACCCGTTTTTCAGGATTACGTGCCACAACGTTTACACTGAAAAAGCTCGCAGGCTTAGCGGCAAACTCGGCTTGATGCTCGGTTACAAATTCAAATACCGACTTATGGTACGAGCCGTAAAGCACGCATGCTCCTAGTGCTACTACATCATATTTTGACCAATCTAGCCCTTCAGCCTTAGCTTCGTTGATATGCATCATATCGCATTGATGCCCTTCACTAACAATACGGTCGGCAATCGCTCGACTAATTCTGGCAGTATGACCGCCTCGAGAGTAATACAAAACTAAAACTGATTTATTCATTATTCCAACTCGGAAAATTCCACATTGAATTCATTGTTACAGCAAATGGCGGATTTAACAGGATAATAGATCACAAATTAGGCATAGCTCATATTATCAACATCAAAAATTGAGATCCCTGCAGCGCAGGAGTATATTGTTTTATCACACCAACTCAATTAGAATTAACTAATTAAAGGCTATGAAGTGAGTAACCGTATGCAAAAAGAAATCGATGTCAGTGCAATGGTAACTAATGCAGAGAGTGCTGCAAAATGGCTTAAAGCAATTGCAAACCCATACAGATTAATGATCTTATGCTTATTACTTGATAAAGAGTTAAGCGTAACAGAGTTAAATGAAACGGTACCATTGAGCCAATCTGCATTATCACAGCATTTAGCGGTGTTACGTTCTGAAGACTTAGTGGCGACTCGTAAGAGCTCACAGGTGGTATTCTATACCCTGAAAAATGAACAAGTCACCGAAGTGATCTCAATCCTACATAAGAAATACTGCGCCTAGTTGCTAGCGATTGTTTACAGCATTCATAATAAAAAAGCCTGCTTATTAGCAGGCTTTTTTATTATAAAGTTAAACTCGTGACTAGCGCTCTGCAAAACTGCGGGCAAATTCATCGACTTGCTCCCAGTTAGTAAATTCAAAGGTACCGCTGGTATCTGTAGGGCCTTTGGTCATCCACATGATAAAGCGGATCATCACTTTATCGAACAAGCGATACTTAGGGTAATCAATCTTACCCGCAAACACTCCAAGCTGTTGAGGTTGCCACAATGAAAGTGCTAAAAACTTTTTCATATATGGATTCGTTTCAGGGGTGTTTTTTTCTGGTTTTCTTGCAACCACATTAACAGTGAAGAAAGCGTTTTTCTTTGCATTTAATACTGCATGATGACGATTGATAAACTGATATAGCTCAGGCCTATGTTTGCCGTATCGAATACTGGCGGCGACCAAAATTTTATCAAACTGGGCTAAACCTAGTGCTTCTGCTTCCTCAAGTGAGGCCAAGGTGACTGTAGCGCCTAGCAGCCGATTGATCTTGCTAATCTGCTCACAAATTGCTTTGGTTTGACCATCAACGGTTGAATAGATAACCAGTGTATTGCTCATTCAGTTCCTGCTCTTAGTAGATAAAAATTATGACGCTTAGCTCTTAAGGTTTAAGAGTATAGCTAAACGATTAAAATTAGCTTAGCCACCGCGATTTTACAGCAATATTTAGTTCTTCCAGAATGTCGGCGTAAACAGCACTAATAGCGTAAACACCTCTAAACGACCAAATAACATCGCAAATAACAATACCCATTTTTCACCGTCACCAATACTGGCATAGTTACTGGCAACTTCACCTAAGCCAGGGCCCAAGTTATTTAAACAGGCTGCTGTAGCACTAAATGCAGTAATGGCATCCATCCCCATCGCCATTAAGATCAACATGCATAATACAAATACTAAGGCGTAAGCAGAGAAGAACCCCCACACGGCATCAATAACACGATCAGGCAGTGCCTTACCGCTGATGCGAATTGAAAACATACCACGTGGATGCACTAATCGCTTAAGCTCTCTCGACCCCTGTAGCAATAGTAAGATGACTCGCATCACCTTAATACCACCCGCAGTAGAACCACCACTACCACCAATGAAGCTAGAAAATATTAGCAATATGGGTAAAAAGAGTGGCCAAGCATGGAAGCTTTCGGTACCAAAACCCGCTGTTGTGGAGACTGAAACGGCTTGGAACAACGCGTAGTCGAAGGTTTCTTCTGGCGAATCATAAATACCACTATGGTAAAGAGTGGCAAAACAAATTGCGGTTAGACCAAGCTGAATGGCGATAAGTACTTTAAACTCAGCATCTTTAAAATAGACTTTGAGGTTAATGCCGCGACGTGAAAATGCGGCGAAATGCAGGCTAAAATTAAGTGCGGCAATTAATAAGAACACTACACATATCATATTGATTGCAGGGCTATCGAAGTAGCCGATACTGGCATCGTGAGTAGAAAAGCCACCAATAGCAATGGTTGAAAAAGAGTGACAAATAGCATCAAACACATCCATTCCAGCCGCCCAATATGCGACAGCACAAGCCACTGTCAATGCCAAATAGATATACCAAAGCGCTTTAGCAGTCTCGGCAATTCTAGGTGTCATTTTGCTGTCTTTTACCGGCCCTGGCGTTTCCGCGCGATACAACTGCATCCCCCCGACGCCCAATACCGGTAAAATAGCCACTGCCAACACAATAATTCCCATTCCACCAAGCCACTGCAGCAAATGGCGATAGAACAAGATTGCTTTTGGTAAAGTATCCAAACCAACAATAACTGTCGCCCCAGTGGTGGTTAGCGCTGAGAAGGACTCAAAGAAACTATCGGTAAGGCTGAGGGAGGGTTGGCCTGAGAAAATAAATGGCACCGCACCAATAGAGCCAAGTACGACCCAAAATAAGACCACCAGTAGAAAGCCCTCACGAGTTCGCAGGTCTTTACGGTGACGGCGATTGGGATACCAAAGTGTAAAACCGAGGATGAGACATAAAACAAATGCCTGAATAAATGCCATACCGCCGCCATCTTTATAGATAACGGCCACCAAAGCTGGCGGAAGTAAAGACAAGGAGAACAGCCCCATGAGTAGGCCTGTTATTCTTATTATTGTTCTATATTGCATTGGATTCCATTGCTAGCGCATTTTTGCTCAAATGCATTTTCGCACACTTCGTCATAATGTTCACAATCGTTTTACTTATACCAATCAGTATAAAGATTTGATCGATCAGCGAGAGTTTAGCCTCTTCAGTCAAACTGCGCTTTTAACTGCCCTTGGCTCATGGTAGCCAACTCTAGATTTAGCTCATCTTTAAAGCGTTTAGGAATGGCAAATTCAATACTGATATTGTCGGTAAAGATCTTATCAGCAATAACCACATCACAGCGTGAAAAAAGATGCTCTACATCTTTAAGTTGATGGTAACCACAAACCAGTGTCCCCGGATAGCGGATCTGCTTAAGCTTAGTCTCTAGCTGCGGCAATCCCTTTTTCAAACCAGAGCTATACGCACGTACCAGCCCACCAACACCTAACTTAGTGCCACCAAAGTAACGAATGACCACGGCGCCAACTTCACCTATATTACTGCCTTGCAGAGCGGCCAGCATCGGCCGGCCAGCACTACCCGATGGTTCGCCGTCATCACTTGAACCAATATTGATACTATCTGATGGTGCGCTAGCGACAAATGCGTAACAGTAATGGCTTGCCCCTGGGTATTCCACCCTTAAGTTAGTAAGCACACACTTAAGCTCTACTTCAGACTGACAGTGGAATATGTAGGAGATGAATCGGCTATGCTTAATCTCCTCCTCTACCAATAAGTCACTTGCGGGGATCAGGTAGCTCTCACTCAAAATGAATGACTCATTAAATTTCTCATGTTTAAGAAGCGCATTAAAATAGACACCTCTTTAGCGATTTAGGCCAAAGTTACGAGTCATATTTTCAGTTCTATCGCTGTGCACGATGACATTGTCTTCAATACGAATACCGCCAAATGGACGCAAGGTATCAACGGTATTCCAATTGACTTGCTGTTGACGATTATCTTGCTTTAGCTCGGCCAACAATGAATCGATAATGTAAACACCCGGTTCGATCGTCAACACTTGATTTTCAGCTAATGTGCGCGTGCAACGCAAGAAAGGATGTGCCTCAGGAGAAGCAATATGAGTCCCCTTTTCATCGGCAAGGAAGCCGCCCATGTCATGCACCTGTAGCCCTAATATATGCCCAAGACCATGGGGGAAGAAAGCACTGGTGATCCCCTGCTCTACCAATCCCGTGGCATCACCTGTTGCGATATCAAAGTCAATCAATATTTGCGCTAATTTATGATGTGTCGCGACGTGCAGGTCAACGTAACTAACGCCAGGTTTCATCATCGCAATTATCTGTAACTGCATGCTATCCATAGCAGTGATCAGATCATCAAAAATATTCTTTTCGAATGCGTAGCTACGAGTAATATCGGAAGCGTAACCATGAAAATTGGCGCCAGCATCAATCAAAAATGAAAGTCTTTGTGGCGGCGGTGTTTGTTCTAGTGCGGTGTAGTGCAATATCGCAGCATTTTCATTTAACGCCACAATACTACTATATGGCACTTGGTTTTCACCCTGTGAGATAGCACTTAGGTAAACTTGAAGGATCTCGAATTCACTGGCGCCATTATAAAAAGCCGTTTTTGCCGCTTGATGACCGGTCACCGCGATACTATTCGACTTGCGCATACATGCGAGTTCATAAGCGGTTTTATCCGCTCGGTGATAATTAAGGTAACTCAATACTGAATCGGGGTTGCGTCTGTTAAAACCTAATACATCAGCAACATCTAAATGCTCACCAATATAGGCCCAATCATCGATATCAGTCGGTAAAAACTCCGCAACTTTATCAGCTTTAGTTAGGTATTTGATATCGACATATTCGGCCCAAAAATCTGTTGGTTCATCAGCCACTTTATGCCAAAAATCAACGGGACGATAGAAAATAAGCGTCGGTTTATCATGGCCATTAACAACTAACCAAGAGTTAGGGTTATCGATCACCGGTAACCAAGCTTTAAAGTGAGGGTTAACCTTGAATGGATAATCCATGTCATCTAAAAACTGTCTATGGGGTTGGCCTGAGTGGATCACTAGACCAGACAGATTTTCACGAGAAGTGATATCAGCGACGCGGCGGTTTAACTCGCTAATGTGTTCGTGATAAAGATGCGCTAGCTGTTCCATGGTGGTTTACCTTATTATTTTATAGCTAAATATCAACGTTGGCTCAGTCTATCATAAGGTAGGTAAAACTCTAGATTTCTCACGGCGTGAAGAGCCTGCATTTCTGTAAAGAAATTCCCGCAGAAAGCTTAATTTAAAAAGCGTAATGAATACTAAACTTAGCAAACTCCTCATTTTTCAAAGCATATAAACGTTGTGCTTCTTCAGTGGCTGACAACACCCCCATAACCTTGGCTTTAATACGCAGATAATCACTTAGTCGATATTGATAGCTCACCTCTGCGTATTGGCTAGCATTATCCATATCATAACTATAGAGCAACCTTATCTGAGCAGCGTTCTCAGCAAACTCAAATTTAGTACCTAGAAAAAGATCATTATCCCCATGAGACTCAGCGCTATCCCCACGATCATCAAACACATATTCAGCAATAACCACCAAATCTTGCAATATCTCCTCAAGAGCATAGACAGGATATTCAAGCCCAATATTGCTGGCGACGAAACCACTACCGAGTTCACGGCCAGTTTTAAGCTCCCACTTATAAGTTAGCGAGTCGGAGAGATAGACCGCGTCAAAAAGTAGGTTTTCAGTTTGAATATAGAAAGGTGTCAGTTCACTCGCTTGAGGATATCGCAGCAAGAGTGGATCTCGTCGAGTACCACTAAAATAACCAAGGGCAAACTCGAATTCATCGATGTAAAACAGGCCTCTAGCGGCAATACCTCCGTTTTTCTCATTATCTTCATAACGATCAAAATCAGAAATAGGTAAACCATAAGCAGGACGAAGCGGAAACTCTCGAGCGCTAAAAGCAGGCAAAAAATAAAGCCCGACCTCTCCAGCATCTAATCGATAGCTCAATGAGGCAAAGCCCTGTCCCTGCTTCACTTTGTTGTCTAGACTTTCTCTTATGTCTGATTGATTAATCACATTCACAAGATTTATTGATTCAGATACTCCCCAAAAAAAAGTATCTACCCCAGCTGCAGCACTAAAATTGCCCCAACGACCAGAGAGCTTTGCTTGGCGGATATCGGTATAACGACGATGGTCATCGGCACTATCCCAATTAGCAAAAAGCTTAGCGTCAAGCTTAACCACGCCAAAACGGTGAGATGCCTGCAGCTCACCGCGAGCACCATAAGCTAAGTCATCAATACTAATTTCTGGGGTTTGGGTCGACTCAAAGTAATAACGTGATGTCGCAGCAATATCGACGTTCAAGCTATCTAGTAATGACTGCGCCACGACATTAGCGCTACCAATCGCAAGTAGCGAGCCCAATATAAATCTTGGCAACAACCTCATTAGCAAGGGCTAGTCCCCTAAGCTGCTGCGATGAAAGTCTTGCTCAGACAAGCCCGACGCAAACACTATGCTTTGGTAACTTAATCGGGTTACTTTACCTGTCTGCACATTTTTCATCTCGACTAAACTAGGTCGCCAGTACTTATCTTGATATAACTTAAAACCAGACGCTGTAAACACCTTAAGCAGTGATTTCTTTCTATCGAAGTACTCTATTTGAATGATTTTCTGATCGGTATTTTCGATCCATAACTGTTGTTTGCTATAACCAGAATGTTTATCAACCGGAAAACGCTCAATCACATCACACTGCTTATCGGCAAATTCATTGGCTTGAGTTTGGATTTCATTGCAGGGCAAACTATAAAGATAGTTATAACTGTAATCATCTAGCTCTTTGTTGGTCATGTCCTCAAAGGAAAACTCACTGCCAACAAAAGCACCCGCTTTATTTCGAGAACCAATGCGCTTAACTCGCCGTACTTCAGGAAGATACAACCACTGCTCGTCTGATTTGCTTTTATCGGGGTGAGTCAGTAGAGCGGTGCCATTTATATCAGCCGGAAAAGTAAACTTAATAAGTGATTTATCACCTTCTACTACATTTTCCAATACGCTGATATCTAGCTTTCTGCTCGTTTTAGCTCCAGTTTTACTTTGTAGCTCCATGGTTAGCATCGCTCGGCTATCAGTAAAGCCTTCATCTCGGAGTTCAACAGCACTGGCAATAGCGTAACCTTGCTGCTCGCTATCGCTATTAGCAACAGTGTTAGCCGAAAAACTTAAGCTGTAGCTACAGATAAAGCCAGTTATCACGATATTACATACTCTCATTTGGTTCTCACTTAGCTTGATCAAGTGTCAGATGTGGTTGCCCAGCATATTGCGGCAAACGGCGCATAAATTTTAAAACGATGGCGGGTAATACAATAAGGTCAAACAGAAGCGCTAATACTATGGTGCCGCTGGTGAGTAACCCCATCAGGGCATTCTTTTCGAAAGATGAGCTCGATAGCAACATAAAGCCCACAACTAATAAAATAGAGCTAATAATAATTGCACTCATGGTGTGTTCAAAAGTGGTGATGACACTTTGTTCTGGGGTTAAGCCTCGCTTTAACCCTTGAATATATTGGTAAAGAAAGTGCACGGTATCGTCGACGATGATCCCAATAGCCATCGCAGATACTCCAGCCAACCCCATAGAGATATGCCCTTGTATGCAATACCAAAAACCAAAAGCTGCACCGACAGGTATCAAGTTCGGAATCAAGGTCAATATGCCAATATAGAAAGAACGAAACACAGCAGTTAACGCCAGAGAAATAACCAAAAAGGCAACGAATGCTCCCTGTAGCAAGCTAAAGATATTGCTCTGCCCCACATGAGAGAAGATAAGCGAAGGGCTGGAGTACTCAAATGTTATCCCTTGCACACTATTTTGCTGTAACCATTTAGTCACCCTCACCTCAAATGCTAACATCTCAACCGATGTCATATTCTTTAGTCGAGCGGTGAGTTTGAATGAAGATTTATCAAAACTCACTTGGTTGCCTACATCTTTACCAAAAGGCAGAGACATCTCATAAAGCAAAAAGTGCTGTGCGGCTATTTTTGCAGTTTTGGGAATTTGATAAAACAGGCTTTGATCACCGTGCATCAGCTGGTTAAGCTGTTTAATACGGTGCAAAGGACTGTCAGTAGTCACCACCTCTTGTTGAGTCAATAACCAAGTGTCAAACTTGTCGACAAAACCTAAGTACGTTGGTGAAAAAATACCATTCTCTTGATTGCTCGACAGCGAATAGCCTATGTTATATAACCCAGAAAAATGTTGATCGATCTCCTCTGCTTGTGCTCTAAAGGGCACACTTTTATTAAAATATTTAATCAAATCATCATCGGTTTCATTGAGAAAACTCAATGAAGCAAACACAACACTGACTGGCAAAAAGGTAAAAAGTATAAGATTTCGATAGCATATGACGATACTAGCTAAGCCATTCATACGTTCAAAAATATTCGTGACTATCGTTTGCTTCGTGGAAATTCGGATCCATAGCAGCAGTCGAGGCAACAAGGTAAACGACAATATAAGAGAGAACATCACCCCAAAAGCGACAATATTGCCCAGATCTCGAAACGGTGGAGAGTCACTGGCGTTCATCGCGAGAAAACCAATGATGGTCGTTATATGGCTAACAATAATCGGCTTAGCATTGTGTTGGTACGAACTCAGCACTGCCTCAAATTGTGAGTAGCCCAATATCAACTGCCGTTTAACATAACTGATAATATGTATACTCGAAGCCACGATCACGGTAAACATAATGATTGGTGCCGATACAGAAGGTGCAGAAAGATTAATCCCTAGCCATCCTGCAAGACCTAACGCCCCAAGTAACGACAACACTAATACCACCAATATACTCAATGCCGCCTGCGCCGAACCGAGAATGACACCTGCGGCGACAAGAACAAATACGATCATCAATGGAATTAGGGTGGTAAAATCTGCTTTAGCCGCTTTAAAAAAAGCGCCATTCATCGTCACCAACCCTGTGACATAAAAAGAGTGCTCAGGATAGCGCAGTTCAAACTCTTGGATATCCGCCTCTATCGCTTGCATAATCGCCAGTATTTCTGCTTTGTGGTTTTCGCCTGGCAGTAGAGTGGTCACATTAATCGCTGTATATAACCCATCACTTGTCACTAAGCTGTCAATGAGGTCTGTTTCGCCTTCAGCTGCTCGCTTAATAAAGTTAATTCGAGCTAAGTCCAGCTGATCCTCTTCATATAGCAGTTCTTCAATTTCAATATTATCACCCTCAGCCCAGCTAAAGGGATAGTTAGTTAGCGAGTCAACTCGTGAAGAAAAAGGGATCTGCCACAGCCTGTCGGTTAGTTGATAAACCAGCGACAAGGTCTCAACGTTATAGATCTGCCCCTGCTTGGGCTTAATCATGATAAAAACATTATCGGTCGCCGTATAGGTGGCATCCATCTGCTCTAATGTTTGTAGGTCGGTATCATTATCATCAAAAAATATTTTGTAGTCGCTTGAAAGCCCCATATCCTTAAGGCCAACAATACAACCCCCTGTCAGCAATAAACAAATAAGTAACAGCCCTGAAGCAAATTTCGAGGTCAACATTCTCCGCCACAGAGTATCCGTACTCATAGTGAGTTCCTTTGCTTAATAAAAGCTTCAACTAAATTCACAACTGAGTTGACGTCTTTTTCTACCCCAAGAATCAACTCAGATGCGCGGCAACTTAACCATTTACGACCTATAACAAATAGTCCTGGTTCAGGAGTACAGCCTTGCTCTTGCACAAAGCCTTGCCCGTCAACACAACCTGGAATCGTTAGCCAGTCAGTTTTATCTCGATAACCCACTGTCCAGATAACGACATCAACGCCATCTAACCGACCATCGTTAAAGTACACTCGGCGATCAGTGGCTCGAATCAAGCGCCCTTTAAGTGCTACGCCTAAAATACGCAAACCCGCATTATTAAATTCACCACAAGGCACTGGATTACGCTTTTGGATAATACGAGCAACCTTACTGCTGCGACTCGCAAATAGAACGCCCAGTATCTTTAACCACCAAAAAATATCCCTACCAAGTATTTTATTAGGTGGGAAGGTACGCTTACGGCCTTGAGATAAAGTGACCTTGCAGCGACTCGCAAGCCCACCAGCAATTTGCCGCCCAGTAGCACCATCACCAACCACTAAAACTTTGGTGTTACTCTTAATTTCAGCTAATGATTTTAAGCTCGAAGAATACTGGATTACGCTGTTTGATAGCCCGTCAGCAAGTTTCGGAATAAAGGGGGATTGATTGGCTCCAGTCGCATTGATCACGGCTTTAGTAGATAACAACAATCCATCACCGGTTCTTATATGAAAAACTTCGTCCACTTTTTTCATTGAAACAACGCTGGTTTGTGATCGAATATTAAGCTCAAATGTTGCAGCGTAACGACGTAAGTAATCGGCCATTTCGATAATCGAAGGGAAGCCCCATTTATCTCCAGGAAAAGCTAAGCCAGGCAACTGACAGAATTGACGTGAGGTAAATAATTTCATTCCTTCAAGGCGATTGTCCCACACTTGACCAACAGCGTTGCGCTCCAAAACAAGGTAGTTAACCCCCAGTTCCTTTAACCTTTTAGCCATATACAATCCGTTCTGGCCGGCACCAATAACCACAACATCAATAAGCGACATACTAAGCAATCTCTTTTACTTGTTGATATTTACCTTCCAAAAATTGCAATAAGGAATTAATCGTCGGATAGTCAAATGCGATAGTTGGCTCAATTTCAGTTTGAGTATGATCTTCAATAATGGCCGATAACTGCACATGCCCAGTAGAGTCCAGTCCCAAACGAGAGAACGAAGTGTCTAAATGCTGTTCAGTACTAAACTCTTCGATGGCTTCGCAGAGGTATTGGGTTATATCTTCGGTTAGGGTCTGTCTACAAAATTTCACTGTTATTTCCTTTAACAAATTCTGAGCTTACAAAAGTGCACAACAAGCGGTTCGCTTCACTTTGCCGCTGGTAGTTTTTGGGATAGTTCCAGGTGGGACAACTAAAATGCGGTCTAGAGCAATTTCATGCTCCTCCGTCACTAAAGCTTTAAGATCATTGATCAATTGACGCGGCGGCTTATCTGATAATGCCTGCCGACTCACTTCAACAACGGCGGCGAGCTTTGTTTTAGAATCTCGGGTAAAAGTAAATACCGCAGCCCCGTTTCCTTTAGCCGCATAGCGATATGAACGGCATGTGCGCTCAATATCATAGGGATAAAGATTACGTCCTCGCACTATAAGTAGTTCTTTGATACGCCCAGTAATATATAACTGACCATCTAGCATGAAGCCCATATCGCCCGTACGCATGTAAGGCGTCGTATCGCCATTAGCAAGTTTAGCCTGGAAGTCCGTTACGGTTTTTGCAGTTTGATTTAAATAGCCTTGCGCTACAGACTCTCCTGCAATCCAAATTTCCCCCGTCTCATTAGAACGACAGATTTCAAATGTCTGAGGGTTAACAACACGGACGGTAAAGTCTTTATTAATCGCGCCACAACACACCACTTTCACCCCATCAGGCTTAACCTCAACTTTACCTAACTCAAATGATGCTTTATCTAGCGAGAGCGATTGCACTCCAGTACCTTGAGGACCACCAGAGACAAACAGTGTTGTTTCTGCCATGCCATAACTTGGAAAAAAAGCATTATGATCAAAACCGAGATGGTAAAATCGATGTGAAAACTGCTGCATGGTGGCAGCACTAACGGGTTCTGAACCATTCAAAGCAATTTTCCAGCAACTTAAATCTAGATCAGACAGATCTTCTGACTCACGGATTAAATTGACGCAGTGCTCATAACCAAAATTCGGCGCTGCAGAGCAAAAAATTCGATATTGCGATATGAGCTTTAGCCATCGACTTGGTCGCTGAATGAAACTCATTGGTGGCATAAACACATACCTGCCAGCTAAGTAAAGCGGTAACAGCATATGTCCAACTAAGCCCATATCATGGAATTGCGGCAGCCAACCTCCGACAACAGCGCCTTTAGGGTGCTGACAAGATGCCTGCATCACCTGCATGTTATGCAATACATTAGCTTGGGTCACCATTACCCCTTTAGGACTGCTCGTAGAGCCAGAGGTATACTGAATAAAAGCCACCAGCTCTGGAGTGACAGCGGGGATATCAATATCCTCTAGCGTGCGATAATGCTCATCAATCCAAATAAAATCTGATTCATGACCACCATTGACCTCACTCAACTGTTTAGATAGCGTTTTTTGAGTATCCGCAGTAGTAAGGATCGCCTGTACTTTGGTATCAGCTAAAATCGTCAGAGTCCGCTCAAACTGTTTGGCATTGCGGGTTACATTAAGAGGAACCGCGATAACTCCAGCGCGTAAGCAAGCCAAAAAATCAACAATGAATTCAAGCCCAGTAGGAAATAGTAGTGCGATATATTTCTGTCGATAGCCGAGTAGTACAAGCAACTTCGCTCTCGACTCAACCCTATCCACTAGCTCTTGGTAAGTCAGGTGAATGGCCGTTTCAGGACCTCTTGGCTGAAAGGAACAAGCAATTGTTTCAGGCTCTCGCTGCGCATGTTCACGAATGACACTCATCAACAGTTGGCACTGCCTCATAACGCTTCACCGCCACTAATATGTAGCAACTGTTGCACCTCAGTGACCAAGGCGTCGACAAATTTACTCACTTGCTGTGCGTCAGTGAAGCAGCCAAAGCTTACCCTAATAGCCCCTAACACCCTCTCTTCTGTCAGTCCCATCGCCATCAAAACATGGGATAACTGCTTAGTTTTGTTATTACTGCACGCTGATCCCACAGAAATAATAAAGCCATGCAATATCTCTAACCTCAAAGCCAGAGCCTCTCCACGTATACCGTCGATAGATATATTTAATGTATTAGACAGTGCAGAGTCGTAATCTGTCGCGCCATTGAAGGCGAGAGCTATAGGGGCAGCTTCAAGCAGATCCATCATCTGTTTTTTAAGCCTAAAGCAGTGACTGTCCCAATATACTAATTCTCGATTTGCTTCTTCTGCTGCAACCGAAATCCCCGACATAGCAACAAGGTTCTCTGTACCTGAACGCATCGAAAATTCTTGTCCACCGCCATGGATCAAAGGCCCGATTGCATCTTTATCTTTAATATAGAGGCAACCGACTCCCTTTGGGCCATAAAACTTGTGCGCAGATAACGACAGGAAATCAACACCAAGCAGCTCTACATCAATCAAGCGCTTACCAACAAACTGCACCGCATCTACATGTACCGGGATCTTATACTCTGCAGCAATACTACAAAGCTGCTCTATTGGCTGAATGGCACCAGTTTCATTGTTGGCGTACATGACACTAACGAGTTGTGTATCTATGGTTAGCGCAGACTCAAAATCGCTTATCTTGATATGCCCAGCTGCATCAGGCTGCAGATAAGTAGCACGAAAGCCAAGCTCCTCAACGCAATAGCGCACAGTATCAAGCACCGAAGGATGTTCCATTGAAGAGGTAATAATATGCCCAGGGTTGTTTAGGTGTTTAAACAGCACCCCTTTAATCGCCCAATTATTTGCCTCTGAACCACCAGAAGTAAAAAAGATCTTTCTCGCGTCGGTACTTAATAAATCAGCAATATTATCTCTAGCTTGAGAGATCGCTGCATGACTATTTACTGAGTAGCGGTTAGGGCTCGATGGGTTAGCAAATAGATTAATTGCAGGCTGCATTGATAACGCCACCCCCTCAGAAATCGGCGTTGTGGCGTTATAATCGAAATAGCCCTTAAGGTGCTGTAAGTTCACTGACTAGCCCTCTTCCAGCGACACAGCAAGACTTAGCTCTCGATGTAACTCACTAAGAATATTGATGCAATGCTGCTGCGAGGGCTCTAATTCACCTAACATATCTGAAATCTCGGAGTTTTTCCGCGCCGAAATCTCATTTACAGATTTGCCTATAATAGAACCACAAAAAATATTTGCTGTCGCAACAGACGTCGCGCATCCCCACGCCCTAAAGCGGCTCTCACGAATGTAATCCCCATCAAAACTAACCTGCATATGTATACGATCACCGCATACTGGGTTACCAATTTCAAACTTGTAATCTGCCGACTCTAAATCACCAACAAACTTAGGGTTGCTAAAATTATCAATGATAATATCGTTATACATATCTCAATCTCTCTAGGTTTATACAGGCAGTTAAGACACTATTGGGCAAGCTGTTTGTTGCTCCAATTCGAGGTCGTCTAAACGTTTATCAAGGTTTACCGCACAACATCCAAACTCTTTAGATTCTGGCAATCGCATTACATATTGCATCCGCTGCCCACTGCCGCCAGCCCCATCTTTTTTAGGTAATAATCGAATAAGATCTTCCGTTAAAATAAATCCAGGAGTTGATCTCGATAGCGGATCTAAAATAGCTAGCTGACCAATTTCACCCAGCTCAACTTCACGCTCTAAGTTCTTAGGATCACGCACAGAAAAGTGAACAAAAGGTGATACATGCTTCACGCCATTTTCATCATCAATAGCAATGACATTGGACTCAACAAGCGCATAGACATCGCGGATCTGCTCTTCTCTTACACCAAGATACTCAATACACTCTTGGTTAAATTCAGCCCTTGATAGCATATCGCCGCTAAAGCGTTTCCAGCCTCCTAAAGTAATAACAAAGGTATTTTTATCTAATTTGAGTCGGGTGTTAGTCGCCTTTAAGTAACGGATAAAGCGATTGATCAGGAATGGAGGCCCAATGATATGGCGGTCAAATGTTCCGCCCCAACCTTTTAACTGCTCAAGAGCATCTTCAGGGGCGAAGGTTTCATTCTTTACCATAAATTTATGGGTATCTAACAAGCCCGCAAGCAAATTAAGTGCTTTAATCATCCCCATCTCTGGGATCTCTTCTGTCGATGGGCATAAATATAAACCCGCCCCTTTCGACAGTTTTAAAAACTCACGGTACATGGCGTAGATACCTAAAATTGCATTATCCACCGTATCGCTGCAACGACGCGATACACTAGGGATCCCAGATGTTCCCGTGCTACGCATCTCCAACTCAATGGTGTTTAAGCCTTTTGATAGCAGCTTATGGTTATCATTAGCCTTAAACAGGTGAATAGGGATTAAAGGAATTTTGATTAAGTCATCGGCAGTTAAAATCTGCGATGGTAAGACGCCTCGAGAGTCGCAAGCATGGCGAAAAAACTCGTTATGCTGGTAATGAAATTTAAATGACTCTACGACCAGTGAATGCTTGAACGACAACAAATTATCTTCACTCATTGCATACAGCTGCCCAACTGAAGATAGCGCTACCTTTACAGGATCAAGCCCTGCCTGCTCGAGTGTTTTATATAATTCCATTTAGTTGCAATCGCCTTATTTAGTAGATACTTAATACGAAAAATCTAGCAAATTCATATCAAGGATTTGCTAAGGTTTTCGCGTTTTATATGTAAGAGTTTTTTGCCGTTACTCAATAAAAATGGTGTTGCAGGCAAACAAGGGAGGAATGACTCCAACACCTACAGTTGTTGAAGCCGTTTTAGGTCAATAAAATCTGAAATAACGACATAAACAATTGTAAAACTATTGCTGTGAAGTATATGGCTGGAGAAAACTTGAAACTTGAACAAACTGGCTAACTTTTAAAGGTGTTGATGACCAAAACTAATGATGAACAATAGATATTTTGAAGTTATTTGGACGAAAATAGAGTTCTAGCTTGTTGGATGGATATGCCGAACATAGCTCTAAAAGTCCGGCTTAAATGAGCGCTATCGGCAAACCCAGTTAAATGTGCAGACTCCGTTGCGCTATAACCTGACATCATTGCGGTGATAGCACAGGATAAACGGCGCCACCGAAGATAAGGCCGCCAAGCAATGCCCATCTCATTGCGAAACAAGTGCCTAAAGCGACTCTCTGACATAGCTAACTCATTGGCAATATCACTAGCGCGCCAACGGGCAGGTTTCTGACAGCCGCCTTGTAAGCACCTATCGAGTTTAGTCAATAGAGTCTGAATTCGACGATCAAGTGTTGATGTTGATTGAGGATCAACACTTAAACAGAGGTTTAGCGCGCTATACAAAGGGGTTAGTTGTGTATTTGGATTACTTTTAGGCTGCTCGTTGATATATGGAGCGAGTAAATGATTAAATTGAACCACCTCTTTGCCTGCAATCATCTGTCGTAATCTGAGCCCAAGTTCGCATTGAGGCTCAATTAACAATATCCAACCTTCATCAAGTTGCAGCTTATGCTCAACTTGTGAGTCGATGATCAGGTTGCCCGTTATACTGCCACCCAACCACTGACAAGAGGATGCTCCTCTTGTCCACACTAATTGTATAGCATGATGACGATGCAATGCGGTATCAAGTGCAGCCCCGTAGGTGATTAACACTCCGTGTTGGATCCAAACCAGTGGCTTCAAAGTCCCCTCATATTCAGTAAATAACTGTGCGCCTAAAAGCCCACTATACTCAAACTACCTCAACAAGCGCGCTTTGCAAGTTAGAAAACTTCACTGTCAGTTTTTAAGCTGAACAATTCAGCTCTTCAAACAACAAAGCAAGATTTAAGCACTATGTATTTACAGCAGTAAATTGTAACCCCTTATCACCAACAAAAGATTAAACCACTGTTTAATAACAACTAAAATAAATACACAAACAAAAATCGAACAAGTGTTTAAATTGGGTGTTGTAATTTTTTGTGATTAGTCGCACACTGAGCAACAACTGGTCAAATGATGGCCGAAGCTGCCGGAAACAAAGAGAGTTATATTGATTCTAAAAAGAGTGAATATTTAACTTACGCTATAAGGAAGCAAGCAATGATCTACCAAAGCCCTACAATTGAGGTTGAGTTACTTGAGGACAACATCGCTCATTTGTGTTTTAACGCACAAGGTTCGGTCAACAAGTTCGATAGAGAAACCATCGACTCTTTAAATGCTGCACTCGACAGCATCAAACAAAACAGCAGCATTAAAGGTCTAATGCTGACCTCAGCTAAACCAGCATTTATTGTTGGTGCTGATATCACCGAATTTTTAGGCCTATTTGCTGAAGAAGATTCAGTACTTATGTCTTGGTTGGAAGAGGCAAACGTCGTTTTCAACAAATTGGAAGATCTGCCCTTCCCAACTATTTCAGCAATCAACGGCTTTGCCCTTGGTGCAGGATGTGAAACTATTCTAGCGACAGATCTTCGAGTTGCAGATACAACTGCTCGCATCGGTTTACCTGAAACCAAGCTAGGTATTATCCCAGGCTTTGGTGGCACAGTTCGCCTGCCACGCGTAGTGGGCACAGATAACGCGCTGGAGTGGATTACCTCAGGTAAAGACCAGCGTCCAGAAGCCGCATTACAGGTTGGCGCTATCGATGCTGTTGTAGCACCAGAGCAGTTGCAAAGTGCAGCACTAAAAATGCTTAAAGATGCTATCGCAGAGAAGCTAGATTGGCAGACCCGCCGCGCTAAAAAGCTGGCACCACTAACACTTCCTAAGCTAGAAGCTATGATGTCATTTGCAACCGCAAAAGGCATGGTATTTAAAGTTGCCGGTAAGCATTACCCTGCGCCAATGGCAGTAATTAGTGTTATTGAGCAAGCAGCACAACTTGACCGCGCAGGCGCGTTAAAAGTTGAACATCAAGCATTCTTAAAGCTGGCTAAAACCGAAGTAGCTCAAGCATTGATTGGTATTTTCCTAAATGATCAGCTAGTCAAAGGTAAGGCTAAAAAAGCTGGAAAACTGGCTAAGAAAGTAAATTCTGCAGCAGTATTAGGTGCAGGGATTATGGGTGGTGGCATCGCTTACCAAAGCGCGAGTAAAGGCACCCCAATTGTAATGAAAGATATTGCGCAGCCAGCACTCGACTTAGGTTTGGGCGAAGCATCTAAACTGCTAGCGGCACAAGTTAAGCGTGGCCGCTCTAACCCAGCGAAAATGGCAGCAGTACTAAATAACATAACCCCAGCACTCGATTACGCACCAGTGAAAGCCGCTGATGTCGTGGTTGAAGCGGTCGTAGAGCACCCAAAAGTTAAGTCTATGGTGCTAGCCGAAGTTGAAGAGCATGTTAGTGAAGATGCAATCATCACCTCAAACACCTCAACAATTTCAATCAACCTACTCGCTAAGAGCCTTAAAAAACCAGAACGCTTCTGTGGTATGCATTTCTTTAACCCTGTGCACAAAATGCCATTAGTCGAAGTTATTCGCGGCGAGCATAGCTCAGATGAAACGGTAGCGTCTGTTGTTGCTTATGCCAGCAAGATGGGTAAAACACCTATCGTAGTTAATGATTGCCCAGGCTTCTTCGTAAACCGTGTTCTTTTCCCTTACTTTGCAGGTTTTAGTGGCTTGCTTGCAGATGGTGCAGACTTTGCAGCCATTGATAAAGTGATGGAGAAACAATTTGGCTGGCCAATGGGTCCAGCTTATCTACTTGATGTTGTCGGTCTTGATACTGGTCACCATGCTCAAGCCGTTATGGCCGAAGGCTTCCCTGAGCGTATGGGGAAAACAGGTAAAGATGCCATAGATGTGATGTTTGAGGCAGAGCGTTTCGGGCAGAAGAACAACAAAGGCTTCTATCAATACTCAGTTGATCGTCGTGGTAAGCCAAAGAAAGATCTCGACCCAACAAGCTATGAGCTTCTACAAGCTGAGTTTAGTGAACAAAAAGCATTTGAGTCAGATGAAATTATCGCTCGCACGATGATCCCAATGATCATCGAGACAGTGCGCTGTCTTGAAGAAGGAATTATCGCTTCACCTGCTGAAGCAGACATGGGCTTAGTTTACGGCCTTGGTTTCCCACCATTTAGAGGCGGTGTATTCCGTTACCTAGATACTATGGGTGTGGCTAACTTTGTGGCGCTTGCCGACAAATATGCACACTTAGGTGGTCTATACCAAGTCACCGACGCTATGCGTGAACTCGCCGCCAACAATGGCAGCTACTACCAGCAGGCTTAAGCAGCAAGGACTAGAACAATGAAAAACGCCGTTATCGTAGATTGCATTCGTACTCCAATGGGCCGTTCTAAGGCTGGTGTATTTAGAAATGTACGCGCAGAAACTCTTTCTGCCGAGTTGATGAAATCGCTTCTAGAGCGTAACCCAAAGCTTGACCCAAACACTATTGAAGATGTGATGTGGGGTTGTGTACAGCAGACCCTTGAGCAGGGCTTCAATATTGCCCGTAATGCCGCATTACTTGCCGGTATACCTAAGCAAGTTGGCGCAGTAACCGTTAACCGCTTATGTGGTTCATCTATGGATGCACTACATCAAGCAGCCCGCGCAATTATGACAGGCCAAGGCGATACCTTTATCGTTGGTGGTGTTGAGCATATGGGACACGTTCCAATGAACCATGGTGTAGATTTTCACCCAGGTCTTGCTAACAATGTAGCCAAGGCATCAGGTATGATGGGGCTTACTGCAGAGATGCTAGGTAAAATGCACGGTATTACTCGTGAACAACAAGATGCTTTTGCCGTGCGTTCACATCAACGCGCTCATGCAGCGACAGTTGAAGGCCGCTTTGCTAACGAAATCGTGGCAATTGAAGGTCATGACGCAGATGGTGCACTAATCAAAGTCGAGCATGACGAAGTTATTCGCCCAGAAACCTCAATGGAATCACTATCAGGCCTACGCCCTGCTTTTGACCCAGCTAACGGTACAGTAACAGCTGGAACCTCTTCAGCGCTGTCTGATGGTGCGTCAGCAATGCTAGTGATGGAAGAGGAAAAGGCAAAAGAGCTTGGCTTACCGATTCGAGCTCGCATTCGCTCAATGGCGATTGCCGGTTGTGATGCAGCGATTATGGGTTACGGTCCAGTACCAGCAACTAAAAAAGCCCTTAAACGTGCAGGCCTAACAGTTGATGACTTAGATGTTATTGAACTCAATGAAGCGTTTGCCGCTCAGTCTCTACCTTGTGTTAAAGACTTAGGCTTAATGGATGTGGTTGACGAAAAGATTAACCTCAATGGTGGCGCGATTGCACTGGGCCACCCACTAGGTTGTTCAGGTACTCGTATCTCGACGACCCTGATTAACCTCATGGAAGCTAAAGATGCTAAATATGGTCTAGCAACCATGTGTATTGGTTTAGGCCAAGGTATCGCAACAATCTTCGAGCGCCCTTAACGATTAGCTAATCGCTCATGAAAAAAGCCAGCATCAGCTGGCTTTTTTATTTGCTCAAAATATTAAATCTTATTTTGATAAAGTTCGATACGGCTACTGACCTTCTTCAGATAATGTTTAGTTTCGTCATAAGGAAGATTATGGAGTAGGTGCTGATAAACTTCATCTGGTGCCATCTTGTTAATCACTTTAGCCGCCTTTCTGATATTTCTCGCACCATCAGCATTAAACGCTTTAGCAACGTTACCAGCGCCAGTGTTATATGCAGCAATCATGCAGTACAAACGGCTCTCATCGTTCTCAATAGACTTGAGGTAACGCTTATTCAAAATATTAAGATAAGCGGCACCCGTTTCGACATTTACATCAGGAACATACAGATCACCGGAAGACATGGGTTCACTAATCTTTCTCACGATCTGGTTTACATCATAGCCCGCTGTTGTTGGCACAATTTGCATCAAACCATAGGCTGGGATTGGTGAAGTTGCTTTGGGATCAAAGCTCGACTCAGAATGAATAACCGCCATAATTAGTGCTGAGGAAATTTGCCACCTTTCCCCCTCCTCCTGCGCGAAATCAACCACAGCATTAGCTCTTGAGCTCAAACCATTCTTAGGCAATTTTACTTTGTATTCGACAATCTTCTTTGCTGTTAGTTTTGCAGTCTTCTCTGCACGCTGCTTATCATAATCATCAGCAACGGCAATTAGACGCTCTTTAGCGACCGCCAGTAACTTTTTCTTTTTCTGAATAGTGACCTGCTCAATCATGTCGATAGATAAGCTATCAGCCTTAGTCAGCTGGACTTTATCCGACTCTTTATCTATCTCTACTAACTGGGCTTTTGTTTGCTCTATGATGACTTGTTTAGCTTGTTTTTCATTTTCAGCAGAGAATGCCACTGGGGTAACTTTAACTGCAGCAACAGCTTCTGGTTCAAGTGCAGTAATAACTTTAGATACATTAGACTCTGGAGTTGCGGCTAATGCAGCAACTTGCTTCTTAAGTTCAGCTTTCGCCTCATCATCAGTGGTATTGCTATCAACCAGGATTGAAACTGAAACCTCGTTATTATCATAATCGATAATCGATTTTACAGTTTGGTCTGCAGAGTACTCCACACTCTTATGTGGCTCAGATATCTCACCAACACCCCACTTTTTTATAATTTCGGCTCTGTACTGGTCAAACTCTTTAAGATATTCAACTCGCCAATTTTCATATTCAGCCATGTAAGCAAAAACAAAATCTTGATATTCCTTATCCTTTTGCTCTTGAGTAAAACTAGCTTTATCTATTTCAGTATCAATTTCTGCAAAGCGATCTGCTGCAAAAACCGACGGTGCACTCAACATTAAGCAGGTCATCAAACCTGTAAAACGAGTCTTCATATTGAATCCTTTCATCACTGCCCGCAATGTAAAAAACCTGTAGAAAGCAAGAAGGAAGCTAAGTGCTTCCCTCTTCTCTATCTAGGTTATGATTAAAGTTTCTGTAACGTAGAAAGTACCGCATCTAGCTCTTCAGCAGCTTTCTTGTTGTTAAACTTATTCCACAGCTCAGGATCTTTCTTGCCCGCAGCGGCAACCACTTTTGCTAGGTTTTCATCGTAGGTGACTTTATCCATGCCCACTAACGTATATAGTCCGCCACCAGGGCTACGCTGAGTAACGATCACTCGGCTATTAGACAAGGTACGGCTAGTGACGTTTTTAGTCACAGACTCAAAATACTCATTAACCTCTTCAGACACACTTTCAGTGGTCGAAATCACATTCGCTTGAGTGGCTTGCTTGAACAGGGTATTAACGTTTGACTCAAACTGCTGAGCTAACCTTGCACGCGCATCGTTAGTCGCTACATCGCGCATAATACTTAAGCCAGCAACACTTTTCTTAGCGTAACCAACCGCACCCATTTCTAAACCTTCAGGCATTACATCACAGACCCAACGCGGCGCGCTCACAGTTGGAGCGTCTGGATAAAAGCAGTCTATCTGCTGCACGTTCTGCACAGTGTCGTTACTTGAACAACCGCCTATTAATCCCAATATAGCTGTTGTAATTAGTACTTTTTTCATTTTATTCCCTTAAAAGCTAAATGTTTTTGACATTGTTTCAGACGTTTTATGGCATAAACTAGCGAAAATTGACAAGTCATTACAGGCATCTTCAAACTTTACTTTGACAGTATCACCACGTTTTACCTTACCCGCCATATCGTTATCAATAATTACCCAAGAATGATTTGGTTTAATGCCATGCTCAGCATTATTAATGACTTCACCTTCACCGTAACCACTGGTTTCGATTTCAATTTCACCCGCGTAGTTAGTAACTTTCTCATGGGTAATAAAATCAACATCCCACTCAGGTTCAACACCATGGCTGCTGCCCATATCGATACGTACCATAGTGCCGGCATCACACTGTCGCATCTCTACAATGCTTGCTCTTGGTGCTAATAAGTTTTTCAGATCATCATTACGAGTCACTGAATACTTGGCCGCTTCAGCAACCATACTATTGATCTGGTCGTTAGAAATTGGGCATCGAGAATTACTTGTCTCATATGAGTGAGTACTATCTCCAATAAATTCAATTTGATCTAGTGTTAACATATCAGGTAATGATACTGCTTTAGTACTTGCCTCTATTTTGGCCTCGAAATGACATGCAGCCGCGACGTATACCCGCTTATCTTCAATGGGGTCGTAAGCTTTGTGAGCAGCCTTAAATTCACGAGAAAAACTAGCGACACCGATATCGGTAAATATGGCAAAATCTGCCACCGGTACGCCTTCAGAGCTATATACTCCGCTTGCTTCAGCTATCTGTAACTCTGATTTCAATTTCTTAGCTAAACTACGATCCACAATTTTAGAACCAGTAATATCAACTTGCTTCGTCAATGATTGATGAAAAGAGGCGGTAATATTTCTTGCTGTTGAAGTATCGACCTTTAGATCCGGCTCAAAAATAATAACTTTAGTACTAGCAGTACCCTTAACCACATGACTACTTACAGGTAACTCAACTCTAGTCGATACTGAACAGACATTAGGGCCTGTTGACTTACAACCCGTTACCGCAGTTAACACGGCTAATGCAACAAAAGCTTTTTTAAACATATTGATATCCCTATTCAATTATATAAATTTTACTAAAGCCCTAAAGCTTTCCAAAAGTCCTGCTCTTTTAACTCGGCAGAAAAACGGCGAGAGGCACCTTCATTGGCACGCTCATAACTGGTTACAGAATTAGCATTGGCTATAATTTCATTACTAGCCAAAGTGCTACCACTCTGATTTTTAAGTATTAAGTTAACTTGGACGGTTGAAATATACATATCTGATATGTAGTTCTTACGCCAATCGGTATCTAGAATAAGTTGATGGCTATAGTTGCTTGATGAGCCGTCAACAACTTGTATATTGAAGTCTGTAAAATAAGCCGTAATTGATTTTTTCATCAGCTGGTCATTGGCAGTCGCTGCAATTGCCACTTTTATACCTGAATGCACCTCTGCCACTTTTGCTTTTAATTGAGGGATAAGATTTCTGGAAGCCTGTTTTTCAGAGGATAATGCGGTCAGCATAGATAACCGACTCGCCATGTTTCGTTCGAGTGTCGTCACATCAGCATTTTTCAGCCACCAAACGAGAGGATCCATCTGTGGCAAGCTATCGAGTTCAAACTGCGCTTGTTGATTGTAGCTTTCAATGTCAGCAAGCAGTTGGCTGTTAATTTTTGCCTTATCAACCACTGCCTCAACATAGAAGGTTTTACCAACCTGTTGTGCCTTAGAGAATACAACACCATTAAGCACCACTGCTAATGTCTTAGTATTCACGCTAAAGTCATTAAGCTGCTGATAATGTTCACGGCCATTGATGTCGTTTGCAATATTACGGCTTAAACCTTTCGATTTTACTTCGGTCCATAGTTGCTGGTTAAGGGCACTCATTGCCTTTTGTTTAGCTTTATCAAGTGATGCAGCCTCACCAACAGCAACGAGCGATGCACTATTTGTCGTTACAGAATTCAAATACCAATTAGGAGCCTTACTTGTTGATTGGCAGGCAGCAACTAAGGTTAGCCCTAAAAATATAGCGCTTAGTTTTAGATTCATTCTTCATCCTTGATGTTAATCTATTTTTAAAAGTGTCTTATATTCAAAGTGAGTTAATAGCCCTTCAACCATCACTTTGGGCGCAAGCTCAGTAACAGCAAAATAGTTTGGAGTAAGCTTGCGGCTTGTGGCTAATGCAGTGCTCATATCCTCAACGCCCCGATCTAAGTCAGCATTGAGCGTCTTTACCGCATGGCGATCAGCAGGACTAAAATCACCGTAGTTTACAGCCCCCAAAATTAGGTTATAGAACATTACCTTTTTACCTAAATCGTGAGCTTCAGCGTAATACTCAAGATTATTTGCATCAGAAAAGTAACTATCAGTTTGAGAAAAAGAGTGTTCTAGCGAAGTCGATAATAATGTCTGGGATGTATAGGGAATTGAGACTTGAAAATCAGGATTTAAGCCAACCACAGCATAGCCTGATAAACGCTTATCTTTAATGACTAGCGTGAGTTGGTATTTCTTATTGCTGTAATAAAAATAGACAATATCGGTATCAGACTTGGATTTTTTGGATACATGCGGATCACCAAAAACACTGGTAATGTAAGCTTGAGTTTGGCCGACATGCAGAGTAGAAAGGTGCTTGTACTCTATGTCGTTTGTCCAATTAGCGATAACAGCTTCATAGGCACTACTAACAGCATCTTTAGTGTCATTCCACTGCCCTAATGACAACATAAGCGCAACAATAGTTAACGCTATACTTTGTAGCTTACTCCAGAAACTAACCTTGGTAGGTTTCTCAACATTATCCATGTCGATTTAATCATCCTTGAATCTACACATAAGAGGAATCCCCCTCTCAACAATAAATCCAATGTATCACAACAACTTAGATGAAGTTAAGTAAAAAGTCTAAATTAAAAAAAATAGCTAATACTTTCATATTGTGGCTTTTATCCCGTCATCAACTATGTATATTGATTAATTGGCAAGATAAAAAACCACTATAATTAACAGCATTCTATTAAGAAAAACATTAACAAATGTCAAATTAACCGGCTCAACAAGGCGCAAGATGATGCAACTACTTTTACTATCGGAAAGACCGGAATCGATAGCGAAAATCGCGAAGTGGTATAGTGACGAATGGGGCTATATTGGTGAAGGTCGCAGCACTGCGGAGCTTGAGAAAAAGCTCTCTGAATACCTAAATGACGACAAACTGCCGCTAATTATGCTGGCACTTGAAAATGAAAAATTAATAGGTGCAGCCCAGCTACGTTTTCATGAAATGGATATCTATCCCGAAAGAGAACATTGGTTAGGCGGAGTCTATGTCGAATCGGCTTATAGAGGGCAAGGTGTTGCAGAAAGATTGATTAAGGCTATCATCGACAAAGCGAGCTCATTAAAGGTGGCAAATATAAATCTGCAGACAGAAAATATGGCCAGCGGATTGTATTCCAAACTTGGCTGGCAAGCAGTAGAACAGGTCACCTATCACGGAATAAAAGTCTTAGTTATGGAAAAATCTATTTAGCGAGCCCCAAGAATAAGGCCAACAATGACACCTGCAATAGACCTATTGATTAAACATAAAATTGCTCATCAGATACATGAGTATCAACATGATCCGGCCTGCCAAGCATATGGCTTAGAAGCAGCGGAGAAAATAGCTGTACCAGCAGAACAAGTATTTAAAACATTAGTCGTAAAGCTCGACGCTAAGCAACTGGCCGTTGCCATTATTCCTGTTGCTGCAAAGCTGAGTATGAAATCAATAGCCAAGGCAGCCAAAGCTAAAAAGGCAGTGATGGCTGAAGCGATAGAGGTGCAACGAAGCTCTGGTTATGTATTGGGTGGCGTCAGCCCCATAGCTCAAAAGCGACAACTCCCTACCTTCATCAACGACTCATGCTGTGCGCTAGAAACCATTTATATTAGCGGTGGTCGCAGAGGCTTAGATATTGCTTTGTCACCAACTGATTTACAGCAGTTACTAAATGCTAAATACGCTGCCCTCACTGTTTGATGGCAATCCTTAAAAGGTATGTTCCACGTGGAACATTCAGCTTATAGTAAACAGAGTCAATCTCACAAAACCCAGTAATCAACTTGGATAACTAACGGCTCTGGAGTAATATTAGCCTCCTCTGTTTAATCGTTCTACCGAGGCATTATGAGCGACCAATTTAGTAACGCACAACATCAACTCGATGCATTAGGACTTAGGTGTCCAGAACCTGTAATGATGGTGCGTAAGTCTGTAAGACGTATGAACGATGGCGAGACTCTATTGATTATTGCCGATGATCCAGCAACTACTCGTGATATTCCAAGCTTTTGTGAATTCATGGATCACACGCTGATCGCCAGCCAAACAGAAGCGACTCCTTATCAGTATTTGATAAAGAAAGGCCTTTAAAGCTCTTCAACCGGACATAGGGATTTATCCGATGACAAAACTTATTGGTATTGCATATAAAACTGAAAAACGCGGCGCGATGATCACAACCGAACACGCTGCGGTCACCCAAAGCCATGGAGTCGAAAACGATATTTTCGGCCGCCCAGGTAAACGCCAAGTTACTGTGATGTCGGTACAGCAATGGCAACTAGCTTGTAACGAGGTACACAAAAATCTACCTTGGTTTACTCGTAGAGCAAACCTGTTAGTTGATGGCATTAGCTTTTCTGCACAAGACCAAGGAAAACAGATTGCCATCGGCGAACTTATTCTCGAGATAACCGGTGAAACAGATCCTTGTAAGAAGATGGCAATGGCTTACCCAGGGTTGGAAAAAGCGCTGTTGCCAGACTGGCGAGGTGGAGTCACCTGCCGCGTCTTAAATGATGCTAGCATTGCGATAAATGACTCTGTTTCCCTAAAAGCATCAGCCGAGTAAAACAAGGGCCGCATCAAAGGTGCGGCCATCCCCTCCCAATAGATACAGTAGTAAGTTAATTTACACCACCAACTCACTACCCCATTAAACTCTCGACTTCCGCCTTTAACTAATTGAAACAGAATTTATGTTTTACTGTTAACAGATTTATGCGATAACTGTTACCGAAATTGACACCTAGATTACAAGCAATACTGTCACTCCTGAACAACTACAAAAAAAACATAGGAATAGCATGTTAAAAAATAAGCTCACCCCCCTATATGCAGCCATTGCGCTAAGTTTCAGCATGCCCGCCTTAGCCGAAGAAGATAAGAAATCTTGGCAGGTGAATGCACCCGCAAATGCGCCACTACAACAAGTTAAAATTGATGTCACAGAAGGCACATGGATGAATGTCAGTGTTAGCCCTAACGGCAAACACATAGTGTTCGACTTGCTTGGAGATATCTATCAGATCTCAACAGACGGTGGCGAAGCAACGCCACTTGCAAAAGGCATCGCATGGCAGATGCAGCCAGTATATAGCCCAGATGGAAAATACATTGCTTTTACTTCAGATGAAGATGGCGGCGATAACATTTGGATCATGGAGGCTGATGGCAGCAATCCGCGGCCTGTGACCACAGAAACTTTTCGCTTACTTAACAGCCCAGCATGGAGCCCAGACGGACAATATCTTGTGGCTCGCAAGCATTATACCGGTAGCCGCAGTTTAGGTGCTGGTGAGGTTTGGATGTACCACGTTGCTGGCGGTGAAGGGGTAAAGTTAACCGAACGACCAAATGAACAGAAAGACTTAGGTGAACCAGCCTACTCGCCAGATGGCCGTTATATCTACTTCAGTCAAGATGCCACACCAGGTAAAACATTTCACTACTCTAAAGATTCAGTAAAAGGTATCTACAAGATCAAGCGTTACGATACCGAAACTGGTGATATTGAAGTACTGATCCAAGGTACGGGCGGCGCAATTAGACCAACACCGAGCCCTGATGGAGAAAAACTTGCTTATATTAAGCGGGATGGCTTCCAGTCTTCGCTTTACCTATTAGATCTTAAGTCAGGTAAAACAGAAAAACTTTACGGTGAGCTTGACCGCGACATGCAGGAAACGTGGGCAATTCATGGTGTCTATCCAACCATGAGCTGGACAGCTGATAACGATGAAATCGTATTCTGGGCCAACGGTAAGATTAACAAGCTAGATGTAGAGTCAAAATCAGTTGCACAGATCCCTTTCAGTGTTAAAACAGAACGAGCGGTTCAGCCCGCTGTTCGCTTCCAACAAGATCTCGACAAAGATGTGTTTGATGTCAAGATGCTGCGTATGGCTCAGGTTTCACCTGATGGTAAAAAAGTAGCGTTCGAAGCACTGGGCAAGATCTGGGTCAAGAGCTTACCTGATGGAAAAATGTCTCGACTAACTAAACTTGATAGTGAGCTTAGAGAACTATTTCCACAATGGTCTCGCGACGGCAAGAAGATAGTATTCACCACTTGGGATGACCAACAGCAAGGCACAGTGAGTCTTGCTACAGTTCGTAATAAGCGAGTCAAGGTTCTGACTAAAGAGCCGGGCAAATACGTTGAGCCCACCTTCTCTCCTGATGGCGAAACCATTGTTTATCGTAAAGCTAAAGGTGGCTACATTACCCCACGTACTTGGTCACAAGAAACAGGGTTATACCAGGTAGATATCGACGGCGATAACAATGTTAAGATCACTGCCTCCGGTTACCAACCGCAGTTTGGCGCTGACAATGAACGTGTTTACTTTATGGAAAGTGGTGAAACGCCGCAACTATCTTCTATAGGTTTAAATGGTTTTGAAAAGCGTGTGCACTACACCAGTAAACATGCAACAGAGTTTAGAGTATCACCTGACGGCAAGCAGTTGGCCTTCGCTGAGCGCTTTAAGGTCTTCGTGACTCCTTTCGCTAAGCATGGTGAAACAGTTCAGATTGGCCCAAAAGCGAATAACTTACCGGTTACCCAACTGAGTGTTCGTGCAGGTGAAAGTATCAGTTGGAACAATGACAACAACCAGCTTTATTGGACGCTCGGCCCAGAGCTATATCAAGTGAAAGTAGATACTCAATATGGCGAACAAGCTGAAGATGAAAAAGTAAAACCAACAATTACTGATCTAGGTTTTACTAAAAAAGCCGATGTTCCACGTGGAACAATTGCTTTTGTTGGTGGAAAAATCATTACAATGGAGAATGATCAGATCATCGACAATGGTACGGTTATCGTAAAGGATAATCATATTGTGAGCGTTGGTTCATCCTCTGTAATCGATATTCCAAGCGATGCTAAAGTTATCGACATAACAGGCAAAACTCTGATGCCGGGCTTATTCGATGCACACGCCCATGGCGCTCAAGGTGAGAATGAGATTATCCCTCAGCAAAACTGGGAGCTGTACTCTAATCTATCTTTGGGTGTCACAGCGATACATGATCCATCAAATGATACCACTGAGATTTTCGCCGCTTCTGAGCAGCAAAAAGCAGGTAACATTGCCGGCCCACGTATATTCTCTACTGGTACAATTTTATACGGTGCAAATGCTCCGGGTTATACCTCGCATATCGACTCACTAGATGATGCCAAATTCCACTTGGAACGTCTGAAGAAAGTTGGGGCATTTAGTGTTAAAAGTTACAACCAACCACGACGCAACCAGCGTCAACAAGTAATCGCTGCTGCGCGAGAGCTAGAGATGATGGTTGTTCCTGAAGGTGGTAGCTTACTACAACACAACCTCACCATGATTGCTGATGGCCATACAGGTATAGAACACTCATTGCCAGCTGCTAATATTTATAGCGACATAAAGCAGTTCTGGGGCCAAACAGAAGTTGGTTACACACCAACTCTTGTTGTAGCTTACGGTGGTATTTCTGGTGAAAACTACTGGTACGACAAAACTGATGTTTGGGCTCACCCACGTCTATCTATGTATGTGCCATCAGATATTCTTGATGCTCGTTCAATGCGTCGCCCTACTGCACCAGATGAACATTACAACCATTTCAATGTAGCTCGAGTCGCCAATGAGCTTAACGAAATTGGCATCAAGCCAAATATCGGTGCACATGGTCAACGTGAAGGTCTAGCAGCACACTGGGAAATGTGGATGTTTGCTCAAGGTGGCATGAGTAATCTTGAAGTACTTAAAACAGCAACCATTAACCCAGCGAAACACTTTGCGATGGATCACCAAATTGGTTCAATCAAACAAGGTAAGCTGGCAGACTTAATTGTGATTGACGGGAATCCACTTGAAGATATTCGAGTAACGGATCGGGTTACTTACACCATGGTAAACGGTAAACTTTATAATGCCGAAACAATGGACCAGTTAAATGGTGGCAACAAAAATCGCGGAAAAGAGAGAAAACCATTCTTTTTTGAAAAATAGAATTAATTTATAAATTTAAATTCTGAGTAACTTAACTCCGGTTTAAATATTTCAGGAAAATTAATTTTTGTTCTAAAAATGAGAATAAAGTTGCTCTCTAGCAAAAAAGGATGTTCCACGTGGAACATCCTTTTATTTTTAGTATGTACTTTTATAAAAAGAGTTATTGCTCTATGGTATAAAAAAGGAACGGAGTTCTTAGTTAAATTTAAGGGAATATCATTAATGAGAATAATCAACGTCATCGCCTTGCTATGCGTAAGCGTATCTTTAACCATTCTGCTGACAAGCTACATTCTAAATAAACCAAGTGTGACTTCTGAGCTTCGACCTGCAACATCTGTCAACAAAGGAAACACAAGCCCTGAAAAAACTAGAGAGAGCGTCTTCTCCAACAATAAAGAACACGATAAAGCTGACGAGCAATTCACCCACTCTGTGACCGAAAACCTAGACACCGAAGATGAGCCAAATAAATACTCTCATCTTACAGATCATCAATCCATCGATGCATTCTTTTTCAATGTTCAAGGAGAACTCAAGGCTGGAGCAGTAAAAACGGTACTGACTACCGATATCAAAGATTTCATTGAACACATTTCCGAATTACCACTCGATAATGAACAAGCAAGTAGAAGACAAGGCCTACTTAATCAACAACTATTGGCCTTAAAAGACAGCAATATTTATGACCAACGCATAGCTTGCGCCGGAAATGCTTGCATACTCTCTTTGATAACCGATGAGCTCACAGCTGAAGGCAAAGCTCACTTAGCAGAGTTTGATTCCAATATCAGCTTTATCAGTGCCAATACAAATGATGCTGGAGAATTAGAATTTAATGCTATCTATTTATACGATGAAGACCCATCGCATTTAGTCATTGCATCACCTTAGTCATCAGCATTTCTTATAACAAAAGCAATCCGTGGTGTGGTCATTGACCATGCCAACAGCTTGCATAAAAGCGTAGCATATTGTCGGTCCGACAAAGTTAAAACCTAGCTTTTTAAGTGCTTTCGACATCGCTTCAGATTCTGGTGTTTGGGCTGGCACTTCTTTCATCGACCGTGGATTATTCACTTTAGGCTTGCCACCAACAAAATCCCATAAAAACGCTGAAAAATCATTACCCTGCTCTACAAATGCTAGATAAGCTTTTGCATTTCTAATAATTGAATTTACCTTTAAGCGGTTACGAACAATACCGGGATTAAGCAGTAACTCCTCAACCTTATCGGCGTCGAACAGGGCGATAATTTCCGGGTTAAAATTGGCAAATGCAGCCTCATAGTTTTGCTGTTTTTTCAGGATCGTAATCCAAGACAAACCAGCTTGCTGACCATCGAGACAGAGCTTTTCAAATAGCTCCCGACTATCAAATACCGGCCTACCCCATACTTGGTCATGGTACTCCTCATAGATAGGATCATTACCCACCCAAGCACAACGTATTACTTCCATAGTACAAATCCCATAATTTTAACCAACCAGATAAAAAATAACCTACATAAGCGCTATTCTACAAGGTATAATCGAAACCATTTTCTATTTAGGCTTCCAGGCAGTAGACAAGCGGATATGACGACCAAACACGACGTAAAAACATTCCAGGGTTTTATTATGACCCTACAGGAATACTGGGCGCAGCAAGGTTGCGCAATTGTTCAACCATTAGATATGGAAGTAGGTGCTGGCACATTCCACCCTATGACTTTCCTAAGAGCGCTAGGCCCAGAGCCGATGAGTTGTGCCTATGTACAACCAAGTCGTCGTCCTACCGATGGCCGCTACGGTGACAACCCAAACCGTCTACAGCACTTTTATCAGTACCAAGTCGTACTAAAACCTTCACCAGATAATATCCAGGAGCTATATCTTGGATCGTTAGAAGCAGCAGGCATCGACATGAACATCCATGATGTTCGCTTTGTTGAAGACAACTGGGAATCACCCACTTTAGGTGCGTGGGGACTTGGTTGGGAAGTGTGGCTGAACGGTATGGAAGTTTCTCAATTTACCTACTTCCAGCAAGTTGGTGGACTAGAGTGTAAGCCCGTTACAGGTGAGATCACATACGGCCTAGAGCGTCTTGCTATGTATATCCAAGAAGTGGATAACGTTTATGATTTAGTCTGGACTGACGGCCCGATGGGCAAAGTCATGTATGGCGATATCTTCCATCAAAATGAAGTTGAGCAATCAGCTTATAACTTTGAACACGCCAATGTTGAAGTCTTATTTAGAGCATTCGATGACTGCGAAGTTGCTTGCCAACACCTGCTTTCATTAGAGAAGCCGCTCGCCCTACCTGCTTATGAGCAGGTAATGAAAGCCTCTCACGCATTCAACCTGCTAGATGCCCGCCATGCAATCTCTGTGACTGAGCGCCAGCGTTACATTTTACGCGTTCGCACCATGGCCAAAGGTGTTGCTGAAGCTTACTATCAATCTCGTGAAGCACTTGGCTTCCCTATCGGTAAGTAGAGGATTAACTGATGAATTTTGAAAACTTACTGATTGAAGTCGGTACAGAAGAACTGCCACCAAAGTCACTGCGTAAATTGGCAGAGTCTTTTCTTAGTAACTTTACTGACGAGCTGAAAAAAGCTGAGCTGACTTTTGAGTCTGCGGTTTGGCATGCAGCGCCTCGCCGCCTAGCGATAAACATCAACCAACTTGCACTTGCTCAAGCAGACAAGGTAGTTGAAAAACGTGGCCCAGCTGTCGCACAAGCTTTTGATGCTGACGGTAACCCAACCAAAGCTGCCATGGGCTGGGCTCGTGGTAATGGTATTACTGTAGAACAAGCAGATCGCCTTAAGACTGATAAAGGTGAATGGTTACTGCATCAAGCAAAAGTGGTTGGTGTTGAAACTAAGAGCTTGATTGCTGCAATGGCGCAGCGCTCATTAGACAAATTACCTATTCCTAAGCCGATGCGTTGGGGTAGCAATACCACCCAGTTTATCCGCCCAGTACACACTGTTACTATGCTATTAGGCAGTGAAGTGGTTGAAGGAGAACTATTAGGTATTAAGTCTGATCGTATCATCCGCGGTCACCGCTTTATGGGTACGCCAAGCATAGAGCTTGATCATGCAGACAATTACCTCTCAGTACTAAAAGAGCAAGGTAAAGTCGATGCAGATTATGAAGCTCGTAAAGCACAGATAAAAGCTGATGCAGAGGCTGCAGCCGCTAAATTAGGTGGCGTAGCAGATCTAGAAGATGATTTGCTTGAAGAAGTGACTTCGCTTGTCGAATGGCCTGTTGTATTAACGGCGAGTTTTGAAGAAAAGTTCCTCGACGTACCTGCTGAAGCCTTGGTTTATACCATGAAAGGCGATCAAAAATACTTCCCAGTATTTGATGATGCAGGTCAACTATTGCCTAACTTCATTTTTGTTACCAATATCGAATCGAAAGATCCGCAACAGATTATTTCAGGTAACGAAAAAGTGGTTCGCCCTCGCCTAGCTGATGCTGAGTTCTTCTTCGAAACAGATAAAAAGAACAGCCTTGAGTCACGCCTTAGTAGCTTAGAAACCGTTGTGTTCCAAAAGCAGCTTGGCACCATCAAGCAACGCGTTGAACGCATCTCTACATTGGCGGCATACATTGCCACCAGCATCGACGCTAATAGCGAAGAAGCTGCTCGTGCAGGTCTACTGTGTAAGTCAGACTTGATGACTAACATGGTGATGGAGTTTACCGACCTTCAAGGCACTATGGGCATGCATTATGCGCGTCTAAATGGTGAAACAGAAGCGGTAGCAGTTGCACTATCTGAGCAGTACAAGCCTAAATTCTCAGGCGATACAGTGCCTACTGCCCCCGTATCTATCTGTGTTGCACTGGCTGAAAAGCTCGACACGCTGGTGGGTATTTTTGGTATTGGCCAAGCGCCGAAAGGTGCTGCTGACCCATTCGCACTGCGTCGTGCTGCAATTGGTGTATTGCGTATCTGTTTAGAAAATAACTTACCACTTGATCTCGTCGATTTGATTGCTAAAGCACAAGAGTTACATGGTGAAAACCTCACTAATGACAAAGCGCCTGAGCAAGTACTTGAGTTCTTTATGGGGCGTTTCCGAGCATGGTACCAAGACCAAGGAATTAGCGTTGATGTTATCCTTGCTGTATTGGCTCGCCGTCCTACCGCTCCAGCTGACTTTGAAAGCCGCATTAAAGCAGTGGCACATTTCAGAACACTAGAACAAGCCTTAGCGCTCGCAGCAGCAAACAAGCGGGTATCAAACATCTTAGCGAAAGTTGAAGGCGAGCTGCCAGCAACTATCGATGATGCCTTACTGGTTGAAGCAGCGGAAAAAGCACTTGCTGCTAAACTTGCAGAGCTACAGCCACAATTAGCACCGTTATTTGCAGCTGCTAACTACCAAGAAGCACTGGCACTACTCGCTAGCTTGCGTGAAAGCGTAGATACCTTCTTTGAAGATGTCATGGTAATGGCTGATGATGAAGCTCTTAAGAACAACCGCTTAGCGTTACTTTCTAGCCTACGCGATCAGTTCTTACATGCTGCAGATATTTCATTGCTACAGTAAATCCAGCTAATATTAGCTCATTAAAAAGCCCCTAAGTTAGGGGCTTTTTTGTATCTTAAAACTGACTGCAATTTTTAATCAGAACTGAATCAGCTTCTGGTGCAATTCATCAAAGCCCGTTCTATCAATACCAGTATCCATTAATAAACGATTAAGTTGTTGCTCCTGCAACTTCCCTGCTTCCAATAACATCGAACACTCACTGATTAAATTAGCCCGCCATACCGCTTCAGCAAGGCCACCAACAGGCTTAGAATCAACAATCGCTAACCGACTAAGCTCTGCCTTGAATATTGCAGGTAATTCCCAATATTGCACCAATAGGGCGCTTAGGCTTAATGATTTAGCCGTCATCACTTGCTTAAAGAGGCTAGAACAAGGCTGTTCGCCCGGTTCTGCTTGCTTAAACGCTTCTAACAACAATTTAAAGATCGCTATTTTACCAACGTCATGGATTAGCCCCAACATAAAGGCACTTTCGCTATCTTCTTCAAACAGCTCACTTGCCAAATAGGCAACTTGCATTGAATGACGCCAAATTTGCGAACCAAAGCGACGGAAATAGATAGGCTTAATTTCAATACAACCACGCAGTAAACTGGTCGTAACAAAACGCCTTATCTGCTCTCGCCCCAACTGCACTAATGCTTGCTGTAAACTGGTGATCTCTTTTTCGCTGCGTCTGAACAGCGGGCTGTTACATAGTTTTAGCACCTCAATACTTAGCAGAGGGTCTTTTTCTATCAAGACGAGTAAGGCTTTGGTATCGCTAGTCTCGTCCGCCAGCTGTTTATCCAATGCCGCCACTTGCGTTGGTAGTTTTAATACCCTATCTGCAATGGCTTTTGGCGCAGACAACGCAGCTTCTACTCGCCTAAATACATTTTTCTCCAACTCATTTGCCACACCGTTTTGCTGAATACTAGGAAACAACAAGCTGTAGAAAAGAGAAGTAACATCTATAGCGGTAACTTGAGTAACCTCTGGCTGAATATTACTTGGCTGTAGTTTTAGCTGGGAGGGTTGATAAAGTTCTGTAGTCGTTGAAAAGCTTTTTGGCTTTTCGATTACGACTTTTTCTCTGATATTAAACAGTTTTTTGAATGCTTTCTTAAACATTTTACATGACCGGACATATCAGTTGCTTTAATTTTGCAAGCAGATATGAAATGCAATACAACAAAAAATCGGCGCTAGATGCGCCGATTTCACTATTTGCAATAGTAATGACTTTCGCAATAAAACTAAACGTCTAGGTTAGCCACGTTAAGTGCATTTGACTCAATAAAGTCACGACGCGGTTCAACTTGATCACCCATCAAACAAGTGAATAGTTGATCGGCGCCAATCGCATCTTCAATGGTCACTTGCAACATGCGGCGTGATTCAGGGTCCATTGTAGTTTCCCACAATTGCTCTGGGTTCATCTCACCCAATCCCTTATAACGCTGGATATATTGACCACGCTTGGCTTCGCTCATCAACCATTCAAGACCTTCAATAAAGCTGGTTATATCCTTAGTACGCTCACCACGTTGTACGTAACCACCCTCTTCCACTAATCCATCAAGTTCAGCGCCTAACTTAACGATGCGCTGATAATCTGTAGATTGGAAGAAGTCATAATTGAATAAGTAGTTAGTATCTATACCATGCTTACGAATTGTTATCTTAGGTAGATAAACATGACGCTCTGGATCCAAGATAGGCTCAGCGCTATATAAAATACCACCTGACTCTCTATCGATTAGATCGGCAACTAATTTATCAGCCCAAGTTTTAACTTGTGCTTCATCGCTCAACATTTCATTAGTCAATGCTGGGTGATAAAGCATGAGATCTGTAATGTTTGTTGGGTAACGCTTTTCTAGACGCTGAACAATCGCTTCTACTTCACGGTACTGATTAACCAACGCTTCTAATGGCAGACCAGACATGCCTGGTGCGCCTTGTGATGGATAAACAAATGCATTATCCAACGCTTGAGTAGTCAAATACTCAATCAATGCAGGATCATCTTTCAAATACTGCTCTTGCTTACCTTTCTTCACTTTATACAAAGGTGGTTGTGCAATATAGATATAACCACGTTCGATAAGCTCAGGCATTTGACGGAAAAAGAAGGTCAATAGCAAGGTACGAATGTGCGAGCCATCGACGTCGGCATCGGTCATGATGACGATGTTATGGTAACGCGTCTTATCTGGATCATATTCGTCACGACCAATACCACAACCTAATGCAGTAATAAGCGTAGCAACTTCTTGCGAAGATAACATCTTGTCAAAACGTGCTTTTTCAACGTTTAAGATCTTACCTTTAAGTGGCAGAATCGCTTGGTTCTTACGGTTACGTCCCTGCTTGGCTGATCCGCCAGCAGAGTCCCCTTCCACTATGTAGATTTCAGAAAGCCCCGGGTCTTTCTCTTGGCAATCGGCCAACTTTCCTGGCAAACCACCTAAATCGAGTGCACCTTTACGGCGAGTCATTTCACGAGCTTTACGCGCCGCTTCACGAGCACGAGCAGCATCGATAATCTTACCAACAATCAACTTAGCTTCGTTTGGATGCTCCATTAGGTAATCACCTAACTGCTCACCCATTGTTTGCTCTACAGCAGACTTTACTTCGCTTGATACCAACTTGTCTTTAGTCTGTGAACTAAACTTAGGATCCGGAACTTTAACAGAGATAACAGCAGTCAAACCTTCACGAGCATCATCGCCGGTTGCGCCAGTCTTGCCCTTCTTGTTAAAACCTTCACGTTCCATGTAGTTGTTCAAGTTACGTGTTAACGCACCACGGAAGCCCGCTAAGTGAGTACCACCATCGCGCTGTGGGATGTTGTTAGTGAAACAGAAGATGTTCTCTTGGAAGCCATCATTCCACTGCATCGCCACTTCAACGGTAATACCGTCATCACGCTCTTGAATAAAATGGAATACTTCTTTATTTACCGGCGTTTTGTTAACGTTTAAGTAATCAACAAAGGCACTAATACCGCCATCGTATTTAAAAAACTCATCACGGTCATCACGTTCATCAACTAAGCGAATACCAACACCTGAGTTAAGGAATGATAGTTCACGAACACGCTTTGCAAGAATGTCGAAATGGAACTGCACATCGGTAAAAGTATCTGGGCTAGGCCAGAATCTTAGTTCAGTACCGGTATTGATTGCATCGCCAATCTCTTGAATCGGCGCATCAGGTATACCGTGAGTATAAAACTGCTCATAAAGTTTACCTTCACGGCGAACCGTCAACTGCAACTTGTGTGACAGTGCATTTACTACCGATACACCAACACCGTGCAAACCGCCCGATACTTTATAAGAGTTATCATCGAACTTACCACCAGCATGTAGTACCGTCATAATAACTTCAGCCGCAGAAACACCCTCTTCAGGATGGATCTCAACCGGAATACCACGTCCATCATCTTTTACCGATACAGAACCATCGGCATGAATGGTAATAATGACGTCGTTACAATGGCCCGCTAGCGCTTCATCGATAGAGTTATCGACCACTTCGAATACCATGTGATGTAGACCGGTGCCATCATCGGTATCACCGATGTACATTCCTGGTCTCTTACGTACCGCATCAAGGCCTTTTAAAACCTTAATACTCGAAGAATCATAACTATTCTCTGACATATTATTCTCTCGTCGGTTATTCAATTACCGTTACACGCCCATGTTCCACATGGAACATTTTACTTGGCGGCGTGATTAACGAATCGACTATTGCTGCTGGTTCGATTGCCGTGACAAAAACTTGTGCGCCGGTATCTGCTAACTGCTGAAGCAATAGTTTCCTATGCTGTGCATCCAATTCCGATGGAAGGTCATCCACCAGATAAATACTTTTTTTATCTATTTGTTGTTTGAGCAACTTTCCTTGTGCAATACGCAATGCACAGACTAACAATTTTAACTGTCCACGGGATAAAGCATCTTGCGCCGGTAGTGTCCCTACCCGCAATCTTAAGTCCGCTTTATGAGGTCCGCTGACGGTAAAGCCTGTGGCTAAATCTCTGGGATACTGCGTCTCGAGCAGCTGTGCATACTCTGTTTTACTATCCCATCCTCGGGTAAAAGAAACCTTAACATCAACCTGAGGTAAAAACTCTTCGATTATACCCTTAAGTAGCTCATTTAACGAGTCTACATATTGCTTTCGTATCTCAGTGACCAGTTCAGCATAACGAATAAATTCTTTATCCCAAAATTGAATCGAACTATAGGGTGATTCGTCTCTGAGTAGCTGATTTCTTTGCTTTAAAATACGTCTTACATTCACCCATGCAGCATAAAAACGAGGGTCAGAATGGAACGCGCCCCAGTCTATAAACTGACGTCTGGATTTTGGGCCTTCAAAAAGCAATGAAAAGCTTTCTGGAGTAATCACTTGTATCGGTAAAGTTTCAGCTAACGTCGATAGACGCTTTACTTTATCACCATTAATTTTTACTTCAATCTCACCGCTTCTAAAACGTCTGAGACCAATTTTACTCTCATCCTCGGCACTCACCATATTGGCAAACAAAGTTAGTGCATCAGCATCATTCTTAATCACTCGTTGCGATAGATGACTGCGAAAGGAGCGCCCCATACCCAAAAAGTAAATAGCCTCTAAAATGCTGGTCTTGCCGCTACCGTTTTGACCATAAATTACATTTAGTCCTTCACCCGGTTGCAATTGCGCCGAGCTAATATTACGGAAAGCTTCAATATGAAGGCGGTTAAGACTCATTGATACCTTTTAACGCTGCGGGGACAAAAATTTAAGAAGTGGTATTTATACCAGATAAAGCCGACAGAGTGTCTTAGAAACTTTATCTGGTATCGAAAGCTGAGTAATACTTGCTGCTATAAACGCATAGGCATCACAACATACATAGAGTCTTGCTCTACATGGTTATCGATAAGCGCACTAGAGTTGCCATCAATTAACGTGATACGCACGTCATCAGACGGTAGGTTGTTTAATACGTCGAGCAAATAGCTGACGTTAAAACCAATCTCTAACGGCGTGTTTTCATATTCAACATCTAAGATCTCTTCCGCTTCTTCCTGTTCAGGATTGTTGGCTGTGATCTTAATGAGGTTGTTCTCTAACTGCACCCGTACACCGCGGAACTTCTCATTAGATAAAATAGAAGCGCGCAATAAAGCCTGTTTAAGTTGCTGGCGACTGGCGATAACAATCTTGTCGCCGCCTTTTGGCAACACACGGCGATAATCAGGGAAACGACCATCGACTAACTTACTGGTAAACACTGCAGTAGCTGTTGTCGCTCTGATAGCATTATCACCAATGGCGATAGTGACATCTAAATCATCGCCTTCAAATGAGCGCATAAGTTCAAGCACACCCTTACGCGGCACAATCACCTGCTTTTCAGGCAGTGATGCTTCGATCATTCGATGACTTAATGCCAAACGATGACCATCAGTCGCAATAGCGCGCAACACATTGCCTTCCGTCTCTAACAGCAAACCATTAAGGTAATAACGTACATCTTGGTTAGCCATTGAGAATTGAGTGGCATCAATCAAGGACTTCATAGTGCCTTGCTTGAGGGTAAACTCTATTTCAGCTTCAAACGCTTCTACATTCGGGTACTCTTCCGCAGGCAAAGTTGCCAAGGTAAAGCGGCTACGACCAGAACGTAACAAAAGACGATTTTCTTGTTGCTCTATTTTAAGCTCAACCTGATCAGGTAAAGACTTAACAATATCGAGGAATTTCTTAGCGGGTACAGTTGTACGACCTTCAAGCACATCACCTTCAAGTTGTACTTCACCGACCAATTCAACTTCTAAATCGGTACCAGTCAATTTAAGTGAGTGAGCACTTACTTCTACTAAAAGGTTTGCCAGAATAGGCAAGTTGTGTCGTCTCTCCACCGCTCCACTGACTAATTGAAGTGGCTTTAATAGGGCATCCCTATCAATAGAAAATTTCATTGGTTTCAATTCCCTGATATTAAGAAGATAAGGTTCTTATCAAGTTAGCATAATCTTCTTTAATGTCATGACTTTCTTCACGCAACTGTGCAATTTTACGACATGCATGTAAAACAGTTGTATGGTCACGACCACCAAATGCATCGCCAATTTCTGGCAAGCTCTGGTTAGTAAGCTCTTTTGATAATGCCATAGCCATCTGTCTTGGGCGCGCCACGCTACGTGAACGGCGCTTAGACAACATATCAGCCATCTTAATCTTGTAGTATTCAGCAACAGTCTTTTGAATATTATCAATCGTCACCAGCTTCTCTTGCAGTGCCAGTAAGTCACGCAGTGCTTCACGCACAAAATCGATAGTAATCGGACGACCTGTAAAGTTGGCGTTGGCAATAACACGGTTTAACGCACCTTCAAGCTCACGAACATTCGAACGTAAACGCTTAGCAATAAAGAAAGCCACTTCATCAGGCAGGTTAATGCCACTCTCTTGTGCTTTACGCATCAAGATAGCTACCCGGGTTTCTAACTCTGGTGGCTCAATAGCAACCGTTAGACCCCAGCCAAATCGAGACTTAAGACGATCTTCAACACCGTCGATCTCTTTCGGATATTTGTCAGAGGTCAAGATGATCTGATGGTTACCCTCTAACAATGCATTAAAGGTATGGAAAAACTCTTCTTGAGATCGGTCTTTGTTAGCAAAGAATTGAATGTCATCAATAAACAGTGCATCTACGCTGCGGTAGTAACGCTTGAACTCTTCAATCGCATTGTTTTGCAGGGCCTTAACCATGTCCTGTACAAAGCGTTCCGAATGCATATAAACCACTTTAGCATCAGGCTTGTTCTTGATAATGCCATTACCTACGGCGTGCAATAGATGGGTTTTACCCAAACCTGTACCACCATAAAGGAACAATGGATTGTAAGCACCGCCAGGGTTTTCCGATACTTGCAGTGCTGCAGCCTTACCTAACTGGTTCGACTTACCTTCTACGAAGTTATCGAACTGATAGGTTGGGTTAATATTACTGCGATGGTTAGCGGTAATAGCAGGCTCTGCTTGCGGCGCATTAAAGGTAGGCCTTTCTACCGCTTTGCTTGCTGCAGGTTTTGGTCTAATAGACGCTGTAGCCTGAACAACTGGCTTAGCAGAAGGACGACTACCGATGTCAAAACGCAAATTAGGTGCATCTGCGCCCATCTGCTCAGTAAAAAACTGGTTGATGATATTAAGGTATTTATCTCTAACCCAATCTAAAACGAAACGGTTAGGTGCATAAATGACAAGCGTATCGCCTTCCATTTCTGCCTGTAACGGTCTTATCCACATACTGAATTGCTGAGCGGAAAGCTCATCTTGCAGCCTTGCGATACATTGTTGCCAAAGTGAAACCGCCACGTACTTATCCCCAAAAGATCATACAAAAGAGGTGTATTCTATAGTGAGATCACGCTGATCGCTATCCTTTACGTATATTTATCCCCAGATAGATCAATGAAACGATAAGATCACGATCTTAAGCGATCGCTGACGATCAAAAAAATAGCAGAAACCCTCAAAACCAGCTTTATAAAGCGATCCAGATCGATCTATAATAGACACGCTTCGATCTAATTTCTGATCTGCTAAACCACAAGATGTAGTGGTAACTCACAGAGTTATCCACAAATCCTAGTAGCTTTTTACTTTCGAAGAAATAACCAAGAAGGCATTATTTAATCACTTGAGTCGATTCCTTATTGACGTGCATAGTTAAAGTGATTACAATTCGGCCTCTTTTTTGCCCTTACCTCTATTTTGTAGAGAATAAGGTTTATTAACCTAACAAAGACGGATTGCCATAATGAGTAAACGTACTTTTCAACCTAGCAACCTGAAGCGCAAGCGTTCTCACGGCTTCCGCGCTCGTATGGCTACTGTAGGTGGCCGTAAGGTCATCGCACGTCGCCGTGCTAAAGGTCGCGCTCGTCTTTCTGCTTAATAGTAGAGATGCAAGTGACTAGCTATACCTTTACGCGGGAGTTACGTCTGTTAACTCCCGCGCAATTTAAATCTGTTTTTACCAAACCTATCAAAGCGTCTTCCGCTGAAATAACTCTACTTGCAATTCCTAATTCTGAGCAACATCCTCGTTTAGGGTTAACTGTTGCTAAGCGTTACGTAAAAAAAGCTCACCAACGAAATAAAATCAAACGTATTATTAGAGATAATTTTCGTTTGCATCAGCATGAACTACCCGCTGTAGATATTGTTGTGCTTGTCAGAAATGGCGTGCTTGATATGGAAAACGCAGAACTCAAAAAATTGGTAGAAAAGCTATGGCGAAAACTCTCTCGCCGTTACAATGGCTAGCAACTGCGATTATTCGTGGCTACCAAGTACTAATAAGTCCCATGCTGGGACCTCGTTGTAGGTTCAATCCGACGTGTTCACATTACGCAATAGAAGCAATTCGTTTGCATGGAGTTGTGAAAGGGTGTTGGTTTGCAGCGAAACGCATATTAAAATGTCACCCTTTACATCCGGGCGGAGAAGATCCCGTCCCTCACAAAAAACATAGGTGCGATAAATAGGCTATGGAATCTCAACGCAATATATTGCTTATCGGTCTGCTTTTTGTCAGCTTTTTACTGTGGCAACAATGGCAAGCAGATAAAGCTCCTCAACCGGTTGCTCAAACGCAATCTTCAGTAGCCCCGTCTACTGTTGCAGATGCTCACAGTTCAGATGTACCTGATGCAGATTCTGCATTACCTGAAACTGTTACCGCATCTAAAGAATTAATCACTGTTACTACAGACCAATTTGTTCTTAAAATTGATCCAGTAGGCGGTGACATCGTTCATTCCGCACTACTTTCTCATAAACTTGAGCAAGATGGTGATGACCCATTTGTGCTACTTGAGCAAACAAACGATATTTATTATATCGCTCAAAGTGGTCTAATCGGTCGTGATGGTATCGATAGCAGTACTACAGGTCGCGCACATTTCGATAGCGCTTCTCGCGAGTATGACCTAGCAGGTCAAGATAAGTTAGAAGTACCATTAACTTATTTGGCTGCTAATGGTGTGACTTACACCAAGCTATTTACCTTCTACCGCGGCAAGCACAATGTAGATGTTGATTACCAAATCAACAACACCTCTGATGCGCAGCTACAAGTTCAAATGTATGGCCAGATCAAGCACAGCATTAAGAAAAGCGAAAGTAGCATGATGATGCCAACTTATCGTGGTGCTGCTTTCTCTACAGCAGATACTCGCTATGAGAAATACAGCTTCGATGACATAGCTGACAAGAACCTAAACAAGTCGACACTTGGTGGTTGGGTAGCAATGCTACAGCACTACTTTGTATCAGCTTGGGTACCGCCAGCAAATGATAAGAACGTTATCTTTTCTAGCTTGAGTGCTGGTGGTTTAGCTAATATTGGTTTCCGCGGCGCACTTTATGATATTGCACCAGGTACTGAGCAATCGATTAAAGCTCAGTTCTATGTAGGCCCTAAAGACCAAGAAGCGCTATCAGCACTTTCTGAGTCATTAAACCTAGTAGTTGATTACGGCTTCCTATGGTGGTTAGCAATCCCAATTCACTGGTTATTGATGTTCTATCAATCATTTGTGGGTAACTGGGGTGTGGCTATTATCCTTATTACGCTTACCGTTCGTGGCATGTTATACCCACTAACTAAAGCGCAATACACTTCAATGGCTAAGATGCGTAACTTGCAGCCAAAACTCGCTGATATGAAAGAGCGTTTTGGTGATGACCGTCAAAAGATGGGGCAAGCTATGATGGAACTGTACAAGAAAGAGAAAGTTAACCCTATGGGTGGCTGTCTTCCAATCTTGCTACAGATGCCAATCTTCATCGCACTATACTGGGTGTTGCTTGAAAGCTACGAGCTACGTCACGCACCATTCATGTTATGGATCACCGATTTGTCGGTTCAAGATCCATACTATGTCATGCCTATCTTGATGGGTGTATCGATGTTTATTATGCAGAAGATGCAGCCAATGGCACCGACTATGGACCCAATGCAAGTTAAGATGATGCAGTGGATGCCAGTTATCTTTACCGTATTCTTCCTATGGTTCCCAGCAGGTCTGGTTCTATACTGGTTGGTAGGTAACTTAGTCGCGATTACCCAGCAGAAGATTATCTATGCTGGACTGGAGAAAAAAGGGTTAAAATAACCCCTTAGCTCCGACTCACAAAAAGCGGTCTAATACTCAGTATTGACCGCTTTTTTGCTATCTATGTAGAGACAACATTTTTAACTTCACTCTGAAAACAGATTAGGAAACACAGTAATGACAACAGATACTATCGTGGCACAAGCGACCGCTCCTGGCCGTGGCGGTGTAGGTATTATTCGCGTATCTGGCGACTTAGCGAGCAATGTTGCTATGGCGGTACTTGGCCATATCCCTAAAACCCGTTATGCCGATTACTGTGACTTTAAAGATGAGCAAGGCGGTGTTATCGATCAGGGTATCGCGTTGTACTTTAAAGGCCCCAATTCATTTACCGGTGAAGACGTACTTGAACTGCAAGGTCATGGCGGACAAATCGTACTTGATATGCTCATTAAGCGCGTAATGGAAACCGAAGGTTTACGCATAGCTAAACCCGGTGAGTTCAGCGAGCAGGCGTTTATGAACGACAAGCTCGACCTAACGCAAGCAGAAGCGATTGCAGACCTTATTGACGCTACCAGTGAGCAAGCAGCTAAAAGCGCCTTAAACTCGTTACAGGGCGAATTCTCGACCCAAGTACATGAACTTGTCGAACAGGTCACTAATCTGCGCTTATACGTCGAGGCAGCCATTGATTTCCCCGATGAAGAGGTCGACTTCCTTTCTGACGGTAAAATATCAGGCTCACTCAACCGTATAATCACTAAACTCGATACTGTGCAAGCCAGCGCTAAACAAGGCTCTATCATTCGTGAAGGGATGAAAGTGGTGATTGCTGGCCGTCCAAATGCGGGGAAATCAAGCTTACTAAATGCCCTCGCCGGTAAAGAATCTGCCATTGTGACTGAAATAGCCGGTACTACTCGCGATGTTCTGCGCGAGCATATCCACTTAGATGGTATGCCACTGCATATTATCGATACTGCTGGGCTACGAGATACCGCTGATACTGTTGAGAAGATAGGTATAGAGCGAGCGTGGGACGAGATCAAAACGGCTGATCAGGTACTGTTTATGGTTGATGGCACCACCACAAATGCGGTTGATCCACACGAAATTTGGCCTGACTTTATTGATCGCTTACCTAAAAACTTAGGCGTTACCGTTGTACGTAACAAAGCCGATCTTACCGGTGAAACATTGGAGATCACCGAAGAGGCAGGTCATCCTGTTCACCGCATCTCAGCCAAAACAGGTTTAGGTGTACCAGCACTACAACAGCACCTAAAATCATTGATGGGCTACCAAAGTAATCTAGAAGGTGGCTTTATTGCCCGTCGACGTCATTTAGAAGCGCTCGATCTGGCAAGCAGCCATTTAGATTTAGGTAGAGAGCAGCTAGAAGTATATCAAGCGGGTGAACTACTCGCAGAAGAGTTAAGAATGGCACAATTGGCCTTATCGGAAATTACCGGAAAGTTCACCTCAGATGATCTACTCGGAAAAATATTCAGCTCTTTCTGTATCGGTAAATAGTCTATCTCGCTACAGAAGCTTCTCAACCCCACAACAGTCGCTTCAAAACAAGATGAGTCTAGATCAAATAGTAAGATCTAGACTCTACATTATCAATCTGTAAGCCAATATTTACAGAGCGATCGCAAATAGATCGTCAACTGTAAACCTCAGCATATCCACTTCTAAAGTAAGATCGTTAATCACAAGTATCAACAGAGATATCAACAAGCAAGCACGATCTGTGGATAGATCTAAAACCTTTCACCAACAACCACACAAACCATTGTTTTTTATTGCTTTATTGTTATTTCCTTTAGATCAAGATCCAAAAAAACCAAGCTTAAAATGGATCTTTATCGATAAGTTATACTCAGAAAAAAAATAGTAAAAAAATAAACCTGTGCAAAAGTGGATTTCCTGTGGTTAAAATCAACATTTAGTGCTAACGATCTTTTGGCTGAGATCGCAAATAAATACCGACAACCTATTTAACATCAACCACACGGCTAGCTTTACGATATTGGATTTTCCAACCAAGCCAACGAGGCAATTCCCAGCGTTTAGGGCCCTGTTTGCGCCCACCGTTAACGTAATCTAAAATCACCAGCTTGCGTTTAGGTTCATAGCTAACGGTGAGTTTCAGCTCGGGCAGCTGTAATCCTGCTGGATAAAGACTATCAAACTCTTCACGTTGCCAATCAGGAATACCATCAAACAGAAGATCTTCTGCTTCAACTAAAGCTAAATCTTCAAAGCTCTCTACTCCAAGCTGAATGAGCTTTTGTTTAAGATATGATTCAAGTATCAAAGGCTGGTTAATGTCACTGGCAAACTCAGTGGTTTTACCCAGCGCAAACCATATATTCCAAGCTGCAATATCTGCAGTTAGACGCTTAGCAACACCTGCAAACTCTCGACCTTGGATAATACTGCGGCTAATCGCATCTATCGCCTGCTCGCCAGAAGCACGTTCAAACCGTGAATCAATCACTCTGCCGGCATAGACTCGCTCAATCAGCACTTTGTGGGTTGCTGCCTGCTCTTTATTTTCAGCCAGTCTATCTTCACCTAAACCCGCTTGATAAAGTAATTTAGTTGAAATAGGCGCCATTACAGAAGCCAGGTTTAATGTCTGCTTTACCCCTTTACCAGCCAGAGAGTGTTGGTCAAATACCACCGCAGCAATCGCAGCCTCTTTACCTGCAAAGTCTTTAAGTTCAGGGCTAAAGCGGCTATCTCGACCAATCTGCACTTCGCTAAAACCATTGCCAAGCGCCTGCACTCGCTTAATACGTCGAATAAAGGCAAGTTCTGGTAATGCTTTCACCACAGCCAGTAACCAGCGGTTTCTTAGTGCATTAGATTGACTATCCAACGCAGTCGCTTTGTTTATACTCTCTAACCCCAACCCTTGCCGTATCTGGTTGGCTAAGCGACGCGCCTCTTTTACCGCATGCTGTTCAATATCAATAAAATCGACCGCTGGTTCACGCAGCAACTTTACCAATGTAAAAGCATCGCAGCCCAATGGCTCCCAATCATGTAGCGACTTAATGTCATATTCAGCACTTGGTTGTTGGTATAGCCGCTGCGGCACACTAATAGCGGCCGCCAGATCGACCATTAACTCAGTACACTCAATATCGGGCATTGCACTAATCAAATGGGCAAACTGAGTATCTATCGGTAATGGAAACAGCTTTCTACCATGAGCAGTGACATTCCCTTGCTTATCAATCGCCCCCATAGCTAGCAAACGTTCATGAGCAATCACTAACGATTTGTTACTTATAGCATCAACAAAAGTTTGATCCGCCAGCTTCTCCCCACTGCAAGCAGCAGCCAGCATTGGCTCGACTAACTCTTCACGCTGCAACTCCGGCGGAGTCATCGCCTCCAATGGTGCATGCTCACCCCATAAACGTACACATAAGCCAGCTTGAGTTCGACCCGCACGCCCTTTACGCTGCTCACTACTGGCCCTTGATATTCGTGCCAACGACAACACAGTACGACCATTACGCTGATGAGTACGGCGCTCAAGCCCAGAATCAATCACCGCCGTAACCCCAGGAATAGTCAACGAGGTTTCAGCAATATTGGTGGCGAAAATAACTCGTTGCTTATTGGAGCTTGCCAGTAGTGCTTGTTGTTCTGTCGCTGAAATACCGCCATGCAAGGCCACTAAATCAATGTCAGCCCTGTTATCGCTAGCTAAAGAAGATAACGACTGGCAAGCTTGTAAACACTGCTTAATTTCTTTCTTACCCGGCAGAAACACCAAAATATCACCGCTAGTTTTACCCAGTAATGAACTAACCGCGCTCTTTACTTTTTGCTCTGCATTATTGATATCAGGTAGTTGCTGACTATCGCTTGACTGGTACGTTAGTTCCACGTGAAACATGTTACCTTTAGCTAACAACCTTTTTGAATTAATACCAATAGAATCAGATAAATAGTCATTTATCCTTGCACCGTCAATGGTGGCAGAGGTCAACACTAAACGATGTTGTGCGCGCTGTTTAAGCAGTGCCAATAGCAGATCGGTATCCCAACGGCGCTCATGGAACTCATCAATAATCACCGTATCAAAACAAGCCAAGCCCGCTTTTTCATCCTGACCATCTAGCACCATAGACAGCCAGCGCAATGCTATACCTGGGGTAACAAAGGCAATATCAGTGTTTTCATCAACAGTAGAATCAAAGCGAATAGCATGACCAACATTTAAATGATGATAATCAGCATCTTGCTTAGCAGATTCGCCCACAAAAGCTGCCAACGCCAAACACGCCACCCGCCGCGGCTCAACCACTAACACCCGCTTATTTTTACCGTTATCATCAGCCTCTGCACACCAAAGCGGCAAACGCGTTGACTTACCCGACCCTGTATCAGACTCAACCACTAAGTGATTGTCTTTAATAGAAGATTTAAACTCTTGATAGAGGACGTCGATGGGGAGTGTTAGCTTGTCGGTCACTTTAGATTTGATAACTGAAGGCATAATTTAGGCTTATTAATGAGTGAATAATAAATTGGGGCACTAAAACGAATAACCAATATGATAACCCGCCAGCAATAGCTAAGCCGCATCCATAATATTAGTTCTCTAATATTATGCATGATCGCTGCAGAGCATGAGTAATCGTTTGTTACAAGCTTTACCTCAGCTATTGCGCAATCACCGGCCAGTTTTTCCGTCTAACTCAATTTTTAATGAACTACGTTTAGTGTCAAACTTGGCACTAACCTAAAAATCGCCTATATGAGGCGATTAACTTTTTAATTGCCTCACTTGACGAGGCAATTAAGTTTGCTATTCGCCTCACAAGGTGAGTAGTATAAACTCAGTATTTGACTCATTTTGCGGTATTGCGGGGATATTTATGTGGATTTGGCAACAAGAGGATTGGCCTAACTTTTATTGGAAAAGCGATAGTATTGCGCGATTACTCGGCCAAATTAGATTTAACCAGGGTTTACTACTGGGTAAGTTAGATAATGAGCCTGCGACTCAGATAACGCTCGACACACTTTTAGCCAATATTATCCACTCCAGTGCCATTGAGGGAGAAAAGCTAAATGCTTTTTCTGTACGCTCTTCACTAGCAAATAAGCTAGGTATAAGCGATGAGAAACCATACCCCACTACAGCCAAGACTGATGGTCTAGCTGAAATGACGTTAGATGCCCTGCAAAACTGGCAAACAGCGTTAAGCCAGCAGCGAATAATGGAGTGGCATAAATTACTTTTCCCTGAAGACTACACCCTGTTTAATCCTGTTCAAGGAGGAGTGTTACGGGGAGCTGAACCTATGCAAGTCGTATCAGGTCGTATAGACAAACCAAAAGTTCATTTTGAAGCCCCACCGAGACCTGTATTCGAAACTGAACTGGCAAAATTTATAGCCTGGTTCAATGCATCACAGCAAGACGTGGCAATGGATCCACTCATCCGTGCCGCCATCACTCATTTATGGTTTGTGACGCTGCACCCACTCGATGATGGCAACGGCAGAATAACCCGCTTACTGACTGATTTAGCACTGGCTCAAGCAGAAAGCCGCTCAATTCATTTTTATGCCATGTCAGTGAGCATCCTAGAACGCAGACAAGCTTATTACGATATTCTAGAAAGCAGCCAAAAAGGCGGGCTAGATATCACCCCTTGGCTGATTTGGTTTCTGGAAACACTCAATGACAGCCTGCAAAAATCATTGAATGATGTAGCGCTAACAGTCGCTAAAACTAACTATTGGCAACGTGTAGATCAAACATTGCTCAGCGGTGAACAGGTTAAAGTGCTTAACCGCCTACTAAACGGCGAATTTGAACTCGGCATAAGCAGCAGCCAGTATCAGAAAGTAGCAAAGGTAAGCCGTGCCACAGCAACTCGTCATTTAGCACAACTTGTTGAACAGAACTGCTTGGTTAAATCCGGCGCTGGCGGGCGAAGTACTAGGTATTTGTTGGCTAACAAAGAGTAGCTGACAACATTTGCACTTACAGGTCTAAACCCCTTTGCTGTTCTTTATACCTCTTTCATCTGATTCTGCACACCAAATCAGTAAACGAGTATATTTACCTAGGCAAGTGACGACTCAACACTAAGTAATTGTCTTTAATAGAAGATTTAAACTCTTGATAGAGAGCGTCTATGGGGAGTGTGTTTTTTGGGATGGGCATACTAATAGTCTGAACAATAAAGTTAGAACCATAATAACGCGTAGTTCAGGAAATTAGGTACTTCCTGGCAAATTAAAGATTAATAAATATAGCGTTACTACTATCCAGATTAACTTGCATTGGATAGGTTTCCTGGCATAGTTGATATCAATAAAAATAGTCAGAGTTTTTCAATGCAAACAGGTATTTACGAACAGCTTATAACTAAAGTTATTAACCATAAGCTAGATAAAGATAAGTTCTTTATCACAGAGAGAAATTTGGATGCAACAGAGCAAACTATCTGGCTGACTCGTGCATTAGTAAAGGTATTTCACCTTGCAATATCTGAATCCAGAAATACCAAAGACTCTCCATTAGCCCAAATAGAGCTTGCTAATGAGCTTATCTACTGGCTCCAAGAAAGAATAGATAATCTCGATTTATCGAATTTCACCATTAACCAGCCAGCAAAACTTCTTACCGCCATATTTGATAAACAAGATCCTGTTTCAGCCAAATTATCCGTGCATATAGATAAAGTAACTCCTCTTACAGGCCTCACACAGAGTGAGTTGTTCTGCGGAAGTAACCAAGGAATTTCACTGGAAAGTGAAATAAAGCGCGAAATATTATCTTCTAATAGGATCTGCTGGATAGTTTCATTTATTAAATGGACCGGCCTCAGGATCTTCATGGATGAACTGCGAACTTTTACCAGTAACAGCAAGCATAAGCTTCAAATTATTACCACATCATATATGGGAGCTACAGATCTTAAAGCTGTGCAATGGTTAGCAAACCTTCCCAATACTGAAGTCAAGTTAAGCTATAACCATAGCCAAGAACGTCTCCATGCTAAGTCCTATTTATTTATGCGAGATTCGGGATTTCATACAGGCTATATTGGCTCTTCAAACCTTTCACGGTCAGCGCTAACAAATGGACTAGAATGGAACTTGAAGATTACCAGTCAAGAAATCCCACACATTATAGAAAAAACATTTAGTACATTTGAAACATATTGGCAGCAACCTGAATTTGAGTTTTTCGATGGTTCAGAGAAAGCGAGCAGCAAGCTAAAGCGCTCTCTTAGTACTGGTCGTGGAGATATAGATTTTTCAAGTACGGTATTCTTCGATTTAAGCCCTCACCAACATCAAATAGAAATTTTAGAACGTTTAGATGCAGAGCGGAATATTCATGGTAGAAATAGGAACCTGATTGTAGCTGCTACAGGTACGGGTAAAACCCTTATATCGGCTTTCGATTTCAAACGTTTCTATCAAAAAAAACCGACTGCAAAAATTCTATTTATTGCTCACAGAGAAGAGATATTAAAACAGGCCATCGAAAGTTTTAGAGCCGTACTAAAACAGCCCAATTTTGGTGAGTTATGGGTAGGACAACATAAGCCAGTTTCATACAATCAACTTTTTGCATCAATCCAGAGCTTTAACAATCAAATAGACAATATAAAACTAAACTCAGACTATTATGATTTCATCGTTATTGATGAAGTTCATCATGTATCAGCTGATAGTTATCGAAAATTCATTAACCATTTTTCCCCCACTATTTTACTCGGACTTACCGCTACACCCGAACGTCATGATGGCAAAAGTATACTAGCTGATTTTGAGGGAGTGATAGCTGCAGAACTAAGATTACCTGAAGCCATAAATCTAAGGCATTTATGCCCTTTTCAATATTTTGGAATAGATGATAACACTGACCTACGCCAGATTAAGTGGGAAAATGGCCACTACAACCCAAGTGAGTTAACACAACTCTATACCCAAAATGATCAAAGGCTACAAAAAATACTGCAAAATATTGAAGAGCTTGTCACTAAGCCCTTAGAAATGCGTGCATTAGCTTTTTGTGTTAACCAAGATCATGCACAATATATGGCAGAAAAGTTTTGCCTCAAAGGTATACCGAGTGCGGTACTTACCAGTAAAAACACTTCTGAAAGGCACGCAGTAAGGCAAGAACTGCAACTAGGCAATATTAATATCCTCTGCGTTGTCGATATATTCAATGAAGGCGTTGATATCCCAGAAATAGATACCCTACTCTTCTTACGACCAACAGAAAGTTTGACTATTTTTTTACAACAGCTAGGGCGAGGGTTACGCCACAGCAATGGAAAAGAGTGCGTCACAGTATTGGATTTTGTTGGTAACGCTAAAGCTGAATATGATTTCTCACAAAAATTTAGAGCTTTAATAGGAAAGACCCATACAGCCATAAGCAAAGAAATAGAGCATGACTTTCCGCATCTTCCGCTTGGCTGTCACATCGAACTGCAGAAAAAGACCAAAGAAATAATCTTAACTAACATTAAGAGAGCCGTATTAAATCAACAAAAACTAAAATTACATATTCAGAACTTTCAAACTCATACCGACCAGCAGTTAACATTAGCCAATTTTTTAAGATTCAATCCTAACATTCAGCTTAATGATATTTACAAGAAAAAACCTAAACAGGGTGGAGGATGGACACGCCTTTTAAGTGATCTAAAACTAATAGAAAAAGTAGATGAAACCCCTATAGCTGAAATTTATCACAAAGCCATTAGCAACAGCTTAATGAGATGTGATGCTAGAACTTATTTAACATTTATTCGTTCACTGGCAATAAATGACTTTAAGTGGATAGACAATGGAAACCCAATAGAGCAGAAAATGGCGCTGATGTGCCACTATGATTTTTGGAATTGTGCTGGAGATAAGTTAGGTTACGAATCTTTATCTGAAAGTTTATCAGCACTCACTCACACTGAATATCAAACTGAGTTAATACAGGTTATCAATTATTTGTTAGACAATAACGATACCCAAGTTCAAAAGCTCAGTGCAGATTTCCCTTGCCCCTTACAACTTAATGCTCGCTATACACGAGAGCAAATTATAGCTGGTCTGGGTGGCTCAAGTTTCAAAAAACAAGCTATGAGCCGCGAAGGGGTATTCAACTTGAAAGACATCAACGTTGAGCTGCTATTCGTCACCCTACAAAAATCAGATCAGCATTTCTCACCAACTACGCTTTACCATGATTATGCGATGAGCCCTACTCACTTCCATTGGCAAACTCAAAACTCAGCAAGACCTGATAGCGGTAAGGGACTTACTTATATTCAGCATAAAAAGATTGGTAAAAAAATCATGTTATGGGTGCGAGAATCTAATAAAGACGAAAATGGAAATACGATGGGATTTGTGAACTTGGGGTGGGTTAACTTGACAGAAACTAGCGGTTCACAGCCGATGAATATTACCTGGGAACTGCAAGAGCCCATGCCTAGTTACCTCTGGAAAGATGCTGCAAAATTGGCAAATAGTTAAACTTAGAAACTCAAATATTCAAAGTTATTCAATTTTAAGATAGTAGCGTAGATACAGCTGCTAGCTTCCAAAACAAGGATGTTTTGGCAGGGCCCACAAGGACGTGTTCACGGCGTTTAGCAGCAGTATCTATACATTCTTCGAACCGCAGATTATAAATAGAAGTTAACAAAGAGCCTTTCCAGTGCCAAAGGTCTACTCTTTGTTCAGCAGCTATCTAATTCAAACAGCATTTCTTGTATTTTTTGCCGCTGCCACAAGGGCAAGGATCATTACGACCTGCTTGAATATCGGCGATAAAAGGCTGCTTAGCATCAAGGCTTTCAAAGTAGCTATCGTCAATTTCCCTAGGCGAACTCATCAAGTCATCGAAAACCGCCATGAGCTCTTCATCATTCATGTCAGATTCTGAGTTGAAGCCAGCCCACTGACTAAGTGAGTCAATAACATCATAATCACCGCTTATTAGGCCACTTTCCCATTCAGAATAACCGATAGACTGATTATCCCAATCGATGATGCATTGATTCTCGGCAGGACCTTCATCGATTTGTTTGCTCTCTACATAACCAACAAACTGGTTATGATATTGATTAAACTCATTAGAAATTAACAAATTAATCAGTTCAAAAAGTGCTATTGAATGATTGTTTTTGAGTAGATTTTCAATAAAGCTTGGCACACTTTGGTTAAGTGTTTCTCTATCAATTTGGTCTGTATGCAGTTGAGTAAACAGTGCACTTAAGGCTGCCATTTTAACTATTTCGCCCGCTTGTTCAGAGTTAATCAACAAGCACAGCTGCTCAGGTTGCCCTTGTGCCAAAATATAGTAAGCAGTGGAAAGATCTGCAGCGATAAAATCGCCAAGCAGTAGCTCTAACGGACTATTACAGTCATCTTTATTGGTGAGATTAATCAAAGAATCAAAACTGCTGTATTGTTTCCGATCGATAATAAGGCAGATACCGAAGAAAAGCAGGTTAGACTCGGTATCAGACAAGGCTTCTTCAGCAATAAATCGTTGCATCAATTCATCGATAACCGGCAGCAACTCAGACCACTGCTGTCTAGCCGCCTGCAAAGCACCAATAGGGAGTTCTGTTAAGTCGCCACCACTCAGAGTGGTAATTATCTCGTCTAATTTCATATTACATTCAAGGTAAAAGGTGATATTGCCTCATAGAGTAGCAAAAGAGGACAACAAAGCCCCAAGTAAAATGCTGCTAGTAACAGATAGGCCTAAAATAAACAGTAAAACAATGATGCAAACTCAATACAGAACGCCCTACTTCATGCCATTAGCTTGAAACGACAACTCAGCCTCTACCGCGCTATGGTTTGACTTAACCAGCTGCCATCTTTGACAGCCATTAAAAGCGGCATATTGATTAACCGCTAACTTCAATTGATGGATAAATTCGTCAAATTCTGAGTTCCCCTTGCTAGTTATCGTCCCATCTTCTATCACCAAGTTTTGCAGTAATAGTATTCCCGTCTTACGTTCAGCTTTGACATCCACTCGGCCAACAAACTTATCACCCCACAAGATAGGTAATGAATAATAACCGTATTGGCGTTTAGCAGCTGGCACGTAGACCTCAATCTGATAGTCAAAACCAAATAGCTGTTTTAATCGCTGCCTTTGAATGACTAGATTATCAAAAGGGTTCAGTAACCAGACTCGTTTTAAAATGGGGCTAAACAGCTGCTGATCAGGCTTATAAAAATAGTTGACTCCCGCTTGGGTAAATTGCGCCAACTCACCAGCAAGGTACATTTCACTGAGTGTTCTAACTAACACTGGCTTAATATTCTTACGCAGATAAAGCATCTGCTGTTGACTGCCAAAGCCATGGGCATTGATGTAGCGCTCAATAAGATAGCGGGCGAATTCATCATCCGTTGGGGCTTGGCTATTGATATGGGCAGGCAAGACACGTTCAGTTAAATCGTACACCTTTTGAAACTTGTCACGCTGTAACACCATTAACTCACCTTGCATAAACAATTGCTCTAAAGCGCGTTTAGCCGGTTTCCAATCCCACCATCCACTGTTATTAGCCTTAGAGTCATGACTAAAATCACTGGCTTTTAACGGGCCTTCGGCGGTGATTTTTGCTTTTACTTCGCGGATAACCTTATGTTCAGGTTCAAACCAATGCTTGCCGCCTTGTTTAATGCGGGTTTTATTAAACAGGCTAAAACGATAGTCGTTAATAGGCAAATAAGCAGCGGCATGAGACCAATATTCAAAGATATCTTTATTAGCTAGAGCCAGTTGTAATTGTGACGGCTGATATTCAGCTAAACGATTAAAAAGTACATGGTGGTGTGCTCGCTCAACCACATTAATTGAGTCTATTTGCACATAACTCAACTGCGAAATGGCATCAACCACAGACTTAGCAGGCTTAAGTAAGCCTTGCTGTTGTAGATTAAGCTGCAACCATTCTCTGGGCGAGTAAGGACTCGTCATACAATTAACTATATCAGTGCTTGTTTGTTTTTTATCTTCATAACAGCAATGCCACTTCTATTAATAAGCCAATACCAATATGACCTAGGCTGAACATGATTTCAAAGCTGATTAGAAACATAGCGCTATTGTCTTCAACAACTAAAGTCAGCACCGTAAACAAACCCTGCCAACTTGACCTCTCATTTAAACGCAACATGACTTTCATTCATGTTGGATAACTGTAGAATCCGCGCCTTGTTTGATTCTTTCCTTTTATATAGTGCATTAATGATGATCGATCTGGCGTTACTTCCTTTATACCTCACAACCGTAGTTGCCCTACTGTTAATCCCAGGGCCTGATATGTTGCTTATTGCCAGTTCGAGCTTAAGTTATGGCAAAAAAGTGGGAGTTTATGCCAGCTTTGGCAATGCCACTTCTGGACTTATCCTGACTGTACTGGCAGCAATGGGCGTATCAGCTTTAGTGGCGATGAATCCGTTGGCATTAGAGTTATTGCGAATTTTAGGCGGCGCGTACCTACTTAAGATGGGTTGGGATTGCATGCGTAGCTCTGCTGCCGATGCACCAGAAATAGAGCAACAAAATAACCTAGCAAAACAACTGTATCGTCGCGCAGTAATGAGTAATCTTCTCAATCCTAAGGCACTGATCTTTTTCGTGCTATTTTTACCGCAGTTCGTGTCGACTCAATTAGCTGCAAGTTCAGGCGAGCAGATGTTAGCACTGGGTTTACTGCTTAATGTGATGGGTTTGAGCTTTAACCTATTATTGGTCGCTTTAGTTGGTAGCTTAGGTAAACCTCTACTTAAGAATGAAAAATTCCGTACTTATCAGAATAAGTTTATGGGCCTGATATTCATTGCTTTAGCCATCTGGTTATTGGCCTCTCAAGTACAAGCTGTGGCGTAGTTTACTGCCGGTATTCCACCTCATTTCAGAATAAGAAGTTAACGGCAAAAAAGGCTCTATTTACCGCAGAGCCTTTTGCTTATATCGGCAAGCGAGTTAACCGCCCTCTTTTTTAGATACACTCCCAAGCACAGTCATATCCGAATACTGCTTTTGCTTTAATCGGCCAAAATAGTCATCGGCTGCAGCCTTAACTTTTGGCGCTAATAACAAGGCAGATACCATAGTCGGAATGGCCATCAATGCATAAGCGCCATCAATAAGGTTAATGATCTCGTCCAATGTTGCCGTAGCAGCAAATAGTATTGTCAGCAGGTACACATATTGATATTTGCGTAGCCTTTTAGCGCCGAAAAGAAAGCTAAAGCATTGGCCGCCATAAAACGCTTGAGTAAATATAGTACTGATACTAAAGAAGAAAACACACAAGATAAGTAAATATGGACCTACGCCAGGCATGGTTAACTCAAAAGCTTGAGCCGACAGATTAACTCCAGCAGCTTCACTGCCTTGCCACACTCCTGAGATTAGAATAATCATTGCGGTTGCAGTACAAACTAACAAGGTATCGATTGCAGGGCCTAACATGGCAACCAGCCCCTCTTTTACTGGCTCATTGGTTTTAGCACTACCGTGTGCCATCACCTCAGTTCCGATCCCCGCTTCATTAGAAAATGCAGCGCGGCGAATACCAATTAACATGGTACCTAAGATCCCACCGCCAACAGAATCAAGCGAGAAAGCTTCAGTAACAATCAAACTAAAATACCCTGGGATCTCACTAATATGACTACCAATCACATATAGCGCACAGCCCATGTAAATAAAGATCATCGCCGGGACCACACTTTGCGCAACACTGGCAATGCGCTTTATTCCGCCTAAAATTACGCTGCCTACCAGCAGCATAACAACGATCCCCATACTAAAATCGAGCCAAAATGTATTTTGATCTGCACTATAAAATCCGGGTTTGATCACTAGCCATTCTCTTAAGATCTGTACTAATTGATTAGTATTAAATAGTGGGAAGTTACCCACTAACCCCACCAGACAAAAGAACACCGCAAGAAAGCGCCACTTAGGGCCTAATCCCTCGGTAATGATGTACATGGGTCCACCTTGCAGTTGGCCATTTTCATCTTTACCACGGTACATAATGGCTAAGGTGCAGGTGAAAAACTTAGTTGCCATCCCAACTATCGCACTGATCCACATCCAAAAAATAGCTCCAGGACCACCAACCATAATAGCAACAGCCACACTACCAATATTGCCCATTCCGACTGTTCCAGCCATAGCACTGGAAAGTGCACCGGCATGGCTAATTTGCCCCTGAGCACCTTTATCAGGGTGCTTTCCACGCAAAATTGCAATGGCGTGACCAATATATCTGAAGGGAATAAAACGCGAATAAATAAGAAAGAAAAGCCCGCCACCGACCAGTAGCACTAGCATGTGTGGTCCCCAAGCCATGTCGGCAAACTGACCTGTTACAGAAGCTAACGTCATATTAATACTCTTTATTATTGATAGACTTAAGGATAAAGCCTTCAATTGTTATATTTTTGTTATAACAGCATAAGCTATCAGTAATGTACTAGAACGCAAGTAGTCATTGAGTTGAAGTTCGATAGCTGAAACCCAGATATTTTGACCAGACAGCAGTTGTAATCCAGCTCAAATTTACACATTAAATGGTTAATATCACTTAGCTTGCACAGCACTTTTCACCTATCATGCAATGCATAAACGTCGTTAAAATCAGCTCAAATTAGGAAGTAACATGGCAAAAGTAGAGTTATTAGTAGGCACAACTTTAGGTAGTGCAGAGTATGTTGCCGATGAAATATCGGATCAATTGAACGATCTAGGCCATGAAACTCGCATACATTTGAGCCCAAACCTTGATGATCTAGACCCCAATTCGCTGTGGTTGATCACCTCTTCTACTCATGGAGCAGGTGATCTTCCAGACAATATAGTGCCTTTTTTGGACGAGATCTTAGTGAAAAAACCGGATCTAAGCTCAACCAAATTTACATTGTGCGCAATTGGTGATTCCAGTTACGACACTTTTTGTCAGGGACCAGAAAAGCTGGTGGATGCACTGAGTTTATGCGGTGCACAAGTTTTTGTGGATAAGATCCAGATCGATGTGCAATACGATCCAATTCCAGAAGAACCAGCATTGGCTTGGCTAAGCGCTTGGCAAGATCAACTTTAAGATCCTTTTATTGATCGCTTTTATCTATTAACTTTTGAAACACTCACAGTTTAGATCAAACTTATCCACATATTAGAGTTTAAAAGTATAAATATGTGGATAAGCTATTATTTTGATCTGATCAAAGCCTGTATTAATTCACACCCGATCTGCTCAATGATCCGCCTTGTGGATAACTAGCCGATCTATCCCCAAGCTTATGCCAGTTAGATCGCGATCAGATCACAGGTTTGATCACGCATTAACTGATGATTTTATTAAGGAAATAAGGTTATCCACCGAAAAAGGCGATCCTAATAGTAAACATAATAAGAGATCTATTTAAAGATCTTAAGATCTATTAAGCAGATCGGTGTTGATCAAAACAGGCAAAATAGATCGTTCACCTTCGGCAAAGCAAATGCTAAAATGACCTGCTCAGAAACAGGTTTTTATCCTTTTACCAATCGAAGGCTGTCGAATGCATTTTCATGAACGGTTTGATGTAATCGTTGTTGGTGGTGGTCATGCTGGAACAGAAGCGGCGTTAGCTTCTGCCAGAATGGGCTCCAAAACACTTTTGCTAACCCATAACATAGATACTTTAGGACAGATGTCCTGTAATCCTGCTATCGGCGGCATAGGTAAAGGACACCTGGTTAAAGAAATTGATGCCTTAGGCGGAGCAATGGCAATCGCTACCGACTACGCAGGGATCCAATTTAGAACATTGAATTCAAGCAAAGGCCCAGCGGTACGTGCTACTCGAGCTCAGGCTGATAGAGCACTTTACCGACATAAAATCCAAGAGATTTTACAGCACCAACCCAACTTACGTATTTTCCAGCAAGCGGTAGACGATCTTGTTGTTGAAAATGAAACGGTAGTGGGCGTAGTAACTCAAATGGGTCTAGCGTTCGAAGCACCTGCAGTTGTGTTAACAACAGGCACATTTTTAAGCGGTAAGATCCACATTGGCTTAGAGAATTACAGCGGTGGTAGAGCAGGCGATCCGCCAGCTATTGCCCTCGCCCATCGTTTACGAGAATTACCGATCCGTGTTGGTCGCCTTAAAACTGGTACACCGCCACGTATCGATGCCAATACCATTGATTTTTCTAAAATGACAGAGCAAAAAGGTGACGATCCCCTTCCTGTGATGTCGTTCATTGGTGATGTTAGCCAGCATCCTGATCAGGTTTCCTGTCATATCACCCATACTAACGAACGTACTCACGATATTATTCGTGCTGGACTCGATCGTAGCCCTATGTATTCAGGTGTTATCGAAGGTATTGGCCCACGCTACTGCCCTTCTATCGAAGATAAGATTAACCGTTTTGCAGACAAAGATTCACATCAGATCTTTATTGAGCCTGAAGGCTTAAATACTACTGAGATCTATCCAAATGGTATTTCGACCAGCTTACCTTTCGATGTGCAATTGAATTTAGTTCGTTCAATCAAGGGCATGGAAAATGCTGAGATTATGCGACCTGGTTACGCGATTGAGTACGATTATTTCGATCCACGCGATCTTAAGAACTCACTTGAAACCAAGACCATTAATGGCTTGTTCTTTGCTGGGCAGATCAACGGTACCACTGGCTATGAAGAAGCTGGTGCACAAGGTTTATTGGCTGGCATGAACGCGTCATTGCAAGTGCAAGGAAAAGAGACTTGGTGTCCACGCCGTGATCAAGCTTATCTAGGTGTGTTAGTTGACGACTTATCAACGTTAGGGACTAAAGAACCTTACCGAATGTTCACCAGTCGGGCGGAATACCGCTTACTGCTTCGTGAAGACAATGCTGATCTACGTCTTACTGAGAAAGGCCGCGAATTGGGTCTGGTTGACGATGAACGTTGGGCTAAATTTAGCGACAAAATGGAGTCGATTGAAACTGAATTACAGCGCTTGCGCAGTCAGTGGATCCACCCTAAATCACCACTTGTAGATGTGCTTAATCCACATCTGAAAACACCGATTGCACGGGAAGCCACCTTTGAAGATCTGCTGCGTCGTCCGGAACTTGATTATCCAACATTGATGTCTATCGATGGTTTTGGCCCAGGCATTGATGATCAACGTGCTGCCGAGCAAGTACAGATCCAGGTTAAATATTCAGGTTATATCCAGCGTCAGCAAGATGAGATTGATAAAGCGATCCGCCACGAGACTACTGGCTTACCATTGGATCTTGATTATCAAGAGGTTCCTGGACTGTCGAATGAGGTGATAGCTAAGATGAATGAGCACAAGCCTGAAACGGTTGGCCAAGCTTCTCGTATCTCTGGTATGACACCAGCTGCAATCTCAATTTTGCTGGTTCATTTGAAAAAACGCGGTTTATTAAGAAAAAGCGCTTAAATAACGCAATATAACGCCGTTATGCACGATAAAGGGAAGCTTTGAGGCTTCCTTTCATCTTTTCGGCGCTTCATAATACCGAAGAATATCTGATTTACTTTGTTTCGAGGACACGAATAGTGTTATTTGCCCAGTTAAATGAATACATGGCTGAAGTTGGCCTAGATGCTAGTGAGCAGCAAAAAAAGCAACTTGTTGACTTTGTTGGCATGCTCAATAAATGGAATAAGGCATTTAACCTGACTTCTGTACGTGATCCTGAGCAGATGCTAATTCGCCACATCATGGATAGCTTAGTGGTATCGCCGCATCTTAAAGGCTCTCGTTTTATTGATGTAGGTACCGGTCCTGGTTTACCAGGGATCCCATTGGCGATCTTAAACCCTGACAAAGAGTTTGTATTACTCGATAGTTTGGGGAAAAGGATCCGCTTCCAAAAACAGGTTCAGTTTGAACTTGGGATTAATAATATTTCATCGATTGAAAGCCGCGTTGAAGCTTATCAACCTGAAGAGTTATTCGATGGTGTATTGAGTCGAGCGTTTGCCTCTATTCAAGATATGCTGCAATGGTGTCATCATTTGCCAAAGGCTGATGGCTGTTTTTATGCCTTAAAAGGCCAGTTAAGCGATGAAGAGATGGCAAATATGCCCGCAGGTTTTGTTGTGACTGACACCATAGAGCTAGTAGTTCCAAAGCTCGATGAGCAACGCCATTTATTGCGCGTGGTGAAACAAGATTAATTAAAATGTATATGGCCAAACTGGTCATATACCTGCTTGCTGTATTGAATTAAGTTGTTTATTAGTGCCATAAAACTTGGCGCAATGCAGATAAAGCGTACTGAACAGTTGCATTCTTTCAGCGCTTCAAGCAATTTGGTAACAGTATATGCGCTAATTTCCCCCTCATTTTTAGCACCGTCAATGAGAGAGGGCCTGAACATAATAAAAGTGACTTACAGGGTGATATTGTGGGTAAAGTAATTGCCGTAGCCAACCAAAAAGGTGGTGTCGGAAAAACAACGACTTGTGTAAATCTAGCGGCTTCATTGGCGGCAACTAAGCGTCGTGTACTGTTGATCGATCTTGATCCACAAGGTAATGCGACTATGGGTAGCGGTATCGACAAGTATGAAGTCGAAAACACTGCTTATGAGTTGTTGGTTGAAGAGAAGTCTTTCGAAGAAGTTGTTTGCCGAGATACTAACGGAAAATACGATCTTATTGCGGGTAACGGCGATGTTACCGCTGCTGAAATTAAGTTGATGGAGTTTTTTGCTCGAGAGATCCGTTTGCGCAACGCCCTAGCGCCAATTAAAGATGATTATGACTTTATCTTTATCGATTGCCCGCCTTCACTCAATATGTTGACCGTTAATGCTATGTCTGCAGCTGATTCAGTATTAGTGCCTATGCAGTGTGAATATTATGCCCTAGAAGGCTTAACGGCGTTGATGGATACCATCAGTAAGTTAGGCTCTATGGTAAACCCTGGTCTGCATATCGAAGGGATCTTACGTACGATGTACGATCCGCGTAACCGTTTATCTAATGATGTGTCTGATCAATTGAAACAGCATTTTGGTGAGAAAGTTTACCGTACTGTGATCCCAAGGAATGTTCGACTTGCTGAAGCGCCAAGTTTTGGAGCGCCAGCCATGTATTACGACAAATCGAGCGCGGGAGCAAAAGCCTACCTCGCATTGGCGGGTGAAATTATTCGCCGTGCAGAGCAATTAGATCTGGCTGAGCAAGACTAAGGAATAGAGATGACATTGAAGAAAAGAGGCTTAGGTAAAGGGCTTGACGCACTTTTAAGTACAAGCCATGCAGCCAGTAAAAGATTAGAGCCTAAAGCTACTGAAGGTGAGCAAGATATAAAAAATGATGATCTAATCACCTTAGATATCGACAGATTGCAGCCGGGTAAGTATCAGCCACGAAAGGATATGTCTACCGAAGCGCTTGAAGAACTCGCTGAGTCTATTCGAGCACAAGGTGTTATTCAGCCAATCGTTGTGCGTAAGGTTTCTGCTGAAGGGTATGAAATTATTGCTGGTGAACGTCGCTGGCGCGCATCTCAGTTAGCTGGGCTGACCAAGATCCCATGTATTGTAAAGCAAGTCCCTGACGAAGCCGCTGTGGCGATTGCGTTGATTGAGAATATCCAACGTGAAGACCTTAATGCGATGGAAGAAGCAATTGCTTTGAATCGCTTAATTGAAGAATTTGAGCTTACCCATCAACAAATTGCTGACGCGGTGGGTAAATCTCGTGCAACAGTATCCAATCTGCTGCGTTTAAATGGCCTTAATGAGCCGGTAAAACGCATGCTGGAATATGGCGATATTGATATGGGCCATGGTCGTGCTTTGCTTGCAATTGAAGGTGATGAGCAAACAAATTTGGCCAGATTGGTGGTTTCAAAAGAATTAACTGTTCGTGAAACTGAACGGTTAGTTAATAAAACCTTAAACCAAACTGAAATCGTCGAAAAACCAGCTAAAGATCACGATGTAGTCCGTCTTGAGAGCCAATTAATTGAAAGGCTAGGCGCCAAAGTTTCTCTTACCCACAATAAGAAAGGTAAGGGGAAAATGGTAATTAACTATCAAAATTTGGCTGAATTAGAGGGTATTATCAGCAAAATCCGCTAAATAAAACAAAGTTAACACTATATTATGTAACTTTGTGACATCTGTTAATCTTACACTTTTAGACTTTTGGCGTAGATCACGCTAAAAGTCTCCTTTTTCTAGCTGTTAAACTTGCTTTGAAACACTGAAACGGTATACTTTCGCAAGCTTTTTGTACCTCGGGTTTATACGGATATATGTAGTCCGGTCATCGAAACAGGAAGTGATAATGCGGAGAAGATAAATTGAGCAAGGTTTTAGCACGACGTGGCCGTTGGTCAGCCTATAAATTGGTTTTGATACAGGCGGCGCTGGCTGGGAGTGTTTCAGTTTTCTTTTTCGCCATGTGGGGAGCTCAGTATGGTGTATCTGCTTTAGCAGGTGGCGCTATCGCTGTACTCCCTAATTTTGTATTCGCAACCCTCGCTTTTTCCCATACGGGAGCAAGCTCCGCAGCTAAAGTTGTTAAGACTTTTTACTGGGGGGAAGCGGTAAAGATGCTGTTAACCATAGCAATGTTTTCGTTAGTGTTTATCAATATTGAAGTCGGCTTTATGCCTCTTTTTGTTTGTTACACCCTGACGTTAGTAGTGCATTGGACAGCTCCTTTATATTTCAAGCAAAGTTAAGTGGGATGAATCATGGCTGCAACTGGTGAAGCGTTAACACCGCAGGGCTATATCCAGCACCACCTTACCAACCTAAGCGTTGGCGAAGGCTTCTGGACATGGCACATTGATTCGTTGTTCTTTTCGGTTGGGCTTGGTGTTTTGTTCTTGTGGCTATTCCATAGCGTTGGCAAGAAAGCAACTACCGGTGTTCCTGGCAAACTTCAGTGTTTTGTCGAGATGATAGTTGAGTTCGTTGACAATAGCGTTAAGGAGACCTTCCATGGCCGCAATCCTGTTATTGCTCCGTTGGCATTAACAATTTTTGTATGGGTATTCATGATGAACTTCATGGATATGGTTCCAGTTGACTGGATCCCTGAACTAGCGATGGCTGCTGGTATCCCTTACATGAAAGTTGTACCAACGACAGACTTAAACATTACCTTTAGCATGGCTATCGGTGTGTTCTTGCTGATTATTTATTACAGCATTAAAGTCAAAGGCGTTTCAGGTTTTGTTAAAGAACTGACCATGCAGCCTTTTAACCATTGGGCAATGATACCCGTCAACTTCCTGCTAGAAACGGTTACTTTGATCGCTAAGCCAATCTCATTGGCACTGCGTTTATTTGGTAACTTGTATGCGGGTGAGTTGATTTTCATCCTTATTGCGTTGATGTACGGTGCTAACTGGGCGTTATCTACTCTAGGTGTAACACTACAACTAGGTTGGTTAATCTTCCATATTTTGGTTATCACTTTACAAGCGTTTATCTTCATGATGTTGACCATTGTTTACTTAAGCATGGCGCATGAAGATCATTAAGGACTGCTGTAGAAATTTTTAAACTAAATCATTAATAACAAAGATTTAGAATATTGGAGATAGAGATGGAAACTGTATTAGGCATGACAGCTATTGCTGTTGCTCTGTTGATTGGTATGGGTGCGTTAGGTACTGCTATCGGTTTCGGCCTACTAGGTGGCAAGTTCTTGGAAGGCGCTGCGCGTCAACCAGAAATGGCTCCTATGCTACAAGTTAAAATGTTCATCGTAGCGGGTCTTTTGGACGCCGTAACTATGATCGGTGTTGGTATTGCATTATTCATGCTATTTACTAACCCTCTTGGTGCAATGCTTTAATAAACGCTTCTGTCTTTAAACTTAATAGGAGGCTGTTGTGAATATCAACGCTACCCTACTCGGTCAGACGGTTGCCTTTATTCTCTTCGTGTGGTTCTGCATGAAGTTTGTTTGGCCTCCTTTGATGAATGCCATCGAAGAACGCCAAAAAAGGATTGCCGACGGTCTAGCCGATGCTGACCGTGCCGTGAAAGACCTTGAGTTGGCACAGGCGAAAGCCACTGACCAACTAAAAGATGCAAAAGCGACTGCTAACGAAATTATTGAGTCTGCGAACAAACGCAAAGCTCAAATCGTTGATGAAGCTAAAGCCGAAGCTGACGCTGAGCGAGCTAAAATTATCGCTCAAGGTCAAGCAGAAATTGAAGCTGAACGTAATCGCGTAAAAGAAGACTTGCGTAAGCAAGTTGCTGTACTAGCTATTGCTGGCGCAGAAAAAATTCTTGAACGTTCGATTGATGAAGCCGCCCACAGTGACATAGTTAATAAACTTGTTGCTGAACTTTGATAAGGAGTTTGAGTTATGGCTGAAATAACCACCATCGCTCGTCCTTACGCAAAGGCAGCTTTTGACTTTGCTCTTGAACAAAATGCAATAGAAAATTGGGTAGAAATGCTTAATTTCGCCGCATTAGTTAGTGAAAACGAAACTATGCAGCCTCTATTGTCTGGCTCTTTAGCCAGTAATCAGCTTGCAGAACTCTTTATTGGAGTTTGTGGTGAGCAGATCAACGAGCAAGCTCAGAACCTGTTAAAGGTAATGGCTGAAAACGGTCGTTTAGTAGTGCTACCAGCTGTTGCTCAACTATTTGTTGAGATGCAACACGAGTATGCGAAAGAAGTTGAAGCGTTTGTCGTTTCAGCTACCGAGCTTACCTCTGAGCAACAACAGGAAATGAGCGCTTCTTTAGAGAAACGTCTAGCACGCAAAGTTAAGCTGAATTGCAGCATAGATGCCAGCCTTATTGCTGGTGTAATTATCACGGCAGGAGACTTAGTCATAGATGGCTCGGTCCGCGGAAAAATTTCGCGTCTGTCTGATACGCTGCAGTCGTAATTGGGAGTTTGAGCATGCAACTGAATTCCACTGAAATCAGCGATCTGATTAAACAGCGGATCGAGCAGTTCGAAGTCGTTAGTGAAGCTCGCAACGAAGGTACTATCGTTGCAGTAAGTGACGGCATCATCCGCATCCACGGCCTAGCCGACGTGATGCAAGGTGAAATGATCGAGCTGCCTGGTAACCGTTTTGCAATCGCGTTGAACTTAGAACGCGATTCTGTCGGTGCCGTAGTAATGGGCCCTTATGCCACTTTGGCTGAAGGCGACAAAGTTAAAACAACAGGCCGTATTTTGGAAGTACCTGTTGGCCGTGGTCTTTTAGGCCGTGTAGTCAACACTCTAGGTGAACCAATTGACGGTAAAGGACCTATCGATAGCGATGGTTTCTCTCCTGTTGAAGTAATTGCACCAGGTGTAATTGAGCGTAAGTCAGTAGACCAACCAGTACAAACTGGTTATAAAGCTGTTGACTCCATGATCCCAATCGGTCGTGGCCAGCGTGAATTGATCATTGGTGACCGTCAGATCGGTAAAACCGCTCTTGCGATCGATGCAATTATCAACCAAAAAGACTCAGGCATTAAGTGTGTATACGTAGCTGTAGGCCAAAAGGCTTCTACAATTGCTAACGTAGTACGCAAGCTTGAAGAGCACGGCGCTTTGGCGAACACCATTGTTGTTGTTGCTACAGCTTCTGAAGCTGCTGCACTACAATACTTGGCTCCATACTCTGGTTGTACAATGGGTGAATATTTCCGTGACCGCGGTGAAGACTCACTGATCGTATATGATGATCTGTCTAAGCAAGCAGTTGCTTACCGTCAGATTTCATTGTTGCTAAAACGTCCACCAGGACGTGAAGCATACCCAGGTGATGTATTCTATCTTCACTCTCGTCTGTTAGAACGTTCTTCACGTGTTAACGCCGAGTATGTTGAGAAGTTCACTAAAGGTGAAGTTAAAGGCCAAACTGGTTCTTTGACTGCTCTACCAATTATTGAAACTCAAGCTGGTGACGTATCTGCATTCGTACCGACTAACGTAATTTCGATTACTGATGGTCAAATCTTCCTTGAAACTGACCTATTTAACTCTGGACTACGTCCTGCTGTTAACCCAGGTATTTCGGTTTCTCGTGTTGGTGGTGCGGCTCAGACTAAGATCATCAAGAAACTGTCTGGTGGTATTCGTACCGCGCTTGCACAGTATCGAGAGCTTGCAGCGTTCTCACAGTTTGCATCTGACTTAGATGATGCAACTCGTGCTCAACTTGAGCATGGTGAGCGTGTTACCGAACTAATGAAGCAAAAGCAATATGCTCCAATGAGTATCGCTGATCAGTCTGTGTCTATTTTCGCAGCTGAAAAAGGTTACTTGAAGAGTGTTGAGCTGAACAAGATCGGTGATTTCGAAGCGTCTCTGCTCTCTTTCATGAACAGTGAACATGCTGACCTAATGAAGACCATCAACGAGACTGGCAACTATAATGCCGACATCGAAGGTGAGTTGAAGGCTAGCTTGGACAAGTTCGTAGAAACCCAAACCTGGTAAAAATTAGAGGTGCCTTAGGCACCTCAGGTCCAGAATTGGAGAGTAAAGATGGCCAACGCTAAAGAGATTAAAACCAAGATCGCGAGTGTTCAAAACACTCAGAAGATCACGTCTGCAATGGAGATGGTTGCCGCGAGTAAAATGCGTAAAGCACAAGATCGCATGGCATCAAGTCGTCCATATGCAGAAAATATGCGTAAGGTGATCGGTCACGTGGCGCAAGGTTCTCTCGAATATAAGCATCCTTATTTGGAAGTGCGAGAAGCCAAGCGTGTTGGTTACATTGTTGTGTCAACCGACCGTGGTCTTTGTGGTGGTCTGAACGTCAACCTTTTCAAAAAGGTTGTCGCAGACGTGAAGAAGCAGCGTGAAGCTGGTGCAGAAGTTGAATTCTGCCCAATTGGCGCACGCAGCGTACAATTCTTCAATAGCTTTGGTGGACAGGTTTCTGCTCACGCTTCAGGTTTAGGTGACGCTCCGTCGTTAACTGACTTGATCGGAACAGTACGTGTCATGCTAGAAGCATACAACGAAGGCAAGCTGGATCGTTTGTACGTAGTATTTAACAAATTCGTTAATACTATGACTCAAACCCCAGTGATCGAGCAGCTGCTACCTTTGCCTAAGTCAGAAGACGATGAGATTTCTCATCACTGGGACTACCTATACGAGCCAGATCCAAAAGAACTTTTGGATACATTGTTGGTTCGTTATGTGGAGTCTCAAGTTTACCAAGGTGTTGTTGAAAACATCGCATCTGAGCAAGCAGCCCGTATGGTTGCTATGAAAGCTGCGACAGACAACGCTGGTGAACTTATCAGTGACTTGGAGTTGGTCTATAACAAGGCCCGTCAGGCTGCGATTACGCAGGAACTGTCGGAAATTGTTTCAGGTGCCGCCGCCGTTTAGGCTAGGTAACGAATACAAGTTTTAGAGGATTAATCATGAGCACAGGTACTGTTGTCCAAGTAATTGGCGCGGTTGTGGACGTTGAGTTTCCACATGATGCCGTACCTCAGGTATATGACGCTCTAGAGATCAAAAGTGAAGGCTTGGTGCTGGAAGTTCAGCAGCAACTAGGTGGTGGTGTAGTTCGTACCATCGCTATGGGTTCTTCAGATGGTCTGCGTCGTGGCCTTGAGGTTGTAAACTCTGGTTCACCAATTACTGTTCCGGTTGGGGAAAAAACCCTTGGCCGTATTATGAACGTATTGGGTCAACCAGTAGATGAAGCTGGCCCTATCGGTGAAGAAGATCGCTATGTGATCCACCGTGAAGCTCCTTCATACGAAGATCAGTCAAACACCACTGAACTTTTAGAGACTGGTATCAAGGTTATTGACCTTGTATGTCCATTCGCTAAGGGTGGTAAAGTTGGTTTGTTTGGTGGTGCTGGTGTTGGTAAGACCGTCAACATGATGGAACTTATTAACAACATCGCTAAAGCACACTCTGGTTTATCAGTTTTCGCTGGTGTAGGTGAGCGTACTCGTGAGGGTAACGACTTCTACTACGAGATGGAAGATTCAGGTGTTCTCGACAAAGTGGCCATGGTATATGGTCAGATGAACGAGCCTCCAGGAAACCGTCTACGTGTGGCACTAACTGGTCTAACTATGGCCGAGAAGTTCCGTGACGAAGGTAAAGATGTACTTTTCTTCGTTGATAACATCTATCGTTACACCTTGGCAGGTACTGAAGTATCTGCACTGCTAGGCCGTATGCCATCAGCAGTAGGTTACCAGCCAACATTGGCTGAAGAGATGGGTGTACTTCAGGAGCGTATTACATCGACTAAGACAGGGTCTATTACCTCTGTTCAAGCCGTATACGTACCTGCGGATGACTTAACGGATCCATCACCAGCAACAACCTTCGCTCACTTAGACGCGACTGTTGTATTGTCACGTAACATTGCTTCTCTGGGTATTTACCCAGCGGTTGACCCATTGGATTCGACTTCACGTCAGCTAGATCCACAGGTTGTTGGCCAAGAGCATTACGATGTTGCTAACGGTGTTCAAACCGTACTTCAGCGCTACAAAGAGCTGAAAGATATTATTGCGATCCTAGGTATGGATGAATTATCTGATGAAGATAAGACAACTGTATTCCGTGCTCGTAAGATTGAAAAATATCTTTCTCAGCCTTTCTTCGTTGCTGAAGTATTCACCGGTTCTCCAGGTAAGTACGTTTCTCTTAAAGACACAATCCGTGGCTTCAAGGGCATTCTAGATGGTGAGTTCGATCACCTTCCAGAGCAAGCGTTCTACATGGTTGGTTCAATCGACGAAGCCGTTGAGAAAGCTAACAAAAAATAACTGAGTACTCTGTAGCAATACAGAGACTAGTTTAAGGAGAACGGATGGCAGCCATGACAGTACAGCTTGATATTGTAAGTGCAGAAAGTAGCATCTTTTCTGGTCTTGTAGCACACCTACAAGTAACTGGTTCAGAAGGTGATCTAGGTGTTATGCCTGGTCACGCGCCTCTGCTTACACATATCAAGCCTGGCATGGCGCGCATCGTCAAGCAAGATGGAAAAGAAGAAGTGTTTTACCTTTCGGGTGGAATCCTGGAAGTGCAACCTTCTTCAGTTTCAGTATTGGCTGACGTAGTATTGCGTGCCGATGATATTGACGAGCAAGCCGCTGCAGAAGCGAAGCGTCGTGCAGAAGCCCATATGGCAGATGCAGGTGCAGACTTCAACTATGCAGCAGCAGCGATTGAGCTAGCTCAAGCAGTTGCTCAGCTTCGCGTTGTCGAGACCATCAAAAAGAACATTACCAGATAGGTTATTGTTGATGAAAAAAGGCGCTTACCGAAAGGTAAGCGCCTTTTTTGTTTTAAAGAAGAACAAATACAATAGCACGCTGTATATCTAGCAAAGCTCACAATGCTACTAAGGGAGCTAAACACAGAAGGATGCTAGGTTAAAGTTAGGGTCGGCATTTATGCCGTCTCACTCAAGGCTAGAACCTTGGTTGTAGGTCGGCATTTATGCCGTCTCACTCAAGGCTAGAACCTTGGTTTTAGGTCGGCTTTATGCCATTTCACACAAGGCTATAACCTTGGTTGTAGCTCGGCATTTATGCCGTCTCACTCAAGGCTAGAACCTTGGTTGTAGGTCGGCATTTATGCCGTCTCACTCAAGGCTAGAACCTTGGTTGTAGGTCGGCATTTATGCCGTCTCATATTTGATAATATTAGAACGTGATCTAAGTAAAGTCCTCTATCCAATTTGAGTGTTACCCTCTGGCGATTAACCTATTGCCTGAACTCTTTTCTATGCAACATATCCTTATTATTGTTAATGATGCCCCTTATGGTTCTGAAAGACTCTTTAATGCTCTGCGCTTAGCTATTCAGCTTAACGAGCAAGAAAACCCACCAGCAAAGGTCAGTTTGTTTTTACTGTCAGATGCGATTACCGCTGTTATACCAAAGCAAAACCCCGGCGAGGGCTATAACATTCAGCAGATGCTAGAAATTATTATCGCTCAAGGTAGCCAAGTTAAGTTCTGCGCTTCTTGTATGCACTCGCGTGGCTTGGCCGAGTTAAAGGTCATTGAAGGTTGTGATGTTGCTACAATGGATGATCTTGCCCAGTGGGTAATTATCGCTGATAAAACTGTTACTTTTTAATCATGACTCAATCTAGCTAGAGTCGCTTTTATGGTTGATTTAGCTTAAAATCAGCCCTCAAAAATTTTATAAGCAAGTATCAGCTCAAGGATTAAAAAATGGCACTGAATGTCGTGATTTTAGCAGCAGGCAAGGGAACCCGCATGCGCTCAGATCTTCCCAAAGTTCTTCATCCTATCGCTCACAAAAGCATGGTCCAACATGTTATTGATACTGCACATGAAGTGGGTAGTGATGCTATTCAATTGGTGTATGGTTACGGCGCGGATAAGTTGCAAGCTAAACTCGGTGAGCAACAACTTAACTGGGTATTACAAGCTGAGCAGCTAGGTACTGGACATGCAGTTGCACAAGCTAACAACAATATTGGCGACGATGATACCGTTTTAATTCTTTACGGTGATGTACCACTTATTCAAGCGTCGACCCTTGAGTCTTTACTTGCTGCTCGTGATGAGAATGGTTTAGCTATTCTTACCGTTAACCTACCTAACCCTATGGGTTATGGACGTATTGTACGTGAAGACAATAAAGTGGTTGGTATCGTAGAGCAAAAAGATGCCAATGCAGAGCAACTTGCTATCAGTGAAATCAATACTGGTATTATGGCGGCTCCAGGCAAGCAACTTAAAGCTTGGTTGGGTCAGCTTTCATCAGATAATGCTCAGGGCGAATATTACCTGACTGATATCGTGGCTATGGCTCATAAAGATGGTGTTGCAATTACCACTGCACAGCCTGAATCCGCCGTTGAAGTTGAAGGTGCTAATAACCGAGTACAGCTCGCTCAACTTGAGCGTGCTTACCAAGCTCGTGCTGCTGAAAAATTGATGCTTGAGGGGGCTAACTTACGTGATCCTGCTCGTATCGATATCCGCGGTGATGTGACTGTTGGTATGGATGTGATGATTGATGTCAATGTGGTGATTGAAGGTACGGTAAATATTGGTAACAACGTGACTATTGGTGCCGGCGCAATTCTTATTAATTGTGACATTGCCGACAATGCTGAAATCAAACCATATTCGATTGTTGAAAACGCCAAAGTCGGTGTTAAAGCCAGTGCAGGTCCTTTCGCTCGTCTGCGTCCAGGTGCAGAGCTTAAAGAAGATGCGCATATCGGTAATTTCGTTGAGATGAAAAAAGCGATTCTAGGTAAAGGCTCTAAAGCAGGCCATTTAGCTTACATTGGTGATGCAACTATCGGCAGTGGTGTAAATATTGGTGCTGGCACCATTACCTGCAACTACGATGGTGCTAACAAGTTCCAGACCATTATTGAAGACAATGTATTTGTCGGCAGTGATACCCAGCTTGTTGCGCCAATTACCGTAGGTAAAGGTGCGACCTTGGGAGCTGGTTCTACCATCACTAAAGATGTTGCTGCTGATGAATTAGTTATCACACGGGTTAAGCAGCGTCATATATCTGGCTGGGCAAGGCCTGTTAAAAAAGCCAAGTAATTACTAGATTAGATTGAAAAGCGACCTAACGAGGTCGCTTTTTTGGTTTATTACGCGCCATAAAATGGCAGTGATTTTGCTGAGTTAAACAATGAAAGAGGGGGGGGCTGTCAAACTTCAAATAAAGGATACACTTTGATTTGTTTGTTGTTTTCTTGCTTTTGGTGGTTGCCAGTTTGTTAGTGTTGTGCGCGAGTTCACATTGACAATGTAAATACGCGTAAAGAAGTATAAATAAAAACGATTCTCATTTATATTGCAGCCAAATATTACATATTGGTTTCATTTTTTGGGGTTGGTTATGTCTTTTCAGGCGTCTTTTAAGTTTTCTCGTATTGGTTTAGCCGTTGTTGCAGCTTTAGCTTCATCAACCTCTTTTGCTGAGGATGTTGCAGCCGATTCTAATGCTGCAGTAGATAGTAATATCGAACGTATTACTGTTACCGGACGCAGCTTTAATGACTATAACGTTGGTTCATCATCTGGCGCTATGCGAGGTGATATCGACATTCTTGATACCCCACAATCGGTCACCGTAATTCCTGACTTTGTTACTGACGAACAGTTAGCAACAAATCTAGGAGAAGTACTGGTTAATGATTCAAGTGTGACTGGTGGTAGTGAAAAGTGGAACCGTCAAGTATTCAACATTCGCGGTTTTGAGCTTTCTTCAGGTTCAGGCTTCTTGATAAACGGTCAACAGCAGTGGTCTCACTATGTACAGCCAATTGAAACTTTACAGCAAGTTGAGGTGCTAAAAGGTCCTTCAAGCATGCTTTATGGTCAATCAGGCCCTGGTGGTTTGATTAACATGGTGAGCAAAAAGCCAACTTCTGAAACTATGTTTGATTTTGGTTTTGATACCGATGAGCACGGCTCTACCCGTTTTCAACTTGATGCCGGTGGCAGCTTAAACGAGTCTGAAACCATCCGTTACCGCACAGTGTTAGTTAAGCAAGACACTCAATACTGGCGTGAGTACCAAGATGGCTCAAACCAAGAGCGTGACCGTTGGTTAGGTTACTTAAACCTTGAGTTTGATATTACCGATGATCTATTACTATCGGTGAAGTATGACCATACCCAAGACAAGACAGGTATTGATACTGGTGGTTGGTTAGACAGCAGTGGTGACTTGATTGGTGGAAGTGACATCATTTGGGACCAACCTTGGGCATTTACTGACAACACCATCACCAACATGGGTGCTGATTTAACTTACCATATCTCTGATTCATGGCAGGTTAAAGCGGGCTATAACGATCAACAGTTTAATCGCCAGCGTTTAGACTCATCTCCGCAATACTCAGAAACAGCAATGACAGACGGCTATACTATTAAGCCCTTTGACCGTTACGATGATTGGCAGCATAAAACAGGTTATGTTGATTTCACTGGTAACTTCTATACTGGCGACGTTGAACATCAACTACTTGTTGGTGCCAATATGCTTGACTACTACTATGGCCAATTGAAAGATAGCTATGTGTCTGAAGGTGGTGATAACTTTATTCCGGTTACACCTGGTACGCCTATCGATAGACCTGATCTTGACTACAACAACGATAGCACTAAGTACGAAAGTGAATACAAGCACTATGGTTTCTATGTACAAGATTTAGTAACGATCACCGATGAGTGGCAAATACTTGCTGGTGTGCGTTATGACGAGCAGAAAAAAGATGGTGAAGGTAATAACAGTTACGCTGTATCACCTAAATTTGGTGTCATTTACTCACCAGCCGCTAACGGTAGTATTTACGTTAACTACTCAAAGAGCTTTACACCACAAGGTATTGTTAATGACCCGAATGACGTCAATGACAAAATGAACCTTGATCCTGAATATGGTGAACAGTATGAAATTGGCACCAAGTGGGAGCTATTTGATGGCAGTTTACTACTAACTGGTGCTGTATTTGATATTACCGTATCAAACGTTACTGTTACTGAAGATCTTGCAACACCTGTTGGTGATGACACGCAGATTACCACTCAAAGTGGTGAGCAGCGCCATAAAGGTTTTGAGATGGGCGCTCAGGGGCAGATCAGTGATCAGTGGTTCATGACTAGTTCAATGATGTATCTTGACGCTGAATATATTCGCCCTGAGAGTGATGGCTTAAATGGTATGACGCCGGTTGATGCACCAGAGTGGTCTGCTAACATCTGGACGCGTTACGAAATGACTGAAGATTTAGCGCTGAACTTTGGTGCTATTTATGTGGGTGAACGTTTCGCTAGTACCGATAACACCATTACTAAAGACAGCTATGTACGTTTTGATATGGGCGCCGCTTACACCATGGATATCATGGGCAGTGATGTCAGTGTTCGCATGAACGTTAAGAACCTATTTGATGTTGATTATCTAGCGGGTGGCTCTTATAAAGATGTAACCGTTGGCGAAGGTCGTCACGTTAGTTTGTCACTGGAAGCTAAATTCTAAACTGATTGCTAAAAGCCTTTAAATCGCCTCAACATGTCGTTGAGGCTTTTTTTTATCTGTAATTTGCACATTTAGAGTCATAAATTAAGCAAAAACTAGCAATTAAGTTTCATTTACCTATAATGCACCTTTCGAAACGAAACTTAGCGAAAGGTTTTATGAATAAACGAAACACTCAACAGCGTCGTCATAGCATTATTAGCCTGCTCAATGAGCAAGGTGAAGTGAGTGTTGAGCAGTTGTCCTTACGTTTCGAAACTTCTGAAGTGACCATTCGCAAAGATCTCGCCACTTTGGAAAAGACTGGCCTGCTTTTACGTCGATACGGCGGCGCCGTTGCTGTACCTGATGAAGTTACTCAGCAGTTTAGTGCCAAGGTTGCGCCGAATAAGCTTTCAATAGCTAAAGCGGCGGCGGTTCTTATTAATGACCATAACCGTATTATTATCGATAGTGGCAGCACTACCTCAGGACTTATTGGTGAACTGAATAATAAGCGCGGCTTACTGGTGATGACTAATTCACTCGCACTTGCTAACTCTATCCATGAGCTTGAAAACGAACTAACACTGCTTATGACTGGTGGTACTTGGGATCCTCATTCAGAATCATTTCAGGGGCAAATAGCCGAGCAAGTACTACGCTCTTATAACTTTGATCAGTTGTTTATCGGTGCTGACGGTATCGACCTTGAGCGCGGTACAACCACGTTTAATGAGTTAACAGGCCTGAGTAAGGTGATGGCAGAAGTATCGCGAGAAGTGATCGTTATGTTGGAGTCAGAAAAACTCGGCAGACGCATTCCTAATTTGGAGTTGCCTTGGGGCAATATTAGTGTGCTGGTGTCTGACGACAGGTTACCAAGCGAAGCGGTCGAAAGTATTTCAAAACATGGGGTGCGAGTCATTCTTGCACCTTATGCTGGCTAACCCCTCGAAGTGAGGCAGCCCATTTTTAAATTTAGCTTTTAATTTTAGTTTCAAATTAACTCTGACAGAGTCTAGGAAAATAGTATGTGTGGAATAGTTGGCGCAGTAGCGCAAAGGGATGTTGCAGAAATTCTAGTTGAAGGATTAAGACGACTTGAGTATCGCGGTTATGACTCAGCAGGTGTTGCTGTACTTAATAATGGTGAGCTAAGCCGCACTAGACGCGTAGGTAAAGTGCAGGAGTTATCATCGGCACTTGATGAGCAGCCGCTAGTAGGTGGTACTGGTATCGCACATACTCGCTGGGCCACACATGGTGAACCAAGTGAGCGTAATGCGCACCCACATGAATCAGAAGGTAACATTGCCGTAGTTCATAACGGTATTATCGAAAACCACAACAAGCTGCGTGAGATGCTAAAAGGCCTAGGTTATCGCTTCGCATCTGACACTGACACAGAAGTTATCTGTCACCTAGTTCACCATGAACTTAAATCTCATGACTCTTTACTGGCTGCAGTCCAAGCTACGGTTAAGCAGTTAGAGGGAGCCTATGGCACTGTGGTCATCGACCGCACTGACAGCGAACGCATGATTGTTGCGCGCTCAGGTAGTCCACTCGTTATTGGTTATGGCTTAGGTGAAAACTTCGTAGCTTCTGATCAATTAGCTTTGTTACCAGTGACTCGCTCTTTTGCTTTCCTTGAAGAAGGTGATGTGGCTGAAGTGACCCGCCGCGAAGTTAATATCTTTGATGTTGACGGCAACACTGTTGAGCGTGAAGTGAAAGAGTCTGAAGTTACTCATGATGCTGGCGACAAAGGTGAATACCGTCACTACATGTTAAAAGAGATCTATGAGCAACCAACTGCAATCGCTCATACACTTGAAGGTCGCATTGCGGCAGGTAAAGTTTTAGATTCTGCCTTTGGTGAAAACGCCGCAGAGTTTTTAAAAGATATTAAACATGTACAGATTATCGCTTGTGGTACTAGTTACCATGCAGGCATGGCTGCACGTTACTGGTTAGAAGATTGGGCGGGTGTTTCTTGTAACGTTGAAATCGCCTCTGAGTTCCGTTACCGCAAATCCCATCTATTCCCAAATAGCTTGTTGGTAACTATCTCACAATCAGGTGAAACAGCTGATACGTTAGCGGCTATGCGTCTAGCCAAAGAGATGGGTTATAAAGCGACGCTGACTATCTGTAATGCGCCAGGTTCGTCATTGGTTCGCGAGTCGGACATGGCTTATATGATGAAAGCAGGAGCAGAGATTGGGGTTGCGTCCACCAAAGCTTTCACAGTACAGCTTGCTGGCTTACTCATGCTAACGACTGCAATTGGTCGTCACAATGGCATGTCCGCAGAGATGGAAGCTGAAATTACTCAAAGCTTGCAATCTATGCCTGCAAAAGTTGAACAAGCATTGAGCTTAGATGATGCGATTGCTGAACTGGCAGAAGACTTTGCTGATAAGCATCATGCTTTGTTCTTAGGTCGTGGCGATCAATATCCGATTGCGATGGAAGGTGCGTTGAAGCTTAAAGAGATCTCCTACATTCACGCTGAAGCTTATGCATCAGGTGAGCTTAAACATGGTCCGTTAGCGCTTATTGATGCTGATATGCCTGTTATTGTCGTTGCGCCAAACAACGAGCTGCTTGAAAAGCTTAAATCTAATGTTGAAGAGGTGCGTGCTCGTGGCGGTTTGATGTATGTCTTTGCTGATAAAGATGCAGAGTTTGAGTCTGACGACACCATGAAAGTGATCCCTGTTCCTCATTGTGATGAATTTATGGCTCCACTTATCTACACTATTCCTTTGCAGTTATTGTCATATCATGTGGCATTAATTAAAGGTACTGACGTTGACCAACCACGTAACTTGGCTAAGTCAGTAACAGTAGAATAAACAGCGCTTATTGCTGACAATAAAAAAAGCCTCCTAATTTGGAGGCTTTTTTTATACTGATAAAAGCTACTTCTCTGCAGCACCTTTCTCTTTCGAAATTTTTATATCGAAGTTATCTAGCAACAATAGTGTGTCTGCGATTGCGGCTTTGAGTTTGCCTGCTGGTGGCGAGCTGAGTTTTTTAGCTTGTTTTAAAGATTCTCGCCGAGTGACAAATTCAAGCATGGTTTCGAGTTTTTCGGGGCAATCAATATCGAGAGGGGGGAGCTTTTTAGTTGAGGCATTATTATAAATTTCGAATTCACTTTTTAAGTGTTCTTGAGCTTCTCTGATTCTTTCCATATAAGTTGTAACCCCTGTATATGATTTAACCCATAGTTCGAAGCTAACCGATTAACATAATTTAAACAAGTTAGCCTGTAAAAGTTAGCTCATTCGAGGGGGAGTATTACTAGTTAGTAATACTTTTATACTATTTCTTTGTAAGTAGGCTAATACTGTAAGTATTTCTAAATTGGAATTTATTACCGGCGAGTATTAGCGCTTTGGCTTTTGGCAGATCTTCCAAAGCAAGGCCTTTAGACAGCAAAATAAGTAATGCTTGCGAGATATGTTTTGTTTCCGAAACATGGGATTTTGTATTGTAAAATTCGACCTGCATATACGTCCTATAGACACAGTATTAATAGGCTACTTCTGGTTTTAGGTGCGAGTTGACGGAGTCAGCAAGCAGGTTGCTGAATTTACGCTATTGATTCTGTTTAGCAAGTATTTGCGCTTTATAGCGTTAAGTTGATCTGTTATGAGTGAGTATTTTGTTTTAGGAGATTAGGGGCTGTTGAACTTTAGAGCTTAGTTTTTGTTCGGTTCTTTACCGTAAGGAATAATGCTTCTAGTACAAGGCTTGAGCGATAAAGCTTAGCTGGCTAAGTGAAAAGCTCATAACACATTCTAGTCATAAAAGAATAGAAGCATTGAATCGAACCCAAAGGGCCGCGTTTCTTGGCTATTTTTACTGTGTTGTAGACTATTTGTGGAGAATAACTAAACGGCATAGCCTCCGCCTTGTCAAAATAGCCAATAAACTGCGGCAAAAACAACCGTAAAAGATCAACAGCCCCTAGTCACGCTCATACAGGGTATGGCGTGACTGTTGATAGTTACTGTCTATCCAAACTCACCACTAACATAACCTTGAGTTCGCTTGTCGATTGGTTGATTGAATATTTGACTGGTTTCGCCGTGTTCGACTAGTTCGCCCATCCAGAAGAAAGCGGTTTTATCTGAGATCCGCTTAGCTTGGTTCATCGAGTGAGTCACTATCACTATGGTGAACTTCTGTCGTAGCTCGTCCATGAGCTCCTCGATTTTATGAGTTGCAATTGGGTCAAGCGCGCTGGTGGGTTCATCCATCAAAATCACTTCTGGTTTCATGGCAATAGTGCGGGCTATACACAGTCTTTGTTGTTGCCCACCAGATAAGCCTTGGCCTGGGGAGTCGAGTCTATCTTTAACTTCATCCCATAATGCAGCGCTACTTAGTGCTTCTTCGACTACATCATCTAATACTTTTTTGTCTTTCACTCCTTGAGCCTTGAGCCCAAAGGCCACATTTTCATAGATGCTCATTGGAAAAGGATTGGGCTTTTGAAAGACCATCCCTACTCGCATTCTGAGTTGCTTAACGTCGACGTCTTGATAGATGTTGTCACCTTCAAACATCACGTCACCTTCTATCTTTACGCCAGCGACTAGGTCATTCATACGATTTAGGGTACGAAGCAGTGTTGATTTTCCGCAGCCTGATGGGCCAATTAATGCAGTAACTTGGCGTGATGGTATAGGCAGTGAGATATCTTTTAGCGCATGGTTATCGCCATAAAATAGGTTTAAGTTGTTCACTTCTAGCTTATTCATTGGGATAACCTTTTAATGTTTGTTCATGCGTGTAGCAATAAATTTGGTGGTCATGTTGAGTAGTAGTACCAATACAATCAGCACGGTTGCTGTTGCGTAGGCCTGGTCCCATTCATGTTGAGTAAATAGTTCTTGAGTTAGCTTATACAGATGAACGGTTAAGGTTCGGCCTGAATCGAGCACTGATTCTGGGATCTGAGTTACCATGCCTGCGGTTAAAAAGACTGGCGCGGACTCGCCAATCACTCGACCCGTGCTTAAGATTATTGAGGTGACAATGCCGGGCAAGGCGCTAGGTAAAATAAGGCGATATATCGTATAGATTTTAGAGCTACCAAGGGCGTATCCACCTTCACGGTAACTCATTGGTACGGCCAGCAATGCTTCTTCGGTGGTACGAATAATTACCGGCAATATCAACATTGCCAAAGTTAATGACCCTGAAAGGATTGAGAAGCCTAAGCCTAATGTAGTAACGAAGAACGTCATGCCAAATAGACCGTAAACAATCGAGGGGATCCCAGCGAGTGACTCGGTACAGAAGCGAATGGTTTTAACGACTTTGCTGCCAGGCGCTGCATATTCAGTTAAATATATGGCGGTCATAATGCCGATTGGGGCTGCAATGGCGAGTGACAATCCCACCATATAAACCGTAGAAACGATCATGGCCCAAATACCAGAAGCTTCACCTATGCGGGTGTATGCACCTGTAATGAACTCCCAACTAACGTGTGCTAAACCGTTACTTAAAATATGCCAAACAACCCAAAGCAAAAACATAATGGTGATGGCGGCAGCGCTCCAGATTGCTGCAAATAGCAGTTTGTCTTGTCGCTCTCTATTAAAAATGCGCTTTTCTTGAAGCATTAGTAGCTCCTCTTACGGTTTAGGTATAACAAGCTGGCGTTAAGTAACACGATGAATACCAACAGCACTATGCCTGTTGAGTAGAGTGCGCTGGAGTGAATACCTGTGGCATAAGACATCTCCATTGCAATGTTGGCGGTTAATGTTCTAGCGGGTTCGAGTATGGAACCTGGCATTGCAGGTGCGTTTCCCATCACCATAATAATGGCCATGGTCTCTCCGATAGCACGGGCGATACCTAATGCTACTCCGGTAAATATGCCACTACGTGCAGCAGGAATAAGCACTTTAAATATGCTGTAGATATGCGATGCACCGAGTGCTAGTGCTCCTTCTTTATATACAGGAGGTAATGCTCGTAATGAAGTTTCTGAAATGGTTATCACTGTTGGCAGAATCATTATTGCCAGTACGATAATCCCGGCGAGAATGGTGTTACCAGCAGGTATATTAAATAACGTTTCGATAGCCGGGACTATTATCACTAGACCGAAAAAACCATATACCACTGAAGGTATACCAGCCAATAGTTCGACTGCTGGGCGAACTATATCTGCTAGCCATTTGGGTGCTAGCTCTGCTAAAAATACAGCGGTTAATATTGCGATAGGCACACCTATTACAACGGCGCCAGCTGTTGATATTAGGGTCGATACTATCATCGGGAATATGCCGTAAAGAGCGGGTGGTAACCACTCTCGCCCTAGTACCAAGTTAACCACGCCAGCTTCTCTAAAAGCGGGTAGTCCTTCTTGGAATACAAACCACCCGATAGTGGTTACAGAGATTACACCTACCATGGCGCTGGCTAAGAAAAGCAGATGGAAGAACATCTCTTTCCAATCAAAGTTTTTTGCTGGGGCGAGTTGCATTCCTTGCGCTCGGGCTTTACTGGCTGTGTTCATCATTTTGTCTCGACATATTACGGCTGACGCTAAATGGAATAAACAAAGAGAAGCTTACGCCCCCCCTCCATTTATCATTGATGATTATTGAACGCGGATATAACCTTCGCTTGCGACAATACCTTGGCCGTCAGCTGACATGATGTATTCAATGAATTCTTGTGCAGTGCTTGGGGCATTTTTATCCATTAACACAATAAATGGACGTGCAATTTGGTAGTCGCCTGCAGCGATGTTGTCATCAGTTGCAGCAACACCATCAACATCGATTGCACGTAAGCTGCTATCTACACTACCGAGTGAGATATAGCCGATTGCAAAAGGGTTGTTAGCCACGATGGTTTTTATCATTCCGTTGCCATTGCCGACTTGTGCGGTTGGAGTAATAGCCGTGACTTTGTGGCCGTTAATCGTACGCTGTAGTTTCATTATCTCTTCAAAAGCGCCGCGGGTACCGGAACCATTTTCACGGGTAACCACAACTATTGGGCGAGATTCTCCGCCAACTTCACTCCAGTTTTTAATTTCACCGCGATAGATCTTTGATATTTGCTCTTGGGTTAAGTTTTTAACTGGATTTGCATTGTTGACTGCTGCTGCAATACCATCTCTTGCGATAACGATCTCTTTGGTATCGCTGTTCAATTCGCTCTGTTTCACGTTACGAGATGACATGCCTATCATGCTGGTGCCATCTTTTGCTGCACGAATGCCAGCTGAAGAACCAGTGCTTTGCACTTCAACATTTTTGTTAGATACGTTTTGATAATTTTCTGCCAGTACTTCCATGACATGGGCAACAGAGGTTGAGCCTGATACTGTAACTGTACCCGCTAAAACCTGCGGTGATGCCATCAAACCTACAGCAGTTAATAAGCCAATAACTTTTTTCATCACTTTTCCTACTCTGTTTTAAGTTGTCTAAATACGAAACCAAATTAGTGCCTCACTGAAGGCGATTGCATTAAGACAGAGAAATATGACAGTTAAGTGACAGCTTTTTAGAGGTAACGCTGATGGCTGGTTGGTGAATATTGGCATTACTTGAGTAAAGTTGACGGGCTTTCTAAAATTAACAAAGTTTAAGACTAGATTTCTTAAATCACTTTTTAGGGCGGCATTTGCACCGCGGTAGTAGCTGACAGCGAAGTTTCGCAGCTAAATAGATGTGGGCCTTATTGGGGTTCATTTTTGTTTCAGCTTAAATTAATAATCTAATAGGCTTTTTGTAGTATATTCAGTGCTAAAGAATGTTTGATAAATTAATTATTAATCTTTTATGACAGTCACTTTTTGACTCTAGTTGGCTTGGTTTACTCTCTATCTTAGATATCAGCTATAGCAATATAACTATACTAAGCTTCATAAGCGGTTTTCGCCCAGTAACACCACTTTTAAACTTTTTACTTAAGGAAATTTTATGACCACTGAAATGATCATGATTGGTATGTCTATTTTGATCGTGGTCGGAATATTGCTGCATCATCCCTCAAGAACCTTAGGTATTCCTTCGTTGCTTATTTTTATGGGAGTGGGCTTACTGTTAGGTAATGGAGAGTTTAACTTTGTTTACGATGATTTAGATAAAACGGCCTGGATAGGCGGTTTAGCGCTGAACATGATTGTGTTTGTTGGTGGTATCAATACCTCAACAGACAAGATTAAGGTGGCCTATAAAGAGGGAGGCGTTTTAGCATCTTTTGGTGTGCTGTTTACCACTTTCTTTTTCGCGATAATCCTATATTGGTTATTGGATTTTGACTTCATCACCTGCCTGCTATTTGCTGCCATTGTGTCATCAACTGATGCTGCAGCGGTGTTCTCAATTCTTGAATCCAAGAAACTCAAGCTTAAAGAGCAAACTGATACCGTATTAGAGTTTGAATCGGCGACCAACGACCCGGTAGCGATGCTGTTGGTGATCTTTTTAACTGATATGGTGCTTTCTACCGGCAAAAGTGTAGTGGCATCTGAAATAGCGTTAGAGCTTGTGACTCAAATCGGTGTCGCTATGATAGTCGGCTTTGGTGTTGCTAAGGTGGCCGTTTGGTTATTGAACCGTATACACCTATCTGAGTTTGGCCTCATTCCGGTGTTTGTATTAGCGAGTTTTATTATTGCGACTTATGGTGCAGAAATTCTCGGAGGTAATATCCTATTGGCTTCATATGTTGCCGGTGTGGTGATAGGTAACGGGATTAAACGGGGGCAATTAGTTAATCTGCACTTCTTTAACAGTTTATCTTGGTTAGCGCAGGCGCTGATGTTTATTGTGCTGGGCTTACAGATCTTCCCTCAGTCGTTAGCGGGAGTATTTATGAGTTCCCTATTACCAGCTATTTTATTGATACTGGTCGCTAGGCCTTTAGCTGTGCAGCTCTGTTATTTACCTTTTGTTAAAGCAAGCTGGAAAAAGCGCTTATTTATCTCATCAATTGGTTTAAAGGGCGCGACTCCTATTGTATTTGCACTGATCCCTGCAGCTGCAGGCGTTCCTGGAGCGCTTGATATCGTGCATATGGTGTTCTTTATCGTGCTGTTTTCTGTGTTTATCCAAGGAGGAGCTATTGCGCCGCTGGCTAATAAACTCGGCTTGAATAACGCTGATAAAGACTAAATGTGTATAAATTAGTTATACCGCAGCGTTTTGCAGGGCATTTTTAGACTCAATGCCTTTCCATACTTTTTCATGGAAATAGAAAACAACAGTGTTCACAGCTGGCTCAATCAAAGCAACTGCGCCACCTATAACAATACTACCGGTTAATAGATAAGTAATCGTGAATGCAACGCTAAAGTGAAGAATCGCAAAAGTCATGGTCTTAGTCATAATGGTGCTCCTTTAAAAGTTACCAAGATGATAACGATTATCATTTGCGTTTTAAAGGGGCTTGTATAGATAAGTTTGATTGGTATATTCGATTGGAAAGATAAATTGGTTATAAACCCATCAATAAAATTAATGTATTGATGGGTTTACGCGTATTCTAATTAGCGACTAATTCTGTAAATTAGTAGTGCCACGGAAAAGATGAAAAGTCCTGCTCACGCTTTTCTAAGAATGCATCACGCCCCTCTTGTGCTTCAGGGGTGCCATAGGCTAAACGAGTAGCTTCACCCGCAAACAGTTGTTGACCAACTAAACCATCGTCAGGCAGGTTAAAACCGTATTTAAGCATGCGCATCGCTGTTGGTGACTTAGAGTTGATCTCTTTTGCCCAGTTTAACGCTTCAGTTTCAAGATCTGCATGCGGAATTGCGCGGTTAACCATTCCCATATCAAAGGCTTCTTCAGCGGTGTAATTAAAGCCCAAGAAGAAGATTTCTCGCGCGCGCTTTTGGCCTATCATTTTGGCTAAATAGGCGCTGCCGTAGCCAGAGTCAAAGCTGCCAACATCTGGATCGGTTTGCTTGAATACTGCATGCTCTTTTGATGCTAAGGTGAGGTCACAAACTACGTGTAAGCTATGGCCCCCACCAACTGCCCAGCCAGGTACAACCGCAATGACTACTTTTGGCATAAAGCGGATTAAGCGCTGCACCTCCAGAATATGCAAACGGCCCATACGAGCAACGTCAGCGGTACCCTCTTCAGCACCTTCGTACTTGTAACCGTCTTTGCCACGGATCCGCTGATCGCCGCCAGCGCAGAAGGAGTGTTGTCCTTTTGCTGATGGGCCATTACCAGTAATCAATACGCAACCAACATCTGACCATTGGCGAGCATGGTCTAGTGCTGTATAGAGCTCATCGACAGTTTTTGGACGGAATGAGTTTAAGCAGTCTGGTCGGTTTATCGCAACGCGAACTGTTCCCTGATCTTTAGCTCTGTGGTAGGTAATATCTTCGAAATTAAATCCAGGAACAACATCCCATAATGTAGGGTCAAAAATGTCAGATACTTTATCAGTCATGAGCGGCTAGCCTTTTCATTTCGTTGAATAACAATAATGGGTAAAGGCTAGGCGGAATCAGATCTCAGGTCAATTAGATTAGTCACTAATCCGTGAGCTGAGATCGACCATAATGCAATAAGAATGCATTTAGTTCAGCTTGTCACATATATAGGTTTGGTTTTCTTTACTAAAGTTACTGTGCTTATCTGCACCATTACCACAGTAATGCTGCTTGAAATCATCCAACTTAGCTTGTGACTGAGTAATAACATTAAGCGCTTGTTTTTCTGTAGCGGATAACCTATCTGCGATGTCTGTTTTTAGTAGATCAACCTTAGCGTCAATGCGCTGTAATTGCGTTCCTGTCATGCTATCAAGCTTATCTTCAGCTTGTTGATAAATAGCTTGAACTTCGGCAACAGGTTCATCCAATGTATCTGTTTCGGTATAGAGGTAGTAAAGAATACCGCCAATTAGTGCCAACAAAATCCAGCCTTTCATCAATTAGTCCTATATAGGTGAATAACTTGTAGTATAAGCGTTATAATAAGCTAGTTTTCTAGCAATATTAAAGCTGTAAGGCTACAAAATGAATGCAGAGCAGAATAAAAAAGATTTTTCAAAAGTAGAAAGAATCAAAATTCATCAACCTGACGCTAACAAAGCGGACAGGTTTAACCCTCGTAATCGCATCTATGTAAGAGCGGTAGAGGGGCTATGGACAACCTTGCGTCGCCAATTAGGCTGGATAGCAATGTTGTTCTTTTTGTTGCTGCCGTGGATCCCATGGGGTGATCGTCAAGCTGTCTGGTTTAATCTAGCTGAACAAAAGTTCCATGTATTTGGGTTAACTATTTGGCCGCAAGACTTCACCCTCCTAGCGGCATTGCTAATGATTGCCGCATTTGGGTTGTTTTTCGTCACCACCTATTTAGGTCGAGTTTGGTGTGGTTATACTTGCCCGCAAACTGTGTGGACCTTTATCTTTATTTGGTTTGAAGAAAAGCTCGAAGGTTCGCGCAATAAACGCATGAAGCTTGATCAGATGCCATGGAGCTTCGACAAGCTTAGGCGAAAAACAGCAAAGCACAGTGCTTGGCTGCTGATATCCTTGCTTACGGCGATGACATTTGTTTCCTATTTTGTTCCTACAAGAGAAGTCTATTTAGAGGTATTCACGCTTAACGCCAGTGGCTCGGTTTATTTTTGGGTTATTTTCTTTACCTTTGCTACATACGGTAATGCGGGTTGGATGCGTGAGATTATGTGTTTGCATATGTGTCCATATGCGCGTTTCCAATCTGCGATGTTTGATAAGAACACTTATATAGTAGGTTACGACACTAAACGAGGTGAAACTCGTGGCCCAAGATCTCGAAAAGCAGACCCTAAAAAGATGGGGTTGGGTGACTGTATCGACTGTGATTTATGCGTTCAGGTTTGCCCTACTGGTATCGATATTCGTAACGGCTTGCAGTATGAGTGTATTAACTGTGGTGCTTGTATTGATGCTTGTGATACCACTATGAGTCGTATGGGGTATGACAAAGGGTTAATTAGTTACACTACCGAGAATAAGCTTGAGGGGATAAAAGAGAAGGTTCTTCGTCCAAAACTCGTTGGCTATGGCGTCATCTTAGCGGTGATGGTTTTGGTCTTTGTATATGCTACAGCCACAATTGCCCCTATTCGTATTGATGTTATCCGTGACCGTAATCTTCTATTCAGAGAAACAGATGCTGGGTTGATTGAGAATACCTTTACCCTAAAGGTACTCAATAAAACCGAAGATACCCATATATATAACCTGAGTGTAGAAGGCTTATCTAATTACAAATGGATTGGCCCACAACAAGTAACACTTAGCGGCGGTGAGGTATTAACGCTGCCAATCAGTATTGCGGTAGACCCTGTTGAGCTTTCTAGAGCGATGACGCACATCAACTTTGAAGTTGAAACTGATGATGGTGAGATTGAAGCAAAACAAGAGTCACGCTTCTTTGGTAACTAATAGAACAGCTTAAACAGATAAAAAGGGGTTTTTAGCCCCTTTTTTGTGCGTATCGTTTGAGAATTGTCCGCTTAACCATTTTATTTCATTTTTTCTCATTTAGCCCCTTGTGCTCTGTCAGGATTTGCCTATAATGCGCA
>NZ_JAKIKQ010000018.1 GCF_023284045.1 Shewanella kaireitica
AGCCGTTCGAGACTAGGACGTTGATAGGTCAGGTGTGTAAGCGTTGTGAGGCGTTGAGCTAACTGATACTAATGACTCGTGAGGCTTAACCATACAACCCTGATGGGTTTTATGAGTAGACTAATAGGTTCTACTGAAAATGCTCCATGCATTTTCGAGTATTTCCTCCATCCATGGAGGTCATACGACTAAGATTAGAAGCACTTAATGTGTGTTTAACTCAATAATTTATATTTACTTGCGACAGCGAGTAACAGCTTTCTAAACTTTTTACCTTTAGCTTTTTAAAAGCTGAAAGTAATGCCAAATTTGTCTGGAAACCATAGAGCTGTGGTCCCACCTGATCCCATTCCGAACTCAGAAGTGAAACACAGTATCGCCGATGGTAGTGTGGGGTTTCCCCATGTGAGAGTAGGTCATTTCCAGGCGCCTAATTAGTAAAAAAGCCCGCTATTATATAGCGGGCTTTTTTACGTCTGTAAATTGAGTCAGTTAATCATTTTTCTGTAGCGCTTAGGACTTTAAAGACAGTGTGTGGCCGATATGCCCATGTATGAGTAGGCCATTTCCAGGCGCCTAATTTCTCGTAAGAGAGTATCAAGCCCGTTGCTAACGCAACGGGCTTTTTTACGTCTGCGATTTATAACTAATGAGCTGTTAAAGTATAGATACCACAACTACCTGTAACGTAATGTTTTACGTGGAGTGATAATGCTAACCGGAGGAGTTTGGGTTAAAGAGTTGGCGTGCAGTTTAATAAACGCAACTCCAGCCTGTTTACCAAGTACGTAATCAGATTGTAATGCAATTTTTTTGCTGCCGATTAACCTGCTTTTTAGACTCCTCTTTGGGAATATTTGGATGATCTCAAGACCGCTCGGCGGTGATTCTATAAAGCGTAGTGCATCCCGGTAGGCATATTCGTGATGTACAAAGAAATCGATGGCTTTTGGACATTGGTTAGACGTGCAAACCCAAGATTTTAGTCGATTTACCCATGGTGTATGAGCTGCATATTCTCTGGGTAGGGTCCGTAGCACAACTATTTTTTTAGCACCGCGTTTATAGGCTTCTTCAACAGGAAGTGGTGCAGAAAGTCCTCCATCAACTTGGTAATCTCCATCAATTTTGACTCCCTCTTTATATAACATGGGCAAAGCACTTGAAGCTTTAAGCAATGTTAGCCAGTTGTCTTTATTTGGTTTGTAAAAGCTAGCTTGGTAACTTGAACTGTTGGTCGTCGATATAAGTAGTTGCCTACGGTTTAACTCTTGAAGGCCCTTGTTCGTGTCGAGTTGAATGCTAGCTTTATATTTTGATTTGCTATTCACTTGGTCAAAGTACCAATCTAGATCAACTGTGTTTTGGCCCTTTAGTGGCCGGCTTAAGCTAAAAAACTTGGGATCGCTAGAAAACTCTGTGATTGTTCGATGCGCGAAGCCTGGCTGTTGGGTGATATAACTTGATAGGTTTTGTGCTCCTGCAGAGGTCCCTATCAATAAGCTAAAAGGATTGAAGTTTTGTTCTAGCCAGCTATCCAAAATCCCCGCGGTAAAAATACCTCGTTGACCCCCGCCCTCAGCGACCAAAGCAGTTTGGGCTATGGGACTATTAGTGTCACTAATCATTATGGTTACTCTCTGGGATGTTAAAGCTAGGCCATAGGTAATACGATGGAAGCTTGGCTAGAATTAAGGGGAAAATTTAACGCTTACTCATCTTGTTGTATAATTGATTAAACAAATTGCCCAGATAGAGTTTACCTATCACCTCTCTTTCATATCTGTCCGTTGTTGCATAGATGTGCTTTTTAGGGTTAATCGGACCTGCTTTGTCTGCTAAATGTACTTGCTTTAACTGTTTTGATTGAAAAGAGAGCAGTCGATAACTTTTGCTTGAAAAAGTACTTTACCTTTTAGGCCAGTTTACGCATAATGCGTCTCGTCAACAGGGGTGTAGCTCCAATTGGTAGAGCGCCGGTCTCCAAAACCGGATGTTGTGAGTTCGAATCTCCCCACCCCTGCCAAATAAAGAAAAAGCCGAGCATTAGCTCGGCTTTTTTGCATCTAGGATTTAACTAAATGCTAGATGCCTTCACAAGCCTGCAAGTGAACTGTTATTCTTGTTTGTCTCTATTACCTTTTGGTCTTATATGAAATCGAGCGATTACCTAGATGCGATGGGAGTTACCCGTTGGATCAAGCCAGAATTAAAGCCTGAATTATCCACGGTGCTAGTGAACCCTCGTAGGCTTACCGAAACGAGTAGCCCGATCATCACTAAGGTATTAGAGTTGATGGGCTACGATCGCGAGCATGTTCGCTTTGCTTCAAATGCTGAAGCTAATGTAAAAGTCATTTGGGATATGCGTGGCAAACAATCATCGGTTAGCACTGAGATGTTACTTTCTGCGCCTATTCATGAGATTGAAACGAATCCGGAAGCTAAAAAAGCACTATGGCGCAATATGCAGCCATTTCTGAAGCATAAGGGACCTTGATGAACCTAGTTACTCTTTCTGGCGATTCTTCGTCTGAAATGGCTCTTATCGCCGCTAGCGCCCATAGTCACCCTATGACAGAGTCGACGATTAAGAGTTGTTTCGGTGATCTTTATAGTTGCGTAGGCATTTACCAGAATGATGCATTATGTGGTTTTGCGATCCTGCATCAAATCTTTGAAGATGCGACATTGATGGATATCTGTGTAGAGCCAGTTCATCAAGGTAAAGGTTACGGTAAAGCGTTGCTTGATAATGTTATAAGCCTTGCTCGCAAAAAAGATGCGGAGGTACTAATGCTAGAAGTTCGTGAGTCTGCAGTCGGTGCACAAGCACTGTATGTTAGAGCAGGCTTTGAACGCTCAGGCGGTCGTAAAGGTTATTACAAAACTGATAGCGGCACCGAAGACGCTATTTTGATGTCTCTAGCTTTATAAATAAAAAAATAGCGCCAAACGGCGCTATTTTTATCTCTATTCCAATTAATCTGTTTAATCGCTAGAGCATAAACAGAGTTATTTTACTTCTTTGCCCTGTGCTTGCAGATCGGCATGATAGCTTGAACGAACCAAAGGACCACAGGCTGCATGAGTAAAGCCAATGCTTTCAGCTAAATCTTTCAGTTCATCGAATTCTGCAGGCGGCACGTAACGTTCAACCGGTAAATGGAATTTAGATGGTTGTAGGTACTGACCAAGGGTTAGCATTTCAACGTTGTGAGCTCGAAGATCATGCAGCACTTGTGCAATCTCTTCATTACTTTCACCAAGACCCATCATAAGACCAGACTTTGTTGGCACATCAGGGTGACGTTCTTTAAACTTTTTCAATAGATCAAGTGACCACTGATAGTTTGCACCTGGACGCGCTTTACGATAATGCATTGGCGCTGTTTCAAGGTTGTGGTTGAAAACGTCTGGTGGCTCAGTAGCCAATATATCGAGTGCTTTATCTATACGGCCGCGGAAATCAGGGACTAATGTCTCAATTTTAATTTGCGGATTCAGTAAGCGGATCTCTCGAATACAGTCTGCAAAGTGTTGAGCACCACCATCACGAAGGTCATCACGATCGACTGAGGTAATAACCACATACTTAAGCTTCATGTCTTTGATGGTCTGAGCAAGCTTCTTAGGCTCTTCAGCATCAGGCTTGAGCGGGCGACCATGAGCAACATCGCAGAAAGGACAACGACGCGTACAGATAGCACCTAAAATCATAAAGGTTGCAGTACCATGGTTGAAACATTCAGAGAGGTTAGGGCACGAGGCTTCTTCACAAACAGAGTGCAGACCATTTTTACGCAGAGCCTGCTTTATCTCTGTGATACGTTGATTTGAAGCTGGCAGTTTTACCCGTAGCCAGTCTGGCTTTCTAAGCATCGTTTCACGCTCAGACGGCACAACTTTCACTGGAATGCGTGAAACTTTATCGGCATCTCTTAATTTAACGCCAGGTTGTAATCTTTCAGGCCTATTCATAATGACTCTGGTAATCCTTGATGGTGAACTAGGTTTGCTAAACCGAGCTCTTGGCTAAGGGTTTCAACTAATTGCTTGCCAGCCTCTTCAACGGTTTGCGGGCCGCCTAGCTGTTTGCATTGGATCATCTCCATACCGGCATAGCCACATGGATTGATACGTTGAAAAGGGGACATATCCATATCCACATTTAAGGCCAATCCATGGAAAGAGCATCCTTTTCTGATCCTAAGACCCAAAGATGCAATTTTACGCTCTTCAACATATACACCAGGTGCATCAGCTTTTGCGTAAGCTTCTACACCATAGCGTTTTAACATGTTGACGATGCTTTGTTCGATGTGAGTAACAAGTTGGCGCACGCCTACTTTCAGGCGCTTGATATCAAGCAGAGGATAAATAACCAGTTGCCCTGGACCGTGGTAGGTAACTTGTCCACCACGATCAACTTGGATCACCGGAATATCTCCGGGATTCAAGATATGTTCGCTCTTACCTGCTTGGCCTTGAGTGAATACAGGCGTGTGCTCAACAACCCAGATCTCATCTTGGCTATTTTCATCACGATTATCGGTATAATGCTGCATAGCATGCCATACCGATTCGTAATCTTGGCGACCCAAATGGCGAATATGCAAAGTGCTTTCTAGCAAGGGCAACCTCTCCCCTCAAATATAAGTGCGGCTATTATACGCCTCAAATTGATAAATGTAAGACAGATCACATTTATCAGTAATGAGTAATATTTATAAGACGCGCTTAACACCTTCAAGTTCGGCAAGTTGAGTGTACAATTTTTCTATTTGCTCTTTGCTTGTAACCGTCACACGGATAGTGACAGAGTAATAGGTGCCTTTGCTTGATGCTTTGGTTGAAGGCGCATAATCACCAGGTGCCAGAGCTTGTACGACCGCCAAAACGCGATCTTGTAGGGTATCACTGGCATCACCGACAACTTTAAATGGAAAAGAAGCTGGAAACTCCATTAACTCGTCAAATCTAGTATCTAACATTTTTTACTCTCGAGAATTTCAATAACCTTAATATGGTGCTAATTATAACGAATTCAAGGTTAGTAATACCACTGTTGATAACTTCAGCTGCATTAAACGCAAGAAGCCACCCTTAGGTGGCTTCTGTCAGCATTGAAACTGTTAGCTAAACCAGCCTTCAAACATCTGCTTAAAGTAATCCATTAGCTGGCTAAACCAACTGCCTTCATTGACTTCTTGCAGAGTAACTAGCGGGAATTGAGCAATATCTTTACCATTTAGTTGGAAGTAGATGCGGCCAACGGTTTCCCCTTTAGCAATTGGCGCCTTTAACTCTTTGGTGAGTTCAAAGTTAGCTTGCAAGTTTTTAGCTTGCCCGCGGCTAATAGTGATTGGCGTATCGGTGGTGACACCTAAATCAATTGTTTCTCTGTCACCGTACCAAATCTTTTGGGTGACGAAGCTGTCGCCTGCTTGGTAAGGAGTCACGGTTTCGAAGAAGCGGAAGCCATAATTTAGCAGCTTTTTACTTTCTGCTTTACGAGCTGTTTCGCTCTTTGTTCCCATAACGACTGAGATCAAGCGCATGCCGTCTTTGGTCGCCGAGGTTACTAAGTTGTAGCCAGCTCCTGAAGTGTGGCCAGTCTTAATACCGTCAACATTTAGACTTTTATCCCATAAAAGGCCATTACGGTTATATTGTTTGATGCCGTTATAAGTAAAAGATTTCTCTTTATAGACTGCATACTCTTCAGGGACGTCGCGAATGATCGCCGCACCTAAAATTGCCATGTCGTAGGCGGTGGTCTTGTGATTATCTGAATCAAGGCCGTGAGAGTTTTCAAAGTAGCTATCTTGCATGCCAAGCTGCTTCGCCCATGAATTCATGAGGTCTACAAAGCCATCTTCGGTGCCAGCAATGTGCTCAGCCATTGCAACACACGCATCATTACCAGACTGGATAATGATGCCTTTGTTAAGCTCTTCTACTGAGACAGTCTTGCCTACTTCGATAAACATTTTTGACGAATCAGGGAAGTTTTTAGACCAAGCATTCTTGCTAATGGTCACTTCATCTGATGGTGAAACATTTCCTACTTTAATCTCATGACCAATAACATAACTGGTCATCATTTTAGTTAAGCTGGCAGGGTTAAGGCTCTCGTAAGCGTTGTTTTCAGCAATAATCTGCCCTGTATTGTAGTCCAAAAGGACATATGCTTTGGCTGCAACAGTCGGTGCATTAGGGGTTACTACTGGAGCTGCTTGTGCAGAAAAGGCGGCGACTGAGGTCGCGAGCAAAAGCGTTTTTATTGGTTGGTTTAATAAATTCATATTAATAATGCACGTCTTTATGTTTAGGTAAGATGAAAGCGAAGTTCCACAAAGTATACCATTAGTCGACAAGGTAATTCGCCATAGGTTCATTAATCTTGTTTCATTCAGTGATTAAATAGCTTTGCGGGTAACCCTGCAGTTTAAGTTTTTCCGTTAGTTTTGTGGCTAGCTGCTGTTGACCTATGGGGCCGAGCTGCAAACGGTATAAATTATTAGATTGTTGAAGGCGGCTATTCACTTGATACTTCTGTTCAAGATCTTTCGCGAGCAGCTCTAAACGGGATTTATTAGAAGATGCCACTACTTGGATAAAATGAAGTTCAGTACCTTTAAGTTCCGCCAATGCTATTGATTCGGGATCTGCAATATAGATAACCTCTAGGCTTACATTTGCTGTGCCTGTTTTAAGCATGTCGAGCCTGTGAGCGGCTGCATAGGATAGATCTATCAATCTATCTTCATGGAATGGGCCGCGATCATTTACCCTAACAACGACTGTTTTATCATTTTTAAGGTTGGTGACTTTTACGTAACTCGGTAATGGTAAGCTCTTGTGAGCAGCTGACATTGAGTACATGTCATAGGTTTCACCATTGGAGGTTAAATGGCCATGAAACTTACTGCCATACCACGAAGCAATACCCTTAGCTTGGTAACCTTCACCGCTATCCATTACTTGATAACTCTTACCTAAAACCGTGTAGTTTTTTTTATTACCACCACGGCTATAAGGCTCAAATTTTGGATGTGCATCTTCAACCTTCGAAACGTCTGGAGCAGATGTTGGCGCTCTATCGTCAGCAATATCGTAACGGCTTTTATCACTACTCGAACAAGCTGCTAGCAAGACTGTGATGAAGAGGATAAGGAGAAGATTAATACGTTGCATAAGCTTGCTTAAGTTCCTGACTAAACTGGTATACCGCCATAGCGTATAAAGGGCTGCGGTTATAGCGGGTGATAACATAAAAGTTTTTCAGACCTAACCAATACTCATCATGTTCTTGTTGTTCAAGCTTGATGACTAGACCTGGCTGGGAAATATCGATGTCCATTGACTTAGCGAGAGCGACGTTTGGAGATAAAATATCTGCAATTTTGTAGTGCATCTTCTCTCCAGCCCAAGTTTTCACTGTAGCAGGTAATGCTTTATTTAACGTTAATTCCAACGCTACTGGCTGATTTTTCTGCCAACCATGCTGATGGAAATAATTGGCGACACTGCCAATGGCATCAACAGGGCTATTTAGCAGATCGCGGCTGCCGTCCTTGTCAAAATCGACTGAGTAATGACGATAGCTGGATGGGATAAATTGACCAAAGCCCATCGCGCCTGCGTAGCTACCTTTTAGGTTGTTAATATCAAGATTTTCTTCTTTGACAAGTTCTTGCAAATTGGCAAACTCTTTTCGGAAGAAGGTGGCTCTTGGAGGGTAGTGAAAGCCCAGTGTGTATAAGGCATCTTTAACTGGGTAGTTGCCCATATAGCCTCCATAAAAGGTTTCAATACCGATGATGGCCACAATAATTTGTGGGTCAACATTAAACTCTTTTGAGGCTCTTTTAATGGTGTCGGCATGCTCTTTCCAGAACTTAAGTCCAGCATCTAGCCGTTTTTCGGTTAGAAAAATAGGGTAGTACTGATGCCAAGGCTTAGCTTCCCATGGCTTGGTCATCGCATCAATGACTGCTTGGTTAAATTCGGCATTATCAATAAATGCCTGAGTTTCTACGTCGCTAAAGCCTTTAGCATTTTGTGTTTGCAAAAACTCTGCTTTAAGTTCAGCAACATTAGGCTCGACTTGATCGGCGAATACGGAGCCTGATAAAAGAGTCAGCGCTATTGGCGCTAGAATACGATTCAACAGTTTCATCTGTTCTACAATCCTTATACTTCGACTGCCGCTTAAACATCTGACAGAGTTTATAAGCGCAATCGAGTGAATTTGTAACGTGAAGTCAGTTATCTATCAATAAAGCGTCTATGAGTATGGATACTCATTAAGATCCCAAATCCAGTCATTAATGTCAGCATCGAGGTACCACCATAACTTATCAGTGGCAGAGGTACACCTACTACAGGTAATAATCCTGAAACCATGCCAATGTTTACAAAAATGTAAACGAAGAAGGTCAAAGTAATACTTCCTGCGAGTAAGCGAGCAAAACTGGTTTGGGCGCGAGAGGCGATAACTAGGCCGCGGCCAATAACATACAGGTACAGGGTTAGCAGCAGTAAACTGCCGATAAGCCCAAACTCTTCACCAATCACGGCAAAGATAAAGTCAGTGTGGCGTTCAGGTAAAAATTCAAGTTGCGACTGTGTTCCATCGAGCCAGCCCTTACCCCATAAGCCTCCTGAACCAATGGCAATTTTCGACTGTATAATATGGTAGCCTGCACCCAGCGGGTCTTTTTCGGGATCGAGTAGTGTCATGACACGTGTGCGTTGGTAGTCATGCATAAAGAAAAACCACAGAGCAGGCAACATGGCCAACACCGCGCCGACACAGCCACCTACAATGCGCCAGCTCATGCCCGAAAGAAACAGTACAAAAATACCAGAAGCAGCAACCAAAATTGAGGTGCCCAAATCTGGCTGTTTGGCGATAAGTAGAGTGGGTACCAATAAAATAACAATAGCACCCGCTAGATAGCGCTTTTTCGGTGGCAGCGGAAACTTACTGATATACCATGCCATGGTTATCGGGAATGCGAGCTTGATTAGCTCTGAGGGCTGAAACTCCATAAAACCAAGGTTGAGCCAGCGCTGTGCTCCTTTGTTGATCTCACCAAAAAAGTGCACACCGAGTAGCAGAATTATTCCGGCTATATAGATGGGAAATGCCCAACGCCTAAGAATTTCAGGGTTTATTTGTGCCACGGCAAACATAATGACCAGTGATAGCCCCATCCGAACTAACTGACGATCCATAAGTGCTAGATCTTCGCCACCTGCAGAGTAGATAACGACAAGCCCGAAGCCCATCAGTGCAAGTAAGCCGATTAATAGTGGCAGATCGATATGTAGACGTTGCCAAATATTAGGGCGGTTGTTATGAGCACTCATTTTTTGTCACCCCATGAATCTCTTAGTAAATACTCATCAAGCAGAGCACGTGCGACTGGGCCTGCATTAGCGCCACCCCAACCGGCGTTTTCAAGCACAACAGCCAAAACGATTTTAGGGTTCTCATAGGGGGCGTAAGCAATAATTAAGGCGTTATCTCTAAGGCGCTCATCAATTGTATCGGCGTCGTACTTGGCGTCTTCTGCCACACTGAACACTTGCGCGGTACCTGTTTTCATCGCTGCTGTATATTTGGCATCCGTGAAACGTGATTTATGCGCTGTGTCTCGCATTGCTTCGTTAATAATGTCCCAGTTCTTTGGGTCTTTAAGCACAATTGGCGCAAGTTCATCTGCAGGGGAATCGATTTTAGCGGTTTGATCTTGAATCGATTTGAGCATATGCGGCACAAAGCGACGGCCTTTATTTGCTAAAATAGCGGTGGCATTGGCAAGCTGCAGTGGGGTAGTCGTCCAGTAACCCTGTCCAATACCGACCGATATGGTATCGCCAATATACCAAGGTTGGTTATAGCGTAAACGCTTCCAATCTTTAGATGGCATGATCCCTGCGGACTCTTCAAAAATATCGACGCCGGTGCGCTCACCAAAGCCAAATGGCTCCATAAAGTTGGCGATGGCATCGACACCTGTTTTATAGGCTAAATCGTAGAAGTAAGTATCGCATGAACTCACAATCGCACTGTTAACATCAACCCAACCGTGGCCCCAACGTTTCCAGTCTCGGTATTTACGTTCAACCCCAGGGATCTGCCAGAAACCAGGATCCCAAATACGAGTTTTTCGGTTTACAGTTTTATTTTCTAAGCCAAGCAAAGCAAGGTGTGGTTTAACCGTTGATGCTGGCGCATACTGGCCTTGGGTCGCACGATTGATTAACGGTTTTGATGTCGAATTAAGCAGTTCGTTGTAGGCCTTACTGCTGATCCCATGTACAAACTGATTAGGGTCATAAGTGGGGCTGGACAAAAGTGCAAGGATGCCACCATCTCTTGGATCTATGGCAACAACTGACCCTCTACGTCCATTGAGCAGTTCCATGGCTTTTTTCTGTAGATTAAGATCTAAAGTCAGATAGATATCTTGGCCAGGAACAGGTGGCTCAGATTTTAATGTACGAATAGTTCGGCCTCGGTTATTCACCTCCTCTTCGAGATGTCCTGGCTTACCGAGCAGCATGCTTTCATAAAACTTTTCGATACCTTGTTTACCGATATCCTTTGTTGCAGCGTAATTACTCCACTTGTTATTGCGTTCAAGTGAGCTTTTATCACGGCTATTAATTTTGCCTACATAGCCAAGAGCATGAGTCATTAAGCCATTATAGGGATAGTGACGTTTGAGACCGGCTTCAATAGAAAAACCAGGGAACTGATGCTGGTTGACGCTAAATTCGGCCACTTGCTCTTCGGTGAGTCTATTTTTGATGGTTAGCGGTTTGAAGCGTCGGTGATATTTAAGCGCTTCGATTACAGTCTCTTTTTCATCGCTAGATAGAGAGATAACTTGGCTTAATTTATCTAGGGTTCCACTGATGTCGCTGACTTTTTCAGGCACCATTTCTAATGAAAAGAATGGCTGGTTTTCCGCCAGTAGTTGCCCATGTCTATCATAGATAAGGCCGCGACTTGGAGCGACTGGTACGACTCGGATGCGGTTATCATTCGAGCGTGTTTCATAATCTTTGTAAGAGAGGATCTGCAGCTGGTAGAGGTTTACGAGCAGCAAGCTCAGCAGAACGAAAACACAAAGGAAGGTAAATAGAGCGCGACGTTTAAACAGCGAGGCTTCAGCTGCGTGGTCGTTCATGGTGATGCGCTTTCTAGGGGACACTTACATTTTCTCCTGCTCAAAAAAAGGTGCCAAGCACATATCTTATTCCTGCTAAGGTAAGACTAACTGAATGTAAAGTCGATATTATTCTCTATGGTAGGGATGATTATTGTTAATACTCCAGCCTCGGTAAAGGCTTTCTGCAACAATCACTCTCACCAAAGGGTGGGGGAGGGTTAACGCTGATAAGCACCAGCTTTGCGCCGCAGCTTTTTTACAGTCAGGAGAGAGTCCTTCTGGTCCACCAATTAACAGGCTAACATCTCGGCCATCGAGTAGCCATTTGTTCATCTGTTGCGCCAGTTCGGGGGTCTTCAGGTTTTTACCTGGAAGATCGAGACTGACAATATGGTTACCTTTTGGGATTGCCGCCAACATTAACTCGCCCTCTTTTTGGAGGATACGAGCTATATCGGCATTTTTACCGCGTTTGCCAGCCGGGATTTCAATTAACTCAAGCGCCATATCTCGAGGAAAACGGCGCTGGTATTCTTTGAAACCTGTTTCGACCCAATCTGGCATGCGGGTCCCTACTGCAACTAACTGAATTTTCATTATTCAGGTTTTTCTGACCATAGCTTTTCAAGCTGGTAGAAGTCGCGAGTTTGGTCTTGCATTACGTGCATGATGACATCGCCTAGGTCAACAAGAACCCACTCGCTGCTTTCACGGCCTTCGACACCTAAAATCTTTAGGCCAGCACGTTTTGACTCAACCACTAAATTTTCAGCGATTGCTTTTACATGAGTTTTTGAGTTACCCGTACAAACCACCATAAAATCGGCGATGTTAGATTTCTCTGATACGTCCATGACGACAATATCTTTAGCTTTAAGGTCTTCAACCTTATCGATTACAAATTGCTTTAGCTCGGCGCTTTCCACGCGGATACCCCATTAATTTTTAGACAGCGCGATAGTATAGCAGGTAATGAGATGTAGATTAATAGCGAAGATTAGAAATAGTGACTTTAGCGCTTAAGATTTTTGTTACGGATTATAGGTCGTTGTTGCGTATAGCTGATGCTGTTTTATATATTGCTGAATACAGGCAGGTAAAGCATCGTTAACCGTTAACCCTTTATTGAGGTCGGCTCGAACTTGAGTGGATGAAAAAGGTTGCTCGGTGATCGATACTCGGAAGATGTGACCCGTTTTAGGCGCTGTGCTGACAGATGTTAATGTAGAGCTCGCTTCATGGGATTTTAATATGGCATGCATGGGATGCTCTAATGACATATTTGAGCCTGGGCGCTGGCAAACAACAAGATGGCACAGCTCAAATAAGTCTTGCCACTGATACCAGCTCTGTAGCCCCAAAAATGAATCCATTCCCATTAGAAAATAAAATTCATGTTGAGGATACTGTAGCTTAAGTTCTTGTAGCGTTGTGACAGTGTATGAGGGGCTTTCTCGCAATGCTTCAATTGCACATAGTTTTAGCGGTGGAAAAGCTTCACATACTGCTTGAGCCATTGCGAGGCGATCATCAGTACTTACATGGGTACCATTTTTGTGTGGTGGAATATGATTTGGCATCAACCAGACTTCATCTAATACAAGTTGCTGTTGTACTTCAAGTGCTGGTCGAATATGACCAAAGTGTATCGGGTCGAAGGTGCCGCCCAAAATACCAATTTTCATTAGTCGAGCACTATATGTTTAAGTGCATCGTGAGCTTTAGCATCAAATAATAGACAGATGTGGCTCAGGCCTGTCCAATCCTCAATACCTTGCTGCTTAAGTTTTAACTCTAACGTTGATGAAGTCGACAGTAGGGTTTCGACTTGAGCTAGAGATAAACGTTTAATCGCTTGCTGGTATAAAGGTTTACGTTTGTCCCAAATACGCAGCTTACTCCAAAGACCTTGCAAAGCTTGGCCATTGACTTCTGCAGTCTTGAGTTGCAGTAACACACCGAGCTCTTTGAACAGTGACCAGAGTATTATCGGCATTGCCACGCCTTCGCTCTTAAGCTGTGACAGGATATGCTGCGCTTTATCTTGCTGGTTGCTTAACATGGCATCTGTCAGCTGGAACACACTAAAGCGTGATTGGTCTTCAAAATACTGACTTAGCTGTTCAGGCTCGATAGGTGCCGTTGGACTCAGTAGTTGTAAGAGCTGTAAGGCTTGATCTGCAGCGAGTAAGTTGCCTTCATAAAGTGCAAATAGCATCTCCCGAGAATCACGCGATAACGTCAAAGAATAATGGCTAATTCTGCCATCAAGCCAACGCTGGAACTGAGCACCCTCAGGTGTGATACAAGGCACGTATACACCTTTTGCATCAAGTGATTTGAACCACTTACTCTTAGTTTGTTCGGCCGCGAGTTTAGGCCCTGTTAAAATCAGTAATACATCTGGATTATCCATCTGCATTAATGACTGAAACATAGCACTTCCCTCAGTGCCCGGCTTTGCGGTCGGCAGAGTGAGTTCAATAATGCGGCGACTAGAAAATAAGCTCATCGCCTGCCATTGATCAATTAACTCATTCCAACTGAATCCAGTCTCTTGAGTTAATTGAATTTTCTCATCGAAGCCCTGTTGCTTAGCGACTTGGTATAGCGCTACTCGGCTTTGCTCACACAACCATGGATCGTCACCAAAGATAAGGCAACATTGGGGTAATGGGCTGAGGTTTCGCAGCAATTGATCTGGGTAGACCCGCATCAATTAACCTCTGTAGCTGCCAAGGTTTGAATGATACGGTCGGCAGCTTGGTTGCGCATCTCTTTGAGTAGCAATTGCATCTCTCTACTTTTAGCGAGTGCTGTACGGGGATCGTCCAAATAGTCGCGATGAATGTCAACTTCAAAACGTTGTGATTCAGCTTTAGGCAGTTGCACCGCAAAGGAAACTTGGTAGATCAGTTCGTATTCGGCCACATTACCCGTAGGGTAGATAGACAGGGTAGAGCGATCAAGTGAATCGCTAATAATGCGAACTGTTGGAATGTTATCTGCCGGCTCAACAACCGCAATACTATTAAGCCTTAAACGTTCACGCACTAAACGAGTCAATTCACTGTACTCGTCTTGGCTGCTTAAGCTCAACGTTTGCAATTGTTCAGGGATTGAGTAGCTTCCCTGTAATTTAAAGCCGCAACCAGCACTAAGCAGTACGCTCAGTGCTAAGGTTGCTAAAAATATGCGTTTAATAAGCATAAGTTTTGTTTAGTCTTCCTTGTTTGCCCTTTGCGTTAAACAAAGGGCATAGGTCTATATTAGACTGCTTTAGTTAGCGACGATGTTGAGCAGTTTGCCCGGCACGTAGATAACTTTACGAACGGTTTTGCCTTCCGTGTGCTTAACCACACCCTCTTCGGCCATCCCTGCTGCTTCAACGGCTTCTTTACTCGCATCAGCTGCAACAGTAACTTTTGCACGCAGTTTACCGTTAACTTGGACGATGATAAGTTTGCTGTCTTCAACCAGTGCTGACTCGTCAACTTCAGGCCATAGCACGTCTTCAATCGCACCGGTATTACCAAGTTCATTCCACAAGCTAAAGCTAGTGTGAGGAATGATAGGGTAAAGCAGACGCGTGACAGCACTTAATGCTTCTTGCATTAATGCTCTGTCTTGCTCTGAATCAGTTGGCGCTTTCTGTAAGCGGTTCATCAACTCCATCACAGATGCAATGGCTGTGTTGAACATTTGACGACGTTCAATATCATCACCCACTTTAGCGATGGTCTTGTGAAGCTCACGACGAAGCTCTTTTTGGCCAGCATTCAGTGATTTAACATCAAGTGCTACAGTTGGGCCCGCAGCGACATGATCGTGTGCTGTTTTCCACAAACGCTTAATAAAGCGATGCGCGCCTTCAACACTTGATTCTTGCCACTCAAGCGTTAGCTCAGGTGGCGCTGCGAACATCATGAATAAACGAACGGTGTCAGCACCGTATTTATCGACCATCTCTTGTGGGTCGATACCGTTATTCTTAGATTTAGACATCTTGCTCATACCGGTATAAACCAGTTCATTACCTTCGCTATCAACAGCTTTAACGGTACGGCCTTTGTCATCAGTTTCAAGTACGGTCACATCACTTGGTGCAACCCAAACGCGTGCGCCTTTCTCATTGTTATAGTAGTAAGCATCGGCTAATACCATACCTTGAGTCAGCAGTCGTTTAGCTGGCTCGTCAGAGTTAACCAGTCCAGTATCGCGGAGCAATTTATGGAAGAAACGGAAATACAATAGGTGCATACAGGCATGCTCGATACCACCAATGTATTGGTCGACTGGTAGCCAGTAATTTGCTTTCGCAGGATCAAGCATCTCATCTGCATGTGGGCTACAGTAGCGAGCGTAGTACCAAGATGATTCCATAAAGGTGTCAAAGGTATCGGTTTCACGGAACGCTTCTTGGCCGTTAATCGTGGTCTTAGCCCACTCTTTATCGGCTTTGATTGGGCTCTGAATGCCATCCATAACTACATCTTCAGGCAAGATTACTGGTAGCTGTTCTTCTGGTGTAGGCATCACAGTGCCGTCAGCCAGAGTCACCATAGGAATTGGTGCACCCCAGTAGCGTTGACGTGAAACACCCCAGTCGCGTAGACGGAAGTTCACTTGGCGCTTACCTTTACCTTCAGCACTAAGTTTGGCATCAATTGCGTCAAAAGCGGCTTGGAAGTCTAGACCATCGAACTCTCCTGAGTTAAACAGTACACCTTTTTCAGTGTAGGCTTCTTCGCTGATATCAAGCTCGATATCAACAGGCTTAACGACGCCTTCGATAGTAAGGCCGTATTTCTTCGCAAACTCGTAATCACGTTGATCGTGCGCTGGTACAGACATGACTGCACCAGTACCGTAGTTCATTAAGACAAAGTTACCGACCCAAATAGGCACTTCTTTACCTGTCAGAGGATGGATTGCATTAAGGCCTGTAGCAACGCCTTTCTTTTCCATCGCTGCCATCGCAGCTTCAGTGGTATCAGCGTTGTTACACTCTTCAATAAATTCAGCTAATGCTGGGTTATTGATAGCAGCTTGCTTCGCAAGAGGGTGAGCAGCTGCGATAGCCACGTAGGTGACACCCATAACAGTATCTGGACGTGTGGTATAGATATCAAAGCTTTTGTCGCTACCGGCAACTTGGAAGGTCATCTCGATGCCTTCACTACGACCAATCCAGTTACGTTGCATGGTCTTAACTTGCTCTGGCCACTCATCGAGCTGGTCGATATCTTTTAGAAGCTCGTCGGCATACTCAGTAATTTTAATAAACCACTGTGGGATCTCTTTCTGCTCAACGGTAGTATCACAGCGCCAGCAGCAGCCGTCGATAACTTGCTCGTTCGCAAGCACGGTTTCATCATTTGGACACCAGTTTACGTTAGCAGTCTTCTTATAAACCAAGCCTTTTTCATACAGCTTAGTGAAGAACCATTGTTCCCAGCGGTAGTACTCTGGCGTACAAGTGGCAATTTCACGTGACCAGTCATAACCAAAACCCAGCATTTTAAGCTGGTTCTTCATGTAGTCTATGTTCTCATAGGTCCATGGGGCTGGTGCGGTGTTATTTTTAATCGCTGCGTTTTCTGCAGGCAGACCAAATGAGTCCCAACCAATAGGTTGTAGAACATTTTTGCCTTGCAGGCGCTGGTAACGAGCGACTACATCACCTATGGTGTAGTTACGTACATGGCCCATGTGTAGTCGACCTGAAGGGTATGGAAACATAGAAAGGCAGTAGAACTTTTCTTTGTTTGCATCTTCGGTAACTTCAAATGTCTTTTCGTCTTTCCAGTGCTGTTGCACTTTTGCTTCAATTTCAGAAGGAGTATATTGCTCTTGCATCAATCTATTTCCGGCCATGCCGCCTATTGTTTGATCTCGCGCTATTTTCGCGCGAGTTATATCGACATAGAATAAACTAGAAGTGAGTCATTAAAAAGGTTCGTAGAAGGAGTATTTACTATGAGTGATAAAAGTACTGAGTTACTTTCGCTGTATGAGGCGCTTATTCAACAGATAAAAGCTCAATATAGTGATGATAACTCATTGACTGTAAAGAGTTTGTATCAGCAGACCCAAAACAGTAAAGAATTCTTAGCCATTAAAGAGCAAGCAAAAGCTGAAGAGTTGGCTTTGGTTGAACAATTTTTAAAACGTGATATTGCCAGTTTTCTACAAGAGAAAAATGCCACCGACCTTAGTCATAGCCCGACAATGATCACAGTAGAGAACACTTTATGGCATTGGCTCAGCGAAATTACTGATAGAAGTCAGGTGGAGTGGCATGAAGTTGCACAGGACTTTAAGCATCATGGCTACTATGAAACAGGCGAAATAGTAGGCCAGGGAACCATGGTTTGTACTGCGTGTGGCCATGAGGCAAAAATCGAATTTCCAGGCGTAGTTTCTGATTGCACCGAATGCGACAATGGTGAATTTACCCGCGAAGCATTAGCACCGTAATCGGGCAGCAATGACCGATAAATCGATAAGCTAGTCTTTTTAGTCATGAACCTCGCTGGACTGTTGGCTAAATGTATTATTTTTAGCTTTCTCATTGCACTGTAATGTGTTCGTTTTAACTATGTTTGTATCTCCTATAGCAAGTGGTTTTAAAAATACCCGCAACATGCGGGTATTTATGTTTAAAAGTAACTAATGGCTCTCATGAGCAAGAATGCTAAACAATAAACTGATTAAGTAGTGCTTCTTGCTCTTTTACTTGTTTCATTTGAGCCACCATTGCCAAATCAGCTTGGCTAGCATTTTCTGCAACTTCTACTGTAAGATCCTTAATGTTAGCTGTGTTTTTATTCATCTCTTCAGCAACTTGACTCTGTTCCTCCGCAGCGCTAGCAATTTGAAGGTTCATATCTGTGATCTCTTGAATGCTGTGGCGGATGTCTTTGAGTGTGTCATTTGCCGTTAAAGCTTTTTCTACGGTTTCCTTGGTTGTGCCACGACTCTCATCCATGACATGAACGACAGCGGCAACTCCTGTCTGCAGCTTCTCTATTTTATCTTTAATCTCTGATGTCGACTCCTGGGTGCGAGCCGCCAAACTTCTAACTTCGTCTGCTACAACAGCAAAGCCTCTGCCTGATTCACCCGCTCTAGCAGCTTCAATTGCAGCGTTTAGTGCTAATAAGTTGGTTTGTCCGGCAATTTCATTAATAACACTAAGAATGGATTCTATACTGACTGTATCAGCCTCTAGCTCTTTAACCACATCACTAGCTTGTGCTATTTGTTCAGACAGATGGTCAATTGAGCTTGTGGTTTGATCCACTGCCATTGCACCGTTACTGACGGCTGTATCAGCTTGTTGGACCGCAAATGCCGCTGTTTGAGCATTGGAGGCTACTTCAGAAGCCGTGACTGACATTTCATGCATAGCGGTTGCGAGCTGCTCAACTTCTTGAGTTTGACGTTCCATAGCTCTCGATGCAGCTTGCGCTCCTTCTGCTGTCATTTCAGTTCCTAGCGCGACCTCACCGCCAATGACTTTAACTTGCTGGATCAAGCCTTGAAGCTTTATGACAAAGCGATTAAAACTGCTAGCTAAACTGGCAAATTCTAAGTCAGAATCAGTACTTAACCTTCTGGTCAAATCTCCTTCTCCTGAAGCAACATCCTCCATTGCTTGGTTAAGAATTTCTAATGGTTTCATTAAACGCTTAATAAATCCAACCATCAACAATGTAGCTAAAACTAACGCTAACAATGAGTAGAAAATTGCATCAGCACCGAGTTGATTTGCCGCTGCGTAAATAATGTCTTCATCAAGTACCACTCCTAAACTCCAATCTAAACCAGATAGGGGAGTGAAAATAACACTATGCTCTTTATCATTTATTGTTATGTGGGTGATGCTTTGATTTATATCTAATTGGCGTCCAAATACGCTGCTCATGGGCTGACCATTCATACTCGCATCAGAATAGGCTATAAAATTACCATCATTACCCACAATAAAAGCTTCGCCAGCACCGAATAAGTTAGCTTTGTTACTAATGTCTGCAAGCGCTTTAAGACTTATATCTGCAAACACCGCTCCCTTAAACTCGCTATTATTAAACAGAGGCGCAGCAACTGAGACTAAGATCTCTCCAGTGCTTGCATCGGCGTATGGAGCTGTGAATAGTTGCTTGCCCTGTGTTTTAACTTCTTGGTACCAGGTTCTTTTACGAGGATCATAATTTTGCGGTTGCCAACTAAGTTCATTGCCGATGTAATGTCCAGATTCAAGCCCCATACCGGCCAAGATAAAGTGCTTCTTGATAACAGCTTGCCCTAATACTTTTTGAAAGTTTTTATCTGAGAGATCGGCTTCAAACAATGCTGTTGCGAAACGAATCAAATCTGACTTTTCAGCCATAACCGCTTCGATATTATTTGCCATTGAGTCTGTAATTTCATTCACACTTTGTGTGACTTGATTATTTATCTGCTGTTTAACTTGAAAATATTGGTAGCTCGATAAGCCACCTAAAGACAAGATTAAAATCAAACTCGCGCTGATAACTATTTTATGCAAAAACTTCATGCTAATCCCCAAAACTAACGGTACTAATACCTTTGATGGTTAGTACCGAAAACGACGCAGTCGACACATCTCCTTATGAATGACTACAAATTATTAATATGTGTTTCAAGTGTTACTATCGGCTAGATATTAAGGAATCTTTAGTGAATTGTCGCAAACAAGTATTGCAAATGTGACTTTAGTAGTGGAATTAATGGGATGTATGAAATAAAACTTCAAAGAAAAGGCTTGTTGTGTAAAGAATGTTGGCTCAACTGTACGGTTTGAGCCCTGTGGTTGGGGCGAGGACTATGGATGTATCGATTCGCAAGTCGACAGGTTAGCAGCCGCTATGCTCTGTAAGATAAAGGGGGGCACTGTTGGCTGTGGCTTGTTGGTACCTGAAGTAGCATAAATCATCTCTGACTTTGCCATCTTGGTTATCGTCATAACCTATGTAGGTGTAGTTTACACTTTGCTCTTCAATAACAAATACATCATCAAGTTCAATCCAGTTCTCAATATCGGTGTTATCTAAATAGCCTGACAATAGTCGAGTCTCAAAGCTGCCATCACCATCAATATCTACATCAATAATATCATCTCGACTACTGTGCGGCCTTACTCCAAGACCTGGCATTTGCGACTTAGCATAGACTAGCTGATTAGCCGTTTTTACACTGGCCTCTATTTGATTAACTGCTTCTGTTTTTGCTTCAGTGGATAAGCCTATAAATTTTGGCGCTGCAATCACGGCTAAAATGCCGAGAATAATAATGACAACGACTAATTCAATTAACGTAAATCCATTTTTCAATATAATTGATTTCAAGGCTTAAACTTCCTAATTATACCTATCGCTGCAAGTAAAAAACTTAAAATTAGTATTGGCCACTGCCCTATATAAGTAAACAATGTGTGGCCTTTTACTAGCGCAATATCTGCAGTAAGTACGCCAGCCTCAAACTGTGGCAGCTGGTGGGTAATGTTACCGTGTTCATCGACTACCGCTGTAACGCCATTATTGGTGGCACGCACAAGCGGTCTGCCAAGTTCCACTGAGCGCATCTGCGCTATTTCCATGTGTTGCAGAGGGCCATTAGAAGTACCAAACCATGCATCATTTGACACGGTCAGCAATAGATCGGTTGTGTCATTCATGTTGGCTCTTAGTTGCTCAGGAAAAGCAATTTCATAGCAAATAGCGGGGGAGATCTGATGGCCAACCGCATTTAAGTTCTGTTGTTGATAGTCACCACGATTAAAGGATGACATCGGCAAATTAAAGAAGGGGGCAATAGGTCTAAGTAGAGACTCAAATGGTACAAATTCGCCAATAGGGAGTAGATGGTGTTTTTTAAACTCGTTATGCTCTTCGCCATAATAATCGGCTTGCTCTTGCTGTTTCTCTCCGTAATTACCAAGAACAATAAGAGAGTTATAATAATGGTTGCCACGTTGACTAATGATGCCAGTAATAATGGCACTATTATTTAAGTTGGCGGCTTGGTTAGCATTATAAAGAAAATCCTTAACCATATGCTCAGGTGCTGGGATTGCAGCCTCTGGCCAAACAATTAGATCAGCAGAAAACTCAGGTCTCGAGAGATCCATATATTTGAGCATGGTTGGCCAAAGTGCATCAGGCTCCCATTTCATACTTTGGGGAATATTGCCTTGCACTAGTGCTACGCTGAGGTTTTCATCTTTAGACTCAACGGTAGAGGTTAGTGGCGCGATAAAAGTTAGTACGGCAAGAACTGGCACAATAACAAATATACTTCGCCAGCGTTTAGCTGCAGCAAGCGCCAATGCTCCCGCTAACAGAGCCACGACAAAGCTTAGGCTCAATGTACCTGTCATTGAGGCGATAGGCTTTAACGGGCCTTGAGTTTGACTGTAACCTGCCCATAACCAAGGAAAGCCTGTGAGTACCCAGCCTCTAGCCCACTCGGTGAGTGTCCACAGCGCAGGGAACAGCATTAAGTTTCGGCTGAGGCTCGTAGCTGGGGCTAATTTTTGTAGCAGATAACCAGTAATCGCAGGATATATTGCCAGATAAAGCGCCAATAGAGCCATTAAAGCGATTGATGCTATAAGCGGCATGCCGCCAAAGGTATCCATACTGACATGGACCCAGCTAATGCCGATGGCAAAACAGCCAAAGCCGAAGCTCAACCAGTATTGCATCCCTTGTTTGGCTGATAACCCCGCACTTTGATGCAGCGCAAATGCCATGGCAATTAAATATAACGGCCAGTAGGAGTAGGGGGCAAAAGCGAGGGCTGTCATGGCACCAGCCGCGAAGGCTAGTACCAATCTAAGATAGGTATGATGGGCGGCTGCCCGAATGTTATTCAGCATACTGCCTCATCATGGGGGCTGTAGACGGATTATTGCTAGGCAATAGTCTCGCTTACAGTTTTATCGGGAAATTTTACACGTAGTTGTATCAGTCTACGAGTATCTGCATTAACGACTTTAAATTCTATACCTTCGATCGTGACCTTTTCATCACGCTCTGGCAAATGGCCAAAGGCATGAGAAACTAAGCCACCGACGGTATCAAACTCTTCATCACTAAATTGTGTAGCGAAGGCTTCGTTAAAGTCATCAATCGGAGTGAGTGCTTTGACCATAAAGACTTGCTTTGCAACTTGCTTGATTTCTGTCTCTTCAGCAGAGTCATGATCAAACTCATCTTCAATATCACCGACAATCTCTTCGAGGATATCTTCAATGGTTACCAAACCTGATACACCACCGTACTCATCGACAACAATCGCCATATGATAACGCTGAGAGCGGAACTCTTTTAGTAGTACATCGACTCGTTTACTTTCTGGGACAACCACAGCTGGGCGGATAACTTGGCCAAGCTCAAAAGGTTTTTCACTGTTCTTAAAGCCATACTGAAGTAGATCTTTGGCGAGTAATATACCCTCGATATGATCTTTATCTTCATTGACTACTGGAAAGCGGGAGTGTGCTGAGCCGATAACAGTAGAGAGTAGCTCTTCTACCGTATTGTCTATTTGAAGTGCAACGATTTGCGCGCGTGGGATCATAATATCCCGCACTCGAAGATCGGAAACCTCTAAAACACCTTTAATCATTTCACGCGTATCTTCACTGATCACTTCACGCTGCTCTGCATCATGAATTACATCAACCAAGTCTTCGCGATTTTGGGGTTCGCCCTGGAATAACTGACTTACTTTGTCCAACCAGCCCTTCTTTTGGGCGCTGGTACTCGGGGGGATATCGTCACTCATAGTTTTTTATCGACTCATTTGAGTCAATTATTGCTCCTGATAAGGATTGTTATAACCAAGGCTTTCAATCAGTTGGGTCTCTAATGACTCCATCTCTTCAGCCTCGATATCTTCAATATGATCATACCCTAGCAGATGGAGACAACCATGTACAACCATGTGTGCCCAATGTGCGTTAAGGGGTTTATTCTGATCAATTGCTTCTTGCTTTACTACCGCAGCACAAACGACTAAGTCGCCTAGCAGTGATAGCTCTATGCCTGGTGGTGCTTCAAACGGAAATGACAACACATTAGTGGGTTTGTCTTTACCGCGATAGGTACTATTGAGCAGTTGGCTTTCAGCCACATCAACAATACGTATCGTCAACTCCGCTTGGTCCATGCTATCTCTGAGCGCTGTTTTTACCCAAAGTTCCATCTCTTGTGCTGATGGCAGTTCAAACCCTTCAACTGCGACTTGCAGATCGAGGTCAACACTCGTAGCAGTATTAGTCATGGTTTGGTACTTCCTGTAGTTGATATTGGCTGTCTTTGTTGCCTTTGCTTGTCTGACTTTTTAAGTCAAATGCTTCATAAGCTTCAACAATTCGAGCTACAACTGGATGGCGAACCACATCTTTTGCTTGGAAGAAGTTAAAGCTAATTTCACTCACCTCTCCTAATACTTCGATTGAATGACGTAGCCCTGATTTTTGATGTTTTGGCAGATCTATTTGAGTGATGTCGCCAGTTATCACTGCGCGAGAGTTAAAACCTATCCGCGTTAGAAACATCTTCATCTGCTCAACCGTTGTGTTCTGACTCTCGTCTAGAATAATAAAGGCATCGTTTAACGTACGTCCGCGCATATAAGCGAGCGGTGCGACCTCAATTACGTTACGCTCAATAAGGCGCTCAACTTTCTCAAACCCCATCATCTCAAACAATGCATCATAGAGGGGACGCAGATAGGGGTCGACTTTTTGGCTTAAATCTCCCGGTAAAAAACCAAGCTTTTCACCGGCTTCAACAGCTGGCCGCGTTAAAAGAATTCGGCGAACCTCTTGGCGCTCGAGTGCATCAACCGCAGCAGCGACCGCTAAATAGGTTTTACCTGTCCCCGCAGGACCAATACCAAAGGTAATATCATGGGAGACAATATTACGAACATAATCGCTCTGATTCGGGTTACGCGGCTTAATCACTCCACGCTTGGTTTTTATATAGAGTTCTTTCTCATCGCGAGGGGCTTCTAAGTCCAATGCAACGGCTTCTTGAATCGCAAGGTGCACGGTGTCAGGCTCTAGATCCGGTGTACTGCCTCTAACAGGCTGCGTCTCTATATATAGTTCTTTTAATAAGTTATTGGCTGTTAAACAGTTCTGCGGCGCACCAACAATCTGAAAGTGATTGTTACAGTAGCTTATCTCGACACCAATTCGGCGCTCTAATTGCTTAATATTGTCATCAAAAGGACCACAAAGAGAGACTAATCTACGTGTTTCAGCGGGCTCTAAATACAGGTTGAGCGTCGTTAACTTATTTGACAAGAAATAACTCCAAATATTAAGAATAAAATTGTACGCTAGCACTCTAGTTTACGAGCGAAAATCAATAAATGCGAATGGTATTTTTTAATGGTTATAGAGACGAAAAAAGCGGCATCTAAGATGCCGCCTTATAAGCCTATTTACCCGCTTTTATTCAGTCAATTAAGACGGGGTAAACTGAGTGACACCTAAAGCATCATCTAGCTTATATTTCGCTACAATATCTGATGGGCGTAGATCGCGACGTAAATCCATCTCATCTTCAGCGCGAACAAATACACCGCGAAGTGAGTTGGTGTAAACATCGACAATCTCTACATCAACAAAACCACCAATGTGTTCAGGCTTACCTTCAAAGTTAACAACGCGGCTGTTCTCAGTACGACCACGTAGCTCCATTGGATTCTTAACTGACGGGCCTTCGACTAAAATACGTTGAACCGTGCCCACCATGTGGCGGCTATAACGCATCGCCTGCTGGGTAATACGATCTTGCAAGATAGCTAAGCGCTCTTTTTTCTCTTCTAATGTCACATCATCAGGAAGGTCGGCTGCTGGCGTACCAGGGCGTGCGCTATAGATAAAGCTAAAGCTGTGATCAAATTGAACATCTTCGATTAACTTCATTGTATCTGCAAAATCTTGCTTTGACTCGCCAGGGAAACCAATGATGAAATCAGAACTAATCTGAATGTCTGGGCGAGCTTTACGTAGACGGCGAATAATTGACTTGTATTCAATTGCCATATGGCCACGTTTCATCTGCGTTAAAATTAGGTCAGAACCAGACTGAACTGGCAGATGCAAGAAACTCACTAGCTCAGGTGTGTCTTCGTAGACATCAATAATGTCTTGAGTGAACTCAATCGGGTGGCTGGTGGTGAAACGTAAACGGTCAATACCATCGATTGCTGCAACATAACGAAGTAGTTCTGCGAAAGTACAGATCTCATCATCATGAGTCGCACCGCGGTAGGCATTTACGTTCTGCCCTAGAAGGTTAACTTCACGCACGCCTTGGTCGGCTAATTGTGCAATCTCTAGAATGATGTCATCTAAAGGACGACTAACTTCTTCACCGCGCGTATAAGGCACTACGCAGAAAGAGCAGTACTTGCTGCAACCTTCCATGATTGATACGTATGCGCTAGGACCATCGGCACGGGGCTCAGGTAGGCGATCGAATTTTTCGATTTCTGGGAAGCTAACGTCAATAACTGCTTTCTTGCCATCTTTAATCTGATCAAGCATTTCTGGTAATCTGTGTAGCGTTTGTGGGCCAAAAATAAGATCCACACTCGGAGCACGCTCTTTAATTGCTTTACCTTCTTGTGAAGCAACACAGCCACCCACGCCAATAATAAGCCCAGGCTTTTTATCTTTTAATGTTTTCCAACGCCCTAGCTGATGAAAAACCTTCTCTTGTGCTTTCTCGCGAATAGAGCAGGTGTTTAATAGCAGCACATCCGCTTCTTCTGCTTCATCTGTTAGCTCATAGCCTTCGTATTCGTCGAGAAGGTCAGCCATCTTTGATGAGTCATACTCATTCATTTGACAGCCCCAAGTTTTAATATGGAGTTTTTTACTCATCAGTTTGTATCACTCTAGAGGCACCGAAAAAATAGCGCAATATTTTAACGCTAATACAAGCCGCTGGCTAGCATTTAGCCTATGTTTGAGTGAATTTATTCTGCTGAGGTCAATACCCCTGCACTTGCTAAGGATTCATCATGCTGTTGTTCCATTGAGAGCTTATTACTTATAAGGCTATGTTCTTTGGCCATTTGTAGGCTGCTCATGCGGGCTTGAATATAGATATCAGCAAGTAATTGAAGGTTAAAATTACTGAGTACTTCTGCTGTATATTGATAAGCAGCGTACTCAAGTGGTGCTCTATATACGACTGACATATGCTCCATATCCTGTTGGTCATTTGCAGCTAAGGCTGTAAAAGGGCTTATTGATGCAATGATTAGTGCTGCGTAAATTGACTTTTTCATATCATTCTCACTCATTCCGTTGTGGGTAATTGACTTGTAGGTAATAGATTTGACTACTTGAGTCTATGATATGGTTTGAAGCTTCGATTGAGCAGGATGTAACCAGTTGTTAGTAATTTGGCTCTCAGACACATTTGAATACGTTAGAGTGCGCGGAGACATTAAACGACATATATTAGCAATGAGAAAGCACCACGTTAGATCAAATTTTGTGGTGCTAATAGTCAATCTCGTGAGTTTTGAGTGTAAACTGGCGCCAATATATTCTCTGGTGCGATCGTTTGGGAGTTGGGTTCGGTGGAACAGCTAAAGAGCAAAAAAGATAAATACGATGCCGTTGTCGTTGGTGGCGGTATGGTTGGAGCAGCGACGGCGATTGGCTTAGCGCAGCTAGGGCTAACTGTTGCGGTAGTAGAAGCGTTCGCCCCTAAAGCTTATGAAAGCTCGCAACCACTTGACTTAAGAGTCTCTGCTATAAGCGCCGCATCAGAAGAGCTACTGTCACGTTTGGGAGCATTAGAGTTTTTGCAAACTATGCGTCAAGTGGCTTACAAAGGGCTTGAAACATGGGAGCTAGATGGCTGCATTACCCAATTTCATAGTGACCAAATAGGTGCTTCACACCTTGGCCATATTGTAGAAAACCGCCTAATTCAGCTCTCGTTATGGGATCGCATAGCGCAGTTAGATAATATTAGCCTCTATTGCCCTGTTAAAATCAATCAACTGCAACGCAATCATGGTGATGCCATTGATGTTTCTTTAGAGGACGGACAAGTATTCTCAACTAAACTGTTGATAGGAGCTGATGGCGCTAACTCCTATGTTAGGCAGTGGGCGAATATTGGTATTACAGGCTGGGATTATGCGCAGTCGGCAATGCTTATCAATATTGAAACCAGTTGCGATGAGCAAGATGTTACCTGGCAGCAGTTTACGCCTCACGGCCCGCGCTCTTTATTACCATTACCGGGTAACAATGCCTCATTAGTTTGGTACGACGATGCCAACCGTATTGCACAGTTATCTCAATTGAACAATAACGCCTTGAAAAAGCAAATAGACCAATATTTTCCTGCCCGATTAGATCGTGATTTTAAGGTGGTAAACAAAGCCAGTTTTAAACTCACTCGTCGTCACGCACAGCGCTATTACAGTGACAATCTAGTGATCCTTGGTGATGCTGCTCACACCATCAATCCGCTAGCGGGGCAGGGAGTTAACCTAGGTTTTAAAGATGTAGATGCACTTATTACAACTATTGAGTCTCAATTGCAAAATGAATCAGGCTGGTGGAACTCTGAGGTTCTTAAGCAATATCAAGGGTGTCGTTACCGCGATAACCAGTTAATGATGTCCGCTATGGATATGTTTTATGCCAGCTTTAGTAATGACATTTTACCATTAAAACTGTTGAGAAATAGTGCACTTAAACTGGCAAATATAGATACTCCAATTAAGAAGTATGTACTGAAATACGCAATGGGTTTTTGATTCGCGAGTAAGCGAATTTGGCAAACGGAAAGCGAGGATGCTTTCCGTTTTTTTAATGTTTCTTAAGCATGAATAGATGCTTAGTTTGGCCTCTATATCCCAATAACGAAATGGCCAATTTTGCGTATAATTTGTTGGCAGGGACTTTGAGTGCTAAAATGCCGCGTTTTTAATTTTGTGGCTAATGGCGGCAAAACATCAATAAGTAAACACAGACTGAGTATTATGAGCAATATTAAACTTATTGTTGGGTTAGCAAATCCCGGCGCACAGTATGAACGAACGCGTCATAACGCAGGGGCTTGGTATGTTGAAGAGCTCGCTAGAGTGTGTGGTGCGTCTTTAACATTAGACAGTAAGTACTTTGGTATGACGGCAAGAGCCACACTTCATGGCAAAGATGTGCGTTTATTGATCCCGACGACCTTTATGAACTTAAGTGGTAAGTCGGTTGGCGCATTAGCAAACTTTTTCCGGATTGCACCGGAAGAGATTTTGGTTGCCCACGATGAGTTAGATATGCCGCCTGGGGTGGCTAAATTTAAGCTTGGCGGTGGGCATGGTGGCCATAATGGCCTGAAAGATATTATTGCCAAGCTAGCTAATGACAAAGGTTTCTACCGTTTACGAATCGGTATTGGCCATCCGGGTGATAAAAATCAGGTGAGTAATTACGTACTCAGCAAAGCATCGCCAACGGATCAAGAATTAATGGACGCCGCAATAGATGAAGCAGTGCGCTCCACAGAGATATTATTTAACGAAGATATGGCAAAGGCGATGCACAGGTTGCATTCTTTTAAAGCATAAACAAATACTTGGGGTTAGCTCTAAGTTATTCATTGATATAAAGGTAACAATATGGGTTTCAAATGTGGCATCGTAGGCCTGCCAAATGTTGGTAAATCAACACTTTTCAACGCGTTAACTAAAGCAGGCATCGAAGCGTCAAACTTCCCGTTCTGTACAATTGAGCCAAACACAGGTGTTGTGCCTGTACCTGATTCAAGACTGGATGCATTAGCTGAGATTGTTAATCCTGAGCGCATCATGCCTACAACAATGGAATTTGTTGATATTGCAGGCTTAGTTGCTGGTGCATCAAAAGGCGAAGGTCTAGGTAATAAGTTCCTAGCTAATATTCGCGAAACAGACGCAATTGGTCATGTTGTCCGTTGTTTTGAAGATGACAACATTGTTCACGTAGCAAATAAAGTATCACCTGCTAGCGATATTGAAGTTATCAATACTGAGCTAGCACTTGCTGATTTAGATTCATGTGAGCGTGCTATTACTCGTCAAGCTAAGCGTGCTAAAGGCGGAGACGCTGATGCTAAGTTTGAAGTCGCAGTGCTTGAGAAGATGCGTCCAGTATTGGACGAAGGAAAAATGCTGCGTTCAATGGAGCTAACAAAAGAAGAGTTAGCTGCAGTTGGTTATTTGAATTTCTTAACCATCAAGCCAACTATGTACATTGCTAACGTATCTGAAGATGGATTTGAAAATAACCCACATTTAGATACTGTTCGCGCTATTGCCGCAGAAGAGAACGCTGTCGTTGTTGCAGTATGTGCCGCGATTGAGTCTGAATTGGCAGAAATGGATGCGGAAGACCGCGAAGAGTTCATGGCCGATCTTGGTTTAGAAGAGCCAGGTCTTGATCGTGTTATTCGTGCTGGTTATGACTTGCTGACTCTACAGACATACTTTACTGCTGGCGTTAAAGAAGTGCGCGCTTGGACGGTTCGAATCGGCGCGAGCGCACCACAAGCCGCTGGTGTCATTCACACCGACTTTGAACGTGGCTTTATTCGTGCCCAAGTGATGGCGTACGATGACTTTATCACTTATAAAGGTGAAGCAGGCGCTAAGGAAGCGGGTAAACTGCGCGTTGAAGGGAAAACTTATATCGTTAAAGATGGCGATGTAATGCATTTCTTATTTAACGTATAAGTTTATTGCGGCGCAATCGCCGCACTAAGATAACGAAAAACGCGGCGCTTGGGCTTACCCTCAGGCGCCGCATTTGTATTTAATAGCAGGCCAGTATGTTCATTTTGGTGGCTAAGCTTCGGCTTTGATTGAATTTTAAGCATTCAGTTTTTCATTTTTAGCGATAGAGTATCTGTTTGAGCTGCTTTTTTGTGGTCGAATTATTTAAAATTAGCATATATTGCACATCTGTTGCCCAGTTTGGCGAAGTAATAGCCTAACAGTGTGTTTAGTTTAAATTAGCGAAAAAAAGCAGTTGACCTGCATACGCTGAATAAGCATAATACGCCCCGTTCCTCAGCAAGAGGGACAGATAAGTAGATGGCAATGTAGCTCAGCTGGTTAGAGCACAGCACTCATAATGCTGGGGTCGCAGGTTCAAGTCCCGCCATTGCTACCATCTTCTCTGGATGTTAAGTCCCGACAATATGGCTACCATCTCCTCTAGATGAAAAATAGAGAATAGCCGATTAGTTGATTTATTAAATCAGAAATATGATTGGCATCATCTTAATCTAGATGTAAAATTGATTATCATCTTATCTAGATGTAAAACTTGATGCTGTGCGGGAGTGGTGGAATTGGTAGACACGCCAGATTTAGGTTCTGGTGCCGTAAGGTGTGAGAGTTCAAGTCTCTCTTCCCGTACCATTTATTTTAAAGTAATGAGCTTAGGCTTGTTATTAGCAAGAAAGATTAATTGGGATATCGCCAAGCGGTAAGGCACCGGGTTTTGATCTCGGCATTCCCAGGTTCAAATCCTGGTATCCCAGCCATCTTTGGCAATGTAGCTCAGCTGGTTAGAGCACAGCACTCATAATGCTGGGGTCGCAGGTTCAAGTCCCGCCATTGCTACCATCTTTCTCAGGATGTAAAATATAGAGTGTGTAGCAATAACGGTACGCAAGTCCCGGCTATATGGCTACCATCTTTCTCAAGATGTAAAATATAGAGTGTGTAGCAATAACGGCACGCGAGTCCCGGCTATATGGCTACCATCTTTCTCAAGATGTAAAATATAGAGTGTGTAGCAATAACGGTACGCAAGTCCCGGCAATATGGCTACCATCTTTCTCAGGATGTAAACTCGAGTCATCTTAATCAAGATGTAAACTTGATGCAGTGCGGGAGTGGTGGAATTGGTAGACACGCCAGATTTAGGTTCTGGTGCCGTAAGGTGTGAGAGTTCAAGTCTCTCTTCCCGTACCATTTATTTAAAGTAATGAGCTTCGGCTTGTTATTAGCAAGAAAGATTAATTGGGATATCGCCAAGCGGTAAGGCACCGGGTTTTGATCTCGGCATTCCCAGGTTCAAATCCTGGTATCCCAGCCATTTTTAAAAGGTTAATTTATTGACCTTGTCAGCATAACAGCAGTAATTTATTACTTGATGTTATAATGATGAAGTAGGGAAACCTACAGTAAAGTTCGATGCGGGAGTGGTGGAATTGGTAGACACGCCAGATTTAGGTTCTGGTGCCGTAAGGTGTGAGAGTTCAAGTCTCTCTTCCCGTACCATCGAATTTTATATTGATAGCTTTCATATCAATAAAGAGTTAATTGGGATATCGCCAAGCGGTAAGGCACCGGGTTTTGATCTCGGCATTCCCAGGTTCAAATCCTGGTATCCCAGCCATAAACAGAAAGCCCGTCTATATGACGGGCTTTTTGCCGTTCAGCGTTTGTGAATACTGCTTGGTATAATATGTTAGCAGTTCATGGTTTTGCTCAAACAATGCTGCTAGTGCCACTCAAGCCGCCAACCTAAACTTGCAATTTTATCGTTAAAAATCGCCTGCAGCGTACTTATGCGCAGACACTGCTGAAGCACGGTGAGAAAAGCGAAGCTTTGTGTTACGAACGAGAAGCATGGGTGCTGAGCTGGCTATTAGATATGGATATCGTTGCAAGTGCATCTCTATAGGCTCAACGAAAACATTCATGTTTTCGACGGCTTCAGCCGTCTCTATAGTTGCTCATTGGTGAACTCATTCGACTGAAAGGCTTGGTTTCTAACTTGGAAATGCCGCATTCTTGCTGGGGATGCCAATTCGCCGATTTTAACTTACTAAATAATTTTCAGTCCATTCGTGTAATAAAGGTCTGTTCGTCATCCACAAAAGCCACAAAGCCGCCGTGATAGATAAATACCCGCCCACGTCCCTCAACTAGGCAGGCAAGCTGTGGGGTCAAATCTTCTTCGTTATCCTGACTTTGGAATGTGCCAGTATCGGTGATTACGCCGCTGAGTGTAGGTAAATATCCATAAGCGCGCTTGGCTTGATCAATCAGGTTCAATTCGCTGGCGGTAGAGAAGCAAAAGGGGATCGCGCCGGCTTCTTCGACAAATATAGTTTTCAGTTCTTCAAAAGCTGTAATCACCAGCCAGTCGATGCCGTTAACATTATGGATAAACATAGAGTTTCTCGGTAATTTTGATGTGGAGATTCTATCACTATCAGGGGGGGAACATAGTAGAGATTTAGTTGCCATTCTGTGTCATTTCCGGGCATTCACTAGGCCAACTTGAAACACGTTTTTGCCCCAAAGTTTGCTAGAACACCTTTGCTCAATTGCAAATTGACAAATGAGTTGCCCTACAAAATCTCATCTTTAATCTCTGCTTTTAGTGCTTTATCTGATTGTTTGAAACTGGAGTATACAGTCGTATTAAGGCTGAACGGGTTCTGAGTGTTTTTAAATTCATTTGTTTGCGCATTTTTCCGGATGGTGTATTTGATAGAAAGCTGATAAGTTCTCTGCAATACAACTAGTTAACAATGCGCGATTTTACTGGTCTAATGAGGTAAATAGCGCAGCGCATAAATACTAAGACGTTGGCTATGCATAAGGATTTTGAACTTGTACCAAGTTAGATACTGGAATCTGTTAAAGGAATTAAAGGCTCAGGTAGCTTACCTTCACGCATATGCGGCAAGTGATGAACTGTTTGATAAATCAGTGAATATTTTTCTTGCAGTTACGTCGTCAGCAAGTATTGCCGGTTGGGCTATGTGGAATGAATATCAACTTATTTGGGCTTGTATAATTGCCACATCACAAGTAGTAACTGCGGTTAAGCCTTTTCTCCCATTTAGAAAACGATTGAAAGCAGTCTCAGATTTAAATACACAAATACAAGCAATTTTTTTAGAAGCGGAAACTGGGTGGTATAAGGTTGCTGAAGGCTGTATCACTGAAGAAGAGATCCATCATGAGACAGTGAGACTCAAAGGGCGAGTTTTAAGTGCTGAAAGAAGCTGTATGAATGGGTTAGTTCTTCCACGGAAACGAAAATTAAAAGAAATCGCAGAGACAGCGGCAGACGAATATTTTACGGTTAATTACTTAGGAGAAGCATGATGAGCAACAAGCCATCTCAGGACAATAATCGCGGGAAAATTACTCCCAATACTGGCCGAAACTTGCCTAACATGACAGTTAAAACCCCGATGCCGCCTGTTAAGCCTCCAAAGTCTCCAAATTCTGGAAGCGGGAACAGTAAAAATAGCTAAAAAAAGAGCGGATGCTTCGCACCGCTGCTTTGGGCGTTATGCCGTTAAAATAGTAATGCATAGACAGGCATGATAAAAAGAATAACTAATAATTCATTAAATAAACTCTACACAGCTAGCTATGGTTAGTTATTTTATATTATTAACCAAAAATTTAGTGCGAATTAGTAAGGCTTATAAATCAAGGAAGATCATATGTACATCTATGAAATTGTTCAACCTGGCACGTGGCTAGACAATGAAAATCAACATGAAAAATTTGAAGCCGAGTCCATTGTTAGAAGCCTTATATCTCAGTTTTATGAAGCTAATTTATGTCTGAACTTGTTTCTATCTTCGGTTCAAAGTAGAAGTTCAGGGCGGAGCAGCCAGTGGAATCAAGACTCAATCAGAAAAGCTGACATCCGCCGTGAAATCGAATCTAAATTAGGACGTTTGGACGCTGAGCATTGGGAAGATGTTAATTTTGAAGCTGAATTGATTTTCAAAAGAGAGCAGTGGTCAAAAGGAAGGTTACCGAGAGAATTCGAACATAACACGTCTTTTATATATGCTCGCTCCTTTCTTTATGCTCTCGATTCTTTTGATAAATTCACTAAAGTCCTAAAGAATAACCCAATATCACCTGAGAGCATTAGTGATTTTTATGATGAGATTTCAGTCACATTTCCTGACCTTCGAGGTGTAAGGAATACATCACAACATATGGAAGATAGAAGTAGAGGATTAGGTGCAGGAAGAAATCCTAAACCATTAGACCTCAAGCCAATTAATAATAATATGGTAAATTCGGATAATGGCGCTTTAATGCTTAATTGTCTAAACGGAACAAAGTACGGTAACACTATGGCGGATGGGCACTATGGTGAAGTTGATGTATCACCGCGTTCTATGGAAATGTTGCAGAGCATACTTCAAAGAATACTTGATGCTCTTTCCTGGACAGGAGCAAAAAGCCATTATCCTAACATTTGATCCATAATAGAACATAAACCTACTTTCTTAAGCTAATCATTAGCAATGATAATGTGAACTTGGAGTTTTAGAGCAACAGCACTAACGGATTAGTGTCCAAAAACGAGTTAACGGTTAAAATAACCTTGCTAGTGATTCATCAGAATTGGGCTGTGCAAGCTTCTAAATCAAGGATGATTTAGTAGAGCCTATAGGGATATATTCACGGCGACTTGCGAAAGCTCAAGGCAGTTGAATTGCATTTACTTCCCCTTTTCCGCAAACCACAATACAGCCCTTTAGACTATTTGCAGTAACTCGTTTTGGCCTTGCCATGTGCCAGTAAAATGCTGACATATTTATACCATCTCTTTATGCAAAAACGATTTTAGCACTCGAAAGGGAATTAAATGATTTGCTGTCGAGTCCTCATTGTTGGGTGAAATCCTAGTGTTTGGTAACAAATCAGGGTTTTGTTAACTATTGTCAGCTTAAAATGTGCTAACAATCACATGACATTTGCAGTTTTTAACGTTTGCACTGCTTCTTTGTTACATCTTTGGCGCCTTTTTGATACCAATCGTTTACCTAATTCGGAAGTTATGTGGCATACCTCTCAAGAGGTAACATTGTCAAAATTGCAATCGAAGTCATCACACTAAATCACTCGCTAAGCAGATAAATTTCACTTGCCCCAATAAAGAGGGCGGAATATAAGTGAGTGGAATTGATGATGAAAATATTCGATATGAAAGTTGCAACACTAGCAACCCTCATCGGGTTGGCCTTAGCGGGTTGTTCAGGAGATAATGGCACAAATGGTAAAGATGGTGCTCCGGGTACACCTGGAACGCCAGGCACTCCTGGGATCCCGGTTGCTACCGATGCCAAGGCCTTGACTGTTGCTGTTGACACTATTGCTGTTGGGGCAACATCCGATGTTACTTTTACCGTAACTAATGAAAAAGACCTACCGGTTGTTGGCTTAGAGAAGTTTGGCTTTATATTGTCAGGCCTTGAGCAAGGCACTGATGGTGATGCGAGTAACTGGAAGCTATTGAGCTCTGAAGCATGTCCGGCAAGTAAGTACGCTAAGTGTGGCAGCTTGGTTGATAACCAAGATGGTACTTATACTTATAGCTTTGAGAAAGACGTTACTACCGAGAGCGCTTTCGCCATCACCGATGAAAAGACATTAAGATTGGTAATGAGAACGGGTGGCGAAGCTGTTGGGGCAACAGAGCTTAGCTACGAGAATATGCATTATGACTTTAGAGGACAAGGTTTAGAGCCGCTTTACAGCAAGAATGTGGTCAATAACCAGAACTGTGTAAGCTGTCATGATGACTTTACTATTCATGGTGGTAAATATACTGAAGTAGAAACTTGTGTTGCTTGTCACGCAGACAATAAAGTGAGTGATATCAGCAAAGTGTTCCCAATGCTGGCTCATGAAGTTCATATCGGAGTGATCCCTGCACCAGTTGGTGGCTGTGATAATTGTCATGCAGAGAACGAGCAAGCAACTGATTTTGCAAACTGGAAGAACATTCCTACGCAAGAAACCTGTATTACTTGTCATACAGACGTAAACTTTAAAGAAGGTATTGGTCACTGGCCATATCAAGACAATGCACAATGTGCCAATTGTCACACGTCAGATACGCTTGAAATGGTGCATTTGTCTACTTACAAAGGGCAAAACGAGCGCCGTGAAAATCTGCACTTGACCGTTACCGAAGCAAAAATGGTTGATGCGCCAGAAGCAAAAGCTAATATCGATGCCAATCTAGATACTGATAAGACTGGTTATGTACAGTTGACCGTTGATATTTTGGACAAAAATGGTAACACCCGCAATGAGCAGTTAGATCTGGTTAAGTACATGTACTACGCCGAGTTCTATATCAACTGGGGTGGTCAAGATATGGGCATGGATCGCGGTAAAGTTTTACGCGTTCACACCAACAAAGAGAACTTCCCAGGCTACGTAGATGAGCCAATCGTACTTAACTATGAAAATGGTAAGACGACCTTTGAAATCGGTCCGTTTGATCTTGAAGACGATTTCGATGGTGATTTGAACGACAGCTACGGCATGGTGACACCGCGGATCTGGTTCTGTATCGACAAAGATGGCGAAACAATTCAAGACTGTGATGGCAAAACCGATTGGAGTAATGGTGCTGCTGGCTATAACTGGCAACACTTCTTCAATAAAGAGGGCATGCTAGAAGAGCGTCCACGTCGTCAGATTGTGACCAATGCACTTTGTGGTGATTGTCATGGTACGACAACCTCAGATGACGGCTTTGTACAGATGACGCTTAACTGTCGTAGCTGTCACTCAGTGGTTAAAAACGATAGCACCTATTTCGGTACAACCTGTGCCTCTGGCTCGGTTGATTCTGATGGTGATGGCTCTTTAGACCCAATGGTGATGATGAAAGATCTGATGCCTCGTGCAGAGCGAGACTGGACCACTGCATCAAATGCTGGTGAAGAGTGTGTCGCTTGTCATAATGCCAACAACATGCCAACTCAGGTCATTCGTAATTCACAAACCAAGCAAGGTGATGAGGATTACATTGAGCAGTTGACGATGAGCCATCCGGATCAAAAAGTATGGATCCATGCTATGCATGCCAACAACCGTGCTAACCAAAGTGGTGAAGGTTGGAAGCGTAATGTTGAGTACTCAGCAGATTTGGCTAACTGTGCTAAATGTCATGTTGAAGACAGCTTTGACGCTAAGTACCTCGTCGGTCGTAAGCCATTAGCGCTTGATCTTGATTACATGGATACCTATGACGGTCTTGACCCTGCAAATGGCAAAGACACTAGCGGTAACAAACGTTATGCCGTCGACGCTGTTGCTGATGCATTTGTATCGCCAACTGCAGCTGTATGTTTGAGCTGTCACGGAAAACGAGCAGCTGAAGAGGGTGAAGATCGCCGTCAGGTTCGTAAAGATGTGGTCAGTCATATGAAGCAAAATGGCGCTCAGTTTGGCGTAGAGATGGGCCAATATACAGGCGAAGAGTCATGTGCAGTTTGTCATGATCTTAACAACCTAAAGGAATCTCATAACCTCAAATAAAGTTTATCCCCCTGCAATTATTTTGACCCTAGCATTTTGCTAGGGTCTTTTTTTAACAGGGTCACAATTATTAACAAAGTCTCAACTCTTTTTCTAAAACCTTTAATCGGGTCAGGTTAAAAAGAGCGACAAAGACATAGAATAGCCTAGGGGAAGCTACAGGGATGGTAGGAAGTAGGGGTTAGCTTGTGAAAATTACCGAATTTTTAATTATAGATTTAGATGCAAGAGACTTAGTCGATCTACGCACGACAGAACGGCAAGCTCTTTCTCTTGCTGAATTAGAAGTTTTAAAATGTTTAGTCAGCCATGTGGGTGACGTTGTAAGCAAAGAGCAATTGAATGCTGCGGGTTGGCCTGGGCGTGTTGTCGCACCCTCATCTTTAACCCAGTGCATGAGCAGTTTGAGAAAAAAGCTGGTGGCACAAACTGACATCGAACTGAAGAATATTCCACGTTATGGCTATAGTTTGTGTATCGTTGATGAACACGATATTGCTACGTATGAAACTAAGGCGGAAACCGTATCAACCGCTGCTGAACCACAGGCTGAAGAGGGGCATGCTGCATTTAAGAGTAAGCGTCTTAATATCAATCTAGCAAGTCGCCTAGTTCCAAGCCGACTACTGTGGTCGACGTTGGTCGTTTTGGCTGGCATTATCATCACGCTGCATTTTTCTGGTGGGCTGAAAAAGGCTGTCAATTATATTGCGCTTCTTGCTAAACCACAGATCGCCGCCATCACAACTCAAAATCTTGAGTTTAATCATACCTCTTCTTTAGTCAGTAAGGTCTTCTTAGATTCACAATCAACCGATACCTCTGCGCAAGCAACGAGTGCAGATGAGCTGATTGCGAACTGGTTCAATTATGAAAGCGTGCTAGCAGCTTCCAGTGAAAAACAGTTATTTACTTATGACAATGGTCAGTATGAATCAATAGCTCTGTGTAATGACTTTGACAGCACTTGCAGTGATAGACAGCCACTTAACTTAGTGAGGACTGCAGATGCGCCAGTCACCCCGCTAGATATTCAATGGTTGGCTGATACTAAACTGAGGATGGAGCAAGTTACCTATAATAAGATTTTGCTCGATAAGTTTGAGACAGAGAATAGCGGTGTGGTTGAAGATGTTTATCGAGCGGATGTTTATTACTACTCAGATACAAAAAATGTTGTTAGAGCCGATGTTAGATTGTCGATGATATTTGATTCAGATAATCGCGGTAAGCTGGTGGCTGCTGCTTGTATAACCGATGATATGCTCAGGGAGATCTCGATAAGGTACCAATTTAGCGGCGATTTTAAACTGAAGCAGTCTCTTATTGATGGCAAAGTCGTAAAAACATTTCTAGTCGACGTTGATGAGCGCAGCTTTACCAGCCCTCAGCAAGTTTCAAAAGAGTCGGCAACGATTTATAGAGAGATCCGCAAGAACGTTTTACAGAATGAGCAGATGGTGATCAGACAAGTTTACCAAGATGATGATAGCGGTGTATGGATGCTTCCCCTCTGGGGAGAGACAATGGTCTGGGCGCATAGAGAGCAAGTGTCGTTATAATGTCAGCGTGCTCGGCGATATCTGCCTAGCAATAAAAGTTAGGGATAAAAAAACGCACTCAATGGAGTGCGTTTCTTATTTCAGCATTAAGCCTAAGCATATTTATTAGTGCTTAAACATCGCTGAGATTGACTCTTCGTTACTTACACGGCGAATCGCTTCAGCCATAACGGTAGACATAGTCAATTGAGACACTTTATCAAGTGCTGCAATTTCAGGGCTTAGCGGGATAGTGTCAGTCACAATCACTTCGTCGATAACAGACTCTGCGATATTCTTCGCTGCATTACCTGAGAATACTGGGTGAGTTGCATAAGCGAATACGCGGTTTGCACCGTGCTCTTTTAGCGCTTCAGCAGCTTTACAAAGTGTGCCACCAGTATCAATCATGTCATCAACGATGATGCAATCACGGCCTTGAACGTCACCAATGATATGCATAACTTGAGCAACGTTAGCTTGTGGACGACGCTTATCGATGATTGCTAAGTCAGAATCATCAAGCAGCTTGGCAACTGCACGAGCACGTACAACGCCACCGATGTCAGGAGAAACAACCACTGGGTTTTCTAGATTCTTAGCTAACATATCTTCAAGTAGCACTGGGCTACCAAATACGTTATCAACAGGAACGTCAAAGAAACCTTGGATTTGCTCTGCGTGTAAATCACATGTCAATACGCGGTCAACGCCGACGCTTGAAAGGAAGTCTGCAACTACTTTTGCGGTAATTGGTACACGAGCACTACGAACACGGCGGTCCTGACGCGCGTAACCAAAGTAAGGAATAACAGCCGTAATACGACCAGCTGATGCACGACGAAGCGCGTCAACCATAACGATAAGTTCCATTAGGTTATCGTTAGTAGGCGCACAAGTAGATTGAATGATGAACACATCCGCACCACGTACATTTTCATTAATTTGGACACTGATTTCGCCGTCACTGAAAACGCCTACTTCCGCGTCTCCAAGTTTACAAAATAGACGATCGGCTATCTTCTTAGCGAGACTAGGTGTTGCGTTACCGGCAAAAAGTTTAATGTCAGGCACTGTATGAACCTCAGGCGTATGCTTCATGATAGTGGCTGGGACTTAAAAAGGTATCCCAGTTGTAGTTAACACTGAGCTAATCTCAGCATTAATGGCGATTTATTTGCCCCTTTGGCAACAAAGCCATTCATCGACGCAGGCAGTTTTGCCAAGGCATCGTTAGCTTGTTGCTCCTGTTCGAATTGACCGAAAACACATGCTCCAGTTCCGGTCATTCTAGACGGCGCATATTCTAGCAGCCACGCTAAGGCTTTGGCAACTTGGGGAGAGCGTTTTACAACCAGTTCTTGGCAATCATTTTGCCAAGGGCTCTCCATTAAAGAGGCCAGCGTATGCTTTGGAGTATTACGAGGTAATGCTGGGTCTTGGAAAATTTCAGCTGTTGATACATGCACATCCGGCACCACTACAAGGTACCAAGGTTGAGGAGGATAAACGGGCTGCAAACGCTCACCAACACCTTCTGCAAAAGCTGAAAAACCATTAATAAAAACAGGGACATCAGCGCCAAGCTTTAGTCCTATTTGAGCAAGTTCAGCGATAGGGATATTCAGCCCCCAAAGCGAGTTTAGTGCGACTAAAGTGGTTGCCGCATCGGATGAACCTCCACCCAAACCGCCTCCCATAGGTAAGCGTTTATCTAACCAAATTTCAGCGCCTTGCTGGCATTGGCTATACTCTTGTAACGATTTTGCGGCTCGCAGAATTAAGTTATCGTTATCGGCGACAACAGCAGACATATTTGAATGCAGTTTCAAGTTTGTGTTTTCAGTCACTTTGAAATCGAGAAAGTCACAATGTTCGATAAATTGAAACAGTGTTTGCAGTTCGTGATAACCATCTTCGCGGCGACCATTAATATGCAGAAAAAGATTGAGTTTGGCTGGTGCGGGCCAACCTAATGAAAGTGCTGCTGTCATAAAGAAGACTCATTGGCGATAGGAGGTGGAATATTGGTCATTATTTGTTTTTCAGGAATAAGTGCTTGCCATTTACTGACCTGAATTTTAAGCCGAATATCATCACGATTTATCTCTAGCAATCGCGGTAACTCAGCGTCACTTTGGGTTTGCCAACTCTTAAAGCTGACTTCCCAAGCGGGAAGTTGATTTGAATTGATGAGCTTGATAGGACGATTGAGTGAATCTTGGTTAATCACTTTATCCCCCTCGCTGAGTTGTCCTGTGATCCAAAGCGGTAAGGCATCGATAGGAATCGCCCATCCGGTGATACGCGCGAGTAACCGCTGTGCATTGGTATCGGTATAAGTCTTACCATCGAGTTCTAATAATGTATCACCGGCAGTACTCGATAAACTCAGTACCGTAGTGCCTAACATTGTGGTTAATTTTAACTCATCGGAAGTTTGCGTGTGCAACCAATACAGATTGGTACTAAATTTGTCGTCAGCAGTGCGCACCGCAAGTTTGCCTTGCATTTCCCAAGCTTGCGCTTGTTCGACCTGCTCAACAGAGACGGGAACTAAGTTGTCTGGTATGGTAGTTGAGCAACCGCTAATAAAAATAAAGCTCAATATCACCCATACATAAGTGTTTTTTGTGAAGCTGCTCAAATTATTCATCTATTACTGATATAAAAGAGCCCTTATGATACGAGGGGTTGGTAAATTTACCAATGCCCTAACGCAAAAAATAACCATTTGCACAACGTTTATTGTCGTCAATCGCTGTCATAGCTATTTAAAAATAGTTAAAAAGGTGACGCTAATTGGAAAAATGGGTAAGAACAGAGATTATTATTCGGTTTTGTTAAGCGTATTCTGTTTTTAACAAAGCCAATTCAGTAGAATGGCACCAATAAATAAGATGCCCAAGAGTCCAGAACGAGTCAAATGAGCCTTGTAGCAATCGGAATAAATCATAAAACGGCCACGGTCGACCTACGTGAGAAAGTCGCTTTCGCACCAGACAGAATTCATGATGCTATGAAGAGTCTTGCGTCTCGCACTCAATCGGGCGAAGCCGTCATAATCTCCACCTGTAACCGTACAGAACTTTATTGTAACAACAGTGAAGCTGCTGACGTTGTTGCGTGGTTGGAAGAATATCATCAACTTTCTCATGAAGATGTTGAGCCCTGCTTGTACCAATATAAAGGTCAGGAAGCGGTTAAACATTTAATGCGAGTATCAGCAGGCCTTGATTCACTGATTTTGGGTGAACCACAGATCTTAGGTCAAGTGAAACAGTCTTTTGTAAAAGCTAAAGAAGCGGGCACTGTTGCAACCACAATGGATCGCTTATTTCAGAACACTTTTTCAGTGGCTAAAAAGATCCGTACTGAGACTGAAATTGGTGCTGCTGCCGTATCAGTTGCATTTGCTGCAGTAAGTATGGCTAAGCATATCTTCTCTTCCCTGAGTACGACCCAGGTATTATTGGTCGGTGCGGGTGAGACGATTGAGTTAGTGGCGCGTCATTTAAAAGATAATGGCGTTAAAACAATGGTGGTGGCAAACCGAACAATTTCACGTGCTGAAGCGATGTGTGACGAGTTCGGTGCAACTGCGATTACACTCGAACAGATCCCTGATTTTCTCCCTAAGGCCGATATCGTGATATCCTCTACCGCTAGCCCGTTACCGATCCTTGGTAAAGGCATGGTAGAAAAAGCGCTTAAGCAGCGTCGTCATCAACCTATGTTGTTGGTAGATATAGCAGTTCCTCGAGATATTGAGGCCGAAGTAGCGGATCTGGATGATGCGTTTCTATACACCGTCGATGACCTGCAAAGCATCATTGAACAGAATATGGCTTCTCGAAGAGAGGCTGCCGAGCAAGCAGAATTAATTGCAGACGATCAATCTTATCAATTTATGGAGTGGATCCGCTCATTAGAGTCGGTTGACAGTATCCGTGAATATCGCACTCAAAGTATGGCGGTAAAAGATGAGTTGGTAGAGCGAGCGGTCAATAAGTTGGCCCAAGGTGGTAATAGCGAGCAAGTGTTACTTGAACTTGCTAATAAGCTGACCAATAAATTGATCCATGCACCGACCCAAGCGCTTACCGCTGCGAGTCGCCAAGGTGATCTTAATTCACTTGGACAATTAAGGACGATGCTCGGACTAGATAAAGACTAAGGTTAGCGTTTTAATGAAGGACAGTGTAATTCGCAAGCTTGAAGGCTTGCTTGAACGTAATGAAGAAGTATTGGCGCTACTAAGTGATGCAGGCATTATTGCCGATCAAGAGCGTTTTCGCGCCTTGTCTAAAGAATATTCTCAACTAGAGGATGTTGTTAAAGCTTTTAAATCTTTTCAGCAAGCTGAAGAAGACCTTGAGTCGGCTAAAGAGATGATGGAAGAGGATGATGCCGAGCTGAAAGAGATGGCTCAAGAAGAGTATAAAGCGGCTAAAGAGACGATAGAAACGTTAGAGTCTGAGCTACAAATTCTGCTACTTCCAAAAGATCCTAATGATGATAATAACTGTTTTATCGAAATTCGCGCTGGTGCGGGTGGTGATGAAGCGGCTATTTTTGCTGGCGATTTGTTCCGTATGTACAGCAAGTATGCTGAAAGTAACCGTTGGCAAATTGAAGTTATGAACACCAACGAAGGCGAACATGGCGGCTTTAAAGAAGTGATTGCTAAAATCAGTGGTGAAGGCGTTTACGGTAAACTGAAATTCGAATCTGGTGGGCACCGTGTGCAACGTGTTCCAGAAACAGAATCTCAAGGCCGAGTACATACTTCAGCTTGTACAGTGATCGTTTTACCAGAAATCCCTGAAGCTGAAGCGATTGAGATCAATAAAGCAGACTTAAAAGTTGATACTTTCCGAGCATCAGGTGCGGGCGGACAGCACGTCAACAAAACGGATTCTGCGATTCGTATTACTCACATTCCAACAGGGATTGTTGTTGAGTGCCAAGACCAACGCTCGCAGCATAAAAACCGTGCTCAAGCGATGAGTGTTCTTTCTGCTCGAATTCAAGCTGTTGAAGATGAAAAGCGCCGTAGTGAAGAAGATAGTACTCGTCGTAACTTAGTCAGTAGTGGTGATCGTTCAGAGCGTATTCGTACTTATAACTTCCCACAAGGTCGAGTGAGCGAGCATCGTATAAATCTTACCTTATATCGCTTAGGCGAATTTATGGAAGGCGATATCGATGTGGTGATTGAACCTCTAATTCAAGAAACCCAAGCTGATATGCTTGCAGCTCTTGGCGAAGGTTAACGGCTCAGTTCTATCGTTATTCGATGAATAAGGACATTCCTTGCAATTGACTATATCAGGGGCCCTAAAATGGGCCTCTTCTCAATTAGACGCTATTTCAGATTCAGCCTCGCTGGATGCTGAAGTGATGCTACTACATATCATTAATAAGCCACGTAGTTACCTTTATACTTGGCCAGAGAAGAGCTTAGATTCGGCGCAAGTCTCCGAGTTTAAGCAGATGCTTGCCAAACGCCTCCGTGGTAACCCTATCGCTCACATTGTGGGGGAAAGGGAGTTTTGGTCGCTGCCGTTTAGGGTTAACCCAACGACGTTGATCCCAAGGCCTGATACCGAGATTTTGGTGGAAACCGCACTTAATCTGCCTTTGGCTGATAATGCTCGAGTGCTGGACTTAGGTACAGGGACTGGCGCGATAGCGTTGTCTCTTGCTCATGAGCGCAATGAGTGGCAAGTGTGCGCTATCGACAAGGTTGAAGAGGCGGTGGCACTGGCGATTGAGAATCGAGTTAACCTAAAACTCGAGCATGTTGATGTATTTCAAAGCGATTGGTTTGATGCAGTAGAGTGCTACGATTTTAATTTAATTGTTTCTAATCCGCCTTATATTGATGAAGAAGATGAGCACCTGTCCCAAGGCGATGTACGTTTTGAGCCGCAAAGTGCCCTAACTGCACCGTTAAAAGGCTTTGCTGATCTGTTTCATATTGCTAGCTGTGCTCGCGATTATTTAACCCCTGGTGGTTATCTGCTGCTTGAGCATGGTTACCAACAAGCGATTGAGCTCAGAGAGAAGTTAATTGAACTGGGTTATGAAAACGTAGCGACAGTGCGAGATTTCGGTAGTAATGATCGTTGCACCATAGGTCGCTGGCCAAGATAGAGCGTTAATACTTCTGATAAAAAAGGCACTTTATAGTGCCTTTTTTATATCTCCTAGCCACAACAATACGGCTATAAGGTTTTAACCATAAAATATTTACAACCCGTCTTTGGGTACGCTGCCTGCGTCCACTGCACTTGATAACCCCTCGCTTCATAGAAGGGCTTAGCTTGAAAGTTTAGCGTATCTAGAATGGCAAATTTGCAGCCTTTCGCAAGTGCTAGCCGTTCAGCTTCTACTAATAATTGGTGGCCGATATTTTGCCCTCGTAGGTTCTCCGATACCCATAGGTTGTCAATCATCAGCCAGTTTCCAAAAGTGCGTCCTGAAAAACCTGCCAACAGTTCACCGTTGTCACCTTCCATTTTTAGCCCTAAGGGCAGTCTTTCTGAGACTTCCCAGTTTTGCCAATTAAATTCAGCAATTTTGTCTTCAACGGTTTGTGCAAACTCTTTGCTGTTATCGGTAACAAATTGGCTCATCGGTATACGGCTCCTGGGGCTTTAAGTGAAGATGTTGAACTTTAAGTCGGTATATTTTCGCTGTGACTTAGCAGATAAGTGTTTATAAAAAGCGTTACTCGTCATTGTTGCTCTGTACTCTAATATATTTTCATCTAGTGATGAACTAAATCCGCGAATAGTCGGTCTTATCCTTTAATAACTGCAAGGCATTGGTAATCATTGATACATCGGGAGTGTGTTATCCGTTTTTTTTGTAAAGCAGCAACGGCTAGAAATTCGATCGTCATGGTTTTTACTGTGTTGGTCATTTTGTGTTTGATGCAAAACAGCGGAATATTACGCAGCATAAATCAGCTTGTTGGAGAAGAAACCCCACAGTTGAGTATACAAAGCCAAAGCTCGTCAATGGATGAGTTAACGTTAGATACGTGTGAACTGTCTGAAAAATCATTGCGAGCTTGCATGGATGAACCCAATTTAAACCTTGTTTTGTTATTGCTGTTTTTCATTCCACTATTACCGATTATTTTTCGTCAATTACCTCGGATTTTTGATATCCCCACTTTGCCTAAGCCTAGGCGAATACATCTCTGTTTTTGTCGATTTCAAGAGTAAGGCCAATACCCGTTCTACCTGAAGATGCTGGGGGCCGCGGGAATTTAATGGGCTTTAATCACAGGTTCATTGCTTCATGCTGAACCTAAGCACCTATATCCATGTAGGCGAGGCATTGATTGCCATTAATGGTCGTTCCCTTAGTAAGTTCAATAACACGGAGTAAAGCCTATCAAAACCCATCGCAGAAGGTTTTGTGCCAGCCCACTTCGTTGTTGCACTAACTTAAAAGGAATAACCATTTCTACGTTAATACGCCTAGAGTTGAACTGGCACATAGCCTCTGAAACGAGCATGTTCAAGTAGAACGGGTATAGATCAACGTATACAGCCACTAACTTTAGCGCTAGATTGGCTTGATGTGCGTTGTTCTATCTGTTTAATCAATGTATTGCTGCAGTTTGCAGCCACGATGAAAATACGCTGACAACATAACGACTCAGTTTTACTATTCGCTTTTTTATTAATTAGATAGCTGAGATTATGTCTGTTACGGAGATAAAATTGAAAACTATTAAATATTTTTTGCTGGTGCTGAGCTTATTATCTAGCTCTGTCTTGGCACAATCAACCGGTTGGATTGAAAACCCAAATCACCCTCCAGTCCAAGTTAGATTTATGCTGACGGGTGAACTCGACCCTGTAAGCAATACTTTGCCCGCTGTGCTCGAGGTAAAATTAGATGACGATTGGAAAACCTATTGGCGTAGTCCGGGAGAAGGAGGGATAGCTCCCAGTATAAAATGGGATACTTCAGGTAACCTTGCCGATGTCAGCTGGGATTGGCCTGCACCTGAGGCTTTTTCGCTACTAGGCTTGCAGACCTTTGGTTATAAGCATGATGTAGTCTTCCCCATGCAGGTAAAGGTTAAAGATATTAATCAGCCGTTTGAGCTTAAAGGGCTACTTACTTTATCGAGTTGTACCAATATCTGTGTGCTAACCGATTATGACATCAACCTAGATGTTGACCTTAAAACAATAACTGCCGACCCAGGGGCCATGTTTGCCTATAACAAGGCCAAAGTTAGCGTACCACAACGTAGAACATCGGCCGATATCAATCTTGGGTGGAACAATTCAAAGCAGCAACTTCAAGTGATACTGAAAGAGGGCGAATGGCAATATCCACAAGTGATTATTGATGGTGAACCCGATGTCAGTTTTAAGCTTAAACGTATAGAGACAACTGAGGATGAGCATGGGAGCAAGCAGCTGAAAGCCGTTTTTGACGGCAGTAGCTGGTTAGGTGAAACTGATGTTATCGGTAAAAGTTTAAATATAACGCTAATCGAAGCGGAAAACGCTATTGAATATGCTGCGGTTGTGACGGCCGCGGAGATTGTCAGCCACAGCTCTCCATTATGGACAATGATGCTGATAGCGTTGCTTGGTGGTTTAATCCTAAACGTGATGCCATGTGTATTACCTGTATTGGGGATGAAGTTAAGTGCTGTAGTGGCGGCGCCGGATCTTAATCAAACCCAAATAAGGCAGCAATTTTTAGCATCTGCGCTAGGAATTCTGGTCTCATTTTGGTTATTAGCGGGCTTTATCCTTACTTTAAAAATGACCGGCCAGGCGATAGGTTGGGGCGTGCAGTTCCAAAACCCATGGTTTATTGGTTTTATGGCGCTGGTTACCTCAGTATTTGCTATCAATATGCTAGGCGCGTTTGAGATAAACCTGCCGTCTAGCTTGCAAACTAAGCTTGCCACAAGTGGTGGTAATGATAACCGCGGTCACTTCTTGCAAGGCATGTTTGCCACACTATTAGCAACGCCCTGTAGCGCGCCGTTTTTAGGAACCGCAGTCGCCTTTGCCTTAGGGGCTGACGTGGTGAGTCTGTTTGTTATTTTCACCGCATTAGCTGTAGGAATGGCATTGCCATGGCTATTAGTTGCAGCTGCTCCTCAAGTGGCAAATTACTTTCCAAAACCAGGCCGTTGGATGAGTGTGGTTAAAGTTATTTTTGCTGGCTTACTGTTAATCACCAGCCTTTGGTTAATCAGTTTGTTAGCCAACTTTATCTCATCAGGCATTCTTTGGGGTGTTGCCGCGATATTAGTGCTGTTATTTATCGTGTTGATGGCAAAGCTACATGGATCTGCTGCCGTAGTCGCAAGTATTAGTGTGACCATTCTCATTAGTGCAATAACGGCGTTTGCGACATCAGATAATTGGGCGCGTCCGTTACCAACTGATTTGAGTTGGACACCTCTTCAACAAAGTGACATTCAGGCACAAGTTGCCAAAGGGCAAACGGTGTTTGTTGATGTCACGGCAGATTGGTGTATCACCTGTAAAGCCAACAAAGTTGGTGTGATTTTGCAAGATCCAGTCTACAGCCGTTTAAAGCAAGCTGATATGGAACTTGTCATTGGTGACTGGACTAAGCCGTCTGCACCAATAACTGACTATTTACAAAGTCATAATCGCTATGGTGTGCCGTTTAATGTGGTTTATGGACCCAATGCGCCTGATGGAATCGAGTTGCCGGTAATCCTTACAGCAAAGCAAGTGATCGATGCGATTAATCAAGCTTCAGCTCAATTGTAATCGACTTGCTTAAATATCTTAGTCGCTAGCGTCAACGCTAGCGAGTTTCCTAATTATTGATAACTGCTTTTGATAATCGCCACCAGGCGCTTTGAAGGCAGTCAATAGCAGATTTTTGAAGAGATCATCTAGATGAATTTTACCATAAAAATTAAAGCCATTTTTGGCGTAACATTAGCTATCCTTGCAGCATTTATTACGATTCAAGCGATGAGCAGTGGAGCTGTAAGTGCAGCTGATAGGAATCTTAGTACTGCGCAACAGCAAGAGGTAAGAGCAATAGTTAAAGATATGCTGGTTAATGACCCTGATTTGCTTAAAGAAGCTGTTATTGCGATGCAAATACGTGAACAAGGTTCACAGCAAGCAAGTGTGAAATCGCTTATTAAGCAGCACCAGCAATCTCTGTTTAATTCCAAAACGGATCCGTGGAAAGGTGCCAAAAACCCAGAGCTAACCATGGTTTACTTTACTGATTTTAACTGTCCTTACTGTAAGAAGTTGGAGCCTGAGTTGGAGCAATTAATGGCTGCATTTCCGCAGTTAAAAATCATAATAAAAATGGTACCGTTACAAGGAAAAGGGGCTGAAGACGCTGTAGATTTGGCTCAAACTGTTTGGTTGAATGAGCCAGAAAAGTACCTAGCACTTAAAGATACTTTGATGGCGGCTCCGCGAAAGCTGGACTCTGCTACCATTGCGAAAGTGGCTAAGTTAACCAAAACACAAGATTGGTTAAACCAGAAAGACAGTAGAGTCGATAGTATTGTGGATAATAATCTACAGCTTATGCGCCAGCTTGGCTTTCGCGGTACACCGAGTATGATTATTGGCGAACAAGTTATCCCTGGTTTAGTACCTTTTGAAACGCTTAAAAAAGCAGTTGAAAGTGCGCTTGAGGAGCAAAAAGATGGATAAGAAAGCACCATCAAAGACCATGCTAGCCAGAGTGTTAAACGGGGTAAAACAGCTAGCCATTATGTTGGTGTTTTTTACATTATTCTCGGCCGCTATCGACCTATGGCGTAGTAAGGATATCCCAACCGATAATCTACCTGACTTACAAGCTATGACGCTCAACGGCAATGCCGTTGATGTTTTAGCGATGAGTTATCATGAACCTGTATTGGTTTATTTCTGGGGGACATGGTGCCCGGTGTGCAGCTTTGTAAGCCCATCGGTTGATATTATGGCAAGCCAGTACTCAGTGGTTACAGTAGCGATGAACTCGGGCGAAGATGAAAAGCTTAGTCAGTACTTGAAGCACAAGCAATATGATTTTCCGGTAATTAATGACCAGAGAGGGCGATTAGCTCATGATTGGTCCGTCAACGTGACACCGACATTGATGGTGATTAAAGGCGGTGAACTGCAGTTTTATACCAGCGGTTTTACCAGCCTGCCGGGTATGTGGTGGCGGATGTTGCTAGCTTAAGTGGATTAGCCGCACATATGCTCGTTAAAAGGTAACCTCATGGGTTACCTTTTCATCTTAGTTGCAGGGTTAAACTCAAGGCTACTTTATCTGAGGTAGCAAAAACCTACTCTCTTTGACAGGTGTTCTATACTGGTAAGCATCACTCTGTTTTACCCTGTTGGAGCTTGTTATGAGTCATACCTACAAGATTATAGAGCTTACGGGTTCGTCGCCTATTAGCTCTGATGAAGCGATCAAAAACGCAATAGCAGCCGCCAATGAATCGCTACAGCATTTAAGGTGGTTTCAGGTAACCGAAACTCGAGGCCATTTAGAAGAGGGAATGATTGCTCATTGGCAAGTGACTGTGAAAGTAGGATTTACACTTAATCCTAAATAATAGTATTCGTTTCGCTGCTTTAACTGATATAGGGGTTACGCATCACGTACTAACCCTTTTTCCACTGTACGGATCACACGTTGTGTTTTACGGCTGAGTTCAGCGTGTTTGCTACGCTGCTGCTCAAGTGCCCAGTCGATATGCTCAATTACCATTTCGTCCACTTCATCAGATAGCTTTCTCGATTCTAGTGCCGCAATTATTGATGCGTTTGTTGGGGCATTACCAAGTGCTATAGCGATGTTACGCAGCCAGCGCTTATGGCCAATACGGCGAATAGCGCTACCTTCGGTGAGTTTTAGAAACTCAGCCTCACTCCAAGCAAACAAAGTTAATAGTTCTGGTTGTTGTAATGGTCCGCGGGTATGGAAGTCTTGCTCATTTGTGATGGGTGCTTGACTATTAACCGGGCAAACCAGTTGGCAGTCATCACAGCCATATATACGATTGCCAATTGCTTGGCGAAACTCAGTAGGGATAGCACCTTGCAGTTCAATGGTGAGATAGGAGATACAGCGACGCCCATCAACGATATAAGGCTCTACGATGGCATTGGTAGGGCAAGACTTAATACAGGCAACACATGTATTACAGTCTGCTTTAACAGGCACATCGACAGGCAGTGGCAGGTCTATAAATAGTTCTCCCAGAAAAAACCAACTGCCAGCATCGCTATTCAGCAGTAAGCTGTGTTTACCTGTCCAGCCTAAGCCTGCTTTATCTGCAAGAGGGCGCTCAAGGATCGGCGCTGAATCGACAAAAGGGCGTGAGTTTGGCTGGCCAAATCCTAGTGCTTTAAGTTCAGTTTCTATTTTGTCGCCTAGTTTTTTCAGGCGGTTACGAATCATCTTGTGGTAATCACGACCACCAGCATAACGTGAGATATAAGCTAAATTAGGGTCTTTTAAATTGGTAGCAAAACCGGCATTAGGTGGCAGGTAGTCCATTCTGGCACTGATAACTCGTCGTGTACCTGGGTGCAACTCATCAGGCCTTGCGCGCATCATGCCGTGGTTGGCCATGTAACTCATCTCGCCGTGATAGTCGTTATCTAACCACTGCTGTAGTTTAGGCTCTTCGGCGCTAAGATCTGTATCGCAAATACCGATTTGTGCAAAGCCTAACTCTTGCCCCCAGACTTTGATCTGCTCAGCAAGTTTACGCAGTGTTTCTGGGGATATATGGCTTATGGGGTTCAGTTCGCAATCAGAATTTGGCATAGGTAAAAAACGCTTAAGAGTGACCGCTAATAATAGCAGTATTTCTCCTACGCTGAAATCTTCTGCTCCCTATTAACGAATAGGCATTAGCACTTTTGACAAGCAGCTTGATTGCGACCGGCATTTTTTGCACTGTAAAGGGCATCATCTGCGCGGTTGATGAGTGTTGCTAACTGTAGATCTGATGCCTGTAGCGTTGAAACGCCAGCGCTAATCGTCAAAGAAAAGCCTGTTGGCAGCGCACTGTAATCTGCTTCTTTTACACTATTTACCAGTTGGGTCGCGATGCGCATTGCTGCTGTCAAACTTGTTGCGGGCAGTAATATTAGAAACTCTTCTCCCCCCGTTCTGCCAACTATTTGGTTATTTCTCATTAATGACTGTGCTGAGTTAGCAATATGCTGCAGTGCAATATCACCCGCTTCGTGACCGAATGTATCATTAACAAGCTTAAAGTGATCGGCATCAAAGGTGATGACCGAGAATGGATGTTTGTTGTGGCGCGCATGCTCAAAAAAGCTTTGAGCTTTTTGGTATATGTGGCGTCGATTAGGAAGTTGAGTGAGATGATCCGTCATTGCTAAAACCGATAAAAATCTATTTTTTTGCGATTGTTTAAAGGTCAAAACGGCAAGGATTATCAAGATCATGCTGCCCATAACAATAATGATTAACTGCTGTAATTTATTAATTTCTAATATTTCAACTTCATGTTGCTTGAGCTTTTGATTCTCGACAAGATGCTTGTTTTCCAGCTCTATTTGTTGAGAGTTAAATTGAGTTCTCATCGCAATGGTTTGCCCAGAAGTTCTTTGTCGGTTAAGTTGCTGGTGCACTTCAAGGTATCTCGTCAAGGAAGTGTACGCTTGCAAATAATCTTTTTGCTGGAAGAAGAGTTTGCTTTCGAGTTCCAGTAGTTGTTCAGTCCCGCGAAGATTACTGACTGAGTCGAAAGATTGGCGTGCAGCTTCTAGATTGATATGAGCTTCATCAAGCTGATTATTAACCAACAAAGCTTGTGCTCGGAAGAGTTTCATAAAGCTATAGGTTTGAAAATTATCAGGCTCAATAACCTCTTCTGCTTCATCAAGGTAGGCCATAGCTTGAGGAATATCTTGCATATGAATTAATGCACTGGCCAAATTGACAGCAACTTCAGCGCGAACAACCAAATCACCTTGTGCTTCCCAATACTGGTAGGCTTGCATAAACCGGTTTAATGCTTCATCAAGGTGACCTAACTCTTCTTCGGTTATCCCTATCATGACTTGTATATAGTTAAAGCCGTCTAGATTACTGTCTTCAGTATGCTTTGCTTCAATTTGCAGGTAGTACTTGAGTGCATTTTTATAGTTACCCATCTGTCTGAATGCAGTGGCAATGCCAGCCAATAGATCTTCCGCTTCAAGTTGCCTATCTAATTTTACATATAGGTCATGTGCGATGATAAGATCTTCTAGCGCTTGACTAAATAGCCCTTGATAACGCAGTAAACCGCCGCGAATCGAGCGGCCATCAGCAATGAGCAGTAATTCTTGGCGTTGAGTCGCTTCTTTGATTACCGCGCTATAGCCCGCTACTGCAGTATCAAAATCGCCTGAACGTTCGATATACCAGGACTTACAAAGCTCTAGGTCAAGCCTGTCTTGATGGTATTGGTCCATGAAAGGCTTGGCTAATGACTGGGTTGCAAAAGCTATCGCTTTCTCTGTCTCTCCCTCTTGAATGTCATCAAATTGACGACACTGAAATCGAAGAAAACGTGCTTGCCGAGCGATATCATCAGTGGTCAGTAGCGACTCAATTTCAGCCATTGCCGTTTCGAACTCTTCGGCCGAGTCCATTTCTTCACTGTCTATATAAAGGAATAAACTATCAATTCTCAGTTGCTTAGCAGAGAGAACACTGGTTTCAGTATTAGCTTCACCGCCGATGGTCATTGGCTGTGTAGAAGCTTTGCATACGTTGAAAAACAAAAGAAAACATATGCATAGAGATAGGGTCAGAGTTCTTGTTATTGCCATATGGCTAATTTCCCCTAAAGCACTGGCGTTAATGGGAATATTGTATCCTATACTTCACTAGTTAAACTTGCCGTATGTCATACCAGTGTCAGCATTTCATTCTAAAAATGACTTATTTTGCTTTTATTGGTGGGGATCTGTATAACAACGGGCTTGCTGATGTGGCAATTGAAACTGAGTTTGATATGCCGTTGTAATGTTGATGCTAACGATGCAAAGAAGCTGTACTAACGATAACGTGCCGCTAGCTTTATATTGAAGCCGCATCATAAATTGTAATTGAGAGTAGAAAATGACTGAAATTAACGCTGAATATCGAGCGCGCGCCGAACTGGTGGCATTGAATGTATGTAATACCGTTATGCCAATGGATCAGATCCCTGAAAACTTGCTCGAAGCCTATGCAAACCTTTGTAATGAACTGATTGAAGATACCGATCTTAAATTCAATAGTGGTTGGGATGCACTGCCTGCTAGCGCTAAAGCGCTACTTCCGAAGGAAGATTTTCATGGTTTTTATATTGCCAATGCTTGGTTTCAGTTAAGTCGAGTAGCGCAAGATATTGCAGAAATGGCTGATACCGATGATGAAATTGCCGAAAAAGAGTATAACGGCATATTTACTCGTCTGTCTGATGCATCATTAAAAGAGAGTGTACGAAAACTAAAGAAATCGCGCACTGACCGTTCAATGCTTAATAGCATTAAAGCGGTTATTGAAGGTAAGTAAACACTTCTAGCAAAATGTTTTCAGCTGTAATCTATTAAATAAATATAAGGGGTTATGCGCAAGCATAACCTTTTTTAATGCTTAGGTTAAAGAGTGCTAATCAGCTTTGGGAGAGGGGAGATGGTCTCGGTGACTCTTAATGATATCGCTGGCTCCAAGTGAGCCATCATTTAATGCGCAGCCGTAGTTCTCTCGACAATGCTGACAGGGGCTCATAGTATTCACGAAACGACCTTTCTTAGTGTACTTCCTTATGTAGGCATGAGATATCTCGACATTACCTTGGTGCAATGTAATGTTATCGCCAAGTTTTAAACGTAGATTGCTCACCGCTGCATCTTCGGCGCACATTAAGTCATTGGCACGCCCCCATGCTATGACATCTTCGCTAGATTCATTTGCTATATATCGTGCTGCTGCCCACGGACCGCTGTGGTTACCTGTGGGTTTGCCATCAGCAAAGTGAGAAGGCTTATCTGCTAACTGGTATGCCACTCGTTCAAGTTCGTTACTGGGTAATGTGTCGGTATATACCGCGCCAAGTGACTGACTTTGTTCAGATTTGAAATAGTGATGATTGTGGCTGACCATTAAGTCGCGGCATTGGTATTGGCCTTCTACAACCTTGATATTGGTAATTTCGGCCATACTGCCATTTTTGGCCAATATCCTAGAGCCAATTTTAAGTTCTTTGGCTTTTGTCCAGCTTTGGGTACTGAGAAAAAATGTGTGCTCGGCGTTTACAAACATTAAGGTGGTTATCTCACCAATTGAATATTCAATCTCAATCATATCTAGAGCTGGTTTCCTAATCTTTGTTTAGTAGGTTGAGCTAGTTTTTGTTTGCTAAGTATAACGTCTGTAGCTGCCGCAATATAGCTTGGCGGGAGATCTAGGAGGAGTCAGTTTACAAGTGACTGATTAGTTTCTTACGAACGTTCGAGTAGTAAACGTCTTTGGCATTCCCTACTCATAATTTATCAAACCAGCATATGAGCAGGTTGAATTTAATGCTTGTTTCTGAATAACCAGCCTCATTTTCTTAACTGGACTGAAAATGAGGCCGGCAGCTATTTTACTTTTAGTTACTTCAAAGTGTTGTTGATGTATCCGCTATTTTAGTTTGGCTCTTTTGTTGAATTTGAGCCTTTAGTGCAGGATCTGAAAGTAGCTGTAATAGCTGATCATGGTAAGCGCGAAGAATGTTGTTTTGTGGGGACTCACTTCCTTGCTCTTCGATGACATCTCTTTCTTGAGTGGTTTTCTGATAGGTTAAACCAGCTTCTTTATCAAATAAATAAGTATCAACATGAGTATCAAAATTGAATGAAGATACCCAGTTTAAGTTGATGCTAAAAAACCATTCTTGTAAGTTGAGCACTAAAAGCTGTTGTGATTCTTGCTCTGTAAGGGTGTAGCTCGCAATAGTTTCAGTAGGCACGGTTTTAAAATCTACTGGAGTAACCTGCCAACCTTTTTCTGTTAGGCCTTTCACAATTCTTTTTTGCAACCACTGAGTTAAAGTTAACTCTTTATCACCTTTATCCGTTGCTAGTATTTGCTCAACACTCCAGTCTACAGGGATCCCAAACGTTGCATGTGCACGACCAACAAAGGTTTCTGGTTTACCTTCTTTAACCTTTTTTCGGTTATCGATCACGCTAATTAGAATAGGTTGCTCGTTTTTATATTCTGGCGAGGGGGTCTGTTCGTGTAACGGAATTGGTGAAACACACCCTGTTAAAATGAATATGGCAAATGCCATTGCTAAACTTTTGTACATAGTAAGTCCTTTTTATTTGTAATTAGTTTATTCAAGCCGCAGAGATTATATATATAAACAGATATTTATCAATTGCTTGTGTAAGAAGGTTTTTTCCAATTACTACTGTTGATTATAAAGGTCTGCAATCGGGAGGCTTAAATGTATCTAGTTAAATCCATTTGCGTAAATAGCGATGAGAGTAGCAGCTTAAAGGGGGCAAGCCATATAGTTGGTGCACTTATAATTACTATGTATTAGTAAAAAAGCAGCCTGGTAAGGCTGCTTTTCTTGTATTTTTAGCTTGTAGGTTACGACTTAGAATGAAGTTCGCTTATAACGTCGATATTCAGCGGTCCAGAAGTTATCTTCAATAGCTTGAGTTAATAACTCATCGCTAGTTGGCAGGGCGTGTCCTTCATCGATGGCGACTTTAGCAACGGCAAAAGCGATATGCTTACTAACCTTATGAATATCTTCCAGCTGTGGTAGTAATGAACCTTCACCATCAATAGATAATGGCGAGCATTCAGCTAACGCACGACTTGATGCCATCAGCATTGCATCACTGACTCGCTCAGCACCAGCGGCTAGGACTCCAAGACCTATGCCTGGGAAAATATAACTATTGTTGCACTGGGCGATCTCATAGGTAACATCGTCCAGCACGACTGGCTCGAACGGGCTACCTGTTGCTACTAATGCTTGGCCTTTAGTCCAGTGTAGAATATCTTTTGGCGTCGCTTCTACGCGGCTTGTCGGGTTTGATAGTGGGAATACAATTGGGCGTTCACAGTGGCTGTGCATCGCTTTAATGATCTCTTCGCTAAATAGACCTGGTGCGCCAGACACACCAATCAATACCGTTGGCTTGGCATTGTTAACCACATCCAGTAGAGAGATATTTTCGCTGAAATTGTCCCAATTTGTTATGTCGTCACAATTTTGCGCTAATTTTTGCTGGAACGGGAGTAGGTTTGGCATATTCGATTGCAACATACCCCAGCGGTCAACCATAAACACTTGTTTACGCGCTTGGGATTCTGCTATGCCTTCCGACACCATCTGCGCTACGATAGCTTCAGCAATACCGCAACCCGCAGAGCCCGCACCTAAAAAGGTGATGCGCTGTTGACACAGTTGTGTGCCTGCAGCCTTACATGCTGCCAGAAGTGAGCCTACAGTGACAGCAGCTGTGCCTTGGATATCGTCATTAAAGCAGCAATATTGGTCTTTATAACGCTCAAGTAATGGCATGGCATTCTTTTGGGCGAAGTCTTCAAACTGAATAAGGGCATCAGGCCAGCGGCGATGAACCGCTTGCATAAAGGCTTCGACAAATTCGGTGTACTCTTCACCGCCGATGCGCTGATTACGCCAGCCCATGTACATAGGGTCTTCAAGTAGGTGTGGATTGTCGGTACCGACATCGAGAGTAATGGGCAGGGTATATGCGGGACTAATACCACCACAACTGGTGTAAAGTGAAAGCTTACCAATTGGGATCCCCATGCCGCCAATACCTTGATCACCAAGACCAAGAATACGTTCACCGTCGGTTACTACGATGATTTTAACTTTCTGGCGAGTAGAGTTATTAAGAATATCATCGATGCGGTCTTTATTCGGGTACGAGATGAATAAGCCACGGTTGCGGCGGTAATCTTTTGAAAAACGCTCACAAGCCATTCCCACTGTTGGAGTATAGATGATAGGCATCATCTCGGTAATGTGGTTTTGCACTAAACGGTAGTAGAGCGTTTCATTAGTATCTTGAATATTTCTAAGGTAGATATGTTTATCTAGATCATTAGTAAAATTCTTATACTGGTCATAAGCACGTGATGCTTGCTCTTCGATGGTTTCAATCACATGGGGCAACAAGCCTTCAAGGTTGAAAAAAATACGTTCTTCGTCGGTAAAAGCACTGCCTTTGTTAATCAACGGTGCTTCAAGGATGGCAGGACCGGCAAAAGGAAGATAGAGCGGGCGTTTGTTATCGTCCATTAGAAACCTTTTCTCTGTTTTTGTTAGTGTTGTGGGGGGCTGTGACATTAATCATCGAAGACTAACACAAAGTGTGATCATTGTTGTGTTTTGTCGGCGGATAAATTGATTTTTTTAATGGCCAGGTTGTTTTAAACGCTGTGAGATTCAGACATAAAAAAGCACAGCAATTGCTGCGCTTTAATCTGAAGCTAAAATAAGCGAGCGCTTACTTTGGACGATGTTTAAGAGAAAGTCCCATCAAGAAGTTACGTAACACTTGATCGCCACAAGGCTTATAATGTTTGTGACCTGGCTTTCTAAATAAAGCGCCCAGTTCCGATTTAGACATATTAAATTCGGCGAGGGTCAATGCTTCAAGAATGTCGTCTTCACGTAACTCAAAAGCAACTCTTAACTTTTTGAAAATAAGGTTGTTGGTTAGCTGTGAAAGTGGCTCTGGTACTTCTGCACCAGGCTTGAGTCCGCGCTTGTAGATCACGAAGCCATCAAGGAACATACACATGGTTTTGTCGTTACAAGGCTGGTAGCCCTCTTCTGACTCTTTTTTTAACATGTCTATCATCTGTTCTTGGGTAACTTCATGCTTAGCCTTAGCAAAAATACGGATCATTTTTGCGTTGCTTAAGTCAAGAATGTAGCGAACTTTACGTAAAATATCGTTGTTAATCATATATGTGCTTTCTTTAATCTATTTGACCACGCGGCTGCGTAGTCATCGCGGGGTATTATAGCAGAAATGCTCGGCGTTTACTTTGCCGCAATCAGAGTCGCTGTGATAGCCTCTTTACCTGCTTGGTATAACTTGGCGACGGGTCTGTCTTCCAGTATCACCAATTTACTTCGAATGCTCTCACGTAGCTTGTCATGTAAGCCAAATGTGCGCTGAGTATCGTGGAGATCCCATGAAGTATTTTCCAAAATAACCACATTAACGTTCGACTGTGGATAGTAAAGAGCCAAACTGACATACCCCGGAAGATACCCACTATGGCTATACTCGGTAATACCGTTATATTCATCTAGTTGAGTGCCATAACCATATCCAATCTCTCCCCAACGATGAGTGCGTATGCTGTAGCTGGTGGTCATAGCCTTCAAACTTTTTTCACTGATTAACTGCCCTGAAAAAAGTGCATATTGAAAATGGCTGTATGCATCTGCAGATGCCATCATACCGCCTGCAGGGATTAAACTAGAGGTGATTTCAACATCTGCATCTGCGTAGCTGGATAATGTATTGTCATCTTGCTGATGTATCGTTTCAGCTCTACCAAGCAATAGCTGTGAGTAATGCTTTTTAATCGTCGATGTTTTGCCCTGTTGAGCAGTGAGACCACCTAAAGCTGCTTGCTCATTCAGGGCATTTATCTGCGCTGAGATTGGTTGTTGATACACATTTTCAAGTATTTGCCCAAGTAACGTGTAACCGTAGTTTGAGTATTTAAACTGGCTGCCCGGTTCAAATAGTGGTGGCTTGCCAGAAGCCATCAGTCCAGATGTGTTACTGAGCAGTTGTGAGATAGTGACACTGTCTGGAATCGTTGCGTTTTTGCCTTGTGATGAGCGCAAATAGCGATTGGCAGAACTTGTTAATTCGAGCTTGCCGTCATCGACAGCTTTTAGCACTAACGTCGCTGTTACTTGTTTAGAAAGCGAGGCGATAATAAAACTAGAACGCAGTTTTACATCATCACCAGAGATATAGGTAAATAACGGTTCATCATTGCGCTTAACCATAATGATACCGTTAAAAGGGCGTTCATTCTGGGCGATAATAGTAGGAAGTTGGCTGGCAATATCGCTGTTAGCAATGAGGTTCGCACTGGCTTTATTCGCTGCCCATAACAACAGCGTGAGCACTAAAATGCTGAGTAGAGTTTTTGTTAGAAATTGCATTAGGAGTAGGGCGTTCCGTTATTTAGTCAGCATCCAATAAATGAATAAAACAGCAAAACTTACTAAGTAAGTTAAACCGACCAGAGAGAGTATTCTCATTTTTGCACCATAGCGATCTTCAACAGGAATTGCTGTGCTGATCATCAACTTATAGTTAAGCCAAGCAAAAATCACAGTGGTCATAAAGGCGAGGATCATAACAAACTCAAGCAGAGGAAGCAGTGCACCCTTGAAAAATAAAATGATAGCGAGTCCACATAGACTCATTAAACACATCACCACATTGAGTCTTTTGTCACTGGGGCGCCCATCCTTTAATAACTGCCAGCCCATGTTTAGTGTACGGCTATAACCGTCTATTACGGTCACAGTGGTGCTAAAGATACATAGAAACGCCACCATTCCTATTAAGTAGCGGCTCTCACTGCCCATGACTTTGCTATAAAGACTGATCAATTGCTGAGAAAACTGCACCCCAGATGCTGAGAATGTTTCGCCGCTACCGTGCATAACAAGCGTACCGAGTGCTAAGAACACCACTGCAAGCAGAGCTGTGACGATATAACCAAAGTTAAAGTCGAGAATGGCTTGCTGTTTACTGACTTGTTGGCTTTTTTTCTTTTCAAGTAACCAAAGTGAATTCCAGGCACTGACTTCGATGGGGGCTGGCATCCAACCCATCATTGCAACCAAAAAGCCAATGTAGGCCCACTGCCAAGGTGAGGTCGATACAAAACCGGGTTGCACAATGGACGGAGCGTTAAACGCCAAAGCAACCGCGATTAACGTGGTTAAGGTTAAAGCCAGCATGATGACCTTTGTCATTTTATCGAGCAGTGCATAGTGGCCAAAAATAAGGATGGTTAAACTTGATAGCAGTACCAGTAGTGCTAATAGATCAATGGACAACGGCACAAATTGAGTCAACATCGCCGCGGTCAACATGGCGACACCTGCCGTACTCGCTATCGCTGCGATGACATTGAGACAGGTAAACAGTAATAAATAATTTCGCCCTTGCTTTAAGTAACCTTCGAGGAGGCTCTCACCAGTCGCTGCCGTATAGCGAGCACCCGCGGCAAAGAAGGGGTACTTTAGTATATTGACCGCCAGAATGACCCAAGCCAGTTGCCAGCCAAATTCAGCACCAGCACGAGTCGATGCGACTAAGTGAGAAGCGCCAATCGCGGCGGCCGCCATTAATATTCCCGGCCCCATAGCTCCTAATAGTGCACCTAATTGAAAAGAGGGTTTGGTTAGAGACTGAGTATTACTGTTGCTCATGGTTTAAATTCTGTCTTATTGATTAAAGGAAGTGCCATCTCAAAGGTTAACTTTTACTATTAGCTTCAATGCGTTTGAGGGTATCAGAGATCTCTTGTAAAAGGCTCACGACACTAATGTCATTATTTTCATCTTGTGCTGGACTGGTTTCAAGTTGGCTGAGTTTCTCTTTCTGAGCCAATACCTGACTTCTAAAATCGGCAGCATCGACAATTCCGGTTAAATTAAGTAGTGCCCCAGTTCCCGATTGACCCGCTGTTTCTATGGTTAGTTTGTGGAGTTTGAACATCCGCATCAATGGCCCTTGAATGAGTGCCATGTCAGTGATTTTATCTAGCGGTACCGTATTCTCAGTGCGGGTGAAAACACCTTTGCGAACAATAAGCTTTTTGTCGGTTAACTCGGTGCTCATGTTAGCGATATAGCGCTTAGTAAAAATATGCCCTATGGGGAGCCATAGCAGCAGTAACGGCAAGCCGACAAGCGACAGTGCTAATAAAATGCTAAATGGTGTCAACCAGTATTGCCCAAGGTTACTAACAAATTCCGCTTTCTTGATACTTGTTTCCGTACTCTTTTGCATACAGTTTCCTTCCATTGATCGTGAGCCTACCCAAGTTTTTTTGACTCAGCTTAGCCAGTAATGGTGAGCCAACTGACTACTTTTAATTGTGTTTTATAAACTTAAGCAAATTCGAATCTAATTTAAAGCTATTTCACTACTTTAGAACTAATTGCTAGTTTCTATTTTCCTTTTAACGGAGTAGTTTAATGCTTTTACTGCAGAGGAAGCGCAAGATGATTACTTTATATGGGGTTCCACGTAGCCGTTCACTGAGAGTTTCTTGGACATTAGAGGAGTTAGGGCTTGAGTGGCAATATCAGTTCATTAACTTTTCCAAAGGTGACAGTCGCCATCCCGATTTTCTAGCGATTAACCCTTGTGGAAAAGTGCCTGCGTTAATCGATAATGGCAATGTGATCACTGAATCTGCAGCTATTGCGCTATTTTTAGCTGAAAAATATGGTGAAGGTCGCTTGTTACCTAAGGCTGGCTCTGATGCGTCAGCGCTACACCATAAGTGGGTAAGCTTTATTACCTGTGAGCTTGAGCAACCTCTGTGGACTATCGGTAAGCATAAGTTTGCCATCCCTGAGGAATTAAGGCTTGAGGCTATGCTTGCGGTCGCAAAATGGGAGTTTGATAAAGCCGCTGCGATTGCAGAACTTTGGCTACCAGATAGTGAGTTCTTACTTGGTGATGAGCTCAGTGTCGCTGATATTCTATTAGGTCATACCTTGTTGTGGGCTACGCGATTTGAGCAAGATATTCCACCCAAACTTGCGGCTTATCGGGATCGAATCACTACTCGTAAGGCGATGGCGAGCGCCCTTGAAAAAGAGGATGCTGGCGCAGCTTGATATTATTTAGCAACGGTTAAGCAATCAAAAAAGCATCCAATAGGATGCTTTTTTATCTCTGAAGTTTAAGCAATGCCTTGCTAACCGATATTGCCTTTTAGGCAATCATTGCCGTTTGCTTACAACTGAGCCGCAGCCCATTTAGCACGATTCTCACGGCTCTCTTTTAGGCCATCTTTGTCGCGGAATGCTTTGTAAGACTCAAAGTTAAGCGGTACGAGCACTACCTCTACTTCAAGCATTAACTTACACTCTTTCTTGATACGCCAAGCTGAGGTGTTGTATAGCTCTGCAAGGGGCAAAGTACCTAAAAACTCTGGGTTATATTGAGCATATAAGGCTTGAGTTGGGTAAACGACAAAGCTTAAGGTGCGCTTTGGCTCTTTAGTAAATAATTCTTCGATACCGTCGCAAGTATTTAGCACCTGCATTTCGATAGCTTCATCAATCTCAATCAGCTTTTTTTGTACAGGCATATGTGCTGGCTTTTCGCCCGCTTCCCATGCAATAACGTCAGCTTCTGTGACTTTACCTATCTCGGCAACTTGTGCAGTGGATAGCGCAAGTGAATGTCGAAGGTACTGCATTTCAATGGCATTTAGGCCGAGATCTTTAGACATGGTGTTTCCTTAATAAATTTAATATGTTGCTAGCGCTTAACTACGCATCCAAACATCTTCAGCCCATTCCCAGAATGTTTCCCAGCTGTCCTCTTCTATCTCATCGTCTTGCCATAACTTCACTTCGCCCTCTTGGCTAATAAAGAAAAAGGCATCGCCACGTTGGCAGATAGGGACAAATTCACGCGGTAAGCCGATAGACCAGGCATAGGCTGCGACTTCAGGCAAAAAGGTATGAGAATGCGGATCGCTGGCAGTGACAGGCTCTAAACTGCCAACGATAACGTCACTGGCTTCCATCAAGTACTCTTTTAAAGCCAAAGGTAGCGGGATTAGGATCTCTTCCTCTACTTCAACAATTTGTTCAAAGGTTGCGAGTTCTAACGGTACCGGAACCGTTTCGCTCATCTCTTGTAGCTGCTCAATGATATCGTTCATATTTTTTCGCGTGTGAAGACTATTGGGCGGGAGTATAGACTTTTATCAGGCAAGTCACAAAAAGAGATGTAAGTTGCGGGGCGTATTTTGAGCCCCGCTAAAGAGGTTTCAGGCAGCGGCTAGGATATTGGCTTGATCTAGGCGCTTATACCTAAGCCATGCTTTGTGGTAAAGCTTGTGTGACTGCTGGCGTAACTGGACTATTTTTGCCGCTTCTAAATCATCAAGTTGTCGTAATTGATCTGCGGCATTAGCTTGGATCTGCTGCACTTGCTGGTAAACCTCATGCTCATCACCGCTTTTAATCTCAGCGATATCAGCCAAGTGTAATTGGATCTCGGCAATCATCTGTGACTGAGGCAACCTAACCAGCAGGTTAAGATCGCGATAACCGGACTCTTTGGGCTCGGCAAAGCGGTTCTTAACTTGAATAATTTGGCTATCGGTTTTAACCAGTGCGAATGCTTGCATCAGGTTTTGAATATCGTTACTAACAATACTGGCTCTAACCAGATCAGTCAGTTGGCTGGCATCACCATCGAGTTTATTTCTCACTTTCGCTTCAGCTCTTTCGCGGCTTTTTATATCCGCCAGAATCGATTGGGTTTGAGTTTGCTCGGTAATGTGATTCAGTAAATTGGCCAGCTCTTGCTGAGCGTTCGAAGCGTTTGCGTAAAGAGAGTCTAAGTCCGCGCTAGTTTGCCTTGGTTGTTGGTACTGTATTGATTCGATAGCGGTAAGGCCATCTAGGTCATTGGAAAATGCCAGTTTAGCGTTATAGCTACCTTTTGAGGTATTGATATCGTGTTCGAGAGGCACGGTTTGTGCGAAGGCTGAACGAGTCGAAAGAAGCAATAAAAAAATAAAAAACGTTCGTAATATCCGATTCATAGCTATCCCTTTTAATGGCTGTAGACCTATATCAAATCTGATTGCCTCTTTGGTATAGAAGAGGTAATTCTAATCAGATTTGGTATTAATCTAACCTGTGGATACTGAAGCTATGCTGAATGGCAAATTAACATTTATTCATAATTACATGTGTGAGGGGCATAACAAAAAAAGCCGTTGAATGAACTTGTCATCAACGGCTTTATTTATTGCTAATTACGGCGGTTTATATTGCTGTAATTACCAAATTTTAACGCGCTTTTCTGGAGCAATATACATAGCATCACCAGGTTTCACGTCATAAGTACTGTAAAACTCTGGCATGTTTGAAAGTGCGCCAAGTGAACGGAACTGTGCAGGTGAATGTGGATCTGTCGCTACACGGTTACGCATTGACTCTTCTTTAATTTTTGCACGCCAGATCTGGGTGAAACCAATGAAGAAACGCTGATCGCCTGTTAGGCCGTCAATCACTGGTGCTTCTTGGCCGTTAAGTGATTTCTTGTACGCACGGTAAGCGATGGTTACACCAGAAAGATCACCAATGTTCTCGCCAAGTGTTAGTTCACCATTAACGTGTAGGTCGTCAAATACGGCGTAATCATTGTACTGATCGATAAGGGCTTTACCGCGAGCAGAAAACTCTTTCAAGTCTTGCTCTGTCCACCAATCACGCATGTTGCCTTCACCGTCAAACTTTGCGCCTTGGTCGTCAAAACCATGTCCCATTTCATGACCAATAACTGCACCGATACCACCATAGTTAACCGCGTCGTCAGCTTCCATATTAAAGAATGGAGGTTGCAAGATCGCTGCTGGGAATACGATTTCATTCATGGTTGGGTTGTAGTAAGCATTAACCGTTTGTGGGGTCATATGCCATTCCCACTTGCGAATAGGACTACCCAGTTTTTCTAGCTCTTTTTCATGGCTCCGCTCGCTTGCGCGTAGGTTGTTGCCGAATAGGTCGTCAGACTTGATGGTTAACTTGTCATAGTTTTCCCAACGATCAGGGTAACCAATCTTAGGATCAAACTTAGCTAGCTTATCTTTAGCGGCAATTTTAGTGTCAGCACTCATCCACTCTAATGACTCAATGCTATCGCCGTAAGCGCCACGTAAGTTCTCAACCAAAGTCTGCATGCGTGTTTTAGCTTCTGGTGCAAAGTGACGCTTAACATAGACTTTACCGACGACTTCGCCTAACAAACCGTTGACTGAAGCGACACCGCGCTTCCAGCGAGGTTGTTGCTCTTCTTGGCCGTTAAGTGTTTTCGAGAAGAACTCAAAGTTTTCAGTATCTAACTCTTCACTTAGGCTACTTGCTGCATGTGTCAGTACCTGCCACTGCATGTAGGTCTTCCAAGTATTTAGGTCTGTCGTCTTGATGACTTCATTCAGTCCTTGAATAAAGCTAGGCTGGTTGATGATGATGTCAGCTTGCTTGTCTGCGCCAAGGGTTGCTAGGTAACCATCCCAGTTGATGTCTGGTGCAAGTGTTGGCAGATCTTTAACTTGGTATAAGTTGTAGGTCTTAGTGCTATCACGAGTTTCAACTACATCCCAATGCTTTTCAGCAATTGATGTTTCAAGAGCCAGTACCGCTTCAGCGCTAGCTTTAGGGTTAGCAAGACCTGCAAGGGTATACATCTTTTCGATGTGTGCTACGAAAGCTTTACGGATATTAACGAAGCGCTCGTCTTGGTTAAAGTAGTAATCTTTTTCTGGCAGGCTTAAGCCATACTGCCAGATATGTGTTGCATAACGGCTAGAGTCTTTCGCATCGACACCGATGTAAAATGCCATTGGAGTGCCGCCGCCAATCACTTGGCTACGAGCAAAATAAGTCACTAGCTCATCTTTATTCTTAATGGCACTGACTTTATCAAGTTCGCTCTGAATTGGTGTCACGCCCAGTTTATTGAGTGTTTCAACATCCATGAATGAACGGTAAAGATCAGCCACTTTCTGCTCATCGCTACCAGCTTTAAGGTTAGGTGTTGCAGCGACTTCTTCGATAATTGCTTTTACGTCATCACGTGACTTTTCTCGAAGATCATAAAATGCACCAGTACTGGTGCGATCGCTCGGGATTGTGGTGTTTTTAACCCAAGTGCCGTTTACATAAGAGTAAAAGTCATCCTGCGGGCGAACTGATTTATCGAAGTTGGCAAAATCAATACCTGAAGTTAGTGCTTTTTGCACGGCAACAGCGGCTTCTGTTTTGCTTGTTTCTGGTGCTTTAGGGGCTGCAGTGTCGCTATTGCAAGCGCTTAGGCCTACGATAAGGGAAGCGCATAAGCCCCCAACGAGTACTTTTTTCATTTTTCTTCCTTTATATAAACCGTCAATTTGTTTTTGTTTTATAAATAAAGCGATGCACTCATGCTTTTATCAAGATAGCGAGAGTTACATTGGGTAACACATGTTAAGGCTTTTTGGTTTGTATCGACAAGTGCGCATTGGAAACTGCTTGGGGTAATTGGCCGCTGAACTGTAAGAAAAGGTTTCCTTAATCCATTTTGTGTCTTTTATCAGCAATATACATCGCATAGGAGTAACAGAAACAGTAAACCATTTATTGAGTTTGATTTTAACTGGATAAAGGTTGAGTAGAGCAAGCATTAATATGTCGCCGCAAAACTTTGCCCTTTACACCTGTAGCCCTCATAATGTCGGCCATTATGGTCATATAGCTGAGTATTACTGTGCGTTTAGATAAATTTATTTGTGAGTCAACTTCCCATTCTCGTGTCTCGGCTAAAAAAGCGTTGCATCGTGGAGATGTTACCTGCAACGGTGAAGTGGTTAAAACTTCTGGTTTTAAAGTCACAGATGAACACGAGATCCGTCTCGAAGGCGAAGTGTTAAAGGTTATTGGCCCACGCTTTATCATGCTCAATAAACCCGTTGATACTATCTGTTCAACCATTGACGAAGAGTACCCGTCTGTTATTGGGTTGCTTGATGTTATTCGACCTGAAGATCTGCATATTGCAGGCCGCTTAGACGCTGATACTACTGGTTTGGTGTTGATCACTACTGATGGAAAGTGGTCACATAAGATCACGTCACCAAAGAAAGAGTGTGGCAAGCGGTACTTGTTAGAGACTGCTGAGCCGTTAACTGAAGACCTAATTGAGCAGTTTGCTACTGGGTTACAGCTTAATAATGAAGATGGCCTCACTAAGCCTGCCATACTTGAACTGCTGGGCACTCATCAAGCGCGTTTGACCATTACTGAAGGTAAATATCATCAAGTAAAACGTATGCTGGCAGCCGTTGGCAATAAGGTGACTAAACTTCATCGTGAAGTTGTTGGAGAAATTGAGCTCGATAGTACGCTTGAGCTAGGCGAGTGGCGCTTTCTAACTGAGGCCGAGATAAAGTCAGTTAAATAAGGTACAAAGAAAGTATTCATTGACCGAGGCTGAGATAGTGTCCGTTAAGTAAGCTGTGAAGCATGTTTTCCTAAGCTGAGACTGATTGGAACTTGGTAAAAAAGGGGCCCTCAAATGAGGGCCCAATGACAAGGTTAAGCAAATCGCAAATGCTTAACTTTATTGCTCTTGAAGATTAATGAAGCTTTTTACGTGAGCTTGCAATGAGTCCAAGTAGCGCGAGTGCTAAGAACCCTAAGCTACCACCGCTTGAATCACTAGACTCTTCCTCAATCGGTGCTTCTTCTGCTGGTGGCGGTGTAGGTTCTACCCCATCAGAATTAACGGTCAACATAAAGCTAGTGCTGCCCTGATCTGAAGGGTAGGCCATGTCGTGAACCGTTACCGTTACCTCTGTAGTACCGTGCCAGTCGGTATCTGGCGTGATAGCAAATGTTTCACCTGTTACTACTGCAGTAATGTAATCACCCGTAACCGTCATGCCGTTTACCGTGCCTTTGACGTCGTTGTACATAACGCTCAAGCCTTCGATAGTGCTGTTCTCTTCCATGACCATATCCGACATTGGAGCGACGGTGATATTGGTTGGGGTCGATAACGTGTGGGAGACAGAAACAAGCTCCGAGTCAGCGTACTGAGTGTCTACTGAAACAACATTGTCGCTACCAATTGCTGCGGCTGATACGCGTGCCGAGAACTTAAGTGACAGTGCAGTTTGTTCTGGACCGCGATAATCAGCACAAACTACCGTACCTTCGCTGACTTTTTCATCGACGTCGTTAAACGCGAAGCCATCATTGAAATAGCCTGATAGCGGACCAAACGGTGTTCGCTCTCCCCAATAACCGTGTAGACCAATTGAGCCAAAGTGATCATTCGCTGACTTTAAGGTCTTATAAGCAAAGATCATCTCAGGTGTTTCAGGGTCAAAACTAATTGAATTAGAAATAATGGTTTGAATGTTAAATTTAGCGTCTGGATCTGGGTTGGTGTTGCCGACCAAGAAGCTATTCCACTCTTCACCACCATCCCACTGGAAGATGTAGTGATCGTTGGTGACTACACCATATACCACGTTGATATAGCGGAATGTTGCCCAGTCAATCGAGCCCTGTGGCATCTGCACATCACCGCGCCATAGAGGAGCTATGACTGTGTCAGGGAAGGTTTGGAACATCTCCGTGAAGGGTTGGTTATAGTTCCAGAACTCAGGATTTTGATCCAGTTGAATATACCCGAATGGCGATATTCCTAGCGTATTCTGGGCAAAACGCTCAGGGTTTGCGTATAGAGGAATGTGGGGTAAACCATTTTCTTCCATCGGAATATATAGCATTTGGTTAGAAAGACCTGAAATACCTAAGTCACCGTAGCCTTGCATAGGTAAATCATAGAATGTCTCATCGTCGCCATAAGGCACCTTACAGGTCGCATCATCTAAGTTAGTGGTATAAACATAATGACGCTGCATATCACTTGAAGAGGCTTGAGCGGCGCTGATGCTGATCGCATTGCCATCCACTGTTAGGCCTGCTTCATAGTCACCTACACCACCGACAACGATTGAGTCTTCAATTAACTGCATCCCCTCAGAAATGGTTGCATTTAAAGTAAACTCTCGCTCTGCTCCCACTAGATTTGGTGCTAAATCGACAACATAGTTAACCACATCCCCGACCTTAGCCGCAGTTTGCGATGCTGTAATTTCTGTATCGGTGCCCATATGTTGTAACTTAACGGCAAAATCACCTAAGTTTGTCGCGTTATAGTCATCACTGCCTAGCGCAACAACACCATAGTAAGTGTCACCATCGCTAGCACCTGGCAAATTGTAGTTTAGCTGCAGTTGATATGGAGTCATACCATCAGTACTTGCTGGGCCTTCAACTGTCATGTTGGCATCATCTGACTCTCCCACTATACCTAAGCTGAGAACAAACTCATCAGCTAAATTTTTAGGATCTTCAAAATCATATTTCCAGTTGGCAGCGATTGCCCAGTAACGACCTGGAGTTGGGTTATTGATAGCACAGAAGTCACCGTTATCTGTAAATGAGTAACAGATAGCTTCATCTAACCACTGAATATCACCATCTTCATTGATGTCCATACCAAGGTCGATAGAGGTAAAGGCATGTTTAGGCGCTGAAAGCACTTCCCAAACAATGCGCTGTGTGCCTGCTGGTACATCAAAGAAATGTACCTTAGCACCGCCATCGGCTTCTATCTCCTCTACCGTTAAGCCGTCGGAGTAAAGGCGTGCTTCGGCTCTTGGCAATGTGTAGGTATATGTTTCACCTTTTGTTAGGCCAAAGACCTTTGAGTTAAGTGATTGGATCTCATCGGTGTTGAGCATTGGTGTTAACGTATGCCCCTGTTCACGGTGGATGATCCCTGAGACTTCTGTGGGTAAGTTGTCGCCGCTATAGCGTACACCTACTGGTAGATGTTGCATTGGGCTGCTGCTATTTGCAGGTGTCAGCTTAACAGAGCCTGTAAGCTGAAGCCCTGATGAGTCGGCGCCAATGGCTTCCACTTCAAGTACTTTTGCTTTTAGGCTAATGGCTTGAGACTCACCCGCTTTAAGCGTAAAGGTCTTTGGCGAAGCCTCTAGCTCTAACATTGGTGCACCATCCATAACGTTGGCCGTTGCATCAACCGTCCAAGTACCATCTTCTGTTGCAGTTACTGTGCGCATCCAGCTACAGGTTGAAGGACAGTTATCTTGATAGAAGTAAGGCAAGTTCAAGGTATGGATGTTACCGCCATTATTTGGGTTGGCAGCGCGGTAGTTTTCAGCAGTCTCGCTAAGTAATAAGCCTGCGTTATTAGCACGTGCTACGTTAATGACTCCGCTGCCCGCGTCACTATATCCAGCTGGCACAGGATCATAGGGCGAACCGTCTCTAGAGCGAGTGGCATTGTCCAGTGACGCTGTAGTCATTAATGCAGATTGGATCTCTGCTGGCGTCCAATCAGGGTGTGCTTGTGTAAGCAGTGCCATTGCACCTGCTACATGGGGCGCCGCCATCGATGTACCGCTAATTGCAGCGTAATCAGCTGGCATACCTTGGGTGCTAAATGGCATTTCATCGGCCCAGGCGGCAAATACATCAACGCCCGGTGCAGCTAAGTTTGGCGACATCACATCAGGAGCTTCGAGGTTTGGACCGCGAGATGAGAAATCTGCGACGTAGTCAGCATCTCGTTCATTGGCAACAACTTCAGAGGCTGTGATAGTAATGCTGTGGTTATCACCAGCAGCAAGCCAGTCTTGTAATCCAAAGTAACCGTTTTGGTAATTACCATAGTAAGACGCGTAATCAATATGAATCCCTGGAATTGAGTAAGGGTCATTAGCTGTGGTTTCTGAATAGCCAGAGTTCCATAAGATAAAGCCACCAGCACCACCAGCTTCAACGTTTGTTGCTTTCGCTACGCGAGCAATATCACCTCGTTTGCACACTACAATTGGCGCCGTGGCGAATGGATTTCCATCAGGATCTACCGAGAAAAAGTCTACTGGGAAGGGGTCATTACATTTTTCAAACTCGCTGCCATAAGCACTTGCTTGCACTACGGGCCCAGTATAAGCGCCGGTAAGCCCACCACCAACTAACACGTCTAGTGGCTTTTCCCCACCCGTTGAGTCGGCTAAGGTCTTACCTTCAACTGCAATTTCGCGGCCATGGGTGGTGGCTGCTACAGAGGTGATCCAAGGTGAAAAGTGATCGATAGCCCCGCGTGCTTGGCTGGCGTATTGCGGTGCGTAGGAGTTACCCGCAGAAGCTGACACCGAAATGCCTGCTTCACGTGCTGCAAGGAAACCCATCTCCATCGGATCGTCCCAAGGGAATGTACCAAAAGGACTACCAATTGAGTAGTTAATCACGTCAACGCCATCAGCCACCGCATCTTCAATGCCGGCTAATAAAGCAGAACCAGGACAACCACCGTAGTTGTCACCGTAGCTGCCATCGCCAGGAAAACACACTTGGTACATAATGATATTTGCACGTGGTGCAACGCCTGACACTTTGTCAAACATTAGACCCGTTCCTAAGCCATCACCGGTTTCACCAGTAACAGCAACCACATGCTCTACATTAAATAGTTCGTTGCCTGCAGCTGTAGAGGCTGTGTGTGAACCGTGACCGTTATAGTCTTCACCATTTTGTGGACGTTTAGGGTCGGTGATGTTCCAAGAGGGTTGATCTGGCTGAAAAGCCGCATCCATATAACTCTCAGTAATGCTTTCATATGAACGAATACCAATAAGCTTGTCGTTACACATGCTGGCGAATTCGACTTTTTCACAATCCCCTAAGTAATTGTCATAACGGTCAGGCATTTTGTGGGTATAGCCATCGCCTGCAACTGCCGCAAAAGAGGCATGATCTGAATTAATACCGGTATCGAGTACCCCAACAACAATGCCTTCACCTTTGTATTTATCGTCAGCAGCACTTCCTGTCCAGATAGCATCAGCGCCAATGTGTCCTGGGCCATTATCTGTATGTAACTCATACATTTTTTCAAGACTAACATTGCGAATACCAGGAAGATTAGCAACGTTTGCTGCTTGCTCCTGAGTCATACGCAGTGCCATACCGTTAAACGCCAATGTATAACGGTTTTTAATATCAAGGTTTGCACCAACAGTGGCCGAGATTTGGTTTAATGCTTGATCTTGTTTGCTTGTTAAGTATTGGCTGTATTGCTTAACTGAACTGCTCTTGGTATCAAGCTTGTTGTGGCCGCGCGGGCTCAACATGCTAGGGATAGCGTTAACGGTGGGTGATGTTGCTTTAAATTGCTCAACACCGCCGCGGTAGAGGGAAACGGGTTTATCGCTTAACTCGACAATGTAGGTTTGTTCACCTTGCAGCCCCGCTTGATGTTTAAACGGAACCTTGCTGTTTTGATTTGTCGCTATAGCCCGGTGAATATTTTGTGTATTACTTGCTGGACGGTTTACGGTATTACCGGCTCTGCTGTTACCGCTTCGGAGCTCTTCATTATATTTGATAATAGCATCGGTAATTTCGATGCTGCGCATATTGTTATTATCATTGCCAGAAGCGGCAACACTGCCTGCACCAGCTGCATATATCGCAGCTATTGTCATCAGACTTATTTTTTTTAGTTTCATTATCCTGCCTTCTAGTTGCATTTGTGCAACTAGATTGTTATCGGTTTGTTGTTATTAAGGCGAATAGGTAAAGTGTATTAATCAATAGGCTTTAGGTATTTTAAGAAAAAGTGTACAAGGAAAGTGAATTTTTAGTCATTGCAGGAATTTTCGTTGTTATTTTTTATATAATTTTTACTTTGTTATAGAGCATGGGTTTAGAGGTTTTTTAAGAGTAAAAAGACCGCTTAAACGACTTAATATTTTAAAGATACACTTGATACAAAGTGATACCAATTAATTTTAGCTCACTTGTACTTGATTAGTTTTTGCAATACTTTATGCGGTAAATTCTGAGTAGATACTTATATAGTGGTACTTAATCAGCACTTAAGGTATCAGTGTTAGAGTCTATATTCTATTTAGGTGTTCTCTTCGTACTTTAATCATTCAGTAGCATTTTAGGAGGCGATATGGAATTAAGACATATAAAGCATTTTGTAGCGCTTGCACAATCTAAAAGTTACAGTGTTGCTGCCAGTAAATTGGAGATATCTCAGCCTTCATTAACTCGTAGCATCCAGAAGATGGAACAAAGTTTAGGTGTAAAACTGTTTACTAGAGATTCACGAAGAGTCGCTCTCACTTACCATGGTGATTTGGTACTAAAACATAGTGATAAAATCCTCAATACAGTATGTAACCTAGAAGCTGATATTAAGATTAACAGTGGCCGTTCAAGTGGAAAGTTAACAATAGGTGGTGGCACGCTCGCATCGAGTAATATTCTCAATGACATCTTGCACAATTTTTCTAAAGAGCATCCTAACGTCAGCGTCGAGTTAAGAACTCGAGATATTGATGAACTGTGTTCGTTATTATCAAAAGGTGACATAGACCTCTTTATTTCAGAAATTAAAGTATCAGGTTTGTCTGAAAGAGAAGAGTTACAAGTTATTAGTTATAAAAAGTCTAGAGGGGTATTTTTTTGTAGGCCAGGACACCCACTATTAAATGATAAATATCTTTATACGCCAAGGTTAAAAGATTTCCCGATCTCTTTACCTAGAGCAACGACATCTGATATTGAGAGTTTATTTGGCGATCTATTTGATACTAATCGCAGTGCATTTTCTGGTTTGTTTAAATTTGAATACTTTCATTCAGTAAGTAAAACCATTGAAGAAAGCGATATGATAGGCTTAATTCCTGAAATAGTGATTGCCAATGAGTTAGCATCTGGCGAGTTAGTCCTTTTGAATGTTTTAGATATGCCTGATATTCAAGTTGATTATGGGGTGGTGTTCCATAAGTCGAGAGCTCCTGATGGAGCTAAAAAACTGTTCCTTGAATTTTTTAAGTCGCTGGTGGCCAAGCCCTGCCATTGAGCTGCTAATTGGTAATGTTTAGTTGAAAAACTGGTCGAATTAAGGCCTGTAATTAATATTAAGGCAGGGAAATAAGGGCGCTAAATTAACTATTCTAGCGCCAGTTTGTTTACTTTTACAGCTCTCTAGTTTGAAAGTTTTATATTGCCACTGATTGTGGAAGCATTGAGAGTAGCACTGCCATCACCAGTTTGAAACTTTAGGTATGTTTGTGGAGAGTACTTCTCTTTTGATACCTGATCATTGCTTAGCTTGTTTTTGATAGTACCTCCAGGGCCACCATTGATATCGAACGACACATTCACTTCACTATTAAAATGGACGTCAATATCACCACTGACACTGCCTAGTTTTGCTTTGTCAGTAAGTTTGCCAACTGAAAGCTCAATATCGCCGCTAACGGTTTTAATGCTAAGGCTGTCGACATCACCTAATGCGACAGTCGCATCGCCTGAGACTAATTCTACAGAGACTTGATTGGCACGGCTGCTTGCAGTCAGTTCTCCGCTGACCAAGCGATAGGCCACTTTTCCAGCGCTGCCGGTATCCTTAATTTCACCGGAGACGGTTTCTAGCATCACTTTACCGTTAAGTTCTCGGCTACTAATATCTCCTGATACAGTATGGATCATCACTTTATCTTGTAATTGAGTCGCCTTAATATCGCCACTAACCGAGCTAATATCCATTTTACCGTTGAACCCATCAATACGGTAATTAGCTGAAACGCCCTCAGCTTGTAGCTTAATCTTTTGCGGAAGCATGATGGTTAATTGGGAGCCCTCTTTGTTGCTACCGTTGTATTGCCTTGGCATCTTGTCTTCGATCACCACATGGCTACCATTAACGGTGAAGGTTAACCCTTCGCTCAATTCATCGAGTTCACCTTTAACTGAAATCTCATTTTTATCCCAAGGTTTAAAGATCACATCTCCTCGTTGAACATTGACGCTGACTTTTGCTTCTCCTTGGACCGGCTGTGTTTGGTCGACAGACTCCGCTGCAATGAGCGTTTGACTGAAGACAAGTGTGGTTAACGCTAGGCTAAAAAGTGGTGTTTTAATCATATTAATGCTCCCTGATTTAAATCTGCAGCAGGCAGGTTCTGACCTTGCTGTAATAATTCTATTTCTCGTTGTTGAGTCCAAAGCCACAGTTGCCATAGCTCTTTATCATTGGGTGTTTTCTTTAGTGTTTGATAAATTTTCTCAGCGGCTTTTCTAAGTTGCTCAATGCCTTTGTTTAACGGCAAACCGAGCTCGCTGCTTTGCCAGTTCACCTTTTGGCTTTGCTCTAATAATACGACTTGTTGCTCATGCTCAAGCTTGATATCTGCTAGCGTCGTTAAAAGTGGTGACGTGATGGTTTGCACGGTATAAGTGGGTGAGATAGCACTGTTATTCCATAGTGTTGTGCCAATAACTGCACAGAGGAGTACCACGCTTGCAACTGCCAATCTGCGCCAATGATTCGGCTGCTGGTATTCAGGTTTATCCAGTTGCTTTTCGATATCAGTCCACAGTTCGCGCTCAGGCGTTAATGTGTTGGGCGTTTGTGCGATCAACTGCTGCAATTTGTCTTGTGAATGGCTCATTTCTATACTCCTGTTAACCATCATTTAATCCAGCATTTCAGCTAATAACTTTTGTGCTCTATGGTACTGCGCCTTACTGGTTCCCGAAGCTATCCCCATAAGCTGACCGATCTCTTCATGCTTGTAGCCTTCTAGTGCATGTAGCACAAAAACAATACGAGCTCGCTCTGGTAGCTTGACCAAAATTTTGTCGAGATCTTCATATTCATCACAGACCGTTTCTACATCGGTTTCGCTGGCGACAAATCGAGACCAAAAAGAGCGATGCTTCTTTAGGCTATTCAGTGCCTGATTTACCGATAAGCTATGTAACCAAGTGGTGAACTGGCTCTGCCCTTTAAACTGAGGCAGTTTTTGCCACAGCGTCACAAAACAGTCTTGAGTAGCATCTTCCGCCAAGGCAACTTGACCTGTAATGCGAAAGCACAGCGCATACACTCGTTTGTGGTGTTGCTGATAAAGCTGTTTAAACGCAGCTTTGTCGCCTTTTTTGGCGCTATCGATAAGGTCCGGTTCATTCAATGAATTCTGCTCAAAGACCTTCAATTGTGCTGTCACTACATGTTCCTTATGTGCCTGCCGATATAGATAAGACAAAGCTAACCTATAAAAAGGTTTAAACAGAAATAAAATAAATTTTAAATTAACAATATTGGTAAGGTGATAGCGGGTTTAAGAGTAGGGGAGCTAACAAGTATGTGGTGGGGCCGAGAGATACAGCCCCTGATGGCAGAAGGCTAGTCTTGACTTACTTTTGCATAAACAAGCTGAGCACCCACAAGGTCCGAAAGCGCCGTACCTACAGTTTTAAATAGGGTGTTCTGTTCATCACTTGTACGCGCAAAAGTGCCTGACTGGCATAGCTGCGCCAATTCACCTTTAACGTCATCGAGAGAGAATGCACCTTCGGCTACCGGCAGTAATAGCTCGCCTGCTTCGGCAAAAACATTGATTTTTGAATCGACGAATACCGCGGACTTGCTAACAAGTTCGGTATCGCATTCGCGGCGGTCATGATTATGATTACCGACAAAATCGGTATGGGTACCTGCTTGTACCCACTCACCAGGAAATAAAGGGGTTGCTGAGCCTGTTGCGCAGCTAATGATATCTGCTTCACGCACGCTAGCTTCAAGGTTATCGCAGTAGAACACTTCAATACCTGGACGTTCATTACGGATAAGCTCAATCGTTGACCGGGCTTTTTCTTCACTGCGGCCCCACACTCTAATTTGCTTAATTGGACGGACACTTGCGTGGGCAAGCGCCATAAATGAAGCCAAATTACCAGTGCCGCATACTAGCAGCTTGCTTGAATTTTCACGGGATAAATACCGGCTGCCAAGTGCTGAAACCGCTGCTGTGCGCCAGTAGGTCACACTAGTGCCATCAACTAACGCTTGTGGCTCACCGGTTTCGCGGCTAAAAATAAGGATTTTCGAATAGAGGCTAGCCAAGTTTGGATCTTTTTTAGGATTGCCTGGAAAGTAGGTAAAAGCCTTTACTGCAATGGTTTTTTCGTTCCAAGAGGGAAGCACTGCAAAAGCATCACTGTGGCTGGATGATGCATCAAGGCTAAATACTTGTCGCTGTGGCATGCCTGCAGGGCGAGAAAATGTTTCATCAAGCGCATCGACGAGCTCTTTGAAGTTTAAAGAATGGTGCACAGACTCGGCATTGATGACTAACATGGAGATCCTTGTTTGCAAATATATTTTATACTATTTGTGATAATTGATTGAGTCAATCAACTTTTACAGCTCCTTAGGCGAAAGTACCTTAGCTAAATCCGTTTAAAAAATATACTAGCAATAAGCGCTTAGATATCTATGACTGAATTTATGGCGGTTTAGTGTTCGAAAATGTAGTTTAAATAAACTGGTTGGATGACTGAAATATCATCAGTCTTGACGTGGGAATTGTAATTGACTCAATCGGTTATTATTTTTTGGGCGTTGCAGTCGCTATGGTTTTAAACCGTCAATAGCTACAATACTAGTTTTAACGATTAAATATGCGGTGAAAAATAGCTTAATGTTGTAGAATTGCGCTTTTAGTTAATGTTGCTCGCTAGATGTTTTTATCTTGCTGTAGGGGGTTATATGTTGATCCGTCATAAGTTACTTTTAAGCGCTGGGGTGTCGATTGCAGCACTGGCTGCTATGTTTGGTTTACAGCTTTATTTTGGCCAAGTTCAATCAGAACTCTCTAAAGCTTCGCAAGAGATCTCCAGTCTAAAAAGTGAAGTGTTAAGTCTACGTCGTGATGAGAAAGACTTTCTTGCACGGTTAGATCTTAAATATGTTGATAGACATCAATCAAACCATAATGATATTAACGCGCTTACCCAAGACCTTCAGCGCATATTTAGCAGGCACGATATTCCCACAGAGGCACTCACTGCCTTCAATCAAGACCTCACTTTATACAGCGACACATTTAAAAATGTTGTAGCACTAAACCAAGAGGTTGGTTTAACGCCTAAGTCTGGTTTATATGGCACGCTGCGTAGCGCTGTTCATCAGGTGGAATCATTAGTTAAGCAACATGACGAACCTAGTTTAATGGTAGCAATGTTACAGCTTAGGCGCGCCGAGAAGGATTTTATGCTGAGACGTAGCGAAAGTTATGTCGCAAAATTTGATGCGGGGATCAACCAGTTTCATCAAGCGTTAGCTCAGTCAACTGTAGAAGCGGCTTCTCAACAAAACATCGCCAAACTCATTAATCAATATAATGCTGATTTCAAAGAGTTAGTAAGCAAAGAGCGCCAGCTCGGACTTAACATCACCCTAGGGGAAATGGGCGAGCTTAGGCAGGCGGTAGCCAATACAGACAGCGCACTTAATCAACTCGAATCGTTAGCGAGTGCTGCGATTAAAGAGAAGGAAGATTCCGCTTTTTACTTTGGTTTATCAATAGCCGTGTTAATTGCTTTGGCTTTATCGGCTGCTACATTTGTGATTATTCGCAGTATCATTGATCCGGTTAAACAGATCACCGCAGTGATCACCCATATTGAAGTCAATAAAGACTTATCTATGCGCTGTGATGAAAGCAGTGATGATGAACTTGGACAAATTGCCAAGCACTTCAATAGTATGGTTGAAAGCTTTCAGGAACTTATTGAGCAGGTCACAACGTCAGTTGACACCATGAACCAGTCCTGTCAAGAACTGGCAAGCAATGTGACGCGAGCTTCTGAAGGGGTAGCGAGTCAGTTAAATGAGACTGATATGGTTGCTACGGCGGTAACAGAAATGGGAGCCACCATCGAAGAGATCGCTAAAAACACTGAACTTGCCGCTAATAAAGCGAGTAGCACTCACGAGAATGCTCAACTCGGTCAACGTGGCGTTGAGCAAACTATTGAGAAAATAGAGTCATTGGCTCAGCAAATTAACGAATCTTCCATTGTGGTGAATGAACTTGAAAAAGACAGTGAAACCATTGGCAGTGTGTTGAGTGTAATTAAGTCTATTGCCGAACAGACTAATTTACTGGCCCTAAATGCAGCGATTGAAGCAGCACGAGCAGGAGAGCAGGGGCGAGGCTTTGCTGTTGTTGCAGATGAAGTGCGTAGCTTAGCGCTGAGAACACAGGAGTCTACTGAAGAGATTTCCAATATTGTTCAGGCTTTGCAAAGTCGAACTCGCTCAATTGTACAAGTGATGAGCGCCAGCCGTATTCAAGGAGGCGAAAGTGCAGCGCAAGCAGCATCTGCTGGGGATCTACTGCAACAAATAAACAACGATGTTACCAATATTATGGATATGAGCACTCAGATCGCTGCGGCGATTGAGGAGCAAAGTATGGTGGCGACAGAGGTAAACAAAAACGTAGTGGTGATTAGAGATATCGCTCAAGCCACAGCTGATAGCGCTGCTGAAAACTCTGCAGCGACAGAAAATGTCAAAGAGCGAGCGGAGTTTTTGCAACGAGCAGTGAGTAAGTTTAAGATCTAGTCTCATGCCCAGAACAATAAAAAGGCTAGCTTAAATTGCTAGTCTTTTTTATGCAGCTTGTCTAAGGGGAGGCTCTGGGGACAAGACGCAGTGGTGCGGCGTCACTTAAATAAGCCTCATCCACTTGATCAAGCTTGTTATAGCTAATCATCTGTCTGATCCCATCGATATAAGCTTGTCCTCTTTCTGAGTATTTATCCAAGGTTCCAGCGAGTTCCATGCCGGTTATGGGAGCGTTACTGGCCCTTAGGCTAGCTCTTAAACTGCGTAGTTTCTTATAGGCATTATTGGTATTGAGATTAAGCATATATCCTTCAACAGACGCTAACGGAGTATCAAAACGGGCGAGACCATAATTGCCAAGTTCTTTTCGCTGTTGTTTAGGGATCATGCCGTTACCACTGAAATCCCATTGGCCGAAAAATGCATTGCCTTCGATAGTAAACCTTGAAGTTGCCCAGCCACTCTCTTCAGCTGCTTGCACTAATACCAATGACGGCGGCAGAATATCTATCTCTTCAAGCAATTGCTGCCGCTGCTGTTCGGTTATAGGTTGATCAACACTCTTAATCATCCGATATTTCACTGCGATATTGAGCAATACAATGTCATCTAAAGGAGCTGATTCAATTAAGCGCCTCTCTAGTAAAATATTCTCGTTAGCCATTAAGATTAGCGGCGCAAGCAATCGAAAAAATACCATCTTTTTTTGTTGAACAGGAATTTTATTCGAGGTTTCCTGCCAGCGTTCACTGACTGAATCAAAGGTCAGTCTGGGAACTTCTCGATTGCCCTCTTGCCAACTCTTTGTGTTGTAATTTAAAGAGTCAAACAGGGTCGAAAGTTCATCAAGAGAGTTAATTTGAACATCTTTAGGAGCCTGAGTCGGTCTGTCATCAGAGACTTTTATGAAGCTCATTTGGGTCTGCGTCGACCCCTCTTTTGTTGCAAGATCTGCTGCAACAAGGCGTTGTTCTGAGGCTGTATTATCGAGCTGTTCACTGCTGCTTTTATTGCCAACCACTTTAGCCGCTTCTTCAGCTTTTTTTACTGACTCTGCCGTATTAACGACTGCGCTATCATTGTCTGGGCTAAATTGAGAGTTAGCCGCATAAACGAGGGATAAAATAGCCGCAGCAAGTAGCGCGAGTTGTACTTGAGGTTTTCTAAGCATTAAAGCGTCCTTTATTTGCTTTTTATGAAGCACTAGCAATGGGTGGGTTATCGTTTAAATTTAGTCGAAGATCGATCAATATTCTTGAATTCTATTAACTTAACTAAAGTGGCGGCAGCATATCACCATCAAGCTTAATGCGAGGTGAATATAGAGTGAATAGAATAGGCGCAGCTATTCAGCATGCTAGTTGTTGTAGTGTGAGGCAATAAAAAGGCGGCAATGTTACAACAAAAGTATAAGCCCGGAGTTGTATCCGGGCTTGGTGATGACAGTTAATTATTGGCTTAGGTCAACGGCGGTTTGCTGTGAATAATAGAGTGCGACATCTTTCATTTCAGTTTCGGATAGCATGCTCGCTTGCCCTTGCATAATGGGATTTATGCGCTCACCACGTTTAAACTGTACTAGCTGTTTAAACAGATAAGCCCCTTTTTGCCCCTTTAGGTTAGGATAAGTAGACATCATTTTTAGCATCGCGTCACCATGGCAAGCAACACAGCGTTGGTTAGCTAACACCTCGCCTTTACTTGCATCGGCCTGATAGTTGAGCAGCTCACTTTCTAAAGCTAACTCTTTGAGAGCAAGCGTCTCTTTGAAGGAGTTGTCTTGAGCTTCTACATTACCGATTACTAAGCTTGTCAGCAGGGTACTGCAGCAGGCAATTTTTAATAGAGAGTGCTGCACATTAATGCTCCTTGATGGCTGGCGATAGCTTTATCGGCATGGGCGGCATTTTGTTTGCATCCAAAGGCTTACGTCTGAAGATCTTCATATCAATGCCTGTTTCGTTGTAATAGGTTTCAAGGTAATCAAGTACAGGTTCCCAAGTATCAGACAAGTCCCAAAGCCCCTGAGTGTCGATCATCCACTGAATCGTTTCTCGCCACACTTCTCGGCTACCAACATTCTGTGGAATAATTAGGCTAGTGTGGCAGGCGTTGCATTGCTGCTTAACCACTTCCCATCCTGGCGCCATAATTAGTCCAGTAGTCGGGTCAACCGGATAGCTTTTGACTTGAATCGAGTCCGCGGCCATCGCAGCAGGCATAAGTATTGTGCTTAGCACTGCGATGGAAAAGAGTGCTTTTCTCATCATACGACCCTTACTGCGACACGATGACAGCCGTTAAAGAGATAGCCTTTAGGATTCCACTGCGGTTGCACCATTGGTTGAGTATCGCCTTTTGCATCCGTTGCGCGGGCCCAGATTTCGTAGTAGCCAGTTTGCGGTAGCTTGAGTTCAATATTCCACTGCTGCCAAGCCATTGGGTTTACTGCTTTGGTTAACGCTGCGGTCTGCCATGTTGTGCCGTAGTCATAGCTGACTTCAACTTTAGCCACGTCACGGGTGCCTGCCCAGGCATGCCCGCTAACTTGCAAAGTGTCACCTAAAGTGAGTTCTCCACCTGTTTGTGGTGCTGTAATAAGTGACTTTACGATCATCTCTTCAATGATTTTAAAGTCCTTATTGTCGACTTTCTCACCTGGAGCTACTGGATTGGTTGGCACTTGATAAGCTGGAGCTGCCATTTTTTTACCATCGTGAACACGGTCTCTAACGCCCATACCTACGGCACATTTTTGTGAAACTGAGCCAGGGCGACCACCAAAAACAATCCGTAAAGGGTAGCCATGCATATACGGAATATCTTCGCCGTTCATACCCCAAGCAATCATAGCGTTTTCATTCATGGCGGCTTCAATAGGCACCCCACGTGAAATGGCGGCTCCTTTGCCGCTAATGTGTTTATCAGCACCATAGTGCGCCGTGTATACCGCATCGCTTTTAACGCCACAATCAGCAAGTACGTCTTTGACTAAAACCCCAGTCCATTCTGCGCAGAAAACCGCAGTATTACTCCATTGGTTGCCTTTGGCATTGGGGTAGAAGTTCTCACGGCTATTGCCGCCACACTCTAATACCAGTTGTTGGGTGACGGTTTTAAATTTTTGCTTGAGCTCGGCAATGGTGTAGGTCTTTGGTGTTTCAATTGACTCGCCATCAACGGTGAACTCCCAAGTGTCTGCATCAATCTCTGCAAAATTCGGCATCTGTCCATTCCAACGAATAAATGCGACATCTGCAGGTGTTTTTACTGGAGCAAGCAGGTGCTCAGGTGGAAACGCGTTGAGTGGATTTGAATTCAATACTTTAAAATGGCTAGGTAGGTCATCGACTTTCGACCAGGTGACCGCTGATACATCAAGCGGTGCCATTCCTGCAGGGCGGTTTTGCGCAAATGCCCAACTTGTAGGCAGCATTACTGATACTGAGGTTGCAACAGCACCTTTTAGAAAATTTCGTCTATCGATAGCCATTAGTGTTGTTCCTTTCCTGTATAGAAGTAGTTTGCCATCTGTTGCATCTGCTCTTCGGTTAGCAGTTTTGCGACCTTGCTCATCGTCTTATCCGGCCGTTGGCCTGATTTAAACTGCTTTAATTGTTCGACCATATAGGCAGCGTTTTGCCCCTTTAGATTAGGGATTGAGCTGTAATTGTTACTGCCATCTTCACCGTGACAGGCGATACACATGTGCAGCAATTTCTGACTTTCTTGTGCCTGTAACTGCGTCACTTGTCCTGCAAGTGGTGCGAGTACAAAAATAAATACAGCTAACTTAATTTTCATAACACTCATAAATAGCCCTTTTCGGGGGAAGTAATTATTTTCACAAAGTGAATAGCGCCCTTTTCGTATCGCGCTCTTAATGACTCGCGTGCTTGAGCGACAACATAGGGCTCTAATGTTTTTTAATAGTTATCAAAAGCTGTATCAGCGATTGAGATCGTAAAATTACAGATAAATGTGATCTATAGCCTGTAAAAAGTTATAAAAAGTTCTAAAAGAACCGGTTTTATAGAAGGTAAATGGCTTGTATAGGCGGAATTTGTTCGTTTAAATAGAACGTTAATGCGAGGAATTACTATTGCTTAGTTATTGAACTTGTCGCAATAGCTTGCTAGGAGAGCCGCTGACTTATCGAGATTAGAGCCATTTAACTGATAATGAGCTGATTATTAGGTGGTGTTTTATTCGCGGCTATGTGAAGGTTAGCTTCAACTGAAGTGATGTATTTAAGGCCTAGTCGATGTTTGAACTGATTTTTATTTCAAAAATTTTAGTCTCAATTTTTGCAGTGCTCGGCCTCTCTTTCATCGCTGAACATGTTAGCCCTAAGGTTGCAGGGATCTTATCGGGTTACCCATTAGGAACGGCTATTGCCCTTTTCTATATCGGGCTAGAGAATGGTGAGCAATTTGCGGCTAGCAGCGCCGTGTTTACCCTTTCAGGCTTTAGTGCTTCGCTAGCTTTAGTTTATGTCTACTATCAAGTCTCATCGGCATTGGATAATAATGTTAAACAGGTATCAGTGCCGATGAATGCCTGCATTACCTCGTTGTGCAGCATTATTGCTTTTCTCTTTGTTGGGCTTTTATTGGCTTGGTTTGAACTGGCTATAATTCCAAGCTTACTTTTGTCAATAAGTGCTATTGCTGTGTTTGGTTACTTGCTCAGGAAAATTCAAGATACAAGAGTAGCGGCTACAACGACGTTAAAAGGGTGGGGGTTACTGCTCCGTGCAATCGCAGCAGCGGCAATTGTTATTGCCATTACCGGTGTGGCAAAACTAATTGGTCCGAATTGGTCTGGGTTATTATCAGCCTTCCCTATCACTCTTTTCCCATTTTTAATCATTATTCATCTTACATATGGTAGTAAGCAGGTACACACGATTATCAAGCACTATCCATTTGGCTTGGGTTGTTTGTTAATTTATGCCGTGTGCGTTGCTCATTTATATTCAACGCTAGGCTTGGGATTGGGGACCGTATTGGCATTTGTTGCGGCAACATTATACTTGTTACTCTTGGCCTTGCTTCAAAAACGATTATCGCGACAAAGTATGACTAGGGCCTGTTGATTTTTCGAGCTTAGTTTTTATTCGATTCTTTACCGTAAGGAATAATGCTTCTAGTGCAAGGCTTGAGCGATGACGCTTAGCCAGCTAAGTGAAGAGCTCATAACGCATTCTAGTCATAAAAGAATAGAAGCAATGAAACGAATCCAAAGGACGGCATTTCTTGGCTATTTCTTCTGCGTTAACGGCTATTTGTGGAGAATGACGACACTACATAGCCTCAGCCTTGCCAAAATAGCCAATAAATTGCTTTAAAAACAACTATGAAAGATCAACTGACCCTAGCAATCTAAGCTAAGTTTTGTTACTTACACCTGCCCTAAGCGGATCTCTTTTTGGAGTGTTGCCCAGTTGATCACGCCAACTATATTGTCTGCATTATCTTGATATATGTAGACCTCACCGCGTCGCTCTTTAGATAAGCACAGGTAAACCTCATTAAGGGTGGCTGTATCTGCTATTCCCTGGATCGGATGCCTCGTTAATGTAGTGGCAGTATCGCTGGCTTGCAGTTCAAGTTGGAGCATCTCTACTTCATTGTTGGTATTACGTGCTAATACTGAGCGACCTTCAGCACGTTTTAGCACTTCTAATAGTAACTCATCATCGTCGCGAACAATCACAAACCGCTTATCCATAAGGTGGCGTACACCAACCTTTTGTAGACCTAGGTTCACTGGCGCGACTTTATAACCAAGCCCCATTATTTCAAGCTGCTTGAAGAAGATTGATTTGGTTTTAAACCCTTGGTGTGAGATTAAGAACGCAGGAATAACGACAAACATTGACGGCAAAATGATAGAAGCGTTATCAGTCAATTCTATCAGGGCGACTAGAGCAGCTAGTGGTGCACTTAAACAAACTCCCATCATGCCTGTCATCCCAATAATGGTGTAAAGGCCAATATAAGGCGCAATCGATGGGAACCACATAGCACAAATTAAGCCGAGTATTGTACCGAGCAGGGCGCCTATACCATATAAAGGACCGATTAAACCGCCAGGGATCCCAAGTCCTATTGCAGCTATTGTGGCCACCATCTTGCCAATGAGTATTGCGCTTAAAAATAAAATGCTTGGGTGCTCACTAATTGTTTCTGCAATGGCCAGTTCGCCGCTACCAATAGCTTGTGGTAACACCAGCCCAACTAAAGTGGTAATGGCTCCAGCCAGCAGTAGCCTTTGCATTAATGGCCACTTTTGACCCATTGCGGTAATGCTCAGTAGCGAGCGGTTAAAAAAGGCCGCAATACAACCCAGTACAATGCCAAATAGAGCTAGCAGTGGGTACTGGCTAAGGGGAATGACTGCTGCACCTATCTGTTCAAACTCATGCACATTACCAAAAACTATCTGACTGCTTAATGCGCCGCAAATAGCAGAGATCATTACTGGGAAAAAGTAGTGAATTTTGTATTCACGCAGCACCACTTCAAATACAAAAATAACCGCTGCTAACGGCGCGTTGAAAATGGCTGCGATACCAGCAGCGATACCGCTGGCACACATAATACGGACACTGTTATCGGGCAGTTTGAATTTTTCAGCGAGTACGCTAGCACTGACGGCGCCGAGATGAATCGCTGGACCTTCACGGCCAACAGAGAAGTTAGTTGCTAGGGCAAACAGCGCTTGAAAGAACTGACCCGGGGCTGATTGCAGTGGAATTTTGCCATAATGCAGCTTAACGCGATGAATTACGTAGGCAATTCCCATGCGTTTATATCGTTTAGATCCCATTTTTGCTACGCCCCAGATCAAAAAAGATCCGAAAAGCGGCAATAACACTCGCCAGTCATCGATGATATCCGTAAAATTCAGAGCCTGAGTCTGGGTATAGGTGTCAAACCAAACTAAGAGTAATCTAAAAAGCAGGATGACACCTGATGCAAACAAGGCAAAAAGCAATGCAAGTAGACACAGCTGAACACTTACCTTCGCTTGAGAAAGCGTGTCTTTAAGTTCAGTACTGAGATACTTTTTAACTTGCTGCTGCATTTTAACGATTGTTTGATACACAGACATTTCCAAAATTTTTGATTGTCACATTTATATTTGAATGTGAGGTTTTTATTAAGGGGCTGTTACTTAATGGCAAATTATCATCGTTGGCTTGATCGCTTGCAAGTGATTGAGCGACAATTTCGTACCTCTAGTGTTTATTTATTTTTATTGATTGTCACTGCTTTTGTTCTAGGGGCGTTGTGTTTTGATGTTGGTTCTCGTTATTTTACGCCAAAAGTCGAGCAACAGGCAGATCGAACCCAAGAGTTTAACGCGCTGTTAAAGGAGCAGGCTGATACGTTAGCTGCGCGCAATATTGAATTGGCACTCGAGCGAGAAGCCAACAGTAACATGCAAGCGATGTTTGTTGAGCAAGAAGCTAAGCAGAAGGAGCTTTCTCGTGAGCTGGCATTTTACCGTAGCGTGATGGCGCCAGAAAACAGCGCTGAAGGCATAGCGATTAATGGTTTAGAGTTGATACCTGAGCTATTGCCACGTCAGTACCGTGTTAAATTGGTGCTGACTCAACTTGAAAAGCGTCGGCGTTCAGTGTCGGGGCGCAGCGAAGTGAGCTTTATCGGTCTGCAAGATGGTAAGGCTAAAACCATTAAGTTATCTGAATTAAGTGAAGCAGCGTTCAAATTTAAGTTTACCTATTTTCAGGTTCTAGAAACAGAATTTACTTTACCTGAAGGCTTCATCTTATCTAGAGTGAAGGCTAAGGTCGTTGTTCCAGCAAGTCGCTGGACTAAAGGGTCACAGACTGAACAGGAATATAGTTCACAAGAATTACTTGTGAATGAAAATGAGCAGAGCATATTACTTGAACAAAACGGTCAGGTATTAGATAATTCTGCACAGCAAATAGATGTAAGAGGTAGTAATGACTGAACAAGCTGAAGATGCTTTGCCAATTAGCTTTACTGATGCGGCTGCATTAAAAGTAAAAACCTTGCTCGATGAAGAAGAAAACGATGCCCTTAAATTACGTGTATACGTAACTGGTGGCGGTTGCTCAGGTTTCCAATATGGTTTCACTTTCGATGAGAAAGTAAATGAAGGTGACTTTACTGTAGAGAAGCAGGGTGTTCAGTTAGTTGTTGACCCTATGAGCCTGCAATACCTTGTTGGCGGTGAAGTGGATTACACTTCAGGCCTTGAGGGATCACGCTTTTTTGTAAAGAATCCAAACGCGACGACAACCTGTGGTTGTGGTGCTAGTTTCTCAGTATAAGTCAATCGCTTACTGAGAGTCAGTTCCGTCCATTAAAAAGCCGTCAATAGACGGCTTTTTTGTGTCTGGGTACTCAATACTTGGGGCTGTTGATCTTTCACGGTTGTTTTTGCCGCAGTTTATTGGCTATTTTGACAAGGCGGAGGCTATGCCGTTTAGTTATTCTCCACAAATAGTCTACAACACAGTAAAAATAGCCAAGAAACGCGGCCCTTTGGGTTCGATTCAATGCTTCTATTCTTTTATGACTAGAATGTGTTATGAGCTTTTCACTTAGCCGGCTAAGCTTTATCGCTCAAGCCTTGTACTAGAAGCATTATTCCTTACGGTAAAGAACCGAACAAAAACTAAGCTCGAAAGATCAACAGCCCCTAGTCAACGCATAATATTAAGATCCACTTTTCGATTAAAGTATGAGCCAACTTTAGCTGTGAACGCAATCCACACTTGTACTATCGCTAATATAATCAATATGCTAAATATTATCCAGTCTGGCACTTGAGCTTTAAAGCTGCCGATAGCAAAACTTGAAGGGCCTGAAGCTGCAAGGTTTTCAGGGTCGTACAATACGACTGGCAAGATGCTAACGATAGCCAATTGCAATGAAGTGTATACCCGTAGCATGATTAACGCTGCTTTTTGTCTGCCAATAATTGCCAGCACCATAAATAGGGTCAATATACAAAACAGCACACCTTGTTTGGCAAGTAAGCCACTGACTGAAATTATCACTAAAAAAGCAAGTAGCGCGATAAGCCGTTTGGGCATGCTCACTTTGGTTGGTGCGGTAGTATTGTTAGCGGTATTTTTAGTTTCCACTTTTTAATCTCTTTGCAGACGGTAGGGAATAAAGGCTAGCGAATCGCTAGCCATAAAACGATAGAAATTAGTGACGCTTTTTAGGGGCTAAACGCTCTTCAAGTTCGTAAGGTGGGATCACCACACCTAAATCATCCTGTACTGGGAATACAGCAACAAACAAGTCATCATCCTGCATACCTGGCACCCAACGCTCTAACCATTCATCAAGGGGGATTGCTAAAGCTTGGCAATCTTTCCAGTCATCAACAGCCCAAAGTGCAGCCGCTTCTTCTGTTGGCCACATTGGGATGCAGTCTTCATCATCGGTGGTAAGCATTACACAACCGTCTAGGTCTTGTAGAGACCATAAGGTTTTGTGCTCTTTAACTTGCTCAACAAGGTAGTCGTAACGAGATTCTGGCGTCATTTCAGTAATTTGCTTTAAGCTTTTGCTTTTGTTGCTCATGGTGTACGTCTCTTCATTTTAAAGGGGGCGAGCGTAAGCTATGCACGCAATGCGCCGAATTGCTGTGGATAGTAACATTTCATGCCGCAATGAAAAAGAAAACAGAGCCTATTCAGCTCTGTTTTGGGGATTGCTATGTTTTTGCATTAAAGAACTTATAAATAATGCCTGCGAGTATGGCGCCCGCAATGGGGGCGAGCCAAAATAGCCACAGCTGAGACAGTGCCCAATCACCAACAAACAGCGCAGGACCGGTACTGCGAGCAGGGTTCACAGAGGTATTGGTTACCGGAATACTAATCAAGTGGATAAGGGTGAGTCCCAAACCAATAGCAATGGGGGCAAAACCTTTTGGCGCTCGGTCATCGGTGGCGCCTAAAATAATGATAAGGAAAAATAACGTCATTACCACCTCACACACCAACGCAGCAGTTAGGCTATACCCACCAGGGGAGTGTTCGCCAAAGCCATTAGAGGCAAAGCCGCCAGCAAGGCTAAAACCATCTTGGCCAGAGGCTATTAGATATAGAATACCTGCACCTGCGATACCACCCAATACTTGGGCGATAATATAGGGTGCCAGCTCTGATGCCGGAAAACGGCCACCGGCCCACAAGCCAAATGAAACCGCGGGGTTGAGGTGACATCCCGATATATGACCAATGGCGTAGGCCATGGTTAATACAGTCAGACCAAAGGCAAAGGCGACTCCGAGTAAGCCAATGCCAACGTCAGGAAAAGCTGCGGCTAACACTGCGCTGCCACAGCCCCCTAATACTAACCACAATGTGCCGATAAATTCAGCCGCCATTTTTTGAGTTATATTCATAAGTCTTAATCCTTTTCGATTTGACCGACATACCTCAATGAATCGTCTAGGCGACAATATCCATTATGTGGTTTATATGTAAAGTTCACGCACTGCTATTGAATATAAAGCATAATTTGAATAAATGTTAATTTGATGATTGTCATCACGCTTGATATAGAGAGCAGCAAGCGTGGCTGAGCTTAGCGCCTATAAGTTACTGGCTTACCATCTGCATCAATATTGCTGCAATATCGGTATTGTCTTGATGACCAGTAAACGCCTTGTGCCCCTTGCCATAAGCAAAAACCTGAACGTCAACGCCATCGTGACCACTCGTTGTCCAGCCTGTATAAGTGATTTCATCAATGAGTTGCTTTATAAAACGGGTCAGATACTTTGTTGGCTTTTTTTCAAATTTAGCATCGGCAACGTTCTTGATAAGTCGAGCATCTTGCTCTTTAGTGAGTGGTAATTGAGTGGTTTGTTGCCAAAGTGAAATAGGTTGCTCAGTTTGCAGCATTTTTTCTGCAATCGCGCTTGGCATCATGGTCACTTGCTTTAGTGCTTGGCCTTTCCATTGATAAGTGCCAGCTCGGCCTAAGCTGAGGCCACCAGTGGAATGATCGGCAGTCATCACCAGCAGGGTATCTGGATGGGTATCGATATAGGCTTTTATTAATGTCACCGTCTTGGCTAAGTCATCCATCTCTGCCATTGCGCAGCTAATATCGTTGCTGTGGCCACACCAATCAATTTGACTGGCTTCGACCATCATTAAAAAGGGCTTTTTTTGTGCGCTTGCGAGTTGCAGTGCTTTATCTGTCATCTGCATTAAACGTTGAGGGTATTCACTGCCAAGTGCGGGCTTTAAGCCTTTAGGAGCAAATAGCCCGAGAGCGGGAAACTGGTTCAGTTGTTCTAGATCCGCGATATTGTCGATGTAATGATAGCCAAACTTGATAAAGCCTTTGGTAAGGTCTTTGTCATCACGGACAAAGTATTGCTGCCCCCCACCAAACATTAGATCTGCTATCGGTTGACCATTTATAAGATTTGTTAGGTAGCTATCCGCGATCTCATTATAGTTACGACGATGCTCGTTATGTGCCAGAAAGCTTGCCGGCGTCGCGTGGTTTATTTGTGAGGTAACCACTACAGCAGTGGTTTTATTAGCCGCTTTGGCTTGTTCGAGTAAGGTCATTAAAGGTTGCTGCTCTTTCGTTACTGCAATCGCGCCATTATAGGTCTTATGGCTGGTGGCTAGCGCCGTTGCTGCAGCTGCTGAGTCGGTAACGTAGGTGTCATCATCAGGGTAGGTACTCGACATGCCTACCAACAGTTGGTCGAAGATGGTTTTTTCCACCGCCCTTGTGTTTGGATCATCATTAAAGTAGCGGTAGGCGGAGGTGTAAGCTGGCCCCATACCATCACCGATCACGTAGATGATGTTTTTTGGTACTGTTAGTTTTGATGTTGTTGCCAACGTGCTGGCTGAGTGAGCGCTGAAAAGAGTGAATAGTGATAACAGTAGTGCAGAGGGTTTCAATAAGTACTGCATAGAAATATCCCTAATTAGAAATGTAAAAGTCGTTTAGATAGCATTTACTTAAGTCGTAGTATTCGTTAGAACATTTGTTTGGGGTCTAAGGCTTAAACTAAGGCATCTAAATTGAATAAAAAAAGGCGCCAAGAAGGAACAAGGCGCCAAAAGGGTGCTGTTAGAATTTTTGTGAGTAACCGAAGAACACGCTGCGGCCTACGGCTGAATAACTGCTGTTGTCCTCTTCATAGAATGGCCAGCTGTTGTGCTCATCATTTCGCTCATCGTATAAAGGTGGCATTTCATCTGTTAGGTTCTTTACACCCGCCGTAAACTTACCATCCCAAGGTGTACTGTAGCTTAGTGTTAAGTTTAAAGTTTGGTACGCGCCCAACGTGTCGGTGTAATCATCTTCTTCATACTCTTCACCATCTGCGTCGATAAGGGTAAAGGTGTCGGTGCCTTTAGCTTCGCCTGTGTAGTAGTAGGCTAAAGTCGCGGAGAAGTCTTCCATCTTCCAATTTAAGCTCGCTTTGCCTTTCCATTTAGGGAAGTAATCGGTTTCAGTCTGTTCCTCAATTTCGCTATCAAGGGTCTCTTGGTACTCTTTCTTAATTAAGTATGATGCACTAACTTTAAGCTTGAACTCACCGGCAACTGTTTCTGGGAACTGATAGTTAAAGCTTGCATCAATACCTTCAGAGGCTTCATAAGCACTGTTAATAGGGCCTTTTCGCATACACGCTAAGTTTTCGATGCCATCATCATCAAACTCGTTAAGATAACCTACAACATTCATTTGGTCACAGCTGGTGTAGTTACCCGTTTGGTCGTATTGGGCCGGATCATCACGCATTTCATCAGTTGAGATAGTTTTTACCGCACCTTCAAGTTCGATATTCCACCAATCTAAGGTTAGATCGGCATTGTCGGTGATATTGGCGACTAAACCTAAGTTCCAAAAATCACCTTTCTCTTCCGTCAGATTGATATTGCCTGAACTAATACCATCGTATTGATCTTCGTAGACCTCACCTGGAATTGTAGGGTGAGGGTACTCTGTAGTACCAAAGCTGCGGGTGATCCCTGCATATAGGCGATGCATATCCGGTGCTCTAAAGCTCTTACCCCAGTTAGCGCGGACTAATACTTCGTCAATTGGACGATACATAAGCCCAACTTGTGGTGTAGTGGCGCCGCCAACACTAGAGTCATCTAAGTAATGGTCGTAACGCAGCGCAGCTGATAGCTCTAATGATTTTACAGCCGTAATGTCTGCCAGCAGTGGGATCTGTAACTCGCCAGCAATAGCCACTCGATCTCGGTCTCCCTTACCGCCTGTGCCGCCCATGCCGATATAACCGCCGCTGGTGGTCGTAGCGTCTAAGGTATCCTCATAACCTTCACGCGCCCATTCTGCAGTGGTTGCAAATCCGACTGTACCCGCCGACAGCTCCATTAAGTCGCCGGTAAATACGGCTTGTAACTGGTGCATGCTAGAGTCTGACTCTTTGGTCGAGTCACCAATCAAAGATTCAGCTTGTTCAGTGGTCAGCTTGTTATTGGGATACCATTTACTGAGATCTGCATTATTCGGGTCAAACGTGACCATTTCCAGCAGAGCATCTGCCTTAACCATGTGATGGTTTTGCTTCTCGTACTTGTTGTAGCTACTTGACCAAGAGACATCTAGTTCGTAGTCGCCGATTGCGCCATCAATACCAAATGAGATGGCGGCTTTGGTATTTTGAGTGTCATAGGTTCGTGTGCCTGGATACTCTTCCATGCGGCGACGCATTTGGAATTTGTTGTAGTCATCAAAGTCGGTTTTTTCATAGCTTAGTGCACCCGAAGCGGTATCTTCATAGATGTAAGCGCCGAATCCTTTTTCATCTTTATATTTGGTGGACTCTTTATATGAAGCATTGACCATGCCGTATAGCTGCCAATCACTATTGAGATCATAAGTGCTACTGAGGACTAAGTTGAGGCGATCATAAGCTGACTGTAAGCCACGATCCGCGTACTTATCATAGTAACAATCATACTTTCCTACAGGGGTGTAGATCCCCTTATCGCCAAAGAGGCTACTACATTGGGCTTGATCAACAGGGCTATATTTGTCACTGGTATAGACTTTATCGTAATCACGAACCCACGACGCCCAGCTTGATGCTGAAGCATCTCCATATGGACCCGCTCCCCAACGTGTTTCACCCTCGTCATCTTCATAATAAGCTGGGCTATAGAAGAGATCTCTTTGATAGGTTTGGATCTGTTTTACATTTTTGTATTCGAGCATGACCAGTGTCTGGCTATTCTCAGTATTAAAACCTTGTAGATAAGAGAGGTCTAGCTGTTCACCGCCACCTTGCGTTGGGTCGTTATATTTGGCTGCGACCTTGGCTCCTTCATATTCAGTTTTAAGGATGATGTTTACTACACCACCAACAGCATCAGAGCCATAAATTGCAGATGCACCGCCGGTTAGAATTTCAATTCTCTCAACGGCGGCGGTTGGGATATCTGACACGTCAACAAAGTTTGAAGTGCCACCTGCCGCGCTTGGAAATGAAGCTTGTCGACGGCCATTGATAAGCACTAGGGTTCGGTTGGCACCCATTCCACGTAAATTGACTGAGCTTGCACTGTCGGTAAAGCCATCGCTCTCTCCATTTAAAGAGCCGCCGCTGCTGGCAATTGATGATTGTAATACTTCCGCGATAGAGGTTAATCCGCTATTGGCTATCTCATCTGCTGAGATGACAGTAACAGGGGCAACCCCTTCAAAGTCAGCCCGCTTAATTCGTGAACCGGTAACTTCGATTTTTTCCATCGGCTCTTCGGCATTTTGATTTTGCAGTGTTTCTGCTGCGAACGTTGTAGCAGGAGTTATGGTGGCAAGCGCAATCGCCATACTCAATATTGATCGTTTCATCTGTCATCCTTTCGTTTTGTAAGCCATTTTAATTAGGATATTTACTGGCTATTTTTATAGAAGCTTTGTTTTTCGGTGTTATTCACACTCATCAGTTTTGCTCTGAGGATACTTGTAAATTCTTTGTTAATTTGCAGCAATGTTTTGCGGGTCGTTTCTTCGTTGTTTATATATCTATTTAATATCTATTTTCTTTTTTATTAATGAGTTACTATGTTTTATTTGTAATGCGTTAGATGTGTTAATTTTGTGACTTTCTTTGCTGGTAACACTGTGGCAAAGAAAGGGGGGGAACTCTGAATTGACCTGTAGAGTGGCTAAAGAGGCGGTATGACGATGGTAAAGCTAGGTATAAAGTTTGAACTTGAAAACTGCATTGTTGATCCAAGCGACTATAGTTTACGCTTTCGGTCCTTAGTTGATAATTCAGAACCTTCTAATGCAGCTACGCTGCAACCTAAGTTCATTGAAGTACTTGCTTTTCTCGCGAACCGATACCCAGAAGTTGTTTCTCGAGAGGAGATTATTGAGTGTATTTGGGACGGCAATGGGTATGTTGGTAGCAAAGCGCTTACTAACGCTATCTGGCATCTTCGTCAGCAACTCAAACCTATATCTGATAAGCCAATAATAGAAACCGTGCGTAAAAGTGGATACCGTTTGCTGATTGAGCCGCAGTATAATTCAGCGGATTTAGTCGATGATGTTGATGTGTTGCACCAGCTACAAAACCGAATAGAAAAATTGACAGTTGCGTTAAAGCGCAGCTGGATTGCGATAGCTTGTGTTAGCGTTATCAGTCTTATCACACTGGCCTATCACCTCTATCATGATCAGATAAAAATGATGGAACCTCAGGTTTCAAGACTGTCTTGGGGCGGTGAAGCTGAACGCTTCCCAGCCGTGTCGCCAGATGGTCAATGGTTAGTTTATGGCAGCCGTAATAATGGTCAAAGCTATAGCTTGTACCTGAAAGATCTATCAGACTTTAACAGTAGCCCTAAACGATTAACCTCTAACGCAAGCCGAGAAGCTCGTGCAGTTTGGAACTCTGACGGCACAACGCTATATTTTCCAAGTACTGATAAGCGAACTGGTGAATGCTTTATAAAGCAATTCACTATCGCTACAGCCAATGCGGTTGATCTTAGCCGTTGTAATAGCTACATGTCGGCACTCGACCTTGCCCCTAACGATACAGAACTCGCCTATATAGGCTTTGACTTAGACACTAATACTGGTGGCTTATACACGGTTAATCTGCAAGAGACACATGCACAGCCCCACAGACTTTCTTGCCTGGTGGATTGCAACTACCGCGATCGTGATTTAGCCTACAGTACCGATGGTAAATGGCTCGCTATCGCACGACGTTTTGGTAATATTTCAGAGGATATTTTCATTCGAAACCGCGCTACGGGTGAGGAGCTGCGCTTAACAGAAGGGTTGGAGGACATTCGTGGGCTTAGCTGGCATCAAGATAATCAGCGCTTGGTATTTAGCACTGAAACATCAGGGGTGCGTAATGGGTTCATTATTGATATTGCTACTAAGCAGTCAAAAGCTTTAAACATAACAGGCTTTAGTTACCCAAGCTTTCTGACGAATAGCAATGCACTGGTGTTTGAGCGTCATAAAAAAGAGTACCAGATCGTTTACTTGGCAACTGATTCCGCGGTGGCCAGCGCGCCATTTCCGATGTTGCAATCAGGCTTTAGTTTTCGAAATCCAGATTACTCTGAGCAGACCAAGCGTATTGTTTATGTTTCTAATCTCACTGGTGCCAACGAACTTTGGTCTGCAGACATTAACGGTGAGAATAGGCGCCAACTGACAACCCTAAACCAGCGAGTCGCTTACCCTAAATGGTCTCATGATGGCAAAAATATTGCTTTTCTAGCACCCGATGCTAAAGGGGAAGGCAATGTGATCCACGTGCTTAATCTTGCTAGCCAAAGTTTGAGTATTCTCGCTTCGCCTTACATTGATCATGGCCGACTGAATTGGAGCCATGACGATAATGCTATCTTTACTTCAACTGATGATGGTTTAACGCAGTTTTTCCTTACTGAACATCAGGTTGAAGTTATCTCCAATGTAGCAATGAGGTTAGGCCATGCAACCCGCGACAATAAGTTGCTGTTTACTAGGGAGGACCGAAATGGGTTGTGGTCGTTATCGTTAGCGGCTCCCACTATTATGACTCAAGTCATCTCTTCGCAGCTTTTTAAAGAGAACCATAACTGGACTGTCGCCGACAAAGGGATCTTCTTTAAAGAAAATGGTTCAGGCTTTCAACAAATAAACTATTGGAATTTTGAGCGCAAGCAGATAGAACCTATATTACGACTACCAGCCTCAAGTCTCAGCTCTTTTGGCTCGATGAGCTACAGCGAGCAGCAACAACAGTTGCTAATGACGCTGTCTAAATATTCAGAGCGTGATGTGATGATGCTTGAGCATAAGTTGCTAAGGTAATAGCCACTGTACTATAACGCGCTAAACTTTCCGCCGAGAATTGCCGCGCGGCTTGCACCCGTCACTGCAGGTAAATTACCAGGCAAGCCTAGGTGGAAGCGCATTGCTAGCCAAGCAAAAGCGATACCTTCCACCCATTGTGGATTGATACCAAGCTCTGTAGTACTACTTATTTTATAGTGCGGTAATAGCTGCGTTAGTCGATACATTAGCTCTGTGTTGTAAGCACCGCCGCCGCAGACGTATACTTCCCCTTCGGTTGATAGAGCTAAGATGTCATTGGCAATGCTAAAGCAGGTTAAATCGAGCAAGGTTGATTGAATATCAGCGTCACTAATATGGTTAAAGTCTGCCAATTGCTGTTCTAACCAAGCTTGGTTGAATAGCTCTCGGCCAGTACTTTTGGGTGCCGCTAATGAAAAATAGGGGTGGGATAATAAGTGCTGTAGCATATCATCATCTGTCGTCCCTGTTTTTGCCCATGCGCCGTCTTTGTCATACGGCAACTCTTGCTGATATTGAATCCAAGCATCCATCAATGTGTTACCTGGGCCAGTATCAAAACCCGTTACCGCATCGGTGTTGCCGGGTAAATAGGTGATGTTAGCAATACCACCAATATTGAGAATGATACGTTTATGATTTTGGCTGGCAAATACATGGTGATGGAAAGCCGGAACCAGCGGCGCACCTTGGCCACCAAGGGCAATATCTTTACGCCTAAAATCTGCAATAACATCAATGCCAGTTTCAGCTGCAATGGTATTTGGATCGCCTATTTGCAGGGTAAAGCCCATCTCAAGGTTGGGCATATGACGAACCGTTTGGCCGTGGCTACCAATCGCAATAACCGCCATTTTATCAACGCCGGCAGTATCAAGCAGTGCATTGACTGCTTTGGCAAATAGTTTCCCTATTGCACGATCGAGATGACCTAAACGATTAATTTCGTCGTTACCCGGTAGGCATAGCTTCTGCAAATTGGCTAATAGGGCAGCAGGGATCCCTTCAGAGTGGTGAGCTATCAAGGATGGTGTATCACCACTGAACTTAACGAGCACGGCATCGACACCATCCATACTGGTGCCTGACATTAGACCAATGTAATAGCTTTTATTCATGGTATTGATCTCTTCTGTTAGCCTTGATTGAGCAAGCATTAATGCGATGCAAGCTGTACTTGTTTATTGTGCTCAAGCTCACCCATTAGCTTTTTACTTACGATAGCAAATTGGGCTTTCTCTTTTTTAGCAATCGCTTGCGACTTTGGCAACTTAACGGTGCGTGGGTTACGGTGAACACCATTTACAATGAACTCATAATGCAAATGCGCACCTGTTACACGCCCTGTCGAACCTAGGGTACCAATTATTTGCCCCTGTTTGACTGAAGCGCCAGTTTTCACTTTACGCTTTTTAAGGTGTAAATACTTAGTGGTGTAGGTGTCATTGTGCTTGATGAAAACGTAATTGCCGTTGTATTGATTATAGGCTGATTTTATCACTCGGCCTTTACCCGCAGCTTTTATCGGCGTGCCAACTGCGGCAACATAATCAACCCCTCTATGGGCTCGTACTTGCCCAGTAACTGGATGTAAGCGACGTGGGTTGAAGCTTGAACTTACATATTTAAAGTCGACAGGTGAGCGTAGAAATGCCTTACGCATGCTGCGACCTTCAGCAGAGTAATAGTTGCCGTCTTTATAACGCACCGCAGTGTATAGGTCGCCCTGGTTAGTAAACTCTGCTGCTAGAATATTACCGTTACGCAAAAACTCGCCGTCGGCGTATTCCTCCTCGAACAGAATGGCAAAACTGTCACCTTTCCTAAGGTCCAAGGCGAAATCAATATCCCAGCCATAGATTGTGGCCAGTTGCATGATTTGATTGGGGGTTAACCCAGCGGCAACGCCAGCATTCCAAAAGTTATTTTCAATGGTGGCATTGGCAAACTTGCTGCGAATTTCAACTTGCTTAGTGCTAATGGCCTCTTGATATTTACCATCAACTCGGTTGACAACTAAGGTTGAGATTTTATCTAAGTGGTAGCGTAGCTGTACCAATTGGCCATCATCATCTTTAGCAATGACTAGCTCATCGCCAGGCATGATTTTAAGCAAATTCTTTTTGGACTTAGGCAATTGAGTAACATCATAGACATCTTTTGCTGTTAAACCAGCACGGCTAAAGAGTGCTGCGAGGGTGTCACCACTTTTAACCTGAAAGTGTTTTTCATTTAATACCGGTTCAATATCTACTGTTGCTTGTTCTGTTTGCGCTTGATTGGATGAAGACGATTGCGCTAGCGGCTGTTTTCGTGTTTCTGCATTTTGTTGATTGATTGAATCAGAGCCTGCTGGAGGAGTCGGTGTACGAAATGCTAAAGGTACGTCATAACGGGTATTTAAGTCATATTCACCGTTTGATGACACCGTCTGTTTTGATGCTTGAACATCATCTGACGGTATTAACACAATAATTAGGGTGACAAAAACTAAGATACAAAGGAGTATTTGATGTAATTTTGGCAGTAATTTAAATAAAGTTATAACCTTTCCCATTGACCTCGGTACCAAATTCGCTCTTTCTTAGTGATCCCCTTAGTGTACACACTTTCATTTGTGCTGGCTAACAAGTAACATTAGTCCCCAGATTTTATGATTAGGCTCCCAGGAGTAACCGCCGACATGGCTGATTTAGAGCAAGCATTAGCAGAAATTAAACGTGGTACTGACGAAATTTTACTTGAAGCGGATCTGCTGGAGAAGCTAAAAGAGGGTCGTCCACTAAAGATCAAACTTGGCGCCGATCCAACCGCGCCAGATATCCATTTGGGCCACACCGTTATTTTAAACAAAATGCGTACCTTTCAAGAGCTAGGTCATGAAGTGATCTTCTTGATTGGTGACTTCACTGGTATGGTCGGCGATCCAAGTGGTAAAAACAGTACTCGTCCACCATTAACGCGTGAGCAAGTACTTGCCAATGCTGAGACTTATAAAGAGCAAGTGTTTAAGATTTTAGACCCTGCTAAAACCCGCATTGAATTTAACTCTAGCTGGTTAGAGCCACTTGGCGCTGCGGGTATGATCCGTTTAGCATCGCAGCAGACTGTTGCGCGCATGATGGAACGTGACGACTTTAAAAAGCGTTATGGTTCAGGCCAAGCTATTGCAATCCATGAGTTTATGTACCCGCTGTTGCAAGGTTACGATTCGGTCGCACTTGAATCAGATGTTGAGTTAGGTGGTACTGATCAGAAGTTTAACTTGCTGATGGGACGTGAGCTACAGAAGTCGTCAGGTCAAAAACCACAAACTGTGATCATGATGCCGCTGCTAGAGGGTCTTGATGGCGTTAAGAAGATGTCTAAGTCTGCCCACAACTACATTGGTGTGAGCGAGCCAGCCGGAGAGATGTTCGGTAAGATCATGTCTATCTCTGATGAGTTGATGTGGCGCTACTTTGAATTGCTATCGTTCCGTCCTTTAGCTGAGATAGAGCAGTTTAAAACGGATATTGACGCCGGTGCTAACCCGCGTGATGTAAAGATTGCTTTAGCCAAAGAGATCATTGCTCGCTTCCATGATGATGCTGCTGCAGAGGCTGCCCATCAAGAGTTTATCAACCGTTTCCAAAAAGGTGCGCTTCCTAGCGATATTCAAGAGTTAGAAATAGCGGCAGGTGAAGGGATAGCGATTGCTAACCTACTTAAAGAAGCGGGTCTGGTTAGCTCTACATCTGACGCAATGCGGATGATTAAGCAGGGCGCAGCTAAGATAGACGGTAACAAGATTGAAGATACACGTATGCAGCTAACGGCTGGCACAACGGGTGTTTTCCAAGTGGGTAAGCGCAAGTTCGCTAAAATCACTTTAGTATAAAATTTATTTAACATAAAGATTTATACTGCCACAGTGTCCATAAAACGCTGATTATTGACAACGGTCTGTACCAAAGTGCAGGCCGTTTTTACATTGCCAAGTAAGCTTAGCAGCATCGACAATCCACAAACCTTTCTGTTTCTCCATCGATAATATCAATAACATTTTTGGGTGTTTACTGTTCTGTTGGCTAACACTGTAAGTGACCACCTTGCCCTCGAAGTTTTTAATTCTTGCTAAGGTAAAGTTATCGCCTGAGTAATGGGCCGAGATAGATTCCGGTGCCTGTGTCCACTTTAATGACTCTTGCTGAGCTTGATCAAGCTGCTGATTAAATTTGTTTATTGGTTGCACAGCGTAAGATACCACGATCGGGTTTTCATAGGCTGACGCCGCGTTGCAAAACAGGACTGAAAAAGCAAAAAGGGTACGAATAATATTGATAAAACTCATAACAACCTACAGCAAAAAGTATGTCTCTATTACTTTGACAGGCTAGATTGAAAAAGTTTCCTACAGCAGCTTTAAAATGCGATCCAGCGCTCACTGAAGATATTCCGTCTGCTGGTTACTCGTAAACTTTAGCGGTTATTGAGTGGATAGCTGATCCGACATGGTTTGATAGTCCATCAGATCTTGATGCTCTTTGACGCGATTATTGGTCATATCTAAGTTTAAAGTTGTCACCCCAGGGATGGCGAGATCAATAATACGACCGGGCTTACCAAACTGTTCTCCAGGGCCTTTATAATGGTAGTTACCAATGAGAATGACCAAAGAGCCTGAGTTAAACATATGCTCAATATTAAAGTTGTACTCAAGCACGCCTTTATGGGCACGTTTTAAAAAGCTTAATATGTGGCGTTTCCCGGTGTATTTTCGGCTTGCGGTTCTGTCATTAAAAACGCTGTCACGATTATAAAATGAGGTTAGCTTAGCGTAGTCTTGGCTAGTGAGAGCCTTAATATACTTGACCGCTAGTTGTTGTTCTTTAGGCATGTCACCGATGTTGGCGAAGCTTGGCAAACTGAAAAAAACCAGGAGTAAACTAAATAATTGTAATCTCATTTTTGTTGCGTCTTTAAGTCAAATGCAGGTAAGGATAGATGCCAGCGTATTGCAGCTAATCTTATAGTTAATGCGGTCGCCATAGCAAACAGCAGCGCGAACATGTCAGGCGCTCCCCAATATAAGCTAATGGTGTAGCAGATCCCACCCATAATTGATGCCGTCGCATAAATTTCTGTGCGCAATACCATTGGCACTTGTTGGCAAAGTAGATCGCGTATGATACCACCGCCGACACCGGTTATTAGTCCCATCACTACGGCTATCATGCCACCTAGCTCGAGGCTCAAGGCCTTCTCTGCGCCAATAATAGTAAACAGAGCTAAACCAAGAGCATCAGCCACAGGAAAGATATATCGAGGTACACGTTTGGGTTTACGTACAAATATCAATGTCAGCAGCACGGTCGCTAAAATAACAATAATATAGTTAGGATCCTGGATCCAAAACACAGGCGTAGTACCTAATATAGCATCGCGAATACTGCCGCCACCCACGGCGGTCACAGAGGCCAATACAATCACCCCAAACGGATCCATTTTATGTCGACCAGCTGCAAGCGCACCAGATAGTGCAAATACCGAGGTTCCGCACAGGTCGAAGAAATAGATCCAATCTATCATTTGTCGAGCTCTTTCAGGTGGATGTTTAGCGCATCGACAGAAATACGAATTTCAATGACAGACAATAGCAGCGAGTAAAGCAATAACAGCAAGCTACAACCAAAAATTAGTGAGCCGATTTTGTTAAAGCCAATATAGATGAAAATCATGCATAAAACGCACAGTGCAAAACTGAGCACGCCAGACTCTTGCATTCTTTTGATAATACTAATGCGTTGCCGTAAGTTTTTAAGCTGACTGTCGTGGATAGGTTGGCCGTCTGCGCTCAAATTGCGAATAAGTGCGGCCAATGCAAAAAAACGATTGGTATAGGCGAGCAAAAGCAAAGAAATTGCCGGAAACAGCAATGCGGGTGTAGTAAGCGATACATGTATGTTATCTAGCAAATCGAAAGCCCGTAAAGGAGATAATAACCAAATTAAGAATAATACCTATGCCAATAATATATACAAGATGATGGTATTTTTCTGATTGAATTTAAGCCTGTTTGGCGAATTATAACGCACTCGGGAGCGACAAGGAGGTAAAAGGCCAATTAGCCATTTAACATTCGTAATGTGCCCCAGATTGCTGGAAGAAGAATAATGGCAAAGGTCCATAAGCCAAACGCCATAGAGTTGAGCTTTAACGCACGTTGAATATCGTCAGCTTCGGGCAAGCGGCCATATTTTAGTTTGGGTAAAATGACTTTTTTATCGGCATTTTTACCACATTGAAATTTAGCAGGCCCGCCGAGCTCAACATTAAGTGCACTGGCGATAACGGCGCTGGTTTGATACTCAACCATCGGAGCGGCATTGATTTTAGGATTCAGTAGTACGGCTAAACTTTTTGGCCCCCCTTGAATCGCAAGAGTAAAGCTCCAAAGTTTAGCGGGGATGAAATGAACAATGCTACTAAGTGCGTATACGACAATGCCGAAGAAACGATATTGCGGGTTGTAAACTGGCCAAACATTATCTAACTGCTTAAGCATTCTAGCGGCTAACAGCAATGGCACTCCACCAATACAATAAAAAAGTACAGTTGAAGCTATGCCATAGGTGGGCGTGGTTGCTAAACGTTCTATGGTGACCTTGCTTAACCCTACGCTAGACAACGACTGAGTACTGCGATTGAGCCAAGGTTGTAATAGTGCGCGAGCGCGTCCTTTATTATCCCGTTGTATCGCAATGGATACTTCGCGGGCTATATATCTGAAGTGATCGTCTTGCAGGCAAATGTAGATAACTAAAGCTTCAAAAAACCAAGTGAACTCAGCCAGTTCAATAAAAAAGCTAATAATGAGCCAGAAGGGGAGTATTAACAGTAGTGTTGATAATACTCCAGCAATGACCTGCTGCGATGCAGCCCGGTGAGTATGGTTAACTTTTACACTTAAACTTAATGCTAGGTTGCTTAGCCAAACGAGTGGTTGCAATTGTCGCGGTAGCGGAGCCATGCGTGCTAGAAGGATCGACATTAACAGCACTATAGCACCGATATAAAGTTGACTATCTTGCGAGAAGATTTTTGTAAACTCCGGAACCATAGTGTCTGTTATATCCTTATGCGACTTATTTAATTATACAGCGTTAAAGTTGTTCAATGAGCGCGATAACCATTAGTGCAGAATGGTGACCCGCTTTGATGATGTACTCATCAAAATCAACTGCTGAGTCGTCATTGGCATTATCAGACAGTGAGCGAATGACTACAAATGGCATTTCAAATTGATGACAAACTTGAGCTATGGCAGCAGCTTCCATTTCGCACGCAGCCATAGTTGGGAAGTTTTCTAACATGGTCTTAGTGCGCACTGGATCGCAAATAAAGCTATCACCAGTACAAATCAGACCTTCAATTGCTTTGACTTCACCTAAGCTAGCAACGGCTTTTTGCGCAGCGGCAACCAGCTTAGCATCTGGAATAAACGCGGCAGGCTGTTGGGCCATTTGACCAATTTCATAACCAAATGCGGTCACATCCACATCGTGATGACGCACTTCTGATGAGATAACAATATCACCAATAGCAAGGTCATCGGCGAAACCGCCGGCAGAACCTGTATTGATAATGACATCGGGTGCATATTTTTCAATAAGCAGTGTCGTCGCGATACTCGCAGTAACTTTACCGATCCCAGAGCGAGTGACAATAACGTCCTTTCCGGCTAATTGACCGGCGACAAACTCGATACCCGCAATAGTGGTAGAAGTCGAATTTTCCATCGATTCAACTAAATGCGCAACTTCTGGCTCCATAGCGCCAATAATACCGATTTTCATGAAATGACCTTTTTTAACTGCCTGAATGATTATGGGCGCTAATATACCACGGCCTATGGTGATAGTGAAAAAGCCATAGTGGTAAGTTGAGATATGATGCAAGCGCGGCTAGTTGCAGCATGCTGATTGCAAGCCATTGGAGTTGTCTTTGCTAGTGGTTAACTCGGATGTGTCTCAAAGTTAATTGGCCTTCGAATGAAGACTGATTACATTTTTTGAATTGTGTTGCCAAGCAACCTGTTTGAACTTGTATTCCCGACACCATTATGACATTTCCCATATCCCTATGGGTCAATGTGAATGAACGATCGCATGTTTAGACACTGCCGTGACACGCAGCAAGTCCATCCATGGAAGCTCGGCCATGACGTCCATGTCATGGACGGTCACGGCCGTATCTACACTTGATAGTTGGAATAATCATTAGGCTGTAGAGTTTGGATTTCTAACAAGGAAATGCCCCAAAGTGAGTTGGTCCTCTATTAGTTTTATCAAGCTACGCTTGATCAAAGTCGTGAGCTTCCAGCTCACACTCGGCCAAAAGGGGATCAACAGCAATCCCCTCTTG
>NZ_JAKIKQ010000019.1 GCF_023284045.1 Shewanella kaireitica
AGCTATTAAGCTATTAAGCTATTAAGCTATTAAGCTATTAAGCTATTAAGCTATTAAGCTATTAAGCTATTAAGCTATTAAGCTATTAAGCTATTAAGCTATTAAGCTATTGAACTATTGAACTATTGAACTATTAGGGTATGAAGTAGAGATGTCTAGTATGCCATTAGTAAGCGTAGCGGTTATAACCTACAATCAACAAGAATACATATCTGAAGCGCTAGAAAGCATTATATGTCAAAATGTAAAATTTAAATATGAAATCATTGTCGGTGACGATTGTTCGACTGATGGTACTTTAAGTATTATAAATAGGTTTCAACATAGTAATCCAAACATAAAAGTACTTTCAAGGACCCAAAATTTAGGGCCAGCAAAGAACTTATATGATGTATTTAACCATTGTAAAGGCGACTACATATTTGTTTTAGAGGGTGATGATTTCTGGACAAATGTTAATAAAATGTCCGAGCAAGTTAATTTTTTGAGAGGTAATTCAAAATATATAGCATGCACACATCGGTATTCAGTAGTTGATCACGATGGGAAAATAATACAGAAAGAATATGAAGGGCCGGGTAAGCCATCAAATGGTGACTATCAATTAAGTGATTTTGAATCTTATTTGTATATTGGGCACTTAGCAACACTGTGTTTTCGCAATATCTTTAAAGAAAAACAAATTGACACAACTCTAATTATTAATGGGCATCACTTCATAGCCGACATGTCTTTGAATCTACTGTTATGCTTGAATGGAAAAATTTTTGTTCATGAATATAATTCTGCGGTATCAAGGCAAGTTATTAAAGATAGCGGCACTAACTATAAGTCAACGATTAGTCAAAAATGCCAAGTTAGAGAAAGAATCTTATATTTAGGTCGTCTTCGTGAGTTAACTTTGGATACTTATGGTGTGTTGGTTAATTTTAAGGATAAGAATGGAAACTACCTTTTATGGTCAATTTTATACTTGTTAAGATATCCGTCATCACATAACTGGGAAGTTCTGCTGTTTGTGATAAAGCATGTCAAGCTAAAGAATACGTTAAATCTTTTATTAAATGAAGTGCTGGCGATAATTAAAAAAAGAAAAATTGTATGATTAAAAATTTAATTTGGAAATTTTTCGAAACTGTCTATGTAAACCTTTTTCAAGTTGTTTTATTTATAACCCTAGCTAGAATTTTGGCACCTGAGGATTTTGGTGTTATCGCAATTCTCACATCGATTAATGCTATCTTAAATGTTTTTGTAAACAATGGTTTAAATTTGGCTTTAATACAGAAAAAAGGTGTTGATGACGGGGATTATTCATCGGTTTTAATTTTTTCTCTATTGTGCTCACTCATCATTTACGTTGTAATTTATTTGATATCAGAAAGTATTTCACATTTTTATGAGATATCGGAAATAGAAATGCTTGTTAAAATAAGTGCTTTAGTTATTGTTTTTAATTCAATCAATATGGTGCAAAAAGCAAAGTTTACAAAAGAATTACAGTTTAAAAAAATGGCCAACATTGGATTCGTTACTACGATGATTTCGGGGTCTACTAGTATAGTGCTTGCAATGAATGATTTTGGCGTATATTCTTTGATTTTTTATCACCTTTCCTCGGTACTAGTTTCAATTATAATTTTTAGCATTCATTTTAAATGGTTCCCATCGTTAAAGTTTAATTTAAGTAGATTTCAAAAGCTTTTTAATTATGGTTATAAACTGTTCATCGTAAATATAATCGATGTGTTTTATTTGAATATGTATCCACTTATTATAGGGAAATTTTATAGTACGACAGAGCTAGGTTTTTATACTAATGGTAAGCAACTACCTTCGTTGTTTGCAAGTACGATTAATTCAACAATATCGTCGGTAACATTCCCTCATTTCTCTGAAAACCAAGGTGATAAAGAAAAGTTACTTACAATACTGCGCTCCTCCATTGTAAATTCAAATTTCATTATTTTACCGATATTAATGATAATTTCAATTTCAGCATCGGACATTATCAATATAGTATTGACTGAAAAATGGTCTCAAAGTGTAATTTATTTTGAGTTTTTCTGTTTATTTTTTTGTTTCCATCACCCATTTTCTTTATCAATTAGCGCACTAAACTCAGTTGGGAGAAGTGATATTTCAATGAAGATACAGCTTTTTTCAAAGTCGATTGCCATTATTTTATTAATTGTTTTTGTGAAATTTTCGCTTCTATATATAGTGGCAACTCAAATATTAACATCCGTAATTACACTTTTTATCTGTAGCTATTATTTATCAAAAACATTAAGATACAAGGTTTCAGACCAGATAAAGGACTTTGTACCATATTTATTTATCGCTTTGTTTTCATATTTTTTCTTATATTTGATGCGGTTTTCTTTTGAAAGCAATTTTTTAAATATTTGTATAAATACAGTTGTCGCGGCAACTATTTATCTAACTATATGTTCAATTTTAAAAGTAAATAAATTATCATTTTATTTACTTAGGTTTTTCAAGTAACATTATTACAATATGAAGGTTTACTATCATGGAATTTTTTACGGTTTGTAACTGTGCGTATCTTCCCAAAGTTTATGCGCTAGCCGATTCTTTAAATATGCAAAACGGGTGTGTTTTAAATATCGTTTTGTTTGATAAAAAAAGAAAGATTAAAGAATATGAGTTTGCGAATATTCATTGGATAGAGGATTTAGATGTACCAAGCTTTTCTACTTTGTCATTTAAATATACGGTTATTGAGCTTACTACTGCATTAAAGCCTTGGTTAGCTAAATTTTTTCTTAAGAGTTTACCAACTGAGAAAATCGTCTTCCTTGACCCTGATGTATATGTATATGGGAGTTTCGACTATTTAGATGATTTGCTAAATGATAACCCATTCATTGTAACGCCGCATTACCTTACACCAATAAGTCATGGAGCGGTAAATGATCAACAATTAATGCGTTTTGGTAATTATAATTTAGGATTTTTTGCTGCAAATGATTCCATGGATTCAATAAGTTTTCTTACATGGTGGGAGGAACGTTGTTTTGAAAATGCATTTGATGACCCTCAGTTTGGAGTCTTTACAGATCAAAAATGGGTAACTTTAGGTAAGTTGTTTTTCGATTTTATTTATGTGATTAAGCATCCAGGTTATAATGTCGCTTATTGGAACTTACACGAAAGAACTGTAACTAGTGAGAATGAAAAAAGTCATAATGTAAATAATGAGAATCTTGTTTTCATTCATTTTAGTTCCTTCAACTTCAATACTCCTTCGAAGTTGTCTAGAAATAAATTTGATTTTGGCGCTAACGATAGTGGTTCGATAGAGGCATTATCTGAAAAATATAAAATTGAAGTAGTTAAATATGAAAAATCTGTGGAAAATAATGTATACTCTTACGATTACATGTCTAATGGACAGTACATATCTCCGACGCTAAGACGAGCCTATTTTTCTTGTTTTGAAGAGTTTAAAGATATAGAAAACCCCTTTGATAGTAAGTCTGTAGTTGGAAAATTTGCCAGTAGAAATAATCTTTTGACTTCTGTAGGAGATAATTATTCAGCAATGAGCTTTAAGGATGTAAGTAACAATCAAGGTAAGTTTAAGTTTATATTTTTCTGCATGAGAATTATTCTTAGGTTGTTAGGTCCGAACAAGTATATGTCATTTTCGAGATTGCTAGTGTTTCTTTCTCGTTATCATACTTTACCAGATATGTGGAGAAAGTGATGTTTTATAAAGTTAAATACATTTTTGTTCACTGTTATCTTTATGTGGGTTATCTATATGCTTCAGTTTTTTCGTTATTGAAGGTCATATTTTTTAGTAATGTTTTTTTGGGCTTGAAAAAAACATTTTTACGCAAGTCGGATGAGTGTGTAGTTCTTGGGAATGGTCCCTCTATAAACTCAGCCTTCGAAGAAAATATTTCTTTTTTCAACGATAAGGATATATATGTAGTTAATTATTTCGCCTTAACAAAATATTTTGATTACTTGAAACCCAGTTGTTATGTTCTCCTCGATCCACTCCTGTTCCCAAATAGTTCATCCGATCTGGAGTCTAATAACAAGTTAAATGATTTAATCAATGCTCTTAATGATGTTTCTTGGGATTTAACAATATATGTTCCTTATAAATTTAAAGGTTCTATAATATTTAGTAAGTTTGATAATAGGAATTTGGAATTCACTTTCTTTAATTCCACTCCGATTGACACAGGAACACGGCTTAATTATTTATTTTATTCTTTGTCATTGGGTATGCCTACTCCACAAACAGTCATTAATGCCGCCATATTTATTGCAGTCAATAATGAATACAGTAAAATTCATCTGTTTGGAGTAGAGCAATCTTGGATTAAAGATTTGTCAGTGTCAGATAATAATGAAATTAGTGTAAGTCTTGACCATTTTTATGCCGGTCAAAGTTCGCTGGGTAGACATAGTTCACTTAATACTCTGTCAGCATTTTTACATACTCAGTTTCTTTGTTTCAAGAGCCATGAAATCTTAAATCAATACGCAATACATAGAAATGTCATGATTTTTAATCGCACTCCTAACTCTTACATTGATGCTTATAGAAAAGTAGTTGAAAAATAACGTTATGATTTTAGCTTCTTTATCTTTACTGTCTTTGTTTTCATTTTTTTCATTTTTTGAAAAAGGCTTGGCTAAATCACCATTTTATATTTTTTTATTTGTTACTTTAGTCTTGTTTGCGACATTTCGTGATGGCTCTTCTTTACCGGATTATGATACTTACACCCATCTTTTTCATAATGTAGTGCATGGGCAATCTGATTATTTCATTGAAATATCTTTTACTTTATTAGCTCGGTTGGCTAATTTAATTTCGAGTGACAATTTCTATGTATTATTTTTTCTATATGCTTTTGTTGCGATTTTAGTAAAGTTCAAAGCGATTGTGTTTTTCTCCCCTTTTCCATTTTACTCATTCGTTGTTTATCTTTCTAACTATTTTATTATCCATGAGTTAATTCAAATAAGAGCTGGTGTTGCGGTTGCTTTAGTATTCATTTCTTTTTATTTTATTTTTCATAGAAGCTTTTATAAGTACTTTTTTGTGATTGCAGCAGCTACTTTCTTTCACTATTCTTCGTTTATTTTTTTACTGCTTTATTTTATCGATCCTTATAGAATAAAAAGAAGTTACATCGTATTATTGATTCCATTTTCATATTTCTTCATGCTTCTTTTTTCTTCGTCTTTATTCTATGATATTTTACTCTCTATAATCCCATTTGAAGGGCTTGTAAGTAAGCTCGTTACCTATTCTGCAAATGGTGACTCTAGTATAAATGTTTTTGGTTTTTTCATTATCTCTAGAATAATTGTTTTGTGCTTTTTTTCTTATCATTACCAGATGCTTTCTAGAAAGCATATATACTTCCCGTTTTTTTTGTTATTGTATTCTATAGGGATCTTTTTTTATATTTCTTTATCTTCATTTCCTCATATGGGCGTCAGGTTAGGTTATTCTTTGATGTACTCGGAGGTTTTTTTAATTCCTTATCTAATATGTATTTTTAAGGGGTATTTTGTTTCACGTTTTATCGTCGTACTTTATTCTTTGCTCGCGTTTTTAACTAATGTGCTATTTACAAGTTATTTTCATTGGAGTTGATGAGTGCTAAGTCGCAAGTTTTTATGGGAGCCCCTTCAGTTGAGTACTTTTTTAGTTACTTTAATTTATAGGTTCGAATTTAGTTTATAATATTTGAAACTTTAATCGATAGCTCCCGTGTTAGTTGCTAGAACACTAGACTCCTTTGAATAACAAGGTTTTTTAAAATCTATTCTTGAATATTTCTGACTATTTTTTATTAGGTACTGGGCCAGGGTAGGACCTGACTCTTATACACAATTTAGCAACTAGGGATAGACCTAGCAAACGATTTGAGAGGCCATAGTCTATCACTAACCTCAACAGCTTTAATATCATGCTTCCACTCATTCACAATACAACTGATTGGGCTCAAGCCATGTTCGGTACAGCCCAGAACGGTGATAATCGAAGAACTCAACGCTTAGTCGATATTGCCAGTCAGCTTCGCTGACAACATAGGTCGCTCAGCGGTTTACGCTTGTGATGGTCTGGACTGTTTGGTTGAAGGCACCTACCGTTTTATTCGCAACTAGAAGATCGACGCTAGAGCTTTTCGTCGTTCAGTTTTTGATGCCAAAGCCGCACTAGCTGTTCCTGTGATGAAGTCTTGCTGATGGAAGACACAACCTCTTTGAGTTTCAGACATGGCGGTGCGACGAAGCTGGGTAAACTGGGCAAAACCACTGACAAGGCACGTGGTTGGAGGGTTCACAATAGCTTTATGATTGGTGCCGCTACTGGATGCCCCCTCTGTCTTGTCTATTAAGAGTGGTGGATGCTTCCGGACGAAGCCGATGGCACAACAGAGCCCGAAAGCGGCAAATAGGTAGCGGCCTCAGCCAGCGTTCTCCGCTGTTTTGGCGACCAAATGCACAAGGCGATCACCGTTTGCGGCCGCGAGGCTGATATCTTTGTTTACCTGCAAGAGAAAAGCGAGTTGCAAGAACGTTTCGTGGTTCGCGCAAAGCACCACAGGAGCATTGAGCAGGCCGAGCTTAAGTTATTTCCACACCTTGCCGCTCAACCTGAGCTTGGACGTTATCAACTGGATATTCAACAAAAAGGCATGCACGACAGCAAAGGAGCGCGCAAGAATCGCAAAGCAAGAACAACTGAATTTTCGCTGCACGCTGTACATGTCACCTTTAGTCAAGGAGGGCAGAAAGTCATGCTCAATGCGGTCTTTGCCCAAGAGCAAAGTACGGCAGATGAAGAGGCGAGATTATCGTGGCTTCTGCTGACCAGTGAGCCCGTAGAACCTATAAACAAGCCATGAAAATCATCCGCGTCTACTCGCAGCGCTGGCGCGTGGAGGATTACCACAAAGCTTGGAAAACCGGTGCGGGCGTAGAGCGTCAAGGCATGACTGAGCCTGAAAACCTTGAGCGAATTGTCTTGATCTTAGCCTTTGTCGCCATCAGGCTGATGCAACTGCGTGAAATCCAGACTTTAGCTGTGCAGCTCAAAGCTCGCGGCCTGAAGGAGCAAGCCGAAGCGATTGAGTTACAGCCCTGCAGAAACGTGCTCACACAAGATGAGTGGCGCATTCTCTATCTTAATGCTAACAAGAGAGGTGGCCGCTATCCTAAAAAGCTACCTAGTGAAGTCACTACGCTCAAATGGGCATACAAAGCCATATCCAAGCTTGGCGGCTTCTACGATTCTAAGCGAACAGGCATTGCCAGTTGGGCAACCATGTGGCTTGGCTGGGACAAACTGCAGGATATGCTGAGTGGATACTATCTGAGCAAGGAAACGGCTGAGTTGATAGGTTTTTAGACTGAAATGTGATCAAGAGACAGGGTCGGACCATAAGTGTTTTTTACCCATGCTCGGCGTTGTCGCCTAAATCTAAGGAACCATTTGGCCGTTCTGTGATCTGATCTTGTTAGTACTACAACGAGACAGGCTTCATGGGCAAATCTAAACGTAAAATAATTAACTGGAAACAGGACAATCAAGTATTAGTCAATTAAGGTTCGGTTGCTTTTTCGGCTGGGTGAATCAGCCATCAATGCTTTGCACTGCAAAGCCCATCACGGCGGTCGTGGTAGAGGTTTTCAATTTAGTGATACAGCGATTGAAACCGACCTCATGTTCAAAGGCGTATTTGCGGGCAACTGAAGGCTTCATAAATTCTCTTTTTCGACTGATGGATGTGCCATTAGCTGCACCGGATTACACTTGTATAAGCAAGCGGGCAAAGACTGTTGAGGTTAAGTATCGTAACCTCTGTAGAGGTCCCGTTACTCATCTTGTCGTTGATTCAACAGGATAGAAGATTTACGGTGAAGGTGAACGGAAAACGCGGAAGCACGGTAAGGAGTGCCGGCGCACATGGCGTAAGTTGCACCTCGGGATTGACGCAGAGACTCTCGATGTTGTATCAGCCGAAGTCAGGCTCGTTAAAGTCGCTGATAACTAAGTATTACCGACAATGCTCAACCCGCTTCGCCGAAAGCTAAATCAGTTCTCAGCTGATGGTGCATACGACACAAAAGAGTGCCATATATTACTGCAACGCAAAGGTGCAAAACCAACGATTCCACCGCGTTCAAAGCAGGATACTGGGAAGATGGTCACCCGCGAAATGAAGCTGTTGAAGCATTGAAATCTGGGACGTTAAAACAATGGAAAGATGACAATGGTTACCATCAAAGCTCGCTATCGGAGACTGCGATGTATCGCGACAAACAACTCATCAGCTCCAAGTTAAGCTTTCGTGATTACAATGCACAGGTAGGTGAAGCTTTGGCTGGTGTAAAGGCGATGAACAAAGTCATAGAGCTAGGCATGCCTGTTAGACAGATAACTCCATAAACACAGAAAACCTTGGTATAGCGGCATCTCAAGCAGTTATTTGATCAACAACGCCCCATACTCCATAAGCTCGTTAGAAAAATATTTCAAGGTGGTTATTATTCGCTCGACCGATCTTTAGGTTTCTATTTTATTCTGGCTTTAACACTGGATTCGACTCTCGACATAATCGAAGCGATGTTGACACTACGCTGTAAAAAATAAAATCCAAAAGATGTTCAGGCTATATCAAAAACTGCGAGGCGGTTGGTGAGGTGATGCTCAATGCAGATAAAGAGTCGGAAACGGCGGAAAGAAATGTAGCTTAATATTTATGAAAGGGTTTAGCTAGCTTGAAAAACATCGACAGGGTACTGTATTATCTTCGTGCATAACATTTGACAATATCATTGGGGCTCAAGAGTTTGGTAAGCGTGTTTAAATCTCTTGAAGCAAGAAATAAGCTTTAAAGTTAGCATTCAACGTAAACAAATTAAATGTGCAACGGATGTGAACTTGCTTAGAAGCCTTATATGAAAAGGACATTGAATCGGTTTCCGTTTCTATCACGAGTCTTATGTGCTGCATGACTTCGTAATCTTACTCTGTTTTCGATTTCGAAAATATATACATTCTAAATAGGATTAACTAAGTGAAAATTCTAGTTACCGGAGGCGCAGGTTTTATCGGTTCAGCGGTCGTGCGTCATATTATTGAAAATACAGATGATAGTGTTGTTAATATTGATTGTCTAACTTATGCAGGCAACCTAGAGTCGCTAATTTCTGTTGAAGCAAACGACCGCTACGTGTTTGAGAAGGTCAATATTTGTGACAGAGTCGAGCTTGACCGAGTATTTAATACTTATATGCCCGATGCCGTTATGCACCTCGCAGCTGAAAGCCATGTGGATAGAAGCATTAAAGGTCCCGCTGCGTTTATTGAAACAAATATTATAGGTACTTACACGCTATTAGAAGCGACTCGTAAATATTGGAATAAATTGACTGATGATGCTAAAAAAATATTTCGCTTTCATCATATCTCAACTGATGAGGTTTATGGTGATTTGCCACATCCTGATGAAATTGAGAGAGATGAAAATCTACCTTTGTTTTTAGAGACTACATCTTACGAGCCATCAAGCCCTTATTCAGCGTCTAAAGCATCAAGTGATCACCTTGTTCGAGCATGGCTTCGCACTTATGGTTTACCAACCATGGTGACCAACTGCTCAAATAACTATGGCCCACATCATTTTCCAGAAAAGCTAATCCCTTTAGTGATATTAAATGCACTCGAAGGTAAACCACTACCAATTTATGGAAAAGGTGATCAAATTCGTGATTGGCTATATGTAGAAGATCATGCTCGTGCACTATATAAAGTAGTTACCCAAGGTGACGTGGGCGAAACCTATAATATTGGCGGTCATAACGAAAAGCAAAACCTAGAAGTAGTAGAAACAATTTGTTCTATTTTAGACACTTTAGTCCCAAAAGAAACGAAATATGCGCAGCAAATAGTTTATGTTAAAGACCGCCCTGGTCATGATCGTCGTTATGCAATAGATTCAAGTAAAATGCAGCGTGATCTCGCTTGGGCGCCAATCGAAACTTTTGAAACAGGTCTAAAAAAGACTGTTCAATGGTATATAGATAACCCAGTCTGGTGTCAGAATGTTCAAGATGGTAGTTATCAAGGAGAGTTAGGTATAATGGCGGCAAATTCAAAGGATCCGGAATAATGAAAGGTATTATTTTAGCGGGGGGCTCAGGCAGTCGACTTTTCCCTATAACTAAAGGCGTGTCTAAACAACTGTTACCTTTATATGATAAACCGATGATCTTTTACCCGCTATCTACACTCATGCTAGCGGGAATAAAAGATGTACTTATCATCACTACACCTGAAGACAATGGAAGTTTTAAACGTTTATTAGGTAATGGCTCAGATTATGGTATTTCAATTGAGTACGCGATTCAGCCAAATCCAGATGGTTTAGCACAAGCGTTTATTATTGGTGAGGATTTTATTGGCGATGATAGTTGTTGTTTAGTGTTAGGTGACAATATCTTTTATGGGCAACATTTTAGTGAACAGCTAAAAAAATCTGCTAAATTAGCCGATTCTGGTGTATCAACTGTTTTTGGTTACCAAGTGAAAGATCCAGAGCGTTTTGGTGTTGTTGAGTTTAATCTGCAGATGCAAGCAGTATCAATCGAAGAAAAACCAGCTCTACCCAAATCAGATTATGCGGTAACAGGTCTGTATTTTTATGACAATCGAGTAATCGAAATGGCAAAAAAAGTTGAGCCTTCACAACGTGGGGAGCTTGAAATAACTTCACTGAATGAAATGTATCTCAATGATGGTTCCTTAAATGTAGAACTACTTGGTCGTGGTTTCGCTTGGTTAGATACCGGTACCCATGAAAGTTTGCACGAAGCCTCATCTTTTGTCCAAACTGTCCAAAATATTCAAGGTTTAAAAATAGCCTGTTTAGAAGAAATTGCATTTTACAATGGTTGGTTATCCGTTCAAGACTTGATACGATTAGCAGCGCCTATGACAAAGAATGACTATGGGCAGTATTTAATGCGTATAGTGACGGAAGTAAGTAAAGGTCAAATTAATGCGAATATTAGTCACCGGCTCTAATGGTCAAGTAGGGAGCAGTTTGGTTGAATGTCTAAATAGCCTAAAAGCTAATTCACAAGAAGCAATTGAGTTCCTAGCATTGGACCGAAATGAACTGGATATTACGAATCAAGTTGCTGTAATTCAGGTGGTTGAAAGTTTTAAACCTGATTTTATAATTAATGCTGCAGCGCATACCGCAGTTGATAGAGCTGAAGAAGAAGTTGAGCTTTCTTATGCCATCAATCGTGATGGCCCCAAATTTCTTGCCGAAGCAGCCAATGCTCTTGGCACGGTAATGTTACATATCTCCACTGACTATGTTTTCCCTGGCAATAAAGAGGGTGTCTATACTGAGAGGGATAAAACAGGTCCTTTGAGTGTTTACGGACAGAGTAAATTAGCCGGTGAACAAGCAGTAATTGATGCCAATTCCAAACACATAATTTTACGCACTGCATGGGTTTTTAGTGAACACGGTAATAATTTTGTAAAAACGATGCTTCGAGTTGGCGCTGCTCATAAAAAGCTCAATGTAGTTGCAGATCAGTTTGGTGGCCCTACTTATGCTGGGGATATTGCAGATGCGTTAATCACTATGGTGATGAGTATTAATAGAGTTGCGCAAAATCACAAGTTTGGTGTATTTCATTTTGCCGGTTACCCACATGTGAGTTGGTGTGAATTTGCGAAGGTTATCTTTGAACTGGCTGACCAAACGAATTTAATTCAAACTCCAATGATTAATGGTATTGCAGCCGATATGTACCCTACATCAGCCAAGCGGCCAGAAAATTCCAAACTATCTTGCGACAAGATTAATGCGATTTTTGGTATAACAGCAAGTGATTGGAAAGCCGCATTGAATAATATTGAACTATACAAGAGTTAATCATGATAGTTATTGATACCGAAATTCTCGATGTAAAAATAATTGAACCAAGAGTCTTTGGTGACGAACGTGGTTTTTTCATGGAAACATGGAATCAAAAGCAGTTTGAGGAGCTAGTCACTGGCAAACCAACTCAGTTTGTACAAGACAATCATTCAAAGTCGAAAAAAGGAATATTACGAGGCTTACATTATCAATCTGAAAATACTCAAGGAAAATTAGTTAGAGTAGTTTCTGGTGAAGTATTTGATGTGGCTGTTGATATTCGAAAAGACTCTCCAACCTTAGGTAAATGGGTAGGCGTATATCTTTCTGATGAAAATAAAAGACAATTATGGATACCTCAAGGGTTTGCTCATGGCTTTTATGTAATAAGTGATGAGGCTGAGTTTGTTTACAAATGTACAAACTATTACCATGCTAAATCAGAAGTCAGTATTGCATGGGATGATGAAACTATAGGGATAGACTGGCCATTAGATGGTTTGCCTATATTATCCGACAAAGATAAAAATGCGCAGCAACTAAGTACAATTTAATTGGTTTGTTTTTTGATAGTAGTTTAATAAAACAGAGGGAAACCTATCTCCTTGAAGTGAGATTGGGTGGTAGCCCAATCAATTGTGGTCAGGTAGGTAAACCCCTTGTATTTGCAAGGTACTTAGCATTCAATCTTTAAATGCAAAAAACACTTAAAGCCAGTGTGAAACGAACAAATCAAGCAGAAATCGAATCGACTAATGCTACTTTTTAATGGTTAGAGGTTTCATAATCTTATCCATTGAAATTACTTGGGAAATAGACATGAAAAAAGCATTAATAACAGGTGTGACGGGTCAAGATGGTTCATATCTTGTTGAACTTTTGTTAGGAAAAGGATATGAGGTACACGGTCTAATTCGTCGTGCATCTTCTTATAACACAGTGCGTATCGATACAGTTTTAAATAGTAATACAAACTTACATTTACACTATGGTGACTTGTCGGATTCCTCGAACCTTATTCGCTTGGTCAAGGAAATTCAACCTGATGAGATCTATAATTTGGGTGCAATGTCTCATGTGGCGGTTTCCTTTGAGTCCCCCGAGTATGTCGCGGATATCGATGGAATGGGGACTATGCGGTTGCTAGAAGCTATTCGTATTAATGGTTTGGAGAGTAAAACTAAATTCTATCAAGCATCTACTTCTGAACTTTATGGTGAAGTACAAGAAACCCCGCAAAAAGAGACAACTCCGTTTTATCCCCGTTCTCCTTATGCTGTAGCCAAAATGTATGCATACTGGATTACAGTTAACTACCGTGAATCTTATGGTATGTATGCGTGTAATGGCATTTTGTTTAACCATGAATCTCCGCGTCGTGGTGAAACTTTTGTTACTCGTAAGATTACTCGGTCCCTTGCCAATATTTCTCAAGGGTTGGAAAGCCAGTTAGAGCTTGGCAATATGGATGCACTTCGTGATTGGGGTCACGCTAAAGATTACGTTCGTATGCAGTGGATGATGCTTCAACAAGAAGTGGCTGATGACTTTGTCATAGCGACAGGTAAGCAGATATCAGTTCGTGAATTTGTAAGAATGTCAGCTCTTGAAGCTGGTATTAGCCTTGTGTTTACCGGTGAAGGTGTTGACGAAGTGGCTACCGTGTCAGCAGTCGACATAGACAAAGCACCTGCTGTATCGGTTGGTGATGTCATTGTTAAAGTTAATCCTAAGTTTTTCCGCCCTGCAGAGGTCGAAACGTTATTAGGTGATCCAACAAAAGCCAAAGAAAAGCTAGGTTGGGTGCCAGAGATTACAGTAGAAGAGATGTGTCAGGAAATGGTTCAATCAGATGTGTCTATTGCAAAGCAGCATGTGTTATTGAAATCCCATGGCTTTGATGTTTCAATATCTTTGGAAAGTTAAGCATGAGTCAGAAACGAGTTTTTGTCGCCGGTCATCGTGGTATGGTAGGCAGTGCGATTGTTAGGCAACTTATTGCTAAAGGCGGTGTAGATATTATTACCCGCACACGCACTGAGCTTAATTTATTATCACAAGATGATGTTAATTCTTTTTTTGAAGCCGCTAATATTGATGAAGTATATTTAGCCGCAGCTAAAGTTGGCGGTATTGTGGGAAACAATACTTACCCTGCTGAATTTATATATGAAAACCTGACTATTCAAAACAATATAATCCATAGTGCTCATATCAATGGCGTACAAAAGTTGCTGTTTTTAGGTTCGTCTTGCATATACCCAAAACTTGCACAGCAACCAATGGCTGAGCAGGCATTATTAACGGGTCCACTTGAGCCAACTAATGAACCTTACGCTGTTGCCAAAATCGCCGGCATTAAAATGTGTGAAAGTTACAACCGACAATACGGTCGTGATTACCGCAGTGTGATGCCAACGAATTTATATGGTGAAAATGATAACTTTCATCCACAAAATTCTCATGTTATACCAGCATTGTTACGTCGTTTTCATGAAGCGAAGCTTGCTGGAGATACAGAAGTTGTTGCATGGGGGAGTGGCACACCAATGCGTGAGTTTTTACATGTAGACGATATGGCAGCAGCTAGTATTCATGTGATGAACTTAGAGGCGGTCACTTACGAGGCAAATACTGAACCAATGTTAAGTCATATTAATGTTGGGACAGGCATTGATTGCACCATTCGCAAGTTGGTGGAAACCGTGGCGGAAGTCGTCGGTTTTGAGGGTAAGGTTACATTTGACGCCACTAAGCCAGATGGTGCCCCTCGTAAACTCATGAACGTAGACCGTTTAAAGGCGTTAGGCTGGAGTTATTCAGTATCGTTAAAAGATGGTTTAGCGTCTACTTATGAATGGTTCTTAGCTAATCAGGATAATTTTCGTAAGTAATGAGCAATTAAGTATATGTACCCAGTCGGTTTAAGCCGATGGGTACTTAGAAGGCCGATATGTCACATTTACCACTAGACGTTTTTAAACAAGTCGTTCAAAATACGCCGCTTATATCTATCGATTTAATTATTAAGAATAATGCAGGGCAAGTCTTACTGGGAAAACGTAACAACCGTCCTGCGCAAGGTTATTGGTTCGTGCCCGGTGGTCGTATTGTCAAAGATGAAACCTTCAATAATGCATTCTCTCGTTTAACACAGATCGAGATTGGTAAAGTCTATAGCTTAAGTAATGCCACCTTCTTAGGCCCTTATGAGCATTTATATAGTGACAACTTATCAGGCGTAGACTTTACCACTCATTATGTGGTGTTGGCTTACTTAATAACGTTTAACGGTGATTTATCGGATTTGCCAGAAGATCAGCATAATGGTTATCGGTGGTGGGACGTAAAAACGCTTCTTACCTCGAATAACGTACATGATAATACCAAGGCATACTTCTTGTCTTCGTCCAGCTTAACCTAATAATAATCAATAAACTCTAGGATGCATGATGCTACTGAGCAAAGATATATTAGCTTCATCGGGTGTAAAGTTTGGTACTAGTGGCGCGCGTGGACTAGTAACTCAGTTTTCTAACGATGTATGTGCAGCTTTTGTGCATGCATTTATTACAGGTATTCAATCACAGTTTACTTTTGATAGTGTTGCTATTGCCATTGATAATCGCCCAAGTAGCCCTTCAATGGCGATGGCTTGTGTTGCGGCTATTAAGCAACTTGGACTCGCTCCAGTCTATTACGGTGTCATCCCGACACCAGCACTGGCTTATCGTGCCATGCAAGATGATATCCCATGCATTATGGTAACGGGCAGTCATATTCCTTTTGACCGTAATGGATTGAAGTTTTATCGCCCTGATGGCGAGATCACTAAAGCGGATGAAGTGGCTATTGTCGAGTCGCCGGCTGTATTTGAGCCGATTACTGAACTCCCAGTTTTAGAGGCAAACGAGTATGCAAAACAAAGCTACGTAGAGCGTTATGCTTCATTGTTTGATGCCAACTTGCTTACGGGGAAAAAAATTGGTATCTACGAGCATTCAAGTGCTGGTCGTGATTTATATGCAGATTTGTTTCAGAGCTTAGGAGCTGAAGTCGTTGCGCTAGAACGCAGTAATGAGTTTGTGCCTATCGATACTGAAGCAGTATCGACTAAAGATGTCGCGAAAGCAAAAGCATGGTCAAAGCAATATGGTTTTGATGCCATCTTTTCGACAGATGGAGATGGTGACCGTCCATTAGTAGCGGATGAGCATGGCAATTGGCTGCGTGGCGACATTTTAGGGTTATTATGTGCAAATGTATTAAATATCGATGCATTGGCTGTACCGGTAAGCTGTAATACAGCGATTGAAAAAAGTGCAGTATTCAAACAAGTGACTCGAACAAAAATTGGCTCTCCTTATGTGATTGCTGAGTTTGAAAAGCTGAATACTCAGTTTGATGGCGTAGCGGGTTTTGAAGCCAATGGCGGATTTTTGCTAGGCAGTGATGTACAAGTGGCTGGTAGTACTTTGAAAGCCTTACCAACCCGTGACGCGCTACTGCCGTTTTTCATGCTATTAAGCGCTGCAAAAAACTCAACAATTACACAATTAGTGGATAAGTTACCAAAGCGTTTTACCCATAGCGATCGTATAGAAAATTTTGCAACTGAAACAAGCCAAAAAATCATAGCTGAAGCAGCGGAGCAACCACAGGTTTTATTAACTAAGTTAAGCATAACTGAATCCATAGTATCAATGGATGTGACGGACGGGCTACGTATTACGCTAAGTAATGATGATGTTGTACATCTACGCCCATCAGGTAATGCACCAGAGCTTCGTTGTTATGCCGAATCGAGTAGCATTGAAGTAGCACAACAGTTAGTGACTCAAGTACTCATAAACATAATCAAATAAATACAGAACTGTATTACAATAGAAATGGATTTTAAAGAGGTTTTAAAATGATTGTTCCAGTTATTATGGCTGGCGGTAATGGCACACGTATGTGGCCATTATCACGCAGTATGTACCCAAAACAGTTTTTATCGCTAGTAAGCGATACTGAGACTATGCTCCAAAGCACATTGTTGCGTTTAGCTGATGTAGAAACCGCAGCGCCAATATTAATTTGTAATGAAGAACATCGTTTTATTGCAGCAGAACAAATCCGTGCGTTAGGTATAGACAACAGTGGTATTATTTTAGAACCATTTGGTCGAAATACTGCCCCAGCGATCGCCCTTGCAGCTATTCAAGCACAAGCAATAGATGAAAATGCTAATTTACTGATATTGGCCGCTGACCATGTTATTCAAAATACAGCAGCATTTACCCAGGCGATCGCAGAAGCAAAACAAGTCTCGCAAAGTGGTGGTGTAGCAACATTTGGTATCGTCCCAACTGCACCTGAAACGGGGTATGGATATATACATGCAGGCAGTAAACAATCACACGGTTTCGCAGTTGAACAGTTCGTTGAAAAACCTGATTCGGCAACAGCTCAAGCTTTTGTCACTAGTGGTGATTACTACTGGAACAGCGGCATGTTCATGGTCAAAGCCACCCGTTACCTAGAGTTATTGGGTAAGTACAAGCCTGATATGCTATCAGCTTGCCAAGCATCAATTGCTAATCCAGCACTGGACTTTGACTTTATTCGGCTTAACAAGGAAGCGTTTGCCGCTTGCCCTGATCAATCAGTTGACTATGCGGTGATGGAGCCATTATCAAATAATGAACCTGGCGGTATTTCAGTTATTCCGCTAGATGCAGGTTGGAGTGATGTCGGCTCTTGGTCATCATTGTGGGAAGTGTCAGACAAAGACGCGAGTGGTAACGTGATCCATGGTGATGTGATGGCTAAGCAAGCTAATAACAACCATATTCACTCAGGATATAAACTAGTCTCACTACTTGGTGTGGATGACTTGGTTGTTGTCGATACCAAAGATGCTTTACTTGTTGCACATAAAGATAGTGTTCAAGATGTTAAGCAAATTGTTAACCAAATTAAGGCTGATGGCCGAACTGAGCATAAACTCGCTCGTGAAGTATACCGTCCTTGGGGCAAGTATGACTCTATAGATACTGGTGATCGCTTCCAAGTTAAACGCATCACTGTAAAGCCGGGGGAAAGAGTATCGATACAGATGCATCACCACCGTGCGGAACATTGGATCGTCGTTAAAGGTACTGCACTAATTACCATTAATGGGGAAGGTAGATTATATTCAGAAAATGAAGCAGCTTATATCCCAATAACTGCCACTCATTGTATGGAAAATCCAGGAAAAATCGATCTAGAAATTATTGAAGTTCAAACTGGCGGTTATTTAGGCGAAGACGACATCGTTAGGTTTGAAGATAAATATGGTCGTTCAAATTGATGGTTGGAAACGTAACATTTTTGTTGAACTACATGGTGGTTAAGTCGTGAAAATTAGTATTGTGACTGTATGCTTTAATTCAGAAAAGACGATCGAAGATACACTAAAGTCTATTGCTCAACAAACCTATCATAATATTGAACATATAGTTATCGATGGTAACTCTACAGATAGTACCAATACGATAATCAGTCGTTACTCTGATTCTGTGGCTGTTCATGTAAGTGAGCCCGATAAGGGCTTATATGATGCTATGAATAAAGGAATAAAGTTAGCGACAGGAGATGTGATAGGAATCTTAAACTCTGATGATGTTCTATTTGATAATAATGTCATTCAATGTATTTCTGAACTGATAACTGATTATGATGGCGTGTATGCAGATGTTGGATTTTATGATACTAATCTTTCTGTGAAAAAGCGCCATTACTCGTCTTCTAGTTTTAAAAAAGAAATGTTTTCTCGTGGATTTATGCCCGCCCATCCCTCTTTCTATGCACGAAGAGCTTGTTACGAAAACGTAGGTGACTATGACTCGAACTATAAAATAGCTGCTGACTTTGAAATGTTAATTCGAATGTTTAATTTACCAGCTAGTCGTTTTAAATACATAAATAAAGAGTTTGTTAAGATGAGGCTCGGAGGGGTTAGTACTTCAGGTTTGTCTTCAAATATAAATTTGAATAAAGAAATTTTGAAAGCATGCCGAGTTAACTCTATACCTGCATCTTGGTTTTCTGTTTTATCGAAGTACCCTTCTAAAATACTGGGGTATATATTTAAATGATATTAGTCACGGGCTATAATGGATTTTTAGGCTCATACTTCTTGAAGGAAAACCCTCAATTAGAAGTACGCTTAGTTGGTCGAAATAATATTAATAATCTAAAGTATGATTTTTGTGAAGCATGTATAGATAGTCGGACGTCTTATATAGATGCTCTAAAAGATATAAAAACAGTGGTTCATTGTGCAGCACGTGTTCATGTGATGAATGATGTTTCTGAAGATCCATTAAGCAGCTATCGCGAAGTGAATACTGCTGGAACAATGAATCTTGCTCGCCAAGCATTTGAAGCCGGTGTAAAGCGTTTTATATTTATTAGTTCCATAAAAGTGAATGGCGAATCAACTGCCGTAGGTCAAGCTTTCTGCTCAAATGATGCAAGAAATCCAGAAGACTTCTACGGGCAGTCTAAATCAGAAGCAGAAGAGCAGTTACTGGAACTAGCTAAAAGAACGGGACTGGAAGTCGTTATTATACGACCAACATTGGTTTACGGACCTGGGGTTAAGGCTAATTTCGCTTTGTTATTAAAATTAACTTCCAAAGGTTTGCCTTTACCATTTGGGTGTATTACTGATAACAAACGCAGTTTAGTTTCAGTAAAAAACCTTGTCGATTTGATTCTAACTTGTATTGACCATCCAAAAGCGGCTAATCAGGTTTTTTTGGTTTCTGATGATCATGATGTATCCACTGCTTCAATGGTTAAGCACATGTCAGCAGCACTTGGAAAACCAAGTAGATTACTGCCTGTACCTTTATGGTGCTATCGCTTAGTTGGCAAGTTAACTGGTAAGTCTGATGTAGTAAATAGGCTTATAGGGTCTTTACAAGTCGATATATCACATACCAAAGATACGTTAGGATGGGTTCCTCCACAAAAGCTTGAACAAGGTTTTATAGAAACTGCAGAAGCTTTTCTTCTCAATAAAAATAAATAGAGTATATACATGATTCGTCTTATCGATTTTTTCGCAGCCCTTTTTGGCTTGTTATTGCTTTGGCCTGTTTTACTTATTGTTACTATTATTGGCATGTTTGATACAGGCTCTCCGATTTTTGTGCAAACCCGTGTAGGCCGACATAAAAAGCCATTTAAATTGATTAAGTTTCGCACTATGTCTGTTGAAACAAAATCAGTGGCTAGCCATTTGGCTAGCAACGCTTCAATTACCAAACTAGGTAGTTTTCTGCGAAAGACTAAGATTGATGAGTTACCACAATTAATAAACGTTGTTAAAGGTGAAATGAGTTTAGTTGGTCCTCGACCAAATTTATTTAATCAAGAAGAGCTGATTAAAGAACGTGACACTTTATGTGTATACGATGTTTTACCGGGTGTTACAGGTTTAGCTCAGGTTCAAAATATTGATATGTCCACACCTGCTTTGTTAGCTAAAACTGACAAGCAGATGATTGATAGCCTAACAGTTAAAGGCTACTTTAAATACATCATGATGACTGTCACAGGTAGTGGTTCCGGTGATGCAGTAAAATAAGTCGTATTTTTTAGATTATCTTCTACTTGCAAACCAAGATATAAATAACTTAAGAAAAGATGTTACTCACAACCTAAAATGAGTAGCATCTTTTTTGTTTCAAAATTCTAAAATGTATCTGATTAATCCGCTCGATAAATTATCACCTCCACCTAAGACAGCCTTCCATCTTTCATCAACGAATCAAAAGCCTTACCATCGGTTCTAGAAGCATTAGCTACATAAGGCGCATACACATCAAACTGCAGCCGAGTACCACTGTGTCCTAGCATTTGATTATTCTCTCGAGGTATAAAAGAGGCTTTTATGTTTTCTATATGTAATACAGCCGCGGTATGGCGTGTTTCATAAGGGAGGCGGAGTTTCCACCCTGTCTTTTTTAAGTGTTGGATACCAAAGTTTCCTGCTCACATAGTGAGTCTCTAAAGGTGTATCTAATGGGCTGGTAAACACAAAGCTTGAATCCGATTGGCTTGCCTCTTTTCCCCGTTTAAATGTTTCATACCCTGAATCATGTATCTTTAGTTCTCAGCGCTGCTCTTTCTAAGAGATGATGACATCACTTTTCTAAACACTCTTTGAACCGCAATAACTTTAGTGAATAATTAATAAGCCATTTTTTGTGAGTCGCTCTTTGATATGTGTAATTGTGTATCATTTAACCAAAAGTTATAAGGTATTAACACTTTACGTGCATTTTAAATTTGTACCTCAATAGCGTTGTGTATGATAAAATCCTTGTCATTAGCTATGATAAATAGCAGCGTAATCTTTATTAAGATCTCTTATATTATGAAATTTATAAACTTGGGGCGGAAAATGGAATTTTTGCAAAGTATTTTTACTTTACCTCGTGCTCAGAAGCGTATTGTGAGTTTGTTGGTTGATTCTTTATTTTTAGTGTTTGCATTTTGGACTGCGCTTTTAGTTCGTGTAGATGATGTCGCTGTTCTGACAGATAGTGGTTATTGGTTAGTTTTAATGTGTGTCCTACCTGTTAGCTTATTTGTATTTGCAAAATTTGGCCTCTATCGTGCGGTGTTACGATATATGGGGTTACAAGCGCTGGTTGCTATCGCATCTGGAGTCGTGATATCGACCATTATGCTCGTGTTAGTTGCGTTTTATACCGAAGCTAATATACCTAGAACTTTTCCGCTTATTTACGCTGCTTTTGCTCTCGTGTTTATCGGTGGTTCGCGGGCAATGGTTCGCTCTTTGGTTGGTACCGGCATTAAGCGTGTCGGTGAGCCTGTGATTATTTATGGTGCAGGCGTTAGTGGACGACAGTTGTTAAGTTCTTTAGTACAAAGCCACGAGTATCACCCTTTTGCGTTTGTAGATGATGATGAAAGTTTGCACGGTACTGTTATTCAGGGAGTGCATGTTCATTCACCTTCTATTATTCGTAAGCTTATTAAGCAAAAGTCAGCAACTAAAGTACTGTTAGCAATTCCTAGTGCGAGTAGAACTAAGCGTCAGGCAATATTATTAACTCTCGAATCGTTGGCTGTACAGGTGTTAACTATTCCCGCTATGGCTGATTTGGTGAATGGTAATAAGCTTTATAGTGATATAAAAGAGGTCGAGATTGACGATCTGCTTGGACGCGATTCTGTTTCTCCTCGTAATGATCTCCTTGCCGCTAACATAACCAATAAAGTGGTTATGGTGACCGGAGCCGGTGGTTCTATTGGCTCTGAATTATGTCGTCAAATCCTCAAGCAATCGCCCGCTAAGTTAGTGCTTTTTGAACTGTCTGAATTTGCCTTATATGCAATTGAACGTGAATTAAAGTCGATTGCGCTTGAGCTAAATATAGATGTGCCGATTTTCCCGCTTATGGGCTCGGTTCAGCGTGAAAATCGAATTCAGGCTGTGATGGAGTCTTTTGGCGTTCAAACCGTTTACCATGCTGCTGCGTATAAACATGTGCCGCTGGTTGAGCACAATGTTGTAGAGGGCGTTCGAAACAATGTCTTTGGTACGTTGTACACTGCCAGGGCGGCAATCGCTGCTAAGGTCGAAACCTTTGTATTGATTTCAACGGATAAAGCAGTAAGGCCAACCAATGTAATGGGCACAACAAAACGAATGGCGGAGTTAGTGTTACAGGCTTTCGCTAAAGAGAATAATCAAACTCGCTTTTGTATGGTGCGTTTTGGTAATGTTTTAGGATCTTCCGGTTCAGTGGTGCCATTATTTAGAACTCAAATTGCCAATGGTGGTCCAGTGACAGTGACTCACCCTGAAATCACTCGCTTTTTCATGACCATTCCTGAAGCATCACAACTCGTTATTCAGGCTGGAGCAATGGGTAAAGGCGGCGATGTTTTTGTATTAGATATGGGTAAATCAGTTAAAATTGTTGATCTAGCTGCAAAGATGATCCGTTTGAGTGGCTTTGAAGTTAGAAACGAAATGAACCCAGATGGTGATATCGCTATTGAATTTAGTGGATTACGTCCAGGCGAGAAACTGTATGAAGAGTTGCTCATTGGTGATGATGTTACTGGGACAGAGCATGAACGTATAATGACGGCAAATGAATCATTCTTAGATTGGAGCGATTATTCGAAAATTTTGGATAGACTTGATAAAGCCTGTCATGAATTCCAACACGAAGTCATTCGCGATATTTTACTTACAACGCCGACAGGCTTTGCTCCAACAGATGGTATTTGTGATTTGGTATGGCAGCAACGAGTGTGTGAAGCTGAGGTTGATTCTGTAACCGATAGCGGGAAAGTGGTTCCGTTAGTTTCTTAACTCTCGAACAGATTGATTTAAAGGCCAATTCTTTGAATTGGCCTTTTTTGTTTAAACCAAGTGTGGAAAGCCGATTAAAAGCCGGCCAGGCTAAGACCGTAGAAGCAGGAAAAGGCTGGTAAGCGGTTAACGGAACGTTCGCAGGCTCTCTGACAGAACGCTGCGCTCACGGTAAAGATATTTAAAAGCGAGACGGTTATCAGTCAACAAGTCGCTACAGATATAGTGCTGTTAGTCGTAAATTAAAGGTCACTGTTGTAATGAATAACAAGCAAAATAGGGTCGTACTGGTTACCGGGGGCACTGGCTTTATAGGTTCTGCGCTAGTACGTTTTCTTATTGAACATACACAAGATAGTGTTATCAATATCGATAAGCTGACCTATGCAAGCTCTCCTTGTGCGTTAGCAAGCATTGAACATAGCGTGCGCTATCAGTTTTTTGAAGGTGATATTTGTGACCAGCAGTTACTTAAGCGCGTGTTGGAAAAATTTCAGCCTGATGTGATTATGCACTTAGCTGCTGAAAGTCATGTTGATCGCTCCATTAACGGTGCGGATAAGTTTATACAGACTAACATTGTTGGCACGTTTACGCTGTTGGAAGCTTGTCGTGATTATTACTCAGCCTTGCAAGGTGAGAAACGGCAAGCATTTCGCTTCCATCATGTATCTACAGACGAAGTGTATGGTGACTTATCTGATAAAGGTAAATTCACCGAACAATCAAGCTATGCGCCTAGTTCGCCATATTCTGCGAGCAAAGCCGCTGCCGACCATTTAGTACGTGCTTGGTATCGGACTTATGGTTTACCCGTTGTGCTTTCAAACTGCTCAAATAATTATGGCTTGTATCAACACCTGGAAAAGCTTATTCCTCTCACAATCATGAATGCTTTAGCTGGTAAGCCGATTCCAATTTATGGAAATGGATTACAAGTCAGAGATTGGTTATACGTTGAAGATCATGTGCAGGCACTTTATTCGGTGATGAGTGAAGGGCAATTAGGTGAGACTTATAATATAGGTGGTAATGCTGAAAGAAAGAATATAGAAGTAGTTCGAAGCATTTGTAATATTCTTGAAGAGCTCGCGCCAGATAACCCTTATTCTAAAATGGGTAAGTTTAGTGCCGAGGTAGGTTTTGCAAGCTTAATTGAGTTTGTCACTGATCGTCCAGGCCACGATAAGCGTTATGCTATTGATGCTAGCAAAATTGAAAAAACGTTGGGTTGGAAGCCGCAAGAGTCATTCGAAACAGGGTTACGTAAAACAGTTGAGTGGTATGTTGGGCAGTTTAAGGCTGGGCAGTTAGGTGCTGATTAGAGTTCGATTCTTTTGTAGGTCGGTATTTATGTCGACAGCGGCGGCGGTCAATTATGGTATTTGATAGGCTAAAGCCCAACCTACAGGGGCAACCTAAAAAGGGAAAATGTTGGCCTGCGTAGCCTGTGTTTTGTAAATTTTCTACGCTTCTATTATTTCCCTATCTCAACGATTGCTGCTGGTAATAGCTTTTTATATTCCTTCGCCAGTGCCGACTTTGCCTCTGTATCACCGTGCACTATACGTATAAGCGTTGGCTTAACTCGCATACCTTTGACGAAGTTAACTAGGTTACGTTGGTCTGCGTGGGCGGAGTAACCACTCACTGTATGCACGCCTGCTTTAATGTTTACTCTCTTACCATCTATAGCGCAGTAACCGCCTTTGGGGCCGTAGGTCTGGATCTCTCGTCCGGTAGAGCCTTGTGCTTGATAACCGACGAATATGATGTCGGTGGTAGGATTGCTTAGTAGCTTGGCTAAGTAGTTTTGAATTCTTCCGCCAGTGCACATGCCGCTGGCGGCGATGACGATTGCAGGTTTATTGCGCTTACTTAGGTATTTTATAGTGGCTAAATGCTCTTGATGACTGCCTACAGTGTAAAGTTGCTCGAAGTCTAAAGGGTGTCTGTGCTGGCTTAATCTCTGCTTGGCTTCTTTGTCCCACAATGTCTTAAACTCTAAATAGCGCTCGGTAAATTTTGCAGCCATTGGCGAGTCGACGATGACTTCGATTTGTCGCCATATCTCACTCCTATTCTGATACCGATGGATAACTTGTTCGAGCTCATAGAGTAGCTCTTGGGTGCGGCCAATACTAAAGGCCGGGATCAATACTACACCATTATCTGCTACAGACTTTTCTATTACCTTTCTCAAGCTCTCGCTGCGCTGTTTTCGTCCTTGATGATTTTTATCGCCGTATGTTGACTCTATCACCAGTGTGTCTGCTCTATAAGGGCTCTTAGGACTTGCGAGTAGTGGCGTGTGAGTTGCACCTAAATCCCCAGAAAAAACCACTCTATGGTTAGCTCTGTGCTTTGCTTTTTTTAGCGTCGTAGCGTCATTAAATAGCTCTATCTCAACATAGGCTGAGCCTAAAATATGTCCAGCGGCTCTAAACTTGGCTTTTGCTTGGGTATAGCGCTTGTCTATTAAGGTACTGGCTGTTTGGTGAATGGCATTTGCAGAACTATTTGCATCAACTGAGCTGTCGTTAGTAGATACTGAGCCGAGTTCTAAGGCAAACCATTGGTTGTATTCAATAGGCCTAATGAGCTGTGTAAGCTTTTTAAGATAAAGCTTTATCATGCGGTGGTTTTGGGTGACACCAATTTTTAACGCGTCTTCAATTACCATCGGTAATAGCGCCGCTGTTGCCACCGTTGCATAGATAGGTTTATTAAAACCGGCGGCAAGCAGATAGGGTATTCTGCCTACATGGTCAATATGGCAGTGAGTTACTATCAGTGCTTGAATATAGCTGATATCAAACTCTATCGGCAGTTGGTCGATCGCTGTTTTGCCTGCCGTTTCTGCGCCCTGAAATAATCCACAATCAATAAGAACGCTTGAATGAGCATTGATATCAAGCTTGTGGCATGAGCCTGTGACGCCGTTGACTGCGCCGTGATGGATTATTTGCATGTTTTATCTCCGTATCTCAATCCTTCCGTGGATTTAACTAGAGTAATGTAAATATAATAGGATGCATAGCCGGGCAACGGGAGTTATTTTAATGATGCTACCGCTGCTGTTAGGGCAATGGTTTTACGTTGTGGCTAACTTTGCTTTACTTTTGTTACGTTGAGATATTATGAACCTGATTGCTACAGCTATTGCTGATGTATTGTTATTCGAACCTAAATGTTTTGCAGATGAACGTGGCTTCTTTATGGAGACTTACCGTCAATCTGAATTTGATGCTTTGTTCGCGAGCATAGGCACTAAAGCGCCAGTTTTTGTGCAGGAGAACTTGAGTCGCTCTGCTAAACATGTGCTACGCGGGCTACACTTTCAACAAACTAAACCTCAAGGCAAATTGATCCGAGTGGTTACTGGTGAGATTTTTGATGTAGCGGTCGATCTTCGCCAAGGTTCGGCTACCTTTGGCCATTGGGTTGGGCAGGTTTTATCCGCCGAGAATCGTTTGCAGATGTATATTCCCCCAGGATTTGCGCACGGCTTTTTAACCTTAAGTGAGTATGCTGACATTATCTATAAATGTACCGATTACTATGCACCAGAAGATGAAAGGCATGTGGCTTGGGATGACGCTAACATAGGGATTGATTGGCCGTTAGCAAAAAGTGTTATGCCAATACTATCGGATAAAGATAGCCGAGATTCTAAGCTTAGTCGCTAGAGTTGGCTGCTAGAGTGGCGAGTTAAGTTAGTGATGACTTTTGATCCAATCCTCAAGCACATTAAATGAGCTTTTGGCTGATTCTCCCCAATACATTTTACTTACTGTTAAATAGTTGCTTTGGGACTGACTTGCTAGCTCATTAATTGATGCTGGCTGGAGCTTTGTTAGTAACGCTGCAAACGTAAGGCTTTCAGGGCCTATATCAGGGATTGAGCTGGCGTAGTCATACATGTTGCGGCAGTTTTGTTGATAATGGGCTTTGTCGAATAGGTAAAAGCTAACAGGTATATTTAGTGGCAATACATCGATAAACAGCGATGAATAGTCAGTGATGAGCAGATCGACGCTATCAAGTAATCCATAGACATCCTCCATCGCTGAAATATTGATGATGTTAGGGGAATGGCTAAACTGCTTTGCAAGCGCGGCTTCATTTGGGTGCAGCCGCAGTAGAAACAGTTGATTATGTCGTTGTAAGTGCTCAGATAACGCAGCCCAGTCAAATGCATTGCGATATGGGTTATCACCTTGGTAACTGTCTCTCCATGAAGGCGCATACAAGATGACTTGTTGATACTGCTGGCTTTGGATTTGTTGGCGAAGCGCTGCTAACTCTGTTGAGTGAGTTTGTGTTTGTTGCGATGACCGTTGTTGATTTGTTTCGGTGCGATAGTAGTCCGTTCTTGGGTTGCCGCAGCGCACTAGCTGTGATGCTTGAAGCCTGAATGCACTGCTAAAGAGCGAATCGACTAAAGGGCTTGGGCTTAGCATTAAGTCAGGCTTTACGTGTTGCTGGTGGGCAAGCATCGATTGCTTCAATTGAGCTAAAGGGCCATGGGGATTGAACACTTCAGCCATGGGGCCATTGTCGATATCAAACTCAATTTTTTTCATTGGCGAACCATGCCAAAGGTTTATTTTGGTGGCGCCGCCAGCAAGCCATTGATTAATGTCGCCTATATAACTGTTATAGAAGTAGTACTTGGCAGTGAGCGCATGATAAACCCCAAGTAGAGACCAGCGATAGTAAGCTTCTTGCTTATTTTCATTTAGCTGATTGATGATTTCTTGATTGCCAGAGATCCAGATACATCGAATAAAATGCTGCTGTTGCCAATATTTATAAAGGTACTTACTGTTATCTGAAAATAACTCTTTGTAGCTACCAAACACCGCTTTATTCGGGTTACGCGGCAGTAGCCGCGAAAGTTGATATACCAGCTTTCGAGTGCAGGCTTTCAGCCAAAGCAGTGCATTATTGCTTAAAGAGCGTTGCATTATTTACTGGCCTTGTTGTCAATATTATCCAATCTATCGTCATCAGTACCATTAGTGAGCTGGTTTTTTGGGGCGCCATTGTCCGCAAGACTATTTTTAATCTCAGTAGATGATATTTCACCCGTTCTGCCTAAGTAGACAACATCGCACAGTATTGATAATTCATCAAATTCCCCCTTCCAGTCATCTCCCATACCAAAAATACTGATATCGTACTTGCAGATATCTTTGGCTTTTTGCTGCCAGTGAGTTTCCGGTACCACCATGTCTACGTATTTGCATGCCTCTACAATTTCGGCGCGTTGCAAGTAGCTAAAAAAAGCGGCTTTGCCCTTCAGCGCATTAAACTCATCGGTTGATACAGCCACAATTAGTTTGTCGCCTAGGGCTTTAAGGCGCTTAAATAGACGAACGTGACCATAGTGAAATAGATCGAACGTGCCGTAAGTAATGATTGTTTTCATAATGTTCTCTCTTATTTTCAAAGTATTAAATTGGTAACAGTGTCAGCCAGTAATAAAACTCATCTGGGTTATCGGGAGCGTCTGTTTAGTTAGTTATTGGTTAATTGCACTTTTAGGCGTTTTTAACTGAGCTGAATGCGTGCCATCTCTTGCGGGTTGAGACGTTTTGCCACTCATGGATTTAGCCACTAATAACCAGTATTTATTTCGTTGATTCATACAAAGGTATTCGGCTTCGATAAGCTGTCGTTCTTCAGTCGGTGCTTGTACATCAATAACTAATTGCAGTGGGCCATAAAGGCCTGGCAATGATGGTATTTCGACGTGTTCAAGTAGATTGGGTGTTGTTATCTTTTGCTCGAAAGGACTGGCACCAAATAGCGCTAGTTTTCCGCTAATAACCCAGTAAAGCTGCGGCAGGCGGGCGATGAACAATGAGCTTATATTCCAGCGGTGGCTGGTTCTCTTTGCGCCTTTGATGAAAATGGTCTCTTTAACTACCGGCTGTTTAGGATGAGACAGAAAAGAGATGACCAACAGCAGAGGTGCTAGCAGTAAACCAATACTAAACAAGGTTAAGGCTTGTAGCCTGTCGATAGTTGTCACTCGTTTTGCCTTTTGCTTAGCATTAACCACTTGGCGGTTTTCAGAGATAATACTGGCATCAACAAGTGCTAAATGACCGCAGCTTTCAGGCTTTATCAGCAGATCTTTACTGATTATGGCGTTGGTTACGTTTAGGCCTTGGCCGACATAGCTATTATCCAAGATCAGACAGTTTTTTAGGCTACAGGCTTTTTCAATTAGGCAGTTTTTGCCTACGACAATGCTTTGTTGCATATCGACACTGTCGTCTATCCAAGTGTTTTGGCCGATCACGCCCCAGGCGTTATGCATGGTAAGCGCTGCTGATTTTGTTTTTGCGCCAATATAGAAACCTTGCTCTTTGGCGCCACTACTGAAATAGCGCCCTTTGGGAGTCATTCCTATGATTTTTTTTGAGGCTAATGCTTGGTTGGCATCCATATAGTTCTGCAAAGAATCGAGCATGTAGCAGTCACCGTGCAGGACTTGAGTAATAGTTTGCAGATCATCGCTTGACGTCTCATTGCTGGTGATTGGCCAGTTTAAGTCTTTAGTAAATAACTTGGCGCCAGGTAGCATCATTAAGCCCGCGTTCTGGTTGGCTAGTTTGGCGATAACATGGTTATTGGCCATTTGTTTGCTGAACTCCACAAATGACTTAATGCAGGGACTTCTTAGCATGTCTGCTCGGGCGAGCAGTATTGCCTCATCAGCATTGAGTGAAAGGCGAGGCAAGATAGTTGATACAGCTTCTTGCTCTCTACTTAGAAAATACTCAACCTCTAAGCCCCATTTTTCACCATTACCAACGAGCTTTTCTATTTGCGCAGATTGTGAAGAGATAACAATCCTAACCTTGTCAATTTGTGCTGCGGCTAAATCTTCAAGAGTAAACTCAATCACTGGCTTATTACCCACTGGTAGCAGTGCAGGGCAGTAATGTGAATCTAAAGGAGCCAGTTCATTGCCGTTACGGTTGGCGAATATAATTGCTTGCATAGTGGGCTCCTAATATGCGCCGCGGGCGAACAGCACTGCAGGGATGGTTTTTATCAGTAGCCAAAGATCTGCTGTAACTGATTGTTGGTAGATATAATCGATATCAAGCTCGACTTGCTGCTCAAATGGAATATTTGAGCGACCAGTGACTTGCCAAATACAGGTGATCCCCGGTTTGACCATGAGTCTGTTTCTGTCATGTTGGCTATATTGTTTAACTTCACTGACTAAAGGTGGGCGAGGGCCGACAAGCGACATATCGCCCTTTAGTACATTCCAAAGCTGCGGCAGTTCATCGATTGAGGCTTTACGGATAAACTTGCCAATGAGCGTGATTCTTGGATCATGCTTCATTTTGAACAGCACGCCACCTTGCATCTCATTATCGTGTTGTACTGCCGCCAGTCTTTGCTCGGCGTCTTGGTACATTGAGCGGAATTTCCACATGGTAAACGGCTGGTTATTGCGCCCAGCACGGGTCTGACAGAACAGCACTGCTCCTTTGGACTCAATACGAATGAGCAGTGAGATGACGATAAAAAATGGCAGTAAAGCGGTGAGTAGTATTGCTGATACCGTCACATCAATAAGGCGTTTACAAGTACGATTTAGCTGTCTACGTAGGTTGTGTATAGCGCGGCGAGTATTGGCCTGTTTGGCATTAAAGCGAGGTGTATAGCCAACATTGGTTTTAGCTTTCGCAGTCTGCGGCTGCGTAGTTTTTACTTTTTTAAGCTGACGGTTTTCACGCCACACTCTAAATATAAATATTGGATTACCGACAATGTAACGCTGCCACATGCGGCTAGGCTCCTGCGAGAGGCGATAGGTCCACTCCATGCCCATTTGTCTCAACCATAAAGGGGCACGCTTTATCCGATTGGAGTAAAAATCAAACAAGCCACCGACGCCAATACCAACACTGCAATTCAATTGCGGCTTGTTATCTTCAAGCCACTGCTCTTGCAGTGGTGCGCCCATCGCAACCAGCAGGATGGCTGCATCTGATTGATTAATCTGGGCTAGTACCTGGTTATTTTCTTCGCTATCACTGCTCATATCAAAGTAGCCATTGTGGATGCCAGCTATCTTCAGATTTGGATAACGCTGCTGCATATTTTGCGCCGTAGCCGCGGCCACACCCTCTTCGCCACCCAATAGGAATATTGATAGCTGCTGCTCTGCTGCTAGTTCACACAGTCTAGGGAACATATCTGTGCCGTTTAGGTTGTCTTTAAGTGGATGGCCTTTTGAAAGGCACGCAAGCCGGACACCAATCCCATCGGCAAAAATTCTTGCGCTCTGCTTTAAGCTGCAGCGGTAAGCTTCACTGCTGCAACTGATATTTAGGCAGTCGGCATTAACAAAGCTGTATTGCTGCAATTTGGCGCTATTATCTATTTGGCAGGCTCGTTTGATATCGTTTAATAGATCGCTCATGGTCCAGTTATCTAAGGTGATCCCAAATACCGATATTGCTGCATTGCTATGCTTAATTTTTGGCATGAAACTGCGGGTAAGAATAGTGACAAATAGGCCTCTAACTAAGGCCGAAAGGTAATTGAATAAGCTGCTATGTGCCTTTAATAGTGAGCGTTGTGATGCTTCAAAACTCAGCCCCGTGGCGCTATTTATCTGCTCAATAGAGCTAAGGCCTGGTTTAATCGATACGATTTCTGAATCCTGACCAACTTGTACGTTTTCACTTTTTCTAAATAGCTGGCTATTTGCATCTGTTACATCAAAGGCAAACTCCATCTTTTTACCTAAAAGGCTAATATCACCTTTAAGCAAATTAATGAGCATGGGTAAGGTCTTAAATGTCCCTGAGTAGCTGAACTGATAAAGGCTAACAATTTTGTTGTTGGCTCCATAAATAAACACCGACTCAAAAGCGTTAATGTTTACTATTGCGCTTCTAAGCAAACCATAAGCTAGCAGTGGGCAGGTGATTGTAATCATTACGCTAGCAGCCAATAGATCAACAATACGCATTGCTAAAGCTGTTGTGCTGGTGGGGCGCGTTTGTGGTTTTGTCATAGTCGGCCTCATTGTTTATTGCGTGATGTTGTGACTTCTTTCTATTGCTTAAGGTGGTTAGCAACGGTTCCGCTTGTAGATAGTGCTAACGTTAGTTATAGCATTGCAGGTTATAGGCCAAAGGTTATATTCATTTTATTAACAGTGGTTTAGGTTGGTTTTGTTGGATGGTTTAAACATTGATGGAAAGGGTATTTGCATCTTGCATTGCGCCTTGCAAATAGCTTTGGGTGTTTACTTGAGGCGGAAGTGAATAAGGAAAGGAGCTAGCCAAAGCGCTAGGCGCGATGGCGAGTATGGATATAAGTGAGGTTATTTACAGGCTTTTCATCAGCTCTGGTGTTACACCATCTTTTGAGATCTTGGCTCGCTGTATGCGACCGAGTACAGATTGCGCCATTGATTCAATGCCTTTGTAGGCATTTTTAGGGAGTAGCTTTAATAAGTATGCGGCTGCAAGTGTGGCGATGGTGCGCCCTGTCTCTTGTCTCATTATCGATGGCGAGGTTTTCAGTGCTTGTTTTATCCTCTCAACGGCTTCTTTGCCATCGTTATTACGTATGGCTTGTCTTGCGAGGTATCTTAATTGGTAGGCTCTAGCGCGACTCTCGTACTTAGTTAATAGCGCAGGGGCATAACGGCTAGCTTTGTTGATCATGTTTTCCCATGATGCATATTGCTTATTAAAGTCAGCGGATAAGCCTTGGTTATTAAGGCGGTAATAGGTGAGCGGCGCAGGTAAGCCTTCCATTTTCCAATGGGTGGTGGCGACAATTCTAAGCCAGCACTCGATATCTTCAGATTGACGGAAGTTCTCATCAAAGTAACAGCTGTGGGGATGGCTTTTATTAAGCGCTTGATAGCGTATATCACACAGGGTTTCTCGGCGGATGACTGGTGCTGAGCCATTACCCACAGGGTTGCGGCAAAGTAGGTCTCTGGCCCTTATATTAGTGAGTTGTGGCATTTGAAACACATTAATAGCGTTACCTTGATAATCGATAAATAGTGAGCGAGAAAAGCTAATTCCAACCTCTGGAGCATTGTCTAAATGCTCAACGTGTTGCGCGAGCTTTTCAGGGTGCCACATATCGTCAGAATCGATAAAAGCTACATAGCGACCAATAGCGTGACGGATCCCAGTGTTACGCGTAGCTGAAAGTCCTTGGTTCACTTCATGACTGATGATGCGAATACGTGAGTCTTTAAATTTTAGGCAAAGTGCAAGGCTATTATCAGGTGAGCAATCGTTCACTAGGATCAGTTCAAAATTACTAAAAGTTTGAGCCAGCACGGATTTGATTGCATCTTCCACAAAGGCTTCAACGTTATAGATTGGCATTACCACTGACACTTTTGCGGTTTGTGCTTTGGTATATCGGTCATTAGCAGTCATAGTGAGTCTCCGGTGAGCTTTTTGGTCATCGCTGGTATCAACGGCTTGTTAGCTTGGTTGTTCATGGTGTTTTCAGCATTAGCTGGCACTTGAGTTAGTCTTAGGTAAATAGTAAAACTGGGCATCACAAATAGGTGTACCAGCAAAATACCGAGTGCCACCGTGGTTAAGCCTGAAAAGCTACATAACGTTATTGTCACTGCCAGCATTACGGTAAAAGTGCTATTACAGATAAGGTTAAATTTGCTCTGACCAGAACTAATTAGATATTGGCTAGCAGCCTCACCAAGGGGTCTGACTAGCCCGCTTAAACAAAGTAAAATGAAGACAGGTAGTGCGCCGGCATCAAGCCACTTTTGGCCATAAATTAATGGCAGGTAAAAAGGCGCCAATGCTGCTTGCAGCGTAATTATCGGCACGGTGAGTAGCATAATAAATTTGAGCGATTGCCAGTATTTATCTTGTTGACTGACTCTGGTGGCGCTATTGTTGGATTCTTTTTGGCATAGATGGGAATAAAGCGCCGTGCCATAGCTTTGGATCAAACCAAGGCTAATGCCTAGACTGGCATTGAAGGCAAAGAAGTAGACTCCTAAAGCTTCAACCCCGAGAAAGTAACCCACCAGTATATAATCGATGTTTTGGCGCATGGCGATAGCCAAGTCGCCCAAGCCTACCTGTACACCAAATTTGAGCATTTCAATCGTTTGAGGCGCTAGACCAAGTCTTAGTGTTTTGGTGAGGCTATTAGTTTTTTCGGCATTAACAAGCTGTTTAACCTCGGCAGAGCTTGAAGAGGTCTCGGGCAGGGGATTGTGATATCGATGAACCCCAATCCAAACAAATATCACAATAATCTTCGGCAAAATAATTGCCCAGATCCCCAGCCCGAGTAAAGCAAGTGTTGCGGTTAACAGTCCGTCAAAAACGGTTTGCCAAAGCACTGCACGGCCAACCACCCGCATACGGTTTTGTCGCAGGTTTTGTGCAGCGTAAAGCATGCCAAGGGGGAGTAACAAATAGCTTGTTGCCATGAGTATCATAGGTGGTATGAGCTGCATGTCATCATAGTAGATGGCAAGCGGCCAGCTGAGTAAGCTCATGGCAACGAAGGCGGTTATTGCGGCTAACCAGTTCACTTGATTGGCACTGGCTAGCGCGTGTTTAAATTTTTCATCATCCATTTGAATCAATGCGGCAGATGAAATTCTGCGAGTGGGGGTGCAAATGACTTCGAAGGTGGTGAGGATGATCGCCACCAGACCAAATACTTCTGGTGTTAGCAAGCGTGCAATAATGATACTAGAACCTAAACGTACGATTCGCCCTAGCACTTGTGCCGAACCAAGCCAGAACAGACTCTTGCCTAGCGCGCTGCTAAACAAAGTGGTTACAGTGCTTTTTAGTTGCGAAATCGTTTGCATAAAGCCACCTGCTTTTGGGTTTGACAATGAATGGCAGTTAAAATTCTCTATCAGCTCTTATTGTCAACTCGATTCAATTAAGTCAGCACGTTTGCCATAGTGACATGTGTATTAGGCTCAACACCGACAGTTATAGCTAGGAGTTACAGGTATCGTGCCAACTTTACATATTGAGATAGACTAGGTTTAAGCTGTTGATTGTAAGCTCTATTTTTGTTGAGCTGATTGTGGGGGAGGTGAGGGCTGAAGCTGGTTCTAACAGAGGCTTGCTATCTGTTGCATAATGCAAATCAAATTGAGCGCAGTTATTGTGGGCTTGAATGGCATCAACCTAAGCTATTTGAGTCGTTTGGGATTCTAATTAGTGTTAGATGCTGACTTATTTTGCTTAAGCGCAATACCAACAATGACAAGACCTGGCCAAAATAGGTAGGCTAAAATTTCAAGATTTTCACCAAAGGTGTACAAAAATATCTGCAAAATAATGGCAATGGCAACTGCAGATATGGCGTTGCTAAAGATATAACGCAACAGGCTGATGAGGGTGACAATCATTGCTGATGCAAGGGCTATCGCCCCCACTATGCCTTTAACAAATAGCAATCCATACCAAGTGTGGTGGGAACCAATTGGCATGTACTCGACTAAATGCGGACCTCGCTCAACAATGCCATGTCCCCAAACAACGGCTTCGTTTGCCCAGCGTTCTAGCGCAATGTTAGCCAATTCTTGTCTGACTCTGGTTGAACCCGCGCGGGCATTTTTAAAGGCATCGATACTTTGCTCTACTTTTTCAAGCACACTATAGCCAGTTAAACCAAGTAGCAGTAAAGCTGGACTTGCAGCAAAATATAACCAGGGAGAACGGTGCCAGCGAATGAACATAAAAAAGCCAATCAGCAGCACGTAGCAGACTAACGCCAGTCTAGATTGCGATAGCAAAATCATGCATAAACTGCCGCTAAAGCCATAAAAGCGAAATCGCTTTGACTGCTCTTGTGTGGCAAAGATAAAAAACAGATTGCCCATCATTCCCAAAGCGGGTGCCCAGGGGGTAAACAATCGCCATCTTGGTACACCGCTACCAGGATCTAACTCATACAGGCTGACACTAAAAAACTCAGGCCCGGGTCCTCCGATAATACTTAATGGCGAGGTATACAGGGTGCTAGGGAGTTTTAATATCCAGGCCAGCACAAAAATGGGCAGTAAAATAAGCGTGTGTTTACAGACTATGCAAGCTGCACGATAGATAATTTGAGGGCGTATATTGAGTGAGCCAATTAATGGAAATATGGCGAGCAGTGCCCAGCCTTTTGCCCAGCCAATGCTTGATTTTACTAGCTTGGCTAGGCCAAGGCCTTCTGTTAAATGAGCAACGACTAACGCGAGTAACATCAACATCATTGCCGCTATCCAAAATAGCTGAGTGTTGCTAATGACATATGTTTGTTGCTTAAGTAATAGACGCTTAATCAGTCTTAGTAGTAGGACCCAAGCAATCACTGGGGCAACCACATACATGGCACCGAGTAACCAAAATAGGTAAGTGCCAGTGATGGCGCACCAAATTAGGCGTTCGTCAGAATTTTCTGGAGCATAGGCTTGCGGATCCATAGCATTCCCATCCCTGCGATGATTGATATCGATGCGGCAAAACCGCCCACGAGCGCCAGTAAGATAGCGAGCTTATCCGTTGACTCGGCTAATGTTGGCGCAGACATTAACTGTACCAAAGGAAACGAAGAATATATATCGGCTTTACCGACATCCATTTTGGCTAATGCTGAGGTAAATACGGCTGTTGCAACTTGATGTTCTCTTTGAAGATCTTCAAGCTTGGCGGCATCGTCATTGCTGTCATATAAACGATGGTCCCAATCATGGATCTGCTGAGATAGTGAACCTATCTGGCGTTTTAATCCTTTTGCCTGTGTGTCTAATGTTAGTAGCTGCTGCATCAATTGCGCACGACCATCTAAATCATCAGCCGATAGCATTAACATTAGGCGTTTATCTGTGTAGCCCAGTAATACCATGCAACGTTTTGATATCGCGGCAAGGATCGATTTCTGTTCATCTCTATGGGTCACCACTTGTGGATGACGCTTGCCATAACGGCTTGAATACTCGGTCAGCTTCGCAGTGACATTGGTATAACCGATAAGTAGCTGCTGAAACAATTGGTCATTTTTGAGTGTTAGTAGTCCCGCCGCTTGTTTTGGGGTTAGTGACAGATGTATTTCGAGCATTTTCTGGCTAGCAATCACGCCCTGGTACTCAGATTCTAAGTTGACTCGGTTGTGTCTTAAGCGCTCCATTGTGAGCGCCAGCTCTTTGAATTGATCTAAGGTCACTAAGCCATGCTCTGATTGAAACTCCAATAACTTCTCTTGAGTCAGACTGACTTTATTGGCAAAGCTTGCCATGCCCACGCGGATAGCATCTTCGCGCTGTTGTACTTCGTCATTTCGTAGCTGCGAAAGCAGTGCTTGCAGGCTGTGGTAGTGCGCCCAGCCACGCTGCTGTGCATCTTCGGCAGTGGTTGATTTGATACTAAATTGCATTAAACCTGTTTGATTAGGTAGCTTTAACTTTGGCTTAGTGAATTCGCTGTTCTTTATATTCATGGTTTTTGCTGCCGCATTTAATAGTGTTTTGCTGGTGGCAATCGATTTGTAATTGATTCTGGGATCGATTGCTGAACTCAAATAGGGCGAGCTCACTGAGCTATTGGCTTGGCCGACACTGTCTAAACTCACCACTGCACCTGCGCCTGCACCAGGCAAAATCAATGTCCATTGGCTAACGTAGCGGCTAGGTGTGATAAATATAAATAACAGCACTAATAGCCAAATCGATGCCAGCAGGGTAAAAGTTAGCTTTAGATAAGCACTTCTTCGCTCTTTTGCTGACATTTGGCTGCCATCGACCAATAAGCGCTTCAGCCAAAGTAGAGGTCTTAGTTGTTGATTTTTCATAATAGCCTCCTTTCTTTATGCGCCGTTAAAGCAATTCAAGTAACGTTGCAGGAACCAGTATTTCGGTGACGGTTCGAGCAATTTCACGCATATTGGTTACACGTGAGTCATAGCAGGCTATGCCATCACCTGGCATCAAAATAGGGTTCATGCCTGTCTCCCAAGAGTTACGGATGAGCGAGTCCATCGAGCGTTCAATCACGTCCACCTCGGCTGTTAATGGATTCTTAGTTATCAGTAGCAGATGGCGACTCGCGTTAGTTGATTGCGCGCCCCCGACGCAGTTTGCAGCAATTGCGCCATTGAGTAGACGGGTGCCATAGGGAAAGCGTGTCGCGTCAGTATCTACCGCCGATTGCGAGTTACTGCTCGCCGGTTGAGTTAGGTTGGATAAAAACACGCGGATCCCTGGTGCGGTTATTTGCGAGGGGCGCGCTAATGCATCGTCAAAATAGTCATGTTGCGGCACATGGATATGATCCCCAGACATCAGCGTCATTGAAGGCACCGGGTAACCGTGGATCACACCTGATAGGTCAAGTTTGAAACTGTGTTGCTCTCGAATAACGATGATTTCACTGATATTAGCATCAGGGCGCACACCGCCTGAGGCTCTTAGAGCTGCTGCAATACTTCTTTCTGATGCCTGATCACCACTGTGATTGCCATCGTCATCGATGATCTCTGTGTCTGTTTTCTTATTGATCTGATGCTGTCCTGGCTCAAATACACCACCAGAAACGGTGACTTCAACGGGAGCCCATTTGAGTGGCGTGATGCTGAGCCGCACACTATTTTTTAGCATGAAATCTTCATCAACAAGGTGCTTGCTTATTGCGGCGGTTAGTTGCTGCACATCAAGCCCTTTAGCGTGAATAGGTTGCAGATAAGGTAGGTAGATATAACCATCATTATTGATCTCTACATTGCCACTAAACTCGTCACCATTGAGTACATTGACTTTCAATCTATCACCTACCGATAAACGAATATTTTGCGGTAAATGCAATGCCTGCTGTGCTTGAGCGGTATCCATTAACCAGGTGGTGCCCATAGGGTCATTGGCTTGCTGAGCTATATTTTTAGGTGCTCGTTCACTGGTTTTGCTGCGCATATAAGGCGTGTCGCTAGGGTAAAAATGGCACTGAGTCATGTCATCTTCAACATTGTCACAGATATCAACCTCTTCAGGATGATGTGGCAGCACACAGCCAGATAATATCGTAGCTAGAGTGATGGCTAGCAATGTCGACAACCCTTGGCCTAATGGTGCACCTGTTGTCGATTTTGTGGCAATGTTTTGCTCTGCGCAGCTATGGATTGTGCTTGAAAATTTCATGCTGTGATTGGGGTTCATAGCGTTATCCTTAATGCTCTACTTGTTAGCTAACAAGTTCATTGCATATGTAGTCAATTGCCGCGGCTTCATCTTCATAAATTGCAAACACTTGATGCAGACGGGTGAGCTCGATAAGTGCACGAACGCCGGAAGTGGGTGAAAGCAATACGATTTCGCCATCGTGCTCTTCCACTTTTTTGAGCGCAGAGATCAATACTGATAATCCACTTGAATCGATATAATGAACCTGGTGTAGATCGATAACCAACTGGGTCATTCCCATATCAATTTGCTGTAAAATCGCCGCGCGTAATGTTGGCGTTTGGGTCATTACCATTTCAACTGGCAAGGTGATTTTGCATGCATTATTCTGTGCGAGTTGGGAGAATTTCATGGTGAGCTCCTTAAATTGCTGTTAGACAGCTTGCTAAATAGTTTGCTAATAAGCACTGAGTCCTTTTGATTTTGCACTCGGTTTCATTAACATTACTTTAAAGGTTGCAACTCTAATGCCAGTTTTTAAGTTGTTGTATTTTATTGTTTTAATGTGATTTGTAGCATAAATGGATTTGGTTGCTATCGCTGAGTTCTTAAAATGCAAAGCATAATGAGCAGATTGCAAATCTCGGAAAATCTGGAGTTCGATGGGCTAGCGGCGGATGTGTATTTTAGTGTGCTGTAATGAGCAGGTTAATACGCTGTGCTTTAGCTTTGGTGTGTTTAATTATAAGTATAAACACAGCGTACTATTATCAAGTGATTGCTTTGCAAATGTTGAATTGACCATTAGAAATTCTTGAGTTGGTTTGAATATTGAGTGCTTCATTGAGTTGATAAGCTCAATTGTAAATGAGTGCCTGCTACAGACTGCTGCACTCTGACATTGTCCATCCAGCTGTGCATTATCCATAAACCTCGGCCTGATTCTGTTGCCGTATTTGGGCATTGTTTTGGGGCTTGGTTATTTTGTAGTTCAGAATTATCGAGCAGATCAATCACAACCTTATCGTCGCCACTGTGGAGAATTAAAATCATCTCTTTTGAGTGACTATTGCTATGGTTAATGACATTGGCTACAGCTTCTAAAACACAAGTGACAATTTTAAATCTTTGTGAGGTGCTGATTTGGTTCTGCAGCATAAACTGATCGATTTCCAAGCACAGCGAGTGCTTGGCTAATAGTGCTTTGTTAAGGTTTATCTGTAGGCTGTTCATCGTTTATTCCTTGTTGAAATCCAATTTGCGTTAGCTGAGTACTAAATTAAAAGTGAGCGGTGCCTGACGTTACTGATGACTGGCTTGAAATAAGCATCAGTGAAATATCATCTTGCGCCTGTTGTTGCTGCCACAAGTCACTGCTATGACTTAAGTGATGTAGCAAGCTGTCAGGCTTAAGTTCTCTGGCATCATTGATAATTCTCAGCAGCCTCTGTTGGCCAAAGAAGCCATGCTTTGGGTGACGACATTCATAGATCCCGTCGGAGTAAAGCAATAGATGTTCGTGTTGAGTTAATGATAATTGACTACTGCGATACTGATAATTATTGCGGATCCCTAAAGGCAGTTGCGGTGCAATATTTAGCTTATTTTCATCGGCAAAGTAAGCGTGTTGTGGACTAATCACAATTGGGGCAGGATGACCAGCATTGACCAGCTCGACTTGACCCGTCACCGTATTGGCAATACCAATTACCATAGTGGCAAAGCGACCACTGTTTTGTGGGTCATCAAACTCGCTGTTGAGAGTATTCGCGAGGCGACACACATCTAAGGCTTGCCAGGCGTCTCGGTTATTGGTTAAGTTTTGCGCTAAGGTAAAACTCTGCATAGAGGCTGCAGTGCCATGACCACTGACATCAAGTAGATAAAAACCAATATGCTGGTCGTCGATATTGAAGCATTGAAAAATATCGCCTGCGAGATCATGCGCTGGCTTAAACTCACATGTCACTTGCCATTGTTGATTGAGCTGACTGTTATTGGGTAAAAGTGCTTGTTGTAATTGCGCGGCTAACGCCAAATCTTGTTTAACGACACTTAAGTATTGCTGCTCTTTTACGAGTAGTTGATTGAGTGTTTCATTTTTCTGTGCCAATTGTTGCTGCATCTCAATTATTCTCTGGCCTGCATGAACACGCGCTTTTAGCACTGCACTATTAAAAGGCTTAGCCAGATAGTCATCAGCACCGGAGTTAATCCCTTCTACTATGTGAGTATTTTCACTATTGCCTGTGAGTAGAATGATGTAAGGGCAATTGGGGAAGTGTTTAATGACTTTACAAAACTCTATGCCGCTCATACTTGGCATCATCCAATCGGTGATGACCAGATCAATCTGATGTGTCTTAAGGTATGCAATTGCCTCGACAGCATTAGAGAAATCTACGCATTTGTGACCCATCGCTTTCATCAAAGACGCTAATAAACAGCGTTCGCTGTTGCAATCTTCGACAAGCATAATGCTTAGTTGGTGCTCTGCTTGCCTGTTGCTAAATACCGTCATGAGTCAATTCGCATTTCGTTGGGTCATGTAGCTAGACAGCAAACGATATGCCACATTATTTTCCGGCAAGGTAAGTGACTGTATAAACTAAGTCTTTTAAAAATCACGTCATTTTAGGTGCGTTTTTGACTTTGTCATATTCATGAGCTAATTGCATTTTGCAAAAAGGTTTAGCAGATTGATAAAACAGAAAGGGGTGTTGTAACTGATTGTTTTTCAGTTGGTATTCCTGCGGATTGGTTTCAGCGTGGGGATGATTGAGTGCTTGGCGTATTTATTGCTTTGTTCAGTAGATAATAAGTTGAGATCACGTGTAAGGGATCGACATGTATTTACTGTTAGCTGAAGTTATTAATATAGTGAAGTGCAGTAAAAGCGCTGTAGCTGCGAGACTGCTTTTGAGTGCAACCTTGGTATTTTCTCTGCTTGTCTGGAGCGTAAACGCCGCAGAAGATGCAGCTCAGGCTTCAGCTGAGACGCTAGTGTTTGGCGTTGTTCCACAACAGGCTGCAAGTACATTGGCAAAAGCCTGGGGCCCTTTACTCAAAGAGCTGTCGCAAAATGCAAAAGTTGATTTGCGTTTTGCAACTGCACCGGATATTCCGACTTTCGAAGCACGAGTAGCAAAAGGAGAATATGATGTTGCTTATATGAATCCGCATCATTATGCCCAGTTTCATCAGTCACAAGGGTATCAAGCTTTAGTCAAAGAGAAAGATAAAAAGCTTAAAGGGATTATCGTGGTTGCAAAAGATGCCAGCTTTCAGAGTTTAGATGACTTAGCGGGAGAGACTATTGCCTTTCCTGCACCTGGTGCTTTTGCTGCCAGTATGATCCCTCGAGCTAGCTTAAAACAGCGAAATATTGAATTTAAGCCGCAATATGTAGGCTCACATGATTCGGTTTACCTCGCTGTTTCGCAAGGATTATTTAATGCTGGCGGCGGCGTAGGCCGAACTTTTAACAATTTACCGATTGAGACTCAATCCAAATTAAGGATCCTTTGGACTACGCCTAAATATACTCCCCATGCAATAGCGGTACATCCTCGAGTATCCGCTCATACTCGTAAGATTTTGATTGCTGAATTGGTGGCGCTTTCGCAATCAGAATTTGGACGTTCTCTACTTAACAACCTTGGTTTTAAGCGCTTAGAGCCTGCAGTTGACAGTGATTGGGATGATGTTAGATCGCTAGAGTTGGACCAATTGTCAGTGCCGATCATTGATGAAACTCCTTTGCAGGAGAAGCGCTAATGTCATTTCGATTAAAAACGATTCTAGGTATCGCTATTATTGAAGGCTTGCTGTTAATGCTGCTGGTGTATACCAGTATTAGCTATTTAAAATCTTCGAATGAATCTGAAATTGAAAAGCGTGCCCAGTCAACGGCTTCACTGTTTGCCGCCGCGGCCAAAGATGCCGTCTTGAGTACAGACTTGTCTACGTTAAATAACCTTGCCAACGAGCTGATTTCAACCAAACAAGTCTTATATGTCAATGTATTCAATCAGGACAATTTGCTGGTCACTGCTGGAGTGGATAACGGCGCACATTTAGCAATGCGAGATATTAATGTCAGTAGCGTTGATGACGGAATATTAGATATCGAGGCGATGGTAGCAGAGTCTGGGATTGTCTATGGCCGAGTAGAGCTGGGCGTAGAGATCGCCAAACTGGATATATTTATTGCAGATGCCACTAAGCAGTTTATGTTGATTGCTGCCTTAGAAATGCTGCTAGTCGCGCTTTTCTCTTGGTTGCTAGGTCATTATTTAACCCGCAATCTACAGCAACTAAAGTCAGCCTCTACCCGGGTTTTTGCTGGGGAGAAGCAAGTTAAAATACCGGTAATCTCCCGAGACGAGATTGGTCAAGCAGCTCTTGCATTCAACCAGATGGTTGAACAAATCGATATAAAAACTCACGCACTTGAAAATGCTAATACTCGCTTAAGCACCATTTTAGGCACGGCGTTAGATGGCTATATCATTATTAATACTCAGGGAGAAATAAGCGAAGTTAACCCCGCAGTCAGTCGTCTTTTTGGTTATAAGGATTGTGAGTTACTCGGAGAAAACGTGTCGCTATTACTGCCGATGTCAGAGAGAGGAATGCATGACGTTTATATCCGTAATTACCTTGAAAGTGGGGAATCAAAAATCATTGGTAAAGGACGAGAGCTATTGGCCCAACATAAAGCGGGTGAGTTGTTTCCCATTGAGTTATCTATTTCGAAAATGGAGCTTGATGGTGAAATCCTCTTTTTGGGCTTAGTTAAAGATTTAACGGATGTTAAGCGAGCCCAAGTCGCCGCGCAGCGCACTGAGTCAATCTTACTCGCTACATTAGAGGGCAGTAAAGATGGACTCATTACCATCGACACTACTGGAGAGATCCAAGAGGTCAATGACTCTGCCTGTTTGATGTTTCATGCGCACGCAAGTGCATTGGTAGGTAAAAGAATGGAGTCTTGCCTGTTTCAAGGGGAAGCGCAGGTAGCTTTTCGAGAAATTCTGGAGGAGTATCATCGTACTGGCGCAGGTAAAGCATTTAAAAATGCCACCGAAATATATGCTACTCGCTTTGATGGTAAACAGCTGCCTATTGAGCTAACTCTGATCCCGGTGCAGTTAGGCAATGAGATGCTGCTAACCGCATTTATTCGTGATATTTCAAGGCGGATGGAGTATGAAACCCAGCTTAAGCTGGCGAAAGAACAAGCTGAGCAGGGCAGTAAAGCGAAGTCACGATTCTTAGCCACTATGAGCCATGAAATTCGTTCTCCACTCAATGCGGTATTGGGTAGTGTTGAGTTATTACTGGATTCTAAACTCAATAAAGAGCAAAGGATCTATGCCAATACTGCTAAAGAAGCGGGCACAGCTTTGTTGAGCACAATTAATGATATTTTGGACTTTTCTAAGATTGAAGCAGGGCAAATGTTGCTGGAGAAAAGTAGCTTCTCAGCAGCTAAACTGGTTTATCAGGTGCTACAGATACTATCGCCTAAGGCGCAAGATAAAGGCATCACTTTAGCCAGCTTTGTTAATTGTAATGTGCCAGAAAGTCTTATCGGTGACGGTCAGCGTTTACGTCAAGTTCTGCATAATTTGGTTGATAATGCGATTAAGTTTTCCGCGGGTGGGTGTATATCAGTAGAGATGTGGTTGCTTGAAAGTCAGCAAAATAAAGCTCAGTTATATTGCACTGTTACTGATCAAGGAATAGGGATCTCTGACGAGGCACAACTCACCTTATTCAAAGAGTTCAGTCAGGTGCATGATGACCACAATACTAACTATAGTGGCACCGGACTTGGGCTGGCTATTTGTGCTGAACTGATCACCCGAATGGGTGGAAGTATTGCAGTAAGGAGTGAGCAAGGGCTGGGAAGTTGCTTTAGTTTTGATGTCAACTTGGAGCTTGATAAAACTGTGCAACCAGTCTCTAGTCAAATGATTGAAGATGCGCGAGTATTATTAGTCCACCCAAACCTGACCTATTGTGCATTGTTTGAAAAGCAGTACCGTCAATATGGTGTTCAAGTAAATTGTGTTCATCGGGTTGAAGATATTTTTAATCGATTAAAAGTGCAAGGGCGTTTTAGCTTAGTGTTGATTGATGAGCGCAGTCTGGTTGAATTGACTGAACAGCAAGCAAAACAGGTTGAAGGAGCTTACCTTAATGAAGAAGGCTTAATGGCGGCATTAATGACCGTTGTCGTGCCTGAAGCATCAAAATTGCTAGCAAAGGTTGGTCTTGAACAGGTCGTTAACAAGCCGCTCAGCAGGGATATGATGTTGGCGATGTTGAGCGGTGAACATAGCTTTAGTACTGATATTGCTACCATAGAGGAATGTTCGAGTCTTCAGAGTCAACCAAACTTGCCAATATTGTTAGCTGAAGATAGCCCAGCAAACCAGATTGTGGCTAGTGCACTGTTAAATAAGGCTGGCTTTACTGTTGAGATTGCAAATAATGGTAAAGAAGCGGTCACTATGGCGCTAGCCAAAAAGTATGGCTTGATCCTGATGGATATGCGAATGCCTGAAATGGATGGTGTTGAAGCGACAGAGCATATTTTGCAGCACAATCCACAGCAGATCATTATTGCAATGACTGCTAATGTGCAGAAAGAGGATGTTGATTTATGCATGAATGCAGGGATGAAGGACTTTGTGCCTAAGCCTGTCAATCGCGCTCAATTGATAAAGTCAGTTAATCATTGGATGGCTGCTGCAAAGGGGGCAGGCGATGAGAACTCAGTGACTCATATTGATGTGGTGACTGACAGCGAGCAAGTGACGATTGCTGGCGCAGATAAGATTGCAACAAGCGCTGTGGCTCCGTCTACAATTAGTGCAGAGTCAGGAAGAAAAGAGAGTCTTTCTAATGGAGAGAATAATTTGACTGAAACGGATGCATCATTGCAACAATCTTTGAATAATACAGCCGATATTCCGCGCAGTGAAATACTTGATGAAGCAACACTAGCAGAACTTTCAAATATGCTAGGTGAGGAGGCGATGCTAAGAATGTTCAGCGTATTCCTCAATGAGGCTGAAGAGAGGATAACGGTATTAAAATCATTATTTCATGCTTATGAATCGTTAGGACATTGTGATTTAGATGAAGTCGATATACAGGCGCACACGCTTAAAAGTAGTGCTGGCAGCTTTGGTGCTAAAGCGTTAAGTGTAGCGGCAAAATCATTAGAGCTTAGTGCTAAAGCGGGTAATCTTGAAGACGCGCCCAAATTACTTAGTAATGTGATTGAAGTTGGTGAGCGGACATTACAGGTATTTAAGGCTCACTTAGCCCCTAGTACTTAAGGGATTAAGGTTTGAAATGTTTTCCAGCGCTTAAGGTGAATACTTATGCGAGGTAGGAAAACCAGAAGAAGATAAAACTGCTAGACTTGATTAACAAGCCTTGGTATCTGCTATCTCAATGGTTATGATGGATTATCTATTTTTGGCTTTTAATACTTATTGAATAGGTTGATTTTTATATGGATATATCTAGCTCGTTTACCGCATTACTGGTAGAAGACAGCATGTCGCTTGGAGCATTATACACTGAGTTTTTGCGTGCAGATGGAGCCAAAGTCACTCATGTTAATCATGGTGGTGATGCTCTTAACGAGTTAAAGCAGTGGCAACCCGATCTGCTGGTGCTAGATATTAAATTACCCGATATGTCTGGAATGGATATTCTGGATATCGTCCAAAAACAGTATCCCGACATTACCGTTATTATGATCACTGCCCATGGCACTATCGATCTCGCCGTAGATGCTATGCGAGCGGGTGCTTTTGACTTTTTAGTCAAACCTTTTGATGCTAAACGCCTCTCTATTACGGTTCGAAATGCCCTTAAGCAGCGCCACTTGGTTAATTTGGTGGCTAAGTATGAGAGCAGCCTGCCTAAGCCTCACTACATGGGGTTCGTTGGCGAATCACTAGCGATGCAAACGGTTTATAAAACGATTGATTGTGTAGCAAACAGTAAAGCATCGGCATTTATCGTCGGTGAAAGTGGTACCGGTAAAGAGGTATGCGCCCATGCTATTCATCATGCGGGCAGTCGCCGTGATGAAGCGTTTGTCGCATTGAACTGTGCTTCAATTCCTAAAGATTTAATCGAAAGTGAGATTTTTGGTCATACCAAAGGTGCATTTACTGGCGCAGTTGCTAACCGTGATGGCGCTGCGACAAGAGCACATAATGGTACTCTATTTCTTGATGAAATTTGCGAAATGGATCTTGAACTGCAAAGTAAATTGCTGCGCTTTATTCAGACTGGCGTGTTCCAACGAGTAGGTGGTACCAAAGAGGAGAAAGTCGACGTACGTTTTGTCAGTGCCACCAACCGAGCACCGTGGGATGAGGTTAAAGCTGGCCGTTTCAGAGAAGATCTTTTCTACCGTTTGCATGTAATCCCTATTGAACTTCCGCCGTTAAGAATGCGCGGCAAAGATATTTTGTTGCTGGCAACTAAGTTACTTAAAGAATATAACAAAGAGGAAGGTAAGCAGTTCAAGCACTTTAGCGCTGAGGCAAAGCAATGCCTTAAGCACTATCAATGGCCTGGTAATGTTAGGCAACTGCAGAATGTGATTAGGCAGGTTGTGGTGCTCAATGATGCTGAAAATGTTGAACTTGATATGCTTCCGATACAGGTGAAAGCCAATATCAACGTGAAGCAGGTTGCGCCGCAAGCGCAAAGCGCTACGGCACTGTTTGCTGAACCAGCAGCGCCTTCCTTAGTCAAAGGCTCTATTGAGGTTCAAGGCAGTGTAACTGAAGCTCAAGACACAGGTGCCGTTGCACCAGCTGCTGATATCGTCCCTTTATGGATCACCGAGAAGCAAACCATTGAAGATGCAATAGCCTTTTGTGATGGTAATGTTCCAAAGGCCGCAGCCTTATTAGATATCAGCGCATCGACTATTTACCGCAAACGGCAAAGTTGGGAAGAGTTAGAAAGCAGCTTAAGCCACGAAGGCTAGCGCTTACTTTTATCTTGTTACGATATAGAGTTAAACACACGATAAGAGTAGACTTCAAGTCTACTCTTTTTTGTTTGAGCCCGAGGCCGCTGATGAAGTTTCTAGTCGATACCCACGCCCATACCATAGCTTCTACTCATGCTTACAGTACGCTGCACGACTACTTAAATGTCGCCAAAGAGAAAGGTATTAAACTGTTCGCCATTACGGATCATGGGCCAGATATGGCTGATGCGCCGCATTTTTGGCATTTTGTAAATATGCGAGTATTACCACGGATTGTTGATGGTGTCGGAGTACTTAGAGGGATCGAAGCGAACATCAAAAACCTGCAGGGTGAAATTGATTTCTTCGGTGATTATTTACAGCAGCTAGATATCGTATTAGCGGGCTTTCATGAACCCGTTTTTCCGCCATCAACAGCAGAAAACCATACTCAAGCTCTTATAAATTGTATTGAAAGTGGCAAGGTAGATATTATTAGCCACCCAGGTAATCCAGCGTATCCGATTGATATTGAGAGAGTCGCTCAAGCTGCAGCAAAGCATAATGTAGCGCTAGAGATCAATAACTCTTCATTTTTAACCTCACGCAAAGGCAGTGAAAAAAGCTGTACGGCAATTGCTCAGGCGGTGAAAGAAGCGGGCGGATTGTTAGTGATGGGCTCAGATTCTCATGTTGCATTCAGTTTAGGTGATTTTGATAAAGCCGAGGAGGTGATTGAAGCAGTGCAATTTCCAATAGAGCGGTTACTTAACAGAAGCCCAGAAGCTTTGTTGTGTTTTTTATCCGCAAGAGGCCATGACTCACTTGATGAGTATGCCGAGCTTGTATGAACGTTCTTGAAAAAATTCTATAAAGGCTACGCTCTAAACTCTTATGCAAGCTCCCATAAAAATAATGGTTACTGGTGGCAATGGCCAACTCGCTCAGTCGTTAGCATTAATCGCTCACCTAAGTGATGCAAAAGTGAAAGCAGGCTCTTTTACTCGTATAACTGCTGAAATTATGCACGCCTTAGTCAATATTTTACCTGAAGTGAGCAACTGCTTGAGCGAGCAAGATGAATTGTACCTGCTTTCTCACCGAGAGTTAGATATTTGCGACTCTGTTGCTATAGACGCCGCTTTTAAACAGGTTAAACCCGATGTGGTGATTAACAGCGCGGCATATAACGCAGTCGATAATGCTGAAACTGACTCTGAAAGCGCATTTAAGGTTAACGTTGAGGGGCCCAAATTACTGGCAGAGCGCTGTAAACGTGACGGAGTAATGCTGGTTCATATCTCTTCAGACTTTGTATTTTCTGGTGAGAAAAGTTCTGCTTATAATGAGCAAGATACTCCAGCTCCGTTATCTGTTTACGGTAAAAGTAAGCTCGCAGGTGAATTGGCTGTACGGCAAGTTTTAGCTGAGCAAGCTTATATTATTCGAACCAGCTGGCTCTACAGCTGCCAAGGGGATAATTTTGTTCATACAATGCAGAAGTTGTTTGCAGCAAAGGAGCAAGTATCAGTTATCGCCGATCAATATGGCAGTCCCACGTGGAGTGAAGCTCTAGCTGTCATTATCTTTAAGTTGATTAAGCAAAAAGAAGTGACTCGTTTTGGTGCTTACCTAGGAACGAGTATAGATGCAAACTTTAGCACTCAGTTTACTGGTCAATCTGTCAGCGACAGTGTTGGTTTCAACAGTTTGTTTCACTATGCAGCAGCGAACAGCTGCTCTTGGCTTGAATTTGCGCAAGAGATTCAGAGATTGGTGCTAGTGGGTGATAAATCCAAAAAAGCTCATTGCAACATTAGACCGATTAGCACTTTATCTTGGCAAGCTGGTCATGAACAGATATTGGCCAGAAGGCCGAAACAGAGCGCGCTTAATAATCAAAGAATATGCCAGCAGTTGGGTTTAAGAGAGGGAAGTTTGTTGAAGGCTAAATGGCAACTGCAGCTCAAAGGAATGCTAGATTTTCAAAAAATTATCATCGCTAATTGATACGAGTAAGAACTCCTCTTTTTTAAAAGATGAAAAACAAAAAAGGCAAAAGTAGATAGTTACTTTTGCCTTTATATATTGCTAGAGCCTAGACGTTTTAATATTCAAGCTTAGAGCCTCTAATACCCAATTCTAGAACGATGGTTCAAGCCTAGAAGCTTCTTTCCCATCCGGCATATAATGTAGCATCCCAGTCGTCGCCACCAGAGGTGACATACTCACTGTAGCTAATAGTGCCACCCACTTTCAGAGTACCTTGATAAAAAGGTCTATGATAGCTGGTATCATATTGGTATACCCGCTCATATTCGCCTGGTGATACTGGGTTACCACCAATTCCTACGTTTGCATCTACACCATCTGTATTGAGGCGCAACCAACGTAGTTTATTGGTAATATTTTGACCACCACCCAGCTGAGTGATACCACCGACAACTAAAGTCTCAGAGTCATTATCATAGGTGCTGCCTAAGCTGCGGCCGTAATAGCGGTAACCACTCTTGTAAAAGCCATGCTCATATAAGCAGTTGTATTTCTGTGGATCGATACCACAAGAGACTTTAGTGTCCGAGTATTCAATAAATACTCGGGTGTTGATGTCGGCCAATACAAAGTCGATACCGCCCATGTTAGCCGCATTGATCAGTTTGTTTTTACCATTGTGGTAATCTTCATGGGTACGCTCGTAGTAGATACCATAAGGAATGCCAAAGGCGGTATCTGACCAGCGAAAATCATAGCCTGCGAGCATGTTTTCTTGGCCGTTCTCTAGCTCACCTTCATGTTTACCGCCATTAAACAGTCCATCCCACCAATCACTCAGGCTATTACCGTACCCTTCGCCGCCCCATTGCATGGTCCATGAGAAGCCAACTTCCAATTTCGAAATCGGTCTTATTGTGCCGCGAGCGCCCCAGTGTTGAGTATCTGGCACATAGCGGTCGCTTTCCATTTGACTGAATGCGGTAGTGAAAGTCCAAGGGCCAATCCAGTTAAGCCAGGGTGTTTCAAAGGCTTGGCTGTTATTGCGGCTTAAGGTAATGCCAGGCATTGGGCGAGCGTTCGTGGTTTGGATTAAACCGCTGTCCCAGCCTGGTCCCCAGTACTTTTGTTGTGCGCCAGCGCTAACGATCCAGTTTCCTAACATCACAGCTGCAAAACTATCATCCAAACGGGTACTGTTACCGTCAATTGGATCTGCATGATAGCTTGCCGAAAGACGGCCACTGAACCAATCTTTGGTCACTTCTGCGCTAACAGTGCCTTCACCTTTATCACGATAATCTTGGCCAAAGCCAATAAATCGAGTGGTATCGGTGCTACCCGCTAGCTCTACTTTAGTGCTAAAGCCACGATGATCTTTAGCATAAGCTTGATTGACTCGGTCAAAAGCACTGCGTTGAATATTGGAAAGCTTAGTTGGATCGGCCTTGTCCAAATCCTGCTTTAACCCGTCCCACATCAATGGGTAAGTGGTAATAGGCTGAACAATAATGCCAGTATCGGATAGTAGTTGGATATCGGCTCTAAGAGCCAGATCTGTAGGTTCTACCCACCATGCAGCTTGTACTGAGCTACAGCCAAAAATAAAGAGTCCTGCTAATAATTTGAGTTTCATTGTGATCCCTTTTGTCAATGAAGCGCATTCTAGAGTATTTCACTAAAAGCTGACAGTGTAGAGTGATTTGTTATTGAATATAAGGTGGGTTAACACTCAATTAGTTACTAAGTTATTCAAAAATATTGATAGATTTTACAGTTACTGTAAAGCGGGGGTTATCGGGGAGGAAGGTGCGTAGATATCGCTCTAATATCAATAGACAATATTAAAGCGATGCTAGGCGACTATTTACAGGTTATTTAAGGGTAAAAGTGTCAAGCAGATGGATGTAATCTAAGCTAGTACCAATTAACACTTCAAACTCTCCAGCTTCTGCCAACCAATCGTTTGATTTTTCATCCCAAAAAGACAGGTCACGGCGGTTAAGCTGCATGATAACTTGCTTGCTTTCACCTGGTTGTAGGATGACTTTAGCAAAGCCTTTCAGCTCTTTTACTGGTCGCTCAACGCTGGCCTTTTTATCATGTAGATAAAGCTGCACCACTTCGGCGCCGCTTACTTTGCCAATGTTGGTCACCGTCACTGACACATCTAGACTGTCATCGAGGTTAATGGCCTTTTTAGAAAGCTTAATACCGCTAAGGGTGAAGTTACTATAGGACAAACCATGGCCAAAACTAAACAGTGGCTTGATGTTTTGCTGCTCAAACCAGCGGTGGCCTATAAAGACGCCTTCTGAATAGAGAGATTCAACAGCATTGTAATCATTCAGTGCTATAGGCGCGGTATCTTCTAGTTTCTTAGGCAGCGTAAAGGGCATTTTACCGCTTGGGTTTACATCACCAAACAGCATATCAGCAACAGCGTGACCGCCTTCCATGCCACTATAGGAGTTCCAAACTATGGTGGATGCTTTGTCGACCCATGGCATTTCTACTGCACTACCTGCGGTGATGAACACCACGGTATTAGGGTTGGCGGCAATCAGCTTTGCTATCATCTCATCTTGTTGATTAGGAAGAACGAGATCGGTTCTATCGATAGACTCTCTGTCATCACTATGACTAAGGCCACCAAAGTAGATCACCGCATCGGCATTTTTTGCTGCAGTTAAGTATTCTTCTTCACTGTTAAATAGCTTATTAGGCGTATCCCAACCTAGGGTATAGCCATCACTACCGCTGTATTCTATTTCGAACTGGTAATCTTTGTCCTGTACCAGTGAGATGTTCTTGTTTAGTACTTCTGTTGAACTGCTATCAAACTGTAAGACTGAACTACCATCGACTTTGATATTTATTTTACCTTTAGCGGCCACTTTTAAAGTATGTACACCGGATTTTAGCGGCTTTATAGCCGCTTTCATGGTGATAAATTGTGGCGTACCTTTAGCGACTAAATTAGACGGTTTAAACTCAGAATCGGCTATCCATGACTCTTCGATAAGCTGTTGACGGTTTTCATCGGTAAAGTAGCTAATATTCCACGATGGCGTACCTGTCCAATGACGAGTGGCTAGATAATCGTTGCTGATTGGCGCTAGTTTACTGCTTTGAGCACGCATGACAGTAATGTTAGCTTTGCCCGCTAGTTTGTCCTTAAGGCCTTGCAGTGGCGTGACCTCATAAAGTGATTTTACCTCTGATGAACCGCCACCTAAGCCATGTTTCTTATCAAGATTAGGGCCTAGGACGAGAATGTTCTTCACTTTATCTTGTTCAAGTGGCAATACTTGGCGACTATTTTTAAGCAGTACGATGCCTTCTTCGGCAATTCTTTTGGCTGCAGCGCGGTGGGAAGCAATATTACGTTGGCCAGCAAGGCGGTAGTTATCCATCATGCCGATGCTCAGTTGCACCCGGAGTATTCGCGTGACTTTATCATCGAGTGCGGCGACAGGTACTTTCCCTGCGTTAATCATTTTAATCAGTGGTTCGGCTAGAAAGTAGTCTTTGTAATGTGGGACATCAGTGCCCATTTCAAGATCTAAACCGTTGACGGCAGCGTCATAGGTATTGATATCTACATTCCAGTCAGTCACCAGTAATCCTTTATAACCCCATTCTCCTTTAAGGATATCCATGACGAGGTGTTTGCTTTGGTTAGCGTTAGTACCTCTAAATTCGTTGTATGAACCCATCATGGCATAAACATTGGCTTGTTTTACTGCCGCCTCAAAGGCGGGCAGGTATACTTCACGCAAAGTACGCTCGTCGGGTTTAGCATTGACTCCTGTGCGATTTAGTTCTTGAGTATTGAGCGCATAATGTTTGATGGTGGCGGCAACATCATTTTTTTGAATGGCTTTAATTTGTGGCACCACAAGCTTAGATGCTAAGTAGGGGTCTTCACCTAAATACTCAAAGTTACGGCCATAGAGCGGTAATCTTGCCAAATTAACGCCAGGTCCGAGAATAAGATCTTTACCGCGATGGCGGGCTTCACTGCCGAGCACTGCGCCATGCAAGATAGCCATGTCGGTATTCCAACTGGCGGCTACCGTGGTTAATACCGGTAGATAAGTTGAGTAATCACTAGTCCAATTTGCCGAGTTCCAGCTATTACGCTCTATCTCATGGCGAACACCGTGTGGGCCATCAGATAGCCACATTTCGTGGATCCCAAGGCGCTCAATAGCGGCTGTAGTGAATTTTCCGTTGGCATGAACTAAAGATACTTTTTCGGCCAGTGTCATTTGTGGTAATAGCGTTTGAATTGTTTGCTCGACTAAATCTAAACGTTGTTGCAGAAGTGGGCGACTAGGTTCAACTAAGCCTATATCTTCATAAATGGTTTGTTTCACTTGAGTTTCAGCCAAGGCCATAGGGGCTGTAACTAGAAAGGTTGAGATAACCAAGCTGCTAAGGGCTAATTTATTAGTTATAGGACGCTTCATTCTAAATTCCATATTAGTTTGTTGAAGTGGTGATGGGATTAAAGCCGTTATTTTTCGACTAGCGGTTATTGAAAGTCGATAAATATATTGGCGGTAAGCCTGCCTGTATCAGGGCTGTTATCGATATCCTTAGCTGGGTTTACTATGCTGGAGTGTAGTAAATTACCTGGATATATCACTAGTCTGTTTGGGCGGTATTCTATCTGCTGGTATAGGTCAAAATGATGATCACTCTGGTTGCAATAACCTTGCTTGGGTGCTCCATTTAACTCATTGTGTTTTTGCGCCGAATCAAAATAGGGCTGGCAGCGTTGTTCGCTGATCCGCTCCCATTGAGTTGGTTTATGCCGAAAGAAACCCGTAGGCCCATGCTCATTAGGGTTTAAGTAATGCATGATGGCAAAGTAATAGGGCTTGGGCGTATCGAAATGCGGCATTCTTTGTAAGGTCGAAAGCGCTGATTCCTCACGGGTTATCAGCGATAAAAATAGGCTTTGAGGCTTGAGTCGTAACTGCCGCGGAATGTTATAACACCGATAGATCCCTTGAAAAACAGCGTCGATCACTGCTTTGACGTATTCACGGGGGAGTTTTGCCCTGATCCCAGGATAATAGGAGTTAAGGTCGTCTTTAAAATCTGCCTCTGTGGTGGCATAAGTAATAATATCATCAGTGCTTAAACTAAAGTTATCTATGATGACGACAGGCGTTTTTTCCTCACCGATTAAGATTACTTTGGGCATGGCTGCAGGGTTAACGCTAATCATATTTTGCTGCATTTTGATGTAACCTGCTTAACTGTTATTAGCTGTATTGTGTATAGAGTTCAATGTAGCCCTATGGTTTAAGGCTACATTGAACGACTCTGATGACTACATCATTGGTGATTTGCAGTAATGCTGAATAAAATCATAATGGTGTGGTAGGTTGTCATTCTTGCGCTTCACCACACTCTTAATGTTATTCAAAAAGGCTTTAAGCTCTTCATCTTCCATCATGTCAACAATAGGGTGATATTGCTTAGGCTCAATACCTTGGCCTAGCATCACTTGGATCCAAGAGCTTTCACCGAACAGTTCGTTAGGATACTTGTATACTTTGGCTGCTGCGGCAAACATCTCTAACCGATGGGCAAGCGATTCAGGTATTGGCATACTTGAACAATAACGCCAGAACTTGCTGTCTCGTCTTTGGGTAACGTGGTAGTGCAAGATAATAAAGTCGCGCACGTTATCGGTTTCAAACTTCGTCTGTGCGTTAAATTCGTCAATATCGGCTTGTACTAAACCTTGCGCTGGAAACATCTGCATTAAGCGCACAATGCCCCGTTGAATAAGGTGAATGCTGGTGGACTCAAGAGGTTCAATAAAGCCACTTGATAGCCCGATAGCGACACAGTTTTTGTTCCAGTGCTTACGTCTGGTTCCGGTCTTGTATTTGATGACCCGAGGCTCTGTAAGTAGGTCGCCCTCAATATTTTCGAGTAATAACTGCTTTGCTTGCTCATCCGTCATATATTTACTGCAAAATACCAGTCCGTTACCAGTTCGATTTTGCAGTGGAATACGCCACTGCCAACCTGATTCACGTGCTATTGAACGGGTATAGGGTACTGGCGTGTTGGTGGTGGTTGTTTGCACGGCAATGGCGCTGTCACAAGGCAGCCAATGGGACCAATCTTCAAAGCCAGTATGCAATGCATCTTCAATCAACAAGCCTCTAAAACCGGTACAATCGATAAAGAGATCGCCTTCAACTAACTGACCAGAGGCCAACAATAGGCTCTCGATTTGGCCATCTTGTTGATTGAGGTTTACCTCCGTGATCTTACCTTCAATGCGGTTGCTCCCATGTTGCTCAGCAATTTTTCTAAGGAATTTTGCGTATAGCCCCGCATCAAGGTGATAAGCATGGTTTAAGTCTTGATTCGGCAGTACTGCAAATTTGCCTGTGCGAGAGCCAAGATGTTCCGCACAATAGTCACCAATTTCACTGGCAAAGCCCTTTTTACGGCCTTTTAGCCAAAAATGTTGAAATCCAGCTGCCCAACAATCCTTACCTAAAAAACCAAAAGAGTGTAGGTAGTCTTGTTGCTCATCGCGCCAGTTTTCAAAAGATATCGCCAATTTAAAGGTGGCGTTGGTCGCCGCCATAAACTCTTGCTCGTTAATCCCCAGTAAGCGATGAAATACATGCAATGTAGGGATAGTGGCCTCACCCACACCGACGGTTGGAATATCGTCGGATTCAATTAGGCTGATATTAAGGTTTTTACCTAGTAGTTTTGACAGCGCCGCCGCAGCCATCCAACCTGCGGTGCCGCCACCGGCAATGACGACATTTTTAATCGGTTTATTTGTATTCATCATATGTCCTCTATCAGCGTAAACGAATGGCTCAGCGCTTTAATTTATTCTGTAATTCAGCACGTAATTTGCGTGCTGATAATTCATCAATAGGCAGCGACAGCATTCCTTGGGCATGCTCAGCAATATGGTCAGTGTCGTGCAGTTCATGTTCAAAAACATAGTGGTTAAACATCGCTTGCCACGCTTTACGTTGGGCTATTGGTAAGCTTCGCAAGCTTAAAATAGCGTGCTGCAATGCATTAGTTGGCCTGCCCATATACGCTGCTGAGTCTCGCCACCAGTGAGTGACTAGCACATTGATGGCATCAAGTGCTTCGACGTGGTGCCACCACATACTGGGAATAAAGAGTGCATCACCTGGTTCAAGCTCGGCCACTTGCGCCGCTTCTAGAGCCAGTTCGAATTTTGGGTACTTGTCAAAGTCAGGTGCGTGAAAGTCGACCATACTGATGTCCTGTCCGCCGGGAGATAACTCCATCGGCCCCACGTACAAGTTGTCTATCTGCTCTGGTGGAAACAGGGTAAAACGGCGGCGACCGACAGCTGAACAAGCAAGGTTATTGGGAAAATCAAAATGCGCGGCAATTCGACTTTGATTACCTATCCAAACACTGGTTAATGGTTTTATATCATCTATTGCGAGTGGGTTGTCGGCTGCAAACCCAGGTAGCCATCGGTTAACTTCGGTAGAGCCGACATACAGTGTTGGCGGCGTTTCGTCGTCTATATGCGATAATAGCTTGTCAAACACCTGCCTTAAATCAACCTGACTGGCTCTAAAGTTAAAGCCAGTGAGTTGCTCGTTATAAAAGACTCTTCCTTGGTGCTCGCTCTCGCCAAAACAAGCTGTTACTGGCACGCCACTGTAGAACTGAAGTAAATAATCAATCGCGGCTTGGGTAGAGTGCTTGCCTGCTTGAACCAATGGCCACTCTGCGGCAAAGTCTTTTAAAATCAGCGGCTGAGTCGACGATAATACAAACTCAGGAATATCGCCTGGTTTGCAATGACTTATCTGTTTGACGCTCTTTTCGACTGCTAACATAAATACACCTTTTTCTGTAACCGCTTACATCAATGGGCAAAAAACTATTGTTCTATCTGCTTGTTTTTCTTATCCAATAGTGTGCGAATATTGGCTTGTGAGGCAATGGTCATATAGATGGCTTGTAGATAACCTTTGTCATGCAGCTCAGCCAAATTATCACTTGAAAGTGTTTTTAGTTTGTCTTCGTTGACGGTATAGAAACCAATCATTTGATGCTTGCTGCCGTTATTGAGCTCAACATCTAAGGTAAAAGATTCAAGCAATTCAAATTTAAGTAGTGCCTCAACAAAGCTGTCACTGTCTTCCAATCCGTTATGGATGACATCTAACATATCCGCAGCAGTATCGAGGAAGGGCGTATTACCACCAAACTCAAGGAACAGTGGTTCACCTTGCTCGGTGCTCACTCTTGGGTTATTGAGATCAATATGCAGTACTCGCTGCGTTTTTTGTACACCATCTTCCATTATGTTTTGACTACCAATCAAAAATGGCTGACGCCTTATGGCCAATGGAACGTAAGATGCCTGCCAATGGCCGTTTTCTAAAAATAAGTTCTCTTGATCTTTAAAGCCAAACAGTGCCACAGAGAAGAAACGACCCGTTTGTGGATCTTTTTGGAAGAAAATAGGGTAGTGAGCTTGTACACTTCTGAATTCAACAGGGAAGGTCAATGAATACCAAACATTATCGCCATAGTGCGCAGAGTGTTCGGTGATAACTTTGAGATCTTTATGTTCAATGCTGTTGAGCATGACGTTGTTGTTCGGCGTTTGGGTCGTGGCTTGTGCGGTCATTTTGACTCCTTTTTAATTTTTATAGTTGCTTTAGTCGTTATATTTTAGGAAAACCAAATTGATGAACTTTATCGAGTAGTGCTCTATTGCTTGGTAGTGCTGAAAGCAATTGATGACTACGTTGATTATTTTGTTGAAACAGTGCCATGGCCTTTTCTTGCTCTGCTAGATTTATGTAGCGCGGTGGCGCACTGTTAAAGCCCATACCAAACAGCACATATTGAAAGCTAGCCGCTGGAAATAACGCTTCGGTTTCAGTGATATCGTAAGAGTAGGGCAGTTGATATTGCCACAGCGCTAATTGTTGCTGTAAAGATTGCGGTATTGAGGCTATATCTCGATTGTCACGCCAATATTCGGAGTCGTTACGTTGACTGATAGCGTAATGCAGTTTGAGAAAGTCGACCACTTGACGCCAGCGCTGTAAAAACTTTTCATTGAAGCGTTTGGCTACCATCTCCATCGCCTGGCTGTTTTGCGGTAATTGCTCGCTGATCATCTTTGCAGACTGTTCAATGAGCGCGAGTGCTGATGCTTCTAGCGGCTCTATAAAGCCTGCGGCAATGCCAACTGCAACACAGTTTTTATGCCAAAAGTGGGCTCTGTGACCGGGGTTAAATGTTATTTTCCTAAGTGATGCAGACTCAGCCTGTGATTTACTCATACTCGATAACAAATAACTACGTAACTCGCTTTCTGCACGGTCATCATCAGTGTGGCTGCTCGAGTATACGTAACCGACGCCGCGGCGTGAGGGCAGGCCTATATCCCAAATCCAACCAGACGATTGTGCGGTTGAGTGGGTGCAAGAGCTAATGGCGCTTTGTTGGTTTTCATAAGGTACTTGTACCGCTAAGGCTGAGTCATTAAACAGTACTGACTTTTTCTCAATGAAAGGCACTTGGTAGTGCTCGCCGATAAGCAATGATTTAAAACCGCTACAATCAATAAATAGATCGCCGCTAATGGTGCCATTAGACTTTGTATTTAGCGCTGCAATATCGCCGTTGTCCTGGCTACTTATAGATTCAACATGATCAACAATATGCTGTACGCCGAGCTTTTTGCAGCAATGACGCTGCAGAAACTGAGCAAATTTTCCGGCATCTAAATGGTAACCATAATTGGCATTGCACTCATACTCAGGCGTAGAAATGAGTTTAGGTGCGCTGCCTTGATCACAAAGCCTGCCTTGGTAAGTGACCGCATTAGTAAATGAAACTTGCTGTTTATGGGCTTGCCAATGCTTAGCGAGATTAATCTCGTGAAACTGACTTGGTAGAGAAAACGGATGATAATAGCTGTGATTATTGAACGGGGCTTTATCCGAGCTTGCTGTAGAGGGGGAGTGTAACCAATCGATAAATTTTGAGCCTTGCTTGAAACTGGCGTCACACTCAATCATAAATTCGGTTTCAGAAATCCCCATTTTTTTGAGCGTACCGCGCATTGAAGGCCAAGTACCTTCGCCGACACCGATGGTAGGCACTTGTGGTGATTCAATAAGAACAACTTCGAGCGTACGTTGTGATGGGGTTGCTGCAACATTAATGTGCTCCGCAGCAATAACCCCAGCGGTGAGCCAACCTGCTGCTCCGCCACCTACAATGATCACTCTTTCAATGTCGTTATTCATACTGCTCGACCTATTATTTATTTTTATTAAGTCACTCTTTTACAGTGTTTATCTATATTGAGTTAATTGATTTCGTAGTTTGTTACAACTAATTAACCGTTGCCAATATAACCTTGCTGTAGGAGTAGATCCAGTCACTTTATGTATCAAGATTTACGTTGAAGATGTAAGGCTTGAGTCCAACAAATGGCGGGTAAAAATGGCTTAATAAAAATAATATTAATACTTAAATAGAAAAGAGAAGATAAAGCCACAGCATTGGCTTCATCTTCTCTATACGCTCTAGAAGGTGTAACGCGCGCCTAAGCTATAGCGTGCACCTGTTTGAGTCAGATTTAGCACCTGCTGGTTAGCACGGCCATGGACTCGGGTATATTCGTTGGTAATGTTTAAACCTTCGAAAAACACCGTTAAGCCTTCAAGTGATTCAATATCGTAGCTAACATTAAAATCGACTTGAGAATAAGCTTCTGTGTATTGCGGATTAGCGCCTGTATCTTGACCTGTAGAGTTCAGGAACTCGTCACGCCAGTTATAGGCTAGACGTGCTTGGAAGCCATAGTTGTCGTATACGGCGATAAAGTTAGCTGTATCACTAATATTCGTTAGTACGTTTTGTGCAGCATCACCTTCGCGGCCTAAGTTAGCGTTATCGTAGTTATCACCTGCGTTAACGAGTGTATAGTTACCTATCAAACCAAAACCAGATTCGCCAAAGAAGTGCTGCAGTGCAAACTCCCAACCGTCAATAACAGATGAATCACTTAAATTATCTGGCTCAGTAATTAAGAAATTCATATCAGGATCGGTTGCAGGATCGCCATAAATAATACCGTTAGCGGCATCTACTGATGGATCGTTTGGATAGTTAGCAAAAATATAGTCACGGATCTCTTGACCTGTAGATGCCCCTGCTGCCTGAGCTGCATCAACTTTAGGGCCATTAGCTGGGTCTGCAATGTTATAGATATTAGAGTTTACTTGACGAGAGTCTATGAAGTTTGTGACATCTTTTCTGAAGTAACCGACAGAAGCGTAACTGGTATCAGAGTAATACCACTCTGCAGAGAAATCATAGTTAGTTGACTCAAGTGGCAATAAGGTTGGATTACCTGATGAGCCACTACCGCCACTTTGGTTAGCGAGAGAACCAACGACAGTTCCGCCTTGAATAGAGGTGTAATCAGGGCGACCAATAGTTTCACTATAGGCTGCACGTAATACAACATCTTCAACGACTTCGATATTAAAGTTTACGTTAGGCAGGTAGTAGTCGTAATCGCCCGTTTTTGTCTGGAAATCTTGCATCCCCGTTGATTGTAGCTCAATTTCAGTATCTGCTATCCAATTTGCCGCATCATAGCTGCCAACTGCAGAAGTTGAAGTCACATCTGTTTTTTCATAGCGCAGACCAACATGAACATCATAAGGCATATCACCGAATTCTGATTCGAAATTATACTGAATATAAGCAGATGTAGATTCTTCTTGTGTGAAACGATCGACGTCCATCGCGTACTTTGTTGATGGACAGAAGTCTGTGCCACAATCTCCCGCACCTACATATCCATCTGGAGTATACAATGCTTCAGCACGATCTCTGACAGCATCAAAATCCCAGAAAAATATAGTATCTAGTAGATCGAAATCACCGTCAGCATCGGCAAAGTTGCCTTTGTCGGCATCGAATTTGTCGTGAATGGTATCTGCTGGGAACCATGAATCTTCGAAATCACCAGCCTGACCTACACCGCCCCAATCGTTTCGTTGTACGTTGATAGATTGAGAATGGTTGTTGACATCGGTCAGAGCGATACCAAAATCAATGCTACCAGCATTATCAAATAGGTATTCACCATCTAACTGGTACTGATCAATTTCTGATTTATTACGAGAGTTACCAAAAACACTGCCAGTTACACGCATATCTGATGGTTTAACGGCATTGCCACCACCAACGGCCAATGCCGGTAAATCCTTAGAGAAATCTGTTGCGGCACTAGTACGAATAAACGCTGCTGTACTAAGCGTATTGCTGCTACCGTAGATACTGTTTGGCTTAATTTCAGCATCAGATTGATGCATATCTAAACTAAGGTTTAAGCTGTCGTTAACCTGCCAATCAAGATTAAGGCCTAAAGAGCCACTTTCGTTACGGACACCGTAATCTCCTGCACCCATTGAGAGATCTTGAGGGCTATCATAATTTTCAGAATAAACCAGTGGCGATGAAACAGGGCCGTCAGTCCACGTACTCTCTGAAGGTGCAAAGGTAAACCACGCTGATACGTCGTTATATTGGGTGTCGATGTCATTACGCATATAAGTGTAATCAAGCGTGGCAACTAAAGAGTCAACTGGACTGTATTGCAGTACTAACTGACCGTTAGTACGAGTACGTTGTTGTTCTTCAAATTTATAAATAGTGGTTTGTGGAACCGAATAAACATCCCCTTCACCAGGTCGATTGACTTGATTGTCTTGTGGAACACCACCCCATTCAGCAGTCCCAGCTCCCCAGTCGTTATCGACTTCACCAGGAAAACTGCGCCAGCCGGTTCCAACGTTTGCTTGTTGGTTACCACTTTCACGCTCTTGGTAGCTGGCAGAGATAGAGATACCAAACTTATCATCTGCAAAAGTATTTGAATATAGACCTGAAAGCTCTGGTGTGATGTTACCTTTATCTGTTGAGGTATCATCAACCGCTTTCGCACCAAATGTCGCTTTTAGACCTGGAGTATTGAGTGGACGATGAGTGAGGACATCTATCGTTGCACCTATACCACCTGTAGGGCTTGAAGCTAGGCTAGTTTTTCTAATTTCAACACCGCTAATTCCCTCTGATGCAATGTTGGCAAAATCGAATGAACGAGAGCCTGTAGTTACAGGCATTTGACGACCATTGAGTAATACTAGATTTTGGTCTGCGCCAAAACCACGGACAGAGACTCGACTACCTTCACCGTTTTGACGGTCAATAGATACACCAGGAATTCGCTGCAATGATTCAGCTAAGTTTGTATCTGGCATTTTACCGATATCTTCCGCTGAAATAGCATCGACGATACCGTCAGAAGACTTTTTGATGTCCATTGATTTGACTAAACTGCCACGGATACCCGTTACAGCAATAACTTCCATGGTTGCATTTTCTTTATTTTCTGCTTCAGCGGCATACACCGGCGTCATTGTTGACGCACTCAGTACCAAAGACAAGCTTGTTGCTAGCCTCGTCTTCTTAAATAGTTGTTGTTTCATCTCCATCCCCCAGAGTCATTCAATCATAGTTTTAATTTTTCTCTAAATGTAAGCGCTTACAAAAAAGTTTAAAAAAAATAACTAGACCACTTTGTAAGCGCTTACACAAACCTAGGGTAATTTGTGATCAAGGTCAACATTAATTCACTATTAGTTAACAAAAAGGTAACTATGGGTACAGGGAATGTGTGAGCTAAGGCTTGCTGAGTAAGGGGTTGGTGCACAAATATCTTTACTGGCTTTATTTTTTTAACTAAGTATTTTTTTGCTGTTTGAGCTAACAGGAAGCATTTAGATAGGCGTTGTAAAATATGTATGTTTACACCATAACTTGCCTCTAAGGCGGGCTGCAATACTGCTTAGTCAGTATCAAGCGGTACATATTGCTTTCATTGTGGTAAACGGTAGTGATAACGCTAGCTGTTTATTGAGGTTTTTCTTACAGATTAAGAAAATTATTCATAGAAAGTGAATGTAAGCGCTTTCATTTTTGTTTTTTTGTGCCTACACTATTGTTGTCAGAATGTTAATTAAGGTCGCATTTCGACATTTGAGGGCTACGACATCAAAGAACCCAAGTCTTTGGTTCCTTGGCTCTGATTGTGAAACTTAGTTAAGACTGCTCGGCAATGAAGCTGAGCAGTGTCTTTTTCTATTTCAATGGCTAGCAACCCCTAACTATAATTCTTAGTTAACTTTGTACTCTTTGATAGATACATTTAACTTGGCAGCAACTCGCTATGCCCCCACGGCTGTGATTCATAAAAAGGGCAGGTCAGTATAGGCGACTAAGGGGTGACCCTTTAGCGGCCTATTAATAGCGTATTGTTAGATTATGAAACAGCACTGATAGAGTCTCTAGCGATGAGCTTAGGTTCAAACACATTTTTGACTTCAAGATCGGCTTGCTTAAAGGTATTTTTAAGGATCCATCTTGCAGCCATCTGTCCCATAAGCTTAATTGGATAATCAATTGTGGTCAGCTTAGGATAGATATACTGCGCTAAAATGATGTTATCAAATCCAATTATTGATAGATCTTGTGGTATAGATATTTGATGTTCACGAGCATAAGTCATCGCACCAGACGCCATTTCATCATTTGCACATACAACGGCAGTAAAAGGCTGTTTATCTTTAAGTAGTTGCCTCAAACCATCACTACCACCGACTTCTTGGTAATCACCTTCATAGGTTAATTTAGGGTTATAACTGACATTAAACTCTTTCAAGGCTTTTTTATGACCTTTTAAACGGTCACTGGCATCCATCTTCCAATTCGGGCCAGAAATGTAAGCGACCTGTTTATGTCCTTGAGCGAGTACTGCTTTTGCTGCAAGGTAGCCGCCGAGTTCATTATCGAGGCTTATGCAGTTATCTGCGATTGCCGGAATAAACCGGTTAATTAGCACAATGGGGACTTCATTTTTAACGAGATCAACAAGGTACTCATCTGATACCGCTTCAACATGTAAAATTAGCGCGTCACATCGGCGGCTGATAAGAAATTCAATCCCCTCTTTTTCAGTATCTTCTTCGCTATGTCCTGCGGCAATGATGGCATGCTTTTGTGAACCTCGAAGCTCTGCTTCAATACCGCTAAGCATGGAACCATAGAAAGGGCCATGTAACTCCGAGACCAAAATACCGACACTATTTGAGCGATTAGAGGCAAGGGATTGCGCAATCGCATTAGGCCTATAGCCTAATTGGTCCATCGCATCTTGTACTTTCTTTAGTGTCTTTTCACTGACCTTAGCGTTTTTATTCATCACTCTTGATACTGTTGCGAGTGATACCCCGGCTAGTACTGACACATCGTAAATCGTTGCCATATATTCCCTATTAAACGCCCATCGACATCATTTATTTACTTTACGTGTTTGCGGCATTAAGTTCACTTTGAATCTGCTCAACTTTCTTATCATCCAAGATATACCACTTCATCACGACTGCAACAATTAAACTGCCGATCGCCGGATAAAGGGTGAATGATAGCAAGATCCCCGATTTTGTTGCTTCAGTTTGTTCTACATCTGCTTGGTAACCATAATAAGCCAATGCCCAGCCAGCCAGTGCGCCGCCAAGTGCTACGCCGAGCTTAATGAAAAATATGATGGTTGAATAAACCATGCCGGTAATGCGTACTCCGGTTTTCCATTGCCCATAGTCGATGGCATCAGCCATTTTTGCCCAGAGTAAAGGCGTGGCCATATCAAGGAAAAACTTCCACAAGAAGAATGCGATAAAGGCCATTATTACCTGATCGGCGGCAATAAAATAGCTCAAAATACAGATAATGGCTGCAATAATTTGCAAACCAATATATGCCTTTATCTTACACATTTTCTTTGCAAGTACTTGCGCGAGTGCACAACCGAGCATACTGCCGATCATCCCTGTGGTCATAAAGGCGGTAATGAGATCTTCTCTTAACAGGAAGTATTTAACGTAATAAACGGCGAGGGTGAATTTTAGCACCTGACCGGTCAGCAGAAATATACCCGTGATACATAAAATTCTAGCTTGGTCATTTTGCCAAAGATGTTTAATCTCTACCCAAAAGTTAGCTTTTTGCGTCTTAGGTGCACTAATCCGTTCTTTAGTTCCTAAAAAACACAGCAGAAACAACACCACGCCAAAAAGGCTCATGGCGGTCATGGTGAGTTGATAGCCTTTGGCTGAGTCACCGTTACCGAACCACTCGACCAATGGCAGGGTACAAGAAGCAACAATTACACCACCGAGCATGGCAAATACAAATCGATAAGACTGGACGGATACTCGCTCAGAGGGTTTTGCAGTAAGTACTCCACCTAAGGCACAGTAAGGAATATTGATGGCGGTATAAACCATCATCAGCAGTGTATAGGTCACAAAAGCATAGATGAGTTTATTGCTGTCACTGAGGTCGGGAGTAGTAAATGCCAATACACTGATAAGCCCGAATGGAATGGCAAGCCAGAGTAGGTAAGGGCGGAACTGGCCCCAGCGAGTGCGGGTTCTATCGGCGAGAGAGCCCATAAGCGGATCGGTAATCGCATCAAAAACACGCACGACTAAAAATAGAGTACCCACTGCAGCGGGTGATAAACCGACCACATCAGTATAGAAAATGAGTAGAAACATCATCACGGTTTGAAAAATGATGTTACTTGCCGTATCACCTAAACCATAGGCAATTTTCTCTTTTACTTTAAGCATTGTAGCCTCATTATTTTTATTCTTTTTGGGTGCTTGCTTAACTAACCTCTCTACTAGTTAATAAATTGCAGCAGAGAAGTTAGAGAATGTAAGCTTTTTGAGTCTGATTTTAAAGCTTGTTATGCTCGGAGACTGATAAAATCTCGGTAAGCTTTAGCACTGTTTTTCAGCGTGCGCTGTTGAGTCAGGTAATCAACGTAGACGATACCAAAGCGTTTTAAGTAGCCTTCCGCCCACTCAAAGTTGTCCATTAAACTCCATGCAAAATAGCCTCTGATATCGACGCCGGCTTCGATGGCATCGTTTACCGCATTTAAGTGCTGATCGTAATACTGAGTGCGATCTTCATCTGCAACGCAGCCATCTTGGAGTTTATCATCCATAGCAGCACCATTTTCGGTGATGTAAAGTGGCGGCAGGGGATACAGACTGTTTAATGACACTAGCAGCTCTGATAGGGCTTTAGGGTAGATCTCCCAGCCAATATCGGTATGGGGCACATCTGGTACTGTGACTTGTTCAAACTGGTTTTCAGCACAAGCTTTATAAACTGCGCGGGTATAGAAGTTAACGCCCATGAAGTCTAATGGTTGGGCAATGATCTCCATGTCACCAGGCTCTATTTGCGGCAACTCTTCAGCAGGTAAGTTTTCAATGATACTTGGGTAGCACTTGTCAAAAAGTGGCTTTATATACCATTGATTAAAATGGGCGTCTGCAATGTTGCTGGCATTAAGATCTTGCAACGAATTTGACTGTGGATAGCATGGCGTGAAGTTAAGCACTATGCCATTAAGTGCATTAGGGCTATTTTTTTGCAGTACTTGCATCGCTAAACCATGAGCAAGCAGTAAATGATGCGCCGCTTTTTTCCCGAAAGAGCGACTCTTTAAACCTGGCGCATGAATGCCCGCTTCATAACCCAAATAGGCGCTACAAAAAGGTTCGTTAAGTGTGGCGTATGAATGAACTCGGTCGCCAAATGCTGTTGATATTAGATCGGCGTAATCTCGGAATTTATAGGCCGTATCTCGGTTCAGCCAACCACCATTATCCTCAAGGTGTTGCGGTAAGTCCCAATGATATAGTGTCACAAAAGGTTTAATGCCTTTTTCGATTAATCTATCTAATAACCGAATGTAGAAATCAACTCCCTGTTGATTAAGTGTACCGTCTGCAGTGATAACGCGTGGCCAAGAGATAGATAGACGGTAAGCATCAACGTTCAATGACTCTATTAGATCAACATCTTGTTGCCACAAATTGTAATGATCACAAGCTATTGCACCGTCAGAGTTATCTCGGATCTTATTAGGCGTATTGCAAAAGGTATCCCAAATACAGGGAAGACGTGAATCAATACCGCCTTCAATCTGAAATGAGGCGGTGGCGACTCCATACACAAAGTCACGCTGTTGCATTTTTGAATTGAAAGGCAAAGAAATCTTCATGGCGATATTAGTCATTTCCTAATAGTGACAAAAAATACAGCGCAATCATTAAAGTCATTAGCCTGAAGCATTATGCAGTCAAATAACATGATTGAACCTAATAAATCATTACTGTCATTCACTATTGGCCGATAAGTAGCAAGATTTCAGGCGAAGAAAATTGCAATATCAACAAACACTGTAGTAATGAAAGCGCTTACATAAAATGTTAATGTAACGGTTGATCTTCGTTGTGTTTGTGTTATAAATGAAAGCGCTTACATTGAGATTAGAGCGTAACAGAAAAAAGGTCAACACATTTATTTAACATGTTTGCCGAGATGTTACCGCTAGACAGTAGAGAGGCAGATTAGCTTGTATAAACGGCGACCCTGCTTAAATAACCGATATTGTAGCGATACTGGCTACACGCATAATAAGACTAATAAGGGGTGTATATGGCTAGTTCGCCAATAATGTCAGATAACAGTAGCTTGAATGAATCGAGAGGTACTGAAAAGCAAACATTCGCATTGGTGTCGCTAACGTCACTGTTTTTCATGTGGGGATTTATTACTTGTTTAAATGACATTCTAATTCCTCATTTAAAAGCTGTTTTTTCGCTGAATTACACTGAAGCAATGTTGATCCAATTTTGCTTTTTTGGTGCCTACTTTTTGGTCTCTATGCCTGCTGGTCACTTAGTGAAAAAAATAGGTTATCAGCGAGGTATTGTTACAGGACTTGTGATTGCAAGTTTTGGTTGTGCATTGTTTTATCCTGCAGCAGATCAAGCTGTTTACGGACTGTTTCTCGGGGCGCTATTTGTTTTAGCTTCGGGAATTACTATTTTACAAGTTGCGGCGAATCCTTATGTTAATGCGTTAGGTACTGCTGAAACCGCCTCTAGTCGGCTTAACTTAACTCAAGCATTTAACGCGTTAGGCACGACAGTCGCGCCTTATTTTGGCGCAGTGCTTATTCTATCGGTGGCGTCAGGCGCGGGCAGTGAACTGAGTCATGCTCAAGCTGAGGCGGAGCAGGTTAAGCTGCCATATCTTTTGTTATCGGGGATGCTAGCCACGCTTGCGGTAATTTTCTCAAAACTAAAATTGCCGGTTATTGAAGGTCATGGAGAGGTGCGCTCGGATGGCAAGGCCGTTGAGTATTTAGGAAAAACCAATGCAATTGGCCATCGTCATCTTGCGCTAGGTGCATTAGCTATTTTTGTTTATGTTGGCGCTGAAGTATCAATTGGTAGTTTCCTGGTCAGCTTTTTAGGCGAATCAAATATTGCTGGTCTGGAGGAGGCTGAAGCGGCGAAGTACATTACCTATTATTGGGGGGGCGCGATGATAGGGCGCTTTATTGGTTCAGCAGTGATGCAGAAGATCCCTGCAGGAAAAGTATTGGGCTTTAACGCAACCATGGCGGCACTGTTAGTGTGTGTGGCTGTAGTTAGCTCTGGTGCAACCGCTATGTACGCCATACTGGCTGTTGGTCTGTTTAACTCTATTATGTTCCCAACAATTTTTAGCTTAGCGCTGCAAAATTTAGGACCGCACACCTCACAAGGTTCAGGTTGGTTGTGTCTGGCCATTGTTGGTGGCGCGATAGTTCCGTTGCTGCAAGGTGTGTTGGCTGATGTCCTTGGCATTCAGTTGGCTTTTTTCTTACCAGTGCTGTGCTATGGCTATATTTTGTTCTATGGTCTTAAAGGAAGCCAAGTCGAGTTGGTTTCTAGCAAGGAGCACGTGTAATGGTAAGTCTATTCTTTAGCGAGTTAACTCTCCATGCAGGCCACTTAAAGGGAATTAAATAATGACTAACAATAAATTTATCCAGCATTTAGATGTCGCTATGCTAACAAAGCCGAAATTTAGCTTACTGGTATCGGCGTTGATTTTATCAAGTGTGACAGCTTGTTCCTTAAAAGAGGCTGAGCCTGTTGAACAGCGTGATGCCTCTGTGGTGTGGCCTAAATTACAACTAGAAGTGCAGCCAAATGCGGAGATGGAGCAAAAAATTGCGACAATGGTCAGTGGGATGACCTTGAAGCAAAAAGTGGCACAGATGATCCAGCCTGAGATCCGCGATATTACCGTAGAGGATATGCGCACTTATGGCTTTGGTTCTTACCTTAATGGCGGCGGTGCTTTTCCTAACGATGATAAGCATGCCACGCCAAGTGATTGGATAGCATTGGCTGAGGCTATGTACCAAGCATCGGTTGATGACTCTATTGATGGCTCTACAATTCCGACAATGTGGGGCACCGACGCCGTGCACGGACATAATAATGTAATAGGGGCGACGCTATTCCCACACAATATTGGTCTTGGAGCAGCTAACAACCCAGAACTCATTGAACAGATTGCGGCTATCACAGCTAAAGAGGTGATGGTAACGGGTATTGATTGGGTGTTTGCTCCAACGGTAGCAGTGGTTCGTGATGACAGATGGGGACGTACCTATGAGGGTTACTCTGAAGACCCTGAAATTGTTGGTGCTTATGCCGCCTCTATTGTAAGAGGGCTGCAAGGCGCCGCAGATGAAGACTTTCTTGGCGATGAAAGAGTGATATCAACGGTAAAGCATTTCGTAGGCGATGGCGGCACGGTTGATGGTATCGATCAAGGCGATAATATTGCAACGGAGCAAGCGCTATTTGATTTGCATGCCCAAGGCTATGTCAGTGGGCTCTCTGTAGGTGCACAAACTGTAATGGCATCTTTTAATAGTTGGAATGGGGTTAAAAATCACGGTAACAAATATCTGCTAACCGATGTGCTTAAAGAGCAGATGGGTTTTGACGGCTTTGTGGTTGGCGATTGGAATGGTCATGGTCAAATCCCTGGTTGCAGTAATGATAATTGCCCACAAACTATTAATGCAGGGCTTGATGTTTATATGGTGCCTACGGCAGCCTGGAAACCGCTTTTTGAAAATACCGTTGACCAAGTCGAGAGCGGCGAGATCCCAATGGCGAGAGTAGATGATGCTGTAACGCGCATACTTAGAGTCAAAATGCGTGCGGGTCTATTTGATAAGCCAAGTCCTGCAAAGCGAACATTGTCAGGTAAAACTGAACTTATTGGTGCTAAAGAGCACCGAGAAGTTGCAAAGCAAGCAGTTAGAGAGTCTTTGGTTCTACTGAAAAATAACGACAACATTTTGCCGTTGTCACCCAAACAAACAGTACTTGTTGCTGGTGATGCTGCTGACAATATCGGTAAGCAATCTGGTGGTTGGACAATTACTTGGCAAGGCACCAATAACACCAATGCAGATTTTCCTGGTGGCAGCTCAATCTATGATGGGATTAAAGCTCAAGTAGAAGGCGCCGGCGGAAAAACCATTCTTAATGTTTCTGGGGATTATGCGGTTAAACCTGATGTGGCAATCGTGGTTTTTGGTGAAGAGCCCTATGCGGAAGGCAACGGCGACATAGATAACTTGGAGTATCAACGCGGTAATAAACGTGATTTAGCCTTATTGCAAAAGCTGAAGGCGCAAGGTGTCCCAGTTGTCGCGGTGTTTATCAGTGGTAGACCTATGTGGGTTAACGCTGAGTTAAATGCGTCAAATGCTTTTGTCGCGGCTTGGCTGCCAGGTAGCGAGGGTGAGGCCGTTGCAGATGTGATATTTACTGACGTTGATAATCAAGTGCAGTTTGATATGACTGGCAAGCTGTCTTTTTCATGGCCAAACAGTCCAACACAAACAGTAGTCAATCGCTTTGACGATGACTACCTGCCGCTATTTCCTTATGGCTTTGGTTTAAGCTACGGCGATGAAACTGAACTCGAATTGTTGGGTGAAGTCGCTGAGCTGAGTAATGATGAGTCGCAAAGTGTTGCCATTTTCACTCGCTCAGTACAAGCACCCTGGGTGATGTCGATTGGCAGTGATAACGAGCAGGTAGCAGCGACTAGCAGTGTGCTACAGGGCGAAATGGTCTATTTGCGTACAGTCGATAAAGTGGTGCAGGAAGATGCAAGGCGAATCGAGTTTAATGGTAAAGGTGCAGGTTTTGTTCGGTTTACTAGTAATTTCCCAAGAGATCTAAGAGCCGCAGTTGAATCTAACTCAGCGCTGTCTTTTGCGGTAAAACTCGATAGTGAATTGAGCGACGAAGTCTATATCTTTATGGGCTGTGATATCCAATGTGGTAAGCCGCTGAATATCACCTCAACACTGTCTGAATTACCTAAGAATAGCTGGCAAACCATCAGTATTGATTTGAAGTGCTTTAGCGACACCGGGGTGGACTTTTCGAGGGTCAACTCACCATTCTCACTGTCAACGCAGGGGAAGTTAACGCTGAGTATTGCTGATATCGCCTTGCTGCCGCAAGCTGACAATCAACAAGCGAGTATTGATTGTCAGTGATTTGAGCCAGATAAGCCACCTTCTTGCAAGAGGGTGGCTACTATCTAAATTTTTAAATATTGAGATGATTAACTTTGCCACTATTTCTACTTAACAAAGGTTGTTCTCCGCTGGGTAATTTGCTGGCTCGTTTGTGTGTAATGGTAGCTTCTGTACTGATAGTTGCAGGGTGTCATTCGCAGCCTAAATTTGATGATAAAGGTTGGCAGCTTATATGGAATGATGAGTTTGATGGCACTTCAATTGATTTAAGTAAATGGGGCCATGAAGTTAATTGCTACGGCGGCGGTAACTCTGAAGCGCAGTGCTATACCGCGAATGCCAGAAATAGCTATGTCGCAGATGGTTCATTGCATATTGTTGCGATAAAAGAGCAATACAGCGGACCGGCTGATAAAGATGACCATCCAGATTATTCCGCTGATGATAAATCAGTGACCAAAGATTACACCTCTGCCAGATTGCGAACGCTCGGTAAGGGAGATTGGCGCTACGGTCGCTTTGAAGTTCGAGCCAAGTTTCCAAAAGGACAAGGAACTTGGGGAGCAGCTTGGATGTTGCCAACGGACTGGGTTTATGGCGAGTGGGCCAGCTCTGGTGAGATTGATATCGTCGAAGCAGTAAACCTTGGTACTGTTTCTGATGAATATCCCGCGAGTCACAAACAGGCCCAGGAAACGTTGCTTGAAACCCGAATTCACGGCACGCTGCATTACGGTAAAGAGTGGCCTGATAATGTTTATTCTGGCCAGTCTTACCGCTTAGATGGTAATGAAAACCCAGCTGATGGATTTCATGTTTATGCTATTGAATGGCAACAGGGTGAGATCCGTTGGTACATGGATGGTAAGCATTACGCCACGCAAACAGCGAAGGGGTGGTATAGCGAATCGGTTACTGGAGAGCTAGCTGAAAATGATGCGCCTTTTAATCAGCGCTTTCACTTTATTGTTAACTTGGCTGTAGGTGGTGATTGGGCGGGCAAGGTCAATGAGAAGGGGATAGACGCGTCTGTATTCCCACAAACTCTTGAAATTGACTATGTGCGTGTATATCGCTGTACTAAAGCCATTGAAACGGATGAAGGCTGCGCCAATGTTCAAGCGGATGCTGTGATGGTAGAGGGTAAGCTTGATGATCACGAATTTTAAATGCAAGTGAAGATGCTCTTTAGGGATGGATTGGATTGAATACGATTGCAACATAACGCTAATACTATTTTTGTGTCAGCGAGTGGCTTAGTATCTTTTAGACCTAAACTGCGTAATTGGTTATTAATTTTTGCTTAAAGTCAGTGGCATAATGGTCAGCTAGCCATATTTGTATAGAGAGAGAGTACTTTGAGCCAGATTAAGACACAGACATCTGCAAACACCGATAACGTTATTGGCTTTGAGCCTGATTGGTTAGCCGCAATCGTTGATATAGCCGTTGATGCAGGTGATGCGATTATGACGGTTTATGCGACAGATGATTATGAGGTTGATGTTAAAACTGACGATAGCCCGGTTACAGCTGCAGATCTTGCAAGTCATAACGTGATTGTGGCGGCGCTAGATAAGTTAACGCCCAATATTCCAGTGATGTCTGAAGAGTCGACGACATTAGCGTGGGAAGAGAGAAAGCTTTGGCAATCGTACTGGTTAATCGATCCACTCGATGGCACTAAAGAGTTTATTAAGCGAAATGGCGAGTTTACCGTCAACATTGCTTTTATTCATCAAGGTCGTGCAGTTGCTGGCGTGGTTTACGCTCCGGTTTTGGATAAATGCTATTTCGGCAGCCATACAGCAGGCGCTTGGTTGAAGCATGCCGGTGTAGAGCAAGCTTTAGTTAAAAAATCATTTGAAAATAAAGCAGTACCTAGGGTTGTCGGAAGTCGTTCTCATATCAGCCCAGGTTTACAGAGCTACCTAGAGGTGCTGGGTGAACATGAAATGAAGAGTGTAGGCAGTTCACTTAAATTTTGTCTGTTGGCTGAAGGTGAAGCTGATATATACCCAAGACTAGGTCTCACCAGTGAATGGGATACAGCTGCAGCGCAGGCTGTGTTAGAAAGTGCAGGTGGCAAAGTGCTGCAATATGGCAGTGAAGCTGCTCTTGATTACAATCAAAAGTCAGATATTTTGAATCCATATTTCATTGCTTACGCCCCTCATTGGCAGTGAGCAAGAAGGTTTAATTGGTATCTTGTATGAGCTTGGTGCCTCAATAATATAACTAGAAAAATGATCAATATGATTATGGGAGAGGCTTAAATGTTACGGATTGGCATCGATCTTGGTGGAACAAAAATAGAGTTAGTTGCATTAAGTAGCGAAGGTGAAGAGCTTTTTCGTAAACGTGTACCGACTCCTCGGGAATATGTGGCGACATTAGATGCAATAGAATCGTTAGTCAATGAAGCAGAGTCTTTGCTTAATGACAAAGGCACTGTTGGCGTTGGGATCCCTGGCGTTGTCTCTCCGTACTCTGGTCTAGTTAAGAATGCCAATTCAACTTGGATTAATGGCCATCCTCTGGATATTGATTTGGGTAAACGACTTAATCGAGAAGTTAGAGTCGCCAATGACGCTAACTGTTTTGCCGTTTCAGAAGCGGTCGACGGTGCAGCTGCGGGCAAAGGGGTGGTGTTTGGTGTGATTATCGGAACTGGCTGCGGCGCTGGCCTTGCGATAAACGGCAAAGTACATGGCGGCGGAAACGGTATTGGTGGAGAGTGGGGACATAACCCTCTGCCTTGGATGACGGCTGATGAGTTCAATTCAACTGAATGTTTTTGTGGCAATCAAGACTGTATTGAGACCTTTATCTCTGGTACTGGCTTTGTACGCGACTACAAGCAAGCTGGTGGTGATGCACCAAGTGGTATTGAGATCGCTCAGCGAATGGAGCGGGGTGAGCTGCTTGCTACAGAGGCGTTTGAGCGATATATCGACAGACTCGCTCGTTCACTTGCTCACGTGATTAATATTCTTGATCCTGATGTCATTGTCTTGGGTGGTGGAGTGTCAAATATTGAAGCTATCTATCCGCTGCTGCCAAGTATCTTGCCAAAGTATGTGCTCGGCGGAGAATGTCGCACACCTGTGGTACAAAATATTTATGGTGGCTCCTCGGGAGTGCGCGGCGCCGCTTGGTTGTGGAGTAAAAACGAAGCTTAACCACAGCAATAGATAGCGGCAAGTGAATTATTATCGAGCCATATGATGACTTTCATTGTATGGCTTTTTTGTCTGTTTACCTAAGCGGCCTTTCTGCCATATTAGTAACTGAAATCCATGCTAAACTTGCAGCTCTAGCATCCTTTTCTGAGTTTTATTACATGTTTTGGCTAAAGAAGATCGTTTCTCAACTATTTATGCCTGTTCCTCTGTCGATCATCCTGATCGCAGTGGCCTATCTTGTTATTCGTAATCGAAAGTTGGCTAAAAGCATTTTGTTGCTCGCTGGAGGTATGATCCTTGTACTGAGCAGCAGTATGGGCAGTAATGCATTGTTAGCCCCTTTAGAGAACCAGTACTCTGTTAACAATGAGCCGATAGGAAGCGGTTGTTTAGTCATGGTGTTAGGCAGTGGTCATGATGAAGTTGAAAACCAACCTGCTGTGCAGCAGCTATCAAATACAGGTTTAGCGAGATTGAGTGAAGGAATAAGACAATTGTCATTAGGCCAAGACTGTCAGTTAGTCGTTAGTGGATGGAGCGGCGGATTAAATACTCGCGCTCATGCTGATGTGATGTTTGATGCAGCCGTAGAGCTAGGGGTTAACCCAAACGTTATTATTAAATTTCCACTTGCAAAAGATACCATTGAAGAAGCGCAGTTTATGCAATGGGAGGTTGCAGATGCCCCCTTTAGATTAGTGACATCAGCGAGCCATATGCCGCGTTCGATGGCAATTTTTGAAAATTCAGGTTTAAATGTCACTGCCGCTCCGACAGATTTTGCCCAAAGAAAAACCTATTGGTGGTATTTTGATGCGCAAAGCTTATTATCGTCACAACGTGCAATCCATGAATATTTAGGCCTACTCTGGTTTAAATTTAAGCATGAAAATTAGTCAACTCTGACGTTGGTAGCAGCGAGTTGTTTCGTCACCGAAACAAGCAATTGGCTTATACAGCTGATTAATCACCTTTAAATCAACTAAGGTCTGTTGAACTTTCGAGCTTAGTTTTTGTTCGATTCTTTACCGTAAGGAATAATGCTTCTAGCGTAAGGCTTGAGCGATGAGACTTAGCCAGCTAAGTGAAGAGTTCATAACGCATTCTAGTCATAAAAGAATAGAAGCAATGAAACGAATCCAAAGGACAGCATTTCTTGGCCATTTTTTCTGCGTTAAAGGCTCTTTGTGGAGAATGACTACACTACATAGCCTCTGCCTTGCTAAAATGGCCAATAAATTGCTGCAAAAACAACCATGAAAGATCAACAGACCCTAATAGTAGAGTGCATTTTGGAACAGTCGAATTTACAAACATTGCTCATCAAGTCCCCCAACAAACGTAATGGATTGACGCTAACTTTCATCGGTATCATTGGTGTTGTTGTTGGAATTGGACTTTTCCTTGCCGGCAGCCATCTATTTGCGCCAGGTATCATCTGTTTTGCATTCGGTGCTATTGCCGCAGTACTCGGCGTTTCTAAGTTGGTAGAGCCCGAGGTTACAATGAGTATTGATCCTCAGGGAATACGCTATTTTCATCGCCGCGGTGAGGTTCAGGTCGATTGGGGGAATATTCAGCGCCTTGATCAACCTCGAGTCACTCAAGGGCTTGAAACCATCACTTTGCCCTATATTGGTATTAAGTTAAAAACAGTGGGACCAGTATTAGATTGTATTTCACTGCGATTAGCTTCTGGCTTACTGACTGAGCAAAGGCCGTTGCTGATGACGGTATCAGCCCAAGATGAGGACCTATCAACATTAGAAAATCAAATGAGTGCAGAGTTCACCCCATTTATTGAAGATGACAGCCGCTATAAAGGCGTGCTTGCGATGTTTGGCCATCGATGCCGCATACTGGGTAACCACTTAGGCTACCACTTGTATATTGCCACTGATGCATTAGATAGGCCTGCTGAAGAGTTTGTTTCATTACTGAGGCGTTATCAGCGTCAAGCAATAATGGAGAACGATGAATAAGATTTGAAGAGCTAAGTTTATCAAGTGATAAACTTAGCTTAGGTCATTACTCGTCTAAACAAAGCGTTAGCCGTTAGCCGTTAGCTGCGCATCTTCAATTTGTTCTGTGTTAGTGGTGTCGAGTTTTTCTTTCGAAGATGCCGGTAGAAAGGCGATGTCGTCACGGACACGCATTCCAATAAATTGACCACCTTCAAAAATTTCCATTGATTGACAGGTGACTTCGCCGTCAACAATACCGGTACTGGTTATATTGAGTTTATTGCAATGCAATTTTCCGCGGAACGTGCCTGAGACTCTTAGTTCTTGGCAATTCAACACGCCGTCAATAAGACCATCCTGTTCAATAGTCATGTTGTTTGTTGATTGGATGTCACCATAAAGCTCACCGGAGACTAATGCCTCAGCAGTGAATTCGCTCTCACCTGTTAGCTTGGTTCCTTGGGCAATAAAAGTGAGCCCACCGCTTTTCTTTCTTTTAAACATAAATGCGTCGCTATTAGTCAAGGTAGCTTGATGTTACCTTGAAAAAAAGCAATTAAAAACCACTTATATTTGGCGCTTGATGTCATTATTTTGGCAATGAATCGATTGAGAAGAGTCAGGCTTAAGGCTTAAATAAAGTAGCTTATTGATAGTAAAAAATTTTAATACGAAAAATACGATGGTTAATCACAGCTTTATCAGTATTGCGTCGGACGGGCAGGGAGCAACACAAGCACCACAACCTGTGCATGCTTCCGTATCAATGACTGGCTGAGGCGCTTTACCAACCGCCATGGTAAAGCTAATAGCTCTTTCATCACAAGCATCCTTGCAGCTTTGGCACCATATGCCTTGATACGCCATACAAGTATTTTGAATTGAGGCTGCAATAGCCCATGGAGCCTCATCGGTTTGAATAAATAAAGGCTCGGGGCATGCCTCTACACACTTTTTACAAAAGGTGCATTCATCAATGCTAAAGTCGACCTCAGGAAAGCCACCGTCGCCTTTAATAATTATGTTAGTTTCACATGCCGAAATGCACTTGTCACAACGAGTGCATTCATCGGTAAACGCAATATCCCCCTTTACCCAAGGCAGATGAACAGCATCACTTTTTTTACGGCTAAATAGACGACGTCGACTTTGATTGATGCTGCTCATGACTTTTACTCTTGGTTAAACGATATTTAACTAATGCTAAAAATGACTTTTGACTTCTAGCTGCTGTAGCCATTTGGATTACTGGACTGCCAGTGCCAACTGCTTTGCGCCATATCATCAATAGTGTGAGTCGCTTGCCAGTTAAGCTCAGTTTGTGCCTTATCTGGGTTTGCATAACACGCTGCAATATCACCAGCTCGTCTTGCAACGAGTTGATACTTAATCTCAGTACCGCTGGCTTTCTCAAACGCTGCCACCATTTCTAGCACGCTGTAACCTTGGCCAGTACCTAGATTATAAGTCACCAACCCTGGTTTCGTGCGCAGTTTGTCCAGTGCTCGAAGGTGCCCAATAGCTAGGTCAACGACGTGGATGTAATCACGCACACCTGTTCCATCGACAGTATCGTAATCATTGCCAAATACACTTAACTGCTCACGTTTACCCACAGCGACTTGGGTAATAAAGGGCATTAAGTTGTTAGGAATATCGTTAGGATCTTCACCAATCAAACCGCTATCGTGAGCGCCTACTGGGTTGAAGTATCTTAGGCGGGCAATGTTCCAGCTCGGATCTGAATGGTGCAGATCGGCAAGTACATGTTCAACCATCAATTTTGACTGGCCGTAGGGGTTGGTTGCACCCGTTGGAAAATCTTCAGTAATCGGCAGAGATGCCGGATCACCGTAAACGGTTGCCGAAGAGCTAAAAACGATGTTCTTCACATTAAACTCAGCCATTACCTGACACAGCACGATGGTGCCTGTGACATTATTTTCATAATAGCGCAGCGGTTGCTCAACAGATTCACCAACCGCTTTAAGCCCTGCGAAATGGATAACTGATTCAATATCATGATCTGTGAATAGCTTTTGCAAAAAAGGTTTATTGAGAATATCACCTTGATAGAAAGTGACTGACTTTCCTGTGATCTGTTCAACGCGCTCAAGCGCTGTCACGCTAGAATTACTGAGGTTGTCTAGAATAACTACATCGCTACCGTTATTGAGCAGTTCGACTACAGTGTGAGTGCCGATATAACCTGCACCGCCAGTTACCAAAATTGTCATCTTTCAATCCTTCCTTGCAATCTAATATTCTTTATCTGTTTAAGTACTATTTGTTTAAGTACTATCGATTTAAGTGCTAAAGGCTTTTAGCGATAGACTTAATATATTCAGCAAACTCTGGGCCTATATCCTTGTGGCGCAAAGCGTGCTCTACATTGGCTTGCATATAGCCGAGTTTATTACCGCAATCATGACTCTTGCCTTGCATGTAATATGCGTTAACGGTTTGATTTTCCATCAGCATCGCTATCGCATCAGTTAACTGGATCTCATCGCCCGCGCCGGCTGGTGTTTTAGCAAGGTAAGACCAAATATCAGCGGGCAGCACGTATCGGCCAACAACACCTAAGTTTGATGGCGCATCTTCAATTGTTGGTTTTTCAACTAGTTGGCTTAATGGCAATGATCCCCCTGGCTGTAACTCTTCGCCATTGATGTCTGCAATGCCGTATTGATCAACCTGATCGTGAGGTACACCCTCTACCATGATTTGGCCTACTTCGGTTTCATCAAATAGCTTTACCATCTGTGCTAAATTATCTTTCGCTAAGTTGCTGCTGGCATCATCGACAATCACATCAGGTAACAGCACTGCAAATGGCGCGTCACCAACAATAGTCTTGGCACATAAAATCGCATGACCTAGGCCTTTAGCCTGGGCTTGACGGACACTAATGATGGTAACGTCAGCAGGGCAGATGCCTTGTACTTCTGCAAGGAGTTGACGTTTTACTCTGCGCTCTAAATGGGCTTCTAACTCAAAGCTGGTGTCGAAGTGGTTCTCGACTGAGTTTTTACTGGCGTGAGTGACTAACACTATCTCTTTAATGCCAGCTGCAATCGCTTCTTTGACAACATATTGGATAAGGGGAACATCCATCACTGGCAGCATCTCTTTAGGCATCGCTTTTGTCGCTGGTAGCATCCGTGTACCTAGACCTGCGACAGGGATAACAGCCTTTTTTATCTTACGTCGTTTTATCGAAGTCATACTGTTCCTATCAATGGATTAGCGCTGTAGCACTATTCTATACTGAATTTTTATCACGTGTGCTTTGAATTTGGCAAAGCGGCTTGATAATTACTAATTTTGTCGCTTATCCGCTCGGTTTTTATTCGCAATTGTCTCTGCCAACTCTGTCGGTATGCTGCGGTCTGGATGAAAACGTACCGTGTTGTTTAGATAGGATGATGAGTGTCATAGCTTTTCTAGGCTATTACGGGCTCAATTCATCAGCGTGATTAGTTTGTGTAAATTATGGCTTACAACAAATCTACTGTTAATAAAAGCTTTTTTAGCGCTAAGGCATGCGCGTGTAAACTATGGATTACATAAGGCTATGCTGAAGCATCAAAGTTTAAACTGTGATCTGGTTAACAAAATATCAACTTTGGTTAACTATGTAGGCAGGAATCGTTACCAGTGTTTTTACTAATATGAGCAAAGCGACTAACTATACGGCTCGTTTGCCTGATGCGAACGGCTTTATACAGTACCCACAAAATGAACATGATATTTGGCAGGAGCTCTATTCGAGGCAGCTTGTCAACTTGCCTGGCCGAGCGTGCCAAGCTTATATGGATGGATTAGACCGCCTAGCGCTGCCAAGCGACAGGATCCCGCAGCTAAATGAGATTGATGCAGTGCTTCAACAGACGACCGGCTGGAAAACAGCGGCTGTGCCAGCGCTGATATCATTTGGCAAGTTTTTTGAATTATTAGCAAATAAGTCATTCCCGGTCGCGACATTTATCCGTAGTCGTGAAGAGCTCGATTACTTGCAAGAGCCAGATATATTCCACGAAGTTTTTGGTCACTGCCCACTGCTGACTAACCCATCGTTTGCGCACTTTTCTCATCTGTATGGCAAATTGGGACTCGCTGCCAGTAAACAGGATCGTGTGTTTTTAGCACGATTATATTGGTTTACCGTCGAGTTTGGTGTGATTCGTGGTAATAATGATTTGAGTATCTATGGTGGTGGCATTTTAAGCTCGCCTGGAGAAACTGATTTTGTGATGGGCGATGAGCCTGAAATCAGAGCTTTTGACTTGGTGGATGTGATGCGTACACCTTATCGTATCGATATTATGCAGCCCATCTACTATGCAATCAGTGATATCTGTGAACTCGATAAAATTGCTGAGATGGATATTATGGGCGCGGTTAACAAGGCTAAACAACTTGGTTTATTCGAAGCGACTTACCCAGCCAAAGCGGGTTAATAACAAAGAGTAAAACGGCTGGATGGACCTGATAGAAATTAAGATTAAAGCCTACTACTAGGTTGAAGATCAAAATAACAGAATGAAAGGAAATAGAATGACTGAATTAGCACAAATGAAATGTGAAGCCTGTCAAGCTGACGCGCCTAAAGTAAGCGATGCGGAATTGGGCGAACTTGTACGTATGATCCCTGATTGGACGGTAGAAGTGCGCGACGGCATTATGCAGCTAGAACGCGTGTACAAATTCAAGAACTTTAAATTGGCTATGGCATTTACTAATAAGCTTGCGGACCTGGCTGAAGCAGATTTCCATCACCCTGGCATTTTAACTGAATGGGGCAAAGTGACTGTGACTTGGTGGTCTCATTCAATAAAGGGCTTGCATAAGAATGATTTCATCATGGCTGCTAAAACAGATACCTTGCTAGACTAATTGATTCGCGTGCTGGGTTACTAGGGGCTGTTGATCTTTCGAGCTTAGTTTTTGTTCGAAATCAATGCTTCTAGTACAAGGCTTGAGCGATAAAGCTTAGCTGGCTAAGTGAAAAGCTCATAACACCGTAATAGAAGCATTGAATCGAACCCAAAGGGCCGCGTTTCTTGGCTATTTTTACTGTGTTGTAGACTATTTGTGGAGAATAACTAAACGGCATAGCCTCCGCCTTGTCAAAATAGCCAATAAGCTGCGGCAAGAACAACCGTGAAAGATTAACAGCCCCTAGCACGCATTTATTTTCGTTATGTTACAAATCTGCTGTAAACAAGTCTTGCCACAACTGCCATAACCTTCTAACGTATAGGCGAATTATGCTTATCGACTTCTCGGTCTATTGAATACATTTGATTTTTTTGTAAAAAATTCGGACGCTAACTCATAGAGTTATAGCCATTTGCTTAATTTCAGTTTTATTAACTATTTGATGATTTAAGGTCACTTTTCGACTTTGACGTGGTAGATATTTGCTATCAATCTCGTTTCAGGTTTGAAAACAAAGCCATCGAATAATTAATGCAATTGGTTTTATCCCAATAACGACTATCTACAAAAGGGAACTGCAATAGTATGCGCTTGGAAGTCAGCTGTTTGGACCGAGTCGGTCTAGCGAAAGATATATTATTGATAATGGAAGATTATGGGATCAACTTGTTCGCTATCGATGCGAGCAACCAAGGTTTTCTGTATCTGCAATTTGCTGAAGTCAGTTTCGATACTCTCAGTGAATTACTGCCGCTTATTCGTAAAGTTGAAGGGGTTCATGATGTACGCACAGTGTCATTTATGCCCTCTGAGCAGGAGCATTATGCACTCAAAACTCTGCTGAAGACTCTGCCTGATTCAGTATTCTCACTCGATATTAAAGGACGTATTCGTATCGTTAATGAATCTGCCCTGCATATTATAGGGATGGCAGAGCATGAGATTTTAGATGAATCCATTGGCCACTGGGTGCAAGGTTTCAACTTCAGCCGCTGGCTTAGTGAGACAACAGTGCTTGCTCAAGCAACACGCGTTAACATCGGCGAGAATGAGTATTTGGCTGAGATGCTACCTATTTATTTACCTGACGGTAGTCAGACCCCGATCCTCGCGGGTGCCGTGGTATCTCTGAAATCCCCTGCTCGGTTAGGTAAACAATTTAATGCGCTGCAAAATCAAACGACAGGTTTTGAGAATGTATTAGCCACCAGTGACAAGATGAAAGAGGTGTTAGTACAAGCGCGCAGAATGGCTCAACTTGACGCACCATTATTGATCACTGGGGAAACAGGTACCGGTAAAGAGTTGATGTCTCGCGCTTGCCATGACGCCAGTATGCGCCGAGACCAACCGTTTATTGCAATCAACTGCGCAGCGATGCCAGATAGCGCAGCCGAAGAGGAGCTATTTGGTTTCGTTAGTAACGGTAGCGTAGTTAAGCGAGGCTTCTTTGAAGAGGCGAAAGGTGGCACCGTCTTTTTAGATGAAATCGCAGAGATGTCCAGATCTGCTCAAGTAAAATTACTGCGCTTTTTACAAGATGGCACATTTAGGCGTGTTGGCGGTGATGAAGAGGTGCGTAGCGATGTACGTATTATCTGCTCAACACAGAAGAATCTTGCTGAACTTTGCCAAAGCGGTGAGTTTAGAGAAGATCTTTACTATCGAATTCATGTATTAAGCTTCCATGTGCCTTCTCTGCGTGAACGAAAAGTGGATGTGATCCCATTAACCGAAATGTTCTTAGAGCATTATAGTCAGCAGTTATCGATCCCAATTCGTCGGATCTCAGGAGAGTGCCGTGAGCATTTACTTGGTTACGCATGGCCTGGAAATGTGCGTCAGCTAAAAAATGCCATATTTAGAGCGGTATCTATGTGGGATGGCAGTGCAGAACTGACTGTTGAGCAGCTTAAGCTACCATCTTATGCTGAAGGTTTTGGCTATTTTGACCATCAGTTCGAAGGTAGCCTTGAGCAGGCAATGAAGCAGTTTGAGGCCAGTTTATTGCGACGCTTGTACCCAGCCTACCCAAGTACACGACAATTGGCTAAAAAGTTAGGTGTGTCTCATACTGCAATCGCAAATAAACTGCGTGAATACAAAATTAGTAAGCACAAAGCCTTGTAACTACTGATTGCCAGTGTTTGCTGGCTTTAACAGCAATAAAAGCCAAATAATCTCCATTACAGCCTATCTTAGATAGGCTGTAATCATATGTTTACAATATTGGCTAGGGTACGAGTAAATGTGATTTTGCTCACGCTATTCCCCTATTGCTCGACTTAATGTCATGCTATGCATTAAGCAGATTAAGGCGAGAGCATGATGAAAACACCTCAGAAGTTGAAGCAGAATTAGTCAGCTAGCCACATTTTATTAGGAGTAAGTATGAAGTTAGCAAGTTATGATAATGGACGCCGTGACGGCCAGTTAATGTTAGTGAGCCGTGATCTAACTAAAGCGGTTGCGGTACCTGCTATTGCTCATACTATGCAGCAATTACTGGATGCATGGGATCTACTTAACCCACAATTGGTAGAGCTATATGATGCATTAAACCAAGGTTTGATGGATAACGCTGTAGAGTTTGATGAAGCTAAATGCCTATCACCGCTACCTCGTGCATACCAATGGGCTGACGGTAGTGCTTATGTCAATCACGTTGAGTTGGTTCGTAAAGCGCGTGGTGCTGAAATGCCTGCAACGTTCTGGACTGACCCTTTAGTGTATCAAGGTGGTTCTGATTGCTTTATCGCGCCTAAAGCGGATATCCCTTTAGCAAGTGAAGAGTGGGGCATTGATTTCGAATCAGAAATCGCAGTGATCACTGATGATGTTCCAATGGGCGTCACCACTGAAAGTGCAGATAAACACATTAAACTCCTTATGTTAGTTAATGATGTGTCATTGAGAAACTTAATTCCGGGTGAACTGGCTAAAGGTTTCGGTTTTTTCCAAGCTAAACCATCAAGTAGTTTTTCTCCGGTCGCTGTGACGCCAGATGAACTAAACGATAAGTGGCAAGATAGCAAAGTACACCTCCCTTTGATCACCCATTTAAATAATGCGCTTTTTGGCCAGCCAAATGCAGGCGTGGACATGACGTTTAACTTCAGCCAACTGGTTTCTCATGTAGCTAAAACTCGTCCATTGGGCGCGGGTGCGATAATTGGTTCGGGCACTATCTCAAACTACGACCGCAGTGCAGGCTCAAGCTGCTTAGCAGAAACGCGTATGCTAGAAACTATTGCCGATGGCAAGCCAACGACACCATTTATGGGCTTTGGTGACCGCGTTCGTATCGAGATGCTGGATGAGAACAATCAGTCAATATTTGGCACCATTGATCAACAGGTTGTCGAATATAAAGCTTAAGTTGCAGTAGGGCTTTAAATTAAATAGAAAAGAGAGTTAATTCGTTGTGGATTAACTCTCTTTTGTTTAAGCATTGGGAGAGAGCAAATATGATGAAACTATATGGATACTGGCGCTCAAGCGCAGCTTATCGTGTACGAATAGCGCTTAATCATAAAGGATTAATCGCAGAGCAGATCTCGGTTCATTTAGTAAAAAATGGCGGAGAGCAGCATCAATCGTCATACACTGCACTAAATGCACAAGAGTTGGTTCCAACCTTAGTTATTAGCAATGATAATGGCCAAGAGCTCGCATTAACCCAGTCAGTAGCGATCATAGAGTATCTTGATGAGGTTTATAAAGGCTGTTCGTTACTGCCTGACAATGCATATGACAAAGCAATTGTACGAGCAATGTCACTAACTGTTGCATGCGAAGTTCACCCACTAAATAACCTTAAGGTGTTGCAATACTTGGCATCGGAACTAGATATAACGGATAGCGCTAAAACAGCGTGGTATCACAACTGGGTGAATCAAGGTTTTACGGCGTTAGAGCAACAATTAGCACAATATAGCGGTGATTTTTGTTTTGGTGATAGCATCACCTTAGCCGATTTATGCTTGGTGCCACAGGTATACAATGCTGAGCGCTTTAAAGTGGATATGACGCCATTTCCAAATATCGTGCGGATCAATGCCCATTGTTTAACGCAGCAAGTGTTTATAGATGCTATGCCTGAGAATCAGCATGACGCTGCGTAATTTGTATCTACACATTCGATTTTATTCCTTGTGATTGATAGAAGGACTTAGCGATTTTCCATTAAAAAATCGACAAACGCTCGATCGGCTTTGCTGATTGGGCGCTGTTTTTTCCAGGCTATATGCAAGTCTAGATAAACAGGCGGGTCAAAAGATTTCGCAAGGATATCGTCATCTTGCTCAATTACCATCTTTAACACACTGGTGATCCCGTACTCTTGGGCTACAACCTGTTTTATAAGATTAATCAGATTGGTTTCAAAAGCGATACTGGCGTTAAGACCTAATAACTTGGCTTGTTCAAGCATCCATTCCCGATGAAAATAACCTTGCTTAAATAGCACGAGATCATGTTGGAAAAACTGTTCCAGTGGCACAGAACCCTGAGCCGCTAAAGGGTGATGTTTACCGACTGCAACCACCATCTGCTCCTGTAATAGCAGGTGGCTGTCAAAGTTATCATCTAAATCATTGGCTGTGATAATGGCGATATCTACATCTTCACGGCGTAACATTTTAAGTGTATCGCGGGTGCCGCCTTCAAAGAGAGACAATTTAAGATCAGGATGTTGATGCCTAAACGCCATTAAGCGGCTAGGTAAGTAGAAGGAACCGAGCATTCCCGGCACCGCCACTCTGACTTCCCCTTTAGTTAAGTTAGCCATCGATTTTATATGAGCCTCGGCTTGTGCCATATTTTTGATGATGAGTTTTGCGTGTTGATGCAGCGCTCGTCCCTCTGCTGTAAGTGAGAGCGCCTTACTACGCTTATGCGCGCCTCTATCGACTAATGTAACCCCAAGGGAGTCTTCTAGCCTTTTAATGCTCTGGCTTAGTGCTGGTTGCGCTATATTCAATTGCTGTGCAGCTTTTGTAAAACCTCCAAAAGTGATTAGCGCATCTAAGTGTTTTAACTGTTTTATATCCATCGCGAACCCACTTTTAATTTTAACGGCAATCATTGTCCGTTGCTGAATCCAATACTAGCGGATCTGACGCAACACCTTCCATAACAAAAATCAATAAATGTGAGTGCTTTTAATTATTATCGTTATATATATTCAATTGCTATGCTATTTGCACTAAGGCGGTTTTATAACGAGTCATAATAATGAGCAGCACTGTAGAGCAGGTAAATAGCAACCGCGAGTTGAAGCTGATTGGTGGGTTATCAATTGCTTCAATTGTTATTTTTATCAACCTATACCTAGTGCAGGGTATGTTGCCCTTGATTGCCGCCACATTCTCAGTTTCTAAATCCCACGCAACGTTGCTGCTGTCAGTGACAAGTTTCACCATGGCGTTTTCGTTATTACTATTTGCAGTCATGTCAGACAGAGTCGGTCGTAAACGGCCCATTCTTATCAGTCTTTATCTATTGGTGGTAGTAGACATAGTTGCCATCTTTATTGCTGACTTTGGTCAGTTAGTCGCTTTAAGAATGGTTCAAGGGGCGCTACTAGCTTCAGTTCCAGCTATGGCGATGGCTTATTTCAAAGATGAACTCGGTGGCCATGTACTGCTAAAGGCGGGGGCTGTCTATATTGCGGCTAACAGTATTGGTGGTATTGCGGGAAGGTTACTCGGTGGGGTGATGTCAGAGTATCTGCAATGGCAGGAAGCAATGATGTTGTTAGCTTTCATATCATTAATGGGAACTATACTCGCGACTCGTTTATTGCCTGATAGCCAGTTTATCAAGACTAAGTTGATACTGAACAAAGAGGCATTACACGCAGATCTAAAGGGTTTTTACAGTCATTTAGCGAATCCTAAGTTGAGGTTGATATACTTGATTGGCGGCAGTGCATTTATGGTGATGGTCAATCAATTTAGCTATATTCAATTGCACTTAATGGATACGCCGTTTGTGCAGGGGCCTTTCGAGGTGACTTTAATTTTTCTCTGCTATTTAAGTGGTACCTATGCATCATATCGCAGTGCAAAATGGATAAAAAATAGCGGCGTTAAGCGTGTGTATACGGCGTCTGTATGCGCATTAATGCTAGGCACTATGTTTACACTGTTTGATACTGTAGCCACCATCTATATTGGATTTTTAATCTCTTCGTTTGGTTTTTTCCTTATCCACAGCAGCAGCAATGCTTGGGTCGCCTTTATTGCTAAGCAACATCGTGCCAAAGCAACGGCCCTTTATTTGTGTAGTTATTACCTTGGTGCCGCTATTGGCGGGCCATATTTACTGCCATTTTGGCAGCAGTGGGGTTGGCAAGGTGTGGTACTGGGATCGATGTTATGTCTGTCAGTACTTGCTGCACTGGTGAATAAATTACTTTCGCCAACCGAGGCGAAAAGCCCCTTGTCATTCATTGTTTGATGCTAGGGCTTTATTATTTACATTGATTGGTTGCGGCCATATCTGCGCTTTGTAATGACCGTGAAAGAATACCGCTGCGGCAAAAAAGGTCACTAAAGCGCCGCCGAGTAAACTCCATTTAACATCTATCATGCTTAATACGCTACCAAGACCTGCTGCAAAAAGATTGCCCAAACAGAAAACAGTGACCAGCATGCCCATTAGCTGACCTTGCGCATTATTTTGATATGAATTGGACAAGTATACGGGTAAAAATCCGTTGTAAATGGCGATACCAGCGCCCATTAGTGCAAAAGAGATTAAGTAAAATTGATTGTCAATAAAAGGCAATGCGACAAGGGATGAGCCAAATACAATCACTCCAACTAAGCCTGCGCTTGCATGTGACATAGTTCGCTGGATTATTGGGTTTATCCATATACTGGTAAAGATCATACAAGCGGTTAAAAATACAGTTGCCCAACTGATATCTACTGGTGTGTAGTTAAACTGTCTCACTAAATGTAAAGGATAATATTCGTAATAGAGGTTAACCCCTGTCGTTAGTAGTAAGTACAACATAAAGAATCGCCTTAGATCCACTTGCCGCAACAGAACTAGACTCGATGAATGGCTAGGGGCTTTTATCGTTTTGTTTAAACTCGCTGGCATCATAAAGTGACTGAGCCCTGCACATATAAAACAAGCCAATGCCGCCACAATAAACACAGTTTCAATGCCTGAGTAAATTAAATACCCACCTAAAAGCGGGCCGAGAAGGTAACCACCATAGCCCATAGCACTGATGAGCGAGAAGCTGCGGGCTTTGTCGATAATAGGGTGAAGATCTGCCGCTATTGCGCGGGCAATCGAAATGTTTCCTTCACACACACCTGTGAGAAGCCTTGCTATACAAAATAGTGCAAAGTTACCAGATAATGCAGCGAATGCCGTCGCGCTATAACCGAGACCACTTCCAACTAGAGTGAGAGTTAAGAGTCTGCGTCTACCATAACTGTCTGACAACGAACCAATAAATGAGCTGCCTATAATAATACCTAACGGGTAAACCCCCAAAACGATACCAAGTAATAGCTCTTTAGGCAGCCCCATGAACTGGCTCAATGCACTGTCACCTTGCTCAAAAAGCGGCGCTAAAATCGGGTAGGGTAGAGCAATACCTGCAACACTGATTAGGGTCACAATCAGAGTGATCATCAGTACTCTTTTAGCTTCGGTCTGTGGCACGGCGATAGGCATCTATTTCATCTGCTGCTGGTGAAGAGAGCAATGAATATCGCATGTTTAGTTAATTATGTAAATTAAAATGTTTACTTAATTACTAAGGGTGAGCTAGGTGAGTGAATCGATTTTGATGGAAGCAAATCATTTGAACTTACTGCTTATGACTATTTGGCTTGTTACGATGAAGGGGGTACGCATACCTTTAAATAACAATAGCTTATTTTGCGTGAGTATCTGGAATATAGGAGTGAGATTGGTAGGGCTTTAATTAAAGTTTATTGTCGATGTACAGCTTTAAGTCCCTCACTTCGAAAAAGGAGAAAGACAACTCTTGGCTTAATTGTTCGCGGTACAATGACTATTTATTAGGGTTTATTTGTTGCATCACCATATCGCTAGGAAGTAATTCTAAATGACCATGCTCATCGAAGTACCATCCGGTAATAAAGCCTTTTTGGCGCATTCTGACAAGATTATTCATCACCTCTTTCGCCTCTACGAGCGCAGTTTGTTGATCATATTGGTAGGTAAGTTTTAAGTAGGCAGCAATACTCGTAAGAGAAGCCGATTGACTAACGTCAGCCATGGGATTCATCCAAAAATAGAAGATACTAAAGGATAGTAGAATCTGCTTAATACTGATGGATTAAAATGAACTAGATTGGTGATATTTTTTTACGAAGAGGTATAAAAGAATGGTGGTCGATACTGGGCTCGAACCAGTGACCCCCTCCTTGTAAGGGAGGTGCTCTCCCAGCTGAGCTAATCGACCTGGGATTTCATAATGTTTTAATTCTTTACGAAAAGAATGGTGGTCGATACTGGGCTCGAACCAGTGACCCCCTCCTTGTAAGGGAGGTGCTCTCCCAGCTGAGCTAATCGACCTGGGATTTCATAATGTTTTAATTCTTT
>NZ_JAKIKQ010000020.1 GCF_023284045.1 Shewanella kaireitica
GGCTCTGGCTCTGGCTCTGGCTCTGGCTCTGGCTCTGGCTCTGGCTCTGGCTCTGGCTCTGGCTCTGGCTCTGGCTCTGGCTCTGGCTCTGGCTCTGGCTCTGGCTCTGGCATGATTTCAAGCGCCTCGCCTTCAATATCAAGCTTTTTATCAAAGCTGACACCTTCATCTGACGGAGTTGACACGTCGCTATCTGCTGTTGGTGTAATATCTTTTACTTCAGCTTCTAGTGCCTCTTTGGCAGCCTCTTCTTGCTGAGCTTTTTGTTCTTGTTCTTCATTTGCTAATCGTTGAGTACGCTTATAGAGATAAACGCCAATTAAGATAAGCAAAATAATGGCAATAATTTTCATTTTTTTCCACCAGTGGTTGGCCAGAGACTCAATATGCGAGTCTGTTTAAGCATGTCAAATTGCACGAAAATAGAACGTTATTATTAATCTATTCTCTTTACTAAAATCAAGTATTTATACCTATTTTTTAATCGGGTATCAAAAATAGTGCACTATATCGACCAATTTAGTCAAAAAGGCAGCATAGTTCAGCTGAAATAGCCCACTCATAAAATGGAAAGCTTGCGCTAAAAGGAGTGTTAAAGCGCTATTTTGTGCGCACCTTCAAACTTTAATACATGATTTTTGTTTGTCGCTTGGTAGGGTTTTATGATGGTAATAACCCAGTGGCTTACTAAGGTATAACATGGCTTTTGAACAACTTTTAACTGGCAAATTACTTAGCGAGTTTAAAACCATCTCTGCGATGGTCGAAATCTACTGTAAAGCTCACCATAAAAGCACTGATGGGGATGTTTGTCAGGACTGCCAAGCATTCAAAGAATATGCTCATACACGTCTAGATAGATGCCCATATGGACAAGACAAGCCAACGTGTAATAAGTGCCCGGTACATTGTTACAAACCACATATGAAACAAAAAGCGCGCGAAATAATGATATTCGCAGGCCCTAGAATGTTACTTCCGCACCCTATTATGGCTATTAGGCATTTACTCTCTGAGCGTAAAGATGCGCCAGGAAAGCCACCTGCAGAAGCTTCAAACAGACATCTTCGCATTAAAGTTAAATCTGAAAATTAACCTTCTAAGCACTGCTGCTGGCTAACTCTGCTGGTTGCAGACAAATTATATATCTGACTCATTATATTGAGAAAACCTCCCTAAGCGCACGATACTCTCAAATAGTATCATGCGCTTTCTTGTCGTATCTATCATTCACTACTAGACTTTCGGAAAGTAAACGGACTTATTTGAACAACGTTGCGATGTTGATATGGCTCGTTGGGAACATTCAGCATGGAGGCTGCCGCTTTGACCAAAGAGATCCTGCTCGTAGAAGACAATAAAGTCATGTTGTTGATGATGTCGCAAATGCTGTCTTCTCGTGGCTATCAAGTCGTAACTGCCAAGCACGGTATAGATGCGCTCTTACAACTCGAATCTCACCCCAATATTCAACTTGTTCTTAGCGACTGGATGATGCCAGAGTTAAACGGCATTGAACTTTGTTACCAGCTAAAATCTCCCGAGTATGGCCGCTATATCTTCTTCGTTCTACTTTCAGGCCGAGACGATAAAGAATCGATTGTAGAAGGCATCAACGCTGGCGCAAATGATTTTGTAGCAAAAGATACCAACATCAATGAACTTGATGCTAGGCTAAAGGCAGGCTTTAGAACGCTTGAATTGCACAATCAGCTAGTGGCTAAAAACATCGAACTCGATCGTGCCTATGCCACCATAAAACAGGATTTAGAGTCAGCCAGCGAGCTCATTCAACGCATGCTGCCTAACCAAACAAGCTTTAAAGGCGTTGAAATTAACTACACCCATATTCCCAGTGCACAAATTGGCGGTGATATGCTGGGCTGTATGCAACTCGATGAAGAGCACATAGCCGTCTATCTGTTTGATGTAGCAGGACATGGCGTAGCTTCAGCTTTAATGTCATTTTCTATCCAGCAAAGTATCAGTTCAAATTCAGGCACCACCTCTAATGTAAAACGTAAGAAAGATACCGATCCTTTTTACAGCCTCATAGAACCTAGTGAAGTTATCTCCCACCTGAATCAAAGCTATATCAGCCACGACCAAAACAACCTGTATTTCACTATGGTTTATGCCGTTTTAAACACTAAAAACGGCTTGCTGACATATGCCTTTGCAGGTCATCCCCCCATGATTTGGCTGCGAAAGTCAGAACTGTCTAGTGAATTTATCGAACAAGATAGCTTTGTCGCCGGCATGTTCGACTTTGCAGAGTACAAGACAGAGCAAGTACAACTAAAGCCTGGCGACAGGGTGTTTCTCTATTCAGACGGTATCACTGAAGCGGAAGACCAACAAAAAAATCAGTATTCAGAGGTCGGCTTAAAACAACTAGTTCTAACCCAGAGCAACAAACCTAGAGCGCAGCAAACCGACAGTATCGTCCAGGCCGTTAGTACTTGGGCTGGCATAACACAGTTCGATGATGATATCAGCCTGCTTGCCCTTGAGTGGCAAGGTGAATAGAGAGGAAACACTATGCAATTCGATATTATAGAAAAAGGTCAGTACACCATAATCCAAATCAATGAAGGCCGTTTTGATGCAAAACTTGCCCCTGCATTCAGGGAGCAGTTGGAGCAAATAAAAGGCAACATTCGAGATCATTTGGTGCTAGATCTGGGTGAAGTACGCTTTATGGATAGCAGTGGACTCGGTGCGGTAATGGGTGCTTATAAAATGCTACGCAATACCAAAATAAGCATTGTTAACCCACAAAAGCCCATCACGGATCTGCTCAAACTAACCCGTATGGACAAACTAATTCTCAGCCACCCAACAATTGAAGATGCACTGGCTCCAACCGCTTAAAGAGGTAGATGTTATGAAAGGAATGATCCTAGCCGCAGGGAAAGGCACCCGTATTAAGCCAATATCTTACGCAATTCCAAAACCAATGGTGCCTATTTTGGGGAAACCCGTAATGGAATCAATGATCCAACTATTTGCCAAAAGTGGCATAGATAAAATAGTGATCAACACTAGCCACTTAGCTGAAATTATCGAAAACTATTTTGGCGATGGTCACCATTTCAATGTGCAGCTTTCCTATTCATATGAAGCTAAAGAGGTTAATGGAGAATTTGTTAGCCAAGCATTAGGTTCAGCTGGCGGCATGAGAAAAGTACAAGATTTCTCAGGTTTTTTCGACGAAACCTTTGTGGTAGTTTGCGGCGATGCTTGGATTGACCTAGATCTTAAAGAAGCTGTCGAACATCACAAGAAACACGGTGGTATCGCTACTATTATTACTCGCGAAGTGCCCTCTTCAGAAGTGAGCAAATACGGCGTTGTGGTTACAGATAAGTATGAACAAGTGGTTAGCTTTCAAGAAAAGCCACTAGAATCAGAGGCCTTATCCAACAAGATCAATACCGGGATCTATATTTTCGAACCCGCCATCTTTGACTTTATCCCCAAAAACACCGAATTCGATATCGGTAGCGACCTATTTCCACTGTTAGTCGAAAGAAAAACCCATTTCTATGCCGTTAACATGGATTTCCAATGGTTAGATGTTGGTAAGGTTAAAGATGTCTGGGAAGTGACCAGTGATATATTGAATGGAAAAGTGAAAGGCTATCCAATTCCTGGCACCCAGCTAGCCCCCGGCATTTGGGTTGGTATCAATACCCAAATTGATATCTCTAAATGTAAGATTACTGCGCCAGTAATTATTAGCAGTGGCTGCGAAATTCAAAATGGCGCAACCATCATAGGTCCAGCTGTTGTGGGGGCTAATTGCAAAGTCGACGCTAAGAGTCTTGTCAGCAATACCCTCATCTGCGATTACATCCACTTAGCTAACGACGCCTACATAGTTAACAAAACCATGTTTGGTGATTACTTGTTAGGGCACGATGGTTATACCCAGCTATTGGCCGACTGTCAGTATGTGCATATTCTGAAAAACCGTAATGTCTCACGCCCTTTAACCGGACAAGCCAGTATCAACGATATCTATAACACACTGCAAACCCCGACGGCTGAACCGGTGCCGCTACAACAGGTAAAATAAGGTCAGCTTATGAACGTGAACACAAGGACGTTTCACAAAGAATACCTCAGCAGTTTAGAAGCATCTAGAGAGGTTGCTGAAGACATAGTGCCTTACTGGAATAGCCTGGGACTTAATGAACTGATTATAGGGCAGATGGAGCTTTGCCTTGTGGAGGTGGTCAACAATGTTTTTGAGCACGCCTACTGCAATAACGAAGGCGACAAGTTTGAAGCCAAATCCTATATGAGCAAGACTCAAAATCTGATTATCGAGATCTCTGATTTTGGTCATTCAATGCCCAGTTGCGTGCTTGAGGAGCTATTAAGTACAGACTTTGTAGAACCGCTAGCTGACGACCCAGAAACTTGGCTACAAAGTAAACGAGGGCTGAAGATCATTCAAGAGCTGTCAGACAAGCTAGAGTATTTTTCACACCAAAACCGCAACACATTGAAGCTACAAAAAAGCGCAAGCTGAACCAAAATAAATTGCAGTTCAGGCTATGCAGCACGACTTGAGGTAGCCACAAGATAAAAGCGCCTTAGTCAAAACAGATAAGTGCACGGAGAATAGATAAATGGACTTTTACTTCAGTGAGTTTGAAAAACGAACTCCACCGCAACCTGCAAACTATAGCGCATCAAGAGAGCTGCTTTATCAGTATCTAGCGACCTGTAATATTGCGCTCGGCATCTGGTATCTGGTGTGGCGCTGGGGATTTGCACTCAACTACGATGCAATGTGGTTTTCGCTACCGCTGGCTTTTGCAGAGTCCTGTGCCTTTATCGGCTCTGTCCTATTTGCTTTTAACCTATGGAAAACTGCTGACGAGCCCATTAAAAGCCCACCAGCCACGATAAATGAATGCATTAATGACCCCATGGATGATAGACCCATAGGCGTCGATATCATGTTCCCGACTTATGATGAAGAGCCAGAATTAGTAGCCTTGAGTATTCGCGATGCCTTAAATGTACGTTACCCCCATGAAATAGAAACACGCATTTTTATTCTTGATGATGGCCGTCGGCCAGAGATGGCACAGCTCGCCGCCGACATGGGAGTCGAGTACATCACTCGTGATAATAATATTGGTTATAAAGCCGGTAACTTGCGTAACGCACTTGAGCAAACCTACGGTGACTTTATTGTTATATGTGATGCCGATACCCGTCCTTTTCCCAGCATTTTAGAAAATACTTTGGGTTACTTTAAAGACCCTGACGTGGCATGGGTGCAAACACCTCAATGGTTTTTCGATCTGCCAGCCGGCGAAAGACTGCCAGTCTGGCTCAAAAAACGCCTAGGCACACCCATTAGCTGGCTGGGGACAGCATTTGAGAAAATCTACGGCCCAGTCACACTCGGGCGCGATCCCTACGCCAACGATCCGCAGATGTTTTATGACGTCATTCAGCGACGCCGTAATTGGGCAAATGCCTCATTTTGCTGTGGTGCTGGCTCAATACATCGCCGTGAAGCCGTCATGGAAGCAGCGCTGAGAAGTTATAGCCAACAGATCAGCAAAGAGCATGAGGAGGTGGAAAAGCAGATCCGCAAACTCACTAAGGAGAAGAGTGTCGATAAGAATATCTCGGCTAATCTACGCCAAGAAATTATCTTCGACACTGAATTCACTCCCTACAAATTCCATGTTTCCGAAGACATCTACACCTCGCTTATCCTTCACGGTGATACCGAACGAGAATGGCGATCGATTCAACATCCTCAAATCGAAAGTAAAATGCTATCTCCGCAAGACCTACAGAGCTGGACAGTGCAACGCTTTAAATATTCAGGCGGCTCGATAGATATCTTCATGAATGATAATCCGCTATTTAAAAAAGGCATGAGCCTAAAACAGAAGTTAATGTATGGCGCCAGCTTTTGGTCTAATCTTTCAGCGATTTGGAATATCATCTTCTTGGCCTGTCCAATCGTGTACTTCCTTACCAGCATTGCGCCTGTCAGTGCTTACGACACGACATTCTATATGCACTTTCTTCCTTTTGTTATTACCGCAGAACTCGCGATGATGGTCGGTACTTGGGGGGTTGCGGGTTACCAAGGCAAAACAAATTTCCTCTCTTTTTTTCCGGTCAACTTGCGGGCTTTATGGACAGTCCTACGCGGTAAAAAAATCAGTTTCCCCACCACTCCAAAAAGTCGCCAGCAAGGTTTATTTCTGCACCTGGTGATCCCACAAATTTCAGTGTTTGTACTCAGCCTTGGCAGTATGCTTTTTGCTTGGTACGCCTACAGTAGCAACTCATTTGGTAGCTACTCCCTCGGAGGACTGATCCTCAATAGTTTTTGGACCATCAATAACATGATGGCCATGTGGGGCATGATCGCTGCCGCATGCTGGTCACCACCAGCGGATGACGTATCCAGCACTGTTGAAACGACCAAGGAGTTAGATTATGGAATCGAGTAGCTCATTTGTAAAAGCGCGCCACCATATAGTGTTCTTAGCAGGGCTATTTACGGCACTAGCCATCGCTTTTACGATCGAAACCCGCGAATACAATCAGGTGATGGGCAATCTCTCTTTCGCTCCATCAGAACCCATTCCCTTTAGAGAGAGTCGGGTATTAACTGACCAAGAGTATCAGTGGGCTAAGACTGCTTGGCGCTACTTCGAAAATAATTATCAAGACAATACAGGCTTGGTCAATTCAGTGGATGGCTATCCTTCAACAACTATGTGGGATACAGCATCCTACCTAATGGCACTGATCTCAGCTCAACGTCTTAACGTGATTAGCTATGACGAATTCAATCTTAAAATGGAAAAGGCGTTAGTAACCTTAGCGCGGCTGCCTCTAGTCAGAGATGAGTTGCCCAACAAAGCATACAATACACAAACTCTACAGATGGTTGATTACACTAACCAACCAGTCTCTGATAATGATGGTATCGGATGGTCAGCAATCGATATTGGCCGCATTCTGGTACCGATGAACATCCTCATTTGGCAATACCCTAAATTCAATAAACAAGTAAATAGCGTCTTACAGCATTGGCAAGTGGGAGAGATGACTATAGATGGCTACCTGTTCGGTTCAAGACCTGCAGCCTCTGGCACTGGGTTGGAGTTAGTCCAAGAGGGCCGTATTGGTTATGAAGAATATGCATCAAAAGCATTAAGTCTTATGGGTCGAGATGTATTTAATGCCTTAAAGTATGCCGACTATCTGAAGCTGATTACCATTGATGGCATTGAAGTTCCAACTGATAGCCGCGATCCAGCCAAGTATCATGCACATAACTATGTGGTGAGTGAGTCCTATATTCTCGACAGTATAGAGTTCGGTGCAGACAGTGTATCGCGGATCTTTGCCTTTAGGGTTTATCAAGCCCAAGAACAGCGCTACAAGCGCTCTGGCATTATCACTGCGGTAAGCGAAGATAACATCGACCAAGCCCCCTACTTTGTTTACAACACTGTGTTTTCTGACGGTAAAAAGTGGAACACCATTACCGATACTGGTGAAGATGCCTCTGACTTTAAAACGCTATCAACCAAGGCCGCTTTCGGTTGGTACGCGCTTTATGACACTCCCTATACCGATAAGCTTATCACTGGTGTCGACAGCCTCTATTCCGACAGTAAGGGTTGGTATTCAGGTCTTTACGAAAAGACCGGAGAAGCCAATAAAGCGATTACGGCTAACACAAATGGAATCGTCTTAGAGTCATTAGCTTACATTCAAAATGGTGCCTTACTGAATGTCGGTGTTGAAAATCAACTATAGAGAGATGCCTATGAAATTAATTTTAATACTATGTGTCGCTCTATTTGTCGTTGCATGCGGTAACAGCTACCAAGGTTTTTCTAACGATATTGTTAAACGACATTCTCATTGGGATGTTCCCGAACCGCGCTCAGGAGAGTTAACCGAGCAAGAGATGGAGATGGCGACTATTGCATGGCAGTACTTCGTCAATAACTACCAAGAGTCTACAGGAATGGTAAATGCGGTAAACGATTACCCTTCTGTCACCTGGTGGGATGCGTCATCCTATCTAGCAGGAATGGTAAGTGCCTTGGAGTTTGGCATTATTCAAAAAGAGGAGTTCGATCGCCGTTTTATCCGTTTTATTGCCACTCTTAATACCATAGACCTATTTATGGGAGAGCTACCAAACAAAGCGTATAACACCCAAACTGCCGCCAAGGTGGATTATGCTAACCAGCCCGGTGAAATCGGTTACTCTGCGCTTGATCTGGGACGATTACTTATATGGCTACACATTGTTAAACATCGATTTCCACAGTATGCCAGTGCTATCGACTCAGCGGTACTACGCTGGAACTTTTGTAATGTAGTCGATGAGACGGGAACCATGTTTGGTGCCCTGCTAGAACCGGGCAAACCAGTACAATATCTACAGGAAGGTCGCCTAGGCTATGAAGAGTATGCAGCTAAAGGGTTTGAGCTTTGGGGATTCAATACAAAACAGGCCTTGATGCCTGAACCCTACGCCACCATTAACATGTATGGCTACGACATCCCCTACGACACCCGCGATCCACGCAAGCTAAAAGCCCATAGTTACGTAGTCACCGAAAGTTATGTGCTGGATGGGATTGAATTTGGTTGGGATGTAACTTCAGATCGTAGCGCACACGATAACAACTATAGCCACGATTGGGTCGCTGAGTTTGCATTGCAGATCTACCGAGTACAAGAAAAGCGCTATCACGAAACCGGTATTCTCACCGCTAGAACCGAGCATCAGCTCGCTGGTGCGCCCTACTTTGTTTACGACACCATCTACACCGATGGCTTTGCTTGGAATACGATCTCCGAAGTGGGTGCATTCCTGCCTCAATATTCGGCAGTTGCCATCAAAGGTGCTATGGGAATGTGGGTGTTATGGGATACCGAGTATACCGATCTACTCTTTGAGCATGTGAGCCATGTTTATGACCGCGAGAAAGGGTTCTATGAGGGGATATTTGAGAATGGCACAGGGCTAATTGACACTTTCACCTCCAACAATAATGGCATTTTGCTCGAAATCCTACTGTATAAGAAGAAAGGTAAAATACTCCAATATAAGGATCCTGTCGCGCCTAGCCTATGGGAAAAAGCACTGCAAAGTCCTTTTGGTTATGAAGGCCAATGCTTACCTAGAACAGTTTCAGCTGACTAGTTCAGCAACCTAACTGGGGTTCTATGCTACGACTATGTGTTTTGCTGTTATTACTACTCAACCTTCAAGCTTGTGGTCTTATATACCAGGGAGTTCAGTCTGGCGTATCTGGAGTAAATGAATCACAGGTTATTCGTCAAGGTCGACACGGTGAACTCAACGAGCAAGAAATTGCCTGGGCCAATACCGCTTGGCAATATTTTGCCAATAATACCCAACTCTCTACAGGGTTAGTCAACTCTATAGATAATTATCCCACTATGGATATGACCTCTCTGGCTGATTACCTTATTGCACTGCAGGCTGCCCGCCAATTCGAACTCATCTCCAGTAAAGCTCATGACGAGCGGCTAACCATGGCGATTGATTTTTTGGTAACAATGCCACTCACTCGCCAAGGCGTGCCCAACAAAGTTTATTCAACCATTAATCGCACCATGGTTAATTATGCCAACCAACCTGCAGAGTTAGGATGGTCGGCAGTCGATATCGGTCGACTACTCATCGCCTTAGCGATCACTAAACAACACAACCCTGAGTTCTCAGAATATATAGATAAAGGTGTTTTACGCTGGAACTTTTGCGCTTTAGTCTCCGATAAGGGAGAGCTTTATGGAGGCAATATTAATAATGGCCAGGTACACAGCTACAAAGAGGGGCGTTTAGGCATTGAAGAGTATGCCTCTTATGGCTATTTAGACTGGCAAATCATCCCTAAAAAATCAATGACGCTTGAGCCATACGAAGTCGCGACAATCAATGGTATTGATCTGCTTTTCGATGGCAGAGATCCCCGTTTTTATGACGTGTTAAGACCTGTATTTAGCACCCCTTATCTGTGGTTAGGGCTTGAGTTTAATTGGGATGACCTTGACGACTTACACTCACTCGACGCCCTGCACAGTAATGAACCTTTAGCCGCCATGGCTGACTCAATCTATCAAGTTCAACAAAGCCGCTGGGATACCGAGCGGATCTATACCGCCCGCGGTGAGCATGTCGTTTCTGGTGAACCTTATTTTGTCTATGACGCCATTTATGCACTCGGCACACCTTGGATAACCGTCGCTGAAGATGGTAGCAGCCACGACCATTTAGCACTTATCTCAACTAGGGTTGCCTTTCAAATGTGGGCGCTATGGAAAACAGATTACACCGAGCGACTAATCACGCTAGTAAAAGAGCTATATCACCCACAGCGAGGCTGGTATGAAGGCCGCTATGAGATCTCAAGCGCCTATGAAAAAAGTATCACATTAAAAACCAATGCTGGTGTGCTAGAGGCATTGCTGTACAAAGTAAATGGCAAGCTTTACCGAGGACAAGAGGATAAAGAGTATCGCGATGTACGCTTCAACTCTCGCTTCGATCATCCTGGTAAATGCTTAGTGGAGACATTCGATGAGATATAAACACTATTTAGCCATGGCGCTTGCACTATGGCTCATGACGAGTGGAAAAACAGCTGTGGCTGAAGCGCTTAACCTTGAATTACGCCCCTTCAGCAAAGGCAACTATTTATTGGCAAAAGGGCGCTATCCACAGGCTGCAGCCCATTGGCATCAACTCAGTGTTTTGTTATTAAGTAATCCGCAAAAAGTATCCCAGCAGCAGATGTGGCAATCGGCAGGTCTTGCAGCATCACTCGCTGCCATAGCCGCTGACAGATCTGAAGACCCAATCGCCTATCAATATTGGGCAGATAGCACCCGTTATCTGCTAACTGGCGGTACTAATTGGTCTCAAGTGCAACAAAACCTACATCAACGTCTAGAAACCGCTAACACTCAACTATCGGTCGCCATGCAAGTCACCGATGTCACCAGCGGTATTGACGAAAACCTCGATATAGAACTCACCGCACTTCAACTGTGGGATGAAAAGCTAAACCTATTCGCCTTCACTACACCAAAATTGGGGCTTAATAGCTATGACTCCACAGTCAATAACGCTATGGTTCAGCCCGTTACAGCCGTTGCGCCAACAGCAATAAATCCGCAGCAAGAGGCGGGCAAAAAACTATCGGGTTATGATACTAATTTCTCTCACTCTCCGTCTTTTACTCCAACGCCCCTCCCCGCTGATACTAATGACCCGCTACCCGCAGTTCAACAAAAAGAAGAGCCTATCATCAATGCATCAGACACAGGTGCCGCCTCTGCAGCACAAGTTCAATCTGCAGCTTCAGAGGCATCAGCAGATGATATCTCTCCGAGCAATCCACTGGGAATTGGCAGCATCAATCAAACACAAGCAATCAAAGTAGAGTCACTGCAAAAACGACAAATAGAACCGATTTCGATAACAAAAGAGCCTATAGAAAACGCTGTTTCAGAAACTGCTACCGAGAAAGCTGAAGGTCAATAAAATCGCTAACATAGACTAACGATACAGCACTATAAACTAAATTCAGGCCAATCAATCACTATAACCTACAACTAATAATGCTAATCAGCTTGCTGTTTAAAGAATCTATTACTACATTTTAATAAGCTTAATGTCGTTGTAGAACTTACTACTGAGCGCTCAGGAAGAGTCAATAAATGAAAGGATTCATTATGAAAATACATAAAGAAGATCTCGATCAAATCTATCGCTCCGCTAGTAATCAATTTGATTTAACAGAATCCTCTCACCAGATTTGTCTCCTTGAACTGGCAGATTCTTTACTCGGTCTAAAACAAACCTCGCCAGCACAACTTGCCGCATTGGCTCAAAAAGAGAATTGCCCGTTGGCATTCAAGCTAGCAGTAAAGCTTGTGCAATCACGCAAATACTTAAAGCAAATCACAAAACCTATCTCCATTGGAATTGTCTTTGCCATGTGGGGTGAGCATCACAGGTTACTAGAAAAAAGTCCATCGAATATCAACGGTGAAAACTCTTTACTGACCAAAGTCACTCAACTCACTTGGGCATGTAAAGGCACCAAGGTAAATTGGCAACTTTACCCTGTTGACGACGGATGTCCTCACGGTAGCTTCACTATAGCCAAACGCATCGCGAGCAGAAGCTCACAACCAGAAAAGATATCGGTACTCAACCTCAAAGACGGCATTACTGCGACTAAGGGGCCACTAGCTAAACTAAAAAATGTCGATGATTCAAGAAAAGGCGGCGCTATTATTCATGGCTGCATGCAAGCGCTAGACGATGGCGTTGATGCTGTGATCTACACCGATGCAGACAACTCAGTACATATGGGACAACTCGGGCTCATATTGGCTCCTTTTGTCGCGAACAATGCTCAGGTTGTACTAGGTAACCGTAAAGATCCGCTGTCTATTTTAGTCAAACAAGAACAACGCTGGGGCATTGGGATCAAAACACTCAGGCATATGCAAAGAATGGTTGGCTCGGCTATTTTTTCACAGGGTATTCACGACACTCAAGCCGCTTACAAGCTCTTTAGCCGTGAAGCCCTATTGCCCATTCTTGCTCAACCCACCGTATTCGACTTCTCCTTCGATACCGACTGGATCTTAGCGGCAATGCAGCAGCAACAGCGTATTGCCACAGTCCCTTTTGCTTTTATCGACTCAGCAGCTGAGTCAGCCTCTATAACCCAGGGACCGATGAGTACTTGGTTAACTTTACTGCAAGGCTTAGTAAAAGCACTACGCGCAAGGGGAGCAGATTACAATCAAGAGATGGCACAACTGATCGACAAAGAGATAAAAACGGCAGAAGATTTAGATCGCATTATAGATCTATTGCCAGAAGAGCTGTTACACGCCAGTGACGCTGAGCTTGGTAGCCCTCAACTGATGAGCCCTGCGGCATTAAAGCTGTGGTTGAGTAAAGTAAAAGCTGAGCAACTCGCGACCATAACTTAGGAAGGACTCATCCAAGCTACACATTCGTGCGTCAGCAATATTCGCACAGCTATGAGAGTACTTAACATAGCCGATAAATGAGCAAGAAAGGATCTAAAAATGATAGAAGTTAATGAATTAAGAGCACTATGTGGAGATGATGACTCCATGGTAAAAATGCTACTTAGCATTTACTTAGAAGAATACGGGGAAAGCGATAATGTACTCCAAAGTCGCTTCTCCAAAGATGACGTTAATGGGCTATTTCAGCTTTCACATGAACTAAAAGGGATGTTTAGTAACCTTTGCGCTAAAGAAGCGATGACACTAGCTCAAGCAATTGAATCAAGCTCTCAAGCAGGCTCGCTTCCGGCGAGGAATGATATCAACGCACTGTGCGGTAAAATAAAAGAGATTAACCAACAAATAGCAGGTATTTTGCAATAAGGTGCACATTGAAATCACCAGTATCACCAAAGAGCATCCAGCATATCGCAGTGTGCTCTTTGATCATTCTGAGCGTAACGACCGCTCATCATACTTGGGCAAAAAACAATCAAAAGCACCTTAATGAACAAACGCCAACACCAGCTAATCCACAAAGAGTCTCGAGGGTCATATTGGGCTCAGAGTCTCCAGTTCAAGCACAGATTGAGTTTCAGCGCCGAGCTGTAATACCGATTATAGAAACAAGCAAAGCAGCTATAACAGCCAATAGCCAAAGCACTGATAGTGCAGCAATAGTTGAGAGAAATATCACCACTCTCACCCCAAGGTCAATATCCGTTCCCCTAAACCGTCATGAAAAACTTCTCATTAGTAAAGCCCAGCGCTACATAGATAAAAACTGGAATGAAGAAACCGGAATGATTGATTCGGTGCAAGGTTACCCTCACACCACGATGTGGGATGTAGCCAGTGGAATAGGTGCATTATTAGCCTTAGAAGCGCTCGGAGTTAGCGACTCACACATCATCGATATTCGGCTTGCTAAGCTACTTAACACCCTTTATGAATTGCCTTTGTATGACGATAAACTTCCCAATAGACAATACAATACAGTCACAGGCAAACCATCAGGTCGCTTTAGCCAGACTCCATCAAATGGTAATGGTTGGTCGGCTTTGGATCTTGGACGACTGTATATATGGCTCACCATTGTAGCCCGAAAAAAACCGCACCTTGCCAATGATATCAGCAACATCAAACAGAAATGGCGACTAGCAGCCGCCGTGCACCGTAAAACGCTCTATGGCACCAAACTCAACTCTAAAAAGGAGAACTTCCGCCAAGAAGGGCGCCTTGGCTACTTACAATACGCTGCGACTGGCTATCAAATGATGGGGTTAGATGTTGCTAATGCATTTAATTGTAACGCATTACAACAGGTGGATATCGATAGTATGCCGCTAAAAGTCGATGGCCGTAATCTGCCTTTCTTAACACTCGACCCTTTTCTGCTTTATACCATTGAGATAAGTGATGAAAGCTCTTGTTGGAATCAGCTAGAGACACTTTTCCTACTGCACAATAAAAGGTACATGATAAGTCAGAGGTTAACCGCTTTTGCTGAAGACTCGTTGAGTAAATCACCTTGGTTCTTATACAACAACATTTACTATCAAGGTCAAGCTTGGCATAGCGTTTCCCATTCAGGTAAACCTTTTGTCGACTCACAAACATTTAGCAATAAAGCCGCATTTGCGATGAGCGTTATTTTTCAAAATGAGTACAGTCAAAATCTCGCATTACAGGTCATAACCAACAGTGTCCGCCATCAAGAGATCCCTACAGGACTTTACCGTGATGGAAAAACAAATACCGCCTATAATATAAATACTAACTCGCTGATCTTAGTCAGCCTTTGGTACAAAATGCGTGGCCGAAAAGCAATTTGGCAAGAGTAGAAATGGTAAGTCACTGAATGAAAAATGCGATTACTAGTTAGGAAAGACACATTTGAAAATGCGCCAAGGACGGACAAGCAATACTGCACAATGGATCTCCATCCTTTGCTTTTTTACGGCTGAGACTTTAGCTAGCGAACACCAAACAGAGATGGCAAAGCATGCGCCAAAGCCTGTAGAAAAGAAGGTTATCAATAGCCCTGCCATTACCAAAATAGCGCAGCCCTCAGAAGCCGACTTGATTTGGAAAGGCGCCAGCAGTTCATTTATGTTGCCATTTGAAACTTGGAACACTGATCTCCCTTGGTATAAACGCTGGAGCGCCAGTGTTGCAATAGGCTATCCATTGGTAGATATCGCTGCCGTTATCCCCGCAAATGCCACCACAGGCCCGAGCAATCAAAATCTAACTGCAAGCCTATCGCTAAAATACTCGATTATTGGTAATTGGTTTATATCAGCAACCGCCTATCACTATTTTGACAAAGAGTTACAGCAAGCCTGGAACCCTGATTTTACCTATGTATTTGGTTATAGCGATTGGCGGCCATATACATTTAGTCTGCTGTATTCTAATTATGGTGGTAACCGTTTTTCGCCAGAACCGGGGGGTAAACATACAGAATTCTCTCAAGGAACCTGGGCACTAGGCTGGAAGTTTCCAATCAGCAAACCCTTTGTTGATTGGCTGTCTTTCACTGATGAGGGAGCGATAGGTTGTCAGTTTGATTACAACTATACCCCTGAGTATTTTGACTTAGACACTATCGAATATAAAACTAGCCATCAAACGATAAGCTTAGGTTGTAAGTATTCCATTGTCGGAAATTGGTACGTTAATGGAACCACCTTTTATTATTTAGACAGCAGCCAAAAACAACGGTGGAACCCTGATTTCACTTACGGCTTTGGTTACTTTGACTGGCGCCCAGGTACGATTACCATTCAATATAATAACTATTCAGGCAACCGCTGGAATAGTGCGGATAGAGGACCTGATACCGGCAGGTTTAAAGATGGTTCAATCAGTATTAGTTATTCATTCGATTTCTAATAACCGCTTATCCTCTAAAGACTCATCCTATTGAGTACTTTTTGGTGGCAATGAGGGCACTTATAAGAGTGGCGATGAATTTTATTTCCACACTCTGGGCAGGGCAGCATTTTTCTGTCTTTACTCAACAATAAAATAATCACCCCAATTGGCCCCAGAACATAGCCCAACAGCACGCCAGCAACGATATTGCCTTTGTAATAACCTATGATAACCGCGATCAGCAGCATCATTAGATAAAAGCACAGCCAAAATACAATGCTATCCATCACTAAAACACGAAGTTCACAGTAAGACTAAGCAAATCAACATCTTCTTTTTCACCATATAATAGCGGTGAAGTAATAAATTGGGCGCGATTGCCCGGTTCATGAGAAAAAATAGATCGCATTTCAAGGTTGAGTGAGATCGTCGAAGTTGCATCATAACGTAATCCTACAGTTACCCCTTTACTCTCTCTTAATTCATGGCTTTCAGCATACACAAGGTAAGGAGTCAGCTCGTCGAATGCATAAGCAGCGCTGGCATACCAGTTTACCTGCAGCTCATCATATTCAATTTCAGCCATCCACAACCAAGCATCCAAACTGTATTCAACGCCCAGAGTGTATATGTTCAACGTTTGAGGTTGTGGCGATGGCCGTTGAGTATATTTAGCCTGCATAAACCCTGCATGGACTCGATAATTGAAACTAACTAGATCAACATAAACACCCGCCAGATATTCAGTATCAAACTGCAATGTATCTGTGCCAATTTCTACTTCATTGAGTTTATCAAAACCATAATAAGGCGAGATATGTAGCGAGAGTTCATCAGATATTTCATAGTCCCAAGCAAGAGAAAAACCATCATAAGAAGTAAAGCCTAAAATGGCATCGTAGACCTCCTCCGGCGGTTTCGCCCAAGTGTAAGCCTGACCAACATAATAAAACTCCGACACCAAAAATAGTGGAATACGCAGCCTACCGGCGCGAATTTCAAAGTCACCAAATTCATAACCTAGATACGCCCATTCAAGTTCAGGTTCACTCCAGTTATCTTGAGTACGTTTCACCAATTGTGCTGAAACGTCCAGTCCCTCAAAGAGATCTACATCAAGCTGTAGTCCAAATATAGTATCGCAGTCATAGCAAGTTTCATCGGTAATTTCACGATTAACAAATAGCGGTGTTTTATTATCTGTTTTACTAATAGAGGTTGAACCAAAACCACTTAACATGATGTCATCAGTTAGCTCTATACTGGCCTGTGAATTGGCAATCATTCCCAAGCTCAATATTATAATCGTACATTGACGGCTTAATAACATGACTACTCTCCCTGTGGCACGGTAATTAAGATATTAACTTCTTCAGGAACCGACTCAATCGGCGCATAGGCGATACCATTAGGGTTTTCATTTAACCATTTAAGGATCTGCTTTATATCATCACTATCAAGCTCTTCTGGTGGTGAGCCTTTACCCGAAAAAGCTAAGCCAGCCCAATAGCCATTCATTTGTGTTACCGATTTACCCAGCAACATGCTGTAAAAGTCTTCACGGTGCATGGAGGTTTCAGGTAGATCAACCAGTACAATCTTAAGGCTACCACCTATCTTTTTAGACTTTCCACGATAGAGCATTCTGGCTTTGCTTTTACTTAAAGGAGGGAGCTCATTGTTAAGAGTAAAAATGGCAAACTCGACATCAGTGCTTTCAGCCGGATCGGCTGCCAACGCATAAATTGAAGGGGATAAATACAGAGTTGCTATCAATATGACCAGCTTTATTTTGCGAAACAAAGCCTTGTGGTTTAATCCATTAAACATATAAAAACCTTCAATCCTTGATAGTTTTTTGTACTATGCTGAATATAGTCAAGAGTCATGTATTACACAAGGTTATGGCTAGTACGTTCAATTCAAGGAGTAGAAATGAACTTATTGAATCGCATTTCAATAAAGACAAGGATGTTGGCGCTGGTATTACTGCCATTACTTTTTGCTGCATTTCTCTCAGCATTAGAGATCCGAAAGCAGACTAATAATGTAAGTGCACTCAATACATTAAATAGTAAAGTGACTTTCCTTGAATCATTTTCTGCACTCGATATTAAAATCAATCAAGCTAGAGAGCAGCTATACGAGCAAAGACAACCTTTTGTATTAGCTGATTTCACCCCATTAGTCGCCCAATTTCCAGCATTACTGCCTAGCGCATTTACCGCAAAGAATACAGAGGATATCCAAGCATGGTTTTCCAGCACCAAAGAGGCGCTAGCAGAATCACCGGAATTGACTAAAGAGAGCCTGGTTGACTGGTCGACCTGGATGCAGGAATTACAGGCCCAAGCACTTATAATATTAGAAAAAGATAGACTAGATGTGCCAGAACAGATCAACCAAAATCTAACCATCTTATTCCAACTACAATGGTTGTCATTATGGTCCGCAGAAGAGAAGTGGCTGATTAATCAATTGCTCAGCAATCGCACTGACACCGAACTGCTAAATCAATTGAACATGAGCGCAGAGAGGCAGCAGCTTTATGTCGAACGCTTTATCAATATTAATGCCAAACCAGAGCAAGTGGATCTACTGCTGAGCACCTTTTCTGATAAGGCATTTGAGCAAAGCTACCAGTTACGCAGCCATATTTTGCATCAAGACGTACTCGTTGAAAGCCCTAGAGAAAGCTTAGCCGCCTTCAGCCAAAGACTAATCTTAATCCAATTTATAGTAACCACATTTTCAGAGAAACTGACGAGTAATATCCACAGTGAAATCGCGCAATCAAAAAATCTAATCATTGTATTTTGTAGCGCTTTATTTGTGTCACTACTTATCATTGCCACCATAGGCGCAAATCTATATCGACGTATCCTTTATTATCTGCAGCATGTCATAAAAACCATGTCTAAGATCGAGGAAACCCATGATTATTCGAATAAAATAAATGAGAGCGGTAAAGATGAGCTCAGCTTATTCTCTAAAAAACTCAACAATCTTATTCACGAGCGTTACCTCAATGATGAGAAAATATTACGTGCAAAATCAGATGCAGAAAAAGCAAATCTAGCCAAAAGCTCTTTCCTGGCTAATATGTCTCATGAGATTAGAACCCCCTTAAATGGCATCATAGGGATGTCCGAGATTCTAGCAGGCACTAAGCTAACACCAGTACAAACAGAATATCTGCACACTATAGAAACGTCATCGCACACATTGTTATTGCTGATTAATGATATCTTAGATCTATCCAAAATTGAGTCCGGAAACCTATCGATTACCAATACCGATACAAATATTGCAGAAGTGGTTTATGACACCCTCACAATGGTATTAGCTAAGATTTCTGAAAAGAATCTCGACTTACAAATTGATATTCCTGCCGAGATACCGCACCTTGTTTCACTTGATGAACACCGTATGCGGCAGGTACTGATGAACTTGCTGTCGAATGCTGTGAAGTTTACAACTGAAGGCTTTATTAAAGTGGCTATCACCAGCCAGCTTGATGCACAGCCATACGCAAAAATACAGATAAAAATCTATGATAGCGGTATAGGGATCGCTGAAGACAAACAGCAACAGATCTTCTCCCCATTTACACAGGAAGATGGCACTATCACACGTCAGTTTGGTGGCACTGGCTTAGGTTTAGCCATTTGTAAGCAACTAGTGGAGTTGATGGGCGGAGATATACTTATTAGCTCAGAAAAAGGTAAGGGCAGCTGCTTCTCCGTTGAGCTAAAAGCACGCATAATTGCACAAGTCCCTCCCGTTAATAATGAATTCAAACACCTTACTTCCGCACTAATATCAAATGATAACCATATTATCGATATCATTGATGATGCATGCTTGAAGCAAGGGTTCAAGTTGAACTACCGCTATCAATCCTGCTTCGATCTACTACAAGACAAACAGAAATTTGATCTATTATTCGTTGATAACTCATCAGCCACCAGAGACGCCCTAACAACATTACCAGAAGTGCTCTCCAAAAAAGATATATTTACCATCGCAGTAAACACCCCTTCAGAGCAAAGAGCCCTCGACAATATTGACTCAACAATCACTTTGCCACTTCTTGGTAGACGCTTTAACAATGCCATAAAAAATGGTATCGAAAATAGAATACTGCGTAATAAATCACAGATAACAACTGTTAAAACACTAACCAATGGCAATGACGAAAAAGTAAAAATCGTTATTCTTATTGTTGAGGACAACTTGGTTAATCAAAAAGTGGCTTCACTGCTCGTCACGCAAGCCGGATTTGATTTTGTTATCGCTAATAACGGACTGGAAGCACTTGAGTTTATTATTAAAGGCGAAGAAATCAATGCAATTTTGATGGATTGTATGATGCCGGTAATGGATGGTTTTACTGCTACAACTAAGATCAGAGAGTGGGAAAAGCAACACTCAGAGCAACGCCTCCCCATCATTGCGCTTACTGCCAGTGTATTAGACCAAGATATAGAGAAGTGCTATGAGTCTGGCATGGACGATTACTTGGCTAAACCCTTCAAAAAAGACGTACTGCTCGACAAGCTTAAGCAAGTATCTAAGCTTGCGAGTTAAAATATCTCGTAATGGTCTATGCTTCCTGGGTCGGTGCTAGTTTAAGAATTACCGTTCATAATTTAATTTCAGTTAAAGCGATAAGCCTGTCAATTGGCCAATAGTCTTTACTGACTCAAACCTAAACTTGCATCTCACAAGTTAATAGGTTGAAATAACAACAATATGAATGAATTTAGTGATTTTATTGCACAAGGGTATTGGTGGCTCTCTTTGCTTGGTGGTCTTCACTGCCTAGGCCTAGGTTTATACATCCGTTATATCTATCATGAGAAAAATGGTAATCATAAAATTTTAGGTAGTATCTTTAGCCTAATGGCACTTTATTTTTTTACAGGCCTACTCACTAAAGAAAATGCGCCCGCCCCTATACACTTTATCTTTCTCTTAATCATCCCAGTCTATTTTCTGTTGATGCCGATGCTTTACCTGTATTGCTATCGAAGCTTGCATGATGCGAAAACCCCGATTGGTTTTTCACCTCACTTCTACCCTTCTTTAATCGTCGCGATTACCGTACTCAGCACTGCGATTTACCGCGTAATAAAACAGGAACAACTCCCAGAAATTTCCCTAAGTAGCGCTCCAGCATTGAGCCATCTGAGTTTGCTTGGTGCCACTCTGCCAGGGTTACTATTTTTGCAAACTACACTCTATTTTTTCTTTTTATTAAAAATGCTCAGCCACTATCCAGGGCGCACCTCTCGATTACACCAAGAGAGCCTGAAGGACATCAAGTTTAGATGGTTACTGGTGCTGACTTTAGCGTTATTGAGTAATTGGATTATCAGAGCTGTACTGGTCATTTTACCCTTTTACTTGGGGGAGCAGTTTATAAGCATCAATCATGCTGCAACAAAACTGGTACTACTACTCACTATTTATATCCTCGCTATTTACGGCTTAAAACAGATCACCTACGCTGCATTTTTACGGGGTAAATTAACCCGCCCTACTGAAAAATCGCCCATGAAAGCGAGCCAGCAATTACTCAGCTCAGAAGAGCTCGCTTACTTACAAAAACTGATGCAAGACGAAAAAAAATAATGTTGTAACTCGGCTTATATCATGGATTTTACGCCCCTAATTGCGCTAGTGTACTCAGGCTATCTCATTATAAATATACAAAAATACCTTGAAGGCTAGGAACTACAACATGGACAGATTGAACAAGCTAACTCTGCTTGCTACCGCAATGACCGCATTGCTTGGTACGAGTATAGCCACCTCAGCAGCAGAAAGAACTCACGATATTATTATTGATGACTTTTTCGATATTGGCGGTATGAGTGCAGTCACGCTCAGCCCGAATGGAAAAAAAGCCGTGTGGCTTGAGTCTCGCTGGGATAAAGAGCTTGATAAAAGCCAGCGCGATCTGTGGCTCGTCGACACTAAATCTCGTCAAACAAAGCGAATGACGTTTACCAACGAGAGTGAATCAAGCCCACAATGGAGCCCTAACGGCGAGTATGTTTATTATTTGGGTAAGATAAAACAGCCTGATGCAAAAGCGCCTTACAATGGAAAAACTCAAGTATTCCGAATTTCCATCAGCAGCGGCGATAGCCAACCTATGACTAAAGAGAAGGACGGTGTTAGCAGCTTTGAACTTAGTCATGATGGCAAAAGTCTATACTTTTTAGCCAATAAAACCGTAAAAGATACCGATGAATGGGCATCAATGCGCGCCAGCCATAGTGCCCCCAAATATGGCCATGGTGAACGTAAAACTAACCCGCTTTATCAGCTCGACCTAGAGCACTTTAAACAGCAATTACTGCTCGACGATGACAAAGTTGTTTGGGAGTTTAAAGTAAACAATGACGGCAGCAAAATTGCCCGTATCACCACCAGCGATAACGAACTAGTCTTCCTAGAAGGCTGGTCTGACGTTGAAGTTTTCAACACTAAAACCAAACAAAATGATGTACTAGCTGATGAACAGTGGCGTGAACAAGCTCCCTCACCTTACGGTTGGTTACTCGGTTTAGCTTGGCAAGAAAATAACACCGAACTAGCATTTAGAATCGATTTTGATGGCCACCCAGGTAAGCTATTTATTAGTAACACCAAAGCAACCGATAAGCCGTCACTTGAAGTTTCACGCCCAGATCTGGTCACTCTCACTGCAAGCGATCTCACTTGGCGTCCAAATAGTGATGAAATCTGTTACCGCGGCGCCGATCACGCTCGAGTCAAACTGTTCTGTACCGAAATTGATGACGGCGAACAGGGTGATACCCGTACCGTCATCCCTGGTGACACTGTCATTGGTAGCTTTAGCTTTAGTCAAAATGGAAAGTCGGTTGCATTTAGCCATAATGGTTTAGATCACTTCTACGACATGTTTATTTCCGATGCCGATAGCAGCCGGGCTAAACCTGCACGCTTAAGTAATATTAACCCGCAAGTTGATAGCTGGAAACTGCCTCAAGTGTCGGTGGTAAAATGGACTGCACCAGATGGCTCAACAGTTGAAGGGATCTTGGACCTACCTGCGGACTATAAGAAAGGGGACGGACCACTGCCATTGATAGTGCAAATCCATGGCGGCCCAACATCGGCAACACCTTATGCACTACAACACCGCTCTTACGGTCGTTCTACGTTTACCGCTAAAGGCTGGGCATTGCTATCACCAAACTACCGCGGCTCTACCGGCTATGGCGATAAGTTCTTAACCGATCTTGTTGGTCGTGAGCATGATATCGAAGTAAAAGATATTATTGCTGGTGTTGATCAGCTGATAGCCGATGGCATTGTTGATGGTGACAAAATGGCAGTGATGGGTTGGAGTAACGGTGGTTACCTAACTAACGCATTGATCAGCACCACTGAGCGCTTTAAAGCGGCGAGCTCTGGCGCTGGTGTGTTTGATCAACGGTTGCAGTGGATGCTAGAAGATACTCCTGGTCACGTGGTTAACTTTATGGAAGGCCTGCCTTGGGAGAAACCAGAAGCTTATTCGCATGGCTCTTCGCTTAGCTATGCAGACAAAATCAAAACACCAACGCTTATCCACATTGGTGAAGGCGATCAACGCGTACCACTCGGGCATGCACAGGGTCTTTATCGTGCACTTAAGCATTACTTAGACGTACCTGTCGAGCTTGTGGTTTACCCAGGTGAAGGTCATGGTTTGAGTAAATACCAACACCGTAAAGCTAAGATGGAATGGGATCAGAAATGGTTCGAACATTATGTTTTAGGTAAGCCTGCCGAATAAGCTTGTCTGTGACATGTATAAAAGCGCCTCATTAGGCGCTTTTATTTTGTCTTTTTAATGAGATAGAAATCGATACAAAAAGCCATTCATTTTCGGTTCAGAATGGGTATGCTAGTGTTTATACTCATTTGTAGTTTGCTAGATAAGGATAGTTTTATGACCAGCTTAATCAAACGCATCTCCAGCAGCATTTTTCTAGTCGCCAGTATGTTAATAGCACCACAAGCATTAGCAGAAGATGGTTATAGCCAAGCCAAGAGTACTTTCCAGCAAGCAAATCAAACCCAGAAATTCTTCGATACAGCCTATGGTTACGCACTTTTTCCAACCGTAGGTAAAGGCGGAATAGGCATAGGTGCCGCATATGGCAAAGGCCGTGTTTACCAAGGCGGTAACTATAAGGGCGATACCAGTTTGACCCAAGTTTCTTTTGGCTTTCAACTTGGTGGCCAAGCCTATAGTGAGATCATCTTCTTTAAAGATGAATCCGCTTACAAAGACTTTACCAGTGGTAGCTTTGAGTTTGGCGCGCAAGCATCAGCCGTTGCCATCAATATAGGCGCGAATGCGCAAGCTGGTACAACAGGTAACTCCGCTGGAGCAGGAAAAAAAGCCGCAACAGCGGCATACATAAATGGTATGGCAGTCTTTACTGTAGCCAAAGGTGGATTGATGTTTGAAGCAGCATTAGCAGGACAATCTTTTACTTTTGAAGAGAAATAGCCAATAAAGCTGAGTAATATTCTAATCAAAAAGCCTGCCGCTCATTACAAGCGGCAGGCTTTTTAATATTTAACGTCTAAACCCAGTAGGTGCTATCAGTTTTTACTCGCTCCCATAAACTGAATTCTTGTCGGATAAGTTTCACCATTGCTGTTCATGCTTTGTGTAATCCGCTGCATCAAACCATCTAGTTGGGTTAAATCTTCAGAACTTAGCGCGGCGACCATCCGTTTTTCCCGCTGATGCAGTACAGGCATTATTTCTTCAACCAACAACTTACCTTTTTGCGACAACTTAACTAACTTACTGCGTTTATCATCTGGGTTTTCACAGCGTTCAATTAACGCTTCTTTTTCCAATCTAGTCAGTACTTTTGTCAGCCCGCCCGAGCTGAACAACATGCTTTGGTACAGCTCTGTTGGCGACAGCACGTGCGGCGATGGGTTACGGCGCAAACTGGACAACAGATTGAAATCTGAACTTTGTAATCCGTAAGACTCAACACACTCTTTAATTATCTGAATAAAAATATTGTTTACTTGCGTCAATCGCAATAAAGCTGGGTATGAGGTTGCTGCACACTCAGGCCAATTCGCGTCATTCTGTTGCAAAATGTCTTCCATGCACTTTTCCACTTGTTCTACCTCTCACTTTTATTCATTGATCACCATTATATCTTGCGAGAAAGATAAACGCCATCCAGTATCTTTCTAGAAAGATACTTTGAGCAATAAGCTGATAATGCCAAAAATTTTGGGCTCACACTATTTAGTGATGAAATAAATAAGCTAATAATCAAAGCTTTAAAAAAAACAGTAACGCTGTTTATGTTGAACATGCACAGACTGTTATTTGTGGCAGAGATCAGCAGCCAGTCAGTGAATTGGATTTATCGCGAATTTTTTAGCGTTTTTAAACTGCCTGAACTGAATTCAGCTTTAGCAGCACATTTGCAAAACTAGGCAATTGATACGTTTTGCCAGTAAAAATTGATTATGTATGACCCTCAGTTAACTGATCACTGCTAGCAACCATGCTTACAGTGCAAGTAAGCGCGATGCTTAACACAACATTCGGTCGATGCATTCTCTAGGTCTCAAATACTCGCTTGCTGCTTTGCTAATGAGAAAAGCGACAAGCAAACCTTATTAAAACAGTAACGGTTATGGCAAAAAGTGGCTTAAACACTGAAGTCTAGCCCTAGTCCAACCGTAAACAGCTGAGTAGCAGACCCGCTACTTGCACAGCAAGACTGACTTTGTGGTTAAACAAACAGACTCACTGCGCAAGTGGCATAACCCGCGCTATCCAAAGAGAGAGCGTGTATAACAAAGAGAGTGATGAGATGGGAATGTTTAAAGCAGCATCCTTAACAATGATGATGGGGCTTACCGTAGTGGGTTGCGGTAGCGATGATTCACCTGACGTAGAAAATAGACCACCAGTCGCTGTGCCTGATACCGCAGCAGCTTTAGCCGAAGGCGCACCAATTCGTATCAAAGTACTCGCCAATGATTATGATCCAGATGGCGATGCTATCGAGATAGTCGATTTTGTCATTACTGATGGCAGCGGCTCTGTATCCCAGAGCAATGATGACTTATTGTTCACACCAGAATCTGCTGGCACAACGCTAATTAACTACACCATATCCGATCCCTATGGTGCGACTGACTCAACCACAGTGACCATCACAGTCACCAATCCTGAGCCAGAAATCGCTGAATATGTAGGTTCAAATACCTGTGTTAGTTGTCACACAGATAAAGCCACCTTTTTCGAAACTGGGCATAACTTTAAGTTGAATAAAGTGGTCGACGGTAAAGCACCTGAGTATCCATTTAGCTCGATAGACGGCGCGGTTGAGCTTATGCATGGTGTCAACAATAGCACTGGTACACCGAATGACTGGAATGACATCAGCTACGTCATCGGCGGCTACGATACTTGGGCGAACTTCCTCGACAAAGACGGCTTTATTCTGACAGGAACCGGTGTCGCAGTATCTATGCCACAAAACGGCGAAGATATTTCAATCAATCACATGCAAGGTTACTTGCCTGACGCTCCAGCTGATTCACAACCATTCGACTGTGGCATATGCCACTCAACAGGGTGGAAGGACTACACGCCAGACTCAGATCTAAACCCTAACCATCAAGATGGTCTTAAAGGTTTTGCAGGCACTTATAATCAGCCAGGCATCCAGTGTGAAGCTTGTCATGGTGCCGGTAGCATACATATTAAAACCATGTCAGCAGACGATATTTCACGTGTCGCTAAAGGACGCTTAACCGCTGATCTTGTTAAAGATGACATGGGTTATGGTTTAGCCATTACCTGCTCAGAGTGTCACAGCAAGAAAACCAACCGTCACTACCCAGACTTTGTCAGTGAACACAATAAAGACTTTGGTGGCGACAGCATTGGTGGCCGCACGATTCCATACTTTGACGGCGGCCGAGTGGCTGGTGATGCAATGTTAGGCTTAGATGCTAATACCGGTGAAATGACAAGTAAAAAGCATGATATGGCTTGCCATACTTGCCATAATCCTCACCGCTCAAAAGCTAATACCGATCAGCCTGGTCATGAAGATGCGATGCTAAAAGAGTGTAGTGATTGTCATGGTGATAAAGGCTTTACTCCCGATCTAGAAGTACACGCATTCGTGGCAAAATGTACCACTTGTCACATGCCAAAGAGCAATCACTTCTTTAGAATTAATCTTGAGTTTCCATCGGCGAGTCCAGAAAACTTCTCTGATGACGGCATGTATGTGCAGCCTTGGAATGTTGCTAAAGATAGTTGTGGCAGCTGTCATGATGATTATGACGAGCGTGCAGCCATCATTGAAAAAATGCACCAATAAGCTAAATCAATAAACGAGCTCAAAACAAAAGCCAATTAGCATCGCTAATTGGCTTTTACAAAAAAGTCTACTATTCGGTAGTGCCTTAGGTTAGTAGCCCTCATCTGCCATAAAACAGTAGTTAGGGATGATTAGATATTGATACCTATCGGCTCCCATACATAATCAAGTCATTGCGAAAACAAAGGCAGCCTGTTTTCGATATTCTGAAGGAGATATTCCAACAACATTTTTAAACAGTTTTGTAATACCACTTGGATTGCTATAACCAAAATCACTTGCTGCTTTTTTCAAGTTCCAGTTCTCTCGAATAAGTTGGCCTCTCATTCTCTGAAACTTAACTTTTTGCAGCGCCTCTGTGGGCGGGATTTTGAGTGTATGTAACGTTTTTAGTAACTTCCTTTCGCTACAACCTAACGTAAAGGCGATATTGTTTAGCGACAATTGGTCTGGTGGTAGCATATTAGCCGCAGCAGTAATTTTCTTCTCAACAGGGATTGGATTATTTAGGCTAACTTTATCAGTAAGATTACTTTCTGATGGGTGTTTGGCCACAGTAATGCTAAACGCATTAGTGTCGAAGTAAACGGTTTCAAACTTATCAGCGTACTTGCCATAAAACCGTTTATCGAAGGGGAGCGCGATATTTAAATCTTGGTTTGATAGTCCCAAGAACGGTGACAGAATACTCTTAATCGTGGTGTGCAGCATCAAGTCGCCGTATTTGAGTACAGTATGATTGCTAAAGCGCTGGGAAATGAGTTTTATCTCGGTGTCTGTTTCCAACAGTTGTAACTTAGTCGAGCTTAATTTGCTGGAGTAGATTTTTGCAAAGCAGACCAGCATTTCGGCTGGTGTTCTAGCCTGTACCCCTAACATCTCGGCCATGCTGCCTTGGCTTCCTTGAATGTAAGGTTCAAGATCATAGTAAAAAAACTTATCTTCGCTATGCATTTCTACCGTATCTAGCGCAGTAAAAATCGCTTGGCCGCTAACGAGATCGGTGGGCTCTAGAGTTTTAAAATGACCAAATTTTGCTGGCATCGCAAATCGCGTGTCATCACAATACCTTAACAATTTCTGCGTCGACGCCGCAGGTCTAACACTATACTTAATCATAGGTATTCACCTTTACTCTAATTTAAACTGAGCCCCCCCAGACTGCATTTATGCATATTAAACTCCTTGTGTGGTAACCAGCTCTTTATGGGACTATGTACCTAGCATTGACGATTATTGTAGCGAGATATTCTTTAGCTTGCCGTGTTCGAGTAAGCAAAAAGTTAAATATGTGTACTTGGCATGTGACATTAATCACATTAGGTATCGGGGGGACAATTTTTCAAATTGAAGCCAATCGTGAAGTCATTAACCTGTTAATAGAAGGTTTATTCAATAAGCCTATTATAAGAAGTAAAGGTGATGAACATGAGAAAATTAAGTGTAGTGTACTTAGCAATATTACCGATAATGTTTGGCTGTAACAGCGATGATGACACCCCGCCAGTAGAAGTTCCGACTAACCAAGCGCCTATAGCGATGCCTGATGTCGCCACAGTGACCCAAGGTGGTACGGTGGTGATTGATGTTTTAGCCAATGATAGCGACCCCGATGGTGATGAGTTAACCGTGGTTTCCGCCAGTGATTTAGAGATAGACAGTAATCATGTGGTGTACTATTCAGCTGATGATGACAAGGTGGGTGAGCAAACATTTAGCTATACCATTTCCGATGGCGACCTAGAGGCAAGCTCAACCATTACCATTACCGTTGAAGCCAAAGAACAACCGCCAGAACAAGAGGCTACTTTTGTTACGGCGCAAACCTGTAAGACATGCCATTCTAGCCAATACAATGAGTGGAAAGACACCACCCACGCTGACGATTATCGCACCCTGTATACTGGTGATGCCGATAAAACCATTGAAGCAATTATTCCTGAGTTAGACTGGGGCACTGAAGCTGACCCGATAACTCATCAAATAAAATATAAAGCAAATAATAGTATTACCACATACAAAGGTGATGACGGTAAATACTATGTGATTTTGCTTGATAAAGTGAATCCTGATAATAGTCAAACTTATCGCATTGACGGTATTTCATCGACGACTTCCAAACAGTTTATCAGTTATGACTACGAGCAAAAGTCTGCCGATCCACAAGATGCCATCGGCCTTACCATGCCATTTGCTTGGGTGAACTATGAAGGCAGAAGCTATTTTAGCGGCTTCTACACCAGTTCAGTGTTTTGGAACGCTGACGGTAGCCTTAAAAAGATGGATGACGTTCATAGCAATGGTGCGATTGTCGCCGACGAGTTACATAAAATGAGCTGGGAAAACCAGTGCATGACTTGTCATACGACAGGCTCTAAGGTGATGGGCTGGGAGGAGAATGACTACTACGGCATGTTGGTGAGCAAAGGCAACATGCACAGTGGTGAAGTGGAAGATGGTATCTCTTGTGAGAAATGCCACAATGCCGGCTCTATTCATGCCACTTCGATGAATGGCGATGATATTACTAACCCAGCTAAGCTGACCTTTGAGCAGAAAAATGACAGCTGTGTGCAGTGCCACCAAATGTCGAAACATCATGATTTAAAACAATACTCGCAGTTATATCAATTTGTATTGGATGATGAAGGCAATCCAACTACTGAGCTTGGTAAGACATTTAAGGTGGGCGATCGCGTACTAGACTTCACTACCTTTGATACCCAAGGTGTATGGCTAGGTACTGATCGGATTAAAGGTCAGAAAAACTCAGTGGTCGAGTACAATGGTTCAAAACATGCTGAGATGCAGGTGGCGTGTAGCGATTGTCACAACCCACACAGCATGGAAGTTAACGCTCCTGCGGACAACCCAGATAAACTATGCCAGAACTGCCATGATAAAGGTGCCGATCATAAAATGCCGATCCACGATATGGTAGGAGCAACCTGTATGGACTGTCACTCAACAGCGATTAGCTCAGTGGCCTTTATGTGGGATAACAGCAGCCATGATTTTGAGGTGATAACACCTACTGAATCACTTGCGAACTATGATGCATTAGTGCCATATAGCCGCAATGAAGGTAGCGACCCACAGCAACAAGCTTACTTTAATATGGCTGTGAGCTGGGGACCTGCTTGTCATGCCGACGGCCCATTTGTACCAAGTGCATTTGTATGTACCTCTGCTGCGGTACTGCCAAACGCCTGTGCCTCTTGCCATGATAAGGAGATGCCAACGATTGGTGTATTTGATGATGTTGAGCGTGCAAAACTGCTTAAAGGTGAAGAGCGTTATCAACGATTCATAGACGCATCTAAGTAAATAGCTCTCATTCCCCCCTGCCCAAAGCCACTACCCATGTAGTGGCTTTTTAACGGCTACGTTAGATCTATAAAACCCAATATAAGAGATAACTAGCTAGGTGCAGCTACCGCTAACTTCAACGGCATGAACGATACTATTTTGTTATCTCGTCAGCCTGGGATTATCTAAGGTCGATATTATGCTGTCAGCGATAACTACTTATGGCCCCAAGGCACAGGCGGCAGTGCCACAGGCTTGGTTAGATCAAAGTCGACTCTAAAGTCACGTTCTTCTCGGGTTAACCGATAAGTGAACTGTTCAGGTTTAACATACATATGCCACACATTAGTGATAGAAACATCTAAGCCGTTCTCTCTGAAGTTATTAATCGAATAAGCATCAACCGGGAAAGACTGCTCTGTCGCGGCACCCATATCAGCAGTCATGCCGCCATACATAGTCACTTTATCTTCACTACCATCTTTATGGCGGTGATCATGCGCCAGGTGCAGACCATACTGAGTCTTAGTGATCACCCAGGTTCTAGAGTGATCATCACCAACATGAAACGGCACTTTAAGCTCGGTATCGCTACACTCGCGCACATGCATAATCAGTTTTTTGCCACTAAATGCAGAATCAGCTGTATTTCCCGCTGTCACCGTACCTTGAAATGCTTTGCCACAATGAGCCGCGAGATTATCGAAAAAAGCGCTCTGCTCTGAAGTCACAGCCATAGCTGGTAGCGATAGTGCGCCAACCGTTAACAATGCAATTTGTGAGTATTTTGTTGTTTTCATTATTATCTCCGATGATTTGTGACTAACCCTATCATAAACAGATAAATTTTAACTTAAGAGGCCAACGCTCGGCGGGAGTAAAAAATCCCCTCAGTGAAAAAGTGCTGAGGGGGAAACTTGCAGGATGATATGAACTAAACCTTCTCAACTCGGATTGGAATGCCATGGCGGCAGTTCGCACCAATCCAGTAATCATTGAGCATACTCGCAGTTTGATTACGGGTCGGATCTGCATTGGAAGCATTTGATTAAGATGCTTAAGAGCAGAAAAGCCCCCTCAGCCAAATAGAACACTGAGGGGAAATTGGTTGCTGATGAATTAAACCTTCTCAACTCGGATTGGAATACCGTGGCGGCAGTTAGCCCCAGTCCAATAATCATTGAGCATACTCGCAGTTTGATTACGAGTCGGATCTGCATTGGAAGCATTTGATTAAGATGCTTAAGAGCAGAAAGCCCCCTCAGCCAAATAGAACACTGAAGGGAAATTGGTTGCTGGTGAACTAAACCTTCTCAACTCGGATTGGAATACCGTGGCGGCAGTTCGCACCAGTCCAGTAATCATTGAGCATACTCGCAGTTTGATTACGGGTCGGATCTGCATTGGAAGCATTTGATTAAGATGCTTAAGCGCAGAAAGCCCCCTCAGCCAAATAGAACACTGAGGGGAAATTGGTTGCTGATGAACTAAACCTTCTCAACTCGGATTGGAATACCGTGGCGACAGTTCGCACCAGTCCAATAATCATTGAGCATACTCGCAGTTTGATTACGGGTCGGATCTGCATTGGAATCCATTTGATTTAAATGCTTAAGGTTGCCCCTCAAAACGCCATGCAAAGAGGGGATCCGTTTTAACTAAACCTTCTCAACTCGGATTGGAATACCGTGGCGACAGTTAGCCCCAGTCCAATAATCATTGAGCATACTCGCAGTCTGATTACGGGTCGGATCCGAAGGGATCATTTGATTAATAGCAACACCACCTGCTCGCTCCTTTAAGCCTGCTAGCTTTTTGCCATTAATCACTCGGTCATCACCACCAAATCCTTTTGAATGACCAAATCCATGGGAGACACATACCGCACCTTTGGCCACACCTAGATCCGTTTGCAACCTGCCTTCAGCAGGTTTGCCATTGGCAGTAACCAACCGTACGGTGTCACCGTCCTTAAGGTTTTGCTGTTGAGCAGTCTCTGTATGCATATAAACAAAGTTGGTTGGACTTATCTCTGCTATGCGTTTGTAAGCGACCGCATAGTTAGAGCGCACTGTCGCTTTATAGCTAGAAAATAGCAGTGGATATTCAGAACTTGGCCAATGACTGTCCCAGCTATCACCATTCCAAAAACGATGCTCATGATAAGTGACTGTGCCTGGATAGTATTCGCCAGAATAAGCGTGGCGAACCTGTGCTACTGCTTCGTGATAAAGCTGCAAACATTTAGCCCCTGCGCCTTTAATGAAGTCACCGTCATAGCGATCATCAGCCACATAGTAACCACCACGTGATAACAGCGCCTCAACCTCTGCTGCCTCTGTTGCTGTTAGTCTTGGCGTTAAAGGTTTCATCGCATAATCTAGCCCAGCCCACTGCCGATCTTCGGCTGTTACCGTTGGCAAGCTTTCACACTGCGCTGCCACATTAGCAAGGTATTTAGCATGCCAATCTTCGAAACAAAGTAGATCTGCGCTAGAACCATCTTCCCGAGCAATCGCCCCTTTACCAAAACCAGGAAGTTGCATATCTAGCGCGATATCAACCAGTAACTGCTCCATACATACGTGCTGGCCTGCAGCAGTTTTAACCGTTCTAGGCGTCACCAAAGGCGCAGCAGCAACCACACCTAACATGTGTGAACCCCACATACGATCCGCGGCATACTCTTCCAGCATTGAACGATCCGGAATAAAGTAATCAGCGTAGCGGTTGGTTTCATTCATATGGCAATCAATACCAATAACTAACGGTAAACGTTTAGGATCTGCAATACTCGCGACCACTTCTTGGCTGATTGATGCCGCACTATAAAGGAAGTTGTTGCGCCAGTTGAACAACACCTTAGCTTGATAAGGATCACTATTGGCATGGCTGGTCCACTGCTCTGCCGCATTCATTGCTGGCAAGACTTCATGCCATGGCGTGCTCGCCGGGTAAGGGTTTTGGCCTTTGGCGACTTTCTGTTGATACTCGGTTGATGATTCATAAGCGCCATCTCGACAAGCATTAACCACACCATCAAGGCTGACACCATTGTCGATATTGGCCAGATCGTAACGACCTTCCATACCGCCAATCGGACCATTACCGTAAATCGCACCACCTTTTGCATCATGACTGCCAACCAAAGTATTTAAGGTTGCCCAGATCCATCCCATCACATAACCATCTGATGAGTTAGTACCACCGTTACCTGCCACACAAGCCTTACGCCCATAATGGCCTAAATCTTTGGCAACTTGGCGCATATCTGCAACTGCAATACCCGACTTAGCAGCATACTCTTGCATACTGGTGCGCTGCGACTCCTCTCTAAGTAGATACAGTGAAGAGGCAAGGGTAACTTTACGTCCAGCATTGTCTTTAAGGGTTTTCCTAACAAACAACTCCGCTTTATCACCACTTTCTGCAGAGACAAACTCTTGGCTACCCGCTTTAATGATGATCGCTTCATCGCCCCCTAAGCCAAAGTCTTTGGCTTTCGCAAAGCGGCGATATTGCGGATGCTTTGGATCAACAATCACTAAATGACCCGCATTGGTGTAATTGAGTTCGCCTGCTGCCTTAGCAGCCTGCTCACTAGCACCTTCAAGATGAGTTTTATTAAACCAACCCTCTTCCAGCATAGTGCGGATAACACCAAAGGAGAATGCTGCATCTTGTCCGGGTTTGACCGCCAACCAAGTCGCATTAGTGTCTGCTGCCACCGTGGTGCGTAGCAACGGATCAACACAAACATACTTAAATTTTCTATCGACTCGGCTATCTGCAAGGCCACGACCAACACGGTTTAAGCTCGCGCCTGAAGACCCAGGGCTGGTTCCCATAAATAGGCCGTACTCGACATTTTCCCAATCAACATCATTGAGCCACTCTTCAAAGCCCGCCGCCATACCCAAACTGTAACCGGTTGCTTGGGCAGCGCCACAATAGGCATGTTTAGTGCCTAAATTACTGGTGCCCCACGCTTGCTGCATAAAACGCGCATAGAAGCTGCCACGTAACGTGTCTTCTGCACAGTAAGTGGCAAACAAGTGGTTAGCTGCAGAGCCAAACTCTGGGTAGCCCGGTTTTACTGGTTTATCGAGTTGACGCAGACTACGTAAGCCTTCGACGTGGCCTTCACCAAATAGATCGCCACCGGCTAAAATCTCTTGCAGTGCTTGCTCGTAACTAATAGTGACCCATCTACCTTCACCACGCTTACCATCGCGCTTAAGCACTTGGGTGACACGGCGTTCATCATCGACAGAGTCAGCACAACTTGCACCTTTAGCACAGGTTGTAGCACGGTTTTCTAGCCCTTTCTCTCCCGCTAAGGCGATATAGCTCTGCTTAACACTGGTTTCAATTGGTAGCGGTGAACCGGAGTTATTTTCACAATATGGATTACCACCGACTTTTAAGATCTTGTCATTTTTAGCATCGACACGGACTCGCAGGCCACAAATGTTATAGCAGCTAAAGCAGCGTGAATAAGCGGTACGAACACCCGCAGTTTGCTGCCATTCACCATTAGCATCTTGCTGACACTCTGGCGGGATCGGATGGCCAAATCGGCTCACATCTTGACTACGCACAGGATGTATCGGCTTGGATTTATCCCCACAACCAACAGTTGCCGCAGCGACAGAAACAACGCCTGCCTGCGTTAAAAATTTACGTCTATCCATTACCAGCTCCTAGCGTTGCCATTCGAGGAAGTTAAGTGACAAAATCTGTTTATCCTGTGGCTGTTCAGGCAAACCGATATAAAAGATATTTGGTTTAGTCCCCTCTCCAGCCAACATGGCGTACACCTTATTATCAGCAACCAGTTTTGAGACGGTGCTAGTGGGATCGTTTAAATCGCCAAAGCTGCGCGCCTCGCCAATGCAGGTTTCTACACAGGCAGGCAGCAGCCCCGCTGATACACGATGAATACAGAAGTTACATTTTTCAGGAGGAGTCTCTAAGCTTTCATCTTTACGTCTTGCCCCATATGGACAAGCATCGACACATAACTGGCAGTGAATACACTCGTCATGATCGATCACCACAATGCCATCTTCCTCGCGTTTGTAAGTTGCCTCAGCAGGGCAAACATCAACACAAGGAGGGTTATCACATTGATTACATTGATTAGGTACCGCAAGCGTCGCTAAGCCGGTGCTGGTTTCGAGTGCCGCTTGGTTGACACGCGTTCGACAACGGCCTGCCTCAGTTTGGTTTTCCATTGCACAGGACACAGTACAAGATAGACAGCCTGTGCAACGGCGAACATCAAACACCATAGCCAATCTTTTCCCAGCGGTTTTAGCTTGAAGTTGCGCGCTAGGGATGAGAGTCAACATTGCTCCACCAGCGGCCATTTTTAATATGGATCGTCTATCCAACATATTCTTTCCTTATTGTGAATGCAGTAATTAATACTCATAGCACTTATAAAATCCATTTTTTAAAATACACTTAAAAATGTAAATATATAAACAAAGGAACAGTTAAACGTCTAAATATCAAATAATGGTCACAATAGAAAAATAATTTAACTTTTAATGAAATTAAATCTAGAGATAGATTTAGGAGTGGCTTCACATTGTAAAAATAATTTTATTTTTAATGAAATTAAATCTAGGGATAGATTTAAGAGAAGCTTCACATGATAAAAATAGTGACTTAGACTTATATCACACTTTTAAATAAACAAAAGATATCGGCAATAAAACTATTATTTTTCAATGCCTTATCTGTACGTAAAATAAAACATCTATATAGTACCAACGTGCAAGTTAATAACAACCCAAGGCTGAATTAATTCTCTAGAGTAAATATCACTATTTGATATTTGCGAATATTAATATGTAAAACACGAGAGCTAAATCAAAAATATAAAAACAAGCTTTTAAAAAGTGTGACTTATAACACTGAATATCACAACTCTTATATAGATTATATAAACCACATAAAACGCAGGTGATTTATCCATGAACAAAATAGACCAATTAAATTACAATCAATTAAAAGTGTTTATTGCAATATATGAACATGGTCAAAGTCACCAAGCTGCAAATGAGTTAGGTATGACCGCCTCTGGTGTCAGTAGAACACTAAAAATATTAAGAGACATATTTAAAGACTCTCTTTTTATAAGGCGCTGCTCTGGTTTTGTCGCTACCGAGAAAACCCACCAACTTATTCCTATGGCAAAAAGCCTAGTAGAACAGTATCAAAAAATAGAGATGCAGCATTCTGTATTTACCCCTGCTGAATCTGGAGGACAGTTCGTCATCCATGCCTATGATGAATTTGTTTATGCAGTACAGAAAGTCGTTCGTGATGACATTCTGAAAGAAGCACCCAATCTTAGGTTTGATGTTCGGGTACTGACTCATGATTGCTCCACAGAGCTTGCCAATGGCGATATGGACTTTGTGGTCGTATATGAAGGGTTTAATGCTAAAAACCTTAATTATGAAATGTTCTCTGAAACTGACAGCCTGTATATCTTGGCCCAGCGTGATCATCAGATTTTCCATCAAGCTATTACGCTTGAAAACCTTTCCCGTTTCCCCTGCTTAGAGATTGATAACTACGACGATCTCGCTTGCCCACTACTGGTCAACTTATGCCGTGAACAAGATCTATGCATGGAAGTGGAAGGTTATACCGACAGCCTAGCATCAGCAATGCGTTTACTCAGCGAAACCGACGCTATCACTCTGAGCTGCAACCAATTTACACGCCAATTCGTCAACATGTTGCCAGATATCAATTACATAAAATTACCAGAAGACTTGGCACAGAAATGTCGAGTTCGCCGCCGTGAAAACCGTGAAATTGGTAACTATGTTCTGTTCGGAGACACCAATCATTCGGCCGCATTCAACTGGGTCAAATCAAAATTAATTTGCGGGCTAGAAAGAGAATGGCGCATAGCCAGTGAAGCCTAGCGTTATATCAATAGGAGAAGTCAAAAGCGGGTCGATGAGAGACCTTATTTTGCATTTAAAGGAGCTAAATCAGAACCAAAACAGTGAGTGACCGAGTCAGTAACAGCTACGCCTGAAGCTAAGTTACTGACAAAGCAATATCAATGTCGTCAATGCGAAAAGAATAAGTAGTGAATTAACACTATCAAGATGGGGAAAACATATGAAAATTAACAGACGCACCTTCCTGCAGGGAGTTGGAGCCAGTTCTGTTGTAGGCTCTTTGTCTGGCTTAGTGCCAGGTATAGCCACTGCAACAGAACGCGGAGGCGCACCAGACAAGTTGCTTAAGCGTGAGGGTAAAATCGTTTATCACACTTGTCAGCGTAACTGTGCTGACCGTTGTCTGCTGAAGTTTACCGTTCAAAATGGCCGAATGACCTATGTCGAAGGCGCATCAGAGATGAAGAAAATGGGTACATCTCCATGCGTTAAAGGCCACGCCTACGTCCAGTATACTTATGCTGCCGACCGCATTTTGCACCCAATGGAACGAGCGGGAGCAAAAGGTGAAGGTAAATGGCGCCGCATCAGCTGGGATGAAGCTTATCAAAAAATCTCTAGCCGCTTACAACAAATCATCAAAGAGCATGGCGCTGACTCCATTTTGCCATACAGCTATTCAGGCCATGAAGGCGTTATCGGTAAATACGGCGGACCAAGCCGTTTCTTTAACGCAGTTGGCTCTCGCAAGCTAGATCGTAAAGTGTGTGTTTTCGCCGCTTATGAAGGATTAAAGTCTGTTACGGGTACTTACCAAGGACCCGATCCCTACGACAATATTTACACCAACTGTTATATCTCTTGGGGGCAGAACGAAACTGCCACTAACGTGCATGGTATTAAATTCATTAACCAAGCACGCGACAAAGGTGCCAAGCTATTAGTTGTCAACCCAGTTCGAACACCTATCGCATCACAAGCTGATATCTGGCTCCAACCAAAACCAAGTACCGATACCCATCTTGCGACTGGGATCATGAAGTACCTAATTGAAAATAACTTAGCCGATACTCAGTTTATCGAAGCTAATACTATTGGTTACCAAGACCTGCTTAAACGCGTAGACGAAATGAGCTATGACGAAATAGAGAAAGTGACTGGTGTACCAAGAGAGAAGATGTTCAAATTTGCCAAAGTTTACGGCGAATCTGAGCTCTCTGTTATTCGCCTCGGTTATGGTATGCAGCGTAACTACAACGGTGCACGTATGTCTCGCGCTATTGCGATGATGCATGCCGTTGCGGGTCAATACGGTAAAATTGGTAATGGCTTCGTTTACGATAACACCCAAGCCGATGACAGCTTAAACTACTCTAAAGGCCGTGCGGATCATATCCATCCAAATGGCGACACCGTGGGTCATGTGAACATGACGGAGATCGCTAAAGCGATTCATCCAACAAACCCAACCGCTTACGGTAAACCTATCAAGCCAATTAAGGCTGTAATCAACTACAACGGTAACTTTGTATCAGTCGCACCAGACTCCAATGCGTGTCGTTTAGGCGCGATGCGTGATGATCTGTTCTTAGTCGTCCATGACTTCTTAATGACAGATACCGCAGAACTGGCTGACATTATCGTGCCATCAACCACCCAGTTTGAGTTCCCAGATATGGGCACCGACTACAACTGCTACCACATGCAAACTTCTGAAAAAGTGATTGAGCCTTTAGGTGAGTCTAAAGACAACTGGATCTTCTTTAAGGAACTTGCAGCTCACATGGGGCTTGATCATCACCCAGAGATGCGAGTTGACTATGAACAGATCCTGCGTGATTTCTTAGACACCGAAGAGCCAGCGTTTAGACACAACAACATCACTTATGAGCAGATCATTAAAGAGAAGTTTGTCACCGTCTATGATCAGCGCCCTTACTTTGGCGACGGCAAGTACAAGACGCCAAGTGGCAAGATTGAGTTTTACTCAGAGATGATGAAAGAGGCGGGCTACCACCCAGTCATCGACTTTGGTTTGCCAGAAGATGAGATGATCCCAGAAGAGAAGAGCTTGCCATTCCGCATGCTATCTCCAGCGATCCCTCAGCGTGCTAACAGTTCATTCTACAACGTGAAGTACATTCGTAACTTCCCTGCATACTTCGCCAAAATTAACACCGAAGATGCTAAAGCGCTTGGCATTAGTAATAACGACAGAGTCAGACTCAGCAACCACCGAGGCGAGGCATTCTTTGTCGCACAGGTTTCAAGTCAAGTGGGTCGCGGCACCGTAATGGCACCAAAGAACAACTGGCGCCGTATGGATCCGCAAGGTAAAGCCAGTTGTACCAACAACCTCACTACCGACAAGTTAACCGATATGGGTGGCTGTTCAGCCTACCACTCGACTAATGTCGCGATAGAAAAAGCCTAAGGAGTAAAAGATGTCTATTAATCAAAAAGTGGGCTTTGTCTTCAGACAAGAAAACTGTGTCGGTTGTGGTGCCTGTACTGTGGCCTGTCAAATTCACAATGAGCTTCCTGAAAACCATCGCTTCCGCAAGGTCGATCGCTATGAAGTACAGCGCGAAGATGGCGCGGTTGATGTGTGGCTATCCCACTCTTGCATGCACTGTGAAAACCCAGCCTGTTTGATGGTTTGTCCGGCAAAAGCTTACCACGTTAGAGACGACGGAATTGTGGTACTAGACCGTGAAAAATGTACTGGCTGTGGCTTATGTGCCAGCGCCTGTCCTTATTCAGCAGTCAGTATTCGCGAAGACGATGGCAAGGCCGACAAGTGCAACATGTGTGTTGAACTTCTTGACCGCGGAATGAAGCCAGCCTGCGTCACCGGTTGCCCTGTTCAATGTATTGAAACAGGCAATATCGATGAGGTGTTAAAGCGACCTTCAGCAAGTAAAGAAGGTATCGGCTACGGCGATTGCATCACGAAACCTAACATGGTGATTATTAAGGAACGCGCATAATGACTAGCCAATATGGCCCAATGGCAACGGCTTACTTTGCCTTTAAGTCGATGATTTTCTTTCCATCTAAGGCAGAGGCGTTAAACGGATTAATCGCGTATCTCGAAGCGAGTAACCCACAAAGCCCTTTGTTAAACGAAGCAAAGCGCTTTATCGACGATGCATCTGAACTGGAGTTTGACTTCAATCGCATGTGTATTGGGCCATATAAGCTGTTGGTTGCTCCCTACGAGGGAGTCTACCGCAGCGGCAATCATGTCATGAATACAGACGAGACCGTCAGAGTTGCCGAGTTTTACCAACATATTGGCTTGGTCATTGACGAAAAATTCAATGAACCCGCCGACTTTATCGGTAACGAATTGGAGTTTCTCTACTGTGTTCACGCGTTAGCCAGTGAGCAGAAAGCAGCAAACGATATCGAAGCCTTTGAGGAGCTAACGGCCATTGCCGATGAGTTTCTTACTAAGCATCTGGGTACTTGGATCACTCCCTTCTGTGAAGGAATAAAAAACCATGCTCAACATGCATTTTGGCGTGAGTTTGCTATTGAACTGCACCTTTTTGTCACTAAGCAAATGCAGTGATGGCTTAACCTTATATAACCACAGTTAAGCCACTATGTACCAAGCAAAAAGGTAATAGCCGTCGGTAGCTGAACTTATACCCCATCAGGTATTCGACGGGTAGAACCAAATAGGCGACCTAAAGTCGCCAAAGGAGTTATTAATGAACAGAGCAATAAGATTGTTTAGTTTTATTGTCATCAGCCTGTTTGTCTCAACGGCAGCTATGGCTGCTGACGTTGCAACACTGCAACCTCAGCAATGGCAAAAAATTCAGGAACACGCTATTCCAGGAGACATCCCTGAGATCCGCGGTATGCCAACACAAGTTGAACTATTAATGCCGGCATCAGTACCAGAAGATGCCAATGAAGCTGTACTTGGTTACTTAGGTGCCACCGACAGCATTGCATTTTTAGTGTTTGCCAGCCTATTTGGCGTCATTGCGCTATTTATCATTTTTATCATGGTAAATGGTATCTCGCGTCTAGATAAAGGCTTCTCAGGCAAGGTGATCAAACGTTGGTCAGGCCTCAGTATCAGTGTGCATTGGTTAGGTGCTATCGCTTGCATACTACTCATGCTAACTGGCTTAGTTTTAGCGTGCGGTCGACACTACTTTGAGCCAAGCATGAACGCGCCAAGCTGGGCATCACTAGTAGGGCTTTCAAGTGGCCTGCATGAGTTGATGGCGTTCCCATTCATCTTGGGTTACGTGTTAATGATTTTGATGTGGGCACCAAAGCAAATCCCTGCAAGTTATGACTTGAAATGGTTTGCTGTTTTAGGTGGTTACCTCAATACCGGTAAGAAACATCACCCAGATGCTGGTTTTGCCAATGCGGGTGAGAAACTTTGGTTTTGGGTGTTTGCCCTCTTTGGTGGCGTGATGGTGGCTTCAGGGCTAACAATGATGTTCCCAGAAACCTTCGTAGTGACCAAGAATACCGCTAACTTTATGCTGGTATTACACATTGTCTCTACCATCATTATCAGCGCGTTCTCAGTCGTACACATCTTCATGGCAACCGTCATGTCTGAAGGCGGTATGTCTAACATGACCTCTGGTTACTGTGACGAAAACTGGGCTAAGCAACACCATAACTTATGGTTTAAAGAGCTGAAGTAACTCAGTCGCTAAATAGCACTATCGGCCCGTCAACACTTAGCTGTTGATGGGCAATCCAACAGCACACATTTATTCGTTCGGCACCAACTCTAGCCTCTAGAGAGGGCGACTTTTTGCTGCCGAAATATAGGGAAATACACAGATGAAAACCTTAAAATCGATTGTCGCGGTTGCAGTAAACTTATGCTGCGTTAACGCTTATGCAGCTGATAACAATGCCGAACTAGAAGCGCGTATTGCCAAGCTTGAAAATAACGCTGCACCGTCACAGTTCAAAAATAGCCAAGTCAGCCTATACGGCTCTATTCGTCCAACATTAAGTTACTTAGACGACAGCCAAGATGAAACTTGGGATGTTCGCGATGCACTCTCTCGCATCGGTATTAAAGCCAGCACTGAATTTGCCGACGGCTGGACCGCTATCGCGCAAGGCGAATGGAGTGTCGATATTGCCAACTCTGGCAACTTCGGCAAAGCGCGCCAAGCCTACGCTGCCATAGCGTCACCATACGGCCAAGTCGGCATTGGTAAGCAACGTCCTGCGCAGTACACCTTAGTGGCTGAATATGTCGATATCTTTAACCACGGCAACAGCCCTTACGCCTACGACCATGAAAGCCCATTCTTTGTCGATAACTTTGTCACTTATCAGCTAGTCACGGGTGACTTTACCTGGATGGCAGGTGCCCAGTTTGATGGCGACAATGGCGATGACGCCACCGACATGGTCAACCTTGGTGTTGGTTACGATATTAACCAACTACACATAGGTTTAGGCTATGTCACGCAAAATACGCTTGATAGCAATAACATTGAAGGCGACGACAACACCTTTGGTGGCGTAGTGGCTTACACCTTCAGTAATGATCTGTACCTTGCGGTGAGCTATCAAGACAAGCAGTACAACTATGATGCCGGCAGCATGAATAAAGATCGCAGCGGCAGCACCTTAGACACCGCACTGGCCTACCCTATTTTTGATGACTACAAAATTAAACTCGGTTACTTCCAGTTCAAAGATGGTATCGATGGTGAAACGTCTGCAGATTACGATGGCTTCAACACCACTCTTGAATGGAACCCAATCGAAAATGTTCGCGTCCACCTAGAGTATTTAGATAAGAGCTACGATCATCAAGAGAATGATCACGCGATTACCATCGGCTTTAGATACGACTTTAACCTCACGTGGCAAGGCTAGTCTAACCGCTAGTTATACCGATCGGTATTAGCAAGCTCCAACCTAAAGAGGCCATCAAGGCCTCTTTTTATTCCTGTCACTTCGGGAGAAGAACATTGTTAGGATTTAGAAAATCGCTCATCGCGTCAATGGTGACTATTGTCGCCCTATGTCTGGTGATCTCAAACTGGTTGTCCTACATCGAGATCAAGCAAGCAACCATAGCCAACACTAATGAAAAACTCACTAATGTCGTCAATTACGAATCCAATAATATTGAAAGCTGGTTTAAAGAGAAAGCCGATGCCATCGATGCCCTAGCTCAGCACTATCAAACAGGCAGTTATCAAGACAACTATGTTAATGCAGCAAGGCTGTCTACCGATGTTGGTGGCGTTGCACGGATCTACTTTGGCTTTGACGACGGTAGCGCTTATTCCACTGAGACCAACAGTAAGTGGATCGACGGCAAAGCCATAGCCGAACAATACGACCCTCGTACTCGGCCTTGGTATCAGCAAGGTAAGTCATCGCACAACCTTGATATTACCGATATCTATGTTGATGACGGCACTGGCCATGACGTGATTTCAATCTTAAAAAACCTCGGCGATGGTGTGGTACTTGGGGATATAGAACTCACCTACTTAAATGATACCGTCAAAGCCGTTAACTACCCAGGTGCGGTAACACTAATTACCGATCAAACCGGTAAAGTGTTGGCCTCTGAATCGCCAACACTTGTCACTGGAACCCGCTTCTCAGATTTTGGCTTAGCCAAAGTGCAGCAAACCTTGCTCGCTAACGATGAAGCGATGCAAGAATACACTTTAGATGGTGTCGACAAACTTGCCGTTTCAAAAGCGATTCCATTAGTGAATGGTAAGAAGTGGTATCTGTTTATTGCGCTTGATAAGTCAGTCGCTTATGCAACCGTTGATCACGCTCTTTATAGTGCCATTATCTCCTCTAGCATCATGTTAGCTTTGGCTATTAGCCTGTTACTTGGCGTGTTATACCTACTTTATCGCCCTATTTTGTCGCTAAAAGAGATGATAACAGAGCTGTCTACAGGTAATGGCGATCTCACTCGTCGCCTAGCCGTTAACAATGATGACGACTTAGGGCAGATTTCAGCAGGCATTAACCGCTTTATCGAAAACCTGCAATCAATGATGCTTGAGGTCTTACAGTCATCAACTCATATCGCCAGCAGTGTTGAGCGCTTAAAGTCAGAAACTGAAGCCAATAGCGCTATCTTGGTCGCCCATACAACAGAGACGGAGCAGATAGTTACCGCGGTGGAGGAGATGAGCGCCACCGCCAATGATGTCGCCAGAAATGGCGCAGAAACCGCTTCCTTCACTCAAGTCACCAAAAACCAAACAATGGAGTCAAAGGCCGTTGTTGCAGAGGCAACCTGCACTGTCGCGCAACTGGTGCAGGAGGTCGAAAGTACCTCCCACAATATTGAGCAGATAGACAAAGACACCATCAACATTACCCAAGTGCTTAAAGTGATTGGTGAGATTGCCGATCAGACTAACCTGTTAGCGCTTAACGCCGCCATTGAAGCGGCTCGCGCAGGGGAACAAGGCCGCGGCTTTGCTGTTGTCGCTGATGAAGTCAGAGCGCTCGCCGCCAGAACCCAAGCAAGTACAGCTGAAATAGAGCTGACGCTTAATCAACTCCGAGAAGCCTCAAATGCAGCGATGGCCTCGATGGATGCAACCAAAAACACCTGTATCAAAACGGCTGAAACCACTGAGGTTGTCGCCTCAGATCTTGACGCTATTGGTGACTCAGTTAATCAAATCAATGATCTTAATACTCAAATCGCTACCGCTGCGGAGGAGCAAAGTTCGGTATCAAGTGAAATTACCCGCAACATGTCAGCCATTAGCGAAATGGCCAGCGAGCTAGCCATCAATGGCGAGACCACCAGCAATGAAACTGTCAATCTGGCGACAGCTAACCATCAGCTAGAGCTGATAGTGAGTCAATTTAAGCTTAAATAACTGCAAAGACTGATTAGCTTTGGATATCCTAGTCACATGGAAGTGATAGAACCATCTCATGCGCAGACACAGCCGTGACACGCTATAAATACATCCTTGTAAGCTCGACCATGACCTCCCTGTCATGGACGGTCACGGCCGTATCAACACTGGATTTATGTCCCCTAAAAACTGGGGATAAGCCACACATATTTGTGCTATTGAGTGAAAGAAAAAATATATAAAATTCAACAAACTAATCAGCAATACAAGATCTAACCTGATAAAATAGCAATGCATATATACCCATTTAAACTTTACAAGGAGAGTCAGGTGTATAAAAAGCCTTCTGCAATTTTATTAGTCATAACCTTATTTTCAAGTACTGCTCATGCAAATGACCAAGATCAATATGACAATATGGCTAAGAACTTGTCTATGCAACTTCAAACATCAATGAAAGTCATAAACGATCCTAAATTAATAAAGTCTTCTGCAAAATACGCCAGGAGTTTATACAACGCTTTCATAGCAGAAGGATTTAGCAAAGAACAATCCATGCAGCTAGTAATCGCATCGATGGCGGTAAAAAAGTAAGCTCACTAGGTTCTGTGTTTTAACCTAATATGATAAGAGCTTACCTCCTGTAAATTCGAATAAAAAATTGGAATTGAACGATGTTTTTTAAAAGAAAAAAAGAAACAAGGCCAACACTGGCTTGGGAACGACTCGATAATAATGGCGGACCTGCATATACATTTAGAACCAAGGTGCCTGGAGGTTGGTTAGTCGCAACCCGTGAGCCTCATGGTGACGGCGTTGGTAGTGGAGCCACATTTCTGCCTGACCCAAATCACCAGTGGAACGGCTATTCACTCGGTCAAGAAGAGCTAGAACAACAAGAGATCGAGCAACAAGTTCCAGAAGCTCCTTGTGCAAAGTGCAAAAAGTTAACCAATCACATCGTTGCCGGCCAATATAAATGTGGCTGGTGTGACTAATTTACCACCTCCTTGGCACACACTATAAAATTTGGGGCAAAGTAACGCTCATTGCTAAGCCCCGATAAATGAGTCGTCCACTTCAGTGCAATATAACGCGCCTTCGGCGGCTAAAAAACTTTGCCAGACCACCAAACTACTTCGCCTGTCAGCAAGCACTTACCACAGATAATACGCAACAAACCATTAACAACTAACTATTTGTTATTTATAGATTAATCTAGTAGCATCCCAGCCATAAATATTGGTTACCTTGCCATAAACCAATCAGATTTTTCATTTAACAGGACGTTAGAATGGACTCATTTCCAAAATCTCAGATCATCGCATTCAATCGCAAAGATATCGCCAGTATCGAGCAAGCCTTAATCACATACCAAACAAAGCTCGCAGCGCATCAAGCCTTCAAAAATAGTCAATTTGATATCGCATTTATGGATTTCAGTAACGGTCAGCGTCAGCATCTTCAGCTGGCCGATACCGCACAAGCAGAGCTCGCACTGCAAGCATTGAACCTCACCCCTGATGGCGGCTACAACCTACAAGATATAGTGACGGAAAAGAGCAGCCTGTATATTTCAGAGGCGCTGTTATTTGCAATTGCCCTTGAACATGAGGAACTAAAGCCTCAGCTGCGCCAGACGGCGCAAGCTATGGTTAATTATGCTCGCTATGAAAATGACACCAGCGAAATGTGGGTCGATGATATGCGGGTTTTTGGTGCTGAAGCCCTGTTTATGATGGCGATGCAAGATGCTGAAGATGCCGTTTATCTAGCGCAGTTTTTTATCCCCTACTGGGATGATGAGCATGCCACAGGCTATGAGCATATGCTGCTCACTCTGCTGCGTCATCATGGCTGGTGTGACGCCATGCTAAAGGCATTTGTTTGGTGTGATAATAGCGCCTTTCGTTTCGCCTTTTATGGCAGCCACTGGGAAAGCACCACCGCAGAATATCAGCCGCTTGGCGAGTTTTTGCAGCAGAATCCACAGCAATACCCACGCTTTATTGAATTGATTAAGCAACGTTTTGCAGCCCAGCCAATGCTGGTTGAGAACGAAAGCGAAGATTTAGCTAGCCAAAAGCCAATACTGGCAATTTATCAAAGCTTATTTCCCGAGTTTTGCAGCTGGGAGGATGAAGAGGTAAGCCGCCAACTTGGGCGTCATTTTATTAATGACACGCTTGAAAATGAGGCGATGGATCTACAGCAACAGCTAGAAAATGAACTCGATAGCCCACTATCGGCCCATGCTCAAAGTGTCTTCCAGCGCCAAGAAGAATACCGCCAATATGACAAGCTCAAAGAGGAGCGACAAGCCGAATTGGGTGGCACCCATATGCTTACAGATTTCATCGCTACGTTAGACAATAGCGATGCGCTGCTGAAGTATGTGGTGCTCAATGAAAACCCTGCGATTCTCGAAACTATTAAGCCTTTTGATATTTGGGCACATTGTAAAATTCATGCCCCTTCGCTATATGATGCAATGGACGAGGCTTGTTGGGATAGAGGTAACTTAGACAATCTGCGTGAAAACATACACGAAGTACTAAGCTATCCAGCCAACGATCTACTCGAAGATGAAGAATGCTATTTTGATGTTGAGTTTGAACAAGGGGTTATTTGTAAAGCTTACCTAAGCCCAGGTAATAACAGTATTAGCCATGTAAAGTCAGCGCATATCATGCTGCGCTTTGTCGATATTTTCTATCGTGTTTTAGGTCAGAAAACCTTATCGGCAGAGCTATGTGAAATGCTCACTGGTGAAGGTGACTATCAGCCGATTATGACTACTGAAGCCTACTATGCGCGCTTTGACCCTGCGCCCGCTGCAGCGGAAGGCGAACTCAGCAAACATGATAAGCGCAAACTAGAACAGCTTATCGATGCTTTTTGCGATATGGATGATCCGGTCACCTGCAGCATGCTGCAGCGAGCCGACAACCTCTTCAAGCAGAGAGCTTGTTATGACGTTAGCCACTGGCACGAAGATAATCTAGGCACCGATGCACTTAAAGCGTACCTGCTACAACAAGATAGCAGTCGGCACATTAATGATACCTATACAGCTGGATTACAAGCAGAGTTAAGCAAGGTATTTGAGCGCGCCCTATGCTTGCTGCTCGAACACGCCGAAATTCAAGGCGAAGGTCATTTCGAAGACAAGGGTTTTAATCAAACAGAGCTTGAACAAGTCAGAAGCTTTTTCACCCAAGAAAATCCAACGCTTAGCCAATCTGAGATAATCGCGCTGTTTGATAAACACCTGCACCGAGACGAAATATGCCGCAGATCTAATCTGTATTTTCCTAAAATCAGTGAAAAGCAGATCAGTTACCACTTTTTCCAAGACTACGATGATGATTACCAGCGTGCAGCTATTAGCTGTTTTTGGCTTAAACAAGTGCCTAGTGCTGCAGCTAAAATAGCTGAGCGATTATGGCAATTGTTGATCACCATGGCGCCAACGAAGATGATCCACCATATGGGCCGGCTTTATAGCTGCCATGATTATCGTTTGAAGTTCGACAATCAGCTCGATGAAATTAACTTCTATGGACTGCTTAACCGCCATGGGATTGCCGAAGATTACACCTTAGCTTATCAAGTCGAGCAATCTATTGGCAGCAGCAGTCGCCAAAGTGAATACCTTGCGCTTGTTGATTTGATGGAAGAGACTATTCCTGCCAACGCTGCCCAAGGTGGCATGATAGCGGCTAGCAATAGAGCGCAAGCACAAGCTTTACTGCGAGGCTTAGACTATACCTATCAGAGCCATAAGCTTGAATTCCATCAAGATGTAGCGCTGCGCTTCCCAGAGCTTCCGTTTCAGTTAGACGATGACTTACGCCAGTGTTTAGCTGACTTTATCGCTCTTAATAGCCGCTCATGGGAAAGTGTTATTGCGCATCAATTTAGCGCATCGACACTGTATTTCGATCATGCCACCGACACCAGTGACCTGCCGAAAAAGTTGCGTTTGCCATTTCGTTTGCACCCAGATGCCGATATTAGTCAATCGCGTCATTGCTCGGGTATGAGTTGGATTAATGCCACCATCGCCCAGCGAGTTGACGATGAATTATTGATTTTAGTACTCGATAAAGACGCGGCCAACTACGATCAACTCTACCTCGGCGGGCAACTGCTTATCGTTGATAGCGATATCGATGCTGCTACCGTTATTGACGCTGTGCAACAACTACCAGAGCAGGCTGAACGCAAACAAACTCTTGCAGCTAGCCTATGGGCTTACTTACAGGGAGAAACCTGTTATGAGGATTTTGCGCCGGTATTTAATGCTTATTTAACTACTGAAACAGTTGTCGGTATCGATCAATATCGTTGTTATAGCTTAGGGCAGTTCTTATGGCGTATCGATGAGCCGCGCCGTGAGCGACTGCTGCTATTACTGGCAAATCATAGCTATCGTGCCTACAAGGTAATTATCGAGCAGTTGGTAACGGCACAAATGGATCAACAAGTCAGCCAAGGTAAAATCGACCTAGTGACTCGTTTTGAGCTAGATAGCGATGATTATGAGCAGAACGCTTATAAGCAGCTGATGGATTGGTTATTTAGCCATGATGTAAAGCATGAACTCATCGTACTGTTTGCCATAAAGAACTACCGCAGTTGCATGGGAGATTATCTGGCGCAGCTAGCTCGGCAAGGAGAGCTAAAACCGATATTGGCCTATCTGCATGTGAGCAATCGTGCCAGATTAGTAGATATCTTAGCGCAGCAAACGGATGCCGCCGAACTGCTAACGATATTTAAAGGTGAAAAATCCCGCCAAGTGCGCGATCGCATTGCCGCAGCCACTGCTGCAGCACCCGCCTAAAGCTAACCTGCGCTTTTAGCTTTTAATCAAACCAAGCGGCTGTTTTCTCGGCTGCTTGGTTTTTTACTGTATCGTCAACGTACATAGATACCATCGCCAATGCAGCTGCCAGTGCGCCTAAATCATCGGAGAAACCAACAACCGGGGTTAAGTCGGGTATAGCATCAATAGGAGCGATAAAATATGCCAAAGCGCCAAATATAACTGTCTTGGCCCACTTGGGTGTATCAGGCCGCTGCGCAGCATAATAGAGGCACAATGCATTATCGATAACTTCTCGGCCAGCTTTTTTGGCAAACTGTTTTACCTTCACCCAAAAGCTCTCATCGCTGTAATCTGAGTTATTTGGCATATCTGAATTATCAGCCATTACCCACTCCAATAAAAAAGGGAATACCCAATGATATTCCCTTATTTCTGATGATTTAGCTAGCACTTGTAATCAAGAACAATCACTACCTTTGATGCTTTGGCGTCGTGCCCCAAGCATTCTTTTTAGCCGGGCGTTTGCCGCCAGCTTTAGCGCCTTGCCCCTGCTTATTTCCAGTCGCTTTACTTTGACCAGCTTTACCTTGGCTCGACTTTTTCTGACCGGGTTTATCTTGGCCAGATTTTCCGTGCTCCGACTTGCGGTCAGCAAATTGATCAGCCGAGAAACGGGTGAAGGCTTTCTTGCCTTTGCCATCATCCTTGGTGTTCAGTTTCTTCTTATTTCGCAGCGCTTCGCGTTCTTGACGCGATTCAGCAGGCACTAAACAGCTGGGGCTATTTCCAATCAACTTCTCTTTGCCCATTGCGATTAACGCTTCACGGATCAGCGGCCAGCCTGCTGGGTCATGATAACGCAGTAAGGCTTTATGCAACTTACGCTGACGGCCTTTCTTCGGTACCGACACCTCTTCACTGCTGTGCTTAACATTCTTCAGCGAGTTCAGCTCAGTGTGATAAATGGTGGTGGCATTTGCCATCGGCGATGGATAAAAATTTTGCACTTGATCGAGCTTAAACTTCTCGCCTTTCAACCATAAGGCAAGGTTGACCATATCTTCATTGGTGGTTCCCGGATGCGCCGAGATAAAGTAAGGGATCAAATACTGCTTCTTCCCAGCCTCTTTTGAGTACTTATCGAAAAGCTCTTTAAACTTGTCGTAACTGCCCATGCCCGGCTTCATCATTTTATTCAGCGGGCCCTCTTCAGTATGCTCAGGCGCAATCTTCAAATAACCGCCCACATGATGAGTAGCCAGCTCTTTGACATAACGCGGATCTTCAGTGGCGAGGTCATAACGTACCCCAGAGGCAATAAGCACTTTCTTAATGCCGGGTACATCGCGGGCAGCACGATAAAGATCGATGGTCGCTTGGTGATCGGTATCTAAATGGCCACAAATCGATGGGAATACGCAAGATAGACGGCGACAAGTGCTTTCTGCTTTTACACTAGAACAACCCAAGCGGTACATATTTGCAGTTGGGCCACCAAGATCAGAAATGACTCCAGTAAAACCGGGCACCTTATCTTGGATATCTTTAATCTCTTTCACAATCGAGTCTTGTGAGCGGCTTTGAATAATGCGTCCTTCATGTTCGGTAATCGAGCAGAACGAACACCCACCAAAGCAGCCACGCATGATATTGATCGAGGTCTTAATCATGTCGTAGGCAGGAATTTTTTCTTTGCCGTATGACGGATGCGGCACACGCTTATAGGCTAAGTCAAAAACGCCATCCATCTCATCGGTATTTAGCGGCCAAGCTGGCGGGTTAACCCAAATAGCGCGTTCAGCATGCTTCTGGAACAGCGCTCGTGCACAACCTGGATTTTGCTCTTGGTGCAAGATACGCGATGCGTGGGCATATAAGAATTTATCTTCAGAGACCTTCTCAAAGCTTGGCAGCAACACATAGGTTTTCTCCCAAGGCTTAGGTCTTGCAGGCTGAACGCTGATTGCCTTTGGCGCATCATTGTCAAAAATTTTCTCATCAGTTGGGCCAGATAGGTTTTTACAACCGACGTCATCGGCGCCATAAGGATTGGGAATAGGATCAATTTTGTGTAACTGATCCAGCTTGCGCGAATCCATGCCCTTCCACTCAGGCAACGGCTCTTTACGGATTACTGTAGTACCGCGAATGTCGTGCAACTGGCTCATCGGTTCGCCATTAGCAAGACGGTGAGACACTTCCATTAATGGTCGCTCGGCATTACCGTAAACCAAGATGTCAGCTTTAGCATCTAAGATAACGCTACGACGCACTTTATCTGACCAGTAGTCGTAATGAGCAATACGGCGCAGACTGGCTTCAATACCACCAATCACCACTGGTACCTGCTTGAAGGCTTCTTTACAGCGCTGGGTGTAAACCGTCACCGCGCGATCTGGACGCTTACCACCGATGTTACCCGCAGTATAAGCATCATCATGTCGCATACGGCGCTCGGCGGTGTAGCGGTTAATCATCGAGTCCATGTTACCGGCGGTCACACCGAAATAGAGGTTAGGTTTACCTAACTTCATAAAGTCATTTTTATTAGACCAATCTGGCTGCGAGATAATGCCGACCCTAAAGCCTTGCGCTTCCAGCATGCGACCAATTACCGCCATACCAAAACTTGGATGATCCACATACGCATCGCCAGTAACAATGATAATGTCGCAGCTATCCCAGCCTAGCTTGTCCATCTCTTTACGAGACATAGGCAAAAATGGCGCTGGGCGAGTAAGCTCAGAGCGAAACTTGGGATGGGTGAAAAGTGTGGATTCTACTTGCATGAATTAGATAGCCTAACTGAAATAACAAAAAATACGCGGATTAAGCGCCCCAACTGATGCTCACAACGGGGACGCGGAGTATAACAGGCTCCGCACCATAGGTGTGACTAAAAAAGCATCAAATTAATGCTTTTTTTAGTATAGATGATATACCCAAACCAGCCGAAAATGCTTTATTCGACGACTTAACCATAAAGCCCTTTAAATGGCTGTGGGTATTGCTGGGGCTAGGTTTGTTGTCTTTACACCTGACGATTCCGCCCTCTTGAAGAGCAAAAACCGCTATAGGTTAGCCACATAAGCAATTAAATTGGTTACAGCTAGCCCCAAGGTTACCGCCCAAGTGGTTAATACTCCCCAGAAACGACCAAAATGATAGCCACCTTGCCCTTGTGTTAAGCCAATGGCATGCATTAACCGTGCGACTATCCATGCAGTGCCGAATATATGCAGCAACGCTGCACCGGTGCCATTCATCTCGGCAACGACAAGTAACAGCAGCACTATCGGCGCATTCTCGAGTAAATTCCCATGCACTCTTTGAGCGAGTGTCAGTGCTTCATTACCAGCACTACCAATACCAATTTTATGGGTACGTCTTAGTTTTATCACTCTGTAGGTGAGTGCTACAGTGAGTATTGCTGTCAAGCTGATATACAGCCCAGATATCGCGAGTGGCATTAATTGTCCCTTTGAAAATAGTCCTTAAAAGTACAGCATTACAATTTAGGATCATTATGTAAATAAATGGCAACCTTTTAAACTCAAATAGGTTAAGATGCGCTCGTAAAATAATGATGCTTAAACGGTCATATTAGTTGAACGCAAAACCATCAACTAAGCTACTGTTTAATATAAACAAACAACCCTAATATTACTTTTTAGCGAATAAGATATTGGATAATCAAGAGTTCCTAGAGAAACGCCGTTTTATAATTAGACTCGGTAAAGCTCTACATAAATTTGGTACGCCGGCCTACCGCCTTGAAGCCCACTTGCAAGCAGTCTCAAATCTGCTTGGCATTGAGGGTTATTTTTTGATCTCGCCAACCGCGCTAACCTTTGTGCTACAACATGATGAAGATCAAGAATATAACCACGTCGCAAGGGTTAAACCTGGCGAGCTCGATCTAGGCTCACTCGCCCGCACTGATGAACTCGTTGAAGAGCTTATGTCTGGTAAGCGAACCCTTGCTGAAGCGCTTGACAGATTAGAAGAGATCTCCAATAAGCCAAACCCCTATGGTACTGGTCTGACTCTTTTAGCGTTTGGCAGCTCAGCTGGTGCGTTTGCCATGTTGATGGGTACCAGCTGGAACGATGTTTTTTGGTCCGCGATGTTAGGCTTGATGGTTTATGGCTTAGTTTACCGTGCCGAACGTTCTAAGCGCATGGCGGAAATGCTGGAGCCGCTTGCAGCTATCTTGTGTGCCATTGCCGCGAGTGGTATCGCACAATTTGATCCCAGTATGAATATTCCGGTGGTGATCCTCTCAGGCATCATCATCTTTATCCCAGGGCTTGCCTTAACACTCGGCTTAGCAGAACTCGCCGCCAGAGACTTAATCTCAGGTACTGCGAGGGTGATGGATGCCTTCATGTTGTTGTTTAAACTCTACTTTGGGGTCATCCTCGGATTAACCATTGGCAAAACTCTGTTTGGCGAAACCACTTATGTTCCACCTGAGTCGTTACCCGAATGGGCTATTTGGTCTGCGGTACCGATCCTGTCGATGGCGCTGGTTATCATTTTTAAAGCACGCATGAAAGACTCTCCATGGGGCGTGCTTGCAGGTATCGTGGCCTTTTTCTCAGCGATGCTTGCCAGCATTTACTTTGGGGATTCTATCGGTATTTTCTTTGGTGCATTAGCGGTGGGTGTATATTCAAACCTTTATGCTCGCTGGATGAAAGCACCAGCAACGATTGCACTACTGCAGGGCATTGTGATCTTAGTACCCGGTAGTAAGACCTATATTGGCCTCAACACCCTAATTTTAGGTGAGACCATGTTTAATCAATCACATCTTGGCACACAGATATTTCTTATCTTCATGTCTATTGTGGCAGGGCTTATCTTCGCCAATGTCGCTGTTCCGCCGCGTAGAACCTTATAAGTATGCATAAGTAACAAATTTATACATGCGGGCGCCTCAGTGCGCTCGCGCTGTGCCGATTACATTCGTTTCCCCTTAAGTAAAATCATCAGCTTAAGCTTGACTATAGCTTCAGTTCCATGTGTTATGGACTTGTAAACCACTTGTTTATTTCGCTGTTACAACTGGACTTATCTTATCTATGACTCGATTTAGCAGCTCCACTCTAGCCTTACTGTTTTTTGCACTATCGAGTGCTGTTTGCGCTGAGGAAACCGCAACGAGTAAGCTTGATGCTAAACCTTTGGATTACGAGCAAAAAAAGAAGATCAAAAGCATTGTGATTAAAAGTAATGATATTTTTGATCTTTCAGATCCTGAAACCTTCTTTATTCACCGCTGGGCCAACTACCTGCATATCAATACCCGCGACTATGTCATACGCGATAAGCTCAGCTTTAAAGAAAACGATAATGTCAGCCAGAAAGATCTCGATGAAGTGCAACGTATTTTGCGCGCAGAACCCTATATTCGAGATGCTGAAGTTGATTTTGCCGCACCAGCACCCGATGCAGATGTTACGACAAATGAAGACGAAAACATTCTAGTGGAAACCTGGGATAACTGGTCTTTACTGCCCACTTTTAGCGCAGGCCGTAGTGGTGGTGAAAGTAAGTTCTCGATTGGTATTAAAGAGGATAACTTGCTTGGTTTGGGGATCCGTACACGCTTTAAATATCAATCAAATGCCGATAGAACTGGCTATAAATTTGCTATTGAAGCGCCCGTTAATTTTATTCGTCACGCCACTATCGCGGCAGATTTTTACGACAATAGCGATGGCCAAGCGACTCAGCTCTATTTTGAAAAGCCTTTCTACACACTCGACGGCAGTAATATGTATTCCGCTGAGTATTTAGATGACCTTCGTGTCGATACCTTAAAACAGAACGGCTTAGAATTTAACGAGTTTGAACATGCTGTCACCTATAACAGCGCTCGCTATGGCTGGCTACTCAACCACAACAGTGATGAGCTTTCGCGGATCATTACCGGGCTGACTCAAGATAAACATGATTTCGATAATATCGAAGAGTACCCAACGTCAGAATTGCCACAAGATCGTGATTTTCTCTACCCATGGGTTGCTTATCAATACCTGCAAGATGATTTTAAAGTACTCAACAATGTCCACCTGATTAACTACAATGAGGACTTTAATCTCGGCTGGCAACACTACGTAAAGCTTGGTATCGAAACCCGAGATCTGAGTGATGACGCCCCCGTTGGCTACCATATCAATTGGCAATCGAGCCGAGGCTTTCAAGCCCAAGATCATTTATTGTTACTTGAGATGGATGGTGAAGGTGTATTTGCCACCAGCCAGAAAGACTACTTTAAAGTGAATGTCGCCGCAGAGTATTTTTATCACATTACACCTAAGTGGACTGCCTACTCCAAATTAAGATTAAGCACCTCTCAAAATAATTATGTCGACCGACCTTTTGCCCTTGGTGATGATACAGGGATCCGCGGTTACCCTAACGACTATCAATATGGTGATAATCAATGGGCATTTACAGCCGAAGTGCGTAACTACCCCAATATTAATCTGTATCAGTTGGCAGAGTTGGGGTGGGCAGTGTATACCGATGTTGGACAAGCAACCGGCGGTAATGACGACAACAATGAAATATCTGGGGTGATAGGCAGTGTCGGGATTGGCGCACGGATCTACTCCTCTAAATCAAGTTATGGCAACGTCGCTCATATCGATTTTAGTGTGCCCTTTACCACAGGCGTAGAGGTCAATAATTGGGAATGGCGTTTCTTAGTCAAAAATAGGTTCTAGTGACGCGCAGCTAACGGCACGCTGTATATATCGGCGTCATTAATCCCAAGCATACTAATTACAACAGTCTCATTATCAGCTTTTGCCAATGCTCGTTGGCCACGAATACTCACTGCAGGCAAGCTAAACACTACCTGTTGCTCGCCCGAGTCATTCATTGCCACAACTTGATCATTTTTGTCTGTGCGTTTAACAAAGTACAGCGTTTTATTTTGATAAAAGAAACTGCCCCAGTCACTACTTAATAGCTCACTAGTGACTTGAATATCTTCACTACCGTCACTGGGATGATAATAGATGCCAGCCTGTTTATCTCTCGTATAGTAAAGACCACCAACATCATCTTCAACCGCATATTTAGCAGCATGGCCAACCACAAACTCAGTGCGTTGCTTAGCAAGATCATAAGCGTAAATTCCCCAACTCCCATCAAGATTGCCGGAGTAATAAATTTTACTGCCATCACGAGAGAATGACGGGTTACGAACATCCCCTTTTATACCGCTTATTTTAGTCGGTAATTCAACGCCAACCTCACCAAAATAAAGGCTGTAACTATTAGCATCTTTAGCTTTTATCGGTAGCACATACTGACTCCCCTTGGGTGAAGCAGCTGGCACGCCGACAATACCCTGTTGATGCGTAAGCTGTTTACTCCCCATCTCCTGGTTTACCCATAACTCCCAGCCACCACTGCGATTAGATAAAAACAACACATGGCGCGACTCGGCGATAAACTGACCAAACATATCCCGAGAAGAAGAAGCAAGCTGCTGCTTTACCTCCCCATCAGCCAGTGAGCGCACGGTAATATGCTCTTGGGACAAATGGCGAGAGTAGTAAAGACGGCTATTTTTTTCATTAATTGCCAAGCTGCTAATAGTGTCATCTCGGTGAAAATCGGTAATCGATTGCGATTCAAAACTATATTGCTCAATAACAAATGCACCATCGCGCAGCGCATTAAAGTACAGCATATTGGCATCATGTTCCCACTCAAGGCTTATCACCATCGTTTCGTCCTCCACCACTTTAACCACACTATCGTTTGAACGTGATAACACAATAATACTGGCATCCATCGCCACCGAACGCACCACGGCAAACTCATCGCTATTCGCTGACCAGCTCACTAGTAAATCCTCTTCTCCCGTGTTCGGATAAGAGAGCTGGCTGATCTCTGAAGAGGCGAAACTATAGGCATACATAGCTACGCTAGCTTCGCCCGCTTTGGCATAGGCAAGAAATTTACCGTCTGGTGACCAGTCTAAACTGTGAACGTAACCACTACTTGTACAGCCTGTATCGATCAGTCGATCTTGATTAGTAATAAGCTCTCTAACATGGAGCTCACACTGTCCACCGGCATTAAACCTGAAGTAGGCCAACGCTTGTCCATCTGGTGACCAAGTCGGCGACGTTTCTTTATCTTCACTCATCGATACTTGCCTTAAAGGCGCGCTTTTATCGGTGAGATCTTTAATGTAAATTTGCGCCTTTTTCAGCTCTCTACGCCACTGAAAAGCCATGAAACGGCCATCAGGTGAGATAGCAGCTTGCTCCTCAACCCCTTCAAAATTTGTTACTCGCTCCGCGGTTAATGGTTCAAGCCGCGGGATAGCGACATAGAATGAGTGGAACATATAACCCAAAGAAGTAAATAACATGAGACTCAATAGAGCAATAACAGGCTTGATAATAGAGTGAGCACGGGGTGGATAACTATCGATAGTTATTGCTGCAGACTGGTATAACTCCTCATCAATGACCTCTGGGGTCAGTAGTAGCTGATAGCCTATTTTGGTGATCGTTTTGAAATAGTGCTCGGGTTCCTCTCCAAGTTCGCTAATGGTCTTTCTTAGTTGCCATATCGCATTGCCAGTACCACGCTTGCCCACTTCAACGTTGCCGAGCCACACTTGTTCAATAGCAACATCTTTAGTGACAGTCTGGTTCGCATGTAGGATAAGCAACTTTAAAAATTCGAAGACTTTTGCAGGCAAGGTAACAACATTTTCATCTTTGCTTATCGTCATGTCGTGGCAATTTACGCTACATTGGCCAATCAGATATTTTTGATGTGGTAATGAAATCATATTAGCTAGCGACACTCCCTTAATAGCCTTTAAAACGATCTTTTCTAAGCTAATAAAACATCTATTATTAACCTTTACGTAACATGCATCTTATCCCTGCATGTTCAGCAATCCAACACCTAACCCATTCCCGTGACAAAAAACAGCCTTTAAATCACATAAATGAAAGTACTATTAATTAATGCATTCAAATTTAATCACTAAGAATCAGCCACTTGAATTTATTTCATCTATGATTCGTTTTAGCTGTATCAAATTGTACATTGGCCATAAAAAAAGAGAGCACTAATGTGCTCTCTTTTAACTAACGACAAATATCAGTTAGATTATGCTTTCCTTAACGGCGTGCTTTTCGGCGCAGACCTAGCAATGCAAACAAGCTAAGTAATCCAACACCTAAACTACCACCGTTATCTACACTTACTGGCTCTTTAACAGCAGGAGCGTTGAGTGTCACCACAAAGCTGGCTGCAGTTTTATTTACCGAGTCGTCAGCTGTCACCATGACAGTATATTCGCCCGCCGCACCTGAAGCCGCGCTACCAGAGATCATACCGCTTACGCTGTCTATGCTCATACCATCCGGTAAACCCGTTGCAGTGTAAGTCAATGCATCACCTTCAAGCTCAGAAAAGTACATAGAAGCATCAACTTCAATAGTCCCAGTCTCCTCCATTGACACTGCAGGTATTTCACCTACAAGTGCTGGCGCAATGTCATTAACGTTCGTTATATTAATATGAACATTGGCGACTGCTGTGTATGAGTTACCTTGGCGACCAATAACTTCAAGGTTATAGCTCATATGACCCGCATCGTAGTCTAGAGCCTCAGAGTTATTGACAGTGATCTCGCCACTCGCACTCAGTGTGAAAGGCTCACCAGGAATAGCGTTCACAAGGCTTAACGTGTATGGAGACCAGTCAGAATCAAAATCAGCGCCAGCAAAGAAAGTTTCTGAATCTAACTCAACTGTCGCCACTACCGCGCCCATTTCAGCATCTTCATCTACGCTGTGGCTTTGGCCATCCAGCGGATGAGCCACGAGTGAGTAGTTACCTTGACCAAAAGGCGAGATCATCCCCCAATTATCTTCAAGGCTAAGTAACATCATGCCATGGTTATCACAACCGCCACCGCCGCCAATATTAAAGCTAAAGTCACACGAGTTTGCCATTGCAAGCTCAGCTGTTTCCCCTGCAGCCAAGGTAAGCATCGGACTATATTCTTTAGTTTCTCCCTCTTCGACTAAACGCGAGAACAACGGCAGCCCACCACTTTTCGATTCAACTTCTCTTATCTCACCTGTGAACCAATCAAAGTAAGACTCTTTCTGTACTTTGCCGTACTTAACCGGATTAAACTGGATCATTGGCTCACCAAGATTCGCAATCGCATCGCGGTCAGTAGCAAAGAGCCAACCATGGTTTTGATCAAACTCTTCGACACTGTCCATCGCTTCGCCGTGGTACAGATCTTCCAGACAGTACTGAGAAACAAAGTTTTTCCCATGTCCTGTCATATAAGTCGGTAGTTTTGATTTGGTGTAACGCTTGCGAGGCTGTGTCCAATCGTACTCTTGGTTGTAATCAATGAACCAAGATTCTGGCGAACCATTCTCATCAGGCTCAATAAAACCGCTCATAACCATTTGGTTCGCTTCGTCCCAAGCATTAGGTTCGCCATTAACCGCTTTATCAAATTCGTTATCCAGCACAAACTGTTCTTGGAAAACGTTCCACCAAATTAACGCTGCACCACCTTTATCAAAATGGTTAGCCATTCCGGCATCATTGGGTTTAAAGAATCGTCCTGCCACGACTAACTTTTTACCTGTAGAACACATGGCTTCCTCATAGATCCCGCCACCCACAGCATTTGGCATATTGCCTTGGGTTTTTTCTTTTCCTTCAGGAAGCTGCTTTTGATGGTGCATCGCAGGAAATACGGCAAAGGTAGTTTCGGTAGGGCTGGTATTGGTAAACTCTTGAATATAAGCTCCCCCTTCCGCGCTAAACTTATTGCTCAGCTCTGTACCAAACTCCTCTGTAAATGAGCCAAAGTCACGAGTGATTGAAGTTCCAGCTCTCGGCTTGATTAGCCAACTCATGTTCACAGCAGGCTTCTCGTCAGCAGTAAGCTGTAGCTGCCCAGAAAGCTCAACCTTTGACCAGTTTTCAGAGGTAAGGTCGCTCGCCATTTTTATCGGCCAGTTATCTAGCTTAGTAAAATCAATCTCGAGTACCACAGGGAAGATAACCGTTTGCCCTGCAGGAACACTAACGCTTGTAGGTATATCCCAAACCAACGCTGCATCACCCCCTTTACCCATTGAATTAATAGCAACGTTATAAGTAACGGTATCTTGCGATAAGTTCTTTAGCTGCACCTCTTTCACAAAGCGCTGTACTCCAACACCCTCTTCGAAACCGAAGCTTAAGTTTGGCTGGTAGCTATTCTTTTCCCATGCAACCACTGAAGAGTTATTTGCTGCTTCAATGTTTTCTACTCCATTACCAATCAGGGTCAAATCCCCCTGCTCACTAGCAAGGTTCATTACATTGTTATCTGCAGTGTTCATCAATAACGCCTTAACTTCTACCATAGAGAGTTCAGGGCGCTTTGATTTTAGTATCGCTGCCGCTGCCGCTGTTCGTGCAGCCGCCATAACGGTTGTTGATTCCACGTCAGTTTGAGTGCCACCACCAACTACCGCAACATCAATATTCTCAGCGTAGCTCACCATGTCAGGCTTTGAGAAACCATTGGCTCCACGCACAGGACCATGGGGAGTAATTTCCGTTACCATCATATTGCCGTCAGCATCTGCTGACATACCGCCAACGGTTAATGCGCTTGGAGCGGCGCCACGCCAAGTCATGTTAAAGCGGTTATCAAACCACTCTCCACCTGTACCTGCATTCACTACCACAAGTGCGCCCAATCCGGAAGCCATCTCAATAGCATGCGCCTCAGCGACCGCTCCTGAAATGCCGTTATCTGATGGAGCATAAAATGCACTTCCGCCAAAAGCATCAACCAAGATGATATCTGCTCGGTCATCAAAACTGCCATCTTGATTTGGGTCAAGTGCATACTCTAAAGCCAGCATAAATGTGCTGCTAGTTTCTCCACTTAAGCTATATCCATTGCCGTATGGATCTGAAACGTTAGAGGTTTTATAGGCGGCTATTTTTGCCCCTGGTGCTAATGCATGAACCACACTGGCAAGACGAGTACCATGACCGGTATTATGAGTTGCACCGTCATAATCTCGGGTGAAGTAGATATTCTGATCAATTGGATTTGGATCTAAACCCCAACCTGCATCGCTGCTTAAATCCATTCCTTCGACGACAACATCAGTAGGGAAACCGTCAAATGCATTGAGCGCATTTTCCATTGCTTGGCCATAAGCTTCCGCTTCTCCACTGCCACCAAGTCCAACGTGAGTGTAGTCCACACCCGAACCAATAATGGCAACTTTAACGCCTTCGCCTGCAGTCATATCATCGACTAACGCCGGAGCTTTTGTAGCTGATGATACCGATCGTGTCACAGGCTTGTTCATCGCATTTGCGGGTGTGACAGCTGTTGTAGCTTCTGCAAAGACAGTTTTAACACCTGCAATACTCTTTATCTTATTAATATAAGAAGCATCAGCTTTTACACGAACAAAGTTGCCAAATATTTTTGCACCTGGCAGCACTTTGATGTTGCCATCTAAAGCCGTAATACTGGCAAGTACTGTTTTTTGCTTAGCTTCTATTTGCTTGAGGTTAGCAGTAAATTTTTTCTTATTATTAATCGTAGCTTTAGTCAGTGAACCCACATCATCAAGATACACATTAATAACCACCGCCTGATCTTGTTTAGCTTGAGCACTATAGGCAGACATTGTATCAGTAGACTGTGCGACTACGGTTGAAACTGGCACCATCGCTGCTAATGCTATGCATGTTGCCAATTTAGACTTTTTAAATGACATATTCTTTCCCTAATAAGTTGCGACATTATTTTTATTGTTTCGGTCGATTGGTTTATGACTAACCAGTTACATCGCTACACCCGGCTAACAACCCATTAACTTTCTCGACTATGGTTTTCTGATAAATGCACACAAACAACAAGCGCTAGGGCTTTCATTTTGTTTCTTTTCTCTTTCTATTTATCTTCATTTACTTTAAATACAATAAGTTAAATAACCACTGAGTTTGTAGCTTAGCTCTCTCATTAACTAAAAATGCCTGCTTTTAACTTGTCAAATCGACAAGTTTGCCTTGTTGCACAAACGCCTTTAGAGATAGCAGCGAGAAAAGCCAAAAGCATTCGCGTATAAAACAACGGCTTAACCAAAGATAAACACAATTACTCTTCTCCTTAAGCCAACGCTTTTACAGGAGTGAATCCTGCATAAAAATCAAAAAACAGCGATACATCCAGATACAAAAACAACCAGCAAACCATTGTTTTAAAAGTAATTGAAAAAGAAATGAAGGATAAGTGAAGTCGAATAGTAGTCTGAGGTTTGCTCAGTAGGGTTTCGATGGGGTATCAAGTTTACGTCGAATTAACAACTCCTACCTATTTTCTGTTCGCTGCCATCTGCAACAACAGAAAAATACTAAAAATAATTACAAAGACAGAAAACGAGGAAGACCAGGTGAAATTAACATATAAGAAAAGCCTCATAGCAGTGGCTCTCAGCATAGTATTAAGCCCTGTATCTCAGGCTAATATGGTTGACAGCCGTGGCTTAGACGCTGACTCGGGTCAGCGCAGCAATAAGCTACAAGCAAGCAAGCGTAATACTGATAACCTCTACATGGTATTACTCGATGACCAACCGTTAGCAACCTATAAAGGTGAAATTGCAAGCCTTAAGGCCACCAGCCTGCTTAGCAATCCCGGCAATAAACGCAAAGACAACGGCACGCTAGATGTGCAAAGCTCTGCAAGCCAAAGCTACCTCAAGTACTTGGCAGAGCAAACTAACTCAACCTTACAACGTGCACAAACCAGCTTGAAAAGACAGCTGACCGTTGAGAGCGATTACCAAATTGCACTTAATGGATTTAGTACTCAATTAAGTGAAGAGGAAGCTGTAACACTCCAAGGTGTGGCAGGTGTTAAGGCTGTCCAGAAAGTACAGCGTCGTCACCTAATGACTGACTCTGGCCCTAAACACATTCAAGCCCCTTCTGCTTGGGATGGCAGCGCAACAGGAATGGCAAGTAAAGGTGAAGGCGTCATAGTCGGTATTCTCGATACAGGGATCAGTGCTTTTAATCCATCCTTTGCCGATATTGGTGGCGATGGCTACGATCATACAAATCCACTCGGCGAAGGCGTCTACCTTGGTCATTGTGCCGACTCGGAACTCGCCCATTATTGTAATGACAAACTGATTGGTATCTGGGCTAATGATGGTGTACTCGCCGACTACATACCGGAAGGTGATGATGTTATTGGTATAGACCATAACGGCCACGGCTCGCACACGGCTTCCACAACAGCAGGTAATGTAGTTAAGAATGTCCCTATCTACAACGTGATGGGCGATGAGGCTGATTTCACTTTCGGGCAAATAAGCGGCGTAGCACCACACGCTAACATCGTCTCTTACCAAGTATGTGCCGCTGATGCTGGCTGTTGGACAGATGTCACAGCTTTAGCCGTTGAACATGCCATTGAAAATGGCGTGCAAGTACTCAACTACTCAGTAGGTGGCGGCGCGAGCAACCCTTGGTATGATACCGATGCATTAGCATTTCTATCTGCTCGTGAAGCTGGCATTCATGTAGCCACTTCTGCTGGCAACTCTGGTCCAGAGCCTGAAACAGTTGGTTCTCCAGGTAATGCGCCTTGGATCACAACCGTTGCGGCCTATACCCATGATCGTGGCTTTAGCGATAAAGATGTTAGTTTTAGCGGTGGCGATAGCGCACTAGCAAGTTTGAACGGATTAGGCGCCACTAAGGGGTTCACTGCCAATGTGGTCAATGCTGCTGACTTTGGCGATGCCGATTGCCTTGAGCCTTTTGAAGCTGACACCTTTAACGGTGAAATCGTTGTCTGTCAGCGCGGTGAAATTGCTCGCGTCTCAAAAGGCAGCAATGTCTTAGCTGGCGGTGCTGGAGGATTAATTTTAATCAATACCGATGGTGGTTCAGAGACCGTCGATGCTGACTTCCATGTATTGCCTGCAATTCATCTTGATGCCGCTCAAGGCAGTGAGCTTACAGCTTGGCTTTCAAGCGGTACGGATCACGTGGCAACAATTGGTGACTCAGTAATGGAGAGTAACCCTGATAATGCAGATATCGCTGCTTGGTTTACATCCCGTGGCCCAGAGCCCATTATGAACCGCTGGTTGACTCCGCATGTTGCCGCTCCGGGTGTGGCAATTTATGCCGCGAACTCCGAATACCAACCTTGGCGCGAAGAAAAGACTGAATCTCCTTATACCTTCATGGACGGCACCTCAATGTCTAGTCCGCACGTAGCTGGAGCGATGGCCCTAATTACCGCCCTGAAACCAGACTGGACTCCTGCCGAACTTCAATCTGCATTAATGTTAAGCGCGGTATTTGAAACTCGTAAAGATGACGGTGTTACACCATCAGACTTCTTCGATTCTGGTGCCGGTAGTATTCGTATCGCTAACGCTCTCAATACCGGCTTGATTATGGATGTGACTTACCAAGAATATATGGATGCAAATCCTGATATTGGCGGTAAACCAGAAGAGATGAACATGCCATCGGCGGTGCAGAGTGACTGTATGATCAGCTGTAGCTGGACGCGAACTTTCACCGCAACATCGGCTTCAACTTGGACCGCCTCAGGTGATGCAAGTGTTGATGGATTAACCGTAAGCTCATCACCCAGCAGTTTTACCCTTGCAGCGGGCGAGAGCATAACGCTTGATGTCACAGCGACAATTTCAAGCGGCTTCAACTCAGAGTACGGTATGGGCAGATTATTACTCACGCCGGCAGATGCTAGCCTCACCCGCTCGGCGATGCCCGTCATAGGTACTTTTGTGGCGGGGAGTTTCCCAGCAGAAACCTACCTAGAAACGAGTAAAAATCAGGGCAGCATCGCTATTGAGGGTGTTACGACCGTCGGCACTAGCGATCTACAAGTTGCCGTGTTTGAGTTAGCTGAAGTCGAAGTCATTGAAGCAAACATCCCTCGCGATGATAGCGATGACAATAGTTGGCCAACAAATGTCTATAATGACAGCAACTACTTTCACTCGATGCTTATCAACGTCACACCAAATACTAAGCGAATCGTCGCTCGTATTAAGGAGACTAGCTCGCCAGATCTCGATCTCTATATCGGCCGAGATGCTAACTATAACGGTAAGCCAGATGACTATTATGAGATGGCCGAGTTCCTTTGTATGAGTGCAACAGAAACGGCTTATGAAAATTGTGAAGTCAACGATCCACAACCAGGCAGTTACTATGTTGCGGTACACAATTTTGGTGATACATCAGCACCTTCAGATACCATTGACAATGTCACCATTGAACTTGCAATTATCGATAAAGATGATTCAAGTGTGACCGCAGACTTTAGTACGCAAGTTGAGGCCAATGAAGATGTCGGTCTAGTGCTTAACTGGGATAAAGAGCTTAAAGCCGATACCTTATATGTCACAGCGCTTGAAATTGGTACCGGGGTTGATGCCGCAAACAACATTGGTTTGATGCCAATTGAGCTTTATCGACACGCCACCTATCTGACTAGTACCGTCGATAGTGAATTGGTGAATACTGGTGACACGTTAACACTTAGCCTAGAGTTAACCGCAAACGCTAGCGATGAGGAGAGGGTATTTGACATACAAACTGCTATCCCTGCTGGGCTAACAATTGAAAGTGACTCTCACGACGGTATTGTCGATGGCCAAAACATCGCTTGGCAGATTACTCAAGCGGCCAACAGCGATGCTCAGGTAATCCTACTAACGCTAGCGACTAGCGATGTAGTGATGTCGACCGAGCTAAACTTCGAAGTAAGCCATACTGTAAATAGTGTCAGCTTTACTGAGGCGCTCACGCCGGTGCAGCTAGAGGGTATTCCTGTCGCCAAGATTAATGGTGAATCAGTAACAACCATCAATGCCAATGAACAAACTGTGGTTAATCTATCAGCCAGTGACAGTACCGCACCAAATAATACCGATACGCTCAGCTATGCTTGGACGCAGACCTCAGGGCCAGATGTCACCATAGATGATGCAACAGGAGTGGATATCGCAGTGACCTTGCCGGATGTTGAAACTGATAGCACAGTAGAGCTTGAGCTAACAGTCAGTAACGGTACTAAAACAGCGGTTGCAGCCACAGCCAGCATTGCCGTTAAAGCAGATGTCGTCCCAGCACCAGCACCAAGTGACTCTAGCGGTGGTGCTATGGGCTTATCAGTTCTGTTATTGGGAGCATTAGGTTTACGTCGTCGCGCAAAGAAGTCGTCAACTTAGCTGTAAGACCGGGCGTTGGTTTGCAGTGACAACGCCCAACATTAAGGTTTCTTGTCAATTAGGATCGCTCACACAGGATCTTTTAGGGTTATACCAATCAGTGTAAAGATTTGATCGCTCAGCGAGAGTTGAGCGGTTTTGAGGTAAGTTAATGAGTGAAGGGCATAGTTGCTCTACGTTCAAGCTCATTAACGCAGCATCAAAGCCGCTAAAGCTCGCCTGTAAGGAGCGTTTTTTGCCACCGACTTCGGCAACGAATAAGCTCGTCAAAAACACTCTGAGTAGATCAACTTCTTAGACTGATTGGTATTCATACTTTTGCCGACTGCACTGCAGTCGGCTTTTTTCTGCCAATAACAAATCACACTAGAATTTGTAATCTAAGGTTAAATAAACCTGCTGACTATTATCGATAGTGATCCCATGGCGTTCATAATCTTGCTCTAGGTAGCGGTAACCCAAGTCTGATGAGAGATGTTCGCTCCACTTATACTGCACACCCACTTGCCCTCCCCAAGCCACGTCGGTATCGGCACGGCCAGCGATCTTATTGTCATTAGCCCCCACTGAAACACCAGCAAAAAGATTAACGTCTTTATGCACTGGCATCAGGTAGTCATAAGACAGCAGCCAGCTATATTGCTCCTGCTTATAATCGATACTTGCTTGCGAGAATTCATCCTCCATATAACCGAAAGTACCGGTAATCCGATGTTGTTTCTCAATCAATACACCGACACGCCCCTGCCATGAAACGTCTTCGGTATCATGGCTAATTTTGCCATCGACGCTATCAGTTTGATAACCCGCCGCAGCACCAACAAAAAACTCAACTTCTGCAGCATTTACGCTGCTGGCGAGTAAACCTGAACATAAAACACCAGTTAGCATTGTTTTAATTTTCATAACAAACCTCACTCATGATTAATCTGCTTAATGTCATTTTCGACGTTGTAGCTAGATTACCCTTTGGTTATTCAATGAAAAAGTGCCTATAGCCAGCCAGTTTGTATCGAATTACGAGACAAAACTCCGTAAGTAAACCTTGTAAAAAGAGACTGGGAATTGCGGCAGCTTGTCTTAGTGGGGAAGCTTTATATCGAGAAATGTTTCACCGCTTAGTAGCTAAAACAGCTATAAAGTTGAACAATTTTTAATGGATAAATTGCATGTCAGAAATAGAAGCTCTGGCAGTTTGGCTATCAATCTGATTTAATCATTGCCGTTACTATGGGCTGTTGATCTTTCGAGCTTAGTTTTTGTTCAAATGCAATGCTTCTAATACAAGGCTTGAGCGATAAAGCTTAGCTGGCTAAGTGAAAAAGCTTATAACACATTCTAGTCATAAAAGAATAGGAGCATTGAATCGAACCCAAAGGGCAGCGTTTCTTGGCTATTTTTACTGTGTTGTAGACTATTTGTGGAGAATAACTAAACGGCATAGCCTCCGCCTTGTCAAAATAGCCAATAAACTGCGGCAAAAACAACCGTGAAAGATCAACAGCCCCTAAGAATTGAAGATAAAAGCCATCAATAAAACAAAAATACAGGCAAGGCGGTTCAATGCGCCTCAGCAGCAATCAACAAAGACATTAGCCATTATGCTAATGCTGTTGCTGTGTCAGTTTTTTGTAATGAGCTCAGCCTATTCGGTGCAATACCCTAATGGTAAACACCCAATGGGGAGCAGCGTCAGTCACCACCATAGTCATGAATCTGCCCACAATGCAGTCCACTCTCATGATGATCCACTGTCAGTGTCTTTTAATGCCACCGAGTCTATTGTCGATCTTATCGAAAGCTCAACAGCTTTAATAACCGACACAAGTGAACATGACCACAACAATCATTCACACACACCATCGCATCCGCCCGTAGAGTCACGCTTTGACAGCGAGTTTTACCAAACTGGCACTATTAATGATGCTGATGTGCTGTTTAGAAATGATAGATACGCACCACCTAACCCACCTCCACACAGCTAATTATTTTTTACTGCGCTAATCAGCGCAAAACTATTAATGCACAGTAGGCTCTGAGCGATTCAGGCTGAAATAGCTGTGCATAATCAAAAAATAATTGGAGTATTTATAATGAGCCAATCTCTGGCTAATCCAATGGCGAAGACTCTTCGGCTATTGGTGATTTTTTTAGGGTTATTTACCTCTTTCTCTCTGTTTGCCCACGGCGTGGATGAGAGTACTAAGCAATTTCTAGCCGCAAATCAAGGGGTATCAATTCTGCCCTTTATCTATATCGGCGCTAAACATATGGTCACCGGCTACGACCATCTACTGTTTTTAGTCGGGGTAATTTTCTTCCTTTATCGCACCAAAGATGTGTTGTTATATGTCAGCCTATTCACCCTAGGCCATAGCATTACCTTGCTATATGGCGTCTTCAATGACATCCAAGTTAACCCCTATATTATTGATGCCATCATCGGGTTTTCAATTGTCTACAAGGGGTTTGATAACTTGGGCGGCTTTCAGCGTATATTCGGTTACCAGCCCAACACCAAAGTCGCAGTGGCAATCTTTGGCTTGTTTCACGGCTTTGGTTTGGCCACCAAGATCCAAGAGTTTCAGCTACCACAAGAGGGGCTGATGGCGAACATCATCGCCTTTAATGTCGGCGTCGAAATCGGCCAATTCTTAGCGCTAGGTATGGTGCTTATCTTGATGAGTTTCTGGCGGAGACATAAAAGCTTTCTGCAGTTTTCAACCGCAGCAAATACCTTACTTATGAGTGGCGGGTTAATGCTCGTCGGCTATCAGCTTAGCGGCTATTTCATCAGTTAATTCAGACATAACTCATTGCCGCAACTTAGCTAGAAGCGATGCATAGATAAATAATTTTAGGAAATACAATGACAAATAAAACACAAAAACAAGTACAACATTCAATGAGTAACACTATTGATATACCAGTTCACTCTAATGCCACACTATTAAAAGCCAGCATTGCTGCGACCGTTATTGCGGCGGTAGTGCTAGTGATCGCGATATTACCGGCTGAGTACAATATCGACCCAACGGGTATCGGAAAGTCTCTCGGCTTAACCAAAATAGCCACTGCTGCAGATGCCAGTTTATCCAGCAATCAGCCACTACCAAGCGTGATGGCAAGTGCAGACAGCATTATCATCAATACAGCGCCTACCGTTGCCGAAATCAAAGAAATTAGAGCTAAGGTTGTAGGACTGCGTCAAGACAGCGTCGATATTCTAATACCAGCGGGGAAAGGGCTAGAGTACAAGTTGCTGCTCAATGAAGGAGAACATCTGGAGTATGAATGGCGCACCGATGGCAGCGAACTTTACTTTGATTTTCACGGCGAGCCACAAGGTGATAAAACAGGGTTCTATGAAAGCTTTGCAATTACCACGTCCGATCAAATGCAAGGCACACTAACCACACCGTTTGCAGGTGCACATGGTTGGTACTGGAAGAATAAAACCAGCGAGCCAATCACGGTGACACTTGCAACCAAAGGTGCTTATCTAATTAAAGGCTAGTCACACATTTTAAGCACAAAAAAAGCCCGCTACGATTGAGTACGTTGCGGGCTTTCATTATGATTTGTCAAAATGGGTTACTGAGTAGACTTGTTGTCAGTATCTGTATCTTCAACGTCAGAAAACGCAATAATCTTCTGTTTTATCGCTTCTTTTTCGGCTTTATCTTTTAAGCGATATATTCGCTTTATCTGCGCCTTCATCATTGGCTCTTGCGGAGTTGATACGGTATCGAAGCCGACTTCAACTTTGCCTAAGGTTGATGTGATCAGCAAGCCTTGTGCAAATCGCAAATCGTTCAAGCCACCGCTGAGCACGAACAAGTAACTTTCTCGCGGTCTAGAATTAACGACTACGGTATATTTATCGACCTCTTCCCAACCATCCATTCTAAAATTATCGATAGAATAAACCTGCTCCAATTCAGGAAAAGTATACTGTGCATCACGCTCCGTTGCCGTTTCCGTTGACGTGCAGCCAGCTAAAATAAGTGCAGAACTAAGTATCACGATATTCCATATTTTCATTATTATCTCCTTAGTGCTAATACCTTAAATCTAGCAGCAAACAACTCACCTGCAAATATCATTAATCAGTGAACTAATTAGTCTCTCATCAACTCTGTATCAATAGCACGATAAAGTACAGAATATGGCTTAAATAACACCCATAAAAAATGCCGCGATAAAGCGGCATTCTTATAATATAACAAGGCAAAACTAGTCGCTTAAATGCGATGCGTGAAAACGCATATGCTGCTCAATGAAGCTGGCGATAAAGTAGTAACTGTGATCATAACCATCATGCATATTAAGCGTTAACGGATAACCACTGACTTTAGCCGCTGCTTGTAGCATTTCAGGTTTTAGCTGCTCAACCAAGAAGTTGTCGCCTTCACCTTGGTCAACCAATGCCGGTACAAATTCAGTCGCTTTGCGCATCAATAAGCTAGCATCGTATTCAGCCCATGTACTAGTGTCACGACCAAGATAAGCTGTAAGTGCCTTTTTACCCCAAGGACAATTAACAGGGTTACTGATTGGGCTAAATGCAGACACTGACTGATATGCAGCAGCGTTACGCATAGCGATAACCAAGGCACCATGACCACCCATTGAGTGACCCGCAATCGATCGTTTGTCACTCACAGGGAACATAGATTCAATCAGCGTCGGCAGCTCATTAACCACATAATCATACATTTGATAATGACGGCTCCAAGGTGCTTGGGTGGCATTGACGTAGAAACCTGCGCCTTGACCTAAGTCGTAGCCATCATCATCAGCCACACCTTCGCCACGAGGGCTGGTATCAGGCGCAACAATCGCTATTCCCAATTCAGCGGCAATCGCTTGCACGCCTGCTTTTTGCATGAAGTTTTCATCAGTGCAAGTTAAGCCTGACAACCAATACAACACAGGCACTTTTTGAGCATTTGATGCCTGAGGCGGTAAATAAATAGCAAATCGCATCGCACAGTTTAACGACTCTGATTGGTGAGTATATTGCTTATGCCAACCACCAAAGCTCTTATTTACGCTGATATTTTCAATTGTCATGCTTGCATCTCTTGTCATGCTTAACCCTTTCGCTAATCGCAAAAGGGTTAAGCAGCCACTGAATAGGTTTAGGTTGTAAATATTACTTATCGAAATGGATAACAGTACGAATACTCTTACCTTCATGCATTAAGTCAAAGGCTTCATTCACTTGTTCAAGACCCATGGTATGAGTAATAAAGTCATTTAGCTTGAACTCACCCGCCATGTAACGCTCTACATATTCAGGTAGCTCAGAGCGACCTTTAACGCCACCGAATGCACTGCCTTTCCATACACGACCAGTCACTAACTGGAATGGACGGGTTGAGATCTCTTGCCCTGCACCAGCAACACCGATAACCACTGACTCGCCCCAACCTTTGTGACAGCACTCAAGTGCACTGCGCATAACGTTAACGTTACCGATACATTCGAATGAGTAATCTACGCCACCATCAGTAAGCTCTACAATCACATCTTGAATTGGCTTGTCGTAGTCTTTTGGGTTAATGCAATCTGTTGCACCCAGTTGACGTGCAAGCTCAAACTTACTTTCGTTAATATCGATAGCAATAATACGTGATGCTTTAGCCATCTCTGCACCAATCACAGCTGAAAGACCAATGCCACCCATACCGAATACGGCAACAGTCGCGCCCTCTTCAACCTTGGCGGTATTCATCACCGCGCCCATACCGGTTGTAACACCACAACCTAATAAGCACACTTCTTCAAGCGGTGCTTCAGGGTTAACCTTAGCCAATGATATCTCAGGTAATACTGTGTACTCTGAGAAGGTTGAAGTCCCCATGTAATGGAAGATATCAACACCATCTTTAGAGAAACGAGTCGTGCCATCAGGCATTAGACCTTTACCTTGAGTTTCACGGATCTTCTGACAAAGGTTAGTTTTACCAGACTTACAGAACTTACATTCACCACACTCAGGCGTATAAAGTGGGATAACATGATCGCCGACTTGAACACTGGTAACGCCTTCACCGATAGATTCAACAATACCGCCACCTTCATGGCCTAGAATGCAGGGGAAGATCCCTTCTGGATCGTCACCTGAAAGTGTAAAGGCATCAGTATGACAAACACCTGTTGCAATCATCTTGACGCGGACTTCACCTTTTTGCGGTGGCATCACGTCTACGATTTCCATCGTCAGTGGTTGTCCAACGGCCCAAGCCACTGCGGCTTTTGATTTAATAGTCTGTACAGTCATCTGTAATACCTACTTTATATAGAGTTAAAAAACGGTCTTATCTAATAAAACAGTGCCGTCATGAAAATGCGAACATTATAGCGAGCAACCAATAATTGATAATCCCACTATTATGCAATTAACTTTTACCATACGGTAATAATAACGCTGATAGTCACACAGCTATTACCCATACTTTCACCATCGCCATGAAACCATCAGGCCAAACAAAGCCGATTAGCGAAGCTGGCTGTCTTTACTGCCGCGTCGATTAAACAGGCTGACTTTTTTCTGTTGTTCATCGAGTTCACTCTGGCAGCTCACACAAAAACGTACGCCTTGAATTGCCTGTCGACGTGCCTCAGGGATCGGCGCTCCGCACTCCTCACAGAAAAATAAACTTGTGCCCAAAGATAATTCACTGCGGATATGCGCAACGCCATCGGCAACACTATTATCAATCTGATCTTGCACCGCTCCATCGCGGGCCCAACCACCAGCCATATTGACTCCTCAATCTAGCCCCAAGCTTGCCTTTATGACCCAACATGGTTTTGCTGACAGAGTTAAAGTTTAGAAGAGCGTAAGCAAATTGCCACGCCACTTTGATGCTGCAAATTATACCCAGCTAACCAAAACTGATAATCCCACAATACTGAAAATTTCTTTTACCATATGGTAATAATTAGACCTTAAACAGCCAGATAACATTGCATTTAGGCTAGAGTTAGTAATAATTGACGCCATTGACAGCTGGGATAAGTAGAGAACGTATATGTTTAACTGGGAAGGTGTCAGTGAGTTTGTTGCTGTGGCCGAAACGGAAAGTTTCACTAAAGCTGCCGCGCGCTTGGGGATCTCAACAGCGCAGGTCAGCCGTCAAGTGAGCGCTCTTGAAACGCGGCTAGCCGCTAAGCTATTCCATCGCACTACCCGTAAGGTATCGGTTACCGAAGTTGGCAGAGTGTACTACCAACATTGTCGTCAAGTGCTAGATGGCTTAGATGAAGCGGAACGCGCTATCACCAATTTGCAGACCACCCCAAGGGGACTGCTAAAGATCACCGCTCCTGTCACTTATGGCGAAGGCACCATCGCACCGCTGATCAATGACTTCCTCACTCAGTACCCCGAACTAGAAGTGCAAATGAATTTGACCAACCTTAAAGTCGACTTGGTTGACCAAGGCTACGATCTGGCGATCCGTTTAGGTCAATTGGAAGATTCAAGCATGATGGCCAAGCGTCTGGGCTCACGCACCCAATATGTTTGCGCCTCCCCAAGTTACGTTTCCACTTATGGTCTGCCGCACACCTTGTCCGAGCTTGAACAGCACAACTGCTTGATCGGCACCTTGGATTATTGGCGCTTTCAAGAAAAAGGCAAAGCCAGAAATGTACGGATCAAAGGAAACTTGAGCTGCAATAGCGGCCATGCATTGGTCGATGCCGCCATCAAAGGCTTAGGGATTATTCAGTTGCCTGACTACTACGTGAACCCGTTTATCGCCTCTGGAGAGCTAGTGTCACTGTTAGAAAATAATCGCCAAGCCGATGAAGGTATATGGGCACTCTACCCGCATAATCGCCACTTATCACCCAAGGTGCGTATGCTGCTCGATTTCCTCGGTGAGAAATTAGCTTAGCTTCACTGGCTGTATGATGTCGCAAAGAATATGCTAGCTCTTCCTCACCCTTCATTCTGGAGAGCTATCATACATGCTGTTTTGGTATCTTGGGAATAAACGGACTTAGCTACCATTAAAAGGTTTTACCTAGTGTCAGGTATACTGTTTTATGTTGCTGATCATTTACCCCAAAACCGAGTACCGCTGGGCCAAAATCAGTCTCGGTACCCACAAAAATGCTAGCGGCATAGATCAAATCATCCAGCCCGCGCTGATCTTTATATTGCCAAACATTGCCCGCCTCAGCAGAAGCACCTATGTAAAGCGGTATGCTTATTCCACCAAAGCCCTGCCAATTAACGCGATATTGATAAACCAAAGAACCATAACTTAGTTGAGATCCCACCAGCGCATCTTTATGTAATCCCGATAAGTTTAAGAAACCGCCCAATTTATGGGTATGGATTAAGCTCACTTCATCACTGTTAGTGCCACTCACCTTAACTTTATTGATCAATGTATGGCGTGCAATACTGCGAGCATGCTTAAAGGAAAACTCATAGTTAAATTGTCCAGTGTCACCAAAGACATCACCCACTATTGGCAAAGTCAGTTGGTCGAGATTATCGTCGTTATAAGCTCCTTTAAAATAGATTTGGGTGCCTTTACTTGGGAAACTATAGCTGTCTAGGCTGTCGTAGCTGGCAATGATAAAGCTCGAATAACTCTGATAATCGATATCTAGATCTATGATGGTTGGCCCTTCAATGTTGCCGGTCTCAGCAGCAAACCCTAGCTCTACAATCATGTCATTACTGAGGTTTACACCGATGGATGAACTGATCTTATGAGACTTAGTCAGGGTCTTTAAACTGCGTTCGTTATCCCAAAAGTAAAGCTGTTGCTCTTGCTTAAAACGATAGCGACTCTTCCAGTAATATTTATCTAATGAGTCCAACGGCAATAGAAACTCTGCGCCGAGCACCTTCTCAAGGCCAGAAGATAGCTCAAACCTAAGTCGCCCCTGAGTATCGGCTACATTATTGAGGGTATAAGCAAGATCCAGTTTAATATCAGAGATCTCACTGAAGTCTTCTTCTAACGAAAAGCCAATATCAAAAAAGTTCGGTCCCCAACTCTTTTCTTTGGCGTTAACTGTTAGTATTTTTTGTTGTGCTTCATCTTCAGTGACTTCAGCCTCCACCCGTTCAAAACTATTCAGAGCATACACACGGTCAATCGCATCGACTATCTCTTCGCGGTCAACGGTATCACCTTGACTGACGCCCAGAGCTGCTGAAATTTTCTCAATAGGTTCATAGCTATCACTGACCACCACAACCTTATCAACAGGGCGCTGCTGAAAAGCCTGCAGCGATTGCTTGTATTGCTGTCGCCGCGCTTGATAGTGAGCAAAATCATCCGTTGAAGCCGCCAGCGCTGTTAGTTGCTCGGCATTATGAGACGCTGCTAGCTCTCCCTTTTCAAACCCTAGCGGCATACTGCCAAAGTCAGTTGTGTCTAGCTGACTTATATCTGGACGTATAAGGATATCTTGCGGCTTCAGGTTTTCAATCTGTTCAACGGCATTAGCCCTAGTCATCATCGTTGAAAGTTGAGATAAAATAGCAAAGCTATCTTGTAGATCTTCTTTAGGCGCAAGCTCAGCGCCAATATCGACAGCAATGACAATATCGGCTCCCATAGCCCGCACTGTATCGGCGGGCATATTACTCACCATTCCACCATCAACAAGATACCTGCCATTGATATCAAGCGGCTGTAAAATACCAGGCACCGATGCAGAAGCTTGCATTGCCGCCAATAGGTTACCAGATTCGAGCACAACGGCTTGGCCAGTGGCAATATCGGTACTAATCGCTTTAAAGGGAATCGCCAAATCGTCAAATGAAGCTAGTCTCGGCACCATACCTGCAGAACGGATATAGAGGTTAGCCATCGTTTGGCCACGTAAAACACCTTTCGGCATTAGCAATTCACCATCGAGTGAGCCAAAGTCAAAGGGGAGATTAAAACGGTCGAAATCTTGTTTGTCATGAAAATCCAGTGCCACTCTCGGAACACTGTCATCAAAACCACTGCTCCAATCAAGCTCTAGCATAATCGCTTCAATTTCATCGGCGCTGTAGCCAAGCGCATACAAACCACCTACATAGGCACCAATACTGGTACCCGCAATGTAATCAATGGCAATATTATTAGCTTCTAAATAGCGCAAAACTCCAACATGAGCAGCCCCTTTGGCACCGCCACCACTGAGAGCCAAACCAATTTTTTTTCGTTTAGCTGTTGGTTCAAGAGCATCAACCTTAATACCTTGCTCAATATCATTAGCAGATACAGTAGGGCTTACAAGAGTCGCAGCGACCAGTAAAGCGGTTACTCTTATTAGGAAATTACTCACAACCACACCCTGTTAATTTTGATGTGGCTATTTTAAGGGGGAAATGATTGGCTCATTAAGTGCCCAACGTGAGTTTTATTGTCTCAAATGAGCAGACAATATTCAGTAAACAGCGAAGCAAATAGCTTTACTTTATGCAGATGCATACCTCATCGAATTTACTCGTATCTTATCCGGCAATGAAAAGACGACATAGATCACAGTATGCAACCACCAACCAACTAACAATTAGAACAAAGCGCCAGCAAGAAGCCGCTTCTGTTAACATGCACTACACTTCCATTACCTCCCTCCTATAGGATAAATGATGACTCGTTACACACTTGCAGCTTCTTGTATCGCCCTAGCATTAGCAGCTAATGCTAACGCTAGCCCTGTTGAAGAGGAGCTAAAAGCCCTCAAAGCACGTATTGAGCAACTAGAAGCTCAACAACAAAAGGCTGCCGAAAAGCCTCAACAAATCGAGCAAGTAGAAGTGGAAGTCATCGAAGAGGTGGTGGAGAAGAAAGACAATGCCGTTAAGTTTGGCGGCGCAGTTCGCGTCAACTACTCCTATGAAGACTTTGATGATGACAATGCTGACCGAGGCGGTGATTTTGATTTCGATCTATTCCGCATCGACGTTTCTGGTAATTATGAAGATCTAATTTACTCTGCTCAGTATCGCTGGTTCGAATACATGAACGTAATTCAGCACGCGTGGATCGGTTATAATTTTACTGAAGAACAGCAAGGTAAAATTGGTGTCACCCAAGTACCGTTTGGTATTTTAACCTATGCATCAAACAACTACTTTTTTAGCTCAAACTTTTATCTTGGTCTAGAAGATGACTACGACATGGGCCTTAACTACACCTACAAGGGCAATAAAAACCGTTTCGATTTAGCCTTTTATAAAAATGATGAGCAAGGTGGACTGGACGGTTACGTGTCAGACCGCACCGACCGTTACGCCTATGATGTCGTCGGTATTCGTCTGGATGGTGAAGATGCCTACGATGCACCAAGTGATGGTTATGCTGCTGCTGAGCTAAATACCTTTAACGCACGTTATACCCATAACTTTACTTTTAATAACGTTGATTTAGAGCTAGGTGCATCTTTGCAAGCTGGCCAATTAGAAATTGAAAACGGCACCGATGGTGATAACGTTGCAGCTGCTATTCACGGCGTTGTTAACTACGACCGTTGGAATGTTAAGTTGCAGATGACGGACTATAAGTATGACGTCGACGGCATGGATGTAGACCGTATTGTGGTAGCGGCTTACCATTTCTATGATTCGATCCCAGCTGAAGCCACGACTTATATCGCTAACTTAGCGTATAGCCTGCCAGTTAATATCGGTCCAATCTCAAACCTAACTTTCTATAATGATTATTCATTGGTTACCGACAAGCCTGCAGCTATGGAAGATACCTTTATGAACGTTACTGGCATGGCGGTGACAGCTGGCGGGCTCTACACCTATTTTGACTTTGTGGTTGCCGAGAACCAGCCGTTTATTGGCGGTACTATGGTTGGCGACGGCGATACTAATAAACGTTTCAATATTAACTTTGGTTACTATTTCTAACGCAGTTATCGATGCCTAAGAAGTCACAACTCACTGCACCGATATAACCAAAAGCCCAGTTATCATTTGATAGGTGGGCTTTTTTAATAATTAGATATGTCGTTCCCCAAAGCGCTCGCGAACACTAAGTTAATTCAAACCGCCCATCCAATATCGTAAAAAAATAGGAGTCGAGCGACGAGCTAAGGCTCTGCTTTAGATACCTATACCAAACGGTTGCAATGTGTATTTAGCCATACTTAATTGACTATTAAGCTTGCCACTATCGATCCCTTATCCTGCCGATTGCTAATATTCTTTCAACGCAAAGCAAACTGCTTTTCGAATGGACGAGAGAGTCTGCACTCTATAGCTGAACTAGGTCATTAATCTAGCTAGCATTGAGTTCCTATTTACTAGAAGCAGTTTTAGATTACGGAAGACTCTCTCAAAGAACTGGAAAAGGATTTCCCCCTTAACCTTACTTTGAGAGAGTAACCATGAACCTAATTTTAGATTATGCATCCTTAGGGATCTTAGTACTGGTCATATTGATTTTGATATATGGCCTAATTGCTATTCACGACATTCCCTATGAAATAGCCAAAAAGCGCAATCACCCACAACAAGAAGCCATACATGTCACCGGCTGGATCAGCTTGTTCTTCATGCATGCACTTTGGCCTTTATTATGGGTTTGGGCTATGTACTATGACCCTAAAACCCAAGGAGAAGCCGTTAGAGGTTTAACTTTAGCTGAGCAGCAAAACCTACAACAGCAGCTAAACACACTCAAGGCAAGCGTTACCGCATTACAAAGTAGAGAAGGAGCACTCTAATGGAAACACTTATCCTTCTTAGCTATATCAGTTTATGTGTGCTCGCTTTTCGAGTATTTAAACTCCCGCAAAATAAGTGGACGATTACCACAGCGGGTGTCATTGGTCTGTTTCTTATGAGCTGGATATTTCTCTATATGGCGATGTACCAGCCTGTATCTCGTATGGCACGAGTTTATAGTGTAACCACACCTATCACATCACAGGTTAGCGGATTAGTTACCGAAGTTTACGTTAAAGGTAATCAGCCGCTCAAGAAAGGGCAACCACTGTACCAAATTGATAAAACTCCTTTTGCCGCAAAAGTAGAGCAGCTAAAAGCACAAGAGAAACAGTCTGATGTCATGATTAGTTTCCTTAATACTGAATTACAGCGATACCAAGACCTCGAGCTATCTCAATATGCATCAGAGGAAAAAATCGATAGCTTGAAAACTCGACTTATTGAAGCAAAACAGAAAAAAATCGCATTGGCAGCAAACTTAGAGACTGCGCAATTTGACTTAAGTAGTACTACAGTCCGAGCACCAACAGATGGCTATGTAACCCAAGTAGCACTCAGGCCTGGAATGAAAAGCCGAACAGTTCCATTTCAAGGCAACCTTGCATTCGTAAATGCAGAAGATAAACAGATATTTGCCGCCTTTAAACAAATGCCAGCCAGATATATTAAAGATGGCTACCCAGCAGAGGTGACTTTTAGCACAATTCCTGGGCACGCCTATAAAGCAAAAGTGGTGCAAATTAATGACGTGTTTGCACAAGGCGCTATTGGCCCCTCTGGTAAATTGATTCAGCCAGAAAACAACCATCAGCCTGGGCGTATATTGGTTAAGGTTGAACTAGATCAACCTGAGTTAATAAACGATATGCCCTTACCTGCTGGCACCGACGCACATGTCGCCGTGTACTCACCTAAGTGGCAAGCGTTTTCAATCATTCGAAAAGTGATACTTCGTATGCAAAGCTGGCAGAACTGGGTATTTGAAGGCTAATCGTTCAGGCAATACCATATAGTCAGCGCCGACCTTTAAGCACTGAATAGTAGAAAGCCCGCTTATCTTTCGATAAGCGGGCTTTCTTAATAGGTTGAGTTGGCCGATAAGACAACTTAGCCAACTCATGACATTCGATTTGATTGAGCTTCATAGTAAGTAACCACTAACGTGTGTGACAGAGTGTGTAACACATAGTGTAACAGCTCACATAACAGAACTGTACGGCCAACAAATATATCACTCTAGCAATTAGATAAAGCATTTGGTATCATGCGCTTAAGAGATAAGATCCTCTTCGTCAATTGTGCAAAAGGTAATCCTTTTACAGAGTTGGCAGAGCGGCTTATAGCGCTGGTTTGAAAGTCCAGTGAGGGGCAACCCTCCACGGGTTCGAATCCCGTACTCTCCGCCAAGCCTCCTTCAGATTCGTCTGGAGGGGGCTTGTCCGGTTCTGGGAGAGATGAAATTGATAATCTCCACACTGCTAGTTCTTTTCTGCAACCAACTTAACGATAATAGTTATTATCGTTAAGTTGGCAAGCCATTGGTAAACCGTCTGTTATACGGCTTAAACTGGCTCAATTTCACAATAACCGAAAGTTACAGTCACTTCATGATAGGCACTAAATAGGTTCAATCGGATGAACCAAGATACTTTAGGCTATTGCCACTCTGTAGCGGTCAAGTGTGACTATAATGATTATCATGAAGTCTCACGATGAAAGCTTCTAGCTTGCAGCTTTACTCTCTTCGCGTTTATTACTCGTATCACTAAGCATAGAGTCACACCGCAAATTGTTTATAATCTCATCGCATAACTCAATAGGTGCTTTACCTGAAAATTTGATCTGACTCTGTGAATTCGGGATGCCAGTAGAAAGCCACAGTAAGATACTAACCCACCCAGTTATTACCCATGCAGAAACATCAGCTAATTCATCACCTAGTTCATCAAATCGAAGTTTTACCAGAGAGCCTTCCCAATTGGGATCCATTTTTGCTAACTGCTCTTTAGAAATATTCACCCCTAGATATGTAACCTCTAGTGAGTTCATAGAGTGCTCATTAATAACCACTGAAGGAGTATTGTCTTGTGATATTTGAGTCCACAAACTTGATTCTTCAGAAACTTCCCTTTGAACTGTTGCTAGCAAGTCGCTATCAAATCTATCTCCTAAACCATTGGGCATAAAGGCCCCACCAAAAGAACTCAATGTATTGGGAAATAAATCTGAAAGCCCACTTCTTCTATGTACGAGCAAACACTGTTCATCCTCAGAATACAAAACAGCATTGGCTGTAATAAGAGTCGGTGTAGGGGTGTTTTTATCTTCTCTAAGAGCACATAATTCAGAATACCAAATTGACTTAAACCTTAAGGTTAACGGATTATCTTCCCAATTAAGTTTTTCAGGAAGAACGGCACAAGGGTCATTAGGTCTTTTGGCATTTTTCAGCTCTCTACCCTTTAAGTTTGAGAGCTTTTTTAAAGAGTTTTTTGGTAGTACGAACGCGCCTTCATTTATTAAAACAGGAGGCTGTATATGTGGGCCTTGGCAAATCAACACTTGAGCATTAATAAAATCAAAAGAATTTAACTTATTCTTTACCCTAAGAAAATCTTTTTCGTAACTCTTCCGACCACGCTTAAAACGAAATCGCATTGTTTTTTTCTTATCATAAATAGTAATTAAGCTGCCAACAAAACCAACAACAGCAATAATTATCAACCCTACCTCTAACATGATGACTCCTTTATATGATAATAACAGGAAGCAAATTAGACTTGATTGCTGTTAACGTTAAGTTGGCTTTAATTAGCACACAGCCAAAAAAGTCGAACTTAGATTTCATAAGTTAGGTTTCAAAAGTCACAACACGTTTCAGGACAAAAAATCATTTAGAGTGTTGAGCCTAGTTAACCTATTTTGATTAGACAAAGTATCTTAGCTTATTTGATAGTCCTAACCTACTGCGTATTTTTTATTCTGCAAAATACAAGACTTGCCCCTAAAGCCGTAACAACTTCAAACAAAACTACCAGATGTGGTTAGCCCCGAGTTTTTAGAAGACTACCTGGGCAACCTTAATAAAGATTGATATCTCAGAGCATGTAGTAGGCTTAGCTTGGAAAAATTAATCCAGTTTTTTCCCATATATAAATTACCTTCACTCTGTATGTGGCTTTCAACATCTTTCTTATTAAATGGAATCCACTCTAGTTGCTCAAATTCAAAGCTACTATGTGCATTTTGGGCAAGCTCAATAACCTGTCCCTCAGTCAGTTCAGATGTAATCTCAACAACAGCTATCGCTAAAGCACCAAGAGTCACTTCACTTAACCCGAACCAAGTAAAGTGAATGTCTCCGTAATGATCATCCTCTAAATTCAACTCTTCTTTTAAGCATCTAGCAGCTAGTTTAAACAAATTTTCTTCATTACCAGGAGAGTAATCTTTTAAAGTCATCGTTTCTGTAGGACCTGGTACCCACTGCCTTTTAGCTGTATCAACTGTCCTAGATCGTTTGACAGCTAGAAAATTGTTACGACTCAAAACGACCACATTGACGGTTATGTTAGCTGGAACCGCTGCCTCTAAGTATAATTTTGGATCTAACCGCATTTGATTTAAAATATTAATTCTAGTTTCATTGCACATACTAGCTAGCCTATTGGCAGCCATATGCTCAGCGTAATCACACGGTGTAATATTCAACCGGAAGCTTTTTCCAATTTCACTTTCACCGTGATCTAGTTGATATCCAGTTAGATAGCATATATCACCTGATTTTCCATTATTTTTTTGTACTTCAGTTTCTTGAATTAACTGTTCATTACAGATATAAGGCTGTGGCTTTGGGGACTCACTGACCACAACTTGATGGTATCTCTTTTTAGAGGGTACATGAATTTCCATGTTTGAATTTCAATCATACCGTCAGTTAAAGGATCGTATTTAACCAACTCATCAATGCTTTTATTATCTGCTTTAATAAGGGCTCGTTGCCTTAACTTGTCCGTAACAAATCTATTGTAGAAATTCGTAATTATTAGTGTCGCAACAACACCAGCAATGAATGATCCGAATTCAGACATGATAGACCCTACATTAAACATAAAAATCCTTTTAAATAGATAGTTATCTTGACTAATTTTTTGTGATTTAAGCTTAACCTGCTTTATATGTTGTAGACAACACATGTCGGCCACTGTTTAATAATTGGGCAAAAAAGATTTGCAAAACCTGTCACTTGCCGCCAATGGTAAGGTTTAATCGAAGAGACTAAAATTACTTATGTAGATGCCGCTGAGTGTATCGAACAGGAGGTTTTCGTTAAACGGCCATGGATAGCACAGAACGTCCCGAAGAGGCGTCTGCGCATGCCTCGCCGGCCATGCTTAGGTAACTATGAAGGTACAACCTTCAAACTCACAAACCAACACAAAAAAGCTGCACTCCGGATAAAAAGTGCTACCGTATTGACAATGGAGACCACCTTCAACCAAATGAACCAATAAAGAAATGTCATCAAGCTTCATTCTAAGCTAATCATTTTGGGGCATAATGTATGGTACGCCAACACCATGATAATTACTGTTATCGTTAAGTTGGCTTTAAAACATGTTGTCACAGCTTAGGTCTCAATAGTCACAACATATTTTAGAGAAAATAGCGGAGGTTAAAGGTCTAAAAACTGTATACATTACAATTAATTGCCCACAGCTAGTAATGGCATGGAGAATTTGCACGAGATATCCAATTTATTGAAACTTTAATCTTATTAAACAACAGTAAGCTTAAAGGCTTTATCAATTGGGGTTCCAGCTGTTGATAGGGCAATGATTTTTTCTCTATATTCAGCGATAGGTTTCGAAGGTGAAAATAAACTTTTATTTTCTTTCCAGTATTCACTCATCAATTTAATAGCAGGTTTGGCTGACTTACTTTGTTGGTCATACACCCACATCAATTCTGCCAGGGAAAACCCATGCTCAGAAAGGTTACTGGGATTGTAATCATCATGACTATCATCGACTTCATGGCTAAGCCCTCTATAGGCAGTTTTCTCGCCATCAATACGAGCAATGAGATAATTTGGTGAATATCCTCCACCCTTTGTTCCGAAATGCACTACTGCGTGGACATCTAGATTATCCATCACCTTCCAAAGGTAATCTAATTGTTCAATTGATTTTAGTGTCTCCAACGTCCAAATCATATCGCTCATAATCTTATCCTTTGAGGTCGTAAATAAAGCAGTCTATTGTTCTAATTACTGATATAGATCAGCTACCGAATAGAGTTAAGTCGATGTTGTGGTGATAATATGAGATCTTTAATGTATTCCGATATGCCCTAGACGCATCATTATTGCTGGACTATGACATGCACCACAGCTCGTAGAGTCAGCCTTTAATTAATCTGCTAACTTGTATCGTGATGCAGTTTTAAAAACGTCGCCTCGCTGCACTGTAACACTGCCTTTTTCATGTTCATAGCCTAACGCCGCCATCACCTGTTTCGTCATGCTGCCTGCCAACTGCTTGTATCGATCAAAAGTCGCTTTATCAGCAGATTCAACACGGAAAAAATCGAACGATTCTCGCAAATGAGGTGATAAAGGCTCAAGTGCAGGTTTTCGCAAAAAAGTTGCCGTTTCCATTCTAATTTGATTCTCAGGAGAACATAAAAATTTCCAAAGCTCCTCAGCTTCAGGTGTCTTTGCTAATTGAGTTAGAGCTGGTGAAGGCAGATAGTTGATGTCTAGCTTATTCATTTTGATTCTCACCTTAAAAAGTAACGTCTCAAATATGATAGGTTACTTTCACCTCGATTACAACCCACGCCACAAAGAAACCTTACCTATAAGTGTGGTTACTAGATATTTATATCTGTCGTAGGTGATTACAAGTTGCATCGATCATTAACTAATACTTTGTAACAGACATATCAAGGTTTAACCAAATCAAGATACTGACCATAAAAACTCCCAGCACCTTTATCAGTGAATGGAATTAATCGACCTTCAAATATCTCACTAAAGGGTTGGAAGCATCCACTTTCATCCGTGTAATAAGGCTCCTTTTTTATATGAGGTTGAGTATAACTACCTATAACCTGGCCAGAAGAGTTTGTCTTTCTAATCGTTTCTAAATGAAGAACCGCAAATACCTCACCGTCCCATAGCCCAATATTTCCGTTCCGGCCTCTTCCCAAGTAATAACAACCTTTCTTTAATTCACTTTGTTGTATCTGACGATTCATTTAGGCTAGCCCTTGATGTATTAGGAATTTAGTGGATAACTCTCTTTGTGAGCATAAACGCGTTGCGACATTACCTTGGTAATTGTCGTTACAATGAAGTTGACGAATTCAGGCTATCAGCGACAAGCTCAACTCATAGATAATGACTATTTTCCAGTAACATTCAATGGAGGGGTCAACAGTTTGATAAAGTACTCTTCTATAGCAGGTGCCTCAAACTCATAACCATCAACCATTGGGATAGTAGCTAGTTGAGTAACTTCTGAAAACTTTAGGTCTGTACATGAATTATCACCTGAAAACCTAGTTCCAATTCGTGCTCCTATCGAGGAGCTCATTGAAGCCTTACCAACGTACTGCAGATGTTCATCTTTATCAAAAAGGAAGTACACACCAGCACGGTCGGCATTTTGCCACATTTCCTCAGTATCTATTGGGCTTAGGATATCTAAATCAACTCGGCAAGAGCGTGGATAATTTACTTCAAACTCACTAACTAGCTTTTTTACTTGGCTATATGTTGTCATTTTACCTTCCAATCAGTTAATTCGAATATTTGAACTTCTCATTCCAACTCAGAATAGTGCGCCCTTTTTATACATCTCGGCGATACACTCAAACTCGTAACTTGCCGCCTTAGTTGGGTATCTATCTTGAATTATGTGTCCATTAGGAAAGACATAAAGCCCTACATTTTTCGGGTTAACACCTTTCGTACTAGCATACCTGTGAACATAGCTGAGCAATCTATCATGCTCTTTCCGTGATTTTTTTAAATCACTGAGTATCCTGCCAGTTTCAGTCATTACACCGCCTGAAGTTAATACACAATAGTTTGCCACTTACTATATCAAATGGCTGAGCCTGCTGAAAAAATCATCCAAAGCCACGTTAATAACGATTACCACTAAGTCTTAACTCTCTAGTCAAAAGCGTTCACTGATATAGCCTCGGCACACAGGATTAGTTTATTGCTTGATCCACTTATCAACAATGTGCTTTTCATCCATACCACAGTTGATTCTGATATGAATTAACTTTGCTTTATCACTAAGGGATACAGCGTTATTTATGTAATCAAAGCCTTTAGTGTTCTTAGCAAGGTTACCCTCAAAAACCTCAGTACAGGTAATATAGTAGTAATCATGCAGGGTGTTCAACATTGCTATAACTTCTTGCTGAGTAAAGCTCAACTTATGTTTATTAATGATGACAGGTAAGTTTATCGGCTCGATAACTTTGGCTTCATCCGGTGTAAAATACAGCAAACCAGACTGACCAAATTCACGAAGCTTAATTTGTTCATTATCACTAATCCAGAAAAGCTCGTCATTAGATAGAGCCAAACTATTAAAGAGTAAAGCGGCAAAGCTTATTTCTTCCAACGAAAAATTAGGGTTAAAAATTAAGTTGCTGAAAAATACGTTATATTCATCCACAATTTCCTTATATTTGCCAAAGTCAAATACCCCAGAACCATTTGGAGTTAACGTTGAATTAAGTTCTAGCTTTGGCCTTTTGACATTCTCCTGTACAAACCTTATTGGGTTGCTCTCTGCACCTACTTTTTCCTTAGCCATTTAGATACCGCCCTTTTGTTCACAATTTAGTTCCCTTCTTAACCAAGAATAATCCCCCGCAGCCCAGTAGTCATCACACTTTTAATTTGTTAAGCAAACAATGCTACAAAAAATATGTATTGCCGACAAAAAACTTACGCTAAACACGAAAAAAGTTGATTCTAAAATACTCTGTAGCCCCTATGTATAAAGGGTTTCTAGTATAAAACTTGAAAAAACATATACATGAAAAATGGGCGGAAGCGATCGATAAAAAAGGAGAGCAACATGGGTTTCATTTGAAAAAAAGGGTAGGTACTAATGTCACATCAAATCAATATCAACGAGCAAGGAACACAAAGCTACATTGGTAAATCAATATTTCATAAAGCAGAGAAATTGACATTATCAGAAACGAACACATTAGTCATCGAATCTTTTAGTCGTGACGATATTAGTCACGAAGATCTAATTCATGCTGGTAAACTGGCTATAGAAGCTGGAGAAGTAAAACGTAACGCCATATGGGCTGCATACAGCACTAAACAGCCTAAAAAATTGGGCTTAACTCAAGGAGATTACTTCTTAAAGTATTTCGGTCTAGAACCTTACCAAACGACAAAGGAAATAGCTCGAGCAAAAATACAGTCGGAACTTTCTTCACAACTAAACGATACTGCTCTCAATGATTCCTGTTTGGACGAATTAGGCAAGATCTACAAAAAGTTCGATAAAAATTTGATGTGTGAAATCTATGAGAAGTGCTGCTTACGCATTTCAAATGAAAATGATCTACGTTTAACTAAAAAATTAATTCAAACAGTACTTCAAACTGCTCTTAAGCTATCAACTTTAACCTCAAGCAAAGACCATCAAAATTCAGTTCCATCAGAGACCTCAACAGCAGAATCAAGCCAGCCTGAAACAACCTCTTGCTCCAATCAAGAAAAGCAAGACCAACCCGAATCAAGCCAGCCTGAAACAACCTCTTGCCCCAATCAAGAAAAGCAAGGCCAACCCGAATCAAGCCAGCCTGAAACAACCTCTTGCCCCAATCAAGAAAAGCAAGGCCAACCCGAATCAAGCCAGCCTGAAACAACCTCTTGCCCCAATCAAGAAAAGCA
>NZ_JAKIKQ010000021.1 GCF_023284045.1 Shewanella kaireitica
GTGCCCACACAGATTTGCTTGTCATATTGTTAAAGAGCGTGAAGTCATCTTTCATACTTCGCCGAAGACGCTAGGTCGTTGGCTTGAGGAGGCGTATTCTACACTCTCCAGCGTCGGCGTCAAGCGCTTATTTTAAGAAGTTTTTCAAGCGATGTTTTCTTAACCACTCTCGTGAAAAGAAGCATTACCCGAAGCCCTTAAAGCGTTTGTCACCTGAATCAAATACCCGAAGGTTTTTAACTCTCTAACACCGCTGCAAGTCCCGTACTACCTAAGTAGTTGGCCTGCTGTGCCGTGTCAGTGGTTGCGCATTATAGGGAGATCTTGAGTAAGCGCAAGCGCTTTTTAACCAAATAATACCTTTTTTATCATGTTTTTAGTTAAGCACATTTTAGCCACTAGTTACCCTCAGAGTTATCCACAAATAATCGTGAAACGGCTATTTTATAGGCATGCGATCCTAATACCGTTATGGAGTACATTAATTAACTGAGCCTTTAATGTTAGCGGGGTTTTCAATTCGTGCTAGTCAAAGTGCTAGTCAAAGTGCTAAGAATTTTAGAACAGGCAACATGGAGCCCTTATTCGTTTATAAATACATTAGCTAATAATAGGCAAAAAAAAGGGCGACTTTAATAAGTCACCCTCCTATGTCTATTGTGTAGCAGTCTTAGCTTAGCTTACCGTGACACTGTTTGTACTTCTTACCAGAACCACATGGGCAAGGATCATTTCGACCCACTTTCTCACCTTCACGAACCTGAGGCTGAGTTGCAGCTAATGCTGCGCTCTCCTCCGCACCGACTATAGCTTCAGCTGCAGCATGTTGGTAATCACGACGGATCTTTGCATCTTCTTGACGACGACGCTCTTCCATCTCTTCAACATCAGACTGTGCTTGAACTTGTACTTTAGACAAAATACTAATCACGTCGTGCTTTAATGACTCAAGCATCTGCTGAAATAGCTCAAACGATTCACGCTTATACTCTTGCTTTGGATTCTTTTGCGCGTAGCCACGTAAGTGAATACCTTGGCGTAGATGGTCCATAGCCGATAGATGCTCTTTCCAAAGCCCATCCAAAGTTTGCAACATAACTGCTTTTTCAAATTGACGTAGAACTTGCTCTCCTACCATCTCTTCTTTAGCTTTATATGCATTAATCCATGTATCTACAATACGCTCACGCAATGTTTCTTCATGAAGATCATCTTCTTTATCTAACCACTCCTGCACAGGCAAGACCATAGAGTACTCTTGCTGCAAGCGCTGCTCTAAACCAGCAACATCCCATAACTCTTCAACTGATTGAGGCGGAATGTATTGATCCATTAATTCATTGATGACATCAGTCTGAATATTAGTAATAGTATCTTTGATACTTTCAGCATCCATAAGCTCATTACGCTGTGCGTATACAACTTGACGCTGATCGTTAGCTACATCATCAAACTCAAGCAGCTGCTTACGGATATCAAAGTTACGAGCTTCAACTTTACGCTGAGCATTTTCAATTGCTCTAGATACCCAAGGATGCTCAATAGCTTCACCTTCTTCCATACCAAGTTTCTTCATCATTGAAGATACTCTGTCAGACGCGAAGATACGCATTAAGCTATCTTCCATAGATAAATAGAAGCGAGAAGAACCTGCATCACCTTGACGACCAGAGCGACCACGCAACTGGTTATCGATACGGCGAGATTCATGACGCTCTGTACCTAGGATATGCAAACCGCCAGCTTCAACAACTTCATCGTGACGTATTTGCCAATCCGCTTTAATTTTAGCTCGTTGCTCATCGGTAGCATTAGCGAGCGCTTCGATTTCCATATTCCAATTGCCACCTAACACGATATCGGTACCACGACCGGCCATGTTAGTTGCGACGGTGACTGCGCCAGTACGACCCGCCTGAGCAACAATGTCTGCTTCGCGCTCATGGAATTTAGCATTCAAAATCTCATGAGGAATTTTTTCTTTCTTCAATAAACTGTGCAGTAGTTCTGATTGCTCAATTGAAACAGTACCGACAAGTACTGGTTGACCGCGCTCGCGACAACCAACGATATCTTTTACAATCGCCGCATACTTCTCTTCTGCAGTCAGGTAAACCAAATCAGGATTATCTTGACGAACCATTGGACGGTTAGTCGGAACCACTACGGTATCGAGGCCATAAATATGTTGGAATTCGAACGCTTCAGTATCCGCCGTACCCGTCATACCCGCAAGCTTCTCATACTGACGGAAGAAGTTTTGGAAGGTAATAGATGCTAAAGTTTGGTTTTCATTTTGAATATGAACGCCTTCTTTTGCTTCTACAGCCTGATGTAGACCTTCAGACCAACGACGTCCAGGCATAGTACGACCAGTGTGTTCATCAACGATGATCACTTCATTGTCTTGAACTATGTAGTCGACGTCTTTTTCGAATAAGGTGTGTGCACGTAGCGCAGCATTTACGTGATGCAATAAAGAGATGTTAGCTGCAGAATATAGAGAATCGCCTTCGGCCAACATACCACGCTCAGTCAACAAGACTTCGACCTTTTCTTGGCCTCGCTCTGTCATATGAACTTGCTTAGCTTTTTCATCGATAGAGTAATCACCTTCACCGATCTCTTCTTCAGTATCTTCTTTCTCTTGCTGAATAAGATTTGGGATCAAGGTATTTATCTTGGTGTATAGCTCTGAACTATCTTCAGCTGCACCAGAAATAATAAGTGGAGTACGCGCTTCATCAATTAAGATTGAATCGACTTCATCGATAAGTGCATAGTGCAAAGGACGCTGAACACGCTCGGCAGGTGAAAACGCCATGTTGTCACGTAGGTAATCAAAGCCAAACTCGTTATTGGTACCATAAGTAATATCGGCATCATAAGCGGCTTTCTTTTCTACTTGCCCTAAGCCCGCGACATTGATGCCAACACTTAAACCCAGGAACTCAAATAGAGGACGGTTGTTCTCAGCATCACGACCCGCTAGATAGTCATTGACGGTAATAACGTGAACACCTTTGCCTGTTAAGCCATTTAAGTATGCTGGCAAGGTCGCCGTAAGCGTTTTACCTTCACCGGTACGCATTTCTGCAATTCGGTTACTATCTAGGATCATGCCGCCAATAAGCTGCACATCGAAATGACGCATTTCGAAAACACGCTTTGATGCTTCACGTACGGTTGCGAATGCCTCAGGTAAAACGTCATCTAGGGTTTCCCCAGCCTCTAGACGTTCACGAAAGAGTATTGTTTTTGCTTTTAAGTCTTCATCTGATAACTGCCCGTACTCTTCCTCAAAACCATTAATTTTATTAACGACTTTACCGAAAGCCTTAAGCGTACGATCGTTGCGACTACCAAATACTTTTGTCAGTAATTTACCAAACATCTGAACCACTTCTATGTTGTTGGCCAAGTCCCTTTTAGAGCCTGAAAGCCTATTTTCGATTAACCTGCCTTGCGGTAGACATATTTTTGCGGATCAATTTGCTGTCCACCGCGCAACACTTCATAGTGCACATGAGGCCCGGTTGAGCGCCCAGTACTTCCCATAACAGCGATTTTATCGCCTTTAGCGACCACGTCGCCTACGGTTACTGACAAAGCTTTATTGTGACCATAACGAGTTCGTAGACCATTACCATGATCAATTTCAACAAGCTCGCCATACCCAAACATCTTGTCCGCCCACATAACTACACCACCTGCGGTAGCGACTACATCGACGCCCTCTTCTCCAGCAAAGTCGATGCCTTTGTGCATCGTACGTTTACCGCTAAAGGGATCATTTCGTAAACCATAGGGCGATGATAACCAACCTTTCTTAATTGGTCGCCCAGATATATAACGTTCTTCATCTATATGGAGATTAGATGCTACCGTTTCAAGTAGTGAGAGCTGAACATTATTATTATCCATTCTTAATACCAGCGCATCCATATCGGCTATGAGCTGATCGAGTTCGATGTTAGTGCCTAATTCACTCGCACCGCCAACACCGACTTCTGAAGAGAAATCAAATTGATCTTCTAATTGATTATTTAGAGCAACTTGCTGACCCAACGCTTCTATACGCGTGAGTTTAGCTTGCATACGTGCAACATGCGCCACTAACATCGACAATTGAGTCTCAGTTGCACTCTTTAAAGAGATCAACTCGCTTTTTTGCTCTTCACGAGCCAAGCGTTCACTGTCAGCATTGGTCTGTTGCTCTATAAGCTGCTTAGCATTGTGTTGATAAAGACCTGTTCCCGCAGCGATGAGCAAGATAGGTAATAACAACCAACGCTTTCCCGGTTGCCAGCGTGTGGCACCGTTTCGACCTTGAATAAAAACTGTTACACTCATAGCCTAATTAAGCCATTTTATTATCATATGAAAAAACCCCCACAGGATCTCAGTCAGCTACTGCATCAGCAAGGGAACATGCCCAACTTGGCTGAAAAAGCAGAACTGCTATTACACTTAGATAACTACGTCAAAAAAGTGCTTACTGGTCCAGTGATAGAGCAGCTAAAGGTTGCCAATCTACGCCAAGGTACCTTGGTCATTGAAACAACAACGGCGGCTTGGGCGGCAAGAATTAACTTCCAAAAACCCAAAATATTGCAAATGCTGCAAGCCGAAACGCTACCCATGCTTACCGCTATCGAAGTCAAAGTCAACCCAAGCTTGTTAATGTATGAAACAAAATCCAAACCTGCTCACAACCACATAAGTGAAAATGCGGCAGCTCACATTGAAGCTTTAGCTGAACATGCAGAAGGTACGTTGGCGGTAAAACTAAAACGGCTGGCTGCATTGGCCAGCCGTTCAAGGCAATCTTAATTCGTTATTAAGCGAATACGGCACCCGAAGGTACTGAGAAACTTACTGGAGCATCAGCTTCTTTTTCAAAGCTAACGATCTCCCAAGCATCTTGCTGTGCAAGCATTGCACGCACTAACTGGTTGTTCAGTGCATGCCCTGTTTTATAGGCACAGAACTCACCAACAATTGCATGACCAGCAACATAGAGGTCACCAAATGCATCAAGAATCTTGTGCTTAACGAACTCATCCTCATAACGCAGGCCATCGGGGTTGAGGACTCGATATTCGTCAAGTACAACTGCGTTTTCCATACTGCCACCAAGCGCAAGATTATTTGCTCTCAAGTATTCAATATCGCGCATAAACCCAAAGGTTCTCGCACGACTAATATCTTTAACAAAGGCGGAAGATGAAAAATCCATCACCATATGCTGTTGGCTGCGGGCGATCTCAGGGTGATTAAAGTCAATGGCAAAATCAACTCTAAAACCTTTGAAAGGTTTTAACTCAGCCCACTTATCACCGTCTTCAACACGAATAGGTTTAGTGATCTTGATGTACTTCTTAGCGGCTGCTTGCTCTTCAATACCTACTGATTGGAGTAGGAATACAAAAGGACTCGCACTGCCATCCATGATCGGGATTTCAGGAGCATCAACTTCAATAATGGCGTTATCAATGCCCAATCCAGCAAGTGCTGCAAACAGATGCTCAATTGTCGAAATACGAACACCATCGTCATTTACTAGCGCAGTACACATTGTCGTTTCACGTACTTGTTCAGCAACAGCTGGAATTTCAACTGCCGGTGACAAATCGGTACGAACAAGCATGATGCCAGTATTAACAGGTGCGGGTTTAATGATCAAAGTCACCTTGTTGCCGGAATGCAATCCGACACCAGTAGTTTTAACCATTTCTTTGACTGTTCTTTGAAAAATCATGTATTTACCCGTTTATTCGCTCAACAAAAAAGCACAAACTATACACTTTTTAACCGTGTACAGGCGATGCTGGTCGGATATCTTAGCATATCTTTGCAAATACACCAAAAACACACCCACGATAAGACAATACATTAGTATAGCCTTATAATAGTTAACACCTTATTAACATTCGTTTTAATCAGCTTGCTTACGCAAAAATGCTGGAATGTCTAAGTAATCAAGGTCGCTCTTTTTCTCTGCTGTTGGTGCTGCTGCCGGTTGAGTTGCAGCGGCTGTATTCCCGTGTGATAACGTTGGCGAAATTGGATCTTCCGCAGCAAAGGTTTCAGTACGAGTTTCTGCAGGAACAATCGGCTCTGGACGCGGAGCAGGCTTTGTTACCAACTGAATATCAGGCTTTTTCTCAGCGCCAATACCAGTTGCTACAACCGTTACACGCAGCTCATCTGACATTTCAGGATCAATAACGGCACCGACAACCACAGTCGCATTGTCAGAAGCGTAAGCTTTAACGTGGTTACCCACAGTCTCAAACTCTTCGATGCTCATATCCATACCGGCTGTGATATTCACAAGTACACCACGAGCACCCGCAAGATCGATATCTTCTAGTAGGGGACTTGCAACAGCAGCTTCTGCCGCTTCTTCAGCACGATCTTCGCCACTTGCTACACCAGTGCCCATCATGGCATTACCCATTTCTGACATAACCGTTTTCACATCGGCGAAATCGACGTTAATCAAACCTGGACGCGTGATAAGCTCAGCAATACCTTGCACCGCACCAAGTAGTACGTTGTTTGCTGCAGCAAAAGCGTCAAGCAGTGATGTACCGCGACCCAGCACTTTTAATAACTTTTCATTTGGAATCGTGATCAGTGAGTCAACATTTTTAGCCAGTTGCTCAATACCTTGATCAGCGAAAGTCATACGTTTTTTGCCTTCGAATGGGAATGGCTTAGTCACAACTGCAACAGTAAGAATCCCCTCTTCACGAGCAACTTCTGCCACTACTGGAGCTGCACCAGTTCCGGTACCACCACCCATACCCGCGGCAATAAAGATCATGTCAGATCCTTTAATCGCATTGCGGATACTTTCTTTATCTTCTTCAGCCGCTAGACGACCAATTTCTGGATTCGCCCCAGCACCTAAACCTTTAGTGACATCGCGGCCTAGCTGAATCGTTGTGCTCGCAGCTGACTTACGTAAAGCTTGTGCATCAGTATTTGTCGCTACGAATTCAACACCTTCGATATTGTGCTTAACCATATGTTCGACAGCATTACCACCACCACCACCGACACCGATGACCTTGATCACCGCTTCATCTGTATGACTATCCATGATCTCAAACATGGTATTTTCTCCGTTTGCCTGCGTTACTAAATTAAAACTCGCCTTTAAACCAACTTTGGACCCGATTCCAAAGACTGGTGACCCCTTGTCGCTCTGGACGCTCAAACTGACGTTCAATCACTCTGCGCGCACCATAATGAAGCAGCCCAACTCCTGTGGAGTAGATAGGCTGATCGACATATTCATATAAACCTTTAACTGGCAACGGTTGTGCCATTCTTACTGGCATCCCAAACGTTGCTTCGGCAACATCAACAGCACCTTCAATAGATGCAGTCCCGCCGGTTAGCACTATGCCCGCTGCAACTTGGTCTTCAAGTCCGCTTTCACGTAGTTGCTTTAGAATTAATTCAAATAGCTCTTGGTATCTTGGCTCAACCACTTCTGCCAATGTATGCCTAGACATACTGCGCGATGGTCGCCCTCCGACTGAAGGGACTTCGATGCTGTCTTCTCGACTGACCATGGAGCTTCGTGCACTGGCATGCTGCACTTTAATTTGCTCAGCATGGGATAGCGGTGTGCGGAAAATCTTAGCGATGTCGTTGGTCACCTGATTACCTGCAACAGGGACGACGGCACAATGGCGTAGCGCACCATTGGTATAAACCGCAATATCTGTTGTACCACCACCCATATCAACTAAACAGACACCCAGATCTTTCTCGTCATCGGTTAACACCGAGTCTGCCGAGGCAATAGCTGAAAACACTAGGTCATCCACTTTTAGCCCGCAGCGCTCAACACTCTTAGTAATATTCTTTGCCATATCATTAGCACAAGTCACGATATGTACTTTTGCTTCCATACGCATGCCTGACATGCCAATAGGGCTCTTAATTCCATCTTGTACATCGATGGCATACTCTTGCGGTAACACGTGCAAAATTCGTCGCTCAGTAGGAATCTTTACTGAGCGCGCTGTATGAATAACGTTGTCGACATCTTCTTGTGTCACTTCTTCATCATTAATCGATACCATGCCATTTTCGTTCTGACATTCAATATGTTTGCCTGAAATACTTAGGTAAACCGAAGAGACTTGGCAATCTGCCATTAACTCTGCTTGATCGAGTGCTCGCTGTACGCTGCGTACAATAGAATCAAGATCGTTTACACCGCCTTTATCCATCCCTCGCGAAGGGTGGTTGCCGAGGCCGACAATACTGATCTCGCCATCAGGCAATACTTCACCAATGATCACAGCAACTTTTGAAGTTCCTATGTCCAAGGCAACGATCAGATTTCTATCTAGATTCTTAGTCATTAATTAACGGCTCTCTGTTTGTGCATCATCCCAATCTACGGCCAGTCCAGTGTCGTAGCGCAAATCCACCACTCCTACCTTTTTATCTTGCGCAGCAAGCTTGGGGTAGACGTGGATAAACCTTTGTATCCTTGTCATACTATCTTCTCGGCCAAGCTCAAGCCTGATACCGTTATTTAACTCTGCATGCCATGCATGTCTTGCACTTAAACCCAAACTCTTCAAGCTAAATCCATTGATGGTTAACAACTCTCCAAGTTGCTGGTAGGTTGTCAACACTGACTTCCCTTGTGCCTCTGGCCCCGTCAACGAAGGCAAATTGGGTATCCCCTCTTTTGCTGGAGCATCAAACACATCACCATAGGTGTTGAGCCAAGCATCACCATTCCAATGGGCTACTGGTACTTGTTCAATCAAGTACACTTTTAACTTTGCAGGCCACTCGCGTCTTACCGATGCCTGATAAACCCATGGCAAGGCCTCCAATGCCTGCTGTACTTGATTGACATCTGCAGAGAAAAAGCTTCTTTGCATCAAATCTTGCAGTGCAACTTGAATTTCTTGGTCAGCGGTATAATTCCGCTCACCGTTAATCGCAACAGCTTCAATCGGTAACGCATCCGCATCATTCAATACTGCGTTGAGCTTAAAAGCCGCAGCCGAAAGTCCGATTAAAACACTCGCAAGAAACACTAACCCAAAGCATAAATACCAGTCGGTTTTTAACAGCAAAACTCGAACACGTTGGCCTTTATCGCTCCAAGACATCCTTACGCCCTCTTATTAGGTCGTGAAGAGGGAAAACCGGCCATTATATAGACCTTATCCTGAGCGTCAAAATTTGCAGTGTAACTCATTGTATATATTTCTAAGTTACCCATTTTTATCTTCAGCTTCTTTTGCGTCAAAGCCCAAATTTGACTGTGCCAAATTTCGTGATAACACGCCAATATTACCCGCGCCTTGAGTGAGAAGCAGATCACCATTTTGAAGTAATTCTGGTAATACCATTTGTAACTGCTCATTATTGGCAACAAATACAGGCTCCAGCTGACCACGGACTCGAATAGAGCGACACAATGCACGACTATCAGCCCCTGGTATAGCGGCTTCTCCAGCGGCATAAACATCAAGTAATAACAGGCAATCAACTTGGGAAAGAACTTCAACAAAGTCTTCATAAAGATCACGAGTACGACTATAACGATGTGGCTGATAGATCATCACTAATCTGCGCTCAGGCCAGCCCTGTCTTGCCGCTTTTATCGTTGCTGCGACTTCACTCGGATGATGACCGTAATCATCTACCAGTTTTATTTCGCCCCTACTGGTTTCAAAATCACCGACCTGCTGGAAACGGCGACCAATCCCCTGAAATTCTGCCAGTGCTTTTACGATAGCCTCATCATCAATGTCATCTTCACTGGCTACAGCAATTGCCGCCAAAGCATTTAGCACATTGTGTTCACCTGGCAAGTTTACCGACAGTTGCAGATCTGCCACGCCATTGCGCTTAACCGTAAATTGACTGCTATAACCAGTCTGAGTGAAACCAACCGCTTGTACATCAGCTTCGTCACTGAACCCATAGGTGACCACCTTTCGGCTAAAACGTGGCAATAGTTCACGCACAATAGGATCGTCGATGCAAACCACAGCAACGCCATAAAATGGCAAATTATGGATAAAGTCAACGAAGGTATTCTTTAGCTTTTCAATATCTCCACCATAGGTATCCATATGGTCGGCTTCGATATTAGTTACAACACTCACCATTGGCTGCAGATGCAAAAAGCTCGCATCACTTTCATCAGCTTCAGCGATCAGGTAACGGCTATGCCCTAAACGTGCATTAGTGCCTGCACTATTTAATAAACCACCAATAACAAAAGTAGGATCGCGATCAGCTTGTGCGTAAACACTGGCAATTAAACTAGTTGTAGTTGTTTTACCGTGAGTGCCAGCAACCGCAACACCGTGACGGTAACGCATCAGTTCTGCCAGCATTTCAGCGCGCTGAACAACAGGAATACGCAGCTCTTTCGCAGCCATCAACTCAGGGTTATCAGCACTGATCGCGGTTGAAACTACGACGACGTCAACATCCTTAACATTATCGGCATTGTGGCCAATATGGATAACAGCTCCCAACTGACTTAGTCGCTCTGTCACTGCATTTTCAGCGATATCAGAGCCACTCAATTTGTAGCCCTCGTTAACAAGCACTTCCGCTATGCCACCCATACCTGCACCACCTATTCCAACAAAATAGATATGCTTCACCCTACGCATTTCAGGGATCATGGTTCTTAGCTGCGAATACTTCTCTGCTTTGTTACTCATCTCAACCCTTTTCCGCTAATTTAATACAGACGTCGGCGACTCGTTGCGTTGCATCGACTACAGCCACGTCTCGGGCGCGCTCGCCCATTTTGCATAACTCTTTTCTGTCGGACGCTAGCATCGACAATTTACTTATCAACTTACTGCTATCCACTAAAGGTTGTGGTAGTAAAAATGCAGCGCCAGCCTCAACTAATACCTGAGCATTTTTGGTTTGATGGTCATCTACAGCATGTGGATATGGCACTAATAGGCTCGGTAGTCCAACTGCTGCAAGTTCTGATACCGTCAATGCACCCGAACGGCACACAACCACATCAGCCCAGCGATACGCAGCTTCCATATCGTCAATAAACTCAGCGACCTTCACGCTACCATCTTGGCCTAAGTGCTGATACTCAGCCTTAACCGATGCTAAATTGTTGCGACCAACTTGATGCCAAACGGTCATTGGATGGGTTTTGCTTACGCCCTCAAGCGCACCAGGCATGACATCGTTAAATATCTTGGCGCCTAAGCTACCACCCACTACTAAAACTTTTAGCGCTTCCTCTTCACAAGCTTTATCTCTATTGCCACCCAGTGCAATTAACTCTTTACGAATTGGGTTACCAACAGTTTCAGCACTCACATCGGTAAATGTGTCAGGGAATGCACACAGCACTTCAGTAGCGACCTTAGATAAAAGCTTATTGGTCATCCCTGGAATGGCGTTTTGCTCATGCAAAACTAATGGAATACCTGATAATCTTGCTGCCACTCCACCGGGGCCACTGGCAAAGCCGCCCATGCCCATCACCACATCAGGTTTAAAATCTTGGATCACTGAGCGAGCCTGCATAACTGAGCGCAGGATCTTAAATGGAGCAGCCAATTTACGTAATAAACCGTTTCCTCGAACCCCCTTGATATCGAGAAAATCGATATCAAAGCCGTGTTGCGGTACTAATCTCGCCTCCATTCTATCGGCAGTACCTAACCAGCGTACCTTCCAGCCCTGCTGGGTTAGGTATTTAGCAACCGCAAGCGCAGGAAAAACATGGCCGCCAGTGCCGCCGGCCATAATTAAAATGCGCTTCTGTTGTACTTGCTCAGTCATTAATTCACTCATTATTTTGGACCTCGGCCTTCAACGGCTTGGATCACACTTAATCGTCTTTCGTAATCAATTCGGATCAACATCATCGCTGCTGCCGTCATAACCCATAAACTACTACCACCATAGCTAATGAATGGCAGGGTCAAACCTTTTGTGGGTAACATGCCAATACTTGCCCCCACATTAACCACCGTTTGAAAGCAGATCCAAATACCAATGCCGTAGGCAAGGTAGCCATCAAATGCACGCTCAAGCGATAAGCACATGTTACCTAGCTTAATCGCTCTCAAAGCGACAAACAGCAGCACCGCAAGCACCACGATAATGCCGATAAATCCTAATTCCTCACCAATAACGGCAAAGATAAAATCGGTGTGAGCTTCAGGCAGATACTCTAATTTCTGAATACTATTTCCTAAACCTTGTCCAAACCAGTCGCCACGCCCATAAGCCATCAATGATTGGGTTAGCTGATAGCCACTACCAAATGGATCTTGCCAAGGATCTAAAAATGACGTCACTCGTCGCATACGATATGGCTCTAATGCCACCAAAGCCACAAACGCTAAGACTCCGGTCAGGATCAGCGCAAAAAAGTCTAATAATCTGGCACCAGCCAAAAATAGCAAGCCTACAGTGCCAACAAATAGCACTACGACGGTGCCTAAATCCGGCTGCATTAAAATCAGAAATGCATACACTGCAAATACAGCGATTGGCTTATAAAAGCCTTTAGCGTTTTCTCTAATCTCTTGATGACGCCTTACCAAGTACCCCGCCATATAAATTGCAAAAACGAACTTGGCGATTTCTGCAACCTGTATTCGGATCGGGCCAACAGTTAACCAGCGCGTAGCACCGTTTACCGTGGTCCCTACTAACAATACTGCGACCAGCATAATGCCTACAATCAACAGCAAAAATGGACTAAAATTTTGCCAATGGCGCATCTCTACTTGTAGAACGACTGCCGCAATTATCATGCAGCCCACTAAATATGCGCCATGGCGCCATACAAAGTGAAATGGATTGCCAGTTAAACTCTGCGCTTCAGGCATAGAGGCGGACATCACCATCACAAACCCAAAGCAGATTAACGACAATACCGCGAACAGCAATGCTCGGTCATACAACTGCATACCCGGCGCGGCTCTATCTGCAAATAAGTTTGCTAGCGACCACTTAAAGCGGCCACTAAACAGACTGAGCTGCTTCTCTGCGCTAGGCATTTAACTTGCCAACTTCAGCGCGAAAGTCATCGCCACGCGCCATAAAATTAGGGTACATATCTAAACTGGCACATGCTGGTGACAGAATAACGATATCACCTGCAGTTGAAATTTCATTGGCTAACGCTACCGCTTCAGCCATGGTATCAACGGACTGTGCGCCCTCTTTGAGAGCGGCAATTTTGTCACCATCTTTACCTAGGGTGATTAAACTGCTGACTTTCTCCAGCGCTGCTGCTAAAGCGGAAAAATCTGCACCTTTGCCGTCACCGCCAGCAATCAAAATCAATTCACCTAAGTGCTCACTCAAACCTTCGATTGCTGCTACTGTTGCGCCAACATTGGTTGCTTTAGAGTCGTTGACATAAGTCACTCCAGCAATATCGGCAACCACTTCACAGCGGTGAGTCAGCCCAGTAAACTGTTTAGCAACTGCGACTAAATATTCGCGGCCGATATCGACACTGCTCGCCAGTGCCATTGCCGCAATCAAATTAGCGTGGTTATGACTCCCCACCAAAGCAACCTCGCTTATAGGCATAATCACACTACTACCACGTACAATATTGCCTTCGGCAATGCCCCAAGCGTCAACTTCTGGTGCATCTAAACCAAAGCTATTTTGGTTCATCGGACTATTTGGTAACGTCAGCAGATCTTCTCGATTAAACAGTATGCTTTTACTTTGATCATAAAGATTCAGTTTGGCTTGTCGGTATGACTCCAAGTCACTGTAACGATCCATATGATCTTCACTAATGTTTAAACAGGTTGCCGCAATACAATTGAGGCTATGGGTGGTCTCCAGCTGGAAACTAGATAGCTCAAGCACATAAAGCTCTTTTGGGTCCAACAGCAGATCCAATACAGGAATACCGATATTGCCACCCAAGGCATAAGATAATCCTGCCGCTGCGGCCATTTCACCGACTAAGGTAGTGACCGTAGACTTACCATTTGAGCCAGTAATACCTATAACACGGGCGGAGCTGCTGGCGATCGCTCTAGCGAATAGCTCGACATCGCCAATCACTTCAATACCCATATCAAATGCAGCGCGTACCTCTGGCGTTTCAACAGAAATGCCTGGGCTAATAACAATCTGAGATGCTTGAACTAAGTAACGGCAATCAAACCCGCCAGCGATTAGCTCAACATCAGGATAAGCGGCAGTCAGTTTATCTGCACCTGGAGGCTGCTCTCGACTGTCCATCACTAAAGGAGTTATACCCTGATCACACAGGTAGCGAACAACCGATAAGCCAGTTGCTCCCAATCCTAATACTATGTGTGAATACTGCTGCGCCATGTTATATGTCCGTTTTATCTAAGCTTCAACGTTGCAAGACCAAGCAACACTAGGAACAGGGAGATAATCCAAAAGCGCACGATAACGCGCGGCTCTGGCCACCCTTTTAACTCATAATGATGATGTATAGGTGCCATACGGAAGATACGCTGGCCTCTTAGCTTGTAAGAACCGACCTGCAATATAACGGATACGGTCTCCATCACGAACACGCCCCCCATGATGACAAGTAAGATCTCTTGGCGCACTAATACCGCTATTGCGCCAAGTGCAGCACCAAGTGCTAGAGAACCTACATCCCCCATAAATACTTGTGCTGGATAAGTGTTAAACCATAAGAACCCAAGTCCCGCACCAACAATCGCCGTACAGACAATCACTAACTCACCCGCTCCAGGCAGATAAGGAATGTGCAAATAGTTAGCAAATTGAACATGACCCGAAAGATACGCGATCAAGGCAAATGCAGCTGCGACCATAACGGTTGGCATAATAGCTAAACCATCAAGACCGTCGGTTAAGTTGACCGCATTACTTGAGCCCACAATCGTGAAGTACACCAATACAATAAAGAAAGCCCCCAGTTGCGGCATCACATCTTTAAAGAAAGGTACCACTAACTGTGTTTCTCCAGCCGTGTCAGCTGACGCGTAAAGATAAACAGCAATCACAATGGCTGCTATAGATTGCAATAGGTATTTCCAACGGGCGATCAATCCCTTAGTGTCTTTTCGAACCACTTTGCGATAGTCATCGATAAAACCAATGGTGCCAAAACTTGCTAGCACAAACAGCACAACCCACACATAACGGCTACCTAAATCGCCCCAAAGCAATACACTAATAAAAATACCAGCAAGAATAAGCAGACCACCCATAGTAGGTGTTCCGCGCTTGCTAAAATGAGACTCGGGGCCGTCGTTTCGCACAACTTGGCCAATTTGCAATAACTGCAAACGTTCTATCATCTTTGGTCCCCACCAAAGACTAAACATCAATGCCGTCATCAATCCAAGAATGGCTCGGAAGGTGACATAAGAAAATACGTTAAACCCACTGTAAAACTGGGTTAAATACTCCGCCAGGTAAACCAGCATTAAACAAACTCCCCGCGACCAAAGGCCATTGTTAAAGCTTCAACTACACGTTCCATTCTCGCACTGCGAGAACCTTTGACTAAGATTGTGATATCGCCATTAGACTCATTTATATAAGCCACTAATTTCTCTATCAATTCATTAATATCTTTGTGGTGTGTAGTACCAAAAGCATGACTTGCACCTTCACTTAGCTCGCCAACACAAAACAGTGCATCAACACCTTTTGCTTTAGCTTCTGCGCCTAGCTCATTGTGCAAAAGGGCGGCATTGTCGCCTAATTCTCCTAAATCGCCCAGCACTAAACACCGATTTCCGTTAATTTCTTGAAGCCAGTCAATCGCCGCACCTACCGAGGCGGGGTTAGCATTATAGCTATCATCAATTACCGTTACTCTGCCTAAACGAGTTGGCAACATTCTGCCCTTGACGGGCTCAAGTAGGCTCAGTCCTTGATTGATAAAGCTTAATGACATACCAAGTGCCAAACATAGACTACTAGCAGCCAATGCATTAAGTACCTGATGGCGGCCAGCAAGCGGTAAAACCACAGATTCAACCTGTCCAGCATAGGAAATATCGAAGCTGTATCGCCCACCTTTATCCGCGTGTAATGCAGTCGCTTTCACATCAGCGGCTGCATCAATAGCAAAGGTTAACTGAGTTAAATGTTTAGATGCCGCTAACATCACTGCTGCAAAAGCATCATCGGCATTGATAACCGCAGTACCGTCTGTTGCAACGTGATTGAATATCTCAGATTTAGCCTTGGCAACTCCCGCTAACGAGCCAAACCCTTCAAGGTGTGCCGAGGCAACATTATTCACCATCGCGACAGTGGGTTTAACTAGGCTCGAGGTATAATCAATTTCTCCAGCATGATTAGCACCAAGCTCAAATACACCAAACTGATCACCAGCTTGTAAACGTAATAATGTCAGCGGCACACCGATTTCGTTGTTAAAATTCCCAGCGGTATAAAGCACTTGGTGTTGCTGTGACAAAATAGTGGCAACCATCTCTTTAACACTGGTTTTGCCGTTTGAGCCAGTTAATGCAACACAGACTGGCGCTAGCTTCTCTCGTACATAAGCGCCAATGTCCCCCATTGCTCGCTGGCTATTGTCTACAATGATTTGCGAAACAGCATCTGGGAGTTCGTGCTCAACCAGCACCGCCCTTACGCCATTCTCTGCAGCTGATGCTACAAAGTTATGGCCATCAAAGTTGTCACCTTTAAGTGCCACAAAGAGTGTTTGTCCATCCACAGCGCGACTATCACTCGATACCTGTTCTATCGACAAATCTTCTCCAAGCAACTTGCCCCCAAGGTGCTCAGCAATTTCAGTTAACGTTAGCTTTATCATGCTTTACCTTCCGCTATGGCTTTGGTAAATGCGCGTTCGTCATAATTCAATTTTTCACCATTAACTTCTTGGTAGGTTTCATGCCCTTTACCGGCAAGTAGCACCATGTCACCAGGTTTTGCCAAGGCAACCACTTCTCTAATAGCTGCTTTACGATTAACTTGAGATTGCGCCTTTTGCGGCTCAATAAATCCTGAAAAAACATCTGCGATGATATCTTCAGGATTTTCACTACGTGCGTTATCGCTGGTCACCATCACATGATCGGCAAACTGCTCTGCACTGCTTGCCATCATAGGGCGTTTACCTGAATCTCTATCTCCACCACAACCAAACAAGCACCATAATTCACCCTTACAGTGCACTCTTAATGCCTGTAAAGCCTGCTCGATAGCATCTGGCGTGTGGGCATAATCGACAACTAACGTTACATTGCCAGTGGTGGTAAATCGCTCCATTCGACCAGCAACCGGCGTCAGGGCTGACGCGAGTCTTACTATGGCTGCCATATCTTCACCCACAAGATAAAGTGCGCCCAGCGCTGCCACTAAATTAGAAAGATTAAAGTCACCTAATAGCGGCGATTGCAGTTTAGCTTCGCCTTCAGGCCAAACTAATGTGCACGTAACGCCACCATCATGGTAATGGCACTGCTTGGCATAGATATCCGCCTTGCTATTACCCTTAATACTGAAGCCTAATGTTTTTGTTGATGTAGCTTGTGCTAACCACGAGGCGCCGGTTTCGTCATCATAATTTATCAAGCCTGCACTCAATGAGCTGAAATTAAACAGACGTTGCTTAGCAGCGCCATAAGCTTCCATTGTATGGTGGTAATCGAGGTGATCGCGGCTCAAATTGGTAAAGACAGCGACATCAAAAGGCACCGCTTCGACACGGCCTTGCACTAAACCATGACTAGATACTTCCATAGCGCAGGTATCAGCATGGCTTTTTTCAAAATTTTGTAATTGCTTAATCAGGGTAATAGCGTCGGCAGTGGTGTTGCCACTATCGACGAGCTCGCCCCATAATCCATTGCCCAGCGTCCCCATCACAGCAGTTTGCTTGCTCTGCAGTTGCTGTAATTGAGCAATTAACTGCGTAACAGAGGTTTTACCGTTAGTGCCCGTCACTCCGATAATCTTTGGTCGTTTGCTCGACAAAGGGTATGCCTGCACTGCTAACGCTGACAGTTGACGGTTTAACTGGAAAAACGAAATTTGCAAACCATTATCGGTGCTAACTTTGCCGTGTTCTTCTGGCGAGTCGGTATGCACCAATACTGCAGCGGCACCGTTATCCAATGCGGCTTGAGTATACTGTCGTCCATCTACCTGATAACCAGGTACTGCGACAAAAAGATCGCCCGCTTTTAGCGCGCGGCTATCAAGCGTGAGATCATTGAAAACTTCTATGCCTGAATAGTGGAACCAGGGAGCAAGGAGATCTCGAATTAACATTATTCTGCACTCCTAGATAAAGCAGCCAAACGAACTTTTTCGCGGCTAGAAATGGGTTCAACATTCAACATTTGTAATGCTCCAGACATTACTGATGCGAAGACGGGGGCAGCAATATCACCGCCGTAATATCTATCGCCTTTAGGTTCATTAACAACAACAGCAATAGCAAGTCTAGGGTTATGTACTGGCGCAACTCCGGCAAAAATAGCCACATAATCTTCACCATAACCGCCGGCAACGGCCTTACGTGCAGTCCCTGTTTTACCTGCAACTGGATAACCTTCAATATGCGCCTTACGCGCGGTGCCGCCTTTCTCGGTGACACCAACCAGCATCTCCATCACATTCTGCGCAACATCCGCAGAGATGACTTGGGTACCTTCAGGCTTTTGCTTAAGCTTTAGAATCGAAGTTGGATAAAGCACCCCTTTACTTCCAAGAGTGGCATACATTCTGGCTATCTGTAATGGTGTAGCCATTAAGCCATAGCCAAACGACAGTGTGGCTCGCTCAAACTCAGACCAGCGACGGCGATCATGAATAAGGCCCGCACTCTCGCCTTCAAGATTAATCCCTGAGTAGTTACCCAATCCCATCGCCTGATAGGAGCCTAGCAACTCTTGTACTGGCATTGATAATGCAATTTTGGTCATGCCAACGTTACTTGAATGCACCAAGATCCCGGCTAGCGACAGGTCTCCATAGTTGCGAGTATCACGTACAATTTTACCGCCAATACGCATTCGACCGGGATTCGTTTTAATGATGTCGTCGAGCTTAATCGTGCCCGCTTCAAGCGCTGCTGCGACTACAAACGGCTTGATGGTCGAACCTGGCTCATAGGCATCGGTTAAAGCACGATTTCGCATCCGATAACTCTGTAAGTTCTCACGCGAATTTGGGTTGTAAGAGGGAGTATTAGCCATCGCCAACACTTCACCAGTATTCACATCTAACACCACAATGGATGCCGACGTTGCTTGGTTAGCTTCAGTGGCCTTTTTTATCTCTCGATATGCTAACTGCTGAATGCGTTGGTCAATACTGAGTACTAGATCATTAGGGCTTTCACCCTCTTGCACCATATCCAGACGCTCAACGACGTGACCATCACGTGATTTACGCACCTTCTGTTTACTCGGTGTTCCCGTTAGCCAATCGTTATAGGTATTCTCTATCCCTTCAATGCCTAAATCGTCAATATTGGTAATACCGACTAGCTGTGCCGAGATCTCACTGGTTGGATAATAGCGACGTGATTCAGGCTTAAGGTAAACACCAGGGAGTTTAAGTTTCTTAATGTAGTCAGCAACCGCTGGTGTGACTTGGCGCTTTAGGTAGGTAAAGCGTTTACGTGGATTACTTTGCACTCGCTTTAAAATTTTTTCTTTCGGCTCATGCAGCACGTCAGCAAGCGCTTGCCAACGGCGCATATCAACAAAACCATTTTCGTCATGCACGACTTTAGGATCAGCATAAACAGCTTTAACAGGCACACTGACCGCCAACATTTCGCCGTTACGATCGGTAATGAGGCCTCGCTGCACTTCGCGGCTAGTGGTTCTTAAAGTACGCATATCACTTTCGTGGCGCAGCTTTTCTGGCTCAATAATCTGAATATATGCCGCTCGACCGATAAGGCTGGTAAATAGCATGCAAACAAACGCCACAACAACGTATAAACGCCATTGGATCAGCTGTGGTTTCTGTTTGCGCTTTGCCTGTTTACTCATGGGACTCTAACTACCACCTCTTCTTTGGGTAAAGGACGCCTCATATCGAGCTCTTTAGTCGCCATCCGGGTAACTCTGCTATGCTCTGAGCGAGACTGCTCTTCAAGTAACAAGTTTCGCCATTCAATGTCTAATCGATCACGCTCTTGTAGCAACTGCTCCCACTGGCTGGTGTACTTTCGTCCTTCATAACTGGTGTAAACCACGGCTATTGCATTGAGCATGACGAGCAGTGCAACCACCATGACCCATTTGTGATGCCATAAATCGAGCAACACAATACGAGTTAGGTTTAGCTGCGACTTACTCACCGAAGCCTCTACACTGACTCAAGGTCATAAGGTAAACGTTCACCAATACGTAATACTGAACTTCTCGCTCTAGCGTTACGCTCTATCTCTTCAGCCGACGGTTTAATTGCTTTGCCTATGCCTTTCAACTTACGTGACTTATTGATCTCAGCTTCTGTGATCGGTAAACCATGCGGCACACTTTCCCCTTGGCTATGACGGCGAATAAAGCGCTTAACCATGCGATCTTCCAAAGAATGGAAACTAATGACAGATAAACGCCCTTCTGGCGCCAACACTGTTAACGCGCCTTCCAATGCCTGATCAATCTGTTCAAGTTCACTATTGATATAAATACGAATAGCTTGGAACACGCGTGTTGCTGGGTGTTTATTACGCTCTTTATTCTTAGTAATACGTGCAATAAGATCGGCTAACTCTTTAGTCCGTAAAAACGGCGTTTTCTCGCGATCCGCTGCAATACAACGAGCAATATGGCGCGAATTTTTTTCTTCGCCATAGGTTTTAAATACCCATGCCATGTCTTCAATTTCGGCACGAGCAATCCACTGGGCTGCGGTCTGACCTTGAGAATTATCCATACGCATATCCAATGGACCATCACGTAGGAAACTGAAACCACGTTCAGCATCATCAAGCTGAGGTGAAGACACACCAAAGTCGAGCAATACACCGTCAATCTTACCTTTCAGCCCAAGCTCTTCGACATACTGCGCTAACTGACCAAAGCCACCATGCACAATCTGAAAACGACTATCGTCTTTAAACTGCTCTGCGGCCAAAATGGCCTGTGGATCTCTATCAATCGCAATCAAACGGCCATTAGGTCCGAGTTGCTCAAGCACTTTTCTTGAATGACCACCACGGCCGAAAGTACCATCTATGTAGATGCCATCTTCGCGTATATTTAAGCCTGCGACTGTTTCGGTCAACAAGACTGATAGGTGTTCAAATGATTGCGTCATGTTTATCTTCTATATATTAATTGTCGCTAACTAAAGCGAAAAGTCAGCTAAACGTTGGTTAGCTGCTAAATCTTCATTAAGAATCGCAATGCGACTCTCTTCAATCTGCTGTTGCCATGCAGCTTCATCCCATAACTCAAACTTATTAAGTTGCCCGACTAACATCGCCCGTTTTTCCAAATTGGCGTATTGACGTAGGGGGGTGGGTAACAGAATGCGGCCATTGCCGTCTAATTCACATTCATGGGCATAACCAAGTAACATGCGCTTAATGGCTCGTTCTGCTGGCTGGGTATCTGATAATTGAGATAACTTAACCGCTATTTGCTGCCACTCTTGCACTGGATAGAGCAGTAAACAGGGCGATTGAATATCGACAGTAATCACTAATTGACTGTTATGATGGGCGTGCAAAGGCTCACGGTGCCGCTTTGGCATCGCAATTCGTCCTTTCGCATCTAAATTAATAGCGCTCGCCCCAGAAAACACGTTATATCGTCCTTGTTAAATTATCAAAAATCCACAAATATCCACATTTACCCACAACAGCTAAGTTTAGGGACACAATGCAAGAATTGTCAAGGGCTCGGTGTTATTTAAAATCCAGTAACCAAGCGGGTTAGCAGGGAGTTTTAATCTAAATGCTATCGAGTGCACAAATAGGGATTTTTGTGGGAGATGGGTTATTAAAAATATCTAAAAAGTAGGAAAAACAGACAGAAGAGAGTCGTACAGTGGACTTGCAGTAACACTTAAGTGGGGTTTATTCCCCTTTGCTCTTCATTAATGAAGCCTAAATTACACTCGCTATTGGCTAAAAATCTAGGTTCGATATCTGGAAACTAAATTTAGGTTAACGATATTTAACCCATAGTCGATTCTATTGAGCCTCATATGCACTCGCTGCACTTCACCACGTCTTCAGATAAGGGATCTACTCTCACAACAGATCAAATAGTGCCATTCACTATAATTCTTCTTATATTGTCCATATTTGACTAAATTTTAAGCGACACCTGCCGATATATAAGTAATCAATAACTTACGTTATGAAGGCTCTATGATTAGTTTAGACAGTATTTATGCCATGTTAGCCCGACCGCCTCTGCGTGAGATTAAACAAAAAGATGGCGTAAAACCGGTTAACAATAGTGCTGCGATCACAGCAGATAGCCATGAACAGCCGCAAGCACAATTGCCACCACACTTAGAAAGACGTGAGTCTCGAGAAGATAGGCGCAAAAACCCATCAGCTCTCTATCAGCTCGATCCTAGCTTAGAAAGGCGTAAAAATTATGTCGAAGATAGGCGAGAGGATGGGCAACAGACATCAATGAACAAAAGAGACGAGGATGACTCGCCCTTTGGTCATATCGACATCAATGTTTAACGCGTTCTCGCCACGGCCTCTTTCCAGCCATCATAAAGTGTTGCTCTGTCAGCATCATTAATCTTAGGTTTAAAGCGTCGTTCAATACCCGCTTTGTGTTTAAGCTCAGCAGTAGAACTCCAAAAACCAACAGCTAATCCGGCTAAAAAGGCAGCCCCCATTGCCGTGGTTTCGGTTAACTCGGGGCGCAATACATCTACATTGGTAATATCTGCTTGAAACTGCATTAGGAAGTCATTGGCGACTGCGCCACCATCAACTTTGATCTGCTTCAGCTCCACGCCACTGTCTTTACTCATAGCATCAAGTAGATCTCGACTTTGATAAGCAATAGCCTCCAGAGCTGCACGAATAATATGATTTCGATTTGCACCACGGGTTAAGCCAACTAAAGCACCTCTGGCATCAGGATCCCAATACGGCGCGCCTAAGCCAACAAAAGCAGGTACCAAATATACGCCATTGGTATTTTCTACCTTCGAAGCAAAATATTCAGTGTCTTGTGCATCCCTAATCAGCCCTAACTCATCGCGCAGCCATTGAATCGTTGCTCCGCCCATAAATACTGAGCCTTCGAGTGCATAATTAACCTCACCTTTAGCGCCCACTGCAATTGTCGTTAATAAGCCATGTTGGGATTTTACCGCCTCAGTACCAGTGTTCATCAGTAAAAAACAGCCTGTACCATAGGTATTTTTAGCCATGCCCTCGTCAATACAGAGTTGACCGAACAAGGCAGATTGCTGGTCGCCCGCAATACCGGCGATAGCAATGCTACTGCCTTCACCTGCTATGCGAGTTTGACCATAGATAGCCGATGAAGGTTTAACTTCTGGCAGAAGAGAGCGAGGTATATTTAACGCTTTAAGTAGCTTTTCATCCCAAGCTTGCTGATGAATATTAAACAATAGCGTTCGGGAGGCATTGGTTGGATCGGTGACATGTACTTTGCCTTCGGTGAGCTTCCATACCAGCCAGCTATCGATGGTACCAAATAGTAACTCGCCCTTTTCAGCACGTTCTCTTACACCTTCAACGTTATCAAGGATCCACTTAATTTTAGTCCCTGAAAAGTAAGGGTCTAACAATAAGCCCGTTGCGTCTTTAACGTACTCTTCTAATCCTTGCGCCTTCAACTCATCACAAATCGCTTTGCTTCTTCGGCACTGCCATACAATGGCGTTATACACAGGTTTGCCAGTCACTTTATCCCAGATAACCGTGGTTTCACGCTGATTGGTGATCCCTATTGCGGCGACATCTTCACTATGAATATCCGCTCGTGCTAACGCTTCAATTAAGGTTGAGCTTTGCGATGCCCAGATCTCCATTGCATCATGCTCTACCCAACCTGGTTGTGGGTAAATCTGGCCAAACTCTCGTTGTGAGCTCGCCACCATATTCGCATCGTGATCGAAAACAATTGCTCTTGAACTCGTGGTACCTTGATCGAGTGCGATGACATATTTCTTTGACACAAAAACTTCCTTATTGACGTGTTTCTTTTAGTAAACCGATTTCTGGTTGCACAATATTATCGCCGCCAGGCTCCAGTTCACAGGCATGGGCAGGGTAATACCACACCGCATTAATTTTGCCTTGCTTTAACTCATAAACCCCAATGCTACATTGGCTATCTAGCTCACCGTCATGACTCCAAGTCACCTTTTCGATGGTGCTCACATAATTGGCTGAACTTACCGCCTGCGTCAACGTGGCTTTGGCATCAGGTAGCGTTTGAAAATAGTCGGCCATCGCCGCACCAAGCTCATTTTTTGATGAGGTCTCTATGAGCATTTTACTACCAGATATATTGAACCAATGTACAGAGTCAGTAGTGTGAGATAGCAGCTTCCCGACACTATGTTCATTAAAAGCCTCTATAAACTGCTCAACCACCTCAATCGAAGCATTAGCTTTGATTGGCATTACATCATCGGCACTGCAATAGGCTGGGACAAAGCTAATTAACAGCAAACAAACCGATAAGTTAAGGGCTTTAATGTTCATTTTAAACCTCTTTTTAGTAGAGCCTATTCCAGCAAAAACTCACTTTTATTTTGCGTACTGAATTTGAAAACTGAGGGTTATTAACCCACTGCAAGTTAACTCTTTTACCATGAAACCCACCTAATAATCCAATGGCTAACAAAGTAAAAAGCCCCGCTAATGCGAGGCTTAAACTTACAGGCACATATGTTTAATACACGCCAACTTGTAATGACTACACTTTAAAAGCGGTAGCTTGTTTGGATACCTACTAACAAAATATTACCACTCGTTGTACCGGTAAAAGTACCACCAAAATGAGCAGAAGAATCATCTGACGGGATACCTGGACGCGGTTCTACAACTGGAGATTCATCAGCAAAGATGTAAGTCAGACCAAAATCCATATCAAAGTTTTCGCTAATGCGGTAACCCATACCTGCACTCAACCATAGACGATCCATCTCAGGAATTGTCAGAGTACGATTAGCATCAGACACTGCAGATTTGTCGTAAGCAACACCCGCTCGCATACTTACTGTGTCGTTCAGCTGATAAGTCGTACCCAGTGCAAAACGGTAGTTATCTTCCCAATTCTCTTGCTTCACTAGTTGAGTAGGCTCAGAGAGTGCAGGGATAACCGCTTCTAACTTCTCAAATGAGCTCCAATCGGTCCAGTTAATACTGGCATGAATGGCAAGTTTTTCGCTTAATTGATGGTAAGAAGCAAGCTCCGCCGTTGCAGGTAATGACAACTCCATAGAACCCGCCATCTTCATTGTTGGATCCATTGGGTTAAAGGCTAAACCATTGGCTTCGCCTTCAAGGTTTTGATCGACTGCTGAGCGGTAGTTAAAACCAACTCTGTTGTCAGCATTTATCTGCCAAGCACCGCCTAACTGCCATCCCCAAGCGGTGTCATCACCTTCCATATACTTAAGCGTTGTACCTTTCGGAACTGGTAAGTTACCAACTGGTGTAGGAAGAACAGTGTCAGCTGAGCTTTTTGCGCCAATGCTGCCTTCACCAATCACAAAGCGCACACCGCCGCCGATACTAAACTGATCATTGATGCGGTACGCCACGTTAGGATTAATCTCTATGGTAGTAACAGACGCTTCATTACCAAATTGTGTCCCACGGAAATCATCATCAAGCTCAGTAGCCATGCCAAAATTACTGCCAAGCGCTAAACCAACAAACCAGTTGTCATCGATTTGATGAGAGACATAGAAATTAGGAATAACCGCATCATCGGCAATGTCATGAGCAGATGTTGGGTTCGTACCATCGGTATAGGTCACTTCACCATTGATATCAATATTAGGCATGACCAAGATGGCACCAGCTGTCATTTGCGTACCGTTTAAATAGGTAAGCATTGCAGGGTTGCGAAACTGTGCCGCCGCGTTATCAGCCATTGCCGCTTCACCAGCAAACGCACGCCCAAGTCCCGTAGCCGAGTATTCAGCTAACTGAAATCCAGCAGCTTGAACCTGTGTTACATTCCCCAAAAGTACCGTACTAACGGCAAGTGTTAATAAACGCTTATTCATTTGTGTTCTCTAATTATGTAATTACAACAAGTAGAGCAATTACTCCACTTAAAAGTGGAGCGGATTTTACAACCACAGAATATCTTTACAAGTGTTTTAATAAAAACAGCGTAAAACACTGGCAAAACATAAGGAAGGTAGTGAGAATAAAACATAGATCACGTTTTAAATTAAAAAACAGGATACAAACTAGCTAAAAAGCTCGCTAAGCAGAAGGGTGATAGAACCTTAAAATAAAAATAAAAGAATACTTACAGTCACTTAAACAAATAACACGAGAAAACACGTGTTCACTTAAATTCAACCCAACCAACAGCATAAATGACTGGCGCGAAAGTAATACAAAAAGCCTGACTAAGAAGCTTAATAATTATAATTAAAATACAACAAGTTAGGTTGATTATAATTATAGTCAAAACAAAAGCCACTTAGTTTTAACGCTAAGTGGCTTTGTTATATCAACAGCTTGGTACAAGCGTACGCTTAAAATCTATCGCTTAGCGTTAAGCTCTCCACGATGGTAGGTTGGCCTCATAATGGCTAATCGCATCCGCATGAGCCAAAGTAAGCCCAATAGCGTCAAGTCCATTTAGCAGGTTATGTCTGGCTGACTCTGCGATCTCAAAGTTAAATACCGCACCAGATGGTGAGGTCACAGTTAGCGCTTGCAGATCAACGGTCACTTCAGCACCTGGTAACGCGTCAACTTCAGCCATAACTTGCTCAACTTCGGCATCTGTTAATTTAACAGGTAGCAAACCGTTGTTGATTGAGTTGCCATAGAAAATATCAGCAAAGCTCGGTGCTATAATCGCTTTTAAACCGAAGTCAGCTAAAGCCCATGGCGCATGCTCACGGCTTGAGCCACAACCAAAGTTCTCTTGCGAGATCAAAATTGAAGCGCCTTTATAACGCGGCTTATTCAAATTAAAATCAGGATTAGGCTGATCGCCAGCATCATCTAGGTAGCGCCAATCATGGAACAGATGAACGCCAAAACCATCACGAGTAACTTTCGACAAAAACTGTTTTGGAATGATCTGATCAGTATCAACGTTTGCGCTATCAATGATAACCGCAAGCCCTGTGTGTGCAATAAATGGTTGCATAACTTAACTCTCTAGTAAGGTTTACGGATATCAACAAAATGACCAGCAACTGCAGCAGCTGCAGCCATAGCAGGACTCACTAAGTGAGTACGACTGCCTCGCCCTTGTCGCCCTTCGAAGTTACGATTACTTGTCGATGCACAGCGATCGCCAGCTTCTAGCTTATCGTCATTCATCGCTAAGCACATTGAGCAACCAGGTAAACGCCATTCAAAGCCTGCATCCAAAAATATTTTATCTAAGCCTTCGGCTTCGGCTTGCTCTTTGACCAACCCTGAACCTGGCACGACTATCGCCTTAACGCCGTCTGCAACCTGACGCCCTTTGGCATGCACAGCAGCAGCACGTAGATCCTCTATGCGTGAGTTAGTACAGGACCCAATAAAGACCTTATTAATTCCAACGTCAGTCATTAAAGTGCCTGCGCTTAAATCAACATATTCAAGTGCTTTCTCGATGCTTGAACGAACTGTTGAATTAGTTTCTTCAGCAGGGTTTGGTACGAGTTGATCAATTGCGACCACTTGTCCAGGGTTAGTCCCCCACGTCAGTTGCGGAGCTATGTCGCTTGCCTCTAATACAACAGTCGCATCAAATGTGGCGTCAGCATCAGATTTCAATTCAGCCCATGCTGCAATTGCTTGCTGCCAGTTATCGCCTTTAGGTGCGAATTCACGGCCTTTTAAGTACTCAGCGGTCGTTGCATCTGGCGCAATCATGCCCGCTTTAGCACCCATCTCAATCGCCATGTTACACACCGTCATGCGCCCTTCCATTGTGAGCGCTTCTATCGCTTCACCACAGAATTCAACCACATAACCAGTACCGCCATCCATGCCGATTTTCCCAATAATCGCCAGCACAATATCTTTAGCAGTAATGCCCTCAGCCACGTGACCGCGTACTTCAATCTTCATGGTTTTGGCTTTTAGCTGACGCAAGGTTTGCGTCGCCATAACATGCTCGACTTCTGAAGTACCAATACCAAAGGCTAGTGCGCCAAAGGCACCATGAGTCGCGGTATGTGAATCACCACATACAATCACAGTTCCAGGTAAAGTGATGCCCAACTCAGGGCCCATAACATGCACAATACCTTGGTTCTTATGATGGATATCATAAAGCCTGACGCCAAATTCTTTACAGTTTCGCTCAAGAGTTTGTACTTGAGTGCGCGCCATAGGGCTAAGTGCATCAAGACTTGCACTAGTTGTTGAGGTGTTATGATCCATAGTGGCGAAAGTCTTTTCAGGCGCACGCATTTTACGCCCAGCGACCTCTAAACCACTAAACGCTTGAGGTGATGTCACCTCATGCACTAAATGCCTATCAACATAGATAATTGGCGCTTCACCTTCGGCGGCAACCACGATATGGGCATCCCATACCTTTTCATATAATGTCTTAGCCATTGTTAAACACCTTCTTTTACAAGCTGGGCAATATAATCGCCCATTTCACTGGTTGATTTTGCATTATGACGCTCTTCGCTCGATAGCAACTCGCCAGTCAGGTAGCCATCACTTAATGCTTTGCCCACTGCAGTTTCAATTGCAGTAGCAGCCGCTTCTTGCTTTAGGCTATGGCGAAGTAGCAGTGCTGCAGACAAAATCTGCGCCACTGGGTTAGCGATACCTTGACCAGCAATGTCTGGCGCACTGCCACCTGCTGGCTCATATAAACCAAAACCAGAACTATTCATGCTGATAGACGACAATAGCCCCATAGAGCCTGTAAGCATGGCAATTTCGTCTGAGATGATATCGCCAAATAGGTTTGAACAAAGCATGACGTCAAACTCGTCTGGACGGCGCAGTAGTTGCATCGTCGCATTGTCGATATAGATATGTTCAAGCTCAACATCTGGGTAATCTTTAGCAACCGTTTCTACCACTTCACGCCAAAGCACAGAACAGGCAAGTACATTCGCTTTATCGACAGAAGTAACCTTTTTGCGGCGACCTTGAGCAGTCTCAAAGGCAATCTTAGCAATACGGGTGATCTCTTTACGGGTATAACGCATGGTATCGAATGCTTCTTCATTCTCACCTTCACCTTGACGTCCCTTCGGCTTACCAAAGTAAATCCCACTGGTGAGTTCACGTACACACAGCACATCAAAACCACGTGATGAGATATCACTACGTAATGGTGACATATGCTCGAGGCCTGCATGCAATTTTGCAGGGCGCATATTACAGAACAACTCAAAGTGTCCACGTAGCGGCAATAATGCCCCTCGCTCAGGTTGATCGTTTGGTGCTAGGTGCTCCCACTTAGGGCCGCCTACTGAGCCAAAAAGGATCGCATCGGCAGCTTCACAACCTTTGAGTGTCGCGTCTGGCAGCGGGCAACCTTGGCTGTCAATCGCAGCGCCACCAACATCGTAATCAGTATATTCAATAGAAAGGGCAAAACGTTCCTCTACAGCCGTAAGTACTTTACGGGCCTCTGCCATGACTTCAGGACCAATCCCATCTCCAGCTAATACAGCTATTTGATAACTCATACGACAACTAACTCCTTTAATTTTCTTTTTAATCTAAAATCGGGTACATCACTAAACCTAAACACCGCCTAACACGCGTTTCTCTTGTTGTATTTTTTGTTTACAATCAGCCACTTTATCCGCACGCCACGTTAGATTCATCACATGAACTAAGGCTTTGACAGATGCTTCGACAACATCTGTTGCAAGCCCAACACCGTGGAAATTCTGATTGCGGTAACTCGCAGTAATATCGACTTGGCCAAGTGCATTTTGCCCCTCACCTTTCGCGCCGAGTTGATAACTGGTGATATCAATTTCACAACCACTAGCACGTGCAACTGCTTTATAAGCGGCGTCTACAGGGCCATTACCAATGGCAGCTTCAGTCACTGTTTCGCCGTTCACCTCAACTTTTACCGTAGCTGTTGCACTACCTTCTGTTGAATCTGAATGTACAACTAGCTGCTGCAATTTAAAATGATCATCATCTTCAGCTTGCGCTTCCATAAAGGCCAATGCTTCAAGATCATAATCAAACACTTGACCTTTCTTATCTGCAAGTACAAGGAAGTCTTCGTATAGAATATCCATGTCGTAGTCTTGATCGCCGTAACCAAGCTCACTCATGCGGTGCTTAATGACATGTCGGCCTGAGCGAGAGGTCATATTCAAGTTGTTACGATTAAGACCAATACTTTCCGGAGTCATGATCTCATAGGTATTTTGCGCTTTAAGCATGCCATCTTGGTGAATACCTGAAGAGTGCGTAAAAGCATTCGCGCCAACAATCGCCTTATTAGCTTGCACAGGCATATTACATAGCTGGCTCACCAAACTAGAGGTGCGGTGGATCTCTTTTGCATTAATGCCAGTTTCTAAACCCAATTCACCTTTACGGGTAGAAAGGATCATCGCAATCTCTTCCAGAGAACAGTTACCAGCACGCTCACCAATACCATTCACTGTACATTCGATTTGGCGAGCACCATGCTGCACAGCCGTAATAGAGTTCGCCACTGACAAACCCAAATCATCATGACAATGTACAGATATAACAGCCTGATCGATATTCGGAACTCGATTAAACAAGGTCTGAATAATGCCGCCAAACTCACTCGGTACAGTATAACCAACAGTATCTGGAATATTAATCGTACGCGCGCCAGCCTTAATGGCCTCTTCAACCATGCGGCAAAGGTTATCTATCGGTGTACGCCCTGCATCTTCACAAGAAAACTCAACATCATCGGTAAAGCGGCGCGCATACTTCACAGCGCCGACAGCCATCTCTAATACTTGATCAAAAGAGCGCTTTAGCTTGCTCTCAACGTGAATCGTTGAAGTTGAAATGAAAGTATGGATACGGAACTGATCTGCAACTGATAGCGCTTGCCCGGCAGCATCAATGTCTTTCTCAAGCGCTCTTGATAAGGCACAAACACGGCTATTTTTTACCGTTCTAGCAATTGTCTGTACTGATTCAAAGTCACCAGGAGAAGAAACTGGGAAACCGACTTCCATGACGTCAACACCTAGACGTTCCAATGCCAGTGCTATTTGAAGTTTTTCCTTAACCGTTAAACTGGCAGCTAATGCTTGCTCGCCATCACGTAGTGTCGTGTCAAATATAATTACGCGGTCAGACATCTATTCTCTCCATTGAACTTCAAACGTTCAGTTATGCTTTCAGGCAATTTAAATACAAAAAACCCCGCGAATTGTTCGCGGGGTTTATAAATGCAGGCTTTCTTAAGCGTGTAGCACTATATCCTCCGCGCAGTGACTGCGAGAATGAGACTGAGGAGTATGAGTAATGTGCTTGTATGCTTCATAAATGGTTATTCAACTTTTCTGTATAACTATGTCAGCGAGTTCTGCTGCTTCGGTTAATTTTTAACGCGAGCAGCCATCTATGTCAAGCCTAAATTGCTCAACTTAGGCATTTACCAAACTGAACATTGCTCACAAAAATCACAAGCTTGAAAATTAACTCTACAAAAAACGACTTTAAGAAGATATTATTGCGTAGCATCTCTAATAATGTTGTTAAGTCGCAATATTCTCAACTGTTTAGCTTTTTTATGCATATTTTTAGATAAAATGGTTATAATAGCCCCACTCTGCTAAAGGAAAGCGGATATAGAGTCATTACTGGAGCTACAAATGGACTTTAGGAGCATCGTGCTATGTCTACTACTCTGGGTTTCCCCAGTGTTTGGCAGTACGTTGGAACAACTAGATCAGTTAAATACACTCGTCTACCAATATCCAAGCAAAGCATTGTCAGAGATCAATGCGCTTGAGCGTCACTATTTGGGTGTATCGAGATCAGATACTCTATTGATGCGTTTAAATGCACTCAAATGTGAGTCCTATATCCAACTAGGTGAAAACGCTGCCGCCATTAATCTGGCTCGCTTAAATGATGCCAAAGCAAAGCAATTAGCGCTTGAGCATGCGAGGCCCTATTTTCTAAATTGTATGGCACAAGCTTATGCAAGTTTTGGCGACTACCAGCAAGCACTACCGCTTTTATACTCTTCCATTTCACTATCGCGCAAACTAAAACAACCACAGGCACTCATCGGTGGCCTTTGGCTCAGAAGCAAGCTCAATGCCGATGTAAAACACAATAATGCTGCGATAGAAGACATAAGACTTGCTCTGGATATTTACCCCGAGATCACTTTGCAAGATCAACGCTGGACTTGGCCCCCGAAAGGTTATTTATATGCCGCTATGGCTAAGCAGTTAGCCGATATTGATGAACAAAAAGAAGCTGAGACTTACCTTAAAAAGGCATTTAAGGAACCCACAACGCTAGGTAAAGTGAAGCTTTTTATCGCACTTGATATGGCCAGATTTGCTCAGCAAAATCAACAACCTAATCTGCGAGATAGATATACCCAAATAGCCAGAGTCACACTTGCTGAGCTCAGTACGCCACTGGAGCTAGCCATAGCTTACAATGCGATCGCTTTAATTGATTTTGATAGCGGTAAATATAGCAGCGCGGAACAACTGGTTAACCTCAGTTTGGCGACCTTTCGCAAAGAAGCCGACTCCATTGGCACCATTAGCGCGTTATCACTCAATGCTCGGATCAAACTGAAGCAGTACCGTGAAGCAGCTGGCCTCACATTAATGGAACAGGCTATATCGTTAGCGAAAGAGAAAGCCCGCTACTCAGATTTAAAACATAGCTATGCCACCTTGGCAGACTATTTTGCTAAACAGGGAAAGTTCTCACTGGCATATCAATACCAGATCAAACAGTTAGAGGCACTAGAAAGCGAAACGCTATCAATTAAAAACATTTGGTTATCGCAACTCAAATCAGGGTTAAGTCGTGAGGAACAGATAGCCGCTCCTAATCACTCCCTCATGACAGCAACAACGGTAAACAGCATTATTCCCAGTTCACTTTTTCCTATCGCGCTAATGATCATCAGCCTAATCATATTCATCACTTGGCATCAAAAGAAAGCACCAAAACCAACACAGCCAGAGCAAATAGTACTCAATCTTGATGCTAAAGTTGATAAGAAGAAGTCATTTGAAGATCTGCTAAATATAAGCAAGCAAGCGGGTTACCCGTTGTCATTATTAGTATTCAATCCTAGCCACATTTATAAAACTGACGTGCCGATAGTGATAGAGCAGTTAAAAACTAAGCTCAGAGAGCAGGATGTGCTTTTACAGCAAGATGATCAGCAGATCGTAATAATGTTGCCGCACACCTCTGAGCAAGGCGCAGTAAACGTCATTGATCAATTAACAAGTACTATTCAAGTTTGGCAAGAGGACTCCAAAGTGAATATAGGCCTTGCCTGTATGCAGCAGTTTGATAATTTAGAGTCGATGATCAAGCGAGCCAATATCAGCCAGTTGAGGAAGCTAAAAGTTAACTGATTTTCCTGTTAACTTTCCGCTAAGTAGTTTTCAATTTCATCTAAAAATTCACCGCCAAAACGCTCCAACTTACGTTCACCAACTCCATTTACAGCTAACAATTCACCGGGGCTTGTTGGTAATATTGCAGCCATTTCAGCCAAGGTTGCATCGTTAAATACTAAGTAGGGTGGTACATCTAGCTCTTCAGCTAGCGTGCGTCTCAGTAACTTCAATCGAGCAAAAAGTTTACGATCATAGTTAAGCGGTGCTTTCGGGTTATGACCTCGGCGCTTGGTAGTTTGAATCACTATTCTTGGCTCAGCGAGCAGTAGTTCCACCTCCCCTTTTAACACCGTACGCGCTGAAGGATTGAGCGTCACCGATGAACCTCGAGTAATATCTTGATTAGCGAGCCCAAGATGAATCAACTGCCTAATGACACTCAGCCAATGCTCATGACTTTTCTCTTTGCCAATGCCCCACGTTGAAAGCTTATTATGCCCTCTATCCATCACATTAGCGGCTTTTGAACCTCGTAGCACCTCGATGAGGTGGTTAACACCAAAGCGCTGTCCAAGCCGGTAGATACACGACAGCACCTTTTGCGCATCTTGAATGCCATTATATTTCTTAGGCGGGTCTAAACAGATATCACAGTTACCGCATGGTTCTAGCGCACTTTCGTCAAAATAGTGCAGCAACACTTGGCGACGGCAGGTTTGCGCCTCAGCAAATGCAGCCATGGTGTTGAGTTTATGGAACTCAACTTGCTGCTGTGGCCCTGGCTCTGATTGTTCAATAAGGTGTCTGACTCTGCCAATGTCAGCAGGGTCAAACAACATCAAAGCTTCTGAATCCAAACCATCACGGCCTGCTCGTCCGGTTTCTTGGTAGTAGGCTTCGACACTTTTTGGGATATCATAGTGCACCACATAACGCACATTTGATTTGTTGATCCCCATACCAAAAGCGACCGTGGCCACTACAATATCCAGTTGATCTTTTAAGAACCGATCTTGAACATCAGCCCGCTCCTCTTGGGTTTTACCTGCATGGTACGCCTCGGCTTGATGCCCTTGCATACGCAGACGATCAGCCACCTCATCAACTCGGCGACGGCTACTGCAATAAACAATGCCGCTATTACCATTTTGCGCATCAATAAACTGCCGCAATTGATTTGCAGCATTTAGCTTTTCTGCGACGGTATAGCGAATATTGGGTCTATCGAAGCTGGTTAGTAGCGAAAATGGTTCAATGGTTAACCGCTCGCAGATATCGACGCGCGTCGCATTATCCGCCGTTGCTGTTAACGCCATAATCGGCACCTGAGGAAATTGCTGACGTAAACGCCCAAGCGCAGCATATTCGGGTCTAAAATCATGACCCCACTGTGAAATACAGTGCGCTTCATCAATGGCAAATAGCGAGATATTCAACTCGTGTAAACGATCGATAAAGCTGGCTTGCAACAACCTTTCTGGCGAAACGTACAGCAACTTTAGTTCGCCATAGCGCATCTGCTGCAAAATTTTTAGGCTCTCTTCTCTTGGTTGAGAAGAGTTAAGGTAAGCGGCTGGGACACCCGTCTGAATAAGACTATCGACCTGATCTTTCATTAGCGAGATCAGCGGTGAAACCACAACCGTTAAGCCTGGTAACTGTAACGCAGGCAACTGGTAACACAGGCTTTTACCACCGCCGGTCGGCATGATCACCAAGCAATCTTGGCCAGCACAGATCTGTTCGATTACTTCACGCTGACCATCCCTAAACGTGCGATAACCAAATACCGACTGAAGGCTTGCTGATAATTGATCGACCGGATGTTCTAGTGCCGCCTGATCCATAGTGAACCTGTGTTAATCATAAGGCCGACCATTCTAATCGAGCGAACCTCTCTTGTCTCTCTTCAAACGATTTATCGACCAAAATTTAAACTTGCAACACAGACTCCATTAGCGATAGATTAAATGCTCTAATACGAAGCAATTGATCTGACAAGGAACGCGCAGGGAGCCGTATGAGCAATATTATTCAGCAAGAAACATTACGTAGAGTTGCAGAGGTTTTTGACAAGCATGTACCTTTTCATAACTTACTTGGGATGGATATCAAACGTTATGATGTGGACGGCGTAGAAGTTGTCGTAACAATGAAGCCTGAATTAATTGGTAATATCCATCAGCAAATATTGCATGGCGGCGTAACCGCCACCGTCCTAGATGTCGTCGGCGGCCTCACCGCTTTTTCGGGCTTAGTCGCCAGTCGTGATGATTGGAGTCTTGAGGAGCTAGAAAAACGCATTCAGACATTAGGCACTATTGACCTTAGAGTTGATTACTTACGCCCTGGCCGTGGCGAAATTTTTACAGGCACGGGTACGGTGATCCGCGCCGGAAATCGAGTGTCAGTTTCTAGAATGGAGCTTCACAATGAAAAAGGAGATCATATTGCTTTCGGCACAGGGACTTATATGGTGGGTTGATGTAAATTATAGCCACTGGGGCGTCGCCTTTTAGCGGCGTTTTAAACAGCCTGTGAGTTCGAACTTAATTATAACTGGCACGGTTTATTGACTAAACGTCATGACCACCAGAGTAGATAAACAGCGCGGTTAGCTTGAGTCTAAGCTTGGGCAGGATTACAATCAGCGCTTACTTCCTCTTCTTAGTACATTTCAATGCAAGATACTGAACATCGCAAGGGCATAGCGTTTGCCATTTGCGCTTATACCCTGTGGGGCTTTGCGCCACTGTACTTTAAATTACTGACAGATGTATCTGCCGCTGAGATTTTACTGCACCGTGTACTTTGGTCGTTCCTTTTTATGGGATTGCTGATGAGCTTTTTCGGTGGATTTGGCCGTGCCAGACAATTGCTTAAAAAGCCTAAACAGCTGGCGGTACTCTGTATTACCTCCTGTTTAATCGCCGCTAACTGGCTGTTATTCATCTGGGCAGTCAATAACGATCATATGTTAGATGCCAGCCTAGGCTATTTCATCAACCCATTGGTTAACGTGTTCTTGGCCATGCTATTTCTGGGGGAGCGCTTACGTAAACTACAGTGGGCAGCAGTATCTTTAGCGGCTATCGGGGTGTCTATTCAGCTTATTTCATTCGGCTCAATACCACTGGTGTCGCTGGGTTTGGCGGGATCATTTGCCTGTTATGGCTTATTGCGCAAAAAGGTCAACATTGATGCGAAAACCGGCCTATTAGTAGAAACCGCTATCTTAATGCCTGTCGCATTATTCTACCTGCTTAGCAATATCGGTGACTCGCTGACGCACCTTATGAGTAACGATATGCATCTAAACGGATTGTTACTCGCAGCAGGCATCATCACCACAGTGCCGTTATTGTGTTTTGCCGCTGCAGCAGTAAGGATCCCATTTACTATGTTGGGCTTTTTCCAGTATATCGGCCCCAGTATCATGTTCATTCTTGCAATAAGCTTGTTTAATGAACCTTTCGATATGGAAAAAGGCATTACTTTTGGCTTTATTTGGGCTGCATTAGCACTGTTTACCGCTGATATGTTTTATAAGCGCAAACAGAAAAAGTAACCCTTTAACATGCAAAAAAGCGAGCCTAGTCGGTTCGCTTTTTATGATTGAGCTTAAACCCTATGTCGCTATTACTTAAAATGGCTTAGCAGTGTATCGGGTTGCTCAAGGCTCAATAGTATCGGGTAACCTTGCACTGTCGGAAGCAGCACCACATGATCAGTTTCAGTGACTGCAACAAAAGCTTTCGACTGACCAACTAAACTGAACCATCCTAATTGAAATCCGGGCATACCCACGCCATTAACCCGCAGATCAGGTTTAAATGCAGTATCAGCTCCAACAGACCAATTTAATTGACGTATTCTAGCTACATCTACCTCTTCTATCGGTAGACTAAACCGATAAAATGGCACATCGACAGTAACCGAATCCGGCGTCACAATCAGTTTTGCGTCATTAACTTTATAGAACATCCAACTGAATGCTATGAACATCGGCATTAATACCGCAGCAATAACAACCTTACTGGTTTGCGGCAGCGCTTTATAATATATATAAATCCCTATTCCAATTAGGCCGATGAGTAAGGCAATAAAGCTCAACGTACCGGTTGAGCCTAGAGGAGTAAGTGCAAAACTTTGAGTCATCATCTAGTCCTGTCAATAAGGTAACCTTATCTTTGACTAGATGACATATTATGTCAAGCCGAGTCTTTTAGGATGTTCGTTTATAGATCCAACGCTAAAATCTTCGACTTACGTTGGTAGTTGTAGAGCTGTTTCTTCTTTCCTGGTAACTCATCAACTTCAACAATATTAAAACCATGCTCTAAGAACCAGTGAATACTCCGCGTTGTCAGCGCAAATAATCTTGAATAACCTCTCACCCGCGCTTGGCTAATAATATTTTGCAGCAGCAAACTGCCCCTATCTGCATCTCGATATTCGGGGTGGACCACTAAACAGGCAAACTCACCAGCATTATCCTCTTCAAACGGATAAAATGCCGCACAACCAATCACTAAACTGTCGCGCTCAATCAGCATAAACTGCTCAATTTCGACCTCTAACTGCTCTCTTGAACGGCGCACCAGTATGCCTTTTTCCTCCAGTGGACGGATAAGGTCGAGTATGCCACCGATATCCCGAATAGAAGCACGACGCAGACGTTCGGCACTTTCTGTCACAATTTGGGTACCGATACCATCACGGGAGAAAAGCTCTTGCAGTAGAGCACCATCATCTAGATAGCTAACAAAGTGGCAACGGCTTACGCCATTTCTACAAGCATCGATACTGGCTTGCAAAAATGCTTTTGTACTTAAACAAAGTGGCGCTTGTTCAGGTAAGTTATTAAGAATGGCTTGAGCATCTGTAGGCATCAGCTCAGCAAGCACTTCACCACCTTCATCCATAATCCCTTTATGGGCGCTAAAGCCAATCATCTTATCGGCCTTGAGTTTTACCGCAATTTGGGTTGCAACCTCTTCAGCCGTTAGGTTAAAGCTTTCACCCGTTACTGATGCAGCCACAGGGCCCAACAATACAATGCCACCATTATCCAGTTGACGCTTTAAGCCTTGGCTATCTATACGCCTTACTCTGCCGCTGAGACTGTAATCAACCCCGTCTTCTACCCCCAAAGGCTGTGCAATTACAAAGTTACCGCTAACTACATTAATCTGTGCCCCTTGCATAGGCGTGTTGCTCAAACTCATCGACAACCGTGCCGTAATATCAAGCTGTAATGCACCTACGACCTGCTTAATGACTTTAAAGGTCTCTTCTTCGGTAATCCTCACACCATTGTAATATTCAGGGGTTAGGCTTTGTTGTGCTAACGCTTCATCAATCTGCGGGCGAGCGCCGTGCACTAGGACGATTTTAATTCCTAGGCTATGCAATAACGCTATATCGTTAATAATGGCTTTAAACTGCGGCTGAGCAAGCGCTTCACCGCCAAGCATAACCACAAAGGTTTTACCTCTGTGGGCGTTAACATAGGAGGCTGAATGACGAAAACCATCGACGAGTTCTGTAGTACGCACGCTAAATCCACCTTATAAGTCTAAATAGACAGTCGCAATAATCTAGTTCATTGATAACACCCATCATAATATTGCATTTTAATTCAATTAAAAAGCATTTATTTCCACCAATTAAAGCAACATATATCGCAACAAAGCTATTAAACACAAAAGGTTTACCTTTAAAGTGCTGAATTCAAGAAAGTGAATAGTGTTGCAAGCTGTATCATGATGGCGGTGACATTGAGCGATATCGTAAACTCTGAAATGGTTGAGACTCTTAATTGAAACAGTGGGATGAAAATGAGGGTGAATAATGGCTATCAGGCCAATAGCTGAAATTAGATAGTTACAGCCACTAAGATCATGATTTAATTGTTCTGCAGGAGTTTGGCGTCGTGGTAAATTTAAGCCAAAAAAAAGCCTCTATAAATAGAGGCTTTTGAAGATGCTTTAAACAAGTAATTACTTGATTTTAGCTTCTTTGTACATAACGTGCTGACGGATAACAGGATCAAATTTCTTGATTTCCATCTTTTCAGGCATGTTACGCTTGTTCTTTTCAGTCGTGTAGAAGTGACCAGTTTTAGCGCTAGATACTAGCTTGATCTTCTCACGATTACCTTTAGATTTAGCCATGGTTTATTATACCTTCTCGCCGCGGGCACGAAGTTCAGCAACAACAACTTCAATACCTTTCTTATCGATGATACGCATACCTTTAGTAGAGATACGTAGCTTAACGAAACGCTTTTCAGTTTCTAACCAGAATCTGTGATTCTGTAGGTTAGGTAAAAAACGACGACGCGTAGCATTCTTCGCGTGCGAACGGTTGTTACCAACCATTGGTTTCTTGCCAGTTACTTGGCATACTCTTGACATGTCAAACTTCTCCAAAACAATATATATAACGCTCGAGCATTAATGTACCTCGAACACGGCCGTCGCCTGAGGCACACAACAGAGGGCGCATTTTATACAGGATCTAAAATCAAAGATCAAGGGTTAGATTAATCTATCCACCCTCGTTCAGCGAAAGAAACTATCTCTCGATCGCCTACAACCATATGGTCCAGCAAGGAAACATCGATGGTTTGTAGTGCTTGTTTCAATCGCTCAGTAATTCGTCTATCGGCTGTACTTGGCTCTGCAATTCCAGAGGGATGATTGTGACACACGATCACAGCCGCAGCCTTTTTCTCAAGCACCAAGCTCACCACATCTCGTGGGTAAACCGACGCTGAGTTAATGGTACCCCTGAATAATTCAACGAATTGAATCACCCGATGCTGGCTATCAAGTAGTAAAATAGCAAACACTTCGTAGGCACGATCTCCCAATTGTCTCATTAAATAGTCTCGAGTTAAATCAGGATCCGATAAAATTTTGCCTCTTTTTAGATTTTCTTTCGAAATTCGCTTGCCAATCTCTACCGCAGCTTGCAATTGAGCAAACTTAACCGGGCCTATTCCGTCTAGCCGGCACACTTGTGCTTGAGAGGCTGTCAGCAAGCTTCTAAGCCCACCAAACTCCGTTATCATCATACGAGCAAGCTCTACGGCACTTAATCCCTTTAAACCAACTCTGAGCAATACAGCAAGTAATTCTGCATCCGACAGATGCTCTGCACCATTAAGTAGTAGTTTTTCTCTTGGTCCTTCACCCTGCGGCCAATCTTTAATTCCCACAATAACCTCCTTGTCATTATTTCTAGTTGAGTATGGTCGACAATTTACTAACTTGTTCATCAACTCAATTCGGAGTGTGATATCTTAGGCCGCAACGTCGACTGCACGGACAGTATTTAAATCCGTCAAAATGATTATGGAAAGAGTAGCTATGGGTTTGAAAAACAAGAAAGTACTTTTAGGAATTGGCGGTGGTATTGCAGCCTATAAATCTGCTGACTTAGTTCGCAAACTAAAAGATCGCGGCGCAGATGTTAGAGTGGTAATGAGCCAGAGCGCGCAGGAATTTATTACCCCACTCACCCTGCAAGCATTATCTGGCTATCCAGTCTCGACCGATCTTCTTGACCCAAGCGCTGAAGCATCCATGGGCCATATTGAATTAGCTCGTTGGGCAGACTTAGTGATTGTGGCGCCAGCCACAGCGAATTTAATTGCGCGCATCAGTAGCGGCATGGCTGATGAACTCATCACCACCACTTGCCTAGCCACCGAAGCGCCTATCGTGCTTTGCCCTGCAATGAACCAGCAGATGTATCGCAATGCCGCAACCCAAGCCAATTTAGTCACCGTCGCTCAGCGTGGCATAGCGATTTGGGGCCCAGATTCAGGCTCTCAAGCCTGCGGAGAAGTTGGTCCCGGTAGAATGTTAGAGCCAGTGGCTATCGCTGAAAAAGCCGAACAGTTCTTTGGCCCTAAATTATTAGCTGGCATCTCTTTACTGTTAACAGCAGGGCCTACACGCGAAGCGATCGACCCAGTTAGGTACATCTCTAACCATAGCTCAGGCAAAATGGGCTTCTCTCTAGCGAGTGCCGCAGCAGCAATGGGCGCTAAAGTTACGCTAGTTGCGGGCCCCGTTAATCTAGCAACACCAGCGAATGTCGGCCGTATCGATGTTGAATCGGCACAAGAGATGCTTGATGCCGTGCTGCCAGAAGTGGAAAAAAACCAAATTTTTATCGGTTGTGCCGCAGTAGCTGATTATCGAATTGCGGATGTGGCCGAGAGTAAGATCAAAAAATCAGCTGAGCAGATGCAGCTTGCGCTAGTGCGAAATCCTGATATCTTAGCCAGCGTTGCCAGCCATCCAAAACGTCCGTTTACGGTTGGTTTTGCAGCAGAAACCAATAATGTTGAGCAATACGCAAAAGGTAAACTTGAGCGCAAAAAACTTGATATGATTGCCGCCAATGATGTGTCGAATAGCAGCATTGGTTTTAATAGCGACGATAACGCGCTTAGCGTCTTTTGGCATGATGGTGTAACCCACCTCCCCGCTGTCGACAAGCAAACTCTGGCCAAGCAATTACTGACCCTAATCGCAGAAAAAGTAAAAAATAAATGAAAACACCGATCGAACTAAAAATTCTCGACTCGCGCATTGGTACACAGTTTCCGTTACCCGCCTACGCGACTCCAGGTAGTGCAGGTATGGATCTACGTGCAATCACTGATACTGCGCTCACCATACGACCAGGTGAAACCGTACTCATTCCAACCGGTATTGCTGTACACGTCGCGGATCCGAGCTTGGCAGCTATTATTCTGCCTCGTTCAGGCTTAGGCCATAAGCACGGTATCGTACTCGGTAACTTAGTTGGATTGATTGATTCTGATTACCAAGGTCCGCTAATGGTCTCTTGCTGGAATCGCGGCAGTGAGCCATTCACCATAGAGATCGGTGACCGCCTCGCGCAATTAGTATTTGTTCCTGTTGTGCAGGCAGAGTTTAAGCTTGTTGATGAGTTTGATAGCTCAGATCGCGGTGCAGGCGGCTTTGGCCATTCAGGCACAAAATAATAACCACATTTAAGCACATCACTACATTTTATGGACAGCACGGAGCGTTGTTTCCTTGCCGTCTCGCTCAGTAGTAATCGAGTGAAGGACTGATAAATGGCTGCAAGCCCAAAGATTAATCGCCGCGAACACATTCTACAGTGTTTAGCGACCATGTTAGAGACAAGCCCAGGACAACGTATCACTACTGCCAAATTAGCAGCGGAAGTCGGTGTGTCAGAGGCGGCGCTTTATCGCCACTTTCCGAGCAAAGCGCGGATGTTTGAAGGCCTGATTGAGTTTATCGAAGAGTCATTACTGTCTCGCATCAATCTCATCATGGATGAAGAGAAAGACACCATGAAACGCTGTCAGCAATTACTGCAACTACTGTTGGTTTTTGCCGAACGTAATCCAGGGATTTCACGGGTGCTCAATGGTGATGCGTTGTTGGGTGAAAACGAACGTTTACGCAGCCGAATTAGCCAGCTTTTCTCAAAGATAGAAACTCATCTGAAGCAGATTTTACGCGAGAAGAGTCTGCGCGAAGGGCAAGCCTTTAGCATTGATGAAGCTGTACTAGCCAACCTACTAATGGCGATTGCCGAGGGACGAATTGCCCAATTTGTCCGCAGCGAATTTAAGCTAAAACCGACTAAGCACTTTAACGAACAGTGGACATTCGTGCAGCAGCAATTACTGCAGAGCTAAAAGCTAAATATCATAAAAAAAGGCAGCAGAGCAAACATGCTGCCTAATTGTACAAAACTGTTGCCCCCCCACTACTTTTGGTTTACTTTCCTCGTGTCTAATTATTGCAAATATCTATAAAAGCTAATATTTTTTCACAAGGAAGTTGTATGAAACTCATTAAAACCATTGGCCTAGTATGCCTAGCTTGGCTAAGTTGCTACGCATCAGCAAAAACCAACGATGCAGCCAATTTATTCAGCCGTTCGGCTGAGTTCTCGCAAGTCAAAATATCTCCAGCAGGAGATTATCTAAGCGTGATTACCAAAAAAGATGGTAAAGCCATGCTACTTATCCTAAAAGCTGCAGATAGATCCCTAGTTCACGCCATTTTCTTTAAGGGTAATGCACAAGTCGGCCATTACGAATGGGTCAATGATGAACGGTTGGTGATGCAAAAAGAATATTTAAAAGGCTGGAGCGACCACCCGCTCTATTACGGCGAATTAATGGCAGTCAACGCCGACGGTTCTAAAGCAACTTACCTATTTGGTTACCAAGGAGGTGAACAGCAAACCGGCTCAAACCTGAAGAAAAACACCCCAATTCGCGCAACAGCCTATATCCTAGATCCACTACCAGAAGATGATCGTTATATGCTCGTTCAAGCGCTTCCTTGGGGGAGTGGCGGTAGTAATATGGCTGAGAATACTCAAAAAGTTTATCGCGTCGACGTATATAAAGGTCGACGCAAAAAAGTCGCAACTGCGCCCATCACCTACCCGAATTTCTTAACCGATCATGATGGCAACGTACGCTTTGTCAGTGGCACTCGAGATTACGTCAATTCAAAATTATATTACCGAAATGACGGTAATTGGACAGATACTGATAAGTTAAATCTTGGCTTAGACGCCATAAAGCCAATTGCATTTAGCGATGACAAAGACAGCTTATATGTCACCGCAAGCGAAGCTGGTAAACCAGCTGGCGTGTACTTAGTGAATATCAAAACCGGCGATAAAAAGCTCGTCAGCCAAGATAAAGTGGTAGATCCAAGCAATGTATGGATTAATGCTATCAGCAAAAAGCTCTACGCTATTGAATATGAAAATGGTTACCCAACTTATGAGTTTGTCGATTCAAAAGACCCCTCAGCCAAAATCATTAAGCAACTTTTAGCGGCTCTACCGGGGCACCAAATCCATTTAGTTAGCCAAACAACCAGTGCTGATAAAATCATAATTAAAGCCTTCAATGACCGTAATCCCGGCGACTACTACCTGTTCAATACCAAGGCAAAAAAACTAGAGTATCTGGTATCACAAAAGAAATGGCTAGATCCTGACCAAATGGCCGAAATCAAACCGATTAAGTTTACCAGCAGAGATGGCGTAACAATACATGGCTACATAACCTTACCTCATGGTGTTGAAGCCAAAAACCTACCACTAGTCGTCAACCCTCATGGTGGACCTCACGGCCCAAGAGACCGATGGGGCTTTGACCCACAAAACCAAATGATCGCCAGCCAAGGCGCGGCTGTATTGCAAGTCAATTTCCGCGGTTCAGGCGGCTACGGTAACAGCTTTGAGAATGCAGGCCATAAAAAGTGGGGCACAAATATTCAGTACGATATTATTGATGCCACTAAGTATGTTATCGAGCAGGGCATGGTGGATAAAGACCGAATCTGTATTGTGGGTGGCAGCTTCGGAGGCTACTCCGCAATTCAAAGCTCAGCGATAGAACCAGATCTGTTTAAATGTGCTATAGGTTTCGCCGGGGTTTACGATCTGCAGCTCATGTTCGATGAAGGCGATGTACAAGGACGTCGTGCAGGTAAGCGCTACCTCAAAGAGGTGCTAGGTGAAAATGAAAGCATACTGCGTTCGATGTCACCAACCCACAATGTCGATAAGCTCAAGGCCAACATCATGCTAGTTCATGGCGGTGAAGATGAAAGAGCACCTATCGAGCAGTTCGAAGCACTCGAAGATGCCTTAAATGAGCACAAGTACCCGTTTAAGAAACTGGTTATGGATGATGAAGGACACGGCTTTTATGACGATGCGCATAAAGCCAAATACTACGACGAAATGCTGGGCTTCTTGAAAACCAATCTAAAATTGTAATGCTGCAAATAGAAAAACCGACTAATTTAGTCGGTTTTTCTTATCCCCAATGCGTTTTTCGGTGTATATTTACAGCAAATCGCTGTATCCTCCGTGCTTCTTAGCGCCAAGGCAACGCGTTAATGCTCTATTATTACTGTTCAGCGATACCAGTCAAAATATGTGTCGCCACTTAAGAACACTGAGACAGTACCACTACCCGTTACAGTGGAGGACCTTATGACATCAAAAGAAGCTATCCTCAGTGAATCAGCACAACTGGTTCAAACCGCTCTGCTTGAGCGTGGGCTTGAAACTCCAATGCTGCCCAGCGAGTTCACTCGCGAAGAGCGTAAAGAAAAAATAGAACATCATATGCGCGAGATCTTGACCTTAATGTCACTCGATCTGCGCGATGATAGTTTGGAAGAAACTCCACGCCGCATTGCAAAAATGTACGTTGATGAGATTTTTTCAGGTCTCGATTACGCCAATTTCCCAAAGATTACCGTCATTGAGAACAAAATGGGTTTCGATGAGATGGTTAAAGTTAATGACATTAGTCTAACTAGCACTTGTGAGCACCACTTGGTGACTATCGATGGTTTAGCACGGGTTGCTTACTTGCCACGTAAGAATATCATCGGTTTATCAAAGATTAACCGTATTGTGCGCTTTTTTGCTCAGCGTCCACAGGTGCAAGAACGTCTAACGCAGCAGGTATTAGTCGCTTTGCAAACTTTACTTGAGACCAAAGATGTAGCTGTAAAAATGGATGCGGTACATTACTGCGTGAAGTCTCGCGGCGTAATGGACTCAACCAGCTCCACCACTACTACAGCCTTGGGTGGGATCTTTAAATCTAATCCGGCGACACGGGCAGAATTTCTGAGTAATTAGCCTAGGTTGATATACCCCGGTAATATCAGAACATAAAAAAACGCTGCATCATCCAATGCAGCGTTTTTGTTATCTTAACTCGAAGTCACCCTATAATGTCCTAGTGACTATGGCCCTCTGTTAAATCCCGTATTGGTCACGGTAAGCACTGACTGAAGCAAGCTCAGTTTCCATACCAGACTTTTCAGACAAGTAGTTGATCAAGTCTTCAAGCTTAATGATAGATACGATGTCACAACCAAAGTCACGCTCTACTTCTTGAATAGCAGACAATTCACCTTTGCCTTTCTCTTGGCGATCAAGTGCAATCAACACCCCAGCAAGCTTAGCATTATGAGCCGCGATAATTTCCATTGATTCACGAATAGCAGTACCAGCTGTGATCACATCATCAACTAGCATCACTCGACCTTGCAACTCGCTACCCACCAAGCTTCCCCCCTCACCGTGATCTTTTTTCTCTTTACGGTTAAAGCAGTAAGGCATATCAATATCGTGGTGATCACACAAGGCAACCGCTGTAGTGGTTGCAATTGGGATCCCTTTATACGCAGGGCCGAACAACAGATCATACTCAATACCTGAATCAACCAATGCAGCCGCATAGAAGCGACCTAAACGCGCTAAATCACGACCAGTATTGAACAAGCCAGCATTAAAGAAGTAAGGGCTAGTGCGGCCTGATTTTAACGTAAATTCGCCAAATCTAAGTACCTGACGCTCAAGGGCAAACTCAATAAACTCACGTTGATAGGCTTTCACAATATCTCCTTAAAATATGTAGGGTAACTCAGTTCTATTTAATCAGTCTTCTATTATAAGCGCTGTCAAAAAGCACTTACAAAAAGGACCCCGTAGGGCCCGAATATCAATACTGCTTAGCTTAACGAAGCTTTTTGAATATCAACGATTTCTCGGATACCATGCTTAGCCAAGTCCAATAAGCTTAGTAGCTCTTCATGGCTGAACGGATCGCCTTCGGCAGTACCTTGGATCTCAATCATTTTACCTGTTTCAGTCATGACAACGTTCATGTCGGTTTCAGCCGCGCTATCTTCGATATACTCTAAATCGCAGATTGGCTCACCTTTATAAATACCAACGCTGACTGCAGCAATCAGGAACTTAAGTGGGTTAGTCTTCAATATACCTTTACCACGAGCCCAGTTCAGTGCGTCAACTAAAGCCACACATGCACCAGTAATAGCAGCAGTACGCGTGCCACCATCAGCTTGAATCACATCACAATCGATCACTATGGTGTTTTCGCCCAGAAGCTTCATATCAACAGCAGCGCGCAATGAGCGACCGATTAAACGCTGGATTTCTTGAGTACGACCTGACTGCTTACCACGAGCAGCTTCACGGTTCATGCGGCTATGTGTCGAACGCGGCAACATGCCATATTCGGCAGTTACCCAACCTTGGCCTTGGCCTTTAAGAAAACGCGGTACACCCTCTTCAAAACTGGCAGTACAAAGGACTTTAGTGTCACCAAACTCAACCAATACCGAACCTTCGGCATGAGCGGTAAATTGGCGGGTAATCGTCACAGGACGAGATTGTGCTGGAGTTCTGTTGCTTGGGCGCATGGTGAATTCCTGTAGTTAAGAGCTAAGGGCTAATTTGGCTGCATATTATAGGGATATGTTAGGCACTATGCTATCTGTAAAATAAAACCATCTTAAATTCTCAACAGTAAATTATGGTGCAATCCTGCACCTCGATGCTAATTGCGTATATAATCACAGCTCACTTAGACGAACTACACTGGAAACCATCCATGATCCAAAGCATGACAGCCTATGCTCGCATTGAGCACAAAGCAGATTGGGGCACAGCCTCTTGGGAAATCCGTTCAGTTAATCAGCGCTACTTAGAAACATACCTGCGCCTTCCGGAACATTTCCGCAGCTTAGAGCCCGTGCTTAGAGATCGTCTACGTAAACGCTTAAACCGTGGTAAAGTTGAAGTTAATCTGCGTTACGACCTTAATGAAGGTGATAGCAGTGAACTGCAATTAAACCAAGAACTGGCTAAGCAGATCATCAACGCTGCGAACTGGGTAAAAGATGAAGCCAAACAGGGTGAACTCAACGTCGTTGACGTACTGCGCTGGCCTGGCGTTATGTCTAGCTCAGAGCAGGATATGGATGCCTTAGGCAAAGATCTACTGAACGCTTTCAACTTAGCCATCGATCAATTTATCGAAGCCCGTGGCCGCGAAGGTGAAGCTATCAATACCATGCTGCAAACTCGCCTTGACCAAATAGTTGATCAAGTCGCAGTTGTGCGTGAACATATGCCAGCCGTTATGCAGTGGCAACGCGACAAGCTAACTAACCGTCTAGCTGAAATCACTGGCGAACTTGATCCTGCACGTATGGAGCAAGAGATGGTGTTAATGGCGCAGAAGATGGATGTTGCCGAAGAGATGGATAGACTTGATGCACACGTTGCCGAGACTCGTCTAATTTTGAAAAAAGGTGGCGCACAAGGCCGCCGTTTAGACTTTATGATGCAAGAGTTTAACCGTGAATCAAACACCTTGGCCTCTAAATCTATCAGCGCCGAAGTGACTGCCGCTGCGGTAGAGCTTAAAGTACTGATTGAGCAGATGCGCGAGCAGATCCAAAACGTAGAGTAGAGTTTTAACCCCTAACTACAGCTCATTAAAACCCTGTTATAACGCCTGTTATAACAGGGTTTTTTATTTAAACCTTGTTTTTACTTGTTTCAGATTGTTTGCTATTGTTTCAACAAAAGTGGGACTAAAGTGGTGACTAAATACATTGGTCACCACTTTAAGATAATTTAGTCACCAATTTGGACCGAAGCAAATGAACGATAAACAAGTAAAGGCTTTTGTGAAAAGCAAAGAACTAGGACGTAAAGCAGTAGGTGATGGACTCTATATCAGAGTGCAGACTGAAGGTATCGGTTACTGGGAGGTTCGGTACAGCATTAACGGTAAACGCCGTTCTATGATGCTAGAAGGTGGTTGTTATCCTGCTATGCCTTTAGTCGAGGCAAGGGCTGAAGCCGCAAAAATTAAATTATCAGCGAAACAGGGTATAGATTCACTTGCTGAGCGAGAGCGTCAACAAGAAGAGACCATCATTACGGTCAATGACCTTTTCGACGATTGGTATCAAACAACCGCTTCACGCTTAAAGCACCCAGAAATACCAATGCGTATGTACACCAAAGATATTAAGCCGACCATAGGACAACTTCGAGTTGCAGATGTAAATGCACGAGACATAAGAGCTATTATTCATAAGGTAGCGACCAGCAATCGCCCCACCGTTTCTAATAAGACCCTGCTGTGTTGTAAGCAACTATTTAATCATGCCTGTAAACTTGACCTTATCGTTGGTAACCCCGCTACAGCTTTTAAACCTATTGATGCTGGTGGAGTAGAAAAGAGCAGAGACAGAGCATTAAAGGTTTCAGAGCTCGTTAACCTTTTCAAAGTATTAAGAGACAACAACCAAATCTTTACAAGAGACAACTATCTAGCGGTAGCTTTACTATTAACATTAGGTGTCCGTAAAGGGGAACTAATTGCCGCACAGTGGAGTGAATTTGATTTTGACCATCAACTTTGGCACATGCCAAAAGAGCGAAGTAAAACTGGTGTAGCCATTACGATCCCCCTGCCAACACCCGCAATTGACTGGTTTCAAGAGCTTCGTGCAAGAGCCGGTGGCTCTGAGTTTGTGTTTCCATCACGCCGAGCCAGTAAACGTCGTGGTTATATCTCTAGTGATACCCTAAATCACGCGCTAGCAAAGTTATTTGGCAAAAAAGTAGATAGCAACAAAAAGCCCTATGACAACTTACTAGGGCAAGCAAGCATCGAACACTTCACCATCCACGATTTACGTAGAACCTGCCGCAGCTTGTTAGCTGAACTTAAAGTACTTCCTCATATTGCAGAACGCTGCCTCAACCACAAGTTAAAGGGCATTGAAGCAGTCTACAATCAGCATGACTACTTAGAAGAGCGAAGAGAAGCATTGTGCCAATTAGCTGATTTATTAGCCCCTGTAATTAATGATGCTCATAACAATGTAACCCCTTTTAGTAAGCGAGCTTAGGCTACTCCCCCTTCATTTAAAGAGTACAAATGATGTCAAAAAAGCTTGAGAATAAAATAGCGGAAAATTTCGATAAAACTTTTAATTTTGAAAAATTCACTAGCCAAGATCCGCTAAAAATTGAACCTGTTGGGCGTGATTTCCTTAATCAATTTGTAAGCGAATTTCATCGTGTAAACAGCTTTGATATTCCATTACTCGCGCATCACATAGAAAACATTGATGGGGTACCAACACCAACTGAATATCCTACAAATTTTCAAAAAATAAAACAGCAGCTAGCATACATACAATTTTTATATGAAGAGCTAGAGGCGTTTCAAAATAGGCTTGTTAACTATCCTAAATCAGATAGCTGTAAAACAGATGATGTTATTGCCTTCAACCAATCTCATGAGAAAATAGCGCAAGCTAAATTTACACTGGGTCTTCTTGTTGGGGCGCATAATCAAGAGATGAATAGCACCTATTATACCGAATCAGGCATAAAAAAGTTGCAGGCAGAGCAAGTAAAGTCACTTAAGAAATATAATCAAAAATACAACAAAGCACTCGAACTAACACAAATAGTGCTTTCACATTTCTATAATATTGAAAAAAACCGCCCTGTTAAGCCTAATTTAGTAATCGATTACATTGAAATGCTATGCATTCAACAAGGCTTCGAATACCCAAAGGATAGAAAATCTGATTTATTTAAAGATTTTATAAGTACATCTTTAAAAGCAATCACTCCCCATCCAAACTGGAAGGGAGCAACAAAAGATGATTATAAACAGATAGATAAAAAATCATTTAATAAAACATATAAACCTTATGCAAAGCAATTGATTAAAAAATAAGTAGCAGGCCTCACAGAGACCTATCTATTAATCATCCTCAAAACCGCAAAGTCACTCCTGAAACATACAGAGATAACCTTAAACAGGAGTGACCATGAAAATATCAAGTACAACATCACAAACCAAATCACCAGACCGCATCATTCGCGAAGGCGAGCGTAAAAGCATCACTTCTATTTCACGGAGCACTGCTTGGAGGCTTGAACGTAAAGGTCTTTTCCCAAAGCGTCGTCAGTTATACCCACAAAGTAACTTAGTAGGTTGGCTATTATCAGAACTCAATGAATGGGTCGATTCTCGTCAATCTTTAGACTTAAGGTAGTAATCGATATGACTAAAAAGCACATTAATCATCTTGAAATGTACCTCGATGACAATCGATTAATTAAAAGGCCTAAAGTTCTACAGTTGTTAAGTGTGAGCTCATCAACATTAAGAAGGTGGGTCAAATCAGGGAGATTTCCACCACCTATAGATAATGGCGACGCACATTTGAGCTGGCAATTTAAAGATGTCCATCTGTGGTTATCAAATCGATAAATGAAAAGCAGGTTTCGACCTGCTTTTTTTACACATGTAGATGACACACTTTGAAGCACTAACAGCAAGCGAGTAGTCAGTCTGAATGCCCTACATCCCATACCTACTCGACAACTAGGGGATTGAAGGCGATGCAGTACGGCGGATATTAAATAATATACCGCCACCATACCAACCTATTGTCCAATTATAAGAATAATAAAGATGACGATTAAAACCATGAAAAACAATTCCAGCAACCCTATCGCCAAGTCACGCAAGCGGGTGTTCTGTATTAATCAAAACAACTCAAGTTTATTCACTTACAAGGATCACGCTTATCATGTCTTCAAGGCTAAACAGAAAAACCTAAACAAGAACATGGTCAGCACCATTATCTATGATTATGAAATTATGCTTAGCCACTACAAAAGAGTATTCGTGACTAGAATTGAACTGCACCCAAATGCCTACTCGGCAGACAACAAAATTATTAAGCAATTCTTAGCGCAACTAACAACATTTCTCTCTGACGAATACCAAAGCAAGGTTATTTATCACTGTGCCAGAGAGCAAGAAACATCAGAGCGCGAACATTACCACCTTGAACTCATGCTCAGTGCTCATAAAGTTAACTATTCCGATCGAATACTCTCGCTAGTTAAAGCTATGTGGAAGATGCACACCACAGGTACCGTGGCCTATGTCGATAACCCCTTCTGCATTGTATACCGAGGCAACAAAGCCTCACTCAAACATGCTATTTACCGTTCAAGCTATCTCGCCAAAGAACACACCAAAGAGCTCAATGGTAAAACTAAAGGCTTCCTAAGTAATAAGCTACCACCAGCAAAAAACTTTAACCCCACTAATGACTTAATGCTGGTGGACCCAGACATCACATTCGAAAAGAACAAGCGAAAGCAGGTATTTGAGATTGCCCAAGACACAGGCGGTGAGCCAATAGCCAAGACAAGTAAACCATCTAACTATGCTTGGTTTAATACCCTGCCTCACTCTCAGCAACTAAAAGAGTGTATAGCCTCAAGAACCACCAGCTTAAACCATCTGACGGCTTCCTCTTCCGCAATACAGAACAGGCAAACTTATCGATACAAGGATGCATTGGTAAATGAATTGTCTGAGGAGTGATCACTATTAAATTTAATAGTGATCACTCGAGTAGCACCTCATGAACCGAAAAGTGATCACTAATTTTTTGATCACTTGGATCATCAATGATTGAGACATCAAGCACGAGTAAACCGCATGAAACAAGTTACACCGGGGGGTTGTGATAATTGGAGTATTCAAAGCCTTATCCGTTTTTCCAGAATGCAAAACAAAGCCCATGAACCGAAGAAATATTAAAAGGTGATCACTTCAGTGATCACTAAAAATAGGAGTGATAATGGCTAAGTTTAACCTAGAGACCCTAGCTAAATGCGGTGCAAAGACCAGAAGTGGAAAGCCATGCCAACGTTACGGTAATAAGACAAATGGCCGCTGTAAGTTACATGGAGGGCGCTCAACAGGTGCAAAAACAAAGGAAGGTAAGTTAGCCGTTCGAGTTAATGCACTGCTGAATAACTTTATGTGGTTTTGCAATAGCCACTTTTACATGAAGATCAGTAAATCTGACATGGAAAGAGCAATCAAGGCTTATCTAAACCTAGTAGACCTGACCAACCTAAAATATAACGAGCTACAAAACCAAGTTATCGACATTGTCCGTGAGTATCGTGTTGAGCTAGAAACAGCCAAATACTACATAGAAAAATATGAGGGACCTGAAGCCTTCGTCATTATCCAATCAGCTTTAGATCACTACTATAAAGATAACGCCAATGAACACTTACACTTCCATATATACACCCCAATATATCCCACTCCTTTTTATCACCGATTCCATGGTTCAAAAGCCGAAGATGAGCTGTGTACAAAAATGCTGGTTAAGACAATAAGAAAAAAAGGCTGTTTTTACTCAGGTAGGGTCTACCCCAGTCCTATGCGAAAAGAACTCAAGAAGCGGCTTAAGGACTTTAAAGAAAAACACACCTAGCTTCACCAGTACAGCGTTAAGACATGACCAATCACTTAGAAACTCGAATTGATTATATTTACACCTAACGCAGTACCGTCTAAAAGCTTATTGACCCTCTTATTATCAGATAAATATGGTTGTTTTTTGCCTCCTCTTAAAGCAAAGTGGTGTCAGCTTGTGTTTTGATCTGTACGTTACCGTTTTAATTAAGAAAATTGCCCCACTACATTGGACGTTTTAGTTGCAAAGAGGAAGTCATGACAGGACCAAATAACGTTGACGCGACCACCGCAGTAGGTAACTTCGATTTCCTCACAGAACATGACCCCATATTTCTGCAGCTAGCGCAAAGTGCTGAACGCGCTTTCTCTAGTGATCCCAATACCACATTAGTTAAGCTGCGTCAGTTTGCCGAAGCGATAACGCAAGACTTAGCCATGCGTTGCAGTATTGAATTCGATGAGCAAACAAAGCAAGCAGATCTGCTGTTTCGTATCAATCGAGAGCTGCGCCTAGAGTCACAGATCATCAGTCTATTTCACGGGCTACGCAAAGCAGGGAATCAAGCGGTACATAAATTCAAAACTGAGCATAAATCTGCATTAGCAGGCCTCAAAGTTGCCCGTGATATTGCTATTTGGTATCACAAAGCTTTTGGCAGCCTAGGAATAAACTTCAAGCCGACTGCTTTTGTGAAACCAACGGATCCAAGCCATGAACTTGATGCCTTACAAACGCAGATAAAATTACTTGCCTGTCAATTGGTCGAAAACAATGAACAGCTTGAAACTAACCAGCAACTCACCGCTTTACTCGCACGAGAAAAAGAAGAGTTTGCTGTACTTGCAGAACAAATGGATGCAGAAGCAAGATTGCTTGCCGAGCAAGCTAAAACACATGAGCAAGCATTAGCTAAACAACAAGTTGAGTTTGATAAAAAGCTCGCTGTAATACAAAAGCGGCTTGAGCAGCAAACTGAAGACGCGCTAAAGCTTGCTAAAGCTCAACGCAAAGAAGTTTCCAACCTAACGAATAAAGCGACTAAAAACTTCACTTTAAATGAAGAACTAACTCGCGTGCTTATTGATGAACAGCTCATTGATGCTGGCTGGACGGCCGATAGCGAAGAGCTAGATTATCGAAAAGGCACCAGGCCAGAAAAAGGTAAAAACCTCGCTATCGCTGAATGGCCTACCTTGTATCAAGGCGAGAAAGGTCGAGCTGATTATGTTCTTTTTTGTGGGCTAGTCCCTATAGGAGTGGTTGAAGCCAAGAAAGAGAATACCAATGTAGCGGGTAAAATTGGTCAAGCTGAGCGTTATTCAAAAGGCTATAAAATAGTTACCCCTCAGCAAGGTGCGTGGGTCTTGGAAGGTAGAACCGTGGCTTGGGCTGACGAAGCAGAGGGTCACTACCATATACCTTTTGTCTATTCGTGTAACGGCCGCGAGTTTAATAAGCAACTGGCCGAGCTATCAGGGATTTGGTTCCGTGATACACGAAAAAACAGTAATCAAGCCCGTGCATTACAAGCATTTCACTCACCAAATGGCTTACTAGACAGGCTTAAGCGCGATAAAGAACAAGCTGAAAAGTTACTGCAACAAGAAGGCTTTGAATATTTAGGTCTGCGTGATTATCAACAAAAAGCCATTGAGGCAGTTGAAATAGCACTAGAACAAGATAAAACCGAGTGCCTTTTGGCCATGGCTACAGGAACGGGGAAAACGCGAACCATTATCGGCTTGATGTATCGTTTTTTAAAGGCCGAGCGCTTCAATCGAATTTTATTCTTAGTTGATAGAACAGCGCTGGGCGAACAGGCCTGTGACTCATTTGATGAAGCCAAGTTAGAACAAAATAAAACCTTATCATCTATCTATAACATCGCTGAACTTGGGGATATGAAAGCCGAAGCTGAAACCCGTATTCAAGTGGCCACGGTTCAAGCTATGGTGCAGCGTATCTTTATGTCTGATACGCCACCAGCACTCGATGAATTTGACTGTATTATTGTTGATGAAGCTCACCGTGGTTATGCCCTTGACCAACAGATGACAGAAGGTGAGCTCGCTAACCGCGATGCTCGCCAATATCTATCCAGTTATCGAAGAGTCTTGGATTATTTTGATGCAGTGCGTATAGGTTTAACCGCAACCCCTGCCAAACATACTAGCGAGATATTCGGTAAACCTGTTTACACCTACAGTTACCGTGAAGCGGTTGCAGCAGATTGGCTAATTGATCACGAGCCACCCATTCGCTATGAAACCTTACTAACCCAAAATGGCATCAAGTTTGAAAAGGGAGAGAAAGTCTCAGCATTGAACACCCAAACTGGTGAAATAGAAACTGCAGACTTAGAAGATGAACTCAAATTTGATGTGGAATCATTTAACCGCCGCGTGATAACCAAAAACTTTAACCAAGTGATTTGCAAACAACTCGCGACAGAGGACTTAGACCCATTCGGCGAAGAGAAAACCCTAATCTTCTGTGCCACTGACTTACATGCGGACATGGTTAAATCTGCGTTAGATGAAGAGTTTAAAGCCCTTTATGGTGAGCAGTATAACCAAGCTGCGGTAGCCAAAATTACAGGTCAAAGTGATAAAGTCGCGCAACTTATTCGCAAGTATAAAAATGAGACCTACCCGAATATCGCCATCACAGTAGATCTGCTGACAACAGGTATCGATGTGCCCAAGATCGGCCACTTAGTTTTTCTACGTCGAGTAAAATCGCGCATTCTCTACGAACAAATGATGGGCCGCGCAACTAGACGCTGTGATGATATCGGTAAAACCGTGTTCAAAGTGTATGATCCAGTTGATCTTTATAGTGCACTTGAAGAAGTGAATACCATGAAGCCCATCGTTAAAGACCCTAAAATCACCCTAGAACAGCTGGTGGACGAACTCAGTGATGATGCTCACTTAGAGCGAGCTCTCAACACTCCAGGTGAGCAAGCTAGCACGAATGACACCAACAGTAGCCATGCAGATGATGTACTTGATCAGCTCAGCCAAAAAGTCATGCGTATTATGCGTAAAGCCGTTAAAAAAGCAGAAAATAAACCTGAGCTTAAAACCAAGTTAGATCAACTTGAAGGAATATGGGGCGTAGCACCCGACAAACTCCACCAGCATCTACACCAAATAGGCCCTAAACAGGCAGCTCAGTTCTTTAAGCAACACCAAGGCCTGATCAATCAACTCGCCGAAGTCAGGTTTTTAGCTGGCAGTGACAAAATGCCTGTCATATACGAAGGACACGACGAATTTGTTAGCCGCCAGCAGAACTATGGCGTACACGAAAAACCTGCCGATTACCTTGAAAGCTTTAATGATTTCATCAAGAAAAATATTAACTTGTCAGTCGCCTTATCCGTGGTAGTGAATAGACCCAAAGATCTCACCAGAGAGCAACTGATAGAAGTAAAGTTACTGCTTGATAACGCAGGGTACAGCGAAGCAAACTTGCAAAGTGCATGGCGCAAAAACACTAATCAAGATATTGCTGCCAGTATTATCGGCTATATCAGGCAAGCTGCACTTGATGAGGCGCTGGTACCTTTTGAACAGCGAGTACAAAAGGCAATACAGCGTATTTACAGCGAACACACTTGGAACCCAAACCAACGAAAGTGGCTGGACAGGCTTGCCAAGCAATTAGTCCACGAAGCTGTCATAGATACCGCATTCATCAATAAACGCTTTGCTGAACATGGCGGCGCAAAGACCTTAAATACAATGCTAGGCGACCAACTCGATACCATACTCGATGAGCTTAACTTATACCTTTGGCAAGCGGGTTAATACATAGTCACAGGCGGGGGGTCACAGCCAAATGGCCGCACGGACATGTATAGGAACCCGTGTTTTCTATACATATAAACTTAACCAGTATAGATATCGGCACTTTCTATACATGTCGATGCTATCGACATAAATGCTCATCAAACGCAACACATGTCGATTAAATCGGATTTTATAAACATGTTTTCTTTACATGTCGATTGAATCGACATAAGCTCACTGCAATATCTATTTATGTCGATAAAAGAAGGTTTTTTAAACATGAAATGGCAAGCTGCACAAGCATACAACCATTTACCCCCGCTACCGCTAGATAGCGACCTTGGGGAGTTAGCCGAAACCTTACCTATACTCAAAGCCTGTATTCCTGCCCGTGCTGCCCTCGCCGAACTTAAACAAGCGGGTGAGTTACTGCCAAACCAAGGGTTGCTCATCAACTTACTGCCTCTGCTTGAAGCACAAGGCAGTAGTGAGATTGAAAATATTGTCACTACTACCGACAAACTGTTTCAGTACGCCCAAGAGGACAGCCAAGCTGACCCAATGACTAAAGAGGCGCTGCGCTACCGTACCGCCCTTTACCAAGGCTTTACCGAACTAACCAGTAGGCCTTTATGTGTTACGACTGCACTAGAGATCTGCAGTACCATTAAGTCGGTACAGATGGATATACGTAAAGTGCCAGGTACTAGCTTAACCAATCAAGCTACGGGGGAAGTTATCTATACCCCACCAACAGGTGAGACCGTCATTCGCGATCTACTCGGTAACTGGGAAGCCTTTTTACACAACCCAGATGATGTCGACCCACTGATTAAGATGGCGATGGCACATTATCAGTTTGAAGCTATTCACCCATTTATTGATGGTAATGGCCGTACTGGACGTGTACTCAATATTCTTTATCTGATTGACCAACAACTACTTAGCGCTCCTATCTTGTATCTAAGCCGTTATATCGTCGCGAATAAGCAAGATTATTACCGCTTGTTATTGAACGTAACTACTAAGCAGGAGTGGCAACCCTGGATCATCTTTATCCTTAACGCCGTCGAGCAAACCGCTAAGTGGACCACCCATAAGATAGCCGCTGCCCGTGAACTTATCGAACACACCGCAGAGCATGTACGTCAGCAATTACCTAAAATCTACAGCTACGAGCTAGTACAGGTGATATTCGAGCAGCCTTACTGTCGCATTCAAAACCTAGTCGAAAACGACTTAGCTAAGCGTCAAACGGCTTCAGTCTACTTAAAACAGCTCTGTGATATTGGCGTGTTACAAGAAGTCCAATCGGGCAAAGAGAAGCTTTTCGTACACCCTAAATTTGTTGAACTGATGACCCAAGACAGTAATCAGTTCAGCCCTTATTTCGAAAGTACTAATGCGGTGACAAAGTAAGTCACTGCATCAGTAACAGAACCTAATCCAAATTATTTAAAGATTGAGAACAATTATGAGCATGACTTCAAGCAATAGTGACATCGTACAAAAGCTGTGGAACCTCTGTGACGTACTGCGTGACGACGGCATTAACTACTCCGATTACGTCACCGAGCTAGTCCTACTGCTGTTTATTAAAATGGTGCATGAGAACAGTGAGGCAGGCTTACTGAGCGAGCACACCATGCCAATAGGTTGTCGCTGGGGTGACTTAAGTGATAAAGATGGCATAAATTTACTCAATGACTATAAAAATATCTTGATGACCCTATCTACAGGGAAACGTCGCGAAGTAGACCCTGAAGATCCAAAAAATACCATTGAAAAAACAGTTGTAACAGACCCACTGATTCTTGCTATTTATGCCGATGCACAAACACGCCTGCGTGAGCCTCGCCACTTAAAGCAATTGATCAAATCACTAGATAGTATCAATTGGTTCGATGCTCAAAAAGATGGCCTCGGTGACTTATATGAAGGCTTGTTAGAGAAGAATGCTAACGAAACTAAATCAGGTGCAGGGCAGTACTTCACACCTCGTGCTCTCATTGATTCGATAGTTCGCTGTGTAAAACCCAAAGCAGGTGAGTTGATTCAAGACCCTGCGGCAGGAACTGCTGGTTTCCTTATTTCAGCACATAAATACATCAAAGATAATACAGATGAATTGTATGACCTGACAGGACAGAATGGCCTACCTACCCGTGAAGACCAAATCAAGAAGAATTACATCGGTGTTGAGTTAGTCCCCAACACCCGCCGTTTAGCACTTATGAATTGTTTACTCAATGGTATAGAAGGTGGCAAAGATGGTGCTATTCAACTAGGTAATGCCCTTGGGGAAGCTGGTGTTAACCTTAAAAAAGCTAATGTCATCCTTGCCAATCCTCCGTTTGGAACAAGTAAAGGCGGTGATGCATCGATAACCCGTAAGGATTTAACCTATCCCACCAGCAACAAGCAGCTGGCATTTTTGCAGCACATCTATCGTAACCTAAAGGCTGGTGGACGTGCTGCCGTAGTATTGCCTGATAACGTCTTGTTTGAAGCAGGTGTCGGAACCGATATCCGCCGCGATCTGATGAATAAATGTAACCTGAACACTATTTTGCGATTGCCAACTGGTATCTTCTACGCCGCAGGCGTGAAGACCAACGTACTGTTCTTCACTAAAGGCAGTGAAACAGACAAGTTACAGGAAGAGAACTGCACTAAGAATACTTGGGTTTACGACCTACGTACCAACATGCCAAGCTTTGGTAAACGTACTCCCTTTGGTGAGCAGCATCTTAAGCCATTTGAGGCTGTGTATAACATCGTATTAGCAGAGCGAAAAGAGGGCGAGTGGAGCTTTGTTTCAGATACACAAAATGGCAATAAAGATACTTCTCGTTGGAAATGCTTTAGCCGTAAATATATCAGCGAGACTAAAGGTGACTCACTGGACATCTCATGGGTCAAAGATGCCGATAGTGTCGATGCTGCTGATCTAGGTACACCAGAAGAGCTAGCGGGTGAAGCCATGACTGAGCTTAAAGGGGCTTTGGCGGATCTTGAAGCTTTAGTTAAGTCGTTAGGCTCTGAAAAGAAATCAGGGGTGAAGGGATGAGTGAATTTGGTTTATTGCCTGATGGATGGCTTGATACGCAGCTAGGTCAAATTGTTGATTATGGTAAAACAGCTAAGAAAACGCTGGAAGATGTAGAGTCTGAAACTTGGATTCTTGAATTGGAAGATATCGAAAAGGATTCATCTAAGCTTCTTAAAAAAGTTAATGCTTCTGAGCGCCCTTTTAAAAGTACAAAAAATGCTTTTAAAAAAGGTGACGTACTCTATGGCAAACTGCGACCATATTTAAATAAGGTAATAATTGCAGAATATGATGGTGTCTGTACCACGGAAATAATCCCCATTGACTCTAAGCCTTTCTGTTCTAACAGCTACCTTTTTTACTGGTTAAAGGGTTCTAAATTTTTACATTATGTTGATGAAGTCAGCTACGGCGTCAACATGCCTAGGCTTGGTACTAAAGATGGTAATGCTGCACCATTTCGTTTAGCCCCACTAGCCGAACAAAAAGTCATAGCCGACAAGCTGGATGAGCTGCTAGCGCAGGTGGAAAGCACCAAAGCCCGCCTCGATGCCATCCCCGCCATCTTAAAATCATTCCGCCAATCCGTCCTCGCCGCCGCAGTCAGCGGAAAATTGACAGAAGAATGGCGTGGTGAGAATGAAGTGACTTGTGCAAATGAAGAGCATTTGGACATTAAGTATGAGATTCCTGAAGAATATAAAAACATAGTTCGACCCGAAGAATGGATAGTTACCTCAATAGGGAATATCGCTACTTTTCAACAAGGAATGCAAATAGCAAAGTCAACGAGATATACCGAACCAGGTAATAATCGCTTACCGATCCTTAGGATTGGAAGTTATACAACTAAATTTAGCAAGGATGTTGACTATGTAGAATTAGGTGAGGATTCATTAATTGCTGAGCCGTCAGATATCATACTAACTCGTACAGGTGAGACTAGAGGACGTGTTTTAACGGGTTTTAAAGGTGTTTTTCATAACAATACTTTTAGAATTAATTTCAACCAAAGTGTTATAAAACGTGAGTTTTTGATTATTTCACTTAATGAACGTTCAGCTCAGAATTATATTTTAGAAGTATCCGGTCGTTCGGCTCAACCAGACCTTACTCACAAAAGGTTTGGCCCATGCCCCATTTCACTGCCTCCTCTAAGTGAACAAACTAAAATCGTCCGCCGTGTCGAAGACTTATTCGCTTTTGCCGATAAAGTCGAAGCTCAGGTCAATGAAGCTCAAACACGGGTTAACAACCTCACACAGTCGATACTCGCTAAAGCCTTCAGAGGCGAACTCACCGCCGAATGGCGCGCCGCTAACCCTGAACTCATTAGCGGTGAAAACAGCGCCGCAGCCCTGCTTGAGCGTATTAAGGTTGAAAGAGAAAAGCTAAAGCCTGTCAAGAAAACAAGGGCTAAAAAGGCAAAAGCATGATTGAAGTGATTAACCAAATTAAGTCCCAAGATGAATACTTGGGTAAAGGGATTCTGTTCGCTGCCACCCATATGCGTGAAGACCCTGCTATCGCACTGAGCAAGTGCCGTGCATTACTCGAAGAACTTGTAAACCAATTAGAGCAGGCTCAAGGCTATGGCCTGAATGACCGCATTGCATCACTGAACGGTCAGGTTTCCGATAGCATAATCACCCAGATGCACTTTATTAGGAAGATGGGCAACATAGGCACCCATGCAGCTGCTGACGCTAACCAGCAAAGCTGTGCCCAATGCATCACAAGCCTTATCGCTGTCGCCTGCTGGTTCTACGATATAGACAATACCTTGCCTACATTCGAGCTGGTGGAGCCTAAATTAACACCAAAGAGTGAAAACGAAATGACTCAAGCCACACCACTGCAAGCCCGCTACTTTATTGCTGATGCCATACATAAAACTTGGTCAAAAATCGCCGTACTCACCTCAGATGGCGTGCTATACAGCGAATACTTGCACTTCATGAACCCAAGAACCTTCAAGCATGAAGGAATAGACTTTGAAAGCTTCAAAGCTAGCGACTTTAACTTCGGTGCAGATGAACACGGCCACGGCTACCAGCCCCTTAGAGAAGTAACCTGTGAACAAGCCAAAGCTTTCATGCTAACCAAACAAAGTAATTGGGTTGCTAGGTATCTTTCTAGTTGTGAAACTGAACTCAAAGATGATGACTTGCCGTTTTAGCAATAGAACCGCCTGACTTAAGCTGCAAAACTGTAACCGTAAGCCACAAGGAATATAGCTCAATGCGACTATTGTCTCTCACACTACATGGGACCTATAAAGGCCTTAAGGATCAAACCTTTGATTTCCAACACAGCAAGGGAAATATCATCGCGCTGATAGGTTTAAACGGTTCAGGTAAGTCACAGCTATTAGAGCTTATAGCTGAGAGCTTTGCATTTCTAGAGCGTAAGCAACGGAAAGACTTTACAGTAAGAAAAGCTCTAGGGTTTGGGTTTACTCTTATTTACCAACTCAGCGGTACAACGAATCATAGTGCAGGAAGTGATGGGATGAGCTGTGGTAGCCCTTTAGCTGTCGCAGGGGGAATAAATAACCCCATATTTAAAGTTACTCTAGCTAAGGGAAGTAAGAGTCCCCTAGTTTATATTCATCTTAACGGTGATTGGACTGAGATACATATCAATAGCTTAGAGCTTCCTTACATTATTGGTTACTCATCAGGCCTTAACGAAAACCTGCAGCGCAGCTTCATGAAAAATGCAGTGCAATATTTCAAAATAATGAACACTAGGCTCAAGCGTAAGAAAGAGCTTGCAGAAGATTTAAACGATGAGCAAATATCTAATATCAACAAACGTTTTCTTAAAAAAAACCCCCATATATTCGAGCCTGAAAGAGCGTATACCGACACATCTCCTATAACGACAGAGAGCGGAGAAGTTATTACAACAGAAGATGGCGAGCCGATTGAGTCAGAAAGTTTCTTGCTCGGGTTGAGGGAGTACGATACTCCAGCCACCAAGAGTATATATTTAGACTACGATAGTGCAGCTTTATTTTTATTGTCGTTGTCCATTTTACCAAGAGAAAGCATAGCCAGTTTGCTAGATGAGGTAACATACAAGTATCCAGTAAGTGCAACTCTTCGATACGATCTACGAAAGGGTATTGCAGGATTAGATACCATACGGGATGTGCTAATGCTAGTGCGAATAGCTGGGGTAGAAAATGTAACCGGAGTTGGCAAGAAGACTACGGATAAACAGTTTGATCTGTACGAGTTAGATTATCTAGCTGGTGATATCTCTTTAGACCTAACAGATGATGATCTTCTACGAAGGTTAACAGAAGAAAACTACAATGACCCTCTAGCTTTGTTTAATCGCCTCTTTAAAGCTCAGCAACTAGGAGTTGGTAATTGGCGTGGGTCTACTCGAACAAAACTAAGTAAAGACAACTTTATTGGTACAGTAAAAAAGCCCCTTAAAACAAAGCTACCATTATCTATATCAGAGTTAGTTTTAGCTGATGATTGTCAGAACACTGTTTGCTTTGATGACCTTTCAGATGGAGAGGCACAGCTTCTGCAAATACTTGCTACCTCTGCCCTCTTCAGCCAACAAAGAACACTTCTGCTTTTAGATGAGCCAGAGACTCACTTAAATCCATCATGGCGTACTCACTTTCATCGCCAGTTGAACAAAGCAATTGCTAAGCAAGAAGAGAATACGAGTCAACCTCAAGTGTTTCTATCGACTCATTCACCATTTATGGTGTCGTCACTAAGGCGAGAGGATGTTATGTGTTTCGAGCGTCTTGAAAGCAATATGATCAGAATGAAACCAGTAGAAAACCAGACATACGGTGCATCTTTTGAGGTATTGATTAAAGAGCATTTCGATCTACAGTCACTAATATCTCAAACTGTTGTGAAAGATATCAAAGAACATTTGCCAAAAGACGATACAACTGCCGCACGGGAGGAGTCAAAGCAATGGATTATGGAAAATGTGGGTGAATCTATGGAGAAGGCTTACTTGATAAGGAAATTACAAAGCTAATGCTATTCCCATTAGACCCAAATACACCAAAGTGCAAAGTATTTGAAAAACTGAATGCTGAGCTGATTCATTTCTTACATCAGTCAATCAATGCGAAAAGGTTTACTCGTAAGCTTTTCTCAATAGCGACGGGACAGGAGTGCTGGGATAACCAGCCTACAAAAGAAAAGTTTGAAATAGTATTTCGAACATTGCCAGTGTCTGTAGCCGACAGGCAGAAGCTATATGATTCAATCCAAAACTGTCAAAATTTACCTCTTCTTTTTCGCGACAAGACAGTCCCTATTCCAAATATTACACCAGTTAAGCTTTTTGATTCGCTAAAATCGCTTACCACTCACCTATTTACTAGGACAAAGGATTTGGCAGGCATTAGGCGTTTAGCTACAGAGTCGATTGAAGAGCATTATCAAACATACGTCCGCTCAAACTCTGAGCTGTGCTTTCTATGTGGCATATCATCATTAGCGCAAAATCGTTTTAATATTAAAGATGATGATCAATGGCGGGCTGATTATGACCACCTGCTTTGCAAAGATAAATACCCTGCCTTTTCATGCCACCCTGACAACTTTATTCCTACTTGTCATATCTGTAATAGCAAGGCTAAAGGAGCAAAGGATATATTGTGGGACGATAAATCAGGAAGGCGAAAAGCATTTTTTCCTTTACCTCCTTTCCAGGAAAGCTTTTACCACTTGGTGCGCTTAGTGCCCGCTTTTGCAGATTTGGCTGACTTTAGAGCCAATAATGATATTAGCCCGCTAAAAGCTGCGCGCTTACAGTGGCCAACAGCAACTCCAGATGAACGTGAAATGATCAAGGCTTGGATTGACTTATATCAGGTACCAAAGCGAGTAGCAGAAAGAATCACCTCTACATTTTGTGAATATATCGATGCAGATTGCACTCCAGATAATTTTGATGATTTCTGTGATCAAATAAACCGTAAGTGCAGACGTGAGCCTGCTGATATGAAGGTAATGGAATGGCGTTTTTGGTGGTACAGGCTTTACCAGTGGTTGAATGAACAGTCTGACGATATCAAACTTGAAGCTTGGGAGTTAATACGATGGAAGCAGCAATTAGTTAATGGTAACCATGCAGCTCAAACTTTTGGAATATAGAAGACTGTTTGGTTTCCAATTCACGTAAGGTGCTGGCTTTGGAAAGTTAACGGATTCTAGTCCGCAAAAAGGATATGGACATGAAAAAGGATATTACCTTCGAACAGCTACAGACAGTCTATGACCTAGGTTATTTGTTTGCATTACAAAAAACCTCGCTAGATGAAGCGCTAGAACAGCTGGTTGGCTCATTGGATATGAATCAAACTTCTGCGACTAATTACATGCACAACTTTGAAGCCTTCCGTACAGGCAGAGTATACAAGCGTGCTATGAGCGCCCTGTCCTATGAAATATTTTTGCCTCGCTTCTATAAAGACCTCCCTTTACCTGAATTTGAACGGGTAATAGAATCCGTTGAGTTGCATCTAGAGTACCGCTGGTCTAAATCAAAAGCAAAACACCTAGAAGTAAGGACGCTGGTGGACTCATATAAAGTCAAACTAGCTTCACTAACCGTTAGCCCTATCTACCCCGATGAAATCCCTGAGCAGTCTACAGGCTTTATTGAAGGCGCTGTAAAGCAAGTCACTATCAATGCCTATGAGCGTGACCCTAAAGCGAGAGCAGCATGTATTGCCAAGTTTGGTGCCATCTGCCAAGTCTGTAAGTTTAACTTCGAAACCCAATACGGCGAAATAGGTAAAGGCTTTATCCATGTTCACCACAAAGTCGATATAGCCATTATTGGTGAAAACTACCAAGTCGACCCAATTAACGACCTAATCCCCGTTTGCCCCAATTGTCACGCAATGCTCCACACAGAAACACCAGCGATGAGCATTGAGAAGTTAAAGCAAATAATTGATAGCGCTAACACCTAATAATAATTAAAAACATGGAAGTTGAAATGACCAATTCAAGCACCGCTGAGCAGCAATACCAAGAAAAAATTAGCCTCAGACATTACCAACAAGAAGCTGTGGATGCGATTTCTAAGGCGGTGAAATCAGGGCCAGACATTGCATTATTGATTATGGCTATCGGTACAGGGCAAAGCCAAGTCATAGCTCAAGCAATCGCATCCAATAACTCTGTTAGTAAAAGCACCCTCATTGTAAAACTTCGCGCTCATGCAGAACAGCTTAGTATGCGGCTCAATGACTTAGATAGCTTGAGAACCGAATTTGATGTTATCACTTATAAAGATTTTGAAAACAATCACGAAAGACATGCTAATTCAGATGTGTACTACTTAATTGATCTTGATAGTAAAGCTGCGATCAGTACTAGCCAGTTCGTCAGACTAAATAAAAAAGCTAAAGTTCTTATTACGACACCTTATCCTTCGCATGAGTTAGTTGAATACACTAATAGCAATGTCATCTTTGAGTATTCAATTACTCAAGCAAAGGCTGAAGGCATTTACCTACCCGTTAAAGTAATTCAACCTTCACAGTTTCTTGTACCTTATACCTCAGACTTAGAATTAGACTTAGACTTAGATGCTCCCATATCCGGTATGGGGGCTGCTCTAATAGAGAAGCAGCTAAGCCATTGGTTTAGCGAGGTAACATTAAACAATGGGGATAAGGTAGTTATACTGTGCCGGAATATAACTGAAGCAGGTCTTTACTTTCAGGCATTAAACCGATTACTTTCCTATAAAAATGAACTCGCTATCAATACTTCCCTGATTACTTCTCAAAGCAATGATCCAGGGCAGCTAATTAATACTTTTAAAATGGATGAGTCTACACATATTGCCCTAACGGTAAACCTACTGCTAGATAATGCTATATTTCTGCCAAGCATAAATCACGTTGTGAACTTTAAGCCCCTATCTTTACCACAAACTCATCGGTTAGTGAGCTTATTAGCGAGACAATCTGAAGGGAAAGCTTTTGGAACAATTTGGGACTACGCTGGACTTAACTGGAATGAGCCCAGCTTAGGAGTCGATATAGAGCAATCTTTATTAGGTAATACCAACAAAGCCTACCGAATAGAGCCAAAAGGAGACCAAGAGAATAGGACAGATCTACTAGGTAGGGGGGCGCTGGTTCATGTTTTGAGAGGAATCATTGAATCTGACTCTAAGTTTAAGCCATTTACTCTAGGGCTATTTGGTAAATGGGGGACAGGCAAGAGTACAATTATCCATCTATTGAAGCAGGAGTTTAAGAGCAATCCTGACTACCACTTTAGTATTTTTAATGCATGGGAAAATGAACATTGCGACTTCATGGCTGGCGCTTTAGCAAATCACTTAGCAACTGACCTCTATTCGAAAAAAAGCCTTCTAAAGCGTACTTACATGCTAGGTAAGCATAAAGTGTTCTTACAGAAAGATGCTTTGAAAAATACTTTGATTTGGTGGGTGCTCATGGCAATGTCAGCACTTGTCGTCATCGGCACAGGGTTAATAGACAGCTTCTTACCGGAAGGTATAAAATCCCCAGTAATCACTTCTGGAGTAGCGTCTGGTCTCGCTCTAACAATATTTGGCATAGCTAAGAATATCTGGGCTAGCCCTTTTCTCAAGAAAATAAAGTCTATTAGTAACTCTCCAGACTATTCGAAACACTTAGGTGCTGCCCAGTACCTCAAAGAAGACATGCGAGCATTAATGGATTCGTATAGCTTTTCAACTACACGATATCTTAAAGCGAAGTTTAGCTCCTTCTTTGGTTCAAACAAGACTGACTTACATAAAGAAGTGCCAACTAGCGGAAGAAAAATCATACTCGTCGTTGAAGACTTGGATCGCTGCTCACCAGAGCAAATAGTTAGTACTTTAGAAGCAATAAGGCTATTAGGAAGCCTCAATAATGTAATTGTGGTATTCGCTGTAGATGGAGAGCAACTATTGAATGCCGTCGCTTTAAAGAGCTTGAATAGCTTCATAGACCAGGAACAGTCTCAACAGATCGCACGTGATTTTTTAGGTAAGCTTTTTCAGCTAATTATTGAACTTGATGCTCCAAACCCCACTCAACTGTCCCAATTTATTCAGAAGAGACTTTATGACTCGATTGCAGTTGAAACTGAAATAACAGACTCATTTAAGCGAAGCGAGCACCTGAAGCAACAGGCAAAAGAAGCAGTTAAAGACTTTAAAGTAGATTGGGAAGAAGCTGAAAGTGAAGAGGATCAAATAACCGAAACTTCAGACTCGTACCTAAAAAGCACCATAGCGGAGGTTGAATATTTTACTCTGCTCACAGGCCTTTTTAATATTGGCAACCCTAGAACTTTGATTCGGCTTCATAACTCAATAACCCTATTAAAAGGTCTCTTTCCGGTACTCATTAGTAATGATGAGATGTTGAAAGAATATATGTTCTACCTTTTCCTAAATGAAATTTACACTGTTAGCATACCAACCCATGCTTTTGACATGCCTAAGTTTTTTGAAGAGCTAACTGATACTAGCTCTAGCAGAGACAGTGTCGTTCAATATCACTATCAACAAGACATAGAGTGTAATGATCTAAACGCTCTACAGATAACCCTTAACAGAGTCCGTAAAGTGTCAATACCTTATGTAAAGCACTAGTTAAGGAAAGACCTATGTGAGATTAAAGGACCTAATCAGTTAAGTCTTCACTGATTGAGTGCTCACAATTTAAGCGCTTGTAGCTTAATCTCCTTCTGGCCATGATTATCAGTATTACTACGTATAGTAAAGTTAAAACGTTCTGGAAAAGGTTACCCATTGTCATCAAAGCAGTCTGAACAAAGCATTAAACACAGTTGGTTTGGCCATTTCTTTATGGGTAATCCTAATGCTGTGAAACTTACCCACAGTGGTATTACTTTTCATCGCAGCAAAGGTCTGTTTACGGCAGGATATCGTGCAACAAACAGGTCTAAGGAAGATGTTAGCTTCAAATGGCAACAACTAGACTCACCACCAGCTTTTAACTTTAGCGCTTTAGGCTACCTGCTTGGCTTTACCGTATCGGGTAAGGCTTACCAGCTGCCGTACTTAACCTATCTCGCTCATTATCAATTTGGTAACAAGGCCGCACATCTGTGGGCTACAGGTAATGGGCAAAGTATCTGTGAGCTGGTGGCTCGAGTTGAACGCAGCATTGCTACCGAATACCTGCGTCAGTCTCGTGTGGATATGATACAGGCCAGAGTTAAGCGTGAGTATAAACGCTGGTTTCCCTGGTGCGAGAATGCGCCACTGGCCAAGAATATAAAAACAGCGCTAACCAAGTTAAAGCAGATGCATAGCTGGAGCCAAGCAGATATAGAAAGGCTGCGTGAAAACTATGTTCAAGTACAGCTGATCAAGTTTGCCGATTTCTTTGAGCATGTTGAATCCAACCCTCTGACCGATAAGCAGCGACGAGCCTGCATAATTGATGATAACAATAATTTGCTACTAGCTGGTGCAGGTACAGGAAAGACCAGCGTTATGGTGGGTCGTGCTGGCTACTTGGTCAAAAGTGGTCAGGCACAAGCTGATGATATTTTGCTGCTCGCCTATGGCAGAAAAGCCGCTGATGAGATGGATGAACGCATTAAAGAGAAGCTTGGTACAGATGATATCAAAGCTAGCACCTTCCATAGTCTAGGTTTAAGAATTATTGCTGAAGTTGAAGGCAAGGTACCTAGTCTGTCTCCTTGGGCTGAGGATGAAAAAGCCAAAGATAGATGGGTACAAAGCACCCTTGAAACCTTGATTGAAGATGAGGCCTATCGCAAACAGCTGTTTGAGTACTTTAGTCAATACTATTATGTTGAAAAAAGCCCGTTCGATTTTGAGTCAGAGGGTGAGTATTTCCAGTACTTAACTGACAACGATATTCGCACCCTGAAAGGTGAGCGAGTAAAGAGTTTTGGCGAGCTATACATTGCAAACTGGTTATTCAGTAATGGTATTGAATACCAGTATGAAGCTAAGTATGAGCATGATGTAAGCAGTGTTGATTTCCGCCAATATCAGCCTGACTTCTACCTACCTGACTACGGTGTTTATATTGAGTATTACGGCACTGATGAAGATGATAGCACCGCGCCTTACATCGATAACCTGCAATATTTGGAGTCGATAGAATGGAAGCGCCAGCTGCACAAAGAGCATGAGACAGTCTGCCTTGAACTGTTTTACCATCAGCATAAAAAAGATCTGCTCACTCATAAGCTTGAGCAAGCTATTCAAGCGTTAGTGATTAAAGAGTCCCCTCTCCCCGATGAAGCTATACTGGCGACGCTTAATGAGCTTGGTCGTGTTACTGAATTAGCTAAGCTGTTCAGTAAGCTAATTGCCTTGTATAAATCAGCTTGTCTTGATAATAACGGGCTAGAGACGGTGTTTAACAATGCAGCTGATGCCAAACAAACCCGTAAGGCATTTGAGCTGCTAGAGCCCATATTAAGCCGTTATCAGCAGCACCTGTCAGCCTCAGGCGATATAGATTTTGAGGATATGATTGGTAAAGCACTTAGCTATCTTCAATATGGGCAATTTATTAGCCCTTGGCGCTATATCATGGTTGACGAGTTTCAAGATATCTCAGAGCCCAGAGCGCGGTTAGTTAAAGCACTAAGAGATTCAAGCTTACCTGGCAGTAAATCAAAAGCATCTCTATTTTGTGTTGGTGATGACTGGCAAGCAATCTATCGCTTTAGTGGTGCAGATGTCAGTTTAACAACTCAATTTATTGAGTATTTCGGCCCTACTGCAAAAACGTACTTAGATCAGACGTTCAGATTCAATAGCAGCATTGGTGATGTAGCAACACAGTTTGTGACTAAAAACCCAGTGCAACTTAGAAAAGATATTAGCTCCCTATCGCAGGTCGATTACCCCACGGTTTCATTGATACGGCGAGGCGAGCAAGAGCCTGCAACGAAAGATGAGCCAAGCCCTAATGCACTTGAACAGGCTTTAAATGCTATCAGCATGCGTGTAAATAATGCTGAAGATAAACTCAGCACTAAGCTAAAAGCTCAGCCCGTAGTGTATCTGCTTGCTCGCTTCTGGTTTCAGCTACCCGATAGAATTGGATTAAAGCAATTAAAAATGCAGTACCCAAAGCTGACTATTGAATGTCAGTCTTTTCATGCCTCAAAAGGTAAAGAGGCTGATTACGTGGTGATAATGGGAATGCAAACGGGAAAACATGGCTTCCCATCGATGAAAGTCACTCCCCCAATACTGGATGCTTTTCTACCTAAGGCTGAGGTATTTGAGTTTGCAGAGGAACGCCGCCTATTTTATGTCGCACTCACCCGCGCAAAACACCGCGCATACGTGCTTGCCGATATGACAGATGCTAGCCCATTTGTGGTCGAACTACTGAAGGAAAACTATGCCATTGAGCAAGAGGAGTTCAATACCTCTTTAGTACAACAAATTTTTGAAGACATAAGTTGTGTACGCTGTACTACAGGCACACTGAAACCAAGAGTTGGCAACTTTAAATCGTTCTTCTCATGCTCTCACTTTCCCTTGTGTGACCATAAAGAAGAGGGCTGTGAGGTTTGTGGTAGCCCCATGACACGTAAACGCTTTACAGGCTTTAAGGTATGCGTTAATGATACATGTAGCCATACTGCACCTATTTGCAGCGCTTGTGGCGGTGATATGGTACTAAGACCTAGTAGTCGAGGACCTTTCTGGGGTTGCCGCAATTACCGAGGCAAAAACAAGCCCAGCTGTAGCCATACCATAGATAAGACAAAACTATGCTTGCCAGGATTAAAGTAACTGCTAACAAGTTTATAATAATTTGGGAATTTATTTTGAGGTTGGTTATCAAATTGTGTGTTATCCACTTGATTCATCAAGTATAAAGCGCAATGATATGGCCGTTTGGAAATGGGGTTCCTTACCAGCCTTTTCGTGTTATCAAGGATGAAAAATGAAATCAATTTTGAATACTATCGATATTCTTCTGGGGCATCTTGCCGCAGGGATTATGACCTTCTTGCTCTACCTTAGCCTTGGAGCTATTGCTACTCTCTTTCTAATTACTATCCCCGTTGGTTTTCTCGAATACCGTTCGGGTATCAATGATTTGGATTTGGCAGAAATAGGTTCGCTTGCTCTTTTATGCCTTGTTGTTTGGCGGTTTTTTAGTCGAGGGCTGTCACTGCAATGGAGCCGTTGGCAATTGGTTCGACGTTTTATTCATGCTGTTGCTATTAATGGTTTGATTGTGGCTTTTATCCTGTCTTTCTTATTGGTCGTTAGGCTTGTTACAAAAGGGGAAGTTGAGCTAAGTAGCCTTTATAAACTCCATGAGATTACGACTTTTGCATCAAGCTTGATAATGATTGTCACCATCTATGCGGCAGCTCCGCTTTCACCCTTTTACAAAGATGCCCATGATATAAAGTTGTCTGCAGAAAAGTCTGCATCAGAGGCTGATTCGGATGGCACCCAACATACTGGCACAGATGATTTTGCTGAGGATCTGAAGAATTTTAAAGCTCCAGACAACCCATGGGAGAAAGCGTAATGAAATACTTAAAGTTAGTTGTGTTATTGATTTTTTCTTTCAGCTTTTCTCTTCAGGCTAAAGAGGCGCCTTTTCAGGCGGATGATGTCGAGTTCTTACAACAATCTTGCCGTGAAGTGGTGGAGATATTCGAGAATAAAGACCAATCGGGTTCCTATGCTGCGCTTCATACCTCAATGGCTGAAGCTATGCGAGCTGGTTATTGTATTGGCGTGTTGCAGCAATATAGCAAGCAGTCGCACAGCTGCTACTCGAGTGGCTATAGAAGCAGTAATTGGTTTGAGATGGCAAAGACTATTGCCAACATGTCTATGGGTAAACAAGAGCTGCGTAGCTCTCAGGTGAGTAAACTACTTAAGCTGGCATATTGTAATGGTTAGTCGTTTAACCGTACCAGAGGCCATCAGACAGCTGTTTGATATCGATGTCGCGACCCAAAGCCAGCTACTTAAAACTAAAGCTGATTCACTTGTCCGAAATAAGTTGATAAAAATTGAAACTGAACAGAAGACACATCGACAGGCAAAGTATCTAGCCCCAGGTCAAATGACAGTGCTCTTTAATGCACTGCTGCTCAATGCTGTATTTCATGATCCTAAGGATGTGAAGCGCATCTTTGAAGATAAATCTTATCGCCAGGAGTGCGCTAAGGCTGTGAGGGTTATGTTTGGCGAAAGTAATTCTTTGATGGGAATTGCTTTAAGCAATTTGTTAGCCGTCGAGTTTGCTGATTCTCTAGCTGGTGATTTTGATTTATACACAACGAAACTACCCAACCCATTTTCAGTATTGCCTCAGTTAGCATTGGGGAAAAATCAAAGTTTATTGCATGCCTTGCTAGCCCAGTCTGCCGCCTTAGAACCCGCCGATAATATACTGCTAGCTTATTTACAAGGCGAAATCGATAAAGCTGCTGAAATGGCAACTCTGATGGATACTGATAATGAAGCGGTAACTCAATTAAAACTTCACATTGAAAGAACGCTGCGCGAAGCCGCTGAATTTGGTGATTTGCTGGAGCAATTTAGAAAAATGTAATTTTTTTATTTAAAGTGTTGTTAGTGCATTGCACTAGGTGAATCTGTGTTGGTCATCAACCAACGGAGATTACCATGACACAGATTCAAGAACTCGTTATCAACTTCCATATGACCGAAGCGTGCAATTACCGTTGTGGATATTGTTATGCTACATGGGAAAATAATTGCTCATCTACGGAGCTTCATCATAGTGAAGTAAAGACTAAGCAATTGCTAAAGGATTTGGCCTCGTATTTCCTTTTCGATAACCCCCTCAGACAACATCTCAATTATCGCTCTGTAAGGATCAACTTTGCTGGTGGCGAACCATTGATGCTGGGGCGTCGCTTTGTCAACGCGCTACTTTATGCAAAACAGCTCGGATTTAATACTTCTGTTATTACCAATGGTCATCTATTAACTGCATCTTTGATGCTGAAAACTGCTCCCCACCTCAATATGCTCGGCTTAAGCTTTGATACTGCAGATAGCTTACTGGCCTCAAACATTGGCCGTACTGACCGAAAAGGTGACAGGCTATCTCCTGAAGATTTACTGGAAATCGCTCTGACATATCGCACGCTAAATCCAAATGGTCGCTTTAAGATCAATACAGTTGTTAATGCTTATAACTGGCAAGAAAATCTGGTTGATGTTATGCAGCAACTGCAGCCAGACAAGTGGAAATTACTACGCGTTTTGCCCGTTCACGAACACAATCTTACCATCACTTCAGAACAGTACAGTTCATATGTCGAACGTCATTCAAGCCTCTCTCATTTTATTGTTGAAGAAGATAACGATGCTATGTGGCAATCCTATTTAATGATTAACCCTGAAGGTTGTTTTTATCAGAACAGTAGTGAGGCAAAAGGCCATTCGCAAAGTAAACCAATCTTAGATGTCGGCGTGGAACATGCTTTTGCCGAAATCGAGTTTAACCTTAAAGCATTTGTCGGTCGTTATCCTTTAGCGACTAACGTTGCATAACGTCATTGGCCCATTTTAGGGGATACCTCTGAGTTCCCAGGCAATCTATGGATGTTCCAATGAAAAAATACAGTAGCGATAAGAATATTAACGTATTGGTTAACAGGCTGATTAATCACTATGGCTGGTCATGTAAAAAAGGCCGACACCCTAAGCTGATCACTCCTTCAGGGAAGCGTCTGAGTGTTCCGTCTACCCCCAGTGATAAGAGAAGGGCATTTCAAAACTTTAAACATGATGTTCGTCGATTACAGGGGTTTTAACTGTAGCGGTTGAAACCCCTTAGTAATCGATAACCAACTAACTTGAGGAAAACTAAAATGTCCGATAAAAACCATAAAAGCAATCAGTCAAATGACAACAAAGGCACTAGCGGTACTAACCAAGCCTACCAGAAGGCGCTAGATAATAGGAGCAATCAGCTCAACCCAAATAATTCACAATATCAACGCAAGAAATAAGGAGTAAAGCATGCCTGATTCATCTGATATGAGCGATGATGAGCTTGACCTTTGGTCTGATATTAATAATCCGAATAATGATGCGGATATGGATGACTGGTCTGATGCCCATAATCCAAACAATGATGATTATTTAGAAGATTAATAAAGTTATATCGATAAATGAATTGAAAGCTTCCCCCTTTAAAGGCGCTACTTTTGTAGCGTCTTTTATCACTTTAGAGAGCGAAGTACTCAATAGTTAGAACAGACCTTTTCCTACGCCCCCCTAATTGACCAAGCGCTATTGTAGTACTAGTTAGTGAAGTGTTGATACGAGGATTTTTGAAGCTCAAAATAAGATGAAAACTTCACTGATGCATGTGTTACACAGCTTACAGAATGGTACTAATGTGGTGACTAAAATAAGACTCCGCGAGCTAAATAGACAGAAAGACATTGTTTACAAACAATATAAGAACAACGATACACATTCAGATCCAAAACGTAGAATAGTGTAAGCAACTCGCTTTGCAGCATTAGTGAAACTTGTGAAGCTCTATTTTTAGGGCTTCTTCTAACATTCTCTTAGGCTGTGCACCTAAGCTCTACCGACAACATAGCGCAGTGGTTAACTCAGGATTAGCAATTGACTCGTGTGTTGAAAACTCATAATGTAACCGCAAATTTTTACCTAAGCCTCTCATGTCTATTCAAATTGAACCTATAAGCTTGTTTAAGTCGTTATCGGACAATATTCGACTCTCTATTCTACTGCTGCTGCAGGCAGAAGAAGAATTGTGCGTATGTGAATTTAGTGAAGCATTAGACGAAATCCAGCCAAAAATTTCGCGCAATTTGGCACTGCTTAAAAAAGTTGGCCTAGTGGTTAATCGTCGTCAAGGGCAATGGATTTACTACTCTATCAACAAGCAGTTGCCGCAGTGGGCAACCCAGGTTTTGCTAGAAACTTATAGCGGTAATCGGGAACACATTGCCACTCCATTGGCCAAGCTCAATAAAATCGGCGCGAACAAAGATCGCCCAATGATCCTCTGTAAAGGTAGTTCCAAATAAAAAAGTGAGTCACTCCCCTGTAGGAATAACTCACTTATGCTGCTTTACGTTAGCGTTTTAGTAGAGTGTTTTTACATTAAAACTGCGTATGTAGTACACATTAGGATTAGTGTTAGCATCTAGATTTAACTGCTGCGTTTTATGCAGCGCGATTAATCTAGCCGCCTCACTTTGCGGATCATCTAGGTCACCAAATACTCTAGCGTTTGACGGACAAGCTGATACACAAGCTGGGTTCAGCCCTTGATCCAACCGATGATCACAGAAAGTACACTTCTCAGTAGTGCGTCTTGAACGCGTCACTGGGTAGGTATCGCCTCGCTCAGGATTCAAGTAAGGCACAACTTTATTATCGACTTTTTTCAGCAACATATATGGAGAAGCAGTTGCTCCTTCAAGCAATGCTTGGTCATCTTGCCATTTTCGATGCGGTTTTTGCTTGTTATAGCTAATCACCCCATATGGACAAGCACGCATACATTTACGACAACCAATACACTTGTCGTTATCTTGTAAGGTTAGGCCACGCTTATCTTTGTACATCGCTCCTGTGGGACAAACCTTGACACAGGCCGCATCGCTACAGTGGTTACACATAGTTGGCACGTAGCTATATTTTACATCAGGGAAGCGCCCTTCTGTCATATTTAGATGGCTGGACCATTGGATCCCATCAGGGGTGTTGTTTTCTGTTTTACAGGCTAAATCACAACCGCCGCAACCTACACATTTTTGTAGATCGATTACCATTCCGAGTCTCATAATCTCTTACCTCAGACTTTTGCTATTTGAATACGAATATGACCATAGAATGCTGATGCACCACTTAATCTGTCATACCTGTCGGCAATAATGTCGTTATTGTTGCCACCCCTTGCTTCTACACCAAACTGGCTACTAGCAGTCCTGCCATATGCCCAGTGCCCCTGACCAAAGCATTTAGCTACAGTACCTGGACGAACACCTTCCCAAAGTACAGCAGTACAGGTGATTTCTCCTACTGGACTACTAATGGCAATCTTGTCACCGGTTTTTACGCCCAATTTGACGGCATCAACGGGGTTAATCTTGGCGCTATCTTCTTGGACGAGATCACCTGGATCAACATCCTTAAACTCATAGAACCAAGGCGTATTGGCACTACGACCCTCCTTACTCAAGCGAGACTTATGATCCACCAATAGCATCGGATACTTGTCTTTATCACCAAAGCGATATGGCTCCTCGTAATGAGGTACAAAGGCCAGTTTTCCGCGTGCTTGGTAATCACAGACTTCCATTACCTCATCGATACTGACATGGTGATTCTTGGCGTGCTTAGTCAGGGCTTTTTCTAGCGTTTTACTATAGAACTCAAACTGGTGGGTTTCAGTTTTGAACTTGCCCCAGCGTGACTCTAATTGATAGCGGTGACTATTCCAGACGCCTTCTTCGGTAAACTGTTGCCACGAATTCATGGGCTCGCCATATTTATTAGAGGTATCTAACCATAGTGGTGAGGTCACATAGCGCACTAGCAGCTCGCCAAGCTCTGTTTCATTTTTTGCAGGTTGCTTGGTCTCAGGATCCAGTAGCTGTTCATTGATATAGCGCCATGGTTTATCAAAACCTTTCTCAGCTAGCTTTTTAGCCAATAAATAAGGCACTTCTGATTCGTCATCCTTAGTATCCCAAAGACGGTTAATCGATGGTTGTTGCACTGACACTTGATGCACGCCGTTGCCTATTGAGTCGAGCACGCCCCACTTTTCGAACATGTGATGATTAGCAGGTAATACAATGTCAGCAAACCAAGTGAACTCCGAAATATTAGTGGTCACATGTGCCATAAACTCAACTTGGCTTAAGGCATCATTCCAGCGTTGACCTTCCGGTGAAGAGAAGTTGAAGTTATTAAAATACGCCAGTATCACCTTAATGTCGTAAGGGTCCGCACTGAGCATGCCATTAGGCGTGTTCGCCGTAACGACACCTCCACCAGGTTTACCTTTTTTAAGTGCAGGGAAAGCCAACGTACCACGCTGATCGATCTTAGGGTATTTAACCCCTTTCTTAGCAATCGCATCTAAATATGGCTTTGAATCTGGGAATTTTTTATTGAGTTTAATTTTGTTGCCTGGGAATACGCCGCCTTTACTGTCAATGCCACCAAACAGACCATTAAGTGCATGGCAGGCTAAGGAAGTATATGTGCCTCGGGTATGCATCACCGCTCCGCGAGATGTCCAAACTTGAACAGCTGGCGCTGCTTGGCCCATGTCTTTGGCTATTTTTATTATCGTTGCAGCGGGAACCTGACTAATAGATTCTGCCCACTCTGGGGTGCAATCTTTAAGGGTCAAGTTCCACCAATCAACAAGGCCATAGGTATGCTTATCAGCAAATGCGTCGCTAGCAACATCTTGACCTGCAATAAACTGATTCTTACCCGTTTTGAAATCACCAACAAACGGTTTGTGCCAAATGCCTTCAACCAACGCCACGTGTGCAATAGCTAGTGCTAACACACTATCTTGGGCGGGCTCGATTGGGATCCATTTATGCGCTTTACTTGCCGATACCGACAAACGCGGATCAACCACCACCACCTTGGCGTGATCTAACGCATCTCCCCAAGTCTTAGAGTAATAAGAAACTTGGCGGTTACTGGCAATAGGATCTGCACCAAAAGACAGTACAAACTTGGTATTTTCAAGATCATACTGATTGTATCCCCAATTGCCGTCTTGATAATAAGGCCCCATTTTATGGGCTTCAGCACAAATAGAACTATGAGAGATGTTATTAGGAGAGCCAATCATCTGAGTCATATGCTTGTACATCAACTCGTTGATATGAGAGTAACGGCCACGGATCAAAGCGTACTTATGTGCTTCATCAGCTGCACGTAATGCTAGGATTTTGTCAGCAAGCAAATCTAAAGCTTCATCCCAAGAGATAGGCTTAAACATAGGATCATGTTCTCTGCCTTTCTTAGGATTGGTGCGGATTAAAGGAGTACGGACTCTATCGGGATCATACACTTGCTGCAGACTTAAATGCTGTCTTGGGCAACTCGCTTCGCCGTGAACTTTTGAGTTAACGTTACCGCGCAGCTTTATCGCTCTGCCATCCATGACATAAACTTGCTTAGCACACCAGGAAGTACAACCTTGGCAAGTCGTGCCGACCCATTTACCAGTCCCAGTCAGCGCGTCCTTAGCTGGTAGCTCACTTTCAATGCCTTTTATTACTGGTTCCATTGAACTGCTGCAACCGACACTCGAAAGTGCCGCAGCGGCAGCACTGGTTTTTAGCAGAGTTCGCCTGCCTGTATCAATTTTATCGCTCATCTCAACACCTCTAAACACACCTGTTGCCATCGTTGCGTTATATTCATACAAGCGAATACATACGCTATTTTATATATACGATAATTTATATATAAATTTAGGTATATTTAACAGCATTATCGAGGGGCATATATCACAGATTTTAAATTTAACATTTGCTCAATTTTGTTATCAGGATCGAATAGATTAAAGTGATTTATCTCTAGGAAACTGCTAGGAGTATTTTGCGGTTACTGAATTTTCGAGCTTAATTTTTCGAATTCGATGGTTATAGAGCAAGGCTTAAACAATGCTGTTTAGCTCGCTAAATGGAAAGTAAATAGCGCAGCAATAAAAATATCAAACCAACGCAAGGCTAGGAGTCTATTTTACTGGGATGTAGGTTCTGAGTGGAGAATGACTAAACTGGCATAGCCTCAAAGTTATAAAAATAGCCAATAAGCTATAGCAAAAACTATCAGTCCTGTGTATCCAACCAAGCCCCTACAGCTTGTATGGGGCGGTTTTTTTGCTCTATCCAAGCAACCCAAGCGTAGCGCGTTGCATGCCAGTCTTTCAGTGTGACAGGTTCGATATCAGCAGCGAAGTGATTGGCATTATTGACTTGCTCAATAAAGACCTGATGCTTGAGCACGGTAAAGTCGTGTTGCAGTATTTTATTACGATTTTCACCACGACTAATTTTAGTCTCTAATCCAGCTCCAACCAATGCTAAATGTAACTCTAATGGTGATGTATTGCCTGTTTGGTTTTCAAAATTAGCGCGTAACTGTAAGCCTTGTATCGCAACGGATAACTCACCTACATCAACTTGTGGTTTACTGAGAACATCACCCAGCTTGCGATCGAACCAACCACGCCACTCTTGGCCATTGATCACAAACTGCGGTGTATAGACTTGCCCAATGTGTTTAGCGTTTAAATGATCATATTGCCGCTGGCTAAAAGCGCGTTCACCATAGGGATCTTTCCAGCCTATATAATCCCAGTAGGTCACATGGAAGGCTAGTGGGAAGTATTTGTCCCACAGCGCGGTCTGTTTATTAAAGGCCGATAACCAAGTCTCGGCCGGTGGGCAACTGCTGCAACCTTGTGAGGTATAGAGCTCTATAAAGTAGGGCTTGTTGACTGTGCTTTGTTTGTTAAAGTCAGTAACGGTTTGCGCAGCGACGTTGACTGAAAGTAGCAACAAACAGAGCATAGTAAAGCGTATAAATTTGGCTAACATAAACTAATACCTAGTGGGCTTTTTAAAATAGCCCCTTCTAAGCCAGTAAATCATTCATCAGCTAATACCGATTAATATAAGGGGGTTTCATGGAGCACTATCGGATTGTAAATTGTCATTGTCATGACTATTTAGAACTTGCTTGTATGCGAGGTTATAGTTTGCTTTTAGAACTAAAGCAGCGTCCCAATTTAACCGCAAAAGCAATTACGCTTGAGACTCATAGCGACAAAACCGAATGGCTTATTGTTGATAATAACCGTACACAAGAGAGCATTCGGTTAGATCAGATAGTTGCCATAACACCAACCGACACGAGTGCTAGTTTCCAGCGTGTTAAGATTGCTAGTTAGCTGCAACCTGCATCTGTTTCGGGCTAGTTTTATGATAAAGCCCCAACATCAATAACGCACAAAGCAATACTGCTAACCAACTCCACAAAGTTGCTATACCTAGGTTAATTAACTGAAAACCGACAAGGGCACTAAGGGCAGCGATCATTGCAAAAGGAAGTTGAGTGACAACGTGAGCGTGAGGCTCACAACCAGAGCTAGTCGCACTTATGACGCTAGTATCGGATATTGGTGAACAATGGTCGCCAAATACTGAGCCCGCCATGACCGCACTCAATACCGGTAACATCAAAGCCTGATCCACAGCCACAGCAATTTCGGCACCGATAGGGATCATAATCGCAAAGGTGCCCCAGCTTGAACCTGTGGTAAATGCCATGATTGCACAAAGCAAAAAAGTACCAGCAACCACAACATTGCTCGGAATAAACTGCTCTGCCCAACTTGCCAGTAGCTTGGCAACACCTAAGTCGCCGATAACAGCGCCTATCATCCAGGTAAACAGTAAAATGGCAATTGCAAAGCTAATAACCTTAACCCCTGCCAGCATATCTACAGCCAGTAACGCTGCAGTCCGCCCCGAGAATTTGAGCATCAAAACAGCTATGCTGGTCGCTAAAATACAAGCATCGCGCATAGCCGCGCCAATATCAGCAGAAGTGATCCAATCGGTGATATCCATTGATTGTGAATGAGTCGCACCAGACCATAGAGTAAAGCCCACTGAAGCCATCAGTAAGCTCGCCATCGGTATACCTAATAGCCATGGGCTACCAGCATCCACTTCATCTATTGCTTGCTCTTTTTCTGCGGTATAACCAAAGCCAATACCAAACCATGCAATGAGTACCGACAATACAATAACGGTAATGGCGTAAAAATTGAGTTTTGCTATTTCGATAAAAGATTCAAGTGGCGACATTGGCAATAGGGCTATTCCGGCCAGAATGGCCATCACATACGGGCCCCAACTAGAAAAAGGCAACAGCGCACATAAGGGCGATGCATTTGAATCTACAAGATAAGCAATCTGCTCTTTACTCATGTTATAGCGCTGGCTCAAAGGCTGACAGACATGGCCAACCGCGAGGCAGCTAAAAATACCATCAATAAACACCACCCACCCCAGCAGAACGACTCCAACCCTTGCCTGACGACCACTTTGAATGCGGTGATACAACCAGTCTGCAAAGGACTTTACCGCGCCGCCTCTCGCTAATAATTGGGTCATCATGCCCAGTAGTACCATCGCAGCCAGTACATTAAGATGCCAAGCTTGCCACTGTCCATCAGCATAAAGCTGCATCCAAGCTTTTGATGACAAATATACAATCGTATTAACGGGATTGAATTCGCTAAGAATAAGCGCACCAGACACAATACCGACCCCCAAGGCAACCAATGTACGCCTTAAAACTAATGCTAATACTAAGGTTAATAGCAATGGAGTGAGCATTAAGATATTGGCCAACATGGCTGCATTTCCTATAGAAATAAAGAGAAGAATACTAACGACTTAGTAACAAGTACAAAAAAAAGCCAATCTCACGACTTTTATCAGAAGATTTTAGTCCATTTAGCATAATTAACTATTCACTAAGACCCCGTCGCTGCTAGAATCGGAGCTATCATCATGCTACCAAAGGGACTCCCATGAGCCTTGAACTATTGTCAAAATTGGAAACAAAAATCCAAGCTGCACTTGAAACTATCGAGCTACTAAAAATGGAGCTTGAAGAAGAGAAACAAACAAGCACCAGTTTGACAGAACAAAACCAACAGTTACAGCAAGAATTGAATTCTTGGAATGAAAAAGTAACAGGTTTAGTTGGCTTACTTAACGAAGAGGTTAGCTAACCTTTTTAGGTGAGTTGGCGTAATCGTTATTTTTGCAGTTGTGTCGCTACGCTTATTTACATAGCGACACCTGCGAAAATGATTACTGTGATTTACTGAGCGGAGGAGTGTCGTTGTGCTTCAATCCTTAGCCTTACACAAAATCATGTGGAGCTTTAACTAATTAATAATGCAGCCACTAATATTATGCGGTTTGCATTTCACTATTTTGCGACTCAATTAACTCATTGAGCTCCAATATAGCTTGCTTAACTTTAGGTAAGCTCTTCCTTGGCAATAAAAATCTTCCTTTATCAAATTCAATTCGACCTAGGTCTTTTACCCAGATCACCCCAGTTAAAAAAATGCGCGCATGTTTTACAATTAGCTTAGGTGCATAGACAGGAAAAACTCTCACAAGACCTCCCCACAACTTTTGATTGTTGTTATATGTTTTAGTTGGACAGGTGTTTTACCATGAGAGTTTCATGAGATCGAAAATAAAATTGTAACTATTTGAATCAATTTTATACAAGCTGTAAATTCTTTTTTCCAATCAGGCACCTAAATAGAAACAATAATAAATTGTCGCTTGCCAATTTTTTGACACCCTGTTAACGTTTAACTGTTACTCAGGGTAACGTTGAGCTATATAGCTCCGTAGCCGTGCTTCTTGCGACCAGGAAGCGCGGTTTTTTTATGCCTAGATTTTAACTAATGACTCCCTTAAACAGCAGACATAAAAAAGGAGCCATTAGGCTCCTTCATTGTCATGCTATCGTGCTTACTTCATTGTTGTAAGGTAGTAAGCAATATCGAGTAGCTCGTCGTAAGACTTGATAGCACCAGTTTCTACACGGTACTTACCATTGACTACTAGCGCTGGAACGCCTGAGATCTTAGCATTTTGGGTTGCACGCTTCATTTGAGACATTTGTGCATTAACCATGAAAGAGTTAGCAGCAGCGTCAAATGCTTTACCGTCTACGCCGTTCGCCACAAATATCGCTTTAACATCATCACGGTTAGTGAAGTGCTGTTTCTTGTCATGAATTGCAGAGAAAATCGCAGTTTCCATTTTCTCATCAACTTTTAGTTGATGCGCTACAGCAAAGGCACGAGACATCTCTACACCCATGTTGCCATTAATGAAATCAACGTGATTTTGCTTAAAAGTCACACCTTCAGGCAAGCTAGCTTTAATTTTTGGCACTTCTGATTTAGCGAAGTTATAACAGTGCGGGCAATAGAAAGAGAAATACTCGGTAATTTCAGGCTTTGCCGTTGCAGGACCTTGATTAACCACGGTGTAATGCACACCCTCTTTATAATCTGCAGCCATTGCTGCCATAGGAGCAACTATAAACGCTAATGCGACCAGTAATGCTTTTTTCATGTAAATTCCTTGATGATGCTTCACGCACCTTTAATAATTTCAACATAACATAATGCCCTTTCGAGTCGACCTCAAGCGCATAAGTTCATTTTTCTGTTACAAAATGAGAGTTATCACAGAATTTCTCTCATAGTTTCATCGATAAAACGCCAAGCTAATACTGCGGGAGCAAACTCAGTGGTGGCTCATCAAGTGCAGCCAACTGCTCCTTAAAAGATAATATTTGCTGCTCCCAATATTTATCTTCCGCAAACCATGGGAAGTTCATTGGAAAAGCAGGGTCTGCCCAGCGACGACTGAGCCATGCGTTGTAATGCAGCATGCGCATCGCTCTTAAAGGTTCGATAAGTTGTAGCTCTCGGGTATCAAACTCACAAAACTCTTCATAAGCTTCTAATAGCACTTCTAACTGTAAAACCTGCTGTGGTCTATCCCCAGCAAGCATCATCCAAATATCTTGCACTGCGGGTCCCATTTTGGCGTCGTCTAAATCCACAAAACCGGGGCCATCTGGCGTCCATAATATATTGCTAGGATGCAGGTCGCCATGCAATCGAATATTTTTATAATCTTTCGGTTGCCACATAGCGCTTGCTTTCTCCAAGATCTGCTCAACCACCGTAAAGTACGGCAAGGCTAAACCAGAGGGAATATGACCAGATTCTTTAAGCCACTTTAATGACTCGTCACCTAATAGTTGTGGCGACAACGTATCACGGTAGACAAAATCAGCTTGCTTAGAAAACTGATGAATACGACCTATAAACCGCCCCACTGACTCTAACTGATCTAAGTTATCGACCTCAAAAGCACGCCCACCGATAGAGGGAAAGAGTGCAAACCGAAACCCTTGATATTCATGTAATGAACGGCCATCAATGATGACAGGAGTCGCAATAGGTACTTCTTGCTCGGTCAATGCAGCAGAGAAATCATGCTCCTCTTGGATCTGTTGATCTGTCCAGCGCTCTGGGCGATAAAACTTGACCACATAGCGCTGCCCTCTATCACAGCGAAACTGATAGACACGGTTTTCATAACTATTAAGTGCCAACAAGCCTGTTTCAGGGTAAATACCTAAGGTTTCAATCGCGGTCAAAATCAGGTCTGGGGTTAAGGCCTGGTAGTGAAATGCCGAATCTACATCTGCTGCCGTGGTGATAATCTTACTAGGCTCTGCTCTATTCATTTTTTATGCTCTAACTATTAGTCAATATGGCTGAGTTACAGCGCTAAATAAGGCTTCATCAACTCAGCTAAATACACCAGCACGTCGAATTCATCCTCTCTCTCAGTAGATAGCCAACAGATATCACCATAAAATTCATAGTGCAGCTGCAAGTGTGACCCTTCAAACTCTAATAACCATTGATGCCTGTCTGCCCCCCACTGCTTTTCAACCACACGGCAATCAATCGCCTTTGCAAACGGCTCCGCAAATTGATCAAACTGCTCGAAATCAATATCTGCCTGCACCGATAAACTTAACGTTTCACGATCTAACTTAATAGCATTTAGTTTCATCTATCTACTCTGCAACTATTTTAATTAAAACTACCTTTCAGTTAACGACCGGACACGACTTGATTTTTACACATCAAGTTCTTACCGTCGGCAACGCACAAGTGGCCACATATATAGTCTGCATTTTTATCATCACTCAAGCGCAGCAAGCCTTTACCTTTAGCGTGACACTGCTCAATTGACGCATAGTAGCCGCTGATGAACTCTCCAGAGTGCTCCACATTAGGCTTTACTGTTGCATCAGGATAATAAAGCAGCGTCCATTCTGGTGAATCGGTACAAGCTGTTAAGCCAAGGGTTATAAAAGTGATTAAGCATATTAGGCGTAATTTCATGCTAAAGATCCTATAAATAAAAAAGGCGAACAGATGTTCGCCTTTTAGTAAGCAACTTAAGTCCATTCTACACCGCTTAGGTGAGAATTGATGAACTTTACTGTGATTACATTATTTATTCGCTTTGGCTTTTGCCTTTTCAATACGAGTAATACGACCTTCAAAACCAGTAACCGTTCCGTCACTCACACCGTGTTTAATTGCTGTCTTACACAACGCAATTGCAGCATCAAACTCTCCATTATCGTTCAATAACGTCGACATATGCATAAGACCAATCCCTTTAACTTCGGTTTCAGGGTTAGTGGCTTTAGTTTCAGCAAAATATACAGTGAACAAAGCGCTATAGCGCTTAGATAAGCCTGCGCCATACTCAACATACTCGCTCTGCTTACGCTGCTTATAACATTCAGCAACCCCAACAGACATTGCGGTATATTCAGCAGCCGAATCAGTTGCTGCTGCAGTATCGGCAATCGCCTTCGTTAATTTAGCATTCGCCCAAGCTAAATCCGTCGCAGTCGATTTTGGCTCTGGCTCTGGCTCTGGCTCTGGCTCTGGCTCTGGCTCTGGCTCTGGCTCTGGCTCTGGCTCTGGCTCTGGCTCTGGCTCTGGCTCTGGCTCTGGCTCTGGCTCTGGCTCTGG
>NZ_JAKIKQ010000022.1 GCF_023284045.1 Shewanella kaireitica
TTTTGTATGGAACAAAATAGACCATTTAGTCGTATATCCAAATCCCATAGCGAAGCATACAGCGTTTTGCCAATTTGTTTAACCTCAGCCGCACTACGTGAGGCCCTCAGTATTTCCACTTCTGCTTTGCATTGGCTTAAAAGGGAATAACCATTTCTTTACCAATGCACTTTGAATTGAAAAGACTGAGGGATTCTGAACTGGCCAAATGCTTAATGCAATTGGTAATAAGTACAATTTATATTTGTGTAGGCCGTAATCTAGACAATAAAAAGCCAACCTCGCGGTTGGCTTAGTTGAAACGCGTTTAAGCTTAGACGCGTTTCTTAAATTCGTTTGTGCGAGTATCGATTTCAATCATATCGCCAGTTTTAACGAAATCCGCAACACTTAATGTGCTTCCGCCAGCAATAGTAGCAGGCTTCATGACTTTACCTGACGTATCACCACGTGCTGAAGGCTCAGTGTAGGTCACTTCGCGGGTAACGATAATCGGTAGCTCTACAGAGATCGCTTTCTCTTCGTAGAAAGTCACCTGACAAACATCTTCCATACCATCAGTAATGTAGGCTGCAGCATCACCTAAGTTTTCAGCTTCAACATCATACTGATTGAACTCTTCGTCCATAAATACGTACATAGGATCAGCAAAGTATGAATATGTACAATCAAGGCGATCTAGCACGATAACGTCTAGCTTATCTTCACCCTTAAATGATGTTTCAGTTGTAGAGTCAAGCAACACGTTCTTTAGCTTTAACTTTACCACTGCAGCGTTACGGCCTGAGCGACTTGTTTCAGTCTTTAGCACAACCCATGGGTTGCCATCTAACATGATCACGTTACCAGGACGGACTTCATGAGCAGTTTTCATTACACAATTTCCTATTTTAGGTTTTTTCTATTTCAACAAAGTATCTTAGCTATTTTTGACGAATTGAACTAGTCGAGAAGCAAGATCTGTATCATTTAATGTATTAATTGGCCATTGTTTGGCATTTTTAGTGAGTTCGGGCAGGTTAGAAGTCAAACTTTTCCATGCTTCAAGCGTATCTTCTTGGTTACCCGTATTAAAAGAGTTATTCAATTTGTGGTATAAATTGGCAACATTTTCGCCTAAATCACAGCAGTACAAATTGAGAAATGAATCTAATTTAACCAGGTGATAATCATCCTCTTGAGGATAGATATGCCAAATAAAAGGTTTTGCCGCCCATTGGGCGCGTAAAAAAGAGTCTTCACCACGTACAATATTAAAGTCACAACTCCACAACAACTCGTCATAACCTTGTTGATCTGTCATTGGTAATATATGCAAGGTTAGCTGACCATGTTTTATCTGTTGTCCAGGTTTAAGCTCTTCAATAGAGCAAGGCAACAAGGGTTGTAAACAATTTAGGCTGCGTCCTATTGGTATGAGTGCGTGAATTGGCTTTTTACTCTGCATCCATAGATTGCATAAAGCTAGTAATGCTGGCGTTTCGTAGCTAAAAACACTGATGACGGTATCACTACCCGCAATACCTATAAGGCCGAGTTTATCGAACAGTTGCTGACGACAATCTGGATTGCTTTGCCAGCGTGCTCGTTTAGTTAGGGTGTCTTTTTCACAAATTAAGCCGCCAGTCTTTGCGGTAAATCCTGGGAAATAAAAATTTTTATTCAATCCGTTAGTTTGCATAGAGGGTAGACCGTGACACCCCTCTACCCACGTTTCCGCACTAAGGTATTCAAGGTTTAACCAAACAGGCGCTTTAGTGTTGCTAAGATTATTTTTATACGCTTGGTGCTGGTTATACATGATTTGCACAACGTGTTCAGGTAAGTCACAGGCAAATGCTTCAATGACGACGTCGGGACAGTTAAAGCAAACAGGTAATGGGTTACTCCAAAGGTTTATTTTTACACCATGCAGTATTTGGCTGGTAAGCTTTGGGTCTAGACAAGGCAGTATATGGGAGAAACTCTTTAAATCATCGACCCATAAAGTGACGTTTATCTGGTATTCATTGGTAAGTTGCTTAGCCAGACGCCAGGTGACACCAATATCGCCATAGTTATCGACTACGGCACAAAAGATATCCCATTTTGCCAAAGACTTTTCGACTTCTACCATACTTGTCATTACTACTTGCTACCTAAAAATCTTTTATGATCACTACATACACAAAAAACGGCATAAATGCCGTTTTTGTTTTAAAGCTTAGTAATCCTAATGGACTATTAATCTTCTAATTCTGCTAAGCACATCTCTTCGTAGATCTGCTTGACCCAAGCATCTACACGCTCTTCAGTTAGTTCTGGTTGACGGTCTTCGTCAATGCCTAGTCCGACAAAATGTTTGTCATCAACTAAACCTTTAGACGCTTCAAAATCATAGCCTTCTGTTGGCCAGTGACCGATAACGATACCGCCGCGACCTTCAACAATTTCATTAACCATGCCCATCGCATCAAGGAAGTATTCTGCGTAATCTTCTTGATCGCCACAACCGAAAATAGCGACTAGCTTATCTTCAAAGTTGACTTGCTCAAGTTCTGGGAAAAAATCATCCCAATCACACTGCGCTTCACCGTAATACCATGTTGGGATCCCGAAAAGAAGTAGATCATAATCTGCTATCTGTTCTTTGGTACTTTTGGCGATATCTTTCACCTCAACCATTTTCTTACCCAGTTTTTTCTGGATCATTTTGGCGACGGCTTCGGTGTTGCCTGTGTCAGACCCGAAAAAAAGACCTACTGTAGCCATTGTTGTTCCTTTAATATCTAGTTCACTTTAAGGTATTTGTGCTGCAAAAGCCGTTAATCACTTACTAACTTTTGCAGTATTGATTCTATTAACTGACTGCGGCTGATGTTACTGGCCATTGCCTGTTCATTCAAGGCGTCATACAAATCTTGTGACACCTTTAACTCTATTCGCTTTAATCCGTTCGCTCTGTCGCGTTGGATCTGGTTTCTTTTATTAATTTTTAATTGCTGGTCCCGCGGCAGTGGGTTGCTGCGAGGACGACCACGTCGTTTTTCTGTTGCGAACAGATCAATGGTGGTTCTATCTGATGTTTCTTTTGCCATTGAGTTCGTATTTAACTGATGCCTGAGCCTTCCCAAGTCATCTGTATAATCCCTTTTGCTATAAACCCGGCACAGCCGAGAAATAAAACTAACCAAACAATGTATTGACCAAATTTAGGGACTTTCCCTTGCTTTAGTACATCGTGTATGGCCATACCGATAAAAAAGAAAATGGCTGCAAAAAACAGGTTTAAGCCTAAAGCTTCAATCTGTTCCATATATTGCATTAACATCTACCATTCCTTCTGGCCAAAAAAAGTGGCGCGAATATACCACATAAGTTTTAAAGCGGCTAGACGATTTACACCTTAATCGTGCAATTCTAAGCTCATTAATCGGTAATAAATTCTTTAACTATACGGTTAAAAATGCTGGCTTTTTGAGCATGTAACCAGTGACCCGCACCTTCAATAGTTTTCGCTTTAACTGTTGGGAATTGTTCAATTATAGCGCTTCGGTGTGCCGACGTAACATAGTCTGAGTCGGCGCCTCGTATAAATAGGCAAGCTCCTTGGTAGGGAGATGTGAATGTCGGCCAACTAATTATGTCGTTATAGCTTTGTTTTAAGCCAGTCAAATTCATCTTCCATTTAAAGCCATCTTCACTACGTGTAAGTGATTTTAAAAGGAACTGCGCTGTGCCTTCGTCGATATCGTGCTCAAGCATATGTTGCAATGCTTCGCGTCGATCTTTTATTTGGCTTAGCGGCATGCTTTCAAGTGCTGCAAAGACCTTATCGTGACGGCTGTTATAAGTAACAGGGGCAATATCAGCTACCACCAGTTTGCTAACTAGAGCTGGGTAAGATAGCGCTGTCGCCATGGCAATTTTTCCGCCCATGGAATGGCCGACCAAGATAGCACTGCTAATATCGAGACTTTCAATAAGCTGCTTGATATCTTCAGCCAATGATAGGTAGGTCATAGAGGAAACCTGCTTACTACTTCCATGGTTGGCAACGTCAACTCTCACGACGGTAAAGCTATCTTCTAAACTTTTACCAAGTGCTTTAAGGTTATCAAGATCACCAAATAATCCGTGGATTAGAATCACAACAGGTCCATTGCCTTTGGTCGTATAGTGCATTTTACGTCTACCGCTAAGATCAATTGAGGCAGATTGTGCCTGTATCCATAAAATAATCCAAGTCAGGTCACTAAATTGTCATCTCTTTGGTGCATTATTAAGCGCTTAAAAGGATTAACCGACACTCTTTCTTATGTGGATCGCAGTTTTCAATTATTGATGCTTTATCAAGGCTCTAAACCTCGTTACACTGAGGGGATAATTCGGGGCTGTAATATAGTCATTAATAACACCGAAACCAGTTTTCTACGTAAGGAAGATAAACGTTATGAAATATATCGAGGTTGATGAAGAACTTTACCGTCACATTGCCAGTAAGACTGAACATATTGGCGAGAGTGCTTCAGATATTTTACGTCGAATACTAGGGCTGCGCGTTGATTCAATTGCACAGACAGAGCCTGAAACTATTAGCCATCCAAGCTTGGAAGTTAACAAGGATGTGATTGAAGCTGCCGTAGAACCTATAGAAGAGCAAGTAAACCCAACATCAGACTTCATCGGGCTTATAGATGCAGATCTGCTTGCAGCTCAAAAGGGCGCAGTAGGGCGTTTTCTATTTATACTAGACACGGTTTACCAATCGTCTAACAGCCAATTTCAGCAAGTACTGCAGATCCAAGGACGCGACCGTTTGTATTTTGCTACCTCAAAGGATGCATTACTTAAGGCCAGTAAGTCGGCTAATCCAAAAGAGATTGGTAAGAGCGGATTTTGGGTGACGACCAATAATAATACTGCTAAAAAGCGCACTATTTTGTCAGAAGTACTAACGCAATTTGGTACCGATGAAGAGCAAGTTGCTGCTATTACCAGTAAAATTTAATATCAAATATAACAGTAACTAAAGGAGCTAGTTTTTGGCTATACATGAAAGAGCTGGGCAGATTGCTGAGCAAAAGGATTTGGTCAACACTTCGAAATTAATAAGTCTATATTATCGATTATGCCCAAATGTAGCAGAGGTAACTGAGCAAGTGACCTTTGGCACTTCTGGTCATCGCGGTAGTGCGATTAAACGCAGTTTTAATGAAGCGCACCTTCTCGCTATCGCTCAGGCAGTTGCTGATTACCGCCTTCAAGCTGGCATTAGCGGCAAGCTTATTTTAGGCATAGATACTCACGCTTTATCTCAGCCAGCGGCGATATCAGTTATTGAAGTATTAGTGGCAAATAAGATTACTGTCGCCGTACATGAGAATGATGGTTTTACCCCAACGCCAGTCGTATCACATGCCATTGTTTGCGCAAATAAGAATAATAACGACTTAGTCGATGGGCTGATTGTGACGCCGTCGCATAATCCACCTCAAGATGGCGGTATTAAGTACAATCCTCCCCATGGTGGACCTGCCGAGGGTGATATCACCCATTGGATCCAACATAGAGCTAACGAATACTTAGCTAATGGATTAGAGGGCGTTAAACGCTGCGATTATACCCAAGCGCTGCAGTCTGAATTTGTTATTCAAGAAGATTTTATTACGCCTTATGTCGACGATTTGGCTAACGTAATTAACCTGGCTGCAATCGCCGATGCTAAGCTACGTTTAGGCGTCGACCCCCTTGGAGGTTCAGGTATTCACTATTGGCTACCTATCGCTAAGCAATATGGCTTAGACATATCAATTGTTAATAATAAAATTGATCCAAGTTTCAGTTTTATGACGCTGGACAAAGATGGCAAAATCCGCATGGATTGTTCATCTCCTTATGCGATGGCCGGCTTGTTAGCACATAAAGACAATTACGATCTCTGTTTTGGCAATGATCCTGATTACGATCGTCATGGTATTGTTTGCCCCGGCTCAGGATTAATGAATCCAAATCATTTTCTTGCTGTTGCTATCGATTACTTGGTCACACATAGGCCTAATTGGACCGACAACATGCTAATTGGTAAAACATTAGTGTCGAGTGCCATGATTGATAAGGTATGTGACTTGCACGGCAAGCGTATGTCTGAAGTACCTGTAGGCTTTAAATGGTTCGTGGATGGTCTTGCAAATAGTACATTTGCTTTTGGTGGTGAAGAGAGTGCTGGTGCAGCTTTTTTAAGGCTTGATGGTAGCACTTGGTGTACCGATAAAGACGGCTTTATTCTTTGTTTATTGGCCGCTGAAATATTAGCCGTGACCGGTAAAACACCACAACAACGTTACCTTGAACTTGAAAGCGAATTTGGTCAGAGCTTTTACCAGAGGATTGATAGTCCAATTAGTTTAGAGAACAAAGCTAAGTTCGGTCAGATCACTGTAGAGGCGATATCAGCGACAACACTTGCAGGCGATGTTATTACCCAAAGGCTTACTCATGCTCCAGGCAATAAAGCTGCAATAGGGGGGATCAAAGTCTCTACTAGCAATGGTTGGTTCGCAGCTCGCCCTTCAGGTACTGAGGCATTATTTAAACTTTACGGAGAAAGTTTTGTTAGTGAAGAGCACTTGCAGCTTTTATTAACCGAAGCACAGCAGATAGTTGAACAAGCTTTAGCGGGATAGTATCAAACTAGTAAACAACAAAGGCGCCTAATGGCGCCTTTGTTATATGACTTTTTTAATAAAAACTCTTAAAGCTAATCTTAAAAGTTAATACATTATCTATAGCCAGTTTAGAAGCTTATATGGCAGCTAGGTAGGTTGTTCTTAGCGAGATAATCTTGATGATAACTTTCTGCCTCATGGAATTGCCCAATAGGAACAATTTCCGTCACTATTGGCTTATTGCCCCACTTTTTACTGTCTATGATCGCTTGTTTTGCAAGCAGTGCTAGTTCCTGTTGTAAATCATCGTGGAAAAATACACTACTACGGTATTGATCGCCGATATCATCACCCTGCTGATTTACGGTTGTCGGGTTATGGTTTTGCCAGAATACTTCTAACAGTGTGTTGAAAGAAACCTTGTTCGGATCGTATTCAACTTGAACGACTTCTGCGTGACCTGTAATTCCAGCTTTCACGTCTACATATGATGAATATTGATTGTCTCCACCCATATAACCACAGACACAGTTAGCCACACCGTCTACTTGCTTGAAAAAATATTCAACACCCCAAAAACAACCTGCACCGAATGTAGCTAAAGCCATGTCGACTCCTATTAAATATTGTTAGCCGTTTGGACGGCTAGATGTCTTCATTGTGTTTTATGTTTAGTTGCAATGCAAGCACAAATTAATCTAGCTGATTACTTGTTGAACTAAGACTGTAAATTGGTTGCCTTCTAGAGGTATATTTCGTGCTAATATCCAGTGCATTAGCGCAGAGGTGACTTGGTTTAAATGGATAATCAAACTTACGTTTAGCGCACTGACAAGTATAAATAAGGAGTGATTTGTGTTTCATGAATTGAAGCAGTCTAAGGATTTTCTCGCACTAACGTTGGCTCATCCTCAGTATCTTTCTGAGAGCTTTGAATTTGACTTAGGTGAGCATACACATGTTGAAGTGTGGGATACCGGTGTTATTGTTTTTTCGCCAAAGCAGGCTAAGCACAGTAAAGATATAGTGTTGTCCTGTGCGGTACATGGCAATGAGACTGCGCCGATCGAACTTTGTAACGCATTAATCACTCAGATTTTATCTGAAGAGTTAACACTGGCTCAGCGGGTAATGTTTCTAATTGGTAATCCTGCAGCTATCCACAATGGTACTCGATTCATCGACGAGAATTTAAATCGTTTGTTTAATGGGGCGCACTCACGTGATGAAGGTTTGTGTAATCCAGAGCGCGTTCGTGCACATAAGTTAGAGCAATATGTCGATAGGTTTTACGCATCACAATCTGGAGAAAGACAGCGTATACACTATGACCTGCATACTGCTATACGGGGCTCAAAGCATGAAAAGTTTGCTATCTACCCTTATCGACCTGGTAGAAAGTACAGTCGCGAGCAGATAATGTTTCTTGAATCATGCGGCGTAAACACCATATTGTTCCATCATGAACCAACAACAACCTTTAGCTACTTCTCGTCTGAGAATTATCGAGCAGATGCCTTCACCATCGAATTAGGAAAAGTATTCCCGATGGGGCAGAACGATATGACGCGTTTTATCGCCATGAAAGAGATGCTTACTTTGTTGATGACGGGTAAAGAGCTACAATTGCCGGAGTTTGACCTTAAAAGATTGAACCTCTATCAAGTCTGCCGTTCGGTGAACAAACATTTTGAAGATTTTGAATTTAACTTTACTAATGATGTCGAAAACTTTACCGCATTTCCTAAGGGTTATACGTTAGCGAAAGAGGGTGGTAAGGCGGTGAAGATTGAACATGAATTTGAGTCTATTGTATTCCCTAACGCCAAAGTGCCTGTAGGTCAACGTACAGTGCTGATGTTAAAGACTGCAGACGACAGCAATTTAGACTAAATTCAAACTGAATAACTGTGCATGTAAACCAATATATACATGCATGGAGGCGCTTAGTTGTCTTTTGAGTGATGGGAAGTATTGAGAGTTAGTTTACGTTAACGTAATGTTCTTCCCGCGTATTAGAATAGATAGATGTTTCTTTTGACATTTGGAAGCATCATAAATAACAAGAGCACATTATGAGCAACGCAACAACAAATGCTGAGACTGTCCATCGTGTAAGTTTTTTAGATAAAAATGCTATCGCGATCCCCATCCTTAAAGTATTACAAGCAGATGGTACAGCCTATGAGGGCGCAGTATTGCCCGTCATAGATGAAGATTTAGCTAGTAAGATCCACGATACTTGCGTATTTACACGGGTTATTGACGAGCGTATGTTGGGTGCGCAGCGTCAAGGTCGAATTAGCTTTTATATGACCTGTACTGGTGAAGAAGCCTCTATTATAGGCAGCACCGCTGCCCTTGATGACGGTGATGTTATTTTAGCCCAGTACCGTGAACATGCAGCGCTACGCTATCGTGGTTTCACCACTGAACAGTTTATGAACCAAATGTTCAGCAATGAAAAAGATTTGGGTAAAGGTCGCCAAATGCCGATTCACTACGGCAGCGAAGCACTTAACTATCAGACAATCTCTTCACCGTTAGCGACACAGATCCCACAAGCTACAGGCGTTGCTTATAGTTTGAAAATGCAAAAAAAGCGTAATATCGCTATTTGTTATTTTGGTGAAGGTGCAGCCTCCGAGGGCGATTTCCATGCTGGTCTTAATATGGCCGCAGTACTTAACTCGCCGGTAATCTTTTTCTGCCGTAACAATGGGTATGCCATTTCGACACCTACTGAAGAACAGTTTTCAGGTAATGGTATAGCGAGTCGGGGTCCTGGTTACGGCATGCACACTATTCGTGTTGATGGCAACGATATGCTCGCTGTATTGGCTGCTACACAACAGGCGCGGGCTTATGCGTTAGATAACAATGCGCCAGTGCTCATTGAAGCGATGACTTATCGTTTAGGCGCACACTCATCTTCAGACGATCCTTCGGGCTATCGTTCAAAAGATGAAGAAGCAAAGTGGCAGCAGCATGATCCTGTAAAACGCTTTAAGTTATGGATGATCAATAAAGGCTGGCTAAAAGAGAAGCAAGATGCTGATTTATATGTCAAATATCGTGAAGAGGTGTTAGCGGAACTTAAAGTTGCTGAAAAGGTGCCTTTACCGCACTTAGATGAACTAATTCAAGATGTGTATGACAAGCCAACGCCAATCCTAGAGAAACAGTTAGCTGATCTTAAGTCACACATCAAAAAGTATCCAGAAGCCTATCCAAAAAGCGCAGGGAGAATCTAAGCTGTGGCAGAGATGAATATGTTGCAAGCCATTAACGAAGCCCTGAGCTCGGAAATGGAAGCTGATAAAAAAATGATGGTATTTGGTGAAGACGTCGGTCATTTTGGCGGTGTTTTCAGAGCGACTTCGGGCTTACAAGAAAAGTTCGGCCGTGACCGTTGCTTTAATACCCCACTAACAGAACAAGGTATTGCCGGTTTTGCTAATGGACTCGCATCCAATGGTATGACTGCTGTCGCTGAAATACAATTTGCAGATTATATCTTTCCGGCAATCGATCAGATTGTTAATGAGAGCGCAAAATTCCGCTACCGTAGTGGTAATGAGTTTGATGTCGGTGGATTAACTTTCCGAACACCTTATGGCGGCGGTATCGCTGGCGGTCATTATCATTCGCAATCACCTGAAGCTTACTTTACTCAGACTCCAGGACTTAAAGTGGTTATTCCTCGTAACCCTGAGCAAGCTAAAGGTCTGTTGATTGCTTCTATTCGAGATAAAAATCCAGTCATATTCTTCGAACCAAAGCGTCTTTATCGCGCCTCGGTCGGTGAAGTGCGTGACGGTGATTTTGAAATCGAACTGGGTAAAGCTGAAGTTGTCCGACAGGGTACAGATATCACCTTGTTAGGCTGGGGCGCACAGATGGAAATAATTGAAAATGCCGCAGATATGGCAGCAAAGAAAGGCATTTCATGTGAGGTGATCGATCTGCGCACCTTATCACCGTGGGACGTTGATACAGTTGCGGCTTCAGTTAAAAAGACTGGCCGATTACTCATTAATCATGAAGCACCGTTAACCGGTGGTTTCGCTGGTGAAATAGCGGCTACGATTCAAGAGGAGTGTTTCTTATACCTTGAATCACCAATCGCACGAGTTTGTGGTTTGGATACTCCCTATCCGTTGATCCATGAAAAAGAGTATATGCCGGATGCTTTGAAAACCTTTGAAGCGATTAAAGCATCGGTTAAATTTTAGGAGCTCGCCATGATTAAAGAATTTATTCTGCCTGATATCGGTGAAGGCGTAGTTGAATGCGAACTCGTTGAGTGGTTAGTGCAAGAGGGCGATGTTGTCACAGAAGATCAGCCAATTGCTGATGTAATGACAGACAAAGCGCTAGTACAAATTCCAGCGCCTTATGCTGGAACCATAGCAAAGCTTCATTATGCTAAAGGTGAAATTGCAATCGTTCACCAACCTTTATACTCAGTTGACGTCGGTGGCTCTGCTCCAATAGCGACTGAAGCGGTAACTGAGCAACCAGAAATCACCCAACCTGTTTCAGAAACATCTGCTGGGGTCACGATTGAAGAGTTTCTGTTGCCTGATATTGGTGAAGGAATTGTAGAGTGTGAATTGGTTGAATGGTTAGTAAGCGAAGGTGACACCGTGGTTGAAGATCAGCCGATTGCTGATGTTATGACTGATAAAGCGCTGGTTCAAATCCCTGCAATTAAGAACGGTAAAATCGCTAAACTGCATTACCGTAAAGGCCAGTTAGCGAAAGTACACGCACCGCTATTTGCGATCGAAGTCGAATCACAAGCCGCTACTGTTGCACCAGCAGAGAATACAACAACTGCTGAATTGGAAAACAAGCCAGTGAACCTGAATGTAGAGCCTGCTTCTCAAGGTAAAGCGCTTGCAAGCCCTGCTGTTCGCCGTTTAGCCCGTACTCTTGATATCGATATCGCTTCGGTTAAAGGCACAGGTAAGAATGGCCGTGTATTTAAAGAAGATATAGAACGTCATCAGTCGCCTGTTGCTGTTGTAAGCCAACAAGAGCAAGTTGCTTCGCCAACGTCAAACGATAAGCAAAATGTTACTACAGATCGTGTAGAGCCGATTAAAGGTGTACGCGCTGTAATGGCTAGAATGATGACAGAATCTGTATCAACCATTCCGCATTTCACCTATTGTGAAGAGTTTGACCTGACTGAATTAGTAGCGCTGCGTGAAAGCATGAAGAAAAAGTACTCAACTGATGAGTTAAAGCTCACTATGATGCCTTTCTTTATGAAGTCAATGTCGCTGGCCCTTGCTCAATTCCCTGATATGAATAGCCAAGTGAATGCTGATTGTAGTGAACAAACATTCTTAAGCAGTCATAACATTGGCATGGCAGTTGATTCTAAAGTGGGGTTATTAGTACCGAATGTAAAGGACGTACAAGATAAAACTATTTTAGAGGTTGCTGCAGATATTACTCGTTTAACGACAGCTGCTCGTAGCGGACGTGTATCCCCTAGCGACCTTAAAGGTGGCACTATTTCAATTTCAAACATTGGAGCTTTAGGCGGCACGGTTGCAACGCCTATCATCAATAAACCAGAAGTGGCTATTGTAGCGCTTGGTAAGTTGCAGGTATTACCAAGATTTAATGATGGAGGTGAAGTTGAAGCGCGTAAGATCATGCAAGTAAGTTGGTCAGGCGATCACAGAGTGATAGATGGCGGCACCATTGCTCGTTTCTGTAACTTGTGGAAACTTTATCTAGAGCAACCTCAAGAGATGCTACTGGCAATGCAGTAATCTTTATACTTATTGTTGAATGTGAAAAAGGTGCTGACTAAAGCACCTTTTTTGTATTTGGCTAATGGCAATACCAAATCCCATTCAGTATAAAGATCTGCTCCTTTAGCGATAGCTAATGCCAATTGCATTAAGTATTTGAGGGGCTCACGTAGTGCGGCTGAGGTTAAACAAATTGCCAAAACGCTGTATGCTTCGCTTGGGATTTGGATATACGACTAAATGGTCTATTTTGTTCCATACAAAATAAGACATTCCGGCCCTCCTTGGCGGTCAGATTTAGGAGGTACGAGACCAAGGATGGTCGAAGGTAGAATAATGCAGGAGCAATTATCGAGAGCGAAGCAGGATGCCAGAGCCGAGAATAACTATTAGCTCAAAACCCACTACTTGCCTGCAGCGTTTTGAATTCCCGCTGAATGGTCAAACTTTTAATGCAATTGGTATAAGAAGTTTTGAAATAAATGAATGAGTGGTTGGAATAATAGAAAGATAGAATAAGGATAAAGAGTTTTAAATTTGTGAACTATTCCGTATAATTCCGCTAATCTGTTATTGCCTTTGGTTGTTGTATGAGCGCATTCGTCCCAAGTATTGAAACTATTGACTATCCATTCCCGCCTAAACCTATGCCTTTATCTGATATAGAAAAAGAGCAATCGAAAGCACGTATAAAGCAACTGCTTAAAGAGCGTAATGCAGTACTGGTCGCTCATTACTATACCGATCCAGAAATTCAAGCGCTTGCTGAAGAAACTGGTGGTTGTGTTTCAGACTCACTAGAGATGGCACGTTTTGGTCGAGATCACCCAGCAAAAACACTTATTGTTGCCGGTGTTAAATTTATGGGTGAGACTTCAAAAATTCTAAGTCCTGAAAAAACTGTCTTGATGCCAACACTGGATGCCACTTGTTCGTTAGATATTGGTTGTCCAATCGAAACCTTCAGCGAGTTTTGTGATGCACATCCAGATCATACGGTGGTTGTATACGCCAATACATCCGCTGCTGTTAAAGCACGTGCAGATTGGGTGGTAACATCTAGTATTGCGCTCGAGATTGTCGAGCATCTTGATAGTGAAGATAAAAAGATCATCTGGGGGCCAGACCGTCACTTAGGTAGTTACATTGCCAAAGAAACTGGCGCAGAGATGTTGATGTGGCAAGGTGAATGTATTGTCCATGACGAGTTTAAAGCGAAAGCATTGACCGAACTGAAGAAGCAACACCCAACAGCCGCTGTTTTGGTTCACCCTGAATCTCCTGCGAGTGTGGTTGAGTTAGCTGATGCCGTAGGTTCTACCAGTCAATTGATTAAAGCCGCTCAGACTATGGATAATGATAAGTTTATCGTTGCAACTGACAGAGGCATTTTCTATAAAATGCAGCAAGCGGCGCCTAATAAGGTGCTTATTGAAGCGCCAACAGGTGGTAATGGTGCTACTTGTAAAAGTTGTGCACATTGCCCGTGGATGGCGATGAACGGCTTAAAAGCTATAGAAAGTTCATTGGAAGTTGGTGCACAACAGCAGCATGAAATATTTGTTGATGAAAAGCTAAGGCTTGATGCGTTAAAGCCGCTGGATCGTATGTTAGATTTCGCAAAAGAGCTGAATATGAAGGTCAAAGGCAATGCTTAACAATTGTTAAGGTATGTCACGCTAATCTTTATTTTTTGATCTGGATCACGCCGCGTTCTGTGGTGGTTAAAAAGCCTGCAATAGCAGGCTTTTTTTATGTAAATTTTATCAAACAACTGTTTACCTCATGCTTTTATCGTTTATCCTAGCCACTAATTTGATTTAACAACTTAAAGGCCCACGAATGAAATGGAATTGGCTCGGCAACCTTTCGTTAAAGCATAAATTTTTTATTGTTATCGCTCCTTCTTTATTTGCATCAATAGTCTTTGGCGGGCTTTATGCCTATGAACAATACAAGTTGACCAAGCAGTTAGATCAAGTATTAGTGTTAAGCGAACTTGCGGTCGCCAACAGTAGTTTGGTGCATGAACTGCAAAAAGAACGCGGCATGAGTGCAGGATTTATTGGCTCTAACGGCAAGGCTTTTAATGCAACATTACCTGCCCAGCAACAAGATACTGATAAACTTATTCGCACATTTAAGTTGTTTCTAGAAAGCAATACATTGCCAAATGAGTTTGCTGCTGAGATCCGTAAATCTAACACGCTTATAGGGCAAATCCCTGATGTAAGAAGACAGGTACAAGCCCTGTCTATTAGTGTTGCTGATGAAGTTGCTTTCTATACTGAATTAAACAAAGAGTTGCTAAGTATTGTCGATCTTACCGCTAAGAGAGGCGCTAATCAGCAAATAGCGATTCAGGCCGCTGCATTCTCAGCTTACTTACAGATGAAAGAGCGCGCAGGTATTGAAAGAGCGGTACTGAGCTCAACCTTTGGTAATGACACTTTTAAAACTGGCGCTTATCGCCGCTTTGTTACCCTAGTTTCGGAGCAAGAAGCGTATCAAGAACGCTTTCTAGCGTTAACAGAGCCGCAAAACTATTCTAACTACCATCAGTTGTTAAACAATCAGGCATTCAAAGAAGTTACAGATTACAGAGCGATAGGATTTGCTCAAAATCCGCAACAATTGAGCCAACAGCAACCTGAAAGATGGTTTCAGACTTCTACAAAACGAATAGAATTGTTAAGCCAGTTTGAACGACGTTTATCTAATGAGTTAATGGCAGTGACTAAGAGCAGACTCAGTCTTGCAACTAAACACCTTTATATAACGTTAACCGTATTACTTTTGGTAGCAAGTTTAGTGATTTTCGTTTCGATGTCAGTGATGCGCTTTATTCACAACAGTGTGGCAAACATTCAACAAAGTATGACTCTTGCTAGAGAAAATTTTGATTTGAGTGTCAGAATCGTTCAGAACAGCGATGATGAATTTGGATTATTAGCAAAAGCTTTTAACGGAATGATGACTGACTTTGAAAAAGTGATCGCTCATGTCAAAAACAACTCCAACGTATTATTTCAGGCAATCGAGAAGCTAGAACAGCATTCTACTCAGTTAAAAAGTGATGTACAGCTAGGACATAGCGAAGCTGAGCAGGTCGCATCCGCAATGACAGAGATGAGTGCGACTGTTGCTGAAATTGCAGAGAATGCTGAAAACGCTTCAAACGCATCAACTGAAGCTAACCTTGAAGCCCAGGAGGGCAATGATGAGGTTGGTCGTTCGAGTGTCGCTATAAGTTTATTAGCCAATGAAATTAATGATTCCGCAATCGCTTTGCAAGCGTTAGAGCAGGACATTCAGGGAATTGTTGCAGTTTCTGATGTCATTAGTGGTATTGCTGAACAAACCAATCTTTTAGCGCTAAATGCAGCTATTGAAGCCGCTCGTGCTGGTGAAATGGGGCGTGGGTTTGCAGTGGTTGCTGATGAAGTTAGAAACCTTGCGCAACGGGCTCAAACTGCAACCGGTGATATTAAAGAGATGACTGAACGCTTAAGCTCTGGTGCTAATGTTGCGGTTAATGCAATGGACCGGGGGACAAAGCAGGCAGGAGAAAGTGTTGCAGAGGCTGAGAAGGTGAGCGCTGAACTTAAAAAAATTGTAACTCATGTTGGTGTTATCGACAGCATGAATGAACAGATAGCGGCGGCGACACATGAGCAAAGCGCAGTGGCAGAGGAAGTAAACCTGAATGCACTGAAAATCAGTGAGATTTATATACAGACTCATAGCATTGCTGACGAGCTACAGTTGCTTACGAATGAGTTAGTAAACGGTTCAAACGATGTGGCGAAACAGGTTAGTAAGTTTACGCTTTCTTGATGTAATTTTGCACGCCTAGTAGGAATTTGGCTACCAAGTATGCAAACACTTAAACTAGCTACAAATACGCTTGACGCACATAAGGCTTTTGCGTAAAGTAGCGCTCCGTTGGCAGCATTAGTGCTTCTGGCTATTGTGATGATTAAACACATAAAAATAATCATTTGGTGAGCTGGCTGAGTGGCTGAAGGCGCACGCCTGGAAAGTGTGTTTAGGTTTATCCCTAACGAGAGTTCGAATCTCTCGCTCACCGCCATATACTAAAAAGCCCGTTATTGAAAGATAACGGGCTTTTTGCTGTGTTTTTATTGGCACTTCATCAATATTGAGGGTGTCAGTAACTAAAGAATTTACGTTGCTCTATACCGGCTGCATTCGAATTGACTTTATTTGGGTGCTTATATTCTTTCCAGCAAGCAACTTGCTTGCCTATATTCAAGTGCGGGAATCTCAATGGCTCATCAGTACTTACACCGATGAAGGCTAACAGCTCGCTCAAACTACTCGGTTTACTTACATCTATGCTTATTAAATCATCACGTTCTTTAAAATAGGAGTGAACTTCAAGTTTATGTTGCTGATAGCACTCTATAAGGTGTTGTTGGTTATCGGGTGTAGTGGTAGAAGATAATTTAAAGGTTTCATTAAAAGTACGTTTTAGTACTGGATTAAATACGCCTGTTTTCAAATCTAAACTGGCTGCCATTTTGTTAATTAACATCTGCATAGATGGCACCCATAGAGATAGATCCCGTTCTAAATAAACAAATTTTGAACCTGGGAATAAGTTGTCTAACTGCCGATAATCGCAAAAGCAGGGCGAGTCTGAAATTACATCTGCTAATTCAAATGCTCTTTTTGTATAAGCAGTGTGAGCGACGGTAAAACCATAGTCTAAGAGCGCCACACTAATACTGGTTGTCCCGGTTCGTGGAAGACCTATGATAAAAAGCTTGTTCATAATTTTTAACCAACGACTCTGTATACTGATAGGGGAAGCTATTGTAGTTTTGATTCTACAATAGAGGACTAAATAGGTAAAAAGTGCGCTCTGCTATCCGGTTAGCCAGCGATCTTTTAGCCCACTGTTCAGGACAAACTTTGATTGAATCTGATAGGTAACTTTGTTGAACCTTCTGCAGGTCTCGAGTAAAGATAAGGTTATCCACTGCTAATGTAACTTCAAAATTTAGCCATAAGCTGCGCATATCTAGATTAACAGTACCGATTAAACAATGGTTTGCATCGATCACTACTGACTTTGTATGTAATAAGCCACCAGTAAAGCGGTGGATATTAACGCCAGCGTCAAGGAGTTGGGTGAAAAACGCACGGCTAGCCCATTCAACCATGGTTGAGTCATTTTTATCAGGCACGATAATATCAACTTGTACTCCTCTTTGCGCTGCTATAACAAGTGCTAATTGCAGGTTTTCGCTAGGGACGAAATAGGGTGTAGTGATGACGATACTTTGTTGGGCTTGATAAATACTTTGCAATAAGACCTGATGAATGATTTCCTCTCGCATACCTGGCCCTGAAGGGATCACTTGTACCAAATCTGTTATTTCATGCTCTTTGTGTGGTAAACACTCTGGCAGTTCGGGTAAAGTACGGTCGTTGGTTTCAACTTCCCAATCCCATGCATGAATACTGTTTAAGACGGGCACAGTCGTCCCTGTGATACGCACCATTACATCGATCCACTCACCAACACCTGCATCTTGATTAAAATATTTTGGGTCGACGAGGTTCATCGAACCGGTATAAGCGATGGCATTATCTATTACCACAATTTTCCTATGCAATCGCAAATCAAGTCGGCGGAAGAACATTCTTAACGGTGAAACTTCAAGTGCTTTAACAACGTTAATTGAAGCCTTTCGTAGAGATTTTGGCCATTGGCTTTTGAAGAACATTCGACTTCCAGCGGCATCCAATAACAACTTAACTTTGATTCCTCTCGCTGCGGCATTAATCAATGCTTGCGCTACCTCATCTGCTTTCCCACCTGGCTGCCATATGTAAAACTCTAGATGGATAGATTCTTTTGCCTGATCTATATCTTCGATTAACTTATTTAAGATTTCACTTGTTTGGTTCAGTAGTGTGAGTTGGTTATCGGCAAGAGCGGGGATACCTATCTGCTTCTCGCATATTGCACTGATTGATTGACCATATAGGCTTGATACATGAGGGGTATATTGGCGTACTTTATAAAGATTAGAGAACCATATCTCATAAGGCGTAAACATTGACTGTGCGCGCTCTGCACGCTTTTTACCTAAATTTAACTCACCAAATAAAAGATAGGCAAATGCACCGCCTAATGGAACGATATATATTATCATCAACCAGGCTAAAGACACGCCAATAGCGCGCCTTTTCACGACAACTCTGACTGTGATCCCTGCAATGACTAACCAATATATAAATACGCCAGCGATGGTCAGCAGTTGATAAAATTGGTACATATTCTCTTTGATAATATAGGCCTTTGTGGAAATAGATGTATGAATTTACATTCATGATGGCAACTTGGAGATTGATACCGCTAATGTTTCTGCCACATGAGAGTAAAAGCTATTATAATGAAAAGATTACTGTAAATCTAAATTAGAAGTTGAATACATCACCATGTTTAGAATTCTCCGTAAACTGATATTATTTTCGCTATTGATAGCAACATTGGTAGCCCTTTATGTGTACCAAAGTACAGTAATTCCGCAGCAAGATACATTATTGTCCAACGATTCAAATAGCACTGATGCTGTTCAATGTTTTACCAACAAGCCAATAGAGCCGCTTGATAGCCACGGTAAACTCGATATTGCTATCTGGAATATTCATAAGCAGAAAAATAGCGGCTGGCAAAATGTGCTAAAACAGTTAACAGAGAGAACGGATCTGTTACTGCTACAGGAAGTCAGTGCTTCCGACGAATTTAAGTCATTGGTAGAAGAACAGCTCGAGGACTGGGTCATGGCAAAAGCCTTTCTATTTGCAGGTGAACCTATTGGAGTGATGAATATTTCTAAAGGTTACCCCTCAAGCGTCTGCTCTTTTAGGTATGAAGAGCCACTGATCCAATATCCAAAGTCATTATTGATATCCTATTATGAATTGTCAGACGATAGTCAGCTATTAGTGGTTAATATTCATAGTATTAATTTTGCTCTAGGTCTTGATGAATACCGTGCTCAATTGAATGTTGTGACCGAAGCGATGAAAGTGCATGCCGGCCCGATCATACTGGCGGGAGATCTAAATACTTGGAGTAATAGCCGCAATGAGTATGTTTTAACTATTGCCCATACTGCAGGATTAACAGAGGCGGTACCTAGCGTTGACTCTAGAACCCAGTTTTTCGGTAAAACACCTGACCATATCTTTTACAGAGGTTTAGAACTTGTGAAAGCGGAGTCTATCGTTACCGATAGCTCAGACCACAACCCACTAAAAGCTTACTTTCGATTGATAAAAGCAATCCCTCAGTAATTTAATACCAGCAAACATTGATAGGATAAAGCATGCACGATGCTCACGCATTACTTAAACAGTATTTCGGGTTCAATACATTTAGAGAGGGTCAGGAACAAGTCGTTAGTAATGTACTTAATGGGCTAAGCGCAGCAGCAATATTTCCCACTGGTTCTGGGAAATCGCTGTGCTATCAATTACCAGCCACAGTGCTGCCTCATTTAACATTAGTAGTGTCGCCGTTACTCGCGTTAATGCAAGATCAATTAGCGTTTCTAAAGGCCCGAGGTATTTCAGCAGCCTCAATCGATTCGACTCAAACTCCAGAGCAAGCTGCGTCAGTGCTTGATGGCGTTGCTAATGGCAGCATAAAGGTTTTGATGATCTCTGTTGAGCGGCTTAATAATGAGCGCTTTCGTCGTTTCATCGGAGAAATAGCAATATCTTTGTTAGTGGTTGATGAAGCGCATTGTATTTCAGAATGGGGGCATAATTTTAGACCGGATTATTTGAAGCTTCCTAGTTACCAAAAAGAACTTAATATTCCACAAGTATTATTGCTCACAGCAACCGCTACATCTAAAGTTATTGAGGATATGAGCAGTAAATTTGCCATTGATGTTAATTGCATTACCTTAACTGGGTTCTATAGGCCTAATTTGCACCTTAATGCGATAGGAATAGATGAAGCCAATAAGATGGATTACCTTAAAAATTGGCTAAAGGTAAGGCAGCAAGTAAGCGGTATTATTTATGTTACGCTGCAAAAAAGTGCTGAAACAGTTGCTAATTATCTTCAAAGGGAAGGGTTTAGTGTACTAGCCTACCACGCGGGAATGGACAGCGAACAACGTAAAGCAATACAAACTAAGTTTATGTCTGGTGAGGTACCAATTATTGTCGCTACTATTGCTTTCGGCATGGGAATAGATAAAAGCGATATTCGTTTTGTGGTGCATTATGATCTTCCTAAATCAATAGAAAATTATGCACAGGAGATAGGCAGGGCTGGAAGAGACGGCGGTGACTCAGAATGTTTAGTGTTAGCAAATAAAGATAACTTGAATGTGCTAGAAAATTTTGTCTACGGAGACACTCCAGAGCTAAGCGCTATTTGTAGCGTTATTGAGCAGATTAAAGTCCAAACTCAACAAAGCAATCAATGGGAGTTAATGTTAAATCAACTCTCTAGCGCATCGAATATTAGGCCATTGAGTTTAAAGACCTTACTTGTTTATCTCGAGATGCAGGGGGTTATTAAACCGAAATATAGTTATTTTGCTGAGTATAAGTATAAACTACAGACTACTTTAGCAACGCTTATGAGTAAGTTTGATCCGGAAAGACAACAATTTATTAATGCCATTATTGATACTTCAGCGAAAGCAAAAATATGGCATACCGCTGACCTTAATCAACTCGAAAACTTTTTTCCTAACAGCAGAAGCAGAGCGATTAAGGCATTAGACTACTTGGATCAAAAACAGCTGATTGAACTACAGAGCAAGCAGCTGACTCAAGTATACGACGTCGACCAGGGCAGATTGCAGGTACACGGGTTAGCCGAAAGCCTCTTTAAGCAGTTCACGACTAAAGAGGTGAGCGAAATAGCTCGAATTAACTTTTTAGTCGATTTTTTTGGCAGTAATGAGTGCCTAAGTCTGCAATTAGCACAGTATTTTTCAGATCCTCATGCTGTCGCCCCTTGCGGCAGTTGTTCAGTTTGCCTTGGACATCCCGCTCAGTTGCCTGAGCCTAAAAAACTGCAAGAGATCCAGACTTATGATTTTGATGTCATCAGTGCAGATGCTATTTCCAAGCTTAAAAAAAATTACTCAGCTATTTTACTCAGCCGATTTTTATGTGGTCTAACTACACCAATATTTACCAAGCTTAAGATGAGGCAAACTTACGGCTTTGGCAAATTTGAACAATATCGTTTCAAAGATGTACTTAATTGGGTAAAGCAGCATATAGAAAAGTAGTATCAACTTATTTAGCTTATGCATAAGGCGCATCTATTTATGCATTATGTGTAACGAAAACTTTCAGGAAAGAGTTTGTTAATGTAAAACATTTTAGAACATGCTTTACTTACTTCGCATTTATCGCGACACAGATCGCGAGAAACAATAATTAAGGGATATTAATGAAAAAAGCCGCACTTACACTTGCTATCGCATTATCAATAACAGGCCTCACAGCTTGTCAAAGCCAAACGACGGTAGAAGCTAGCTCTATAGAGTTGTCTGAACAGAGTTTGAATTTTCAGGCGTTTAGTCAACAGTTTATTGATGACTTGTGGGTTGAATCACCGACCTGGGCTTTGTACAGCGGCTTCCATAAATATGATGGCGTGCTTAAAGTCCCTAATGAGCAAGCTCGTCAAGCAACCTTGAGCTTTGTTAACAAGCAGTCGGCTTTACTAGCCAGTTTCGACACTGCAAGCTTACCTGCCAGTTTGCTTACTGATTATCGCTTAATTGAAAACCTCATTGGTGAAATGCGTTGGAATATCGAGACATTTAAGTCATGGCAATGGAACCCATCTAGTTACAACGTATCTGGCGGGTTTGCTCAAATCATTAATGAAGACTTCGCTCCACTTGACGAGCGTCTTATTTCAGTATTGTCAAGAATGGAAAATGTTCCTGCTTATTATGCGGCCGCTAGAGAAAACATAAGTAACCCAACTCTTGAGCATACTCAACTTGCGATAATGCAGAATGAAGGCGCTTTTTCTGTTTTTAACAATGATTTATTAGACAAGGTAATCGCATCCAATTTATCAAATGCTCAAAAAGCTCTGTTTGTAACCCGTTTCAACAAAGTCACTATCGCTATCAATGAACATATAGATTGGCTTAAGGCGCTTGAAACTAAGTTAAATAAAGAAGGTGCACGTAGCTTTAGGATTGGAGAAGAGTTGTATGAGCAGAAGTTTGCTTTCGACATACAAGCAGGAATGAGTGGTAAAGCGTTATACAAAAAGGCGCTTGCGGACAAAACTCGAGTCCAAGCAGAAATGAGCAAAATAACTGAAAAATTATGGCCAACCTATTTCAATACGGCTATGCCGACTGATAGCAAGGTTGCGATTAAACAGTTGATCGATAAATTGTCTGCCAAGCATGTTAAACGCGATGACTTTGTTGATGAAGTTAGAGCACAAATTCCTGAGTTGATCGCTTTTGTTAATGAAAAGCAACTCGTCACTCTTGATCCAAATAAGCCTTTAGTTGTACGTGAGACACCCGCCTATATGCGCGGTTATGCGGGTGCATCGATTAGTGCTCCAGGGCCTTATGAAAAGTCAGGCAATACGTATTACAACGTTACTCCTCTAGATGGGATGAGCGAAGAGTCTGCAGAAAGCTACCTTAGAGAGTATAACCATTGGATTTTGCAAGTGCTCAATATTCACGAAGCAATACCTGGCCATTACACTCAATTAGTCTATTCAAATGAATCTCCAAGTTTAATTAAAAGCCTATTTGGTAACGGTGCAATGGTCGAAGGTTGGGCTGTGTACACAGAGCGCATGATGCTCGAAGAGGGGTATGGTGACTTTGAGCCAGAAATGTGGCTGATGTATTACAAATGGAATTTGCGCGTTATCTGTAACACTATTCTAGATTACAGTATTCAAGTTAATGGAATGACTGAAGATCAAGCCTTGGACTTAATGATGAATGAAGCGTTCCAGCAACAAGCAGAAGCCCAAGGTAAGTGGCGTCGAGCAACATTAAGCCAAGTACAATTAACCAGTTATTACTCTGGTTATCGTGAAATATATGACTTTAGAGAAGAGTATAAAGCGTTGAAAGGGGAAGATTTTGACCTTAAAGCTTTCCATGAAGAGTTCTTGAGTTACGGTAGTGCACCCGTTAAATATATTAGGGAACTCATGCTAGCAAAATAGGTGTTTAATAAGACCATTTAGAACTACATTTTTGCTAAAAAGCCAGTAACCAAAGGTTACTGGCTTTTTAGTTTAAAGTAATTGAACTAATGTGAAGTAATCAAAGGATTTGTACTAGCATATTAAGTAGACTTGGTGTAATCTTAATGATAATAGTTCGCATTTAGATTCTTGAAAATGAAAAATGTACTCGTTGTTGATGATGATCTTGTTTTACAAAGCCTTTTAAAGAGTGGCTTAGAAGCTGAGGGCTACGTTGTATCGTTGGCCTCGAATGGCTTTGAAGCACTTGAAAAATTGAAATGCTCGCCAGTGGACGTCATCATTTTAGATATAAATATGCCAACACTAGATGGTATTGAAATGCTTAAACTTCGTAAAGATAAAACCCCCGTCATTGTTATTTCATCGTTAGATACAGAGCAAGATAGGGTTAATGTATTTGAATTAGGCGCCGATGATTTCCTGAGTAAACCGTTTAGTCAACGTGAGCTGTTGGTAAGAATAAATGCGATTAAGCGAAGAATTGCTTTAGTTAGAAATGAAAATCATCTCAATGATGAATTTGCGATGGATGTGTTATTTGATGATAGCAGTTACAGTGTTTCAATATCTGCTAAAGAAGTCTCCTTCACTCAAACCGAGTTTAAGCTGTTTAAGTACCTATTTGAACGTAAGGGCAATGTAGTCGCTAAAGATGAACTACAACTCAGAGTATTGCAAAAGGAGTTAGGTCAATTTGACCGTAATCTAGATATGCATATAAGTAATACACGAAGGAAACTTGCAGCCACTCAGTTACCTAAATCTTTAATTAATACTGTAAGAGGTAAAGGCTACAGTTTCGCAGAACAGTAACTTAGCCTTGAATCAAAAAAGGGAGCAATTAGCTCCCTTTTTTAATGTCTAAATTTAATTGACTATTTTAGCAAGATAGTTGGGTCTACAAACTCAAGATTTAGTGCTTCTGCAACTTCAGCGCAAGTGATCTTACCGTGCATAACGTTCAAACCGTTTAACAGGTGTTTGTCTTGCAGTAATGCTTCGCGGTAACCAAGCTGTGCCAGCTTGATAATGTAAGGTAACGTTGCATTATTCAGAGCAAATGTAGAAGTACGTGCTACTGCACCTGGCATGTTCGCCACACAGTAGTGAACCACTTCGTCGACGATATACGTTGGATCTTGGTGTGTAGTTGCATGTGATGTTTCAATACAGCCACCTTGGTCAATAGCAACGTCTACAATTGCAGAACCAGGCTTCATTGCGGCAATATGTTCCTTGGTAACCAACTTAGGTGCGGCTGCACCTGGAACCAATACACCACCAATGACAAGGTCCGCTTCAAGCACGTGCTTTTCGATTGCATCAGCAGTAGAATAGATTGCTTTAACTTTATTATCGAACTGTGCATTAAGGCGACGAAGCGCATCAATACTACGATCAAGGATGACAACGTCTGCACCAAGGCCGACAGCCATTTGTGCTGCGTTTGTGCCAACCATACCGCCACCAATAATGACGACTTTTGCTGGTTCAACGCCCGGAACACCACCAAGTAGCATACCGCGTCCGCCCATAGACTTCTCAAGTGCCATAGCACCGGCTTGAATTGACATACGACCAGCAACTTCCGACATTGGTGCAAGTAGTGGTAGAGTACCGCGGTCATCGGTAACAGTTTCATAAGCAATACAAACAGAACCACTTTTAACAAGGTCTTCTGTTTGTGGTAAGTCTGGCGCTAGGTGTAGGTAGGTAAATAGAAGTTGATCTTCTCTTAACATTGCGCGTTCAACGGCTTGAGGCTCTTTCACTTTTACTATCATTTCTGATTGTGCAAAAACTTCAGCAGCGGTAGCTAGGATTTTAGCACCTACGTTTATATAATCTTCGTCTGAAAAACCAATGCCAGAGCCAGCATTTGTTTCAATAAAAACCTCATGACCACGTAGAGTCAATTCACGAACACTAGAAGGAACCATGCCTACACGATATTCGTGGTTTTTGATTTCTTTTGGAACACCAATAATCATCTTAGAGCCTCAATTTCGCATAAAAACCCATTTTCTATGGGTGTAATTGTTATTTTAAATAGCCTGAACGTGAATGTTTCAGGGAAATCTAGTATAGTATTCCTTCGGCAGTTTATGCTGCTGAAGTTTATCTAAACACAGTGTTTTATTTGGTTATAGATGCAATTCAAGGTTATAAATATGGTTAATAATAAAAAGAGTCCTATAAAAGACTTAGATCGTATAGATCGAAATATACTCAACGAGTTACAAATTGATGGACGTATTTCGAATGTCGAGCTATCGAAGCGTGTAGGGCTGAGTCCCACTCCTTGTCTAGAAAGAGTTAAAAGGCTTGAAAAACAAGGGTATATCAAAGGATATACAGCATTAGTTAATCCCCATTATTTGGGTGCATCATTACTCGTGTTTGTTGAAATCACACTAAATCGAGACACCGCCGAAGTATTTGATAAGTTTAATAATGCTGTGCAACTACTTGATGATATTCAGGAATGTCATTTAGTTTCAGGCGATTTCGACTACTTATTGAAAACTCGTGTTTCTGATATGTCTGCCTATAGACGTTTATTAGGGGAAACCTTACTAAAATTACCTTCAGTCTCTGACACCCGCACATATGTGGTGATGGAAGAGGTTAAGCAAACTAATCGTGTAGCTATCAATACTATCTCAGATATGTAGTTTCGTTGTTTTATCGTACAAGAAGGGAGTCAGTCGACTCCCTTTTTTTATACAAAATACAATTGATACAAAATGATGCAAAGTATTCATGTGAATATTTATTCATTTATTGAGAGTCATCCCAAACGCTGCAAAACGAACTGATTTCTGGTATCTTACTGACATTATCGTCTTTTTTATTGTAGGTTTGCGATTGTCTAAGGCAAATAGTGTAAAAACCCTTTCTGGCGTACAGCGACTATTAGAAGGTAGTCTGATCATTTGTTGCATGATTGCAACTTACATACTTATCGCATTGAGTAGTTTTAATGCATCCGATCCAGGCTGGAGTCAATCAAATTTTGATGGAGACATACAAAATCTAACTGGTGCAGTAGGTGCTTGGCTAGCTGATGTGCTGTTTTACATATTTGGCTATACCGCTTATATCATTCCAATCATTATTGCGCTTACCGGTTGGTTGTTGTTTAAACGAACCCATAAACTGCTAGAGATAGATTACTTTTCGGTCGGCCTTAGGCTTATAGGCTTTTTACTGATTGTGTTTAGCTTAGCTGCTCTAGGAAGCATGAATGCCAATGGGTTATATGAATTCTCGGCAGGTGGCGTTGCTGGTGATGTTATTGGCCAGGCGATGCTGCCTTACTTCAACCAGTTAGGCACAACCTTGCTTTTATTGTGTTTCGTTGGAGCTGGCTTTACCTTACTTACTGGCATCAGCTGGTTAACTGTTATCGACATGACTGGATTCGCTACCTTATGGTGCTTTAAGGCACTACGCGAACTCCCCGCTAGACTCACTCCTGAAAAAGAGGAGACTGAAGACACTCGAGGGTTCTTATCAGTCGTGGAGCGCTTTCGAGAAAAACGCAGTAGAGAGCAGGCAGAAGAAGGGCGTCAAGATGATGAAGAGTATGTTGAAGATAAAAACGAACAGGTCCAACCCCATAAGGAACCGCGTATTGAACCGCAGTTGACGCAATCTGAATTGCCGCAAGAACCTACAATACAGGCGCCTTGGGTAAGCGACAATATAGATGAACTCGAGGCAATTGATTTCGATTCAAAAGAATCAATTGGCGCTGTTAATGCCAGCAAGCGCATTAAAGATGATAAAGCAAAAATTGTTGACGGCATTGTTATTCTTCCTGGCCAAGAAGAGCAAGCACTGACAACTCCGATGGAACCGTTACCAAGTATCTCTTTACTCGATGTACCCAATCGCCAAAGTAATCCAATAAGCCAAGAAGAGTTAGAACAGGTCGGCAAACTAGTTGAAGTCAAGCTTGCTGATTTTAATATTACCGCCAAAGTTGTTGGCGTATTTCCAGGACCGGTCATTACCCGCTTTGAGCTTGAGTTAGCACCGGGAGTCAAAGCATCAAAAATTACTAACCTGTCGAAAGACCTAGCGCGCTCATTACTCGCTGAGAATGTTCGAGTCGTAGAAGTTATCCCTGGCAAAGCTTATGTCGGGTTGGAATTACCGAATAAATTCCGTGAAACGGTATTTATGCGCGACGTTCTCGACTGTAAAGAGTTCAGAGATAACCCATCCCATTTGAGCATGGTGTTGGGCGCAGACATTGGTGGTAAACCTGTTATTGTCGATTTAGGGAAAATGCCGCACCTATTAGTTGCTGGTACAACAGGTTCTGGTAAATCAGTCGGTGTAAACGTAATGATCACCAGCCTGTTATATAAATCAGGCCCTGATGATGTCCGCTTTATTATGATTGATCCTAAAATGTTAGAACTATCAGTTTATGAAGGGATCCCTCATTTATTATGTGAAGTCGTTACCGACATGAAAGAAGCAGCAAATTCACTGCGCTGGTGTGTAGGAGAGATGGAACGTCGATATAAATTGATGTCAGCGCTCGGTGTACGAAATCTTAAAGGCTACAATGCTAAAATAAAACAAGCGAAAGAGTCTGGTGAACCGATTTATGATCCGCTTTGGAAGTCATCGGACAGTATGGAGCCTGAAGCGCCAGAGCTGGACAAGTTGCCTTCTATCGTCGTAGTCGTGGATGAATTTGCTGATATGATGATGATAGTCGGTAAAAAAGTTGAAGAACTTATCGCGCGTATCGCACAAAAAGCACGTGCTGCTGGTATCCATTTAATACTTGCGACACAAAGACCATCAGTAGATGTCATTACAGGCTTGATTAAAGCAAACATTCCGACACGTATGGCGTTCCAAGTATCATCACGTATTGATTCTCGTACGATTCTCGACCAGCAGGGCGCGGAGACATTATTGGGTATGGGCGATATGCTTTATCTGCCTCCAGGTACCAGTGTTCCTAGCCGTGTCCATGGGGCATTTATTGATGATCATGAAGTCCATAAAGTCGTGGCAGATTGGCACGCACGTGGAAAGCCTCAATATATTGAAGATATTCTGCAAGGCTCTGCAGAAGGTGAGCAGGTCCTGCTCCCTGGTGAAGCGAGTGAATCAGATGAAGATACCGATGCGCTATATGATGAAGCCGTTGCGTTTGTCACTCAAACACGTCGAGGCTCAATCTCGAGCGTGCAACGCAAATTTAAAATTGGTTATAACCGCGCAGCAAGGATCATTGAACAGATGGAACTTCAAGGTGTGGTTAGTGCCCAAGGACATAACGGTAATAGAGAAGTATTAGCACCGCCACCGCCTAAAGTCTTTGATTAAATCTTGATATATAATGCTGTTGTTTGTAGAACAAATAGCAAAGTCAAAATCAGTGTTGGTTATTTGCCAACCCGGAGAGATAGATATGAATAAACTGATCGCTATAGCGATTGCAAGCTTACCTCTTTTAACCCACTTTTCGGCTCAAGCAGATGCGTCAGAGCAGTTAAAAGTTAAGCTTGCTGAAATAGATAACTTAAAGGCCAATTTTAGTCAGACTGTTACAGATATAAACGACAAAGTCATTCAGACTGGCGAAGGTGTTTTTGCACTTGCTCAGCCAAACCAATTCTACTGGCACCTGACTGCTCCTGATGAATCTTTGATTGTTGCCGATGGCACTGATGTATGGATCTATAATCCATTTAACGAAGAGGTGTCTGTAATGGATGTAAATCAAGCCATCAGTGCATCGCCTATCGCTTTACTTGTGCATGATGATGCCAAAACCTGGGCACAGTATAAAGTGTCTAATACCGAAAAGTGCTTTGCAATCAGCCCAATAGATAAAGATGCTGGTGTATCTGAAGTTGAAGTTTGTTTTAATGAAACAACGTTAACGCAAATGGTCTTAAAAGATCAGCAGGGTAATACCAGTAACTTCTCGCTTTCTGAACAGACTACACTGGATAAAAGTGAGAAAAATTTGTTTAAATTTGTTGTTCCTGAAGACGTTGATATCGACGACCAACGTTTAAAGTCACCTAATTAAGAGTATTTCGTGAGCAGTTTTAGTTTTGATTTCGCTCCAGATTTTCGTCCGCTTGCAGCAAGAATGCGCCCTGAGACATTGCCGCAATATATTGGGCAACAGCATTTATTGGGAGAAGGGCAGCCATTAAGGCAAGCTTTAGAAGCCGGTAGAGCTCACTCTATGATGTTCTGGGGGCCGCCTGGTACTGGAAAAACTACTTTAGCAGAACTTGTCGCCAATTACGCTAATGCCCACGTTGAGCGAATTTCAGCCGTGACCTCTGGCGTTAAAGAGATCCGCAGTGCAATTGAACACGCAAAAAGCGTGGCTCAGTCAAGAGGGCAGCGAACGTTACTTTTTGTCGATGAGGTGCATCGTTTTAATAAGAGTCAACAAGATGCTTTCTTGCCATTTATTGAAGATGGCACAGTGATCTTTATTGGCGCGACGACTGAAAACCCTTCATTTGAAATAAACAATGCTTTGTTATCTCGTGCGCGTGTTTATCTTATCAAACAGCTCACGATCGAGGAGATCTGTCAGATAACTCAGCAAGCTTTATTGGATGAGGAAAGAGGGCTAGGTAAGCGTAAGCTGATTTTACCGCCTGATGTGGCCATAAAATTGGCGAAAGTTTGTGATGGTGATGCCCGCAAAGCACTTAACCTTATTGAGCTTATTAGTGACATGCTCAAAGATGGCGAAGTTTTTACTGAAGAGATGATCGTTCAGGTAGCAGGACAGCAACTTGCAGGTTTTGATAAAAATGGTGACCAGTATTATGATTTAATTTCTGCAGTCCACAAATCAATACGAGGATCAGATCCTGATGCAGCGCTATATTGGTATTGTCGAATGCTTGAAGGTGGCTGCGACCCGCTTTATATCGGTAGGCGTTTATTAGCCATTGCATCTGAGGATATCGGCAATGCAGATCCAAATGCAATGACCGTAGCGGTTAATGCATGGGAGTGCTTTCACAGAGTTGGGCCGTCGGAAGGTGAGCGAGCGATAGCACAAGCAGTACTTTATTTAGCCAGCGCACCCAAGAGCAATGCTGTTTACACTGCCTTTAAAGCAGCACGCCAATTAGCTAGAGAGACAGCGAATGAAAGCGTGCCTGAGCATTTACGCAATGCACCAACTAAACTGATGCAGGATATTGGTTATGGTGAAGGCTATCGCTATGCCCATGATGAACCAAATGCATATGCAGATGGCGAAGTCTATTTGCCTAAATCGATTGCTGGAAGTCAGTTTTACTTTCCAACTGAACGTGGATTTGAAAAACGTATAAAAGAGAAATTGGCAAATTTAGCCGAGCTTGATCTTAAAAGTAAGGTGAAAAGATATGAATAATGTCCTTTTTGTTGCGCTAGGTGGCTCTATTGGTGCAGTTTTACGCTATCTTATCTCAATATTGATGCTTCAGGTATTTGGTAGTGGTTTCCCTTTTGGTACACTAATGGTCAATATTTTGGGTTCATTCTTAATGGGCGTGGTTTACGCTCTTGGACAAGTCAGTGAAGTGAGCCCGGAAATAAAAGCATTTATTGGTGTGGGTATGTTAGGTGCCCTTACTACGTTTTCAACTTTTTCCAATGAGTCACTGTTGTTGATGCAGGAAGGTTATTTGGTCAAAGCGATTTTGAATGTTGTTGTCAATGTCGGCGTGTGCATATTCGTCGTCTATTTAGGGCAGCAATTGGTATTTTCTCGTTATTAACTATTAAGATAATAAGACATGTTAGATCCAAAATTTTTGCGTAATGAATTAGAAGTAACCGCTGAACGTCTAGCCACTCGTGGTTTTATTTTAGATGTCGATCGTTTAGGAAAGTTAGAAGAAAAGCGCAAGTCGCTGCAAGTTAGTACTGAAGAATTACAAGCTTCCCGCAATGCTATCTCTAAATCTATCGGCCAAGCAAAAGCTAAAGGTGAAGATGTTGCACCGATAATGGCAAAGGTTGGCACGTTAGGTGCTGAACTCGATGCAAAAAAAGTTGAGTTAGCAGCACTTTTAGAAGAATTGAATGCCATTGCTATGAGTGTACCCAACTTACCAGATGAATCAGCACCCATCGGTGCTGATGAATCAGAGAACGTTGAAATACGTCGCTGGGGTACACCTAAAGAATTCAATTTTGAAGTTAAAGACCACGTAGAACTTGGTGAAACACTCGGTGGTCTTGATTTTAAAAATGCAGTAAAACTTACCGGTTCTCGGTTTATCATAATGAAAGGTCAAATAGCACGCATGCACCGTGCTTTAGCACAGTTTATGCTAGACCTACATACGACAGAGCACGGTTACACTGAAGCTTATGTCCCTCTGCTAGTAAACGAAGATAGTTTGTTAGGTACAGGGCAGCTTCCCAAGTTTGGTGAAGATCTATTCCATACCAAACCAGCGACAGAAGAGGGTCAAGGTTTAAGCTTGATCCCAACGGCTGAAGTGCCACTGACGAATATTGCTCGCGATTCAATTATTGATGAAGATGACTTGCCTGTCATGATGACAGCGCACACGCCGTGTTTCCGTAGTGAAGCAGGCTCTTATGGCCGTGATACCCGTGGCCTTATTCGTCAACACCAGTTTGATAAAGTTGAACTAGTACAGCTAGTTAAGCCTGAAGACTCTATGCAAGCACTTGAAGAGTTAACAGGCCATGCAGAAACTGTTTTGCAGAAGCTAGGTTTACCATACCGCACGGTAGTACTGTGTACTGGCGATATGGGCTTTGGCGCGGCTAAAACGTTTGATATTGAAGTTTGGCTACCAGCCCAAGATACATTCAGAGAGATCTCTTCATGTAGTAACATGCAGGACTTCCAATCTCGTCGTATGCAAGCTCGATTTAAAGCTAAATCAGCTAAGAAGCCAAGCTTACTTCATACTTTGAATGGTTCTGGCTTAGCTGTAGGGCGTACTTTGGTCGCAGTGCTAGAAAACTATCAAAATGAAGACGGTTCTATCACTGTACCTGAAGTATTACGTGGATACATGGGCGGCTTAGAAACAATCGGCTAAGTCGATTGCCATTGAATAAGCCTCTACTTCTGTAGAGGCTTTTTTTATCTGAAATTTGCTAGTCAAAGCCATTATCAAATGTTGGTTTTTTTGTTGGTTATATTGAATATTATTTAAAAATTGCGCAGCAAGATTAAGTAATGTAAGTCAAATCTACAAACTTTGCTTTTAGTCAACAAAACTCACTTTCTACAGAGCGACTTCAGTGGTATAACTACAGCCGAACCCCCTACAAAAACTCTATTTAGGAAAGCAGTCATGATATTTTCCCAGGTTGAACTTGCCCCAGCCGATCCAATTCTAGGCCTTACTGATGCGTTTAAAGCCGATACTCGTGAGGATAAAGTCAATTTAGGCGTTGGGATCTATAAAGATGAATCTGGAAAAACCCCCATCCTAAAAGCTGTTAAATTAGCTGAAGAAAAGTTGCTAGCGACAGAAATGAGCAAGAGCTATTTAGGCATGGAAGGTGTCGAAGCTTATAACCGCGCAGTGCAAACCTTACTGTTTGGCGCTGATCATACTGTCGTTAACAATGCTCGAGCGTTAACTGCACAGGCACCAGGAGGGACAGGTTCTCTTCGAGTAGCTGCAGAGTTTTTAGTTCGCCAAACTAAGGCCGATACGATTTGGGTCAGTAATCCTACATGGGCTAATCACCATAATATTTTTAATACCGCAGGCTTGAAAACTCAGTCATACGGCTACTATAAAGCAGAAACTCATGGTCTAGACTTTGATGCAATGCTAACCGATCTACAAGGCGCTAAAGAGGGCGACCTGGTGTTATTGCATGGCTGCTGTCATAACCCAACTGGCATTGATTTAAATAAACAGCAATGGCAGCAAATAGGCGAGCTTTGCTTAAGCAAATCATTAGTACCGCTATTCGACTTTGCTTATCAAGGCTTTGGCGCTGGTGTAGAAGAAGATGCGGAAGGTCTTCGTATCGTCGCCAGCATTGTTCCAGAGTTAATCGTTGCTAATTCATTCTCTAAAAACTTTGGCCTATACAATGAACGTATAGGCGCAATTACAGTTGTAGCTGGAAATGATGCAGAAGCGGTTAATGCGTTTAGCCAGATAAAAAGCACCATTCGTGCATCATACTCAAACCCTCCTGCACATGGTGCCCTAATCGTTAGTACCATTTTAGAAGATGACTCTTTAAAGCAGATGTGGCAGCAAGAGTTAAAACAGATGAGAGAACGTATCGCTGAGATGCGCGCGCTATTTGTTAAATCTCTTAAAGAGAGTGGCGTAAGTCAAGATTTTAGCTTTATTTCTACTCAAAATGGTATGTTTAGTTTTTCTGGATTAAACAAAGATCAAGTGTCTCGATTGAAAAATGAATTTGGTGTTTATATTGTCGGTTCTGGGCGCATTAGTGTGGCTGGAATGACTAAAACAAACATGCCAATCATCTGTAAGGCAATTGCTGCTGTTATATAGATATTAGCCAGTTAATAAAAAAGGACCCTTAGGGTCCTTTTTTTATGAGCTCTTTAGCTGAGAAAGTTTATCAGGCATCATTTGTGCTAATGCTGTAGCTAAGGCTCTTTTGTCATGCAAACCGCGGTGATGGCTACTTCTTAAGGGGAAGTAGCTGATATAACCGTCTTGAGATGGCGTATCAGCGTGCCGTAATACTTTATCTACAATCTTAAGTCCCAGCACCTGATGACACCAATCTAATTTTTGCGCTAAACCACAATTAGCTATCGGTGAAGGCTCTTCGGTTAAATTATCGATTAATATCACTTCAGCATTAGATTCAGCTAGTGCTTTGGCTATTTTAGGCAGTAGTAACGGTGGCATAATACTGGTTAAGAAGCTACCTGGCCCGAGTATAATAATGTCAGCTTCCCTTATTGCCTCACAAGCTTCACAGGTGGCTTGAACTAAAGGGTCAAGAGATAAGGCAATCGGGGTATCTTCCATTTTATCGACATTGATTTCACCAAAAACACTTCGCCCACATGCTTCCATAGCGACAAGGTGAGTAGGCTCTTCAGACATTGGTATTAATCGTGTTTCAATATTCAAAAACTGGCGTACTAAATTGATAGCTTCAAGAGGCCTAACGCAAAGCTCATCTAATGCTGTGAGCATTAAATTGCCCAGATTGTGACCATTGAGCTCGCTTTCACCATTAAAGCGGTACTCGAACATCAATGAGCCAACTGATGGTTTTTTAGAAAGTTGAGTAAGGCAATTACGTAGATCGCCCCAAGCTATGCAGTCTTTTTCCGCGCGCAATCTTCCCGTCGAACCGCCATTGTCCGTAGTAGCGACAATCCCTGTTAATTTCGGACCAAGAAATGACAATGTTGATAATACGCGCCCTAAACCATGGCCGCCACCAATGGCAACAACATGTTGATACTGATTGAGTGCATTGTTCTTCATAAGGGTCTCCTTCCTGAATACCCAGGTATTTTAATTCTTATTGGCATTATAACGACTTAAACAGAATTTTTCGCAATGAAATCTGATCCCAGCTGTCATATAATACAAAATTAGATAATTAGACTTAACATATTTTGTATTTTTAGAGGATGTGCAGTGAAGACAGGTAAAGTGGGTTTGTTTACCATCGCTTTTGGCGTTGTTATAGGTGGTTTTTTACTTGTTAGGCTAACACTTATCCCCGAACAAGAGAGTGAGAACTCCCGACTAGGTAAAGCAATTAAGAACTCTGCTATCGAGAGTAAGGTGCCTAACTTTAGCGAGATTAAAGATATTAAAGCAAAAAAGAACGCTTTTTTTGATTTTCTTCGTCCATCAGTCAAGCACCAAAATGCAGTTATCAAAGCTGAACGCGAGTTTCTACTCGGTATAAAGTCACAGATAGAAAATGATACAAATCTGACTGATGCTGACGAATTCCGTTTACAACAAATTGCTGAAAAGTACCAATACACCTCAAGGCGCATTAATAGCAACACGATTGATAAATTACTGGTTCGAGTTGATGTCGTCCCTGAGCAAATGGTTTTAATTCAAGCTGCCAATGAAACCGGTTGGGGTAGTTCTCGTTTTGCTAGGGAGGGCCTTAACTTCTTCGGTCAGTGGTGCTTTAGAAAGGGGTGTGGATTAGTACCGCAATCACGTACAACGGGTTTATCACATGAAGTCGCTGTGTTCAAAACAGTAGAAGACTCAGTTGCTTCTTATATGCGCAACTTAAACTCCAATGCTGCTTACTCCGTGTTTAGGTCTATTCGTGCTGATATGCGCGCAGATAACCAAGTGCCTACTGCAGAAAAACTAGTGTATGGCTTAGTTAATTATTCAGAAAGACAAGAAGCTTATATCGATGAGTTACTTGAAATGTTACGTCAAAATCAACCATATTTAGTGGACAAAAATGAAAAAACACCTGCTGCTTAGCCTTATTATTCTAAGTTGTTCAGCGGTACACGCTGAACCTATATCACTAGAGTATCAAGGGTTCTATCAACGCCTTAAACAAGTTAACAAGGGCAATTACCAACTTGTTGAAGTTGCTTTTTCTGTGTCAAAAGCTAATGACTGTAAAGTGATAGATGGCACCATCACCACAGAGAAAGAATCCTACCCACTGACAATAACTCAAGATCAAAGAATATTTTTGCCTTACGATGTAAAGTTAAAGTCAGATAGAGCTTTGATCAACCTTAATGTAGATGGTGACGCCAAATCTTGTGCCATCGCGATGCAGGTTAGAGCCAAAACAACAAAAATTGCTTATGACAGATCAGAGTTATTGCAAATACAGACTGAAATGGATGCTCTATTAAGCCAGATGCAGGGATTTCCTATGCGTTACTTCTCATCAGACATCGCGGGCCTTAACCTAGAGTTCGGTACTGATGTCGTCATGACTTTAGATGGAAAGCAGATACCAGTAAATGGTACTTATCGGCTAGAAAGGAACGTAATTGAACAGTTAAAATCTATTGAGTTTACTCAGGCGCCTAAGGTTATTAGTCCCTGGACTGCTAACTAGTAACGATTGCAGTAACAAAAAGCCCTCTTAATTGAGGGCTTTTTAATTGAGAAAACCTGATTAGCTGTTAGGGCTATAAGTACTGACTACATCGATGCGGGCGGCTTTATCTAAATCGATGTGGCCGTTGTTAGCAATATCAACAAAGTCAAAAGCCGGTAGGTCGGATTCAGCTACATCACCTTTTAAAGGCGCATCAGCATTTCGCTCTAATGCCAAGAAATCAAATTTATCTCTATCGACACCTTGAGATGGCGCTGTATTTTGCATCGCTGTAAATATTGTCTCTATACGGCCAGGGAAATCTCTATCCCACTGAACTAACATCTCTTTTACCGCTGCTCGTTTAAGGTTTTCCTGTGAGCCACACAGGTTACAAGGGATAATAGGGAACTGCTTTAATTCAGCATATTCAGCAATATCTTTCTCACGACTATAGGCAAGAGGGCGTATGACCATGTTGGCTCCGTCGTCAGATAACAGCTTTGGCGGCATTGCTTTCATTTTACCTGCAAAGAACATGTTCAAAAACATAGTTTCAATGATGTCATCTCTATGATGGCCAAGAGCAATTTTAGTTGCGCCAATTTTTTGAGCGAAGCCATATAGAGTGCCACGACGTAGGCGTGAGCATAATGAACAGGTAGTCTTACCTTTAGGGATTTTATCTTTTACGATTGAGTAAGTATCTTTTTCTAAGATATGGTATGCCACGCCGAGCGTATCAAGATAAGCTGGCAAGATCTCTTCAGGGAACCCTGGTTGCTTTTGGTCAAGATTAACAGCGACTATCTCAAATTTAATCGGAGCACGTTGCTGAAGGTTTACCAGAATATCGAGCATAGCATAACTGTCTTTACCGCCTGATAAGCAGCACATGACACGATCGCCTTCTTCGATCATGTTGTAATCGCCAATTGCTTTGCCAACCTCAGAGCGCAAACGCTTCTGTAGTTTATTGCTTCGAGAGATCTGTTCTGGTGTTAATTCTTCGGACATAAAAAAACGCGCCTAGTACACAAATGTTCAGGGCGCGTATTATTCCAGCTAATCAGCTCTGGGTAAAGCCTATTAGCAGTTATGCGTCATCTAGAGGAGATTTATAGCCGTCTGGTTTGACGGCGAGTAGATCACAGTTAATGCTGTCGATAACATGTTCTGCAGTATTTCCTATTAAAGCAGCTGAGATTCCTGTTCTACCCACAGTACCTAAAATAACCAGTTCCGCATCGAGTTTTTCAGCAAGTTCAGGAATAACATCTTCAGGCAAACCTTCTCTCACATGGCAGAAATCAGAAGAAATATCATAGGCATTCGCGAGGTAGGTAATACGCTCTTCGTGCTGATTACGAATGGTTTCACTGTAAGAATGTGAATCAAAATCCGGTAGCTCAATAGCAAGGTTAACTGGCGTGCCAGGGTAACCATTGACAAGGTGGACCTGTGCATCAAATTGTTTAGCGAGCTTTTTAGCATGCTTAATTATTTTGACGTTTAGTGATTGATTTGTTTCATCCTCAGAGCTTACATTAATTGCACAAACTATTTTTCCTGCCACCGGCCAGTCATGATCTTTGACCAGTAATACTGGTACTGGTGCCTTTCTTAAAAGATGCCAATCTGTAGGGGTAAATATCACTGATTTGAGCTTGTCATGCTCGTGAGTCCCTTTAACGATAACATCATATTGGCCACTAATAGCGTGTTGAATAATGCTCTCAAAAGGACGGTTGTGCCAAACAACTTCAGTTTCAATCGCAACGTTTTCAGTCTTAAACGGTTCAACAATATCATCCAACCAAGCTTTACGCTGTGCCACTACGCCTTCGCGCATGGCTTCGCGCTCTTGTCCTGACAAGATCGATGTCATTTCATAAGAGAAATCAAAGATAGATAAAAAGACGGTAATACTCGCATTGTTTGCAGAAGCGAGCTTAACGGCGCGAGCTAATGCAGCTTGTTTATCTGTGGTCGGATCAACCACAACAAGGAGTTTTTGATAGTCCATCATAACTTTATCCTTATCTAATGTTGTATTACCATCTTGCACCAAATCGATGGATATTCATTGTTTTAGATCAACTGAGTAGTCGAAATACATTATCGTGCAATATTACTATTTCCAGCTAAATTACTCAAAGCGTCAATATCTAGGATAGTAATATATTTACCTTTCACTTCAATCAGTTCAGCTTTTTGGAAACGACCTAATAAACGACTGATGGTTTCAACGGTTAGCCCTAGATAATTACCGATATCCCCACGTGTCATGGTTAAGCGAAACTCTCTTGGAGAAAAGCCTCGGCTGCCAAATCGCTTTGCAAGGTTGCTAATAAATGCTGCTAATCTTTCTTCAGCATTTTTCTTACTTAACAATAGAATCATCTCTTGATCACTTTGGATCTCGTTACTCATCAAACGCATCACTTGCTGTCTGAGCTTTGGCATTTTACCGGTAAGGTCATCAAGTGTTGTGTAGGGGATCTCGCAAACCATTGAGGTTTCTAAAGCTTGTGCAAAGCTTTGATGGAATTGTGAATGAATTCCATCAAATCCTATAACGTCACCAGCTAAATGAAAGCCTGTGATCTGCTCGTCACCTTGCTCGGTGATGGTATAGCTTTTAATAGTGCCAGAGCGAATGGCAAACAGGGATTTAAGTGGGTCACCTGACTTGAAAATTGCCTCGCCTTTTTGAATAGGTTTTTTACGTTCAATTATTTCGTCTAATTGATCTAATTCATTAGCATTCAGCGTGAAAGGGATACACAAGGTACCCATGCTGCAATCATGACAATGAATCGCACAGCCTGATGCCATTTGACGACGATTTTTGTTGTTATCTACGCTCATTATCTATCTCAGTTCTGTATTCACTTGCTATGTTAAACTAATTTAATAATTGGGGCTAGTTTAGCTGCCCAATAGCCACATATATGGTTTGTAATCCAAAGGCGATAAGCAGCATGCCACTTACTTTTTTTACAGCACCTTTTTGAACCCAGCGGCTAAAGGTACTAGCAGCTACACCAGCGCTAAGTAGTGCCGGGAGCGTACCTAATCCAAAAGCTGCCATGATTAGTGCACCATCCAGTGCATTACCAGCAGCCACAGCCCAAGTAAGCATGCTGTAGACTAATCCACATGGTAACCAACCCCACAATCCGCCGGCTATAAAAGCATGTGGTTTACTTTTAATGGGTATAAAGCGATTAGCTAAAGGTGATACTAATTTCCACAGTCCTTTACCCAAGCGTTCTATTTGAACAACTCCAGACCAAATTTGTGCGATGTAAAGTCCGGTAATAATCATCATTATTCCGGCAAAAATTCTTAACACTAATAAGTATAGGTCAACGTTAAAAAGCAAGCCTAAAGCATTGGTGCTGAGACCAACAAGCGCACCAGCAGCGGTATAGCTGATGATTCGACCACTGTTATAGCTAAAAAGGTATCCGAGTTGGTTTACGAGAGTATTACTGCCATTTCTTTGGGGAATGTTTGCCGACAATGCGCCAACCAGGCCGCCACACATACCAATGCAATGACCAGCTCCCATGATTCCGACAAGAAACGCACCGACTAAGCTGTAATCATTCACTCGGTGTATTATTCCCTTTATCTTTAGGGGGCGCGATTGTCGGCTTTTCTGATGACTTTGCTGAGTCTCCTTGGGTGTTATCATCTTCAAACAAAATAGAGACACTTTGCTTTTCTAAGTCATCAAATTGATCTGAGCGAACGGCCCAAAAGAAAATGCCAACTGCGACGAGCACAAACAACATGGCGATGGGGATCAAGACATAAATAATGCTCATACACGTACCTTGAGTAGTCTTAAGCTATTGCTTACGACAATGAGTGAACTGGCAGACATACCAATAGCAGCGATATAAGGAGCAACATGGCCACTAACAGCAAGGGGAATTATAAACAGGTTATAAGCCAGCGCCCAGAACAAATTCTGTTTGATGACAAGTCCGGTTTTCTTAGCGACTTTAACCGCATCAGAGAAACGTGAAAGGTAATCACCAAGCAGTATGATATCCGCACTGTTTTTACTGATAGCTGCGCCGCTTCCCATTGCCACTGACAGGTTGGCACCTGCAAGTACCGGAGCATCGTTAATACCGTCACCGAACATTGCCACTTGTTGGTTTTGTTGTAATTTACGAATTAGCGCTAGTTTATCTTCAGGCAACAGACCATTATGCCAGTTTTCAATCCCCAGTCGTTTTGCTAGGGCTGCTACTTCGCCTGAGTTATCACCACTTGCGATACTAATATTACAGCCTAACGCTTTAAGCGCGGTAACAGCTTGCGCAGTATCGGGCCTAATTTCATCTGCAAGTGTTATTTTCGCTTGAACAACATCATCAATGCTTAACCAAACAATGACCTCTTTTTCTGCTTCATTGCTGCCATTGATAAATGACTGGCTGCCGATTTTTACTAAATGACCATCAATAACACCTTGCAGGCCGTTTCCAATAAAGCTTTTTTTATCTAGCACTTTAATTGTTTGGTTTAAATACGGTTGAAAAGCTCGGGCGATAGGGTGTAATGAACTTGCTTCAAGCGCTGCCGCATATTGCATCACTTTCTCTTCAGAAACATTATTTTTCGCTGGCTGTATCATCTGCACATCAGTTATCGATAATGAGCCTAAGGTGAGTGTACCAGTTTTATCAAAAACGATATGGTTAAGCTTAGGAAGCTTTTCAAAAACACCAGCCTTGCGAGTGATAATCCCAAGTTTTGTTAAAATTGCAGTACCACATGTAACTGCCGTAGGCGTTGCGAGTGCTAATGCACAAGGGCAGGTCGCAACTAACACCGAAAGCGTTACCCAAAAAGCATCTTCAGGTGAGTAAAAATACCAAAATATATAAGTGGCTGTCGCAATCAGCAAAATTGCAGCAGTAAAGTAATTAGAGAATCGATCAGCATAAAGAGCTATCTTAGGTTTACTATTAGACGCTATTTCCTGTAGCCTAATAATCTCGGCAACCAGTTGTTCTTGCCCTAACGCGGTAACTTGGACGGTAATGGGTTGTTCAATATTGATCGTACCAGCAAACACTTGTGCCTCTAGTGACTTAGCTACGGGCATCTGCTCACCAGTTAACATGGCTTCGTTTATGGAGGAATTTCCCTCAATAATAATACCGTCGGCCGCAATCACATCGCCAGGCTTCACCACAATAGTATCACCAATTACTAGCCTTTTAGCTGGTACTTCTTCAATACTGTTGCCGGTTTTTAAATGAGCGGTTAACGGCACCAGTTTATGTAAATTACTGGAGCTAACAGAGGCTTTTTGACGAGCATTTTGTTCAAAGTAACGTCCAAGCAATAGGAAAAAGGTAAACATAGATACCGATTCGAAATAGACCTCACCTGTGCCGTTAATGGTTTCAATACAACTGGCGATATAAGCGCCGCATATTGCGATACTCACAGAAACGTCCATATTCAAACGCCCCATTAACAAGGAACGAATGGCGCTGAAATAAAAAGGCTGAGCAGAGTAAAACACAACTGGTGCGGCAAAAAGCATGCTAACCCAGCGGAAGTAATCCCTAAATTCTGTATCTAAATCGGTAAAGTATCCAGAGTAAAGGGCCAGGGCAAACATCATTACTTGCATAGTCGCAAAACCCGCTAGACCAAGACGGACTAGAAACTTTCTACTGTCTTTTTTACTCTTTGTTTCTTGTTCATCGATTTGAAAAGGCGCTGCTTGATAGCCAATTGCGCCAATTTTATTGAGTATTTCACTCAACTTAACCTGCTCGGCTTGCCATGCAATGAGTGCTCGCTGAGTGGTAGAGTTTACTTGTACGCTAACCACACCATTGAGCTTTTTGACTTGGTGCTCAATCAGCCAAGCACAGGCTGCGCAGGTGATCCCATCAATAGTCAACGACACTTCATTGAGATCATCTCTATGATGAATAAAGTCCTGCTGCACTTCAGGCAGATCATAGGCACTAACACTGCTCAACTCTTCGGGTACTAAAGCGGTTTGCTTACTACCTGGTTCAGTACGAAACTTATAATAATTAGTTAAACCCGCATCAATAATAGCCTGAGAAACGGCCTGACAACCCGGACAACACATGGGTTGGTCTTCGTTGTGGATCTGAGTGGTGAATTGAGTACCAGTAAGTACCGGTTCACTACAGTGATAGCAATTGATTTGACTCATAGAGTTGGGTTCATACTAATTTTTAGACCAATTTATTGTTTTTGTTAGTTTAGCCAGTATTGCTGGTCGTCTACCAAGGTAACTCGCTGTTGGATCCGCCAGGTTTGATCGAAACCTTCGATACGCACTTCCCAAGGCCCTGAAATTGGTTGGGCTATTTCAATACGGTAGATACCATTTGCATCTGCAGTAACTATCTCATTAAAGTCTTTTTCCGCCATTGTTGGGTGAAAAAAGCCAACACTTAATGCCGCTTGATAATTCTTGCCGCCTTGCTGTGAAAGTTCGACGTATTCATCATCGAATTCAAGTAGGTAATTCATGCCTAATTGCTTGGCATGCTTTATCTTTCGAAGGTCCATATTAATGCCTTTACCTTCTTTGTAATAGTCTTCCGAAACAAGTGAATCTTTATTATCGATTGCAAGGTATAACAAGTTAACACTAGCAACGACAGCACAAAGAGGAAGAATAATTAAAAACCAAGGCCAGAACTGCTTATACCAGGGTTGTGGAGTTGCCATGTTTTACACCTATTATTTCCAGAGAATGATGTTTTTGAAGTCGGTATTTTACAGTTAAAACTGTGATTTAGCACTTAAAAAAAAGGCCTCGTGAGTGACGAGGCCTTTATATTTCGTTTAATGTTACACTAGTGTAACTACTTGTTTGACAAGCTATAAACGTATGCTGAGATTACGTGAACTTTCTCTTCACCTAATACATCTTTCCATGCTGGCATTACGCCACTACGACCATTCTTAATCGACTGTTGAATCGCACCACGACTTCCGCCGTATAGCCACGCATTGTCAGTTAAATTAGGTGCACCCATGAATTTGTTACCTGTACCGTCCATACCATGACAAGCAAAACAGCCTTTCATGAATGAACCTTGACCTTGAGCAGCAAGTGCGGCGTCATGTTCACGGCCTGATAACTTAACAACGTATTCAGCTAGACCAGGTAATTCACTGTCTTCGATTGGTAAACCACCTTTAGGCGGCATCATACCGTGACGGCCATTCATAATGGATGTCTTAATCGTTTCTAGTTCACCGCCATATAACCAAGCACCATCGGTGAGGTTAGGGAAGCCCTTGCTGCCGCGTGCATCACTACCATGACACATTGCACAGTTTTGTAAGAACAAACGACCACCAACTTTCAGTGCTTCTTTGTTATTAACTAACTCTTCCAATGGCGTGTCAGCGTATGCTTTAAAGATAGGACCAAATTTTTCGTCAGCTTGAATGACTTCTTGGTCATACTGAACCCAACGGCCTTCTTTTAACGCGTCTTGAACAGCAGTTTTAGATTCTTCAAGTGTACGAACGCTTTGGTTCGAACTTGTCCAACCTAATAGGCCTTTAAAGCTACCCATACCTGGATAAAGTGCAAGATAGATGACACCAAATACGATAGTAATGTAGAACATATAACTCCACCATTTTGGCAGTGGGTTGTTTAGTTCTTCAATACCGTCGAAGCTATGGCCCATTGATTCGCCTTCTTCTACACCGGTGTCGTTCTTAGAACAAGCACGTAGTAGAAAAACACAACCAATAATTACCACAGACGAGAGTACGATAATCCATATACTCCAGAAGTTTGTCATTACTTTGGCTCTCCTGAGTTATTCGCAACTGGGCTTTGCTCTTCATCAGAGAAAACAAGATTAGCTGCATCGTCGAATTGCTTTTTGCGACTCGAGCTATATGCCCAAGCAAATATACCGATGAAGGTCACCATTACTACGATGGTTATAATTCCTCGTAATGTGCCGTAATCCATAATTTGCCTCCTTATTTAAGCGCGTGGCCAAGTGATTGAAGATAAGCGATCAATGCTTCCATTTCTGTCTTATCTTTCACAGCATCTTTAGCCCCAGCAATCTCTTCATCGGTATACAGCTTATGTGTAGGATGAAGGTTGCGTAAGATATCCATTTTCTTGCCAGTTAACTCGCCATCAAGCTTGTTATCTGCCAACCATGGGAAACCAGGCATATTAGACTGTGGTACTACAGCGCGAGGGTCAATTAAATGAACTTCATGCCATTTATCACTATAACGACCACCAACACGAGCCAAATCTGGACCTGTACGCTTAGAACCCCACTGGAATGGGTGATCCCATACAGACTCACCCGCAACAGAGTAATGTCCGTAGCGTTCTGTTTCTGCACGTAAAGGACGGATCATCTGGCTGTGACAGTTATAACAACCTTCACGAACATAGATATCACGACCTTCAATCTGCAAAGCAGTGTAAGGAATTTGACCTTCTAGCGGTTCAGTCGTGTCTTTTTGGAAAAGTAGGGGAGTGATCTCAACCAAGCTACCAAAGCTGATTGCGATAACTGTAAATATCCCTAATAGACCGATGTTTTTCTCAACTAACTCATGATTAAATTTCATCGAATCTACTCCTTAAGCTGCTTTTGCTTCAGCAATTGCTGGCAAAGAATCTTTAGGGGCCTTAACAGTACGGAACACGTTGTATGCCATTAAGAACATACCTGTCAGGAAGAAAACACCACCTAAGAAACGAACAAAGTAGAACGGGTAAGAGGCTTCTAAGCTTTCAACGAAGCTGTAAGTCAATGTACCGTCAGAGTTAACTGCGCGCCACATCAGACCCTGCATTACGCCAGAGATCCACATTGAAACGATATAAAGAACAGTACCGATTGTTGCCAACCAGAAATGAACGTTAATTAAGTTTGTGCTGTACATACGACCATGGCTAAACAGAACAGGTATCAAGTGATACAGAGAACCGATAGAAACCATAGCAACCCAACCCAATGCACCAGAGTGAACATGACCAACAGTCCAATCAGTGTAATGCGATAGAGCGTTAACCGTCTTAATTGCCATCATCGGGCCTTCAAAGGTAGACATACCATAGAAAGACAATGAAACAACTAGGAAACGCAGGATAGGGTCAGTACGTAGTTTGTGCCAAGCACCCGATAACGTCATGATACCGTTAATCATACCACCCCATGAAGGAGCGAATAAAATCAGCGACATGACCATACCAAGTGATTGAGTCCAATCTGGAAGTGCTGTGTAATGTAGGTGGTGAGGACCAGCCCAGATGTACAAAGCAATCAATGCCCAGAAGTGAACAATAGATAAACGATATGAATAAACAGGGCGACCCGCTTGCTTCGGTACGAAGTAGTACATCATACCCAAGAAGCCCGCTGTTAGTAAGAAACCAACCGCGTTATGGCCGTACCACCACTGAACCATTGCGTCGACTGCACCACTATAAAGTGAGTAGGACTTGGTCAGCGTTAGCGGAACTGCCATAGAGTTAACTATGTGCAACACTGCTACGGTGATAATGAAGGCACCAAAGAACCAGTTCGCCACATAAATGTGAGAAGTTGTTCGTTTAATGATGGTACCGAAGAACACCACTGCATACGCAACCCATACGATGGTAATTGCGATATCAATAGGCCATTCTAACTCAGCATATTCCTTACCACTTGTGATACCAAGAGGCAGACTTATTGCTGCTGATAGAATAATGGCTTGCCATCCCCAAAACGTAAATGCGGCTAACTTAGGCGCAAAAAGTTTGGTTTGACAGGTGCGTTGAACGATATAATAGGATGTGGCAAAAAGGGCTGAAGTACCAAACGCGAAAATCACGGCGTTCGTATGTAGCGGTCGAAGACGACTATACGTTAACCATGGAGTTTCAAAGTTTAGTTGCGGCCAGATTAACTGGGCTGCGATCAATACACCTACTGACATTCCAACAATTCCCCATAACACAGTTGTTAGGGCGAATTGACGGACAATAGTGTAGTTGTAATCAGCGCCTTGAGGCTGGGAATGGTTCATCATATTGCTTCCACTGCTTATTACTTATACTTATTATTGAGTAGAGTTAAACTCTACCCGGCAAAATGACACAAATTAGCGCTTCCCTACAGGGAATAAGTTGTCTGTGTCAATGTGTAACCTAGCATTTCATGAAGTAAACGCTAAGCAATGCAATGATACTTGAGCTATGTCAAAAAAGATAGGAATTAGGGCTATAGAAAAGTTGATCTAGATCAAGCTACTCCATAGAATGTTAACAGAGTTAGTTAAAAGGTTATTTATTGTGCAAAATACTCACAAATCAATAGTATTGAGAGTTTTATCTCTGTGTTTAATTGGGTTATTGATTAGCGGTTGCGAACCTAATGCTAACAAAAAAACAAACGTTTTTAAGGCCGACCCTAGTTTATGTAATTTTCAAATTGGCCCATGTACAAAGTCGGTTAATGACATTGATTTAGCCTTGAGCATCTCCCCTTGGAATACCCCAAGTGAAAAGCCCCTTACGCTAAATTTGACCAGTTCGACAAAGTTGGAAAACGTGAACGTCCGTATCGAAGGTAGAGATATGTTTATGGGGATTATCCCTGTCAATTTGACTGAGATAGGCAAAAATAGCTATCAAGCTCCATTAATCTACGGTTCGTGCAGCAGTGGTTACATGGTTTGGCAAGCAATTGTAAGTTTTGAGGTGAATGGTATCGAGAAATTCACCATTTTTGAATTTTTAGCTGACAGCGATAGCTAATCTATAAGAGTTATTTGTGCGAGTACTATGTGGTTAGTATATAAGCGAATAGCACCGAACTTCTCTAGACAATAGATAAACAAGTGATCTCTAAAAAGAGGTATAGATCTAACTACCAACAACACGCTATTGATAATTATTCTCATTTGGGTATATTGGGTTTACAGTTAATATCTTATCGGTAGAGAACCACATGGAAGCCAGTAACAAACACCTCAATATTAGTATCCCACAGCAAAAGATTGCGCAATTAATCCAGCAAGGACATCTATGCGCTGCCGACTTTAGGTGCTTGGATTCGGAATCAAAAAATACTGTTTGGCAACTTTGTCTCTGGTGCTGTGAGAAACGTATAAGCTGTAATCAGCAATGTGCCAGCGAATGTAATAGCCTGTGTTCATCAAAAATTAAGGTCACTACCAGCTAAATAAAAAAATAGCCTTATATAGAGAACAACACTACTCAAGAAACATCTAACTGATTAATATAGTGCAATTAATAAGTATTCCAAGCGACTCAACAATGCAACTTCCAATTGTAATGCCACTCTTCGACTCTATCGAGTACCTTGAAAATGGTAATCCAATAGTCAACCAACGTATTACTCAACTCTCTTTAAGCGGCATTGAAGACGCCAGTGTTGTATTTGAACATGCCAGCGACTGGCTAGCAGAACAAAAGTATTGCGAAAATAACTATAAAGCTTACCGCAGTGAATTAACCACTTTTCTACATTGGTGTTTTGACGTTGCAGAGCAAGATCTGGTTAAGATTGGCCGCAAAGAAATTAGTAAATATGTAGAATATTGTCAGTCTCCGCCTCTAAATCTAATTGGCTATTATAATGTCGCGCAGTTTAAAGCGGAGAAGGGGAGTTCACTGCGAACGCCAAACCCACAATGGTTGCCTTTTCGCGGTAAGAAGACTGCAGATAAAATTCAACCTTATGTGTTAACTGAAAGTGCCTTAAAAACCAAAATTGCCATTTTATCTTCTTTCTATGCCTATTTAATGAGTGAAGATTATGTAGAGAAGAACCCCGCGCAGATGTGGCTGAATAAAAGCAGGTTTGCTTCAAATAAGAAGTATCGTCTTGATAACGACGGTGACAATCAACTCGCTTTTACCGAGTTGCAATGGTCTTACGTTATTTCAACAGTCACCGAGTTAGCCAAAGAGCAACCAGAAACCCATCAACGTAGTTTGTTTTTAATTAAACTAATTTATAGCTGTTATCTAAGAGTATCTGAGGTCGCAGCAAGAGCAGGGTACTCGCCAGTCATGGCGCAATTTAAACGTAATCCACAAACAGGTATTTGGAGCTTTCATATTCCATCAAGTAAAGGTGGTAAGCGTCGTACCGTTTCTATATCTAATGCATTGCTTGAGGCGTTAGTGGAGTACAGACATTATTTAGGTCTAGTAGATTACCCGAAGTCAAATGAGCAGCACCCACTTATTATTAGACAAAGAGCAGCAGGACGAGGCAGGGAAGTTGGCTGTATTAATGCAAACCTCGGGATCCGCCAAATAAGAGAAGAAGTTGATAAGATCATCGTACTTGCAGCGATAAGTGCCGAAAATGACGGCTTTTTCGAAGATGGTGCACAGATGAGGCAACTGAGCATCCACAATATACGCCATACAGGGATCACTCATGACATCAATATTCATGGCAGGCCACTATCTCATGTGCAAGCTGATGCTGGTCATGAAAGCATAGATACCACATCACAATATTTGCACACCACACAGATTGAGCGTCATCAAAGTGGCCAAAATAAACCGTTAGATAACCTCCAAGGTATTGAGTAAAGAAAGTTTAAATATCAACAAAGCACTAATTATTTCATATGGCTGAATGCCGATAAGTGACATTATCGGCATTCAACTAAAAACGCCAATTCACACTTATAAAGGACGCTCATAATTACCGTTATCCAAGTATGAACAATGAGTCATTGCAGATTTTCATCCTTATATAATTAAAGATGAGTAAGAATAGCGTAGTACGTTAGCCTTCTCGAATAGGCAGTTAAATTTGTCGCTATCGATTGCTTTGATTCAGATGCAGCTAGCACTCTAGAGTAAGTGCAGTCAGGTTATACAGTCCGCTAAATCTTATTTTAAAACGGCAGTAAACTGAGGATTTGGCCGTATAAAAACACTAAGAACCTCGAAACGATAAAAATAAGAAATGTATGTAAAACCTTAGACATGCATTCAAACCTTGCAAAGCAAGTTGAAGGCATTAGCCGCATGGATGATCCCAATATAAGTCGCTGCCAATCAAATACGCAATCACTTAAGTTCTATGTACGCCAAAGATTAAGTCGATTATCTACACGTTAAAGTTATTAATCTTAATAGGTGTTTAGCGTTTAGTTTGCAGTGAACAGAATTCCTAGTGTAGACACGATTAGATTCATATGTGCAAATTGAAAGCGCTGTACTGTAAATACGAGGCTCGGTTCAGTAAACTTTCTGACATTCAGGTTAGATGAATATTAATCAACTAATCGCTTCAGCTAACCGTTTCGAATCCGTTGTTACTGGCTATAGTTAAGTATCGCTTATACAACTTGGCGTTATCTGAAGTGAAAGATACTAAAACCAAAGCAAGTAGTTTGATAGAGCTAAAATGTAGCGTGCGCTGTGTGGCTGCTTTGCAAGTTTGCTAGGCTTACTACTGCAGAATCTACACAGCAGCCGGTCAAAATGCTGTAGATTTCGGTTTAAGTAGCAATAAAAGGTACATGTAAACAAAGAGCTAGTGATGATGCTTACAAAGAGTAGGTTGCAGCTTCTGCTATACTGAAGCCTTTACCTGTACATGTTATTTAACATAATATACATTGTGCGCATTTGCCTGTGGATATAAAGATGCCGATAATGTGATTATCAGGATTTGTTTGTCATTCTCTCTGCGCTCAGACTTCGCTCGACGTCGTTCCATACCATTCCTGTAGCCTCAACGGAGTTTTAGTTTCCTGCGACTACATTAGACAAGCTTTCAAGTTTCGGAAAAGTACCAGCTTTTAACTAACCGCTAAGCCTATGATGCCGCAAACCGCAGGAATACAATTAGCGACGTACACCACACCCGCAGCAATGGCCACTAATGACAAATGAAAAGTCCTGAAGGGATAGTTAGCGCCTCACAGCGTTATTCTTTCGGTACTGTAGGTATACGCGTATTTTAGGCATAAAAAAACCGTACCCGTTAACTGGTACGGTTTGTAGGAAAAACTTATTAACTATTACTTATTATTTTTCTTAACGAAACAATCTGAGGTTTAGTTGTTTTGTCTAATACCGCTTTAGGAAAAGCTTTAGCATAACTAGTTTTTGAAGTCGATGTTCCTGTTAAATGTGGCTTTAGAGCAGCTTTACAGGCTTTATTAGTCTTCCCAGCTTTACATCCTAAAACCTCAAGTAGCATTCCTTCAAGACAAATAGGACTAGCTTGAATTATTACGACTTTATGTACCCTTGCCTTATCGAAATCTTTTTGTTCTACTTTAACGTCTGAGTCGATAAGAACATACTTCTTGTCAAACTCTGCTTCCCTAACTTGTATAGCGCAATCTATAACGTCTTTAGGACTCCCCCCACTACCGGCTTTGATCGTTACATGCTGATTAGTTTCCCTGTCATCGTAGAGCGTTTTCATGTAACTAAGAAAGGCCTCATCATCCGGCCCTTCGCCTACAATAAGTAGAGATGCTAATTTTATTCTTCTAAGTTTCTTCCTTGTCATAGTATTTAAAAGTTAGGTATTCCACCCAACGCTCCAGCTTGATATTTGCCATAAATATTATCATCAGCTCTCAAACCAACGACTTCATCTAATCTCCAAGATTCACTTTTATTATCGATCTTTTCAACAAGGTAGAGCTGATGCTTTTTTAGCGTATTTAAAATTTCATTGCTATGGCAAGTGAATATTAACTGAGCATTATAAGGGTTTGTATGTTTAAACTTAAACATTTCAATAACCTTGATTAGCATATGTAAGTGCAGATCATTATCGATTTCATCTAACACAGCCAAACCACCAGACTCTAGTACAGGTAAGATCTGTCTAAGAAGAACATAGATTGCTTTAGTACCACTAGACTCTTCAAAAAAAGGAAGTTCAAAGCTTTCTTCATTTGAACCATGAACACCTACTGGCATGAAAAGTGTTTCTTCATTACCTTTTTCATTATGACCTTTAACTTTTTTGACCTTTACTGATGATAAACCAAGGTCAAGTTGGCAGATCAAATCTACGGCCTTTTTGCTCAGTTTTTTGTTTTTGCTATAGAATTCTGCACTGTCGAAAAGATCAGATTCGTGGAAGTTATCTCTTCCACTGGAGTTAATGTTAAATGACACATTATTAAAATACTTAACGATCTTTCTTGCAACGACAGAACCAAATGCATCAGCAGCACACAAAAAAGAAACGTTGTGCTTTACCTTACTCTCTTGCTTAGGCGCAAAGTCAAAGCCTTTCGTTTTATATTTGTATGAAAAAGAATCACCAAGAGCGTCCTCTATATCTCTTGTAAATATATAACTATATAAGTGACTGGTTTTTCTAAAAAGCGATTCATGAATGACTTTTTCTTTCGTTGCCACCAATTTGTATCGATACTTTTCCTCACCAATATAAAACTCTAATGCAAATGTAGACTCTTCATCTTGATGTAGCTTATGCGGATTAAAAGCAATGGTCTGGTCTTCATCTGATGCCTGCACAAATGACTTTGTGATAAACCAACTTAAAAAAGCAAATGGCCTTAATAATTGAGTTTTTCCTGAGCCGTTTGCGCCAGAGATAGCGATAACTTTGTTAATTCGTGTGCCGGCAGGTAAATCGATATCATAGTATGAATGGCTCGGCTTTTTACCAACTTCGAAAGAAACTTCTGTTTCTTCATAAAAGGAATAAAAATTAGAAAAGCTAATTTTACTAAACATAGTAAGCCTCTTTGAACGTATTTTTGTTGATTATGCAGTACGATGGTGTTGGTTACAATGATTATAGTTATTAATTTAGAGTTTACCCCTTTAAATTTCCCTTTCTCACAATACCCGTCATATCATCCCTTTCTACGAAATCCAAAGGCTTTATCCTGTCACCTCGGAAACATGCAGATCTAGTTCTTTGGCGACTATCTTGCGATCATCGGCGCGCTTGAGTCGACCCGTTCTAAAAAGTGTCGCGTTACTAATGGCTGTTTTATTTGATTCTGCGGGGCGTTGAGTTATGACAAAGTTGGCGATAAACCACTAGTACGGACTTTACGGATAAGTTGGCCTCCCGTAAAAACAAAACCCCAATAACTGCAGTTATTGGGGTTTCAGTAGAACTAAGCTAATAGATGATTATCGCTACGGTTAATCTTCCATCCAATCTAAATTTGGCAATGCATCTAGATGCTGGGCGTAACGTGCTTGGTTGAACGATGCGTTATTTTCCATAACGTCACTGACCTCTATTGCTAATGCGCAAGCCATCCACTGAATAGCCTCTTCACGAGGTGTGCCGGTCATAACTAAACGCATTAAAGTTTCTTTGACTTTTCTTGGCTCGCCGTCAGCGATTTGGTTTTCGATTGTTTCAATTAGTGTTGCTTCAGTCATGTAGCTGTCTTGCTCTGTGTCCATTAAAACGACTCTCTATTGACGATTCAGTTTTGCATTCGCGCTATTATGCCGTATATGCGTTGTAAGCAATAGAATTATACATAAATATTGCAAAGTAGCGCTAAAACAGCGGTTAGTCTCGTTTCCATTTTAAACCGATGATGACTTTTACTCGCTATAAAAGCCCAATGAAGTGCCCTAACCTGATTCAAACTGAGTGAGCAGCTTGATATCTTTAGATCAATACTCTGCGAAGAAATCAATAAACTGACGTACAATAAATCTGGTTACTGCGAGACAAATAAACCGTCCATAAACAGGTGCTTGGCACAACTTAATCCGTTAATATCGGCAGTAGCGAACCTACAGTAATTAACGGATTTGCAAGAACCCAAGTTTTTAATCCGCATGATTTCATATTATGCCAATCAGTAAAGTGTGTATTAAGGATTCGATCGTAAGGGCTTAGATAACAGATGCTTTGGTAGTTGCTAGCCGCTCAGGTTGGCTAAAGTTTCCTAATATACAATGCTAGTTACAAGGCAGAATTATCATTAGTAGTTGTATAAGGTTTAGTTTCCGTTGATGATGTACGAGCTAGTTTCTATTTCATTGTTTTAACACTAGGAACACTATGAAAGAGCTTAGAGATTTAGATTTAAACTTACTTAAGTTATTGCAAGCCGTAGTGTATACGAAAAATACTCATTTAGCTGCCGACAAACTGGGGATCTCACAAACTAGTGTTAGTCGCGGATTAGCGAAGCTGAGAGAAATGTTTGGTGATCAACTTTTCACCCGTAAAGCACACGGCGTAGAACCTTCTGAACTGGCCGAGAAACTAGCTGAAGCTGTAGATGAGATGTTTACTCCGTTGATAAAGGTACTCGAATCTTACAATAACTTCGAGCCGCTTGATTTCACTGGCGAAATTAGCATTGCAATGAACATATTTCTGCTTGAGCAATATGGTGAAGACATTTTTAGCACGCTGCGCGAAGTCTTACCTAACGCTAAGTTTAAAATGGTTTATTGGCAAGAACAAAGTTTAGTAAATGTGTTAAACGGGAAAATTGATTACATACTACAATTTGCAACTTTCCCACTGCCACAGGAAGTGTATCAGCATCGACTAAAAGATATAAAAATCAGCCTAATAGCAAGGAAAAACCACCCGGTACTCAGCCAAGGTAGCAACTGGGAAGATATTCACCATTTGCCAATTACACGTATATTGGTCGATGGGATCAACTCAAAACGAACACCATTTGAAGATCTGTATTTGTCGAAAGGTTATAAAGCGAATGTGGTGCTAGCAACTCATAGTATGCGTGTATTACTCAATAAACTTAGAAACTCGGATGCTTTCTCGTTTGGCAGTACATTTTTAACTGAAAATGAGCCAGAATTGTGTTGTTATCCGCTTCCTCTCGTTCCAAAAGAGTTGCACGAGATCCAGATTATTGGCGGCTACTTACAATCAAAGCGTGGTTTTCCGTTAAATCAACTGTTACACCAAACAATGCAACGTTTCTTTGATACGGTTATACAGCCTGAAGATTAATAAAGCTTTAAAGGAATTAGGCTTTTTTTGTCTAATACCAGCGAAAGATTGTCTTGCAAACTAAGGTGGTAATGGACATCAAGGTAGTTGACGTTTCTCTATTTCACTAAACGACTCACAAATACTATCTACTTCCTATATATTCAATGACTATTCGCGGCCCGCGGCAAGTATTTTTACCTTAAAAAACTATGTGTTATAAATATTTGTAGTTATTTATTTATGCACTCGCCAATTTTGAATTTCACTAATTCGTACCCTATTGTTTCAACTAATCATAGAATGCGCCCAAATCACTTTGTCACGGAAGAATAGTGTTAGTTTGTATACCTTATCGCAAAAGGACCATTAGCGGTTAGAGACAACTTTTAAGCGCATATGTATAAATTTATTAAGCAGGAAAAGACACTGTTTATTGGTGTATTGGCAGTATTATTTTTTAAAGTTTGGGGCGAAGAATTACTCAATATAGGTCTTGGCCTTAGCCAATACATTATCACCACTGCAGTATTGTTTTATGTCGCAATGACGGCAATTTTTGCAGTCGTGCGACATTCTGACGCACTTGCTATCAAGTTAGGTGACCCTTTTGGTACGCTCATATTAACGCTTTCGGTGATTTCATTAGAAGTTATTATGATCTCCTCTGTCATGTTAACTGGCGATCCGAACCCAGTGCTAGCAAGAGATACAATGTTTGCGGTAATCATGACTATCTTAAATGGTTTTGTAGGTATTACACTGTTAGTCGGTGGCGTTAAGTTTCATACTCAATCTTACAATTTGGATGGCATTAAAGCTTATTTGGTCGCCATCATCCCCCTAGCTATGCTGTGCTTAATACTGCCTAATTTCACCAGCAGTGGTGAAAATGGCAATATGTCTGTTAGCCTAATGTTGGCACTCGTATTCGCTTCTATTGTGTTATACGGCGTGTTTTTGTTTATACAAACAAAAAGTCACACTCATTTTTTTATCGATGCTGATAATAAAAGTGAACATGACAATCATGGGGCTGTTCGCAGCAACGTATTCCACACAGTTATGCTTATAAGTTATCTACTCGTCGTGATATTCCTTGCTAAAGGTTTAGCAATTCCAATTAATGACAGCATTACTGTCATGGGTGCACCAGCAGCACTTAGTGGCTTAATAGTTGCCTTAATCATCATGGCTCCAGAAGCTGTGGGCGCAGTAAAAGCCGCATTGACTAACCAATTACAACGGGCAATAAATCTATTCTTTGGTTCGGTACTGGCCACTATTGCGCTGACAGTACCCGCAGTATTAATGATTTCTGGCGTAATGGAACAACCTATTAAACTTGGGCTTGAGCCCGCTGAAATGGTATTGCTTGCAGCGACTCTGCTTATGACAAGCGTCAGTTTTAGTAGTGGTCGAAGCCACTCACTTAACGGCGCAACTCATTTGGTTCTGTTCTTCGTCTATTTAATTCTCATGTTCGATTAATAGCACTCTATTTTGGCCAGTAGTTTACACGCTGGCCTAGCATAACTTTGGTTAAGAACTAGGACATCTCATGCAAGAAATACTGTCAGCAATTTGGGTGCAAGATTTTAATGTGTTGCTGAAAATTGAGTCGCTAAACATCTTATTACTGCTACTGGCTATGGTTTTATTACTAGAGTCTAGCTTTGTTTTCTTACCGTTACCTGGCGATGGTTTAGTGTTATTTGTTGGCGGCTTGGTCGGTTTAGGCGCAATTAATTTTTACACAGCTGTTGCAGTCCTTAGCTTTTCAGCTTCAATAGGAACCTTGATAGCTTATTTACAAGGTCGTTGCCTTGAAGGCACGCAATTTATGGACAAATTTGAAAAGGTGTTGCCAGACAAGTCTGTGTATAAGGCAAAGCGCTTACTCAAACGATTTGGTTTTCTATCCTTGTTTGTCTCTCGCTTTATTCCTTTTGTTAGGGTACTGACACCTATGCTTATGGGGATAGCTAAGTTGAGTCTTACTCGTACCATTATGATAAGTCTATCCAGCTCCATCGTTTGGGTTGTTACCCTTCTTTATGCTGGAAAATCAATTATGCGACACCCTTTTGTTAGCCAACACCAAGAACTTCTTACTAAGTATTTTCTATTGATAAGCCTGGCACTGATGACACTCGCCTTTATTACTTTAATCGTTAGAGTCTTAAGAAAGAAACGCCCTGTTAAATTAACAAATTAATGTTCCCGTTTAGATTTTAGACGAATAAGCGATAATCTATCCTGGGCAGTTTTATGGAAAGCGTAATGAATATTGAAACACTTTTGACCTATTTTTCTCTCACCATTCTTGGCTTACTACCAATGATGAATCCCCCTGCAGCCGCAACTGTCCTGCTTGGATTGAGTAAAGGACAAAATAAAGAATACATTGTTAATCAGGCTAAAACCGTTAGCCTTTATTTGTTTATCGCCATGTGCGTCACCTTTTTTATCGGTGCATCGGTACTGGAGATGTTTAGTATCTCCATTCCTAGCTTACGACTAGGCGGTGGAATTATTATCTGCGCGATCGGATTCAATATGCTGTTTCCAAAACCTGAAAATCTGGATTGTACAGCTCCTAAAGGTTCAATTGCCTTGGTGCCTTTAACTATCCCTTCCCTTTGTGGTCCCGGTACGATGGCCTTAATTATCAGCCTTGCTGCAGAGATCGCAACCAGTGAGCAGGAACTAGAGCGATTAAGTATCTACACTGGAGTGATAGGTGGTTTCGTTGTTGTTAGCTTTATTGCTGGTTTTATTCTCAGTATGGCTTACCCACTTTTAAAAGCGCTTGGACAAAATGGCATTGATGCATTTACCCGAATTATGGGGTTCTTACTTATTTGTATGGGCGTCCAGTTTTTTACAATCGGGATCACCGAGATTGTTCAAGATATAAGTGTACTTATCTGAACATTGTCCTATTTGACCGGTCGTTAAATTTAATGGAGTTAGAACAGTGCAGTTCGATGTAATCAATCTTAATAATAAAGACTTTAAAGTTCATGATTGTGGTGAAGGCAGCAACGTCATATTTATCTATCACCAGCAAAACAGCTCAGTAATATTAAAAGATTTAGTTACAGTAAAAGTCTCTAATAATCACAGGGTCATTACTGTTGATTTAAGCGATGATTTCCCGAGTGATGTTGCAGAGCTTTCAGAAAATATGTCCGCAGCCCTAGTCGAAGATCTGCATTTACTTGCGGACGTTTACGGGCTTGAAAAGGTCGTAATAGAGAGTAATTACTTAAGTGCAAACATGGGGACAAATCTATCAGAGCTACTCTGGTACAGATTTATTCATTTAATTACTGATTGAATAAGTGAGGGCCTGTTAATATCTGTGGTAACTTATTCTGTGGATAGCGTTGATAAAGTAGCCCCTTACCATGCAGATTTGGTCCAAGCCCCCAAAAAACCAAACAATAGCCAAATATGTAGCACTTTTTTGGTTAATTGAGAAAACTAATAAAGATGAAAGCTATCACTTTCCTAAGCTAAATCCTGAACCTGCAACGCATTTGATACTATGTCCGCAACAGCAGCGCTATATTTATCAAACTTTACCAACTGAAAGTAACGGCACAGGTTGTCATTGGCTTTACCCTCAGCAACAAACACTGCAATTAGATCATAGTCAGCGCTTTATCTACTTAGGTATCAAGTTTCACATTGGTGCGCTCTACTCACTTAATATTGAGGGTTATAGCCACCCTACTCTTAACCAAGCTGTGGATGCCGATCTTAGTCAACTACTTGGAACAAAAAGTTCAGATATAGAGCAGCTTATTGAATTGGGGCGAATCGATGCGACTAAGTGTTGCGATAAACTTGATGAGTTATTGTTGCCTCTGTTCAATACAACTTATGAAGATCAGCACAGTGAGCTAACCCGCAAGGTGCTGCCTCTTTTAGAAAATAGTCTAATTTCAGAGTTGGGTAATAAACTTCACTGCTCACAGCGCACGCTAGAGCGCAGCTTTAACCGAGTGACGGGGTTAACCATGAAGCAGTGTCAGTCGATGAACAAGTTAGAGGCGATGCTGGAGTATATATATCAGCGCGAAACTGTTGACATTGATTGGGCTGAGGTGGCATTTAAATTTGGTTTTAGCGACCAACCACACCTAATTCGGCATTTAAAGAAACAGATTGGACTCACTCCCAAAAACTACGCTGAGCAGCGCGGGCTCACTATTGATATCTATGGCGGTGTAGAGTCTCGCTGATTTTTGATGACAATCTTAGATAGAAAATACTTAACGCTATTTTGTGGCTCTAGTCATATATAAACAATGATCAAGGGGTATAGATTCTGGGTAAGTACTCTCAACAAACCCCAGCTTTAGATAACTATTGAGTGCAGCTTGATTATCTTTGAGCACAAATAGAGAGCTTTGACGTAACCCGAGTTGATTGAGGCCACATGCATTAAGCTGCTCTACCAAAGCTTTAGATATGCCCTTTCCTCGGCAAGTTGGATTTACAACAATTCTGCCTAAATGACACTTTTCTAAGCGCGGATAATATTGAGCAAACCCTAATAACTCTTGTCTATCAGACACGAGAGCGAAGGAAGCAAGTCTATCCAGCGAAAGATCTTCCGTGAATGTGACAATATCAAAGGGGTATCTGAAACTGGAACCAGCCCACTGACAAACTTGATGTTGAGTAGTAAACCAAGTCATCATCTGTAGTAAATGTTCAGTTGTTGGTGGTACTAGCTGCATGTGGTTTTAGGTTAAGTTGAACCAATAATGGCGAGCGTTTCCCGTTACGATAAGACAAAGCCTTTAACAAGGCTCTGCCTCAAAATGCTCTTGCAAACTTAATCTAAGTTTTGCATCTCTTGCAAGACACTTTCAACCACTGACTCTGGCGCAGATAGGTATTTAGAGTGATCGATGAAGATACCCTGATCATCTACCGTGATAAGCAGTGCAGGAAATGATGTTGTGCCAAGAACTTCATAGATCTCGGCTATACCCGCTAATATCTGCTCTGCGTCATTGATCAATTCATCTCTAAATATTTTATTAGATGGGGATAATTTATGCGTCGAAATCAACTCACTAAAGTCATGTTTATTGGTTAATGGATTACCATCAATAAAATGCGCTTTTTGGATTGCATTAAGGACGGTTAGCATCTTATCTGGTTGTTTTGTTTCTAGCCACGCCATAAGATTTGCTACTTTTGTCGCATCCTTTGGACTATTAGCATAACGAATATGTTCTCTACCAAACTTAACCTTTGCGACGTCTTTTACTGCGTTAACCTGGTCAAGCCCTGTACTATCACTGCCGTTAAAATGGCTGCAATGTAATAAGTGAAGTTGCATTTTCGGGAATGCTTCACTAAGTACATTCACTAAAGGAGTTGCGGCGTAACTCCATGGACAATGACTGTCATAGATAAAATACAGTGCTAGCTGGGCTTTGTTGAGTTTAGTGTTGTTCATCTACTTCAGTCTTGGCGTTTAATAAGTAATTAGGGATCCTAAGAGGTTTTAACCCGTTAATCAATTGGCTGTAGAGTATAAAAGCCAGATAGCGAGGGACTTTGGAGTTCTTCTAATCAAAAATGTGCTAAATGATCACTTTGTTAAACTGATTTATGCAATAGTTATAGTCAATGGCCAAATTAATCGACGCGGTTAGCCGATCAACCTCATAGTTTAGCAATAAGTTAATCATGCGCCGTAGCCACGATATCTGCGAGCCTTTAAAATTACCGGCTTATTACACAGCTATATACTGTAAGTTCAGGTCGAGCGATCAAAGGCTGGAATTTTAGAATTATTATTGCTGTATCAAGTTGGTTTGATTGAGAGATAAAAACTGTGAGAAATGTTGAGTTATTAGCGCCAGGTGGAGACATTGATTCTATTAAAGCCGCTATAGTCGCTGGCGCTGATGCGGTTTACTGCGGTCTTGATAATTTCAATGCTAGAAAACGTGCCGAAAACTTAAACTTTGAACAACTTTGTGGACTGTTAAGAGTCGCTCATCAACATGACTGCCAGCTATTTCTAACTTTAAATATCATAGTGTTAGAACACGAATTACCTGCACTTTTTAAATTACTTAATCAACTGGTCAATACCGATATAGATGGAGTCATTGTACAAGATCTTGGCGTATTTGAGATCTTAAAACGGTATTACCCATCGTTAGAAGTGCATGCTTCTACTCAACTAACCACCCACAATACAGGTCAACTGTCATTTCTTCAGCAAATGGGGGCAAACCGTGCAAATCTGTCTAGAGAACTCAATCTAGGTGAAATTAGGGAGATGTCGGAAAAAGCGCATCAGTTAGATATGCTAACTGAAGTATTTGTTCATGGTTCCAACTGTATTGGCTTTTCCGGGGTTTGTTATTTCAGTTCAGCTCATGGCGGTAATTCAGGTAACCGCGGTCGTTGTAGCCAACCTTGCCGTGATCAATACCTAACCACAGAGGTAGGTGCTGAATATCCACTCAATATGAAAGATAACTCTGCCTTTGATGATCTAGAGGCATTAGTTGACGCTGGCGTAGATTCTCTAAAAGTTGAAGGCCGGATAAAGAAATACCATTATGTGCACAGCGTGATCAGTACCTGGCGTAAGCAAATTAACCAACTACAACAAAAACAAGCACTATCAAAAGACAAGACTGCGTTATACACCGTATTTAACCGAGACTTTACCAATGGTTATTTATCCGGGAACGTCGGTAAAGCGATGTATATTGATAACCCTCGCGACAATGCCGTTCAGCACTTTAGTGCGATAGAGCAACTAAAGTCTCATACTTCTACAGATATTGTACAAGTCGTTAAGCAGCGCTTATATGATCAGAAAACACTGATTATCGACTCCGTTGGCGAGCAGATTAATACCTTAGATATTAGCAAACCAATTATCAAACTGGTGATTAGTGGCCAATTAGGTACTGCTTTAACCATCGATGTTTTTGTCGCTACGGACAAACAACCGAGCTTTAGTGTGCAATCGACGAGTTTGCTATCGGTTGCAACCAAATATAACTTGTCAAAAGATGAGCTCACTAAACGCTTTGCAAGCCTTAACTCTTATAAGCATCAATTAAACAATATCGATTTTTCACAGTACGTTGGCGATGTTTACCTTTCGTTTAAAGAGTTAACCCAGATGAAGATAGCGATAGTGAGTTTTCTAAATGGTAAAAAGGATCAGATCAATCCAGTCGAATTTAATGAAGTCAAAAAAACACGTTTTGTTAATAACGCAGATCCCAGTTCTGCGGAGTCAGAACGTAGTCATCCCATTTGTGCGGTATTGATTGGTAATCGAAAAGAGCTCGCTTTATACAGAGCACTTAAACAACAAAACACAGTGAAAACGCTAAACGTTTACTATGCGGTACCCGATTCGATAGCCTGTGAATCTGAAAAATTAATTAAACTTTTTAATACAGAGCCGGAACTAACTCCTTGGTTTAGCGCTATTGTGCTACAGCAAGAGTTTGAAGCCGTTGCACACTTATTGGAGTCGATACCACAAATACAGATTGTGACTAATAACACCGGTGTTGGTTTTATCGCGAAACAGTTAGGTGTTAATTGGATCGCAGGACCACACCTTAATACCAGCAACTCATTTAGTTTAACAAGCTTACAAAAACAGGGTTGCAATGGGGCATTCATTTCTAATGAACTGAATAAAAAACAGATAAAACCGATTCGCGCCCCGCATGGGTTTAGTTTACATTACAGTGTATTGCACCCGATTTTGTTAATGACCAGTCGCCAGTGCTTATTCTTACAGTCTGCAGGGTGTGATAAACAAGTGATGGATGATAAATGTTTATCAATTTGTAAAAAGCACACCACCATTACCAATGTTAAACAGGTGGATTTTGTCATTGATAAAAAGCGTCGTGATCATAATAACTTAATTGGAGCTGAACTGTTTTTCAATCCCAGCATTGTCAATGACATCCCTAACAAGTTTGACTCTGTGCTGTTAGATCTGCGTACAGTTAAAACGAAAACTGATTTTGTTTGCCCACAAATCAATTTCGTTAATGCCTTTCAAGACTATTTGCAGCAGCTGGCAGGTTGTAAAAGTGACGAGCAACTCTATAAGGCTTTGTCCGTTTCCACACGGGCTCAATATCTGAAAGGTTTATAAGCCTTAGTCATATTCATAGGCGGCTTTATAGTAGGAAATATCCTATTATTAATTCGCAAAGCTTGCTAAATGCGTCACACTAACTCTTCAATAGCACCAATTTGTTCCTTCTAAACCGCCCTACTTGGCTACTTATACAGCAGTTAAAAGCTTATCGAGGTGATTTTGCTCATTTAGGTTATATTTTTGCGGATAAATGCTATCTAACTGTATAGAGTAGAATTATTAACCGTCATAAGAGGAACAACTATGCCAATAACACCTCTCAGTAGTGACCAACTATACCGAACTTCGGGGCTTAAAAAGCTCCCTACTAGCTGTAAGTCAACCAAACATTTGGAACCGCTCGACAAAATTGTCGGTCAAGAGCGTGCGCAACAAGCGGTAGAGTTCGCCCTTTCCATGAAAGAAAAGGGCTATAACATTTATGCATTAGGCCGCAATGGCCTGGGTAAGCGCACTATGGTACTGCGCCACCTTAGCCGTCAAAAAGAGAACTCAAATGGCCGTACGCTTTATGACTGGTGCTATGTGGTTAACTTCGATGATACCCGCAGCCCAAAAGTATTGACTCTACCTGCTGGAACTGGCCTAAAGTTTAAAAAACAGATCGAAAAATTAATGCTCAAGTTGTCAAAGGGACTACCGTTGGCTTTTGACAACGAGATGTATTATACCCGAGCAGACAAACTCAAAAATCAATTAGCAGCAAAACAGGAAGAAGCACTAGTTCAGCTAACAGAGGAAGCAAAAACTCACAGTATTGGGCTGTCTATTTCTCCTCAGGGCAATTACGAGTTGGTTGCACTAAATGGCGAAGAACCGCACTCAGAAGAAAGCTATTTGATGTTGTCGCCACAAGAGCAAGACTCAATGCAGGCTGCGATTAGCTCGCTTGAAGCAAAGTTACGCGGCATTGTCAGAAAAATCACTGAATGGGAAGATGAGTATTCTGAAAAGCAACAGAAACATGACGAAGAAGTTGCTGAAGAAGTCTTATCACTGGCCTTTGCGAAACTAAAAGAGAACTATAAAGACCAGGCCAATGTAAAAGCCTATATTAAGGCGATGCATAAGGATATTCTCGATAACCTCGACATATTCCTTGAAGAGAGCGAAGAGCAAGCAGCCCTAGCCTACGCTTCAATGAGTAAAAAGATGCCAAGACGCTACCAGATCAATGTTCTGGTGGCACAAGACTCGCCTTATCAACCCATTATTGTTGAAGAAACACCAAATTATCACACTATATTTGGCTACGTAGAGACAGCGACCTATAAAGGCACTGTGTTTACCGACTTTTCACTCATTCGCCCTGGTAGTTTGCATAAGGCAAACGGCGGTGTGTTAATGATTGATGCGGTAAAAGTGTTAGAGCATCCGTACGTATGGGATGGGTTGAAACGCGCATTGCGCTCAAGAAAGCTCAGCCTAACGTCATTGGAGCGCGAAGTGACCCTTTCAGGCGCTATATCTCTCGATCCTGAAGCCATTCCGCTAGATGTAAAGATCATTTTATTTGGTGACTTCGCAACCTATAAACTACTTCAACAATATGACGCTGAATTTACTGAGCTCTTTAGGGTCACTGCAGATTTTGAAGATAGAATGCCTCGCACTGACGAGTCTGAAGCACACTACGCACAGTTTATCTCGAGCATTATACACAGTAATAAAATGCTGCATTGCGATAGAAAAGCGATTGCTCGCATTATTGAGTTTAGCTCTCGTCAAGCTGATGATCAGAATATGCTGTCACTGCACTCCGTGGATACGGCTAATTTACTGCGCGAAGCCAACTATTGCGCCCGCGCAGTGAACGCGAATATGATCCGTGTCAGTCATGTAGAGCAAGCGTTAGCCAATAAAGAGAATAGAATTTGTCGTGCTAAAGATGACTACATGCAGTCTTTTGTTAATGGCACTACATTAATCTCCACAGAAGGTAAACGAACCGGGCAAGTTAATGCCCTGTCGGTGATGTCGACAACCGACTACCAATTTGGTGCACCAAGCCGTATCACGGCGACTACCTCATTTGGTGAAGGTCAAGTGTTCGATATTGAGCGTACCGTTGACTTAAGTGGCAGTATTCACTCTAAAGGTGTGATGATTCTTACCGCTTATATTGCCTCAGTTCTGGGTAAAACCGATAAGATCCCTCTGTCGACTCACTTAACTTTCGAGCAGTCTTATGGTGGCGTTGATGGCGATAGCGCAACCATGGCCGAGCTTTGTGCTATGTTGTCTTCATTTGCCGACCAACCATTAAGGCAAGATATCGCTATAACGGGTTCTATGAATCAGTTCGGTGAATCTCAGCCAATTGGTGGCGTAAACGAAAAAATTGAAGGCTTCTTTGATGTTTGTAAAATTAAAGGACGCAAAAATAGCCAAGGGGTCATTATCCCTGTTTCGAACATCCATAATTTAATGCTCCGGCCGGACATTGTAGAAGCGGTACGAAAAGGTCGTTTTAATATTTGGGCTATAAGCCATGTTAATGAAGCGATTGAATTGCTGACTGGCATTGAAGTGGGGAATACTGATAAGAAAGGCGTGTATAACCCTAAGAGCTTGCTTGGTAAAGCGCAGCTGAGATTGAAACCACTCTACAAACAAAAGTCGTAGTCGCAACACGCAATAAAAAAGGCCGAACTGATGTTCGGCCTTTTTTACACTTCAAACTAAGGTTTAAGCGAATACTGCTTGTAGAGGTGGGACTACTTGCTTCTTACGGCTAAGCACACCATCTAACCACACTTTTCCATCGCTAGCTGGCTTATCATAAGCAGATTCGATAATAGCTGCATCGTCACTAACGATAAGCATTTCCGACCCCTCTTTCATTATGTCGGTAAGAAGTAACAACACACTATGGCGGTTGCCTTCTGCTTTTAGCGCTGCAATATCAGCTACTAAGCTTGCTTTAATATCATCAAATACTGATAAATCAATTACTTCAAGCTGACCAATGCCAACTAAGTTGCCATTCATGTTGAAATCTTTAAAGTCACGTAATACTAAATCACGAGCAGGCGTACCTTCTACCGCTGATTTAACTTTAAACATATCCATACCAAGCTCTTTATAGTCACCAATGCCAGCAATTTCTGCCAGCGCTTCAACACACTTGATATCGGCTGTTGTACAAGTTGGTGATTTGAAAATGACCGTATCACTCAAAATTGCACACATCATAATGCCGGCAATCTCTTTCGGGATCTCAACATTATAAAAGTCATACATCATCTTTATGATGGTGTTACTACAGCCAACTGGACGGATCCAACACTCTAATGGAGTAGAGGTGGTAAGATCACCTAGTTTGTGGTGATCAACAATACCGACAATGGTTGCTTCTGCAATATCATCCGGTGCTTGAGTCAGCTCCGAGTGGTCAACGATGTAAACTTCTTCACCAGCGTAGCTCATCTTTAGCTCTGGTGCGTCAAAACCAAATTTGTCGAGAATAAACGCGGTTTCAGGTGAAAGCTCACCTAAACGAGAAGCAACAGAAGCTTCTCCAATTTGGTTTCTAAGATGTGCTAGTGCGATTGCACCACAAATTGAATCAGAATCTGGGATTTTGTGGCCCACAACATAAACTGGCATAGATAACGCTCTCCTTTAATTTTCACTAATTTTAACAAACTTTTTGCCAATGCGGAAATAACTAAAAGGTCGAAAGGTAGGGCTTTGTAGGAAGATTGCGAGTTTATGTCATATTTTTGGCTAAATTCGCCTCAACTAGAGGCTCGGCGTATCAAATTAGTTGGTTTTGCTGTATAAAGCTTCGTCCTATTACATTTTCAATCTAGAGTTTGGTACCGATGTCAGATAAATTTTTCTTTAAAGGCCGTAAAACCCCAAAACCAAAACATGAAAGTTATGGTTACAACACAAAACGTGCGGCTAAACTCGGTACCGAAGTGAATCCCCTCGAGTTGTCGGTTCAAACTGAAGACCGTCAACAAGAGATCATTAAACTACTTGATGATAATCAACTGCTTGGGCAGGTCACTATCGATACGTCTGTGGAAGAAAACATTATTGATTTAATGGGGATCCTCAATAAGCCTGTAACAACTCGATTTGAAAAGCAGCCAAACAGAAATGATCCTTGTACCTGCGGTAGTGGGAAGAAATATAAGAAATGTTGTGGCTAATAGCTGTTCAAATAGCGTACAGATGAGTTGCTGACTTCTCTCATCTGTACTTTCTATCTCCTTGTACACCCTATCAACGGTCTTCTTACCCCACTAAAAATTTCTAACATCATACTAGTTGTTATATTTTTAGCCTGCCGTTTAACCTTAAAAGATATAAAACCAGTTGCTTGTAAATCTTTGGAGCAATAGTGATTTTAGCTCTCATAATTTATGCATCTAACTGTATTACATTAATAAATACTAAACTTATATCGTTATTCTTTTCGAATTATTAGCATAGATCTCTACGAATGACTTTCAAATGTAAATCTATGAAACACAAGTTTACACAATCCAGCTGTTACAATTCTTCATATCTATTAACATACACTCAAAATAATATTTGATTTGCGTTTGGCATTAGCGTTATTGGCCAATTATTTTATACGCAAAAATATGTGTGTTGTGTTTGCTTCAACAAGAGGATGTGTTCGTGGCTACGAAAAAACAGATAATTTTACCTTTAGTAGTGATTGTAATTGGTATAGCAGGTTTTGCTGGTATGGCGGCATTAAAAAAGCCACCTGAAGAAAAAGAAGAGTTGGACACCACTCCATTGGTGTCTGTTCAAGCAGTAGAAATCAGACCAATGGATTTCTCGGTAAGTTCATACGGCGTGGTTGCAGCTAAATATGAAACAGAATTGGTTTCTCAAGTAAACGGTGAAATTGTATACCTGTCAGAGAAGTTCGTTCGCGGTGGCTTTGTTAAAAAAGGAGATATTCTAGCAAAGATTGATCCCAGCGATTACGACGCAGCGTTGATTGATGCACAAGCAACCATGGCTTCGGCGCGTGCCACACTGGTCCAAGAAAAAGCCTTCGGAAAAGTCGCAGAAGAAGAATGGAAACGTATTAAAGACGGCGTACCGACTGAACTTAGTTTACGTAAGCCACAACTTGCACAAGAAATAGCAAAATTAAACTCTTCAGAAGCAGGCCTTAAACGAGCAAAACGAAATGTTGAACGTACCGTGATTAAAGCGCCTTACGATTCTCTAATTGAAGCACGCAATATTGGCTTGGGCTCTTATGTCAGCATGGGTACAAACTTGGGTAAAGTATTAAGCACTGATAATGCTGAGATCCGCTTACCTATCGCCGATAAAGAGATCCAGTTTTTAACTAACAAAGGTAACAACGCTGATGTTATTTTGAAAGGCAATTTTGCTGGCCAACCACAAGAGTGGAAAGCCAAAATTGTTCGTAGCGAAGGGGTTATTGATAGCCGAAGCCGAATGACTTACTTAGTCGCTGAAGTTGCAGATCCCTATGGACTTAAATCAAACAATAATGAATTACGCTACGGCACTTATGTCACAGCAAGTATCGGCGGTGTCCATGCAGGTGAAGTGACAAAAGTCGCTAGACACTTAGTAATTAATGGCCAAGTAGCCGTGCTCGATGATGATAGTAAGCTTAAATATGTGGACGTTAATGTTGTACGTCAAATAGGCTCACAAGTGATCATCACTGATGGCTTGAACTCTGGCATGAAGCTTATAACTTCTGCACTTGATTATCCTATTGAAGGGATGCAACTTGCTCTGCCTAAAGACAAATCATTAGACAATGACGATTCCGAAACACAGCCAACGCAAATAGCGATGGAAGATAAGGAAAAATCATGATTGATACACATAAAGGTATCATTGCTTGGTTTGCTCGCAATAGCGTAGCTGCAAATTTGCTAATGATCATTATTTTGCTTGGTGGACTATTGACTGCCAATACTATCCGAAAACAATTCTTTCCTGCCGTTGAGATCAACTGGCTTGAGTTTAATGCCGTTTACCCTGGCGCCGCACCTCAAGAAGTTGAAGAAGGGATCACCATTAAGATTGAAGAAGCACTTGAAAGTGTTCAAGGTCTTAAGCGCGTAATTACTTATTCTAACCGTAATGCTTCATCAGGTTACTTTAGAATTGAAGACTCTTATGATCCACAAGTTGTGTTGGATGAAGTTAAATCTGAAATTGATTCAATTTCAAGCTTTCCTGACGGTATGGAAAGACCAAAAGTCGAACGTATTAAGCTAAGACAAGAAGTCATGTACGTTAGTCTTTATGGAGACCTCAATAAGAGACAGCTTAAAGACTTAGGTGAGAAGATCCACGACGAGTTAATGCAACTGCCTTTGGTTAATATTACCGAATTTTATGGCGGACTTGGCTACGAGATTGCGATTGAAGTGAGTAAAGATAGGCTTAGAGAGTTCGGTCTAACCTTTAATGACGTTGCAGATGCCGTTCGTGGTTATTCGCGTAATATGTCTGCGGGTCAAATACGAGCAGAAAATGGCTATATTAACCTTCGAGTTCAAAACCAAGCTTATGTTGGTTATGAGTTTGAAAGCTTGCCGCTGATAACACTGCAAGATGGTTCTACTTTACTGCTTGGTGATGTCGCCACCGTTATTGATGGTTTTCAAGAAGGTATACAGTACTCCAAATTTAACGGTAAAAACTCAGTTACCTTTTTCATTGGTGCAGCAAACGATCAAAGTTTGACCGACGTAGCCAAAGTCGTAAAAGGTTATATTGCTGACAAGCAACAAGTGTTACCTGAAGGCGTTAAACTCGAGCCGTGGGTAGATATGACCTACTACCTTGAAGGTCGACTTAATCTGATGCTTGATAGCATGAAGAGTGGTGCAGTATTAGTATTTATTCTGCTGGCTCTATTCCTACGAGTTAGATTAGCATTTTGGGTCATGATGGGTTTACCTGTTTGTTTCTTAGGCACCTTGTTGTTTATGCCTATGGGCATGATAGACGTTACGATTAACGTCATTAGTTTGTTTGCCTTTATTCTGGTGCTCGGTATTGTCGTCGATGATGCCATTGTAATGGGCGAAAGTGCCCATGCCGAGTGTGAAGAGAAAGGTCAAAATATTGATAACGTTATTAGAGGTGTTAAACGGGTAGCGATGCCTGCAACATTTGGCGTTCTAACTACAATTGCAGCCTTCTTACCGATTACACTCGATGACGGCCCCTCCTCCGCCTTTGGTCAAGCAATTGGCTTTGTGGTGATTTTGTGTCTGTTGTTCTCATTGGTTGAATCAAAGTTAATTCTACCTGCGCATTTAGCGCGTATGAAACAACCTAAAGTGGTGCAACCAGGGTCTAAGAACCCATTAGACTGGTTACGCATAGTGGTTAACTTTTTACAGTCTAAAGTTGATTCAGGGCTTAAGATCTTAATCTCTAAGTATTACCGTCCATCTTTAGAACTTGCAGTAAAGTATCGTTATACCGTTATCATGATTTTTATCAGCCTCATCATGATCTGCGCCGGTTTATATGCTGGTGGTTTAGTCCGCTTTATTGGCCAACCAAAGATCCCTCACGACTTCCCACGGATTAACTTCGAGATGAATATCGATGCCTCGGAAAGTGCCACTCTGAGTGCCGCACTGGCTATTGAGCAAGCATTACGTGGAGTCGATGATGATTTAGAAGCAAAGTATGGCCAGAAAATGATCTCTGATATGCAGGTTGAGCTACGAGGTCGTACTTCAGCTCAGGTAATGACTAAACTCGTTGACCCAGAGCTGCGTCCTATGGACACCTTTGCAGTTGCTGAACTATGGCGTCAAAGCATGCCACTCATACCTGGAATGAAGTCATTCACCATACAAGACAACTTATTTGGTGGTGGCAGAGATGACGGAGACATTAGCTTTAGACTGGAAGGTAAAGACGATATTCAGTTAGTTGCGGCAGCTAAGGAATTAAAAGCCAAGCTCAATACCTTAAAAGGTGTCGGAGATGTTAACGATAGCCGTCAATCGAGTGCCAAAGAGGTTCAGTTTGAGCTTAAACCTTTAGCAAACAGCTTAGGGTTAACCTTGGCTGACATTGCGAGCCAAGTAGGTAATGGTTTCTATGGTCTAGAAGCACAGCGTATATTACGTAACGGTGAAGAGATCAAAGTGATGCTACGCTACCCTGAAGAGCAGCGTAACTCAATTGCTCAAGTCTCGGATGTACTTATCAAGACTCCTCAAGGTGCAGAAATTCCACTATCAGAAGTGGCAACGATCATTATCACAGATGGTGTGAACAGTATCCGCCGCGAGAATGGTAACCGAACGATTAATGTTTGGGGCTCTGTCGATGCAGATCAAGCTGAACCGTTTAAGCTCGCTAAAGATATCAGAGATAACTTCTTACCAGAGTTACTGACCAAATATCCTAGAGTTAAAAGTGAAGTTTCAGGCAACATCCAAGAGCAACTTGATAGTGCTGATACCCAGCTAAGAGACTTCCTTATCTCAATGCTAGTTATCTATAGCCTACTCGCAGTGCCACTCAAGTCTTACGCACAGCCAATAATGATCATGTCGGTGATCCCATTTGGCGTAATTGGTTCAGTGTTAGGGCATATGCTGTTAGGCCTCGACTTAAGTGCCCTTTCGGTCTTTGGTATTATCGCTGCGGCCGGTGTTGTGGTTAACGACTCCTTAGTGATGGTTGATTACATCAATAAATCGCGAGAATCTGGCATACCGATGAAGCGTTCTGTTCTCGAAGCGGGTTGTAGACGTTTTAGAGCGATTTTGCTCACTTCGTTAACAACCTTTATCGGGCTGGTACCGATTATGGCTGAGACAAGCATGCAAGCACAAATGGTTATCCCAATGGCTGTTTCATTGGCGTTTGGTGTTCTATTTGCGACGGTAGTGACCTTGGTACTCATTCCGTGCCTGTACGTTACTATTGAAGACTTAAAACGTATCGTGGGGAGTAAATCTCGGGTTGAGGAACCAACAGAGTCAGATACATTCTCAGACCCTGTTTTACAAAATAAGTTAGTTTCTGAACAGAGTTAAACAAACCTATCGTTGATGTAGCTTTCAAAAGCCAGTTGTTATCGCAGCTGGCTTTTTTTATTTGGAAATTAAACGAAATCTCTAGCCCTTCATCATAATTTTGCACAGGGTCAGCTAAGTTTGAACAATAGGAACCCTTGGGGTTCTTTTCTGACGTATACGAAAAAGGGCTACCATTGCTGGTAGCCCTTCATCTTAATGTGGCGGAGAGATAGGGATTTGAACCCTAGATGGGCTACAAACCCATGCCGGTTTTCAAGACCGGTGCATTCGACCACTCTGCCATCTCTCCGAACGCCGCGAATAATATAGCGCTCTATTATTCTTGTAAAGACTTAATTGTAAGATTTGTTCCTAGTTGCTCAAATAGACCACAAACAGGCTACTTTTCCTCTTTACTGGCACCGATACGGGCAGGATCTGGGAATACAAAGTTTTCATTAACTTCATTCCAGTTTTTGAAATTGCGTAGCTTAAATCCAGCGAACACTATAAATGAACACAGCATAATGCCCCAACCTATCGCCAGCTCGCCTTTACTCACCCACATAGCGACTAGGCTTGATGCACCAAAGGACAAACTAATTTGGATAAAATTCTGTAAGCCCGCTGCTTTTGCTGCGTTTTTAGGGAACTGCTGGAGTGCACTGTTAACGACGATTGGATAAATAGCACCATTACAGGCAGCAAGTATTGAGAAAGCTGTGAGCAGTGGGAATATCGACAGACCTTTAACCAGGATAGTTACGATAACAATAGCCAATACGCACAAGCCGAATAGACTTAACAGCACTTTCAGTGCAGTTTCAGTGCCGGTCTTACGAATAAGCGTTTTACTTGCATAACCACCAAGAATAAACATGATTGTTTGCGGGATAAAGCTTAAGCCAATCGCAGTTGCATCATAACCATGTTGCTCCATAACCATTGGCCAAACCGTTAGGTAAGAAAAGAAAGCACCTGAACATGCGCCAAAAATAACCACGTTCCCTAAATAACCGGTGTTTTTCAGTATAGATAGGTAGCTAATATCACTTTTTTTGACGTTGGTTTGTTTAGCTTCTTTTGGAACAAAACTAAAAGTTAGCGCGATCATTGCTACCGCTAAACAGGTTAAGGTAATGAAGATACTTTCCCAACCGTACGATTCGAGTATAAATGCCCCTAAGATTGGCGCGAGCGCTGGTGATAGTGCCACCAAAGGCATAATGTTTGAAAATACACTCTGCGCTTTTGTGGCGTCATACTTTTCAATGACGATAGCTTGCCAAATAACACCTGCAGAACAAGCGCCAATCGCTTGCATAAAGCGCGAAATATTGAAAACTATCATTGAGTCGCTCGTTGCTAAAGAGATACTTGCCAATGTGAAAACCGTTAAACCAAAGATTAGCGCATTACGCTTACCAAAACGTTCTACAATAGGGCCATAAATTAATTGCCCTAGCGCGAGACCAGCTAAGAAGAATGTTAACGACATCGCGACTTGTGAAGGTGATGTTGCCATTGTGTCTTCAATTGCTTTGAATGCAGGCAAATACATATCCGTTGCGATGAAGCCAAGCATACTTAGCAACGCTAGATAGGTAAGAAATAGATAGTATTTAACATTCATTAGAGATTTCATAAGTAATAAAAATAGAATTAGATAAATTAGGATGCGGAGTGTAAACACTTGCCAAATGGCTGTGAAACGTTTATTTTTCACATTAGCCATCAAAAATAATCACAGCAGGATGTGAGCTATGCTATCAGAACAATCTATGCAGCTAATTGATATGGTTGCCCGTGTTGGCAGCTTTACCGCAGCTGCTAATAAATTGCATAAAGTACCTTCAGCAGTTAGCTATGCAGTTAAACAAATCGAAGAAGAACTTGGTGTAGTGCTTTTTATTCGTCACCATCGAAGCGTTAGCTTAACCCCAGCAGGGGAGCATTTTGTTAAGCAATCCCGCACTTTACTGACCGAGATGGAGGCGATGCGCTCTGATACGGTCAGAGTTGCTAATGGTTGGCAACCTACCCTGGCTATTGCGTTAGACAATATCGTTCGTGCCGACAAAATCAGTAACTTAATCGCTGATTTCTATCGAACCTTCGACAATGTAGAGCTTATCATCCGCATCGAGGTCTTTAATGGCGTATGGGAGTCGATTGCAACTGGGCGAAGTGATATTGCCATTGGTGCGACAACTGCCATTCCTGTCGGTGGTGAATATCACTTTAGAGATATGGGGGAAATTGATTGGTGTTTCTTGGTTGGTAAAAACCACCCACTTGCGAGTGTTGATAGACCATTGACCGATGATGAAGTACGCCAATACCCCTCTATCTGCCTAGAAGATACTTCCCGCGAGATCCCCAAGCGTATGACTTGGTTACTTGAGAACCAAAGGCGTTTAGTGGTACCAGATTGGATCCGTGCGATAAATTGTTTCCGTGACGGACTGGGTATCGGTTATATGCCGGCTCACTTTGCTTCGCCTTTTATTAAGACTGGTGCATTGATCGAAAAGCAGCTTGAACATTCTAAGAAGAAAAGCCCCTGCTGCTTAGCTTGGAACGCATCGAACAAGTCACCCGCAATGGCCTGGGTACTCGATTATTTAGGTGATACAGAGAAACTTCAAAAGGATTGGCTAGACTGAAATTAATCAACTTGTGGTTTGTATCGCTGCTTATGACACAGATATACCTGCCATTAGCTTTATCACACGGTAAAGCTAATGTATGATTCAATAACTTAACGAGCAATTTGAGGCTTATTAAGAAAATCGGGAACTACCCGGTTAATTAAGGCTCAAATATACAGCTTGAGCATTTGTCTTCGGAGAAAGAAATGAGAGATATGACACAACAAACCGCCTACGGTCAATCGACTGTAGAGGTTAATAAACTACTTAAAAACACGTACATGCTACTTTCAATGACATTGGCATTCTCTGCGGTATGTGCAGGTTTAGCCATGGCATTAGCAATTAGCCCTATGATGTCTTTAGGTTTATCGATTGGTAGCTTGGTACTGTTGTTCGTGACATTACGCAAAGCTGAGTCAAGTGCAGGGATCTTTTGGGTATTCGCTTTCACTGGTATGCAAGGTGCATCGCTAGGTTATATCCTTAACCATTATGCAGGTATGGCTAACGGCCCACAGCTTATTATGCAGGCACTAGGCTTAACATCAGTAATCTTCGTAGCCCTTTCAGGTTACGCTGTAACCACTAAGAAAGATTTCTCTTTCATGCGTGGTTTCTTAATCGCTGGTTTAGTGATTATGGTTGTCGGTTTACTGGTTAACTTGTTCCTAGGTAACGGCATGGTGTTCATGGCGCTTAATGCAGGTATTGCATTATTGATGACCGGGTTCATCCTTTATGACACGAGCAAAATCGTAAATGGTGGCGAAACCAACTACATTCGCGCAACCATCTCTTTGTACTTAGATTTCCTTAACCTATTCGTGGCGCTGCTACACTTAATGGGTATGGGCAACGATGACTAATTCCAATTAATTTTAATTGAGTTAAAATGGTCCTACTTAAGGGCCATTTTTTTTATCATGATCAAATTTATTATCCAGGTTAACTCCCCTGCTTACGGCAGTGCATCGAGTTATAATGCCTATCGCTTTACCGAAGCCGCGGTACAAAACGGGCATCTTATTGATAAAGTCTTTTTCTATCAAGACGGCGTTCTCAATACCAATAGCCTTAATAGTCCTGCTAGTGACGAGTTTGATCTTCAGAAAGCTTGGTTATCTCTCAGCGAACAATACAAGTTCCCCTTAGTTAATTGTGTCTCAGCGGCACTGCGTCGTGGAGTGCTGTCTGTTAGCGAAGCAAAAGAAAACAACACAGGGAATTGGAATATGGAGCCGCCGTTTATAATGGGCGGCTTGGGTGAGCTTGTTACCGGTATTGAGTCTGCTGATCGATTGGTTAGCTTTTAAGGCTGTAAAGGAGTAGAAGTTGAAGAAACTTTGTATTGTATTCAGTCAAGGCCCCCACGGTAATGCTAAAGGTCGCGAAGCACTTGATCTCGCTTTACTCAGTGCAAGCTTTGAGCAAGAAGTTAGCTTAGTTTTTACTGATGAAGGGATCTTAAACTTGTTAAAGCACCAATCTCCAGAGACAGTCGGTGCTAAAGATTACATCGCCACTTTTGGCGCTCTCCCCTTATATGATGTAGAGACTATTCTTGTCTGTGAGGCTGCTATGGAAGAATTAGAGCTTGCAGAGCACGATATCAAGCTAGAGGTTCAGTTCAGCTCGTCACAAGCGATTGCTGAGCATTTTAACCATGTTGATGAGGTCTTGGTATTCTAATGATATTGCATCATATACAAGTGTCCGCTGCGCAAAGTGCTGCGCTTAAACTCTGTTTACGCTATATAAACAGCACTGATAGCATATTGCTGTCGTCTAACGCGGTTAATTGTTTGTTAAACAAAGAGTGGCAATCACGCTTAAGCGGGTACAACATCCTAGTACTGGAAGATGATGTTATTGCACGTGGCTTACAATCACGCTTAAGTGCATTCAAAATGATTAGTTACGCAGATTTTGTTGCGCTGACCCTAACCCATAACAAAGTGATTAGCTGGTAGAAATGATTGAATTTAACGGAAAGAACATAGAGACTGATCACCAAGGCTACCTAAAAGTAGTCAGTGACTGGAGCCCTGAACTAGCGCTTGTAATCGCTAAAGATGAAGAGATAGAGCTTACAGAAGCACATTGGGAAGTGATTAATTTTGTGCGTAATTTTTATCTTGAATTTAAAACAAGCCCTGCCATTCGCGTACTCGTAAAAGCGATTGGACAGAGCTTAGGTGCAGACAAAGGCAATTCAAAATATCTTTATACCTTGTTTCCAGTAGGGCCGGCCAAGCAAGCGACAAAAATTGCGGGTTTACCCAAGCCAGCGAAATGTATCTAACAACTTGAGTCGCTGGCAAGCATAAAACTTTTAAAGCCTAATTATTTGGGCTTTTTTTGTGTCTAAACTTTGTCACTACGATAATTTTCAGAGCATTTAATACCAATTGCATTAAAAGTTTGACCATTCAGCGGGAATTCAAAACGTTGTAGGTAAGTAGTGGGATTTGAGCTAATAGTTATTCTCGGCTCTGGTATCCTGCTTCGCTCTCGATAATTGCTCCTGCATTATTCTACCTTCGACCATCCTTGGTCTCGTACCTTCTAAATCTGACCGCCAAGGAGGGCCGGAATGTCTTATTTTGTACGGAACAAAATAGACCATTTAGTCGTATATCCAAATCCCATAGAGAAGCATACAGCGTTTTGCCAATTTGTTTAACCTCAGCCGCACTACGTGAGCCCCTCAGTCTTTCCACTTTGGCTTAAAAGGGAATAACCATTTATTTACCAATGCGCTTTGAATTGAAAAGACTGAGGGACTCTGAACTGGCCAAATACTTAATGCAATTGGTATAATTGAAGGTTTTGAGGCCGTAGTTCTAAAGCGGAAATTTGGATACAAAAAAGCCCCAACTTTCGTTGAGGCTTTTTTGTAATTCTCTTGCGAGAATATTTGGTACCCGAGGCCGGACTTGAACCGGCACGCCTATTAAGCGAGGGATTTTAAATCCCTTGTGTCTACCGATTCCACCACTCGGGCA
>NZ_JAKIKQ010000023.1 GCF_023284045.1 Shewanella kaireitica
TGCCATCGCGCCATATTAAATTGGAGCGACATATCGGGTTCGAACCGATGACCTATACCTTGGCAAGGTATCGCTCTACCAACTGAGCTAATGTCGCATTTCAATTTAATCTGTAATCAAGTTCTTGCTTAGTTCGCTTCCCCTTGACTACGGAATGGCATTCTACCGATTTACTCTGCATAGTCAATCGAGAAAAATGTTTTTTATAACTGTTTGACGTTAAAATCATCAAAGATAACGTTTTTTGTTCTCATTGATCGTTAGTTGAACAATATCAATGCGCTGCCGTGTTATTGAATGCTTACAAATAATACTAAAGATGGAAATGTTTAGCTTTATGAAGACGGGCATATTAAAGTCATGTCTAAAAAAACGAGTCATTTAGTTTTAAATAATTGGCTTTTTGGCTAAATAGAATGCTTTAAATGCACTACTTGACAATTTTGAGGCTGCTGGGTCCAACACCTCTTCATTATGTAAAGGCCGTTTAATGTGAGTCATTGAGCCTTTTAGCTAAACAAGTGCTGTTGAGAACATTTGGAGCTAGAATTGAGTGTTGCCTAACTATGGGCTTAAGTGGTGTGGTGCGCTGGCGCTCTATTGAAAACTAGCGCTAACCAACAAATAAAAACGCCTCTATAAAGAGGCGTTTTCTAAGTATTAACTCTATTCAGGCTTAGCCAAGTGGCAATGACTGATAGTTAAGACCTAACATTTTTTGCATCACGCCAACTACCTGACAGCTATAGCCAAATTCGTTGTCATACCAAACATAAAGAATAGTACGGTTACCATCCGCAATGGTTGCTTGAGAATCAACAACACCAGCATAGCGAGAGCCAACCAAATCACTTGATACAATCTCTGTCGATTCAGTGAAATCGATTTGATTTTGCAACTCAGACTGCAGCGCCATATCTTTTAAGTATTCATTCATCTCATGCTTATTAGTTTCGCCATTAAGGTTCAAGCTAATAATTGCCATTGAAACGTTTGGCGTAGGAACACGAATAGCGTTACCTGTTAACTTACCTTCAAGCACTGGTAAGGCTTTAGAAACGGCTTTAGCTGCGCCGGTTTCAGTAATTACCATATTCAAAGGTGCACTGCGACCGCGGCGATCTGCTGAATGGTAGTTATCGATAAGGTTTTGGTCATTGGTATATGAGTGAATGGTCTCTACGTGACCATTTACAATGCCATATTTATCATTAACAGCTTTAAGTACAGGAGTAATAGCGTTGGTCGTACAGCTTGCTGCTGATACGATAGTATCTTCATCAAGAATGTCAGATTCGTTAACACCATAAACGATGTTCTTAATTGCGCCTTTCGCAGGAGCAGTTAATAGAACTTTAGTTGCGCCCTTTGATTTAAGGTGTAGACCAAGTCCTGCTTCATCTTTCCATATCCCCGTATTATCAACCACTAGTGCGTTAGATATTCCGTACTTAGTGTAATCTACTTCATCAGGAGAGTTTGCGTAGATGACTTGAATATAAGTACCGTTAGCAATGATTGCATTGTTTTCTTCGTCAACTTCTACAGAGCCATTGAATGGACCATGTACAGAGTCACGACGAAGCAGGCTTGCGCGTTTTTCAAGATCGCCTTTACGTCCACCACGAAGGACGATTGCACGAAGTCTAAGCTTGTTGCTCACACCTGTTCTTTCAATTAACAAGCGAGCTAGAAGACGACCAATACGGCCAAAACCGTATAGCACAACGTCTCTTGCTTCTTCAGTATCTTCTTGTGTAATTGCTGCTGACAATTCGCTGCTCATGTAAGCTTCGATTTGGCTAGCATCTTTATATTCACGCCAGTAATTAACAGCCAGTTTACCGATGTCGACTTTGCACTGTTTTACCGCTAACTTGCTTAAAGCTTCGATAAATGGAAAGCTTTCACGTAGTCTTAGTTTTTCGCCGACATGACGGCGAACTAAACGATGTGATTTAATGATTTCAATGGTAGAAGCGTTAAGTAGTGGTTTTCCGTATACGACAACCTCTACACCTTGGTTACGATATAATTTACCAAGTAAAGGCTGCATAGCCTCTGCCATTTCGAAACGTTCTTGCCAGCTTTGTAGGTGTTTATCAGCGCTCATTAACAGATCCTTTATCTCACTTTTCTGATTTTTTACCAGAATTGTTTGAGTAACAAAAAGAAAAGACCAATAATCTAGGTTATGTAGGGTGTCTTTCCCCGTTTGGTCGGCGCTATTGTAATGAAAACTGGCCTTTCAGGCTAGTCAGATATTTTATATAACGATGTAATTTAATTAGATAAAAATGCGCATGGAGCCTGTTTTGAGTAGAAAATTTGTAATGTTTACATCACTTCTAGGAATTACGGCCTTTTTTGGTCTATTTGGCTGCGAACCAACCTCAAATACCCAAAAGATATGTAACAAAAATCCTGAACTTTGTTCAGATCTACATAAAGATAGTTGGTGTAGATTCGAAAAAGGCGACCTAATTCGCAATCGATACCTATTAAAGATGACAGAGCAGCCTACAGGCGAGCAGTTATTCGACCAATTATTGTACTTAGAAGATTACAATAAGTGTATTGAACTCGCTGCAGGCGTACAGCATATTTTGCATCCTGAGCGCAGCAACGATCGTGCTCGTGCTTTTGGGTTAAGTTCTCAGACATTAGCTCAACTGCAAGAGACAACCAAAAGCAGCCAAGATCCACATTTGGCTTATTATCATTGGTCTAGGTTTAACGATATAGAAGCTGGAAAAGTGTTATTCGACGCCGAAAAAAATGGATTGATTAAAGATATTAGGCTCAAAGCCCAGCTAGCAGCTCATTATTTAAAGAGTAACCCCAGTAAATCAAAAAGGTTGTACGCTGCTACATTATCTGGTGCAGACAAAGTCTCATTTGACCCAGATTGGTTGTTGGCTTTAGCTACCCTCTATAAAAACGAAAATCGCCCAGAGATGCACTACTTGCTATCAAAAACAAATATAATCATGACAGATGCTAATTTTGTGGAGGAGAAGATGTTAGCAATGCTCCAAGGCAACAAGATTTTGCAAGAAAAGTTAGATAAAGAAGCTGAAAATTTGGCTAATGTACTAGAATCTGGAATGTATGCTCAAAGTAAGCTAAAAATTGTCTTGGAACAGGATTTAGACCAAGCAGTTAATTAAAATGGTTCGTGTAATTTGTATTCGGCAATATGTTTGCCAACTTACAAACATTGCCTGAATTTAGCTGAAAAATAGCCCAATACGCGATCCATGTAAAAAAATTACCTAAATTGTTAAGGGAATCGCGCCTAATTGGTCGATATTGCTTGACGGTGGCTGTCAGTTTGGTAATTTTACTACCAGATTCTATTTAAACTTTTACCTGAGGGATATGAGATGACTATCCGAGTTGCAATTAACGGCTATGGCCGTATCGGCCGCAATGTTCTACGTGCTCTATATGAAAGCGAAAAGAACTACCCTATCAAAATTGTTGCGTTAAATGATCTAGGCGATGCTTCAATCAATGCTCACCTAACAAAATATGATTCTGTTCATGGTCGCTTCAACGCAAAAGTTGAGCACGCTGACGATGCTATTTTTGTTAATGAAGATAAGATCCTTACATTCCAAGAGCGCGACCCATCGAAACTTCCTTGGGATGAGCTTAACGTAGACGTTGTTTTCGAGTGTACAGGTATATTTACTTCTAAAGAGTCTGTACAACCTCACCTAACTGCCGGCGCAAAGAAAGTCATTATCTCTGCACCAGGTAAGAACGTTGATGCAACGGTTGTTTACGGTGTTAACAATGACGAAATTACTGGCGATATGACTGTAATTTCTAATGCGTCTTGTACTACAAACTGTTTAGCACCATTTGCTAAGCCGTTAAATGATGAGATTGGCATTGAATCTGGTCTAATGACAACCATTCATGCTTATACGAACGATCAACGTTTATCAGATGTTTACCACACTGATTTACGCCGTGCTCGTGCAGCTGCAATGTCGATGATCCCAACACGCACTGGCGCTGCTGCTGCAGTGGGTCTAGTTGTACCAGAACTTGCTGGTAAGTTTGACGGTTTAGCAGTACGTGTACCAACAGTAAACGTATCACTGGTTGATCTTTCATTCGTAGCAGCTCGCGACACCACTGTTGAAGAGATTAACGCTATCATTGAAAAAGCTGCATCTGTTGCTCCACTGAGCGAAGTGCTAGCTGTAAACCATGAGCCTTTGGTTTCTATCGACTTTAACCATAACCCGTACTCTTCAAACTTTGATGCGACTCAAACTCGCGTTAATGGTCGTCTAGTTAAAGTTATGGCTTGGTATGATAACGAATGGGGTTTCAGTAACCGCATGCTAGACAACGCTGTTGCGTTAATGTCTGCAAAGTAATTAGCTAACAGCTTAGATTTAAAAGCCCAGCAATGCTGGGCTTTTTTGTGTCTAGTTATAAAAAACAATAACGCTAATAAACTATACCCGTTCTAACTGAAGTTGCGTGATTCAGTAGGGATTTAACCGACTTTATTCACGGCATAGGTTGCCACCAATGGTCATTCCCTTAGTAAAATCAATAACACTGAGTACACGACTAAATGGATTTAGGAGTTAGTGCGAAGTTGCGATGGTAAGGCATAAAAAGATTATGTAGTAACAACAACTCCCACTAAAAAGCAGCTAAGAGGTGACGTAGAGCAATATTTTATTAGTGTTAATACAAGACGTTATACGATTACGGGTAATGTTGGCGCACTAATCAAATGTGCGCCAGTCAAACAATGCAAGGTAGAGCTATAATGTGCAGCAACGATCAAGCCGCTAAACTCTTACTGAACGATAGAATAGGACTAGTGTTTTTCTTGCACTTTAGGATTAATACAAAGGTAATCATCTATCATTTCTATATTTTGGTCGATATAACCCAATAATATCTTTTGTTCTACTTCACCTAACTCAGCACTCAAAATTGCTCTATGTAGTTCAAGCGCTTCAGATTTGTGACTGAGTAATGTCATTGAGGAGATAAGGTTACTCTCTAGGCATCGTTTGAGTAATGCTCGCTGTGTTAGCTTAATTGATGTTTGAACTGAGTCGCATAAAACCGATAGTTTTTCATCAACTATAATCTGTGCGGCTAAACCTGCATGCTGCCTATTTAGTTGTCTACTTGAATACATCTAACACCTCTCAAAAATAAGATTTTCCAATTACGATGGAAGTCACTTTCTATAAGAGATTATATTGCTTGTTAGCTGTACCTAGGCTTAATCGTATGAGATACATTACTGCATGTATTCACAATGACTATGTTAACTACGTTTTATACGTACCACTTTAAACACATCAATTTCAAACCCTGCGATGCCTTCTGTAGCGCTATAGTATGTCATATTGACTCGCGCACCTTTTAAGCATTTATATTTTTTACGGCGTTTAAATTTGAACGCTGTATCGCAATTTTCTATCATGACCGTATGCAGCACCCAGTCATCTTTTTCTCGTTGAACATGAGATAAAACAGATACATTTTCAGAGTGAACGAGCTGCTGGTGTTGATCTAGCATCTTGTCTACAGGTGTTTTCACGAACTTTGTCCTAATAAAAAAATCAGTCTATAAAGGTAGCACAACTAGGGGGAGCTGTGTTGAGCAGGCTAAATAAATCGGTCTCTTAACCAACCATAATGGTAATATCCCCATTGACCGACACGTCTAAGTTGCGGTAATGGGAATTTAGGTAGCGGTACTTGATAAAGTGGCAAGGCTGGAACGGATTTTCCTGCGATTTGTTCAGCTAACCTATACGCCGCTTGTGTGCTGAAAGAGACACCCGAACCACAATAGCCCATACTGTAACCTACGCCGTTTGAGGCATATACATGTGGCATATCATCTAGTGCTGCGGCTATCCACCCCGTCCAATTGTAAGCGACAGCCTTATTGCGCAGTGGTGGAAAACACTTATCAAGCGCATACTTTAATCGTTTTTGATAAATAGGATTGTGTGCATCTTTGCCTTGTATCGCGCCTCTGCCACCGAAAAGTAGCCTGTTATCAGGCAACAAGCGGTAATAATATTTAAGTATTCGAGTATCCATCGTCACTTGATGAGTATTGAGGCCGCAACTAAGCAGCTCTTGTTCTGATAATGGCTCGGTAACAATCACATTACTGAGTATTGGTAAGTAACGATTATCAATACTGGAATTGAACGATTTAGGCGTATAGGCGTTTCCTGCTGTGATGACTTTGTTGGCTGTAATTTCACCTTTGGAGGTTATTAGGCGGTGTTGGTTACCTTCTGGAAGCCATTCGGTAACACAGGTGTTTTCATAAAGTTCAACACCCTTTGCTTGCAGCATTGATTTATAACCAAGTAATAGCTTTAAAGGGTTCACACCAAAGCCATCAGCTAATCTTAACGCACCATAGGCTTGTTGATGGTCCATAAACTCTGTTTTAAAACGGCTAGCCGTAATAAGCTCAGCATCTTCTCCAAGTTCTCTCTTTATAAACCCAGCAGCACTTTGCAGCTGAGCTAATGCTTTTTTGTTATGCGCTACCTTTAAATAGCCTTTTTGTTGCGGTTCACAATCGATATTGAACTCGTTGATCAGCCCATCGACTCTAGACACCGCTTCGCTAAACTCATTATAAATTCCCTTTGCGGTATCGAGATCCCACTTCGTTGCCATCTGCTTGTAGCCGAGCCTTCCTGAACCCTTTAATACAAAACCAGCATTTCTTGCCGAAGCACCAAAGCCAACTTGGTTGGCTTCTAATACACAGACATCAATGTTGTGATCAGTTGCCAGATAATATGCACTCAACAACCCCGTATAACCGCCGCCTATTACAGCAACATCAACACTTCGATTCCCCGACAATACTGGGCTAGCTTGTCCTAACGATGCAGTGCTTGCCCAGTATGAACGACAAGGTGTTAAGTTTGCAGGACTGCTGCTATAAAGGGGATCAAAAAGTTCACTATTCATAAAAATCTAATTCAGTTAGTTAAAAGTCAGTAACATTTCACTTGCGGTACATGTGCAGTTTGAACCACAGATCACACAAATATAGTCAGGGTGTTCACTGCTATTATTCCAACGATTTGGGTGCTCTTTAATAAGCTTGCCCCCCGCTTTACTGAAATAGCGCACAGCTGAATTATTTGGACTTTGTTTCCATAAATGGCTAATCCCTGCTCGAGCGCCCTGGCTCCTTAGCGCTGCCACAGAAGATTGCAATAGCAAGCCGCCTAAGCCTTTACCTCTAGCCTCTTCAGCAACAGTATTGCACTTAAAATAACCAACATACTCAGCTGGCACCGCCCACTTGCTTGGTGTGCACCACTTATCTATTTCCCATTGCTCGGCGGCATAGGTGAGTCGAAACCCAAGTAATTTGTCAGCTTCCAATGCCACAAAGCAGCTATTAATGCCGTTCTTATAACCTTTTTCAACAATCATCGACAAAGAATGATGGTCTAAATAACCTTTCCCATGAACGAGGTTACCTAACTTAATCACCTCATCGAAGTAAGCATCTGTAATTTCAATAATCATATTTTATTATTTTTATCCTATTAAGATTAATCGGCACAATAGCATACCCCTAACCAAATACTGAATTGATAAAAACCTATGGTGTCAATTTTTAAAACGGAGACAGATATAGAAGCTTTACTAACGACGATACGTTTGATGGCTTTGCAGGAATTGGTCAGTATAATCAAATTAATTTTTAGTCCACGATGCTGCTAAGTTTGTACTTTTATTCTGAATTCTATTATGTTATCAGCTTATAACTTAAGTAATAATACTTTAAATTGATAGTGAACAGGGATCAGTTAAGTGTCTAAAAGTAAGCTTTTACCACCGACATTCAGTGTTGCGCGTTATATTATAAACATCAACAATCGAGTATATGATAGCTTACTTACTTTTTTTGGTAAGCTTAGCTTTGTTCAAAAACTTTACCTTTTTGCGTTTATTTTATTATGTTTTAGCAATAGTTTAGCCATTGTAGCAGCTATAACCGTCGTTGGTTTGCTCGCTGAGTTTTGGCCACTATTTGCGCGAGTTTGGCACTCTCTAGCAGGAAAAGCAGTACTTCTGCTATTCTATGCTGTCATCGCTAACTTTGCATTAGCGGGGGCCGCCTCCGTAGTCAATGAGGTCGTTGGTGTCTCTTCGAGTCATTTTAGTTACACGCATAACTTCGCAATTTTGCTATATTTACCGGCGTGGACATTGGCGATTAGTGTTATAGCTCTATTACTTCTTCAAATATTTGTTCCTTTTTATCTATTTGTCCTTTTGTTATTAAAACCCTTTGGCATTAGTGGCTTTAATCTAACTAATTTGCAGCATTATCAAAAATGGACCATGCTGTTTCGCCTCGTTCTGTCCAGTATTTTACTGTATCATTTGGCGCTGCTCAGTGACGTCGATGCGGTGATAGAGGAAAACTTAGATAATCCGAAATTGCTCAGTATCCATCCCCAAACAATAGAACAATCAGACCTTGAAAAAGTCATTATTGACTCGGTTGATGAGTTAGAGACAATTAGACAACAAAAAGCTGTAGAGCAACTCGAATCTCCTAGCGTCGAAAGTAAGCAGCCAAGTAATGAAACTTTAGATACTTTAGAACAGGAAATTAATACCAGTGTAAATAAGTCGTTGAAGCTACGTGCGCTTTATTCTCAGAAAACTCGAGAGCTAATCGCTCATTTTGCTTATCAATTAGAAGCTGATGGAAAGTCGCGCTGCGCTATTTCTGATAATGCTCATATTGTTGAACTTAATGATTATGAAATTCTAGAGATCAGCCCTGATATGTCGAAACCATATGGATATGATTTCGAGGTCAAAGTGTGCCAATCTCCGGCTTTTCCACTTTGACCCAAATATAAAAGTCACCAGCAAGTTTTCAAATGATTAGAACGGCATATCCAGTTCAAAGTGTATAAAGTGAAAATTGTAAACCTTTGTTAATCGTTAGTATATTGTGTTTAATGAAGACGCTAAACATAAGTTAGTTAGCGATATAATATGCTGGCAACAAGAAGGTAACTGCAATTAATTCGCTTTGGTAGACCAATAAAGCGTTAGATCATATATGTGATAACTCAAAAAACCTTTTAGCAACAGGGTTATCTTAGTGTATCGAGTCTATTGTATACTTTCCTAAAACTACCCCATGAAAATAGGCAATGACGCAATGTCATTGTAATAATAAGAGATGTATCCAGTGAATAAGAATAAAAATTCATCCATATTACTGTGCGCAGTAATTGCTGGTTTAGCTTTACCAGTGCACGCGTTACCGATAAAACAATCTAAAGGTGACTTTGAAGATAAGTTTCGTCAGTTAGATGAAGACCTGCCCACTCCCAATGTTTATAGAAATGCAGCAGGAGAACCTGGACACCAATATTGGCAACAGCAGGTAGATTATCAAATTAAGGCCTCTCTAAATGAAGATAAAAGGCGCCTTGAAGCCGAGCAAACCGTCACTTACACAAACAACTCTCCTGATACTCTCAAATATCTTTGGCTTCAGTTAGATCAGAACTACTATAAAGCGGACTCTATCGCCACTCGGACTCGCACTTTCTCGAGTCCATCTGAACTCGCTAATAGCGTTAATGGTAAGCCGACTAAAATCAGTTTAAAAACATTACGTGGTCAACAGTTTTTAGCTGACAATAATGTCGGATATGAAATAGGTGAAGTCACAGTCAGTGGCACTCCTCTTCATGTGACAATTGTCGGTACCAATATGAGAATTGATCTACTCGAACCACTAAAACCAGGTAAAGAAGTAGAGTTCGAGTTCGACTACGCTTTTAACATTACCGAGCAAAAAGCCGTTGGTGGCCGCAGTGGTTACGAGCACTTCCCTGACGATAAACGTGATGGTGGCAATGACATATTTCAACTTGCGCAGTGGTTTCCTAGATTACACGCATACACAGATTATGAGGCTTGGACAAATAAAGCCTTCTTAGGCAGTGGTGAATTCACCTTGGAGTTTGGTGACTATGATGTTGAATTAACTGTACCAGCCGATCATATTGTTGCGGCTACAGGTGAATTAGCCAATGCTAATTCCGTGTTAAACAAAACGCAGCGCAAACGTTTTGAAAAAGCCAAAACCAGTAAAAGACCGGTTTTCATAGTCACCGAAGCTGAAGCTTTAGAAAATGAGCTAGCAGCAACCAGTAGTACCAAAACCTGGCATTTTGAAGCTGAAAATGTACGCGACTTTGCATGGGCTTCCTCGAGAAAATTCATGTGGGATGCTAAAGGTTACCAGCAGCAATCTACTAAACGCCCTTTAGTCATGGCGATGTCTTTTTATCCAAAGGAAGGTGGCGACCTTTGGAAAAAATATTCTACAGAATCTATCATCCATACCATGGAAGTATATTCAAAATATTCTTTTGATTACCCATATCCAACTGCTCAATCTATTAATGGACCCGTAGGTGGAATGGAATACCCAATGATCACTTTCAACGGGCCGCGCACCGAATTACAAGAAGATGGTAGCAGAACCTATACATTGTCAGAAAAGCGTTTTCTGATCGGTGTTGTAATCCATGAAATTGGCCATATTTACTTTCCAATGATCGTGAACTCAGACGAAAGGCAGTGGACATGGATGGACGAAGGGCTTAATAGCTTTTTAGACTCCGTTGCAAAAAGAGAATGGGAAACTGAATCTCATTGGGCTAGAGAGCCGCGCGACATCGTTGAATACATGAAATCTACAGTGCAAGTCCCGGTTATGACTCAATCTGATAGTGTATTGAAACTCGGCCCTAATGCTTACACCAAACCCGCTGTCGCTTTAGATATTTTACGAGAAGTTGTTCTTGGACGAGAGCTTTTTGATTTTGCATTTAAAGAGTATGCCACTCGCTGGAAGTATAAACGCCCTACTCCATCTGACTTTTTTAGAACCATGGAAGAAGCATCGGGTGTTGACCTAGATTGGTTCTGGAGAGGATGGTTTTACACCACGGATCATGTAGATATTTCAATCGACAAGGTCTACAAGCTTAGAATGAATACTAAAAATCCAGATATCGACTTTGCTCGCGAACGCCAAATGGAGCAGGATAAACCTACTCCTATGGCAATAGATAGAAACAAAGAGGAAGGGCTTAAAACTTGGATAGATCTTAACCCAGATGTAACCGATTTTTATGAATCTAACGATGAATATACAGTTACCAATAAAGAGAGAAATAAATACAATAAATTTATTAAAAAGTTAGAGCCCTGGGAACGTGACGTCATAAAAAGAGCGATTAAAGAGGATAAAAATTATTACGTGCTCGAATTTTCAAACCTAGGCGGACTTGTTATGCCCATATTGCTGCAATTGACTTATGAAGATGGCAGCGTAGAAGCGCTAAACATCCCAGCAGAGATCTGGCGCAGAAGTCCAAAGTCAGTCAATAAGCTCATCGTGTCTGACAAAGTTCTAAAAGAAGTTGAAATCGATCCTAGCTGGCAAACAGCGGATGTTGATTTGAACAACAACTACTTTCCGCGCAGGATTATTCCATCAAGAATTGAAGCCTACAAAAAAGAGAAAAGTAAGGCAAAAGTTAAACGGGATATTATGCAGGATATTAAAACAGAACTTAAAAATGAAGATGATGAAGAGTCAAATTCAGAAAAGGCTGGTTAATATATGAAATTAATTATCGCGGTTTTCATTGGATTAATCTCTCATTCAGTATGCGCACATCAGCAAAAGATGGCTACCACTACCATTAGCTTTAACCATAGAGTTGATAATATTGAAGTGATGCACAAGTTTTATCTTCATGATGCTGAGCATGCGGTCAAGGATCTGTTTGATCCCAGCGCTGATATTTTAAGCAGTAAAGCCACCCAAAATAGCTTTGCAGAATATGTGCAAACGCAGTTTGCGATTGAAACTAATCATTCTAAAAAGCTACCGCTTAAGTTTGTTGGTTTAGAGCTTGATGGCAAGTATATTTGGATTTACCAAGAAACGGCGATACCAAACCGAGTCACTGGGCTATCCATTTCAAACGGAGCGCTACAAGAACTTTGGCCAGCCCAGTTAAATTTGGTCAATATTGAGGGTAAAGGCGAGTTACAATCTTTGCTATTCAACAATAGCGACCAATGGCTTAACGTATCATTGACTGAATAATATATTAAAGGGCTAACTCTTATTAAGTGTTAGCCCTTTTGTTAATTTGTAGCAAATCAAATTTAATTCAGCACTACATAGCCACGATTTACCATGCAGTTTTTAACCACATTTTGTTGTTCTGCTTCAAATTTTTCAGCATCATTGCGTCGACTTCTACCGTTAGATAGCACGCCGAGTCCAAGCCCGATAGCAGCACCTTGTTTGGCCCCATCAGTCCCTGACCCACCGGCTATTGCTTTACCCGCTGAACCAATAGCAGCCCCTTTGGCAGCACTACCAACCGCACTACTACTAGTGTCCTTTTTTTGAACTTGGGTTGATAATTCAGTACATTGGTGCAGATCATAGATATAATCTTTTTCATCCACTCCTGTTTTATCTACAATGATATTTGCTGTAACATTTGATGAAACCAGCAGTAATATAATCATGAGCATGCTTTTATTCATAGGGCGCACCTTCGCTGTTCTAATTCAATAATTGACAAGTACGCTAACAGAATGCAAAAACACATCACACTCGTAAAAGTACCTGTATTACCAATTATGGTACAAAGGCTTAGACTAGGTTTTTAAATTGACAAAAAATATAGCGAAACTCGAAGAAAAATTGTCTGCTCTTTTAGGAACAACTCAGTTTGAAAAAGTTGAAATAGTCCAATCACTTTGGTCAGGCTATGGGGAAATTGGCCGCTATGAAAATAAAGATAAGTCCAATCCCTTTTATGGTCGCTTTATTGTAAAACATATCTCACCGCCGACTATCCAAGAACACCCACGAGGATGGAATGGAGCCGTCGCACATCAACGAAAGCTAACCTCCTATAATGTCGAAGCAGAGTTTTATCAAAATTGGGCTAATACCATTAAACCGATTTGTGCGCTTCCCAAGTTTATTGCCCAAGAAAACTTTAATGAAGGGTGTCCAAATTCAAAAATAATTGTAATGTCTGATTTAGATTCTAATGGTTATCCAATAAGACTTTCAAACGCATCGATCAAGGTTGCAGGTACTTGTCTAGATTGGCTAGCGAGATTTCATGCGCTTAATTTACAGTTAGAAGTGATTGAGGATTGGCCAAAAAATCTATGGCCGATTGGCACTTACTGGTATTTAGATACTCGACTTACTGAGTATAACGCCATGGAGGAAAGTGAGCTTAAACGCTGTGCAGAACTACTTAATGCGAAGCTTAATAACTGTCAATTTAAGACCTTAGTCCATGGTGATGCAAAAATTGCAAACTTCTGTTTTTCTGAAGATTTATCAGAAGTAGCAGCGGTAGATTTTCAATATGTAGGTGCCGGATGCGGCATGAAGGACGTGATATATTTTCTGGGTAGCTGTCTAGATGAAACAACTCTTGAACAACATTTTGACGAGTTAATCGATGTTTATTTTAGCCACCTAAAGACAAGTATAGAAGAGTTAAACAGTAAGGTTTGTTTTAAAGAAGTTGAATCGGAATGGCGTGAATTGATCGATATAGCATGGGCCGACTTTGAACGGTTTCTCGCTGGTTGGGCGCCAACACATAACAAGCGCACTGTATTTAGCCAAAAAAGAACAATGGCAGCACTTAACAAAATTCAATGTAGTTAATCTAACCTATCCTCGGAAAATCATTTTGTTCAGCTTTTAAATTGTTGAGCAAAACCAAAGTAATGGCTCTTTAACTATCTTAAGGTTACAACGCAAAAGATAGTTAAGGGAGAGCTATTTACAGATTAAGGTAACTTTTTATTCTACTTCGCCATTATCACTCCGTATTTTCTCACAATCACTCAGTAAATGATCAACTGCTTGATCAAAACTGTCTAGTTGCTTTAACGACATAAATGCTTTGAGTCTATGAACAAGGTCATTGCTTAACTCTATGTGGGATTTCTTTTTACGTTTTTTTATTTGTGCTAATTCCTTTCGGACCATACGCCAACCGTAATCGCTAAACATTTCGTTTAAACAAAAATTTAGCTGCTCTAACTCTACACTTAGATCCACACTTTGCTTTCGCTTTCGAGCCACTAATGAAAGTAACTCTGATATTTTTAAGAATTGTAATTCTGACTCGCCGCTACTTTCAAACCAAGCTGACCTTCTTGAAATTTGTTCTTTAGGTATGAGTCTAAAGATAAGTGGTAACGCTATAACAAGTTCACTTTGTTGGATCAGTAATAGTTTACGACCCTTTATTGGTTTATTACCGTGGTATTGCCACTCTTGCTTTGTATCATCCATCTGCTTAATCATCAATTTTAAAGTATGGTTATACCATTTATATTGGGAATAATATTGAATAACTAACAGATAAACAAGTGATTGGGGTGACTATTTTTGATAGCCATTAAAATGGTGTAACCATATTAATAATTGAGATAGTCCGATAAGAAGTAAACTGCCTTAACTTAGCATAATAGCGTCTTTATCAAAAATAGCTTTTTGAGCTATAAGTTTTTGACCGATAACTTCCACTGTTGTTTATTTCGGCTAAACCTAGCTGTTTTGTTCTCATTTGCTTATAACTTAGCCACTACCAGTGATAATGACGATTATCACTGGTAGTGACTGTAGTAAATAGATAAACTATCTTGCTTATGTTGGTGCTAAATCCATAAATTAACGATATATAAAGAGGTAAGTTAGGAAATGAGTCGAAAGCATATTAGCCCCATTTCCAATAAAGTATCGAGCACTAGCGGTAACAATGACTTTTACCAAGAAGCTGAACTACCAATTTCGATGCTTAATGATTTTGAAAGTGCAGCCAAAGAAACCCGTTATGAAATTTCTAAAAACACTCGGCGAGTTTATCGTTCAAGCTTTGGTATTTTCAAAACTTATTGCGAAACTCATGGGCTAAGCTCAAACCCTGCCGATCCAAGAACGGTTATTTCCTTTATCGGTCATCAAAAAGATTTTTATCAAGCCAAAAGTGGTCACCAGCTATCAACTCAAACTATCAATAGTCGATTAGCGGCTATTCGTTTTTATCATATTCAATCAGGTAGCCCCTCACCAACTGAGCATCCTTTAGTGACTCGAGTTATGCGTGGACTTATGCGCAACCACACTCGAATAGTTTCGGACTATGATCAGCAACCAATTATGTATGATGAACTTGAGTTGCTTATTCAAGCTATTGAAGGCCAAAGTCAGGCTCTGACTCAAAAACGTGATAAGGCTATTGTCTTATTGGGTTTTCAAGGAGGATTTAGACGATCGGAGTTAGCGAATATAAAAGTCAATCACTTAAGCTTTTTAAGAGACAAATTAAAAGTTAGGCTGCCCTACTCTAAGAGTAATCAGCAAGGTCAAAGAGAGTGGAAAGTGCTACCAAAGGAAGAAACGTTTTCAGCTTACGAACCGGTAAAGGACTGGATTAATGCTGCAAAAATAACGGAAGGTCACTTATTTAGATCACTAACTCGAGATGGCAGATATATTAGAGACTATCAAGTGTTAGATGCTAACTCAGGCAAAGGTTTCTTACGTGGTGATGACATTTACCAATTGATAAAACGCTACTGTAATAAAGCTGATTTAGATCCTAGGTTTTATGGAGCTCACAGTTTAAGAAGCGGTTGCGTTACACAACTACATGAAAACAATAAAGATCATCTTTACATCATGGGGCGTACTGGCCATACCGATCCAAGATCGTTAAATCATTATTTAAAACCTAACGACTAGAAATATATCAAATATTGAAACTGTAGAATTCTCAAAGCTATTATCTTAAATAAAAAGGGCACTCTTATAGAGTACCCTTTAGAATTTATCTAACTATACTTTTATAATATAAAGCGTATTTAATCTTTATAGATCACTGTTGTAGATTCAAATGGTAACGATTCTAAAACAACCTTTTCTTCAGCATAATCTATGAAAGAAAGAGCATCTGTATTACAGATATCGATGCCTTTATCATCACAACTTGGTACGCTATCTGCGTATACAACGCTATATGTATTCTCTGTTGAATTATAAGTTAAATGATCAACTTTATATGCTTTATAACCTGTAGAAGTTTTAACAAGATCAACTCGGTCAGTTGCTTGCAATTGAGCATCACCTAATGCGTTCCAACCATCATTACCGCTAGCATTATAGTTATTAACAATGACTACGTAGTCAGCGGTACTGCTAATAGGTTCCCAACGAGGTTCAGTTTCAGTCCCAATATTTATGTCAATTGAACTTATATTACCACTGGTATTTTTAACCTCTTCAGTAAAGGTATAACGCATACCGCCCACATACGGGAACTTACCAGCATGGCTACCAACTGGAAGTGTCGCATCAATGGTAGAAGTTAATAGGTCTGTTAGTACCTCACCACTAATAGTCAGAACAGATAGATAATTTGAAAATGGTAATAGTTCAAGGCTTGCATGCCCTTCTCTAAACTCGCCAGAAGCTATATCAGTTCGCACGCCACCAGCGCCAACTAAGCCGATCTGTACCTTCTTACCGATAACAGAATTTACATCCGTTTGGTTTGCCCAATAGACCATACCTTCAGCAATTAATGGCGCTACATCAGAACCGTGTTTGTCTGTTCCTCCGTCACCAGGGCGACGCTCATGGTTTATCTCCTGTGGAGCATTTGCTACAACTTCACCGTATGCTTCTTCTAGTGCAGGTTTATAAGTTGCATCAATATGAACACGCATATCGTTATTTTCTTCTACATCATCGATAAGTGCAGTTTCATCAATGAAGCTTGCTACTTTTTCGTGATCGGCGCCAGTTAGCAGATCACTTTCTTCACGTTTACCATCTTTGTAAAACTCTTCATTGCTCAGCAGTGTATTTTGACCTGCGCAAGACAAAAGCTCACCTTCACTGCCAAATTTTACATCAACCTTTCCAATAGCTTGTGCATATTGGCCAGCCTGGACAATACACGTTTGCCCTACTTCATCTTTTTGTTTTACTAGCTGAGCATACACACCATTATCACCGTGACCTAAATCCGTAAAATCGCCTAATAATGTATGAGAATGGCCACCAACAATAACATCTATGTCAGTAGTACCTTCAGCTAGTGCAATATCTCGTGCATTACCGATATGGGATAATACTACAATTTTATTTACGCCTTGAGCTTTTAGTGCGTTAACTGTTACTTGGGTGAAGGCGATTTCATTTTCAAATTTAACGTCACCAGTACCCGTTGCAATAGTGGGCATATCTTCGAGTACTACACCGATAACAGCGACGATTTGCTCATTTTCTTTTACGTCAGTAACATCTTCAAGTTTGCGCTTTGTTGAACCGTCAAAAGCAAATAATTGATAAGGCTTTAAGTTTTTAGAACCACTCAGAGAAGAGTCAAAACCTGCATCCATATTATTTGCAAGAACTGGGAAATTAACGCTGTCGATAAAGTTAGCTAGTTTGGCGGTGTCTAGGTCAAATTCATGATTGCCTAGCGCCATTGCATCTAAGCCCATTTGTGATAATAGATCGGCGTTTGCAGTACCTTCATTCAGTTTAAAATAAGCGGTACCTTGCCAAGCATCTCCACCATGCAAAAACAGCAAAGGCTGGCTTGTTTCTTCTTTAATTTCATTAGCAGCTTCTAACAGTCTTGGATAGCCACCAAATTCATTAAAAACAACTTCACCGTCTTTTCCCATAGTAAAGCTAGACTTAACAGGATCAAAATTGGAGTGAGTATCATTGATATGGGCGATCGTCAGCTTAAATCCATCATTACTCTGCTTATCGTCATCATCATTTGAACATGCAGAAAGCGCCGCTAGTAAGGCTACTGCAATCATTGTTTTTTGTAGTTTCATTATGATTTTCTTCTTTTATTTAGGACCCGCCGACAAAATAGCAGAAGTTATTTAGAGAAACCACTCAGGTTAATACCTTGTAAATTCAACATATACAACAACATAGTTACAGGTAGTGAAGGTTTATATCAACAATAAGTATAAAGAGCTAACTGTAGAATACCTTTAGAAATATAGAACCTCACAGCTGCAGAAGTTGATTTGTTTAATCGATTAACTGGATACTCTGAAGTGTGAAAAATCGCACACCTGTTGAAATGTTGTTTTAAGTTTAGCGGTGTTTGGTTACTTATTTGTGAGCAATAAAAAGACAACTAATTCCAAAAAGAGTTATAAATGTTATAAAAAAAAGCCAGCGTATTAGCTGGCTTTGTTCGAAGCGTTTTACTTTAGAATTGCTTTAGGTAACTAGCAACACTTGCTTGTTCACGTTGCTTTAGACTTACGCAATTGCGAACGCTTTCATCTAACTTTGCAAGCGTTCTTTTAAACTCTGGATTTGCCTTTAACTTAGGTGCAAAAAACTTATCGGTGGTTTCAAGTGAGCTTAACTCGCAGCCCGAACCGGTATAATAAGGAATATTTGCTACCGCAAATGGAGGCAGCTTATCTTTTATCGTTGAGTAATTAGCATAAACCCAATTTCTAAAGCGTAAGCGACGCGCTTCAGTATATGACTGTCCAGACAAAACATATCTCAAATCAGGGGCATTGATCTTATCTGTCAGTGAATAAGCTAGCATATCATCTTGCAGTTTTTCAGTAGGAGCATAACCTAAGGCGTTCATTAAACGAGTACGTTTTTGTGGATCTTTAGTCTTCTCAAACTCACTCTTAACGAGATTTAGCAACTGCTCATCGCCGTAATACACTGCTACGGTAAGATAAGTACCGATAAGGTAAGGATCAACTTGATCGTTTCCTGCAATATACGCCTTAGCTTGCTTAGTCGCTGTTGCAATAATGTCTTTGTCTTTGGCTTCAAACGCCAACAAGTTGATCAAAGTAGGACGAAGCTTGCTAATTGCGGTCTTTTCATTGGCTTTAGCTTCTACGCCGTATTTTTCAATCGCACTACTCGCACGCTGAGAGATAAAGTTCGCCCATTGTGCTTTGTTGCTTTCATCAATAAATGTACGTTTTTGAGACTGTAGGTAACCTAATGCAGTAGAAACTATCTCTGGATGTTGGTCGTCAATGAACTCGCCAAGGATGTTAAGCAACTCGCCCCCAGAAACGAAACCAGCATCAAGTAATGCATCTGCAGATGAGATTAAAGCTTTTCGCTCCCGAGGAGTTAACTGTGTTTTAGCATTGGCGAGTAGAGATTGCATCTGCGCCTCTTCTAATAACCAGCGATAGTAGCCCATTGCATCGGAATCTGGATAGATCCAGTCTGGTGCAAAGGATAACGCCACAGTCTGGCTCTCTTTCGTTAACAAAACTGTTTTATGTTCAACCTTGCCACCTTTACCAAACTTGATAGAAACAGGCACTGTCCAAGTTTGATCTTTCGCCTTAGTTCCAGCAGTAACAAATCGGCTTTGTGTTAATGTCAGCTTATTGCCTTTAAGATCCACTTTTATTAAAGGATAAGAAGACTGCTCAATGAATGTACCTAATACCGCACCGACATCCTTACCTGAAGATTTAGAAAGCGCATTCCATAAATCATCTGCTTGAGTATTCTGAAAAGCATGATCTTTGATGTACTGACGTATTCCCGCCTTAAACTCTTTTTCACCGATATAGTTTTCGACCATATCAAGCACGGCTTCCCCCTTACTATAAGCTAGACCTAAACCGTCCATGATGTCCGCTTCAGTTTTAATAGGCTTACGGATAGGCTTTGTTGAAACCCTTGCATCCATCGCCATCACATAGTTTTTCGAAAGAGAAAGATCAGATTCAAACTCAGGGTGAATTTGATGGGTAATTTTTGCAGCCATCCAGCTAGCAAATGCTTCGTTTAACCAAAGATCATTCCACCACTGCATGGTCACTAAGTTGCCATACCATTGGTGTGCTAGCTCATGGGCTATTATCGATACCGCTCGTTCTTTACTATTTTGGCTAGCATTTTTTTCATCTACTAACAGAATGTCTTCTCTGTAAGTCACTAGGCCGGCATTTTCCATCGCGCCGAAAGGAAACTCTGGCACCGCAACGGTATCTAGCTTTTCATAAGGGTAATCAACACCAAAGTAATCTTCCAAAGCCGCCAACACTTCCGGCATTTTCTTAGCTGCGTACTGTGCTAACTCAATTTTCCCTTTAGTCGTAATCACTCTACCAGGGACTTTCATACCATTAACTTCTATCTCTTCAAATTGCCCTATTGCAAATGCAATAAGGTAAGACGACAAAGGTTTAGTTTGTTTAAAAACATGAGTGGTTAAACCATTCTTTTCTTTAGCCGATAGCTCTGGCGTGTTGCTATAAACTTTTTCAGTACTCGGCGCTGTAATAGTCACTTGATACGGGATCTTGTAACCTGGCTCATCGAAGCTTGGAAACGCTCGGCGCGCATCACTCATTTCAAACTGAGTAAATAAATAAGGCTGGCCACCATCAATCGTCTTATACAGACCAACAGACTGCCTATTATAGGGCGCGGTAAAATCCATAGAAAGATGGTATTTACCAGGTTCTATGACATGCTTACAATCAAACAAAACGACACCGGTGTCTTGCATTGTTGCTGCCATTTGGCAGTCTTTGGCGCCCGCTAACAAGATATTGCTGGCAGTGTATTCTAATCCGTTTAACTGCAATTGCTGAGTGGACTCTTTAACAATAAGTTCTATTGTGGTGCTACCTGAGAAATTTTCTTTCTGTGGATCTAGATTAAGCTTCACCGACTGCGTGATAGGCTCGGCAACTTTACTTAATACGTATTCGTTAGAATATGTATTAAAGCTAGTTACACAAGAAAGTGTGACCAAAGAGGCCGTAACGACTCTATACATGTAAATTCCTATTTTCTTGTTTTGCGCTAAATCGAGCTTCCATGCTTTTGTCTGCATCGATTTTTTGGCTAAAAGAGTAGCGATACTGGTGTAAAATCGACTAGAAGTTTTACAAGCGGTAACGCTTTACCCAAGTAAGATAACAAATAATTAACAGCGGCGGGAGCAACAACATGCAGTGTGCTAAAGCATGTTGTAACAATTCATGACACAGTCAGCTTTAACAGTATAAAACGTTAAATAGTGAATAAATCAACTTCAGTAAACGACTCCAAAACGGCGTCTAAAATGGACATGGACTATAGCCAAGCATTTTGATGCCAGTGACTGGATGGGCAAATTCTAGACGAGTTGCATGTAACATTAGTCGCGGCGCTAATTGCTGGGAGTAATCGCTACCATAAAGGTCACAGCCGATAATGGGATGACCTAAATACTGGCTATGGATCCTAAGTTGGTGAGTACGCCCGGTTGTTGGCGTCAACTCTACTCGGGTTACCGTAATCGCTTTGCTTGAGCTGTCAGCTTGAAAGCCCTCTATTGCCAGAGCATTGTAAACAGAGCGCGCGGCCTTGCCTTCTTGCTCACATAACTTCATCAATGGAAAGTTCGGTCTATCTTTAGCGATAGCGGCAGTTATTATTCCAGTGGTTTCAGTCAACTCTCCCAGCAGCAATGCCGTGTAACGCTTTAATACCGTACGTTCGCTAAACTGTCGACACAACAGCGCATTAATCTGCTTATTCAGCGCAATAACCATCACACCGGAAGTGCCAAAATCCAATCGATGCACTAAACAGCAACCAGGAAAATTCTTAACTAAGCGGTAATGAACGGAATCAATATTTGCTGGATTTTTACCTGATAATGATAATAAACCAGAAGGTTTGTTGATAAGGAGTATGTGTTCATCCTGATAAAGAATGGTTATCTCTTCAAAACAACGAGGCGCAATAAAATCATCAACCACAGGGAGCATATGTGAAACCGTATGTACTAAAGAATTGGCAGCAATCATACAGCAAGCTTTGCGATTCAACGACTGAAGTAACAGTTTATCGGGAAAAGAATTATTACGATAATGCACTTTAACACTAACAACGTTAATTAATTACCTTAATATGATGTATAGTCAAAATACCGCATAAAAAGTCAGTTATAGAAATATATCCCCGAGAATTTTCTAACCGAACTGCATAGCTAAGCAAAAACATGTATAAATCGACTTAGTGTTTACAGCGACAAGTATGGAGAAGAGATAAGCAATAGCAAACTGCTCAGTCGAAAGCGCGTCCCTGCACCTTCTTTGGGGGTATTTATTTCCAGTACTTTAGAAGTCTATTCTAAAACCAATACTAGCAATAGTATCGTCAAAATCTGAATACTGCTTAACATCAAATTGACCGATTTCGGTGTGAATGCGTGTCGATTTGCTTAAACGATACTCTGCGCCTATTGCCCATTGTGAAACTTCCGGGACATCGGTTGCGGCTTCGCCCAGTGCGTCATAAACTCGACCGGCGATTTTACCAGTACCTGAATCGTCATGACCATATTGCGCTTTTAGCAACAACTTATCGATTTGATATTTTGCGCTAATAATAAAGCCGTCACCATCTCTTTGTTCCCAATTGGTCTTATTAGGATTAACCAATTCAGAACTTTGATAAATAGTGCCCAGCATTAAGTTACCCGCTTTATATTGAGCAACGGCTCGAACACCTTTGATATCTTCTACGCCATCGGTATAAGCAGCAGCTAAGTACAAATTGCTGCTCTTAAAGTGCTTATCACCATAAGTCACAGCCACTTGGTAATTTCCATTGTCGCGACGAATATCATCTTCAGCGTAATAGTTATCTTCCATAATATAACTTGCGCCAAACTGGATGTTGTTCCATTTTTGCGTTCTATATAGAAGTGAATCTCCCCAGCGTTTGTCGCCAGCAAACAAACGGTCATGCTTCATCGAATACATGTCCATGGCATCTGCTGTTCCTTTAGCCATTTTAAATACAGGATCTATTCGACCAGCTGCTAGCTGTCCATAAGTGCTGTGTTTTATCCCCAAAAACGTAGGGCGAGCAGAAAATGGATTACTGCCTTTATCTTGTGACGCACCATTAACCCCAACTTCAATCTGATAGAAAACACTGAAGTCTTGAGTCAGTGCAGCATCACCTTTAATCCCTAAACGACTCCAGTTGTTCTCTAACACTGTACCGCTCTTGCCATTGTGGGTAGCACTTCCACTGTCAGAATTGGTAATCGAATAATCGATACGGCCATAGAATTTATATGCATCAGCCATTACGCTTGGTGAGGCTAAAACTGCTACTGCAACCAAAGCTAGTTTCATTGTTTTCATCATTGTATCTCTTTAATTATATAATTTAGTCAACATATTGTTCCCACTGCTCTAGGTCAGTTAGGAACAATCATTTTTATTAATCTAGAATTTTTTGTGCTCTACAATTACGTTGTCTTGGCGCATCTGTTGGTAAAGAATGTCCGCTTGCTTTAGATAATGATCCCAAGCATCAGAGCGCTTAGTAAATCCAGTCGCAGCGTAGCTTCCGGTATCACCGGTTGCAGGAAGATCATCAATTAGGAACAGTGAACCACCTTGCTGGAGGTGTTCATTTAACGCATCAATCATGACGTTAAAACCAATTCTTGCTGGCTCAACATAATTGATAGATTCATATTTAGACTGACGATAGAATTTCTTTAATGAGGCATCGCTGATCTGTTTTTTCTCATCAGCAAAAATTTCGTCGTAATGGGCTTTAGTGATCTGCTTGCTATTCTTGTCTACCACTAAACGTAAGATCGCAGTGACCCCAGTCCACTTACCTTTTTCATCAAGCAACTTTTGTGCATTTTGATAGAATAACTGCTCTGTGCCCTCTCCATTAATTTGAGCATGTATTTTAGCTGTGAGCGGTACCATTGATTGCTGAATACTATTGGATGCTCCTGCAACAACGTCTATGCCAGCATACTTTAAGCGATTAGGCTCTTTTAATTTATTGCGGAGCGCGGGGTCAAAATCAGGGTTCAGTTCAAACGTTAACTTGTCTTGTTCAACCATTAATTTTTCCATGGTAAGGGCTGACTGCACCCAAGCAGTGCCCTTTTTCTTACCCATAGAGAAGTTGTATTCAGACATACGCTTAGGCACATCTTGGTAAAGGCGAGTGTAATAGTTAGGACGACCACTCTCATTAAATTCAGCAAATATCACGTCTTTAGCGTTACTATTATCAGTTACAATCGCTACGCTGCCCATATGCCCCTGACGGAAGCGTGCTTCTTGATAATAATAATCACCTTTTAGTAAGCCTAATTGTGGTTGAATAGACCATTTCAACTTAAAGTTGTCATCTCCTGATGCTTCTTTAGAGCCTACTGCTACATATTCTGGTGTGGTACCGTCAACTCTTGGGAGGGTATTAATCGCTTTTAGTATGCCATTGGATGAGTAAGTCGCTCCTGATACAGCATCAATACCTTCTTGGCCATTATTAGCAACCACTTTTGATAATAGTCTCTCTGCATTCAAATACAGTGATTCGGTCTCTTTATGTGATTTAGTTTTAATATCAACTATGTGGCCATTCTTTACTTCTACGGTAAGTGTAATAATACTTTTCTTACCTTTCGCTGATACATCATGTATTCCATCTACATACTTGCCACTGGGTGTTGTACTGCTACATCCCGCTAAGGTCATTGTTATAATAGCTGCGGCACTAAATACAAGTTTACGATTAAATTTCATATTAAAACCTTAAAATGTTATTTCATTGCCAACAGCATAAAAGGATAAATATTTTGGACAATTGCGGAAAACCGCAATGAAGTGAGGTTTGTTCTATTTTTTTGACGAAGATAACATTTGTAAAAATGCGTTTTTAAATTTCAATAAGTTCATGATAATAATTAATAGGTAAGGTTAGCCACTTAAAACCAAAGGTTGTTACGTGAACAAATATATATTACCTCTATTACTATTATCTACATATACTCAAGCAGCTTTACTACCACAGCCTGAAGCACCAGAATTCAAAGTCATTACTGTTGATACCCATGGCGAGCCGTACCGCTGCGAAGGAAACGCAATAATAACAAAGACTGAATATGGGAAAAACCTGACGACATTAAAATATTTCGGAACCTCCATAAGCATTGATATATATGAAGAAAACAGTACAGAAAATGCTATGTGTAATGCTCTAAACGTCATACAAAAATATCATTACCTTGCTTCAAATTTTAGTACCTACCCTCATGTGACGAACGTAAAAACTATCAACAATTCCCCGGCTGAAAAGCATTTAATTTCGCCAGAATTAACTGCAATGATACAAAAAAGTATTGAGTGGTATGAAAAATCTGATGGCTACTTTAACATAGCGCTCTCTCCCGTGATTGATCTTTGGCGAGGATACAGAGCCCAGTGCAAAGGCGAAGCTAAGCGCCTACAGCAATGTAAAACCCCTACAGCAACAGAACTAAAATATGCTGGAAAACTGATAAATATTAATAATATAAATCTAGATATACAAAAAAACACTATACAAATGAAATCGGGCATGAGTATAGATTTAGGCGGTATAGCTAAAGGTTGGATGGCTGAAAAGGTATACAGGCAACTAAAAAGAGATGGTGTTAAAAACTTTATGATTAATGCTGGTGGCAACATAAGGCATTATGGTATGCATCCACAAGGAAGAGAGTTCACAACCGCAATAGAAAACCCAATATGCAAGAAATATAATAACTCGCTATCACACTGCCAAAGGTTGTCAGAGCAATATCATGAAATTATTACCGGCAAGGATTTAGCCTTAGTGTCTAGTGGTAATTATCTACGCTATTATCGTGCTAACGGTAAAGAGTATCACCATTTGATCAACCCAAAAACACTAAAACCCAAAAGTACCGGTGTATCAACGACGGTAATTATGAATAACAACCAGGTATATGCTGACATTATATCTACAATGTTGTTCCTAATGCCTTATCAACAGTCTCTTGATTATGTTAATAGCAATCCAGACATTGAAGCTGTTTGGTATTTGACAGAAGATGGAATAAAAATGGAAAGCAATGGATTTGAGCACTATAGGTTTAATACTGCTTACTAAGTATGAAGATATTAAAAAAGATAAAAGTATGAAAGTATGAAAGTATGAAAGTATGAAAGTATGAAAGTATGAAAACTTCACAGTCGTGATTTAAATATTAATTTACATAGTGGTTTTCCGCATAATTATAATAAATGTGAGGCTTTTCACCTATTAACATTATCTTTAGCAAAAATATCAGTATTGGGCCATAATGGAGTTACCACTCCCTGCTACCTATTTTGATGAAATCCCGATTATTTTTTTTTGCTATCGTTGCTTTTTTCTGTTTTTCCACGTTTAGCTATGCTGGCGATAAAAAACCATTACGGATAGGTGTATTGGCGTTCGCACACACAGAAGCAGTGCTCTCCCGTTGGCAGCCAACAATTAACCGCTTATCAACTGATCTAGATACACAGGTTCAATTGATTGCCTTAACTCCTACAGAACTAGATCAAGCCGTAGAGCAGAAAACAGTTGATTTCATTATCACCAATGTATTAACTGCGGTCAGTTATAAAAGAGAACACGGGACTAGTAGCCTGCTAACGCTGGTTCCTTTGATGTCCAGTAACCCTGCATTTGCAGTAGGTTCTGCACTAGTCACTCGTAAAGAACTAGAAGTAAACAGCATTACTGACCTTAGACAGTTAAAAGTAGTTTCTACGGATCGAAAAGCATTTGGTGGCTTTCAAATATTTGCTGGGGAAATGGCGCAACAGGGTCTTAATCCATTTGATGATTTTAAGCAGTTGGATTTTGTTGGCTTTCCACAAAAAAAGCTACTATCACTCATCGAATCAGGTGACGCCGACATCGCTATTTTGCCAACCTGTGTATTAGAAAATGCCATTAAGCGTCAAGAAGTCTCGGCGACTTCACTAAAAGTCGTGCTTACAAAGCCATCAGCGGAACTTCATTGTCAAAGTTCAAGCACGTTATACCCTTATTACTCTTTCTCAAAATTAGGTAAAACTGATCACCAACTCGCAACTAAAGTGATTAAATCCTTACTTTCTATTCAAGCAACGGACGCTGCTGCAATTAATGGCCAATATGATTCTTGGTCAGCGACAGTCAATGATAGCAGTGTATTTAAGCTACTAAGGCAATTACAGCAATGGCCATTTGTAACAAACTGGACCTCGATTTTTAAAACCGCTCTTCCTTGGGTTATTGCTGGTTTTATTTTTCTGTTTCTGGGTTATTTACATCATTTAAGAGTTAAGAAACTGGTGGTTTTGCGAACTCGCGACTTAAAGTCAGAAATTTATCAGCATAAAAAGACTCAAGATGCCCTTTTTGCCCAAACAGAACAGTTTTATAAAGCACAAAGAGTGCTTTTAACCGGAGAGATGGCATCAGGTATAGCTCATGAACTCAATCAACCTCTAGCCGGGATCCGTTATCTAACACAAGGTTGTATCTACCGCTTGTCTGCAGAACAGTCTGAGCTCAAAGAAGCAATGACTAAGGCAATCCAGCAAGTTGATCGCGCCCAAGAAACCATTAAACGCTTTAGAAATTTCTGCCATCAACCAAGTGTTATGAGTTACTGCGATATCAACATGATCCTTGACGATACATTAACGCTAATGGCTGCAGAATTTTCGAGAGTTAAATTAAATCCACAGTTAACATTGGAAAACATCAGCATCAGTGGTGATGCGAGTCTACTGCAACAGGTTTTTGTCAATATAATACGTAATGCTCTCGATGCAATGGAGGGCGTTGCAACGCCTCAATTATTTGTAACGATGGAGTCCATTGGAGATCAAGTAAAGATAGAATTTACAGATAACGGTAAAGGTCTGTCACCACAAGCATTAGGGCGCCTTTTCTTTCCATTTGAAACATCAAAGAAGAATGGATTAGGGCTGGGCATGATAATTTGTAAACGCATTATAGAAGAGCATCATGGCGAGATCAGCGCTCGTAATAATCTAGATATGGGATTAACCCTCACTATCATCCTACCACAGGAGTAACACAACATTGTGCAGATTATATTTGGTCGATGATGATCAGGATGTACTCGACTCGTTAACTTGGATGTTAACGGGCCTCGGCTATGAGCCTTTAGGTTTTTTGTCTGCTGATGCTTTTCTAAGCAGTGTGGATATAACCCAAGCTGGTATTGCAATTTTGGATGTACAAATGCCAGTAATGGATGGAAGTGCCTTATTAAGCCACTTAACTACACACCAAAGTCCAATCGCTGTAATAATGTTAAGTGGCCACGGAAATATAGCTATGGCTGTTCAAGCAATTCAGAAAGGCGCTATTGATTTCCTCGAAAAGCCTGTTGATGGAGATAAACTTCTATTATTACTGGGAAAAGCAAAAATACAAACGAAACTAAACACGCAACGTAACTTAGATCGAGAAGCCTTAGAAACTAAACTCGCAACACTGACACCAAGAGAACATGAGGTAATGGAAAAGATATTAGAAGGCAAGCTCAATAAAGTGGTCGCAGCTGAATTAAACGTCGCGCAAAGAACTTTAGAGTTGCATAGACAAAAAGTAATGCAAAAAATGCAGGTAAGCAATATCGCTGAACTCGCGTATTTGATGGGGAAAAGCTCAGAATACTAGCTGGTCATTGCAGGGCTTGTTTTAAGCTATACGGCTACCTGGAATACGTTTTATATTCGCCCATGAAGCACAAAACTCCCAACCGCGGTCTTTACATACCAACCCTGCACTGTAACGACTTTTGGCGATTAAGCTTGAATCTTCTTTAAGAGTAACGCCATGGTGATTCATGCCGACAAAAGCGCTTGAACAGACCATATTTAACATCACTGCAGAGACTAAAATAGAAAGACAGCAAAGTGCTTGAGTATTAGAGACTTGATTAAACATTTCGCTGTTATGTTGCGCCATAATCAGCCTCCTAATTTAACATCGAACTTAAAGCATATCGTAAACCACAATAAATTCAATATTTTGATTTTAGCTCGAGCAGATATTCATACCTGTAATACCAATTAATTGCTCCCTAATGACAGCGCATGAGCGTCTTGGAAACGGTTTTGAAGCTCACTAATTATTGCGCTATCCCGGCTATTGCGACTTCTTCCGTGAAGTGACGATTCAACAAACAACTCAAACCAAGCTTCTAATACACGACCGTTAGCAGGCTCTCCAGCGACACTTAATGCAAGCGCCGCAACCTCTGCAGTACCGAGTTGAAACTCTCTGGCTCCTTTTCTTAACGCATAACTCGCAGTGTATTCTAGTGTAAAAGACAGTAGTGGTAAGTTGTGCAGATAGCTACTTTTACGAAACATCTTTATCGCTTCACGCCAGCTACCGTCGAGTACGATAAATAGTGGAACCCTGCCATTAGGTAGTATGGTTTTATCCACGTGACTAACTACCGTTTGATTTTTAACTGCATATTCTGATGGAAAGATAACAAAAGCTTGATATTTAGGATCGTTTATTATCGATAACATTTTATTATTCGGCTCATTTCTCGACCAAATAAACGCATGAGTATCGGGGATTATATCGGCAATGAGTCGACCACTATTACTCGGCTTTAATACTTCATCGTCATACATGATGAGCATAAAAGATAACGAGCTACGGACTTGTCGACGCTGGCAACAAGTGCAAAATTTTTCAGCCAGCAGGCATGATTGACAGCGCACAACATTCTTACCTCTAGCAGTAAAAGGCTTAGAGGAGATCGCTTTTCTGTATTCATATAGACGATGAATCGCATGTTTTGGCAAAGTCATGTGTAAAACTATCCAGTTATTATTGGTGCTCAAAAAGAAAAAGCCTACTCTTAGGTAGGCTTTTTCAGCATAAATAGATCTTAATTAGAGTATACGTCTTAACAAAAAATCTGCTTTTAAACGTTTAATACGCTTCATTATTTTTCGAACCGGTGCTGGATAGTTATGCAACGTTTCAATTTGTGAATAATGGTACAACCTTTCAGTATGCTCAAGAATATGCGCTTGTTCCGCTTCAAACTGCTGCTTCCAGCTTTCATTGTCATCTTGGATTAACAGCCCATTCTCTAAATCTAACGCCCAAGCTCTTGGATTAAGGTTACTACCGGTAATGAGATGACGTTTGCCATCAGCACTTACCCCTTTTAAATGGTAACTGTTACGACCATCTTTCCAGAGGTGGATATTAAGTTGGCCATTTTCAATCGCCCATTGCTGCCGTTTAGCAAATTTTCGGAGTGATTGCTCATACATGTATGGCAATGCACCAATAGTTGAAAATTCCTCTTCAGGCGGTATGTAGAAATCATTAGAGGTCTTGTCGCCGACAACGATATCGATACGTTTGCCGTTGCGTAAATGCTTAGCAAGTGCCCTGACTAAAATATAGGGGGGATTAAAATAGGGAGTGCAGATAAATAGCGCGTCTTCTGACTCCTCTACCATCGCAACCACAACTTTATTTAATTGGTTCTTCTTACGTCCCAAACCAACAAGAGGCGTGACTCGATTACCAATTTTCGTCGAAGCAAACTTGTACTCAGCTTTAGACAATCGGTGTTTTAAACTACTAACTTCAACTTTAGTCGGTAAACGTTCTGCATCTTTGGGTTGAGTTAATGAACTAACGGCGACATCGTTGACTAAGTAAGTCAAGATCATCTCACGCATACTGCGTGCAAGCTCGTTAGACTCTATGACATGGTAACGATCAAAACGGTATTTGTCGTTTTGATGCAGGTAGATATTATTGAGGCTCGCGCCACTAAAGATAACTGCGTCGTCAATAATGAAGCCTTTCAAGTGTAGCACGCCCATAAACTCGCGAGATTTCACCGGTACACCAAGTATATCTATTTGGTGCTCTGCAGCTTCATTGACTTTGCGGTACATGAAGTAATTACCGCTATCACCTTTGTGACCGATCAATCCGCGTCGAGCGCGATGAAAGTCAACCAACACTTTAATATCAAGCTCGGGATTACGTTGCTTAGCAGCCATTAAAGCATTAAGTACTTCCCTGCCCGCTTCATCATCTTCAAGATAAAGTGCTGCGATGTAAACTGAATGCGTGGCGCTTTCTATACGCTTTAACAGCTCTGCTCTTAACGCTTTCGGCGTTAACAACCACTGTAAGGATTCAGATTGTAGCGGTATACCACCTAGCTTACTCAGCAAGGCTCTCTCCTTAATAATGCTTACCATCTTTATAATAAGTGCTAGGCGTTAACTCTCTAAACATAACAACGGTATGTTTAAGCTTCGGGTAAGCACAAATAACGGCTTCTCGAATTGCCCTTTCGGCACGATGGTGTGTTTCGGGATCTTTAGGGAACCATAACACTTCGATCTGAGCCATCTCACTTACGCTTTGTCCGCGTCTATAGCTTTGACTATCAATCCAATCGATAATGAATGATTCAGCCTTTGCCTTACAAATTTCAGCTAGAACGTCGATCAGCGTGTCGCTTAAGTTAGCAACGATGCTTTGTGACATTCCATAAACTCTAATATGCGGCATCAAGAATCCTCTTAGATAAGGGCATAGAAATTACCGATTTAAGGTGCTTTCGGCAAGTATTTTCTACTGAATAGCGCTGTAGCACGCATAAAACAGCATCTAGACGGCTGTTTAGCTATATTTTTAGCCAAAGCTAGTACTTAAAGGTGATGAATGTTCGCCGCATAAATGATCTATCAATTGCTAATTAACTCTATGATCACAGCATCTTCAATGTTCTTTTGATACTATTAAAGCATACTTTTATACATCGAGAACGTGATGAATTTTAAATCTTTATTGACTCTTTTAGCAGTTTTGTTAGGCGCTTGGGCTATATTTCACTTTAAAGCGCAGTTAGGGTTATTCATGTTGCCACTTTTCTTTGGTTTAGTGCTATTTGTAACGTTAAAGCTTTATCGTTTAATGGAAAAAGATGATGCTGATAAGCCCGATTAATCGTTTTCGCTTTTACCCAAGGATCTCCTATTGAACCTCAGAAATATAGTAGCGTCTGCCATACTGCTAACGTTATCAAGTAACATTGCAGCCAGTGATATCAAGCTCATATTGCCAGATACCAGTGCCCTTACGGCAATGAAATACAGCAATCATCTAAAGAGCACCAAGTTGGAACAAAATTCTGACAAATTGTTTATTCCTGCTAGTACGATGAAACTGCTAACGGCCATTGCAGCTACCGCTTCGCTTGGTAGTGAATTTAGGTATCAAACTAAAGTGCTTGCCAATACGCCGATTCAAAAAGGCAAGATAGACGGCGACGTTTACATTGTATTCTCAGGCGATCCAACTCTAACAACCCTTAATATTGAGAGCTTATTTGCTCAATTACAACAACAGGGATTGGCTCTTATTACCGGTAATATTTACCTTGTAGGTGAAGAGCATGAGTTGCAGCATGCTCCGGGCCGAGTATGGGATGATTTAGGGATCTGTTACTCTGCGCCAGTATCTAGTTTCATTATTAATGAAAATTGCTTTAAAGCGAGGTTTGTACCAAGACTTGCTGATGATGCTGGAGAGGTTAAAATTGTTGGCAACGAACCTGTGAGTATAGAAAGCAGAGCCGTATTTGATAAAAGCTTACAACAACCGATATGCGATTTGACCTTAGCTCGTCTAGAAAACAACCATTTTAGATTAGATGGCTGTTATCCAGGTAGCAAACCTTTAAAGCTAAACATCGCCATTACCGATCCCGCTCTCTTTGCTAAAGATAAACTCACTCAAATCGTCAAAAACACAAAAATTGGCCTTCGCGGTCAGGTATTATTCGCTAGTCAGTTTCCTGCTTATTCGCTTTCAATCGCTGAGCATCAATCTGAGCCGTTAACAGAACTAGTCGCTACTATGTTGTTAAAGTCAGATAACTTAATCGCTGACAGTCTTTTAAAGCGCTTAGGACAGCAAGTCTACGGCGCTCCAGGGACATTTTCTAGTGGTAGTGCAGCGATGAAGCTTATTCTCACACAACAAGGAATTGATTTATCAAACGCTCACATAGTCGATGGCTCTGGTTTGTCCCGCTATAACTTGCTAAGTGCCAATCAACTCGCTGAAGTATTAGCATTGGTTAGAGATAATTCTGCCTATCGACACATTATAAGCTCACTGCCAGTTGCAGGAGAGAGCGGCACACTGAAATATCGAAAAGGATACGTAAACGCTTCCCTTAAGGGAAAGGTTTTGGCAAAAACTGGATCAATGCTAGGCGTATCAAATGTGGCGGGCTTCATTAAGGATGGTGATAAAATAGCAGCGACATTCGTTGTTTTACAAAATGGTGTCAGCCCTGAAAAAGAGCCGTCAGCAAAGCCAAGCTTTGATGTGTCTATACTGCAGCAGCTTACCGAGCAGTAATTTCTACAATCGTTCTTCTATAGATTAAATCGTAGCTCATGCAATAGATATTAAAAAACCAGCGTTCAATTAATTTGAATGCTGGTTATTGCGGGTTCTTTGCCCTATCTCTTTAGCGACTATTTAAAATAGAGACTCATCAATCTCCATAATAGAGGCATCGCCTGCTGCAACTTGCGATAAATGGTAGTCAGCTTTTGCTAATAATTTATCAAAATAGAAACGACTTAAATGTTGCTTTTGTTGTTTAAAGCGACTGTCTTGATGATCGTACGCCGCATTTTCCATCGCCAACCAGAAATAGCCGTATAAGCTATAACCAAACGCATCAAGGAAATCTACGGCACAGGCATTGATTAACGCCGGCTGAGCTAGTTTAACTTCATTCACACCATTCGCTACATTGATTAATTTCTCAAACAACTGCAATACTGCTGCTTTATCATTAGCTGATACATTATCAAACAGTGCAATATTCGCTGTCTGCTCAGCTACAAATTCAGTTAAAGCGCTAAGATTGTCACCAGTCACCTTACGGCCCAAGAAATCAATTGCCTGTATGCCATTGGTTCCTTCATAGATCTGAGCAATACGAGTATCACGTACAAGTTGCTCAATACCTGTCTCTCGAATATATCCGTGACCGCCAAATACTTGCTGCGCCATAATCGCTGCATCTAAACCTCGATCACTTAAAAATGCTTTTGAAACTGGCGTGAGTAGACCGACATAACGACTGGCTTTAGCTTTCTGTTCAGCATTATCCGAGTATTTCGCTAAATCTAATTGCTGACCGGTATAAACAGAGAGTGCCCGTCCGGCTTCAGTTAACGTTCTTACCGTTAACAACATACGTCTGACATCACCGTGTACAAGGATAGGATCACTGCTTGCTCCCGTTGGCGAGCCGCCTGCTGCAACACCCTGCACTCGCTCTTTCGCGTAATCAGCTGCCATTTGATAGGCCGCTTGCGAAGTGCCTAAGCCTTGGATGCCAATGGCTAGTCGTTCATAATTCATCATGGTAAACATACACACTAAGCCGCGGTTCGGCTTACCAATGAGATAACCTTCAGCATCATCAAAATTCATTACACAGGTTGCTGACCCCTTAAGGCCCATCTTGTGTTCAATAGAGCCCACGGTAACGCCGTTACTATCGCCTAGGCTATTGTCATCATTGACTTTGATTTTTGGTACAAGAAACAGTGATATGCCATTGGTATTTGGCAGTTTTGCCAGCACTAAATGGATGACATTTTCTGTTAGATCATGGTCACCACCAGTTATAAAGATTTTACTGCCAGTAATGTTGTAACTACCATTTTCATTTGGAACCGCTTTGGTGCGTATATTGCGCAGATCAGAGCCCGCTTGAGGCTCTGTCATATCCATCGCTCCTGCCCACTCTCCGCTATACATCATCGGCAAATACTGCTGTTTAATCTTTTCAGTGCCATGCGCGTGGATAGCTAATGCAGCTCCCGCTGTCAGTGAGCCATATAAGGTAAAGGCATTACAAGCACTGTATGCCATTTCGTCAACTAACACGCCGAGCATTTTTGGCATTCCCATGCCACCCAGTTCAGGGTCGCCACATAAGCCAACCCATCCGCCCTCAGCATACTGTTCATATACTGCTTTATAACCATCAGGTGTGATCACCTTATCAGCTTCATGACGAACACCTTGCTCATCTCCGCTACGGTTTATAGGATGGATAAGTTCTCTGCTGATCTTGTCTGCTTCTTCTAAAATCGCAGCGGCAGTATCAATATCCACAGACTCTGCCATTGCAGGTAATTCGGACCAGGTTTTTGGTGCATCAAATACGTTTTCAAGTAGAAAGCGCATCTCTGCTAATGGGGCGTTGTAGGGATTCATATTATGCTCTTAAACGATAGATTTAAACAGTTGTTTCAATCTATCAGATATAGCAGAAAAAGGAAGTGATTTATTAATGAACGGTGTTTATTTAGCCAAGTCAACTTACTGTGACCTTATCCTTTATTTACTATTATTAGTCCTCCTCTAATCTGCGCTTGGTGTATGCAATACAATCAGAGAACCATTCACTGATTCTTCTCGGAAAATCAACATTTTTGGCTGACGTTAATCAACTCTATAGGCCCTTAAACTCGTAGTTTCACCAGTATCATTACTACATCACGATCTCTATGCTTCTGCGTTAGTTAACCATCTCAAGAATTTATCGATACAATAACGGACAATGAATGAACCTACCCCAACGAATTAGCCTCCTTGGTCTTACAGCCTTTTTATACTCAGCTCCGGTCATATCATCAGAACAACAAACAGAAAAGCATTTAGATGACCCGACTCGTATCATGACAAAAATAGGTGCAGGCTACGACGGAGAGTTAACGTTCAATGGCTCTATTGGATTGGACGAAACAAGGATGTTACGTGGACAGATTAATGCTGACGGCAGTCAATGGCAGTTAGGTGGTTCATGGTTATTTGAAAAAGGCATTCTAAATGCTTATCTAAATGGCCATGAAGAGCGCAATACCTACAATTTAGGCACCTATGTCTCGTTATCATTAATGGGCGTTGATACTGGCAAGTGGATGGTATTTCCAATGGCCGGTGTGAGCTTTGTAGATGGTAAAAAAGACAACGATAATAGTACCGGAGCCTATTTAGGTGCATTTGCCATTCGTCCAATAGATGCTCAGTGGTCGCTGGTCACTTATGCGGGTGGATCAATAGGCTCTAACAACTACTCGAGCTATTGGCTCGGTGCAGGCGCTAGTTATAAAATCTCTTCTAAGCACAGTGTCAGACTTATGGGATCTTATTCAGAAGATAATTATCGTACCGATAACAAACTTAGCTTGTCTTATAGTTACGAGCTTTAGCTAAATAGGCGGTTCGTTAAGATAAAAATGCTGACGGATACTCTTTTCATAACCTCAAAAAAACCGCAGTGACAAAACACTGCGGTTAGTTAATTAACTACACATAGTTACCACATGAGGTCATCTGGGATAACGTAGTCTGCATACGGATCATCCTCTTCTACTGCTTCGACATTATCTTCCTGAGCCCATAAATAGCCAACCCAGGTTGGTACTAGTAGGTTTACACGCTCTACAAGTTTATGTGGCACTAAGTAACTTATATCTTCGTGTCTTACAATACCTAAGTGGCCTTTCAACAACTCACTTTGCATTTTCTTATCAACATAAAGTGAATAAATTTTCTTCTCGAAGGTAAAGTTAAATTTAATGTCTGCCTCCTTAGAAGGAGTAATGGCAAACTTTTTAAATTCAGTGACGAGTCCGCGAACTAAACCTTTCTCTGAGGCTTCATTAAATCGCTGTTCATTTAACTGCTTATCTTTTTCGATTTGCGCTAGCTTCTTGGCTGCGATCTCTTTTTTTAGCGCCTCGCTACCATCATCAACTTTTGCTTTTTTGTCGCGACGTTTTTGAGTTTTAGTGTCTCTTACTTTCTGCTTACTAACCAAACCAGCTTTAAGCAGCTGTTCCTGAAAAGGGTTTGCCATATCTAATATTCTCTAATTCAATTTTGTTTTTGTTTCGCTAATTGACCAATTTCGGCAATTGCTGCGCCGGCTCCACCGAGAGACCAGCCGCCGTCTACCGGTAAAACGGCACCTGTTATATAGGAAGCCATATCAGAGGCTAAAAACAACGCTGCATTCGCGATGTCTTCGCAGCTACCATTGCGCCTCAATGGTACACCTTTTGCGACATGATCCTGTAACTCTTGTGTTGGTGCTAATCGATCGAACCCCTCCGTCCCCGCAATAGGCCCCGGTACAATCGAGTTAATTCGAATGCCTTTATAGCCCCACTCGATTGCAAGGGTTTTAGTTAACATATCGACGCCAGCTTTAGCTGCACAAACATGTACCTGCATCGGCATTGGCACAAAAGCTTGAGGCGCTGAAATCTGAATAATCGCACCGCCTTTGTCCTTCAATAAAGGTAAAGCTTGCTTTAATACCTGGAAACTACCTAGTAGGTCTATATCCATGACAGACTTAAAACCATTTTCTGATAATTTCTCCGCGGTCGCTGGAAAGTTACCAGCGGCCCCACTGACTAGCACATCTATAGTACCAAAAGCTGCCGCAATATATTCAAAACCGAGTGATAAAGCGTCTAAATCTCTTACGTCAAAGCAAGCGCCGATATGATGACCGTCTGGGTTTTCGATGGTTAGCTTTTCCACCGCGGCATCGACTTTATCTTTGCTTCTACTCGCGACAGCGACGTTTGCGCCAGCCTTTGCGAAACTTAAAGCTATACCAAGATTGATACCGCTAGTGCCGCCAACGACAACGACCTTTTTCCCCTGATAATCAAACATAAAGTGCACTCCGGTTGCGATATAAAATTAAAATCAGTTCACTAATTTCTAACTTATAGCAGTACACTTTATTTTTAAAGCGTTTAATCTAAACGTTTATGCTATTGATTGATGTATCTCTTGCAAAGCCTTCAGCGGATCTAACGCTTTAGTGATCGGTCGACCAATAACTAAGTAATCAGACCCTGCAACTAGCGCTTGTGGTGGCGTCATTACTCGGTGCTGATCACCTTTGTCACTGCCAACAGGTCTTATCCCAGGGGTGATCAATTTAAATTCTTGGCCAAATTTTGCTTTTAATAAACTTGCTTCCTGAGCAGAGCAAACCACACCATCTAGTCCGGCGCGTTGAGTTAATGCCGCTAAACGCAGTACATGTTCTGATGCGGGTACGTTTATGCCAAGTAATTGCAACTCATCATCACTCATTGACGTCAAGACAGTTACAGCAATAAGTAACGGTGCTTTATCACCATATTGCTCAAGCGCTCTTTTAGCCGCGTCCATCATCGCCAGCCCACCAGAGGCATGGACGTTTGTCATCCAAACGCCTAACTCAGCAGCAGCTGAAACGGCTTTAGCAACCGTATTGGGGATATCGTGAAATTTTAAATCTAAAAACAGATCAAAGCCGCGGCTATGAATATCGGTTACGATTTGAGGGCCAAATAAGGTAAACATTTCTTTACCTATTTTAAGACGGCACATATCAGGGTCAAGCTTATCTATTAGCTGCAAAGCATCGTTTCTATTGTCGTAATCTAATGCTACCAAAATAGGTTTGTTCGTCATTTTTTCTCCAATCACTTTGCGTTTTAAATACTATTAATATGTTTTTAGGGTGGCAAGAGAACAACTACTCTCCGTCTAGACCCCTTACTCTTTTTATACTTCCCCAATTTTTACAAGAGGGGCAATGCCAATACAATCTATGCGATGGAAAGCCACATTCACTGCAACGATATCCAGGGCGAAATTTAATTTGTTGCTCAACCAATTGTTCTAACATAGATAAACTTTTTTTAGCTTGACCATCTTCCGCTTGCTTAACATGCATCTTCATCAGATGCTGAAAGCTCTTCATCGTAGGGTGCCTAATCAAACCTTCTAGAATAAGCTTCTCTGCATCTTTCTCGTTTCCTTGAGAAATCAAGTGCTGAGCTAAAGTCACAGCGATACTTGCGCCAGCGCCCTTTTCTATAGCTTCTCTAAGAAGTTCTTGATAGCCAATATTGTCATCGGTCAGTAAATAAACTTGCTTAGCAATGGGGAGGCTGTCAGGAAAGAGGTCTACATCGGTATTGAGTAGTTTCTCTATAGATTGCTTGCAGGGCTTAAAGTCTTCAAGCTTCAGATATAGTTCAGCTAATGTAAGCAGCGCCCTTCCACAACTTGGATCAATTTTATTCGCTGATAGTAACCGTTTTAATTTTATGGCATCGTCAGTTGACTCTGCCGCTAGTTCACAATAGAAATGAGCACTGTCGTGTTTGAGTACTTGCTGACGTTTCCGCTTAAGCTTCTTAATAATGTCGATCGCTTTTTGCCAGTCTTTGGTGACTTGATAAATGGCAATAAGCTGTGTTTCAGCCTCTTCGCTATGACCTTCTTGATTAACAAGATTAATAAAAATCTCTTCTGCCCGATCATAAAACCCAGCTGCGAGATAGTCTTTACCCAATTCCATCATCGCAATATCTCTTTGTTCTGTGGTTAGGCTCGGTCTAGCGATGAGGTTTTGATGAATTCGAATTGAGCGGTCAACTTCACCACGCTTTCTAAAAAGAGAACCTAAAGAAAGGTGTGTATCTATGGTTTCGTCATCGACATCCAACATAGATATAAACAGGTCAACCGCTTTGTCAGATTCATTAGACAGTAAAAAATTCAAGCCAGTGAAGTAGTCTCTACTGAGCTGTTTTCTTTGATTTGTCTGTTTCTGTCTGACACTTCTGCGCCCCATGTACCAGCCATAACCGGCTGCAATAGGTAGCAACAGAAATAAAATCTCTAACATATTACGCGTCTACTTCCTTTGTTGCACTTTCGCTCACAGCGTTAGCCTTGTCGGCTGTTAGCGTGTCATTTGCTGCAACCTGCTTCTTTAAACGCCTAATAGACAGTTTAAGTCCTGCGATATGGTACATAGCGAACACCCAGCTCACTAGAAAGCCAGCTAAAAATACGCAAGCTAGCACAACAGGCAACCTAAACTCACCCTGAGCGACAAAATAGCTAATATTAACAACTTGTTCGTTACGGGCACCGAAGATAAGCGCTAAGAAAAAAAATGTAGCGACTAAAACGGCAATAATGAATGACTTCACGTTCAGCTCCATACACGTGTTGGTAAGCTTTGATTATCTAAGAAAAAGAGTGAACTAGCCAGTGTTACCTAGGCTTTAGATATAAAAAAGCCTCCCGAGGGAGGCTTTTAATACAGTGTAAATTACGCGTTGACCGCGTCAACACGTTCGCGCAGTTCTTTGCCTGGCTTAAAGTGCGGTACGTACTTGCCTTCCAAGTCAACTGAGGTTCCAGTCTTTGGGTTACGGCCAGTGCGCGGTGCACGATAATGAAGTGAGAAACTACCAAAGCCGCGGATTTCGATACGATCTCCACCCTCTAATGTATCAGCCATTTGCTCTAACATTTCTTTAATAGCGCTTTCCACTTCCTTCGCAGACAGCTGCGACTGCCTAGTGGCAAGTTTTTCGATCAGTTCGGATTTTGTCATCCTATACCCTCTATTATCAAGCCAAACACAGTCACCTTTTAGGGGTGCATGCACCCCTGAACTTCAAGGCGATTATTTACGAGCTGCTTTGAACGCTTCAGCCATCGCACTGCTCATGACAGCGTCTTCCTGCTTGTTCAAGCTAGCCATTGCTTCTTTCTCTTCAGCTTCATCCTTAGCACGGATAGAAAGGCTGATGGTGCGGTTCTTACGATCTACACCCATGAACTTAGACTCGACTTTGTCACCTACAGAGTAAACTGTTGATGCATCTTCGATGCGCTCACGAGAGATATCTGAAACGCGAAGGTAACCTTCAACAGTCTCAGCTAGTTCAATTGTAACACCTTTTGCGTCAACTGCAGTAACAACACCATTTACAACAACACCTTTCTTCTTATCAGCAAGGTATGCATTGAATGGATCGTCTTCAGTTTGCTTAACGCCTAAGCTGATACGCTCGCGCTCTGGGTCAACAGAAAGAACAACTGCATTGATTTCGTCGCCTTTCTTGTATTCAGCAACTGCGTCTTCGCCAGTACCATTCCAAGAGATATCAGAAAGGTGAACTAGACCGTCGATGCCGCCGTCAAGACCGATGAAGATACCGAAGTCAGTGATTGACTTGATCTTACCAGAAACCTTATCGCCCTTGTTGAAACGCTCTGCGAAGTCATCCCATGGGTTAGTCTTACATTGCTTAAGACCTAGAGAAATACGACGACGCTCTTCATCGATGTCTAGAACTAGAACTTCTACTTCATCACCTAGGTTAACAACCTTTGATGGGTGGATGTTCTTGTTAGTCCAATCCATTTCAGAAACGTGAACAAGACCTTCAACGCCTTCTTCAATTTCAACGAAACAACCGTAGTCAGTTAGGTTAGTAACGCGACCAGTCAAACGTGTGTTTTCTGGGTAGCGCTTGCTGATTTCTAACCATGGATCTTCGCCAAGTTGCTTAAGACCTAGTGATACACGTGTGCGCTCACGGTCGTACTTAAGAACTTTAACGTTGATTTCGTCACCAACATTAACGATTTCTGATGGGTGCTTAACGCGCTTCCAAGCCATATCAGTGATATGTAGAAGACCGTCAACACCACCAAGATCAACGAATGCACCGTAGTCAGTAAGGTTCTTAACGATACCTTTAACTGATTGACCTTCTTGAAGGTTCTCAAGAAGAGCATCACGTTCTGCGCTGCTTTCAGATTCGATAACTGCACGACGAGAAACAACAACGTTGTTACGCTTCTGGTCAAGCTTGATAACTTTGAATTCTAATTCTTTGTTTTCTAGGTGAGCTGTATCGCGAACTGGGCGAACGTCAACTAGAGAACCTGGTAGGAATGCACGGATACCGTTTAATTCAACAGTGAAACCGCCTTTAACCTTACCATTGATGATACCGATTACAGTTTCAGCATCTTCGTACGCTTTTTCTAGAACGATCCAAGCTTCGTGACGCTTAGCTTTTTCGCGAGACAGTTGAGTCTCACCGAAGCCATCTTCAACAGAGTCAAGAGCAACGTGCACGGTATCGCCAACAGAGATTTCAAGCTCGCCTGAAGCGTTCTTGAACTGTTCAGCTGGGATTGGGCTTTCAGACTTAAGACCTGCGTCAACAAGTACAGTACCGTTTTCGATGCGTACAACTACACCAGTTACGATAGAACCTGGACGGAACTCCAAAGTTTCAAGGGATTGTTCAAATAGATCAGCAAAAGATTCAGTCATGTTTAAGTTACTTTCTTTAATAAACCACAGCCCATCCTGGACGCGGAGTCAGTATAATAATTTGCCTCATCCTTGGGGCAAATAGTTAAATACCTGCTTACGCAGGTACTTGAAAACTTTTATGAATATGAGTCAGCGCCATGGCTAACACATCTTCTATAGAAATGTTCGTCGTATCGATTACAAGTGCGTCTTCGGCTGGCACCAAAGGAGCAACACTACGATTCATATCGCGGTCGTCACGCTCTTTTATCTCAGACAAAAGCTGATCGATTTTAACATCGAAGCCATTGTCCTGCAACTGATTATAGCGCCTTTGCGCCCTTTCCTCTGCACTAGCAGTCAAAAAAAGTTTTGCTGGTGTTGCAGGGAAAACAACCGTTCCCATATCGCGACCATCGGCAATCAATCCTGGAGCTTCTGCAAAAGCACGCTGACGACGCAGCAATGCTTCTCTAACACGCGGGAATGCCGCGACTTTTGATGCAGCATTCGAGCACTCTTGACTACGTATCGTTGTTGATACGTCTTCGCCTTCCAGCACCACTTTAATGCCTTTGCTTTCATTACCCGTAATAAACTGCACGTCCAAGTGTGCTGCCAGTAATGTTAGCGATTCTTCATTATCAAGTTCTACGTTGTGATGAATAGCAGCTAATGCTAATACGCGATAAATTGCACCACTATCTAACAACTTGTAACCTAACTTCTCAGCAAGTAATTGACTAATAGTACCTTTTCCCGCACCGCTAGGGCCGTCAACAGTGACAACAGGAGCCCGTTCTAACATAAAATCCTCCACAAGAAATTCAATCTTCCTTGATATAACCGAAAATGAGCGCGCGCATTATAAACCATGTAACTCGAGAAAGCGGCATCTAATTCAAATAATCGGAGATCCCATTAAGATATGGTTCAGATTTATGACAAAAACCTGAACCATATATCCTAATGTACTAAGGGAGGGATTTTAGTTTGCTAGGGCATTAAACTGATTAAAATAATCAGGGAAAGTCTTAGATGTACACTCTGGTTCATTAATGGTAATACCACAATCAGCAAAGGCTAACATCGAAAAACACATTGCCATTCGATGGTCATTATAAGTATCGATATTTGCAGTATGCGGTTTGGCTGGCGGCGTCACACTAATGTAGTCATGCCCTTCATCGACTATGGCTCCTACCTTACGTAACTCAGTAGCCATTGCCGCTAAGCGATCTGTCTCTTTAATGCGCCAGTTATAGATATTTCGAATATGCGTAGTACCAGTTGCAAACAGCGCCGCTGTTGCAATAGTCATAGCAGCATCCGGAATATGGTTCATATCTAGATCAACAGCGTTTAATTTCGAGCCACGAGCGATAATGTAATCATCGCCCCATTCTATGTCTGCCCCCATCTGCGCCAATACATCAGCAAATTTTACATCACCTTGAATACTCAGTTTGCCTACACCGGTCACTTTAACCTCACCGCCCTTGATTGCTCCTGCAGCCAGAAAATAAGAGGCAGAAGATGCATCACCTTCTACCAGTAGTTTTCCTGGACTGGTATAGCGTTGGCCAGCTTTGATTTCAAAAGAAGCATAATTATTATTGGTAACGTTAACACCAAACTGCGCCATTAACGCTAAAGTGATATCAATGTAAGGCTTAGAGACTAGTTCGCCCTTAATGTTAATATTGACATCGCCTTTCGCTAGCGGTGCGACCATTAACAAAGCGGTCAAAAACTGGCTAGAGAGATCACCCGCTATTTCAACATCACCACCACTCAAGCCCGTAGCATTAATGGTTAATGGCGGAAAGCCATCATTTTTTAAATAACGAATGTCTGCGCCAAGTTGGCGTAACGAGTCAACCAGGTCGCCAATAGGGCGTTCTTCCATTCGAGGTTCACCAGTTAAGGTAAACTCTCCATTGCCTAATGTAAGTGCTGCGCAAAGTGGGCGCATAGCAGTGCCTGCATTACCCAAAAATAATGTTTGTGCAACATCGCTGTTAAGCGTGCCAGCTAATCCATCAACTTCACAAACCGTGTTGTTATTTGACAAGCGATAGTTCACGCCCAATTGTTTGAGCGATGCTAACATATAGCGGATATCATCAGAGTCGAGCAAATTTGTTAATGTCGTGGTCCCTTCAGCTAACGTGGCAAGTAACAGTGCGCGGTTAGAAATGCTTTTAGATCCTGGAATATTAATGGTTCCGTTTACTTTTTCGATAGGCTCTAAACGTAATTGATTCATTGATAACTTCTTTAAATTTCTGCAGGAGTCAAACTCACCTGCGGGTTAACAGTAGACGTTCATGCTAAAGGCTTGTTAGGTCACCACGACAAAATGACAGCGGTTTAGCGATTGTTTGAACTTCGTAGTTACAAATTTACTGATTGCTGCGAAGTATTCAACACTTTTTTGCTAAAAACTCACCTTTAAGCCTTAAAAGTTATTCAAGTGGTAGAAATAGACATTTATTAGGGATGAAAATTACCGATTTTTTCAAAATAGTTGTATTGGAATATTTTATTGCCAATTTTTAGCTAAACGAAATTCATGATAATTACTATTAAATAACTATAAATTTACGTTACCCTAGGTAATATAAGAATAACTGAATAAATTGGCATTATTTGCTATAGAAAGTAGGCCAATAAACAAAGAGGTAGATGGAGCTATGTTCAACACACTGACCGCTATGCCTGCAGACCCCATTTTAGGTTTGCTAACTAAATACCGTGAAGATAATCATTCACAAAAAGTTGATCTAGGCGTTGGGGTATACAAAGACGAATCAGGCCACACCCCTATTTTAACCTGTGTAAAGAAAGCAGAAAAGTATCGATTAGACACAGAGTCAACAAAAGTTTACATCGGTCCTACTGGCTCTGCTGATTTTAACAGGCTCATGTCAGAGCTAGCTTTCGGTACAGATAGCTCAGCAATCCTAGCAAACAGAGTTCGTACTGTTTCAACACCAGGCGGCACTGGTGCGCTTAGAGTCGCTGCTGATTTTATCAAACGTTGTAATCCAAACTCTGTACTTTGGGTAAGCGACCCAACATGGGCAAACCACACCGGTTTGTTTGAAGCAGCTGGTATTACCGTTAAAACTTACCCTTACTATGACTACGACACTAAGTCCCTTAAATTTACAGAGATGAAGGCAGCGCTATCTGAAATAAACAGCGACGACGTAGTACTGCTACATGCCTGTTGCCATAACCCAAGTGGTATGGATCTCAACCAGCAACAATGGGACGAGATTATCGAGTTGACTGCAGAGCAAGGTTTTACCCCACTCATAGATATGGCCTATCAAGGCTTTGGAGATGGTGTAGATGAAGATGCATATGGCGTCCGTAAAATGGCTGCAACAGTTAACAACATGATTCTGTGTAGTTCATGCTCAAAGAATTTCGGCTTGTACCGAGAGCGCATTGGTGCCTGCAGCATCATAGGTAAAGATGCTGCTGCCAGTGACGTTGCTTTCTCTGTATTGCTTTATGTCGTCCGTTGTATCTATTCAATGCCGCCTGCCCATGGTGCTGCAATAGTTGAAACGATCCTAGGATCAAACGAGCTAAAACAAGAGTGGTTAGATGAGTTAACGGTAATGCGCGACCGCATTAACGGCAACCGTGCCATGTTAGTTAACAAGCTAAAAGAGATTGGCGTGACTCGTAATTTCGACTTCATCACTGAACAAAAAGGCATGTTCTCGTTCTTAGGGATCACTCCAGAGCAAGTCGCGCAGCTTCAAAGTGATTATAGTGTTTATATGGTCGATTCTAGTCGTATAAGCATTGCGGGCATAGGAACTGGCAATGTTGAATACTTAGCAAAATCGATTGCTAAAGTACTCTAAGCTTTAAAGTTTTACTAAAAAGCCGCTTTTAAAAGCGGCTTTTCTATATTTCAATTTACTCGTTAGCTATGTTTTTTAGCAAAAGCCTGCATGAATTTCACTAATTCAATAACACCTTCTATCGGCATGGCATTGTAAATGCTCGCACGCATTCCACCTACGCTACGGTGCCCTTTTAGGGCAACTAATCCGGCCAATTTAGCCTCTTCTAAAAAGAGGTCATCAAGCTCAGGGTTAACAAGTTGAAAAGTTACATTCATTCGAGAACGATTCAAGCTAGCAACCCCACTCGTATAGAAACTAAGATCATCAATACATTGATACAGTAACTGAGCTTTCTCAATGTTAATTTGTTCTACAGCCTCCACCCCACCGCTCGCTTTTAACCAAGCAAAAACTTCTGCAGCTAAATACCATGCAAAAGTAGGCGGAGTGTTATACATAGAAGCGTGTTTAACCGCCAACTTGTAATCCATGATAGAAGACTGCGGCAAACTCGGAAGCGTCAACATATCATCTCGAACAATGACAATACTCAAACCTGATGGGCCAATATTTTTTTGTGCACCCGCATAGATAAGGCCAAACTGGCTTACGTCTATTTTTCGCGACAAGATATTTGATGACATATCAGCGATAACTGGCCATGGGCTATTAACAGTGTCAAAGATCTCTATGCCATCTACAGTCTCGTTCGGGCAATAATGTAGGTATCGATAATCTTTATCGATAGTTGATAATTCAGGTATAGAAACACTGTTTAAGCCATTACTTTTTTCGACAATATTAATGGTGTCGATATTATCTTCACCAGCCAGTTTTTTAGCTTCCTCTACGGCAGCTGAAGACCAACTGCCATCAACAAGGTACAGCGCTTGTCCATTATTACCAAGAAAGTTATTGGCAATAGCAGAAAACTGACCTCGCCCACCACCATGCATAAAGAGTACATGATAATTCAAGGGGATATCCATTAACTGTCGTAGGTCTGCTTCAGCTTGAGTCGTTAGCGCTATAAACTCTTGACTTCGGTGGCTAATCTCCATCACCGAAGTACCCATATTATTCCAATCTAACAACTCTCTCTGTGCTTTTTGCATAACAGCTTGAGGTAACATGGCGGGTCCAGCACAGAAATTAAAAGTAGCGCTCACAGTATTGTCCTTTTATGTACGATCAGTTTATACGTGGTTTTTTAGATTCTTTTCTTAGTATATCGTAACGTTCTGGTGGCTAACACGAAAAAGTCGTTTCACTTTAATAAATCACTGTTTTGTAAAAATGCTTTATTGAGTCATGAAATGAAAAATTTAAACGCTCTACTTTAGCTGCCCATTTCGAAAATCGTATTATTGCTTTTTACAGGAGCTTTCCAGCCTCTTTTCTATTAAAATACTAAAGTCATTTCATTTGAACAAAAACTCGCCTTAAACGATAGACAGCCACTAGTAATATGGAACCTTATGCTCAACAATAGCCATATAAGAATGATTATAATCTTTCGTTGGATCCATACATGTTTTTAAGACCCTTTTTATTATTCAGCTCTCTATCGATTGCTACCTTGTTACCAAACACTGCTGCTTATGCCAGTACCTCTGAATACAAAGTCCTTGCAGATAATTTCAAACACAATTTCCACAGTAAAATGAAAGCCAATAAAGTACCTGGTGGAGCATTTGTTATCGTTGAGGGAGATACAATACTTAAGTTAAGTACTTACGGAAAGCGCACTAAAGGTGGTAGTAAAAATGTAAACTCGGAAACCGTATTCAGACTCGCATCAGTGTCTAAGACTTTCGCTGGAACACTTGCTTCAATGCTAGTTCAAGAACACAAACTCGATTGGAAGCAACCGGTTATAAGCTATATTCCTGAGTTTGACCTTGCTGATAGGCAAGCAGCAAAACAGATCAATCTAGGCCATATTATTGGACATAGTACGGGTCTATGGCCCAACAGCTATGACAACTTAATAAATGCTAATGTAAAAATGCCTAAAATTATCTCCAAGTTTGATGAACTTACACCAATGTGTAGCCCCGGAGTCTGCTATGGCTACCAAAATGTGGCCTTTTCGTTTATTCAAACTGCGATAGAAACACAAACCCATCAAAACTATGCTGAACTTTTACAGCGCAGAATCTTTACACCACTAAAAATGAGTTCTGCGTCGGTAGGCTACGACGCTTTTCAAAATACAAAAAATAGAGCTGAACCTCATGTAAAAACAAAATCTGGATTCAAAAAGGTAAAAGTTAAACCGAACTACTATCAACTCGCACCTGCTGCTGGTGTTAATGCCAGCATTAGCGACATGTCCAAATGGCTTATGGCAAATCTTGGGCAAAACCCAAGTGTAATATCAGAGAGCGTGCTTAAGGATGTCACTACACCTGGCGTTAAAACCACTCGAGAGTTGAGGCGCAGAGATTGGCGCGCCTACCTTGATAGCGCACATTACGGAAAGGGTTGGCGTGTTTATGAGTTTGAAGGTCGACCTTTAATCTATCATGCTGGATGGGTCGCAGGTTACGTTGCAGAAATATCCTACTCTCCAGAGCTCAATATCGGAATGGCTATGCTTTTAAATGGTGAGTCGAGAGTCATTGCAAAGCTTAGTTCTCAATACTGGCGAGATGTTTTCAAACAAGCTGATAAACTCGACAAACAATAGTATTTCTTATTTAACCCTGACTAAAACAAAAAAGGATGCCAATGGCATCCTTTTTTACTTGATAGTAAGTTTAGCTATTTAGTCTTCAGACTCTGTTGATTCAGAACCTTCTGCATCAGAAGCTACTTCTGTAACCTCCTCGCTGACGATAGGGTTACCCTCTTCATCAAGTTCAACTTCGTCATCTTGTATTTCATCAATACGCTGCAGACCTACTACTTTTTCATCTTCCGCGGTACGGATAATAGTAACACCTTGAGTATTACGACCAATACTAGATACACCTGTTGCAGGAGTACGAACTAAGGTACCTTTGTCGCTGATAAGCATGATCTCGTCATTCTCACCAACTTGTACCGCACCCACAACCGCACCGTTACGTTCGCTTACTTTGATAGAAACAACACCCTTTGTACCACGGCTCTTAGCTGGGTACTCAGACAGTGCAGTTCGTTTACCATAACCATTTTCAGTTACCGTCAAGATAGCGCCATCTTCTTTAGGCACAATTAGCGATACCACGGTTTGGCCATCTTCAAGCTTGATACCACGAACACCTGTAGCGGTACGGCCCATCGCACGTAGTGCAATTACCTCTTCTCCGGTTTCTGGATCAATCTTCACTTCACCAGTTTCAGCATTACGTGCTTTTTCATTAAAGCGAACTACTTTACCTTCGTTAGAGAACAACATGATATCGTCATTACCATCGGTAATATCAACACCAATCAGTTGGTCACCATCTTTCAAGTTAACAGCAATAATGCCGTTAGCACGAGGGTTGCTGTAGGCTGTTAACGCTGTTTTCTTAACGGTTCCGTGAGAGGTTGCCATGATGATATATTTATCATCGGCATATTCACGTACAGGTAGAATAGCAGTAATACGCTCGCCTTCAGAAAGTGGTAATAAGTTTACAATAGGGCGTCCACGAGCAGTACGACTTGCAAGTGGCAATTGGTAAACTTTCAGCCAATACATTTTACCGAAGTCAGAGAAACACAAAATAGTGTCGTGGGTATTTGCTACCAATAGTTTCTCGACGAAATCTTCATCTTTAACTTTAGTTGCTGCTTTACCCTTACCACCACGGCGCTGCGCTTGGTAATCTGTAAGCACTTGATATTTTGCATAGCCAAGATGAGAAAGTGTAACTACCACGTCCTCTTCGTTGATGAGATCTTCAAGACTCATATCAACTTCATTAGCATTGATAACTGTGCGACGTTCATCGCCAAAGTTTTCAAGTACTTCATGTAGCTCTTCAGTAATCACTTCCATCAAACGTTGTGGGCTGCTTAAAATAAGTAGCAACGCCGCGATGATTTCAAGTAACTCTTCATACTCAGCAATGATCTTGTCGTGCTCAAGGCCTGTTAGACGGTGTAAGCGAAGCTCTAGAATGGCTTGAGCTTGCTGTTCTGTCAGGAAGTACTTGTCATCACGGATACCAAATTCTGGCTCTAACCACTCAGGACGAGCGGCATCATCGCCTGCTTTTTCAAGCATGCCTTTAACATGGCCAAGCTCCCAACCTTGTGCCACAAGCTTAACTTTAGCTTCAGCAGGCGTTGGTGATGCTTTAATGAGCGCTATGATCGGATCGATGTTTGCTAGTGCTACAGCAAGCGCTTCCAATATATGGGCGCGCTCTCGGGCCTTACGTAGTTCAAATACGGTACGACGCGTAACAACTTCACGACGATGAAGAATAAAGCACTCTAGCATCTCTTTAAGGTTAAATAGTTTTGGTTGACCGTTAGTCAACGCAACCATATTAATACCAAAAGAGCATTGCATTTGTGTTTGAGCGTATAGGTTGTTGAGCACAACCTCGCCAACTTCACCACGCTTGATCTCAATAACGATACGCATACCGTCTTTATCAGACTCATCGCGTAGGCCACTGATCCCTTCAATCTTTTTATCTTTTACTAGCTCGGCAATCTTTTCGATTAGACGAGCTTTGTTAACTTGATATGGAATTTCGTGAACAATAATACGTTCGCGACCATTCTCTTCTTCAATTTCAGCTTTAGCACGCATAACTGCGCGGCCACGGCCAGTCTTATAAGCATCAATAATGCCCTTGCGACCATTAACGATAGCTGCTGTTGGGAAGTCAGGTCCTGGAATATGTTCCATTAACTGTTCGATTGATAACGCAGGATCTTCAATAAGCGCTAAACAACCGGCAATTACTTCACTCAAATTATGAGGTGGGATGTTTGTTGCCATACCAACCGCGATACCTGAAGAACCATTAACTAGTAATGTCGGTATGCGTGTTGGTAAAACAGCAGGTATAAACTCGGTACCATCATAGTTAGGTACAAAGTCAACCGTCTCTTTTTCAAGATCGGCTAGTAATTGATGCGCGACTTTGTCCATACGGATTTCGGTATAACGCATTGCAGCTGCTGCATCACCATCAACTGAACCAAAATTTCCTTGGCCGTCGATAAGCGGGTATCTCATAGAGAATGGCTGTGCTAAGCGAACGATCGTGTCGTAAACCGCGGTGTCACCATGTGGGTGATACTTACCGATTACGTCACCGACCACACGAGCCGATTTCTTATATGGTTTGTTCCAGTCGTTTTTCAATTCGTTCATGGCGAATAAAACGCGACGGTGAACAGGCTTTAAGCCATCACGAACATCGGGCAGTGCCCGGCCTACAATTACACTCATAGCGTAATCGAGGTAAGAATTCTTTAATTCGTCTTCAATATTAATTGGTGTTATAGATGAAGCCAGATCAGTCATAAACTGCTCGATCCCCTGAAATTTAGCACGCTATTCTCACTGTTAAGAATGGCCATGCTTGAAAACGTGATTTGGCATTCTAACACAGTTATTTGATGGCGCTAGACCCAATACTGTATTCATTTTAAATAAGCAGTAAAAGGCAATACTATTGATTAAAATCAAGGCATAAGTGCATTTTATAGCCACTTCGAGTGGATCTTAGAAAACCAAGCGATATCCGCTTTGTTTATTGTCGCTAATCATTATAATGAAGCACAAAAGACGAATTAATCGATCTGAGGTAATTAACAGTGCAAAACAACAATAATGTCGACCCTGAAGAGATTGCAAAATTTGAGAAAATGGCGGCGACTTGGTGGGATCCAAACGGTGAGTTCAAGCCCCTGCACAACCTTAATCCACTGCGCCTCAATTATATCGATCAGACAGCTGGCGGTATTTTTGGTAAAAAGATACTCGATGTCGGCTGTGGTGGCGGGATCTTATCTGAAAGTATGGCGCGTATTGGTGCTAATGTTACTGGCCTTGATATGGGTGAGGAACCGCTTGATGTTGCTCGTCTTCATGCATTAGAAACTGGGGTTTCTATTGACTATATAAAAAATACTGCAGAAAACCATCGAGACGAACACAAACAACAATATGATGTCATCACCTGTATGGAAATGCTTGAACATGTGCCTGATCCAAGCTCAGTCATCCAAGCATGTGCCGATATGGTTAAACCTGGCGGCTATGTATTTTTCTCCACCATTAATAGAAACATTCGAGCCTACGTAGAAACTATTTTAGGTGCGGAATATTTATTAAAAATGTTACCAGTCGGCACCCATGACCACAATAAGTTTATTAGACCTTCGGAGCTAATTAGCCTAGCTGATAATGCCGAGCTAATCTGCACCGATGCAGTAGGTATAACCTACAACCCTATTACCGATGTGTTTAAGTACACAAAAAGTTTAGAAGTCAATTATATGATAGCAACGACTAAAAATGACTGATTGCCACTTAACAGAAAAGCGCCTCGCCATTAAAGGGGTGCTTTTTGATCTTGATGGCACTTTAGCCGACACTGCACCAGATATGATTGAGGCACTCAATATTAGCCTTGCACAGTTCGGTTTTGCCGCAGTTAATAGCTGTGAACTTCGTTATCAAGCGTCACATGGTAGTTTAGCTTTAGTTCAAACAGCATTGCCTGAGCAAAACGAAGCTATGCATGCTCAAGTACAATCTGCACTACTGAAAAACTATCCCCAAGTAAACGGTAAGCATTGTCAGCTTTTCGCTGGCTTAGATGCTTTTTTAAACTTATTGTCAGAGCAAAACATTCCATTTGGGGTCGTCACTAATAAACCCGCTAGATTTACCCGCCCACTGATGATTAAAATGGGTTTTGATAAACGCATGCCAACAATCGTGAGTGGCGATAGTACTTTGCATTCAAAGCCTCACACAGCGCCAATGCTACTCGCTGCGCAACAGTTGTCAGTCAGACCAGAACAGATCCTCTATCTTGGTGATGCTGAGCGAGATATGCAGGCAGCGAAGGCTTGCGGTATGCATGCAGGGCTCGCGGAATGGGGCTATATTGGACCCGATGATGCAATTATAGAATGGCCTAGCGACGTCAGTTTTGGTGATCCATATGTCCTAAGCAGATGGCTTAAAAACCAACTAAGTATATATACCAGTACTACCTGAAGATGCTCGTTTCAGAAGCATTGTGCCAGTTCAATTCTAGGCACATTGACGTAGAAATGGTTATTCCCTTTTAAGTGAGTGCAACAACGAAGTGGGCTGGCACAAAGCCTTCCGCGATGGGCGCATCTTATATAAAAAGCATGGACTTTACTCTGTGTTATTGATTTTACTAAGGGAACGACCATTAATCGCAATCAATGCCTCGCCTACATGGACGTAGGTGCTTAGGTTTAGCATGGAGCAATGAACCTGTGATTAAAGCCCATTAAATTCCCACTGAATCCTGCATCTTAAAGTAGAACGGGTATAAGCATTCTATCTGGATTATTAAAGATGAAGATCGCTATAAGATCCTGCGATCTTCAACAAGTTTTTTGGCTGGCTAAATATTCATCTTCAACGGAGAACTCAAATCAAAACAAGCTTCAAGGGTTAGCTATTACTAACCCTAACAATTATCCTCAAGATATCCACAACTTGTACCCACAATTCATACTTGCAAAAATCCAATAACCTCACTATCTTGTACCTTAGAAATTTTAAAACACCATATATTGTGTGTGAGTGACAATCTTAGACACTAGTTAGTAGGTTGTGTCAACAGATTGGATGCCACTGTTTTACAGTTTTATTTGGATTGTTTACAGGGAAACGTACAGTGCGCCTATACAGGTCACTTTCATAAATATAAGAACCAAGGTTTATCTTTAATGAATAGCAATATGACAGTCACAAAACGTAGTGGCGAACGTGAAACCATTGATCTTGACAAGATCCATCGTGTTATAGAATGGGCAGCTAAAGGACTCACCAATGTGTCAGTCTCTGAAGTTGAATTACGTTCTCACCTACAGTTTTTCGAAGGGATCCCGACAGAGGCTATTCACGAGACTATCATTAAAGCAGCTGCAGATTTAATCTCGCCTGAAGCGCCGGATTACCAGTTTTTAGCAGCCAGACTTGCCATTTTCCACTTACGTAAAAAAGCATTTGGACAGTTTGAACCACCAAAACTATTTGACCATGTGGTCAAGCTCATTGAGTTAGGCAAGTACGACGCCCATATACTTGAAGATTATAGCCGCGAAGAGATCGACATTTTAGGCGGTTATATTGATCACTGGCGCGACATGAACTTTTCTTACGCTGCCGTTAAGCAGTTAGAAGGTAAGTATTTAGTTCAGAACCGCGTCAGTCATGAAATTTATGAAAGCGCTCAGTTCCTTTATATCTTGGTTGCCGCATGTCTATTCGCGAAATATCCAAAAGAGACTCGTCTTAAATACATAAAAGATTTTTACGATGCGACTTCTACGTTCAAGATTTCGCTTCCGACACCGATTATGGCTGGTGTTCGTACACCTACTCGCCAATTTAGCTCATGTGTATTGATTGAGTGCGGTGACAGCTTAGATTCAATTAACGCCACGTCATCTTCCATCGTTAAATATGTGTCGCAGCGAGCAGGGATCGGCGTTAACGCAGGCCGTATTCGTGCATTAGGTAGTCCTATTCGCGGTGGTGAAGCATTCCATACAGGTTGCTTACCTTTTTATAAGTACTTCCAAACTGCAGTAAAATCTTGTTCGCAAGGTGGCGTTCGTGGTGGAGCTGCAACCCTGTTCTACCCTATTTGGCATTTAGAAGTTGAATCACTACTTGTGCTAAAGAACAACCGTGGTGTAGACGACAACCGTATCCGTCATTTAGATTACGGCGTTCAAATCAACAAGTTGATGTATCAACGTATGATCCAAGGTGGCATGATTAGCTTGTTTAGCCCATCAGATGTACCTGGTATGTATGATGCTTTCTTTGAAGACCAAGACGAGTTCGAACGCCTTTACTTAAAGTATGAAGCAGACGAGAGTATTCGTAAGCAACAAGTTAAAGCAGTAGAACTGTTCTCATTGATGATGCAAGAACGTGCATCGACTGGACGTATTTACATTCAAAACGTCGATCACTGCAACACTCATAGTCCATTTGACTCTAAAGTTGCACCAGTTCGTCAGTCTAACTTGTGTTTAGAGATCGCACTACCAACCAAGCCACTGAACAACATCAATGATCCAGATGGTGAAATTGCCCTTTGTACGCTTTCGGCATTAAACCTAGGTGCAATTAAGAATCTAGAAGAACTTGAGCCTCTTGCGGATCTCGCTGTACGTGCACTTGATAATTTATTGGATTATCAGGATTACCCGATCATCTCTGCAGAGAAGGCATCGATGAATCGACGTACTCTGGGGATCGGTGTGATTAACTTCGCCAATTACCTTGCTAAAGAAGGTGTTCGATACTCAGACGGCTCAGCGAACAGCATTACCCATAAAACGTTCGAAGCGATTCAGTACTATTTGTTGAAAGCTTCAAACAATTTAGCAAAAGAGCAAGGCGCGTGCCCTTCGTTTCATGAAACAACTTATTCTAAGGGTATTTTACCAATTGATACCTACAAGCGTGATCTTGATAAGATCTGTGATGAACCATTACATATGGACTGGGAATCTCTGCGTGAAGAGATCAAAACTCATGGCCTGCGTAACTCTACGCTTTCAGCATTGATGCCTTCTGAGACGTCATCGCAGATCTCAAACGCTACTAATGGTATTGAGCCTCCACGAGGTTTAATCAGTGTTAAGGCCAGTAAAGATGGCCAACTAAAGCAAGTAGTCCCTGATTTTGATAAATATCAGTACAGCTATGAGCTGCTTTGGCAAATGCCGAATAATGACGGCTACATTCAGTTAGTTGGTTTGATGCAAAAGTTTGTTGATCAATCTATTTCGGCTAACACGAACTACGATCCGGGCCGCTTCCCAGATGGTAAGGTTCCGATGAAGGTATTGCTGAAAGATCTATTAACTGCATACAAATATGGTGTGAAAACACTTTACTATCACAATACCCGTGATGGAGCTTCAGATAGTCATGATGATATCACTGCCATTGAGGTAGAAGATGACAGTTGCGCTGGTGGCGCATGTAAGATCTAATCCAACGGATTTCATCACTCGTATTTAAACGTTAATTATAGGGGGCTATGCCCCCATTATCGGAAGATAGAAAAATGGCCTACTCTACATTTTGTCAAACACCAAACAATGCAATGCTTGAGCCTATGTTTCTTGGGCAATCAGTCAATGTTGCTCGTTACGACCAACAGAAATATGAAGTTTTTGAAAAACTAATTGAAAAGCAGCTTTCATTTTTCTGGCGTCCAGAAGAAGTAGACGTAAGCAAAGATAAAATTGATTATGCCGCTCTGCCTGCCCATGAGAAGCATATCTTTATCTCAAACCTGAAATACCAAACACTACTAGATTCGATTCAAGGTCGTTCGCCAAATGTTGCTTTTCTGCCTTTGGTATCGTTGCCTGAACTTGAAACTTGGATCGAGACTTGGTCATTTTCTGAAACCATTCATTCTCGTTCTTACACCCATATTATTCGTAACATCGTCAATGATCCATCGGTTGTTTTTGACGATATCGTTGAAAATGAAGAGATCTTAAAACGTGCAACTGATATTGCGGCGTATTACGACAAGTTGATAAAACTCAGCCAAGCATTCCATTTGCTTGGAGAAGGCAGTCATCAAATAGACGGTGAAATCGTAGAAGTCACTAAGCGCGAAATCAAAAAAGCGCTTTACCTTTGCATGGTGTCGGTAAACGTCCTCGAAGCGATTCGTTTCTATGTCAGCTTTGCTTGCTCATTTGCTTTTGCTGAACGTAATGTGATGGAAGGTAACGCCAAAATCATCCGTCTTATTGCTCGTGATGAAGCTTTGCACCTAAATAGTACCCAGCATATTTTAAAAATTATGCATGCCGGTAAAGACGATCCTGAAATGGCAGAAATTGCCAAAGAGTGTGAACAAACCGCAATCGACATCTTTGTTAAAGCGGCTGAGCAAGAGAAAGAATGGGCTAAATACCTATTCAAAGACGGCTCTATGATTGGCCTAAATGAGCAAATCCTTTGCCAGTATGTTGAGTACATCACCAATGAACGCATGAAAGCGGTTAATTTGGAGTCACCATATGCAGAGCAAAGCAATCCACTACCTTGGATGAAGAACTGGCTAGAGAGTGATGCAGTGCAAGTCGCACCTCAAGAAGTGGAAGTATCATCTTATCTAGTTGGCCAAATTGATGCCTCTATTGATGAAGACGAGTTTTCTGACTTTGACCTTTAAACCTGTTAACTTTAGCCTAGCTAGCTTTAAAAAAGCGCCTATTGTAAGCCTGCAAGGACAACCTGTGCTGCTGTTTAATCAACAGCACCTGACCTTACTTGAGGCGCTAGAACAAAAAAAAGTGAGTACATTTTCAGAGTGCCGCAATGGCTTTTGTGGCCAATGTAAGACTAAAATTATCAGTGGTTCAGTCAGTTATATCACCGAACCACTGGTTACCTTAGAAGCCGATGAATGCCTGCCCTGCTGTTGTGTTCCTGATACCGACATCGATTTAGATCTATCTGTTGATGGCGCAGAGATAGTTGTAAGAGCACCTAAGCATAAACAACATCAAGCTAGCGAATCGGTTGAGTAAACAAGGTTTTTAGCTTGCCCTATTATCGTTATTTTCCATTATTGCGCTAACCTTACATTCGCTTTTTAGACATGAGTTTATGTAAGTCATTCACCTCTGTAAGGGCCGCACTGCCATACCAAGGCTTAAGATCCATGATTAAACTTCTAGCCTTTATTGCAGGATCAGAAGCGGTGAGCGCTTTGGCCTCTTCAATGGTTACAACATCAAAAATATAAATCCCTCTTAAATCACCTTCCTCTAAAAACGGCCCCGCTTTAAAAATGCAATCACATAGCGTTTCATACCATATTCATCAGCCCACGCATTTACGGCTCTTTTAGCGTCATAATCAGGATTTACACTGGTAGCTGCATTTACGTTACAGGGCATCAAAGCAATGATGGTAATGACAGCTAATTGTTTTATTAATTGTCTGAACATAGCGACTTTCTTGTTACTGTTTGCCTAAAGGTAATTCACATGACACAAAAAAGCCTGCTTAATTCTCTTTACGAATAAAGCAGGCTTTGATACCTATCAGTATTTAATAAGCATATTAAAGTGAGATAGCTAACTCCGCGCCTTGGCGTATTGCTCGCTTAGCATCAAGCTCAGCGGCAACATCTGCACCACCAATAAGATGCACAGGAATACCGGTTGACTTCATCTCGTCAACCAACTCAGTATTTGACACTTGTCCGGCACAGAGCACTACGTTGTCGACAGCTAATATCTCGGGCTTTTCATCAACAGTGATGTGTAAGCCTGCTTCATCAAATTTGTCATAGCTAACACCTGTTTTCATCGCGACTTGATGTTGTTTTAAAACAGAGCGATGGATCCAGCCAGTAGTTTTACCTAACCCTTTGCCCATCTTAGTGGTTTTACGTTGCAATAAAAAGACTTCACGATGCTTGTCATCTAACACCGGTTCTGTAAGGCCGCCAGCTTCTTTATATTCTTTATCAATGCCCCACTGCTTTAACCACTTATTAGCGTTTAACGTTGACGATTCATCTTCACAAAGGTAATGAGCCATATCGAAACCAATACCGCCCGCTCCTATCAAAGCAACTTTCTGTCCAATTTCAACATCGCCATTGAGCACTTGTTGGTAATCAACTACCTTGGGGTTATCAAAGCCTGGTAAATCAAGTGGCCTTGGTTTTACACCCGAAGACATCACGATTTCATCAAATTTTTCATCTCTAACAACGCTAGCATCAAGCCGAGTGTTTAACCGCAACTCCACCTTATGCAATTTGATTTGATTGAGGAAGTAGCGAATTGTTTCGTCAAACTCCTCTTTGCCGGGGATCTTTCTAGCCAAGTTAAACTGGCCACCCACTTCCGATTTAGCTTCAAATAGCACCACTTCATGACCACGTGTCGCAGCATAAATTGAAAACGCCATCCCAGCAGGGCCCGCTCCCATGACAGCTATACGCTTTTTAACCTTAGCAGGGGTAAAGTTGAGTTCAGTTTCATAACAAGCTCTTGGGTTAACCAAACATGTTGCACGCTTAAGTGCAAAAGTATGATCGAGGCAGGCTTGATTACAACCGATACAGGTATTAATAAGTTCTGGAGTATTCGCTTCAGCCTTATTAACAAATTCTGCATCGGCTAAGAATGGCCTCGCCATAGACACCATATCTGCTTGACCTGATGCGATAATAGACTCCCCAATTTCTGGTGTATTAATCCGGTTAGTGGCGATGAGAGGAATGCTCATCTCTTTCATCAGTTTTTCTGTAACCCAAGCAAATGCGCCGCGCGGAACACTGGTAGCAATAGTTGGTACTCGAGCTTCATGCCAGCCTATACCAGTGTTGATAATAGTCACTCCAGCACTTTCTAGAGACTTAGCAAGTTGTACCACTTCATCCCACGTCGAGCCGTTATCGACCAAATCCAACATCGATAACCTAAAGATGATTATGAATTCCTTGCCCACTTTAGCGCGGATCTGCTTTACGATTTCAATAGGGAACTGCGCTCTATTTTCGAAAGATCCACCCCATTTATCCGTGCGCTTATTGGTTCGAGAGCTTATAAACTGGTTAATCAAATAACCTTCACTCCCCATCACTTCAACGCCATCGTAACCCGCCTTTTTAGCCAATGCAGCGCTAGTAGCGTAGTCTTTTATCGTCCCGGCAACCTGACGCGTTGACATTTTAGAGGGGGTAAAAGGAGTAATAGGAGACTTAATCTTACTTGGCGCCTGTGAAAATGGATGATAACCATAGCGGCCAGCGTGAAGTAGCTGCATGCAGATCTTGCCGCCAGCATCATGAACGGCTTTAGTGACAACTGTGTGCTTCTTTACCTGCCATGGAAAACTTAATTGACAAGCATTGGGAGCCAGCCTTCCTCGTAAATTGGGTGATATACCACCGGTAACAATTAACCCCACTCCACCTTGTGCACGCTCTTTATAAAATGCTGCCAGTTTCTCAAAGCCGCCCTTTTCTTCTTCTAAACCTGTATGCATTGAGCCCATCAATACGCGGTTTTTTAACTGGGTGAAGCCCAGATCTAAGGGTTCTAATAAATGCGGAAACGACATTCAAACATCCTTTTTAAACAAGTGATTTAATTCAGCATACCTTGTGTTATCAATAAGCTCAATAAGGGAGTGATCAGATTCCTTTACAATTGAGTTTTCCTTTCTAAAGGATTTTCAGTTAGCATTATGCTAATTCGGATTTAAAGGAGTGGCTAATGCCCACTAAACCCTCAGTTTTTAAAAGGATATTTCTGCTTTGCTGGAATATTATAAATGGCACAAGAAAGCTATTTCTAAACCTTATTTTTTTCGGTTTGATTATTGCGCTTATCGTAACCCTTAGCAGTGAAGAGACATTAAAAGTTGAAGATGGCTCAGCGCTAGTGCTGAACCTGTCAGGCACTATCGTTGATCAGAAACGTCGTGTTGATCCTTTAGAAGCTGCAATGAAAAGCGGCAGCGCTAAAGATGGTAGTGGCGAAATTCTGCTATCGGATGTCATCGATGTCGTTAACAATGCAGCTTCTGATGCTCGAATTAGTCAATTGGTACTCGATCTAGGCCATTTACGTGGTACAGGCATGAGTAAACTGCAATCTATAGGCGAGGCATTAAACCACTTTAAAGAATCAGGCAAACCTATTGTCGCTCATGCAAATTGGTTTGGACAAAACCAGTACTTCTTAGCAAGTTATGCCGACGGCATTTATCTCAATCCACAGGGCAGTGTTGAAATAGAAGGCCTTGGTCGCTACCGTCAGTATTTTAAGTCTGCCTTAGATAAACTTAAAATCAAAGCGCATGTTTTTAGAGTGGGTACCTTTAAATCTGCTGTAGAGCCTTTTATTCGTGATGATATGTCTGACGCGGCTAAAGAAGCTAACTTGGCACTTTTAAATGATTTATGGGAAAGTTACAGCACTACTGTAGGCCAAAACCGTAATATTGATGCCAGCCAATTGTCATTATCAGCCAAAGAGTATTTGACTGAGCTCGATAAAGCTGACGGCCAATCTAGCCAGATGGCACTTAACCTTAATTGGGTTGATGAGTTAAAAACAGCTGAACAGTTTCGCTTGAGTATGGTCGACGCTGTCGGAAAATCTTCTGATGGTGAATCTTTTAAACAAATTGATTTTTACGATTATCTCTCTGTCACTGCGAGTCACCCTCTTTTATTAGCTGATAACAAAGTCGGTATTATTGTAGCCAAAGGGAAGATTTTAAACGGGTCACAACCCGCTGGTGAGATTGGTGGCGAAAGCACTTCAGAACTACTACGTAAAGCCCGTTTTGATGATTCAATCAAAGCTGTAGTACTTCGAGTTGATAGCCCCGGTGGTAGCGCATTTGCTTCAGAGCAGATCCGCCAAGAAGTGTTAGCATTAAAAGAGGCTAACAAGCCAATTGTCGTCAGCATGGGCAGCTACGCCGCTTCTGGCGGTTATTGGATCTCTGCGAGTGCTGATTATATCTACGCGACTCCAACAACCTTGACGGGCTCTATTGGTATTTTTGGCATGGTGACCACTTTTGAGGATTCTCTAGCGAGTATTGGCGTACATACTGATGGCGTTGCAACCTCTGATTGGGCTGGTTTTTCTGTTACCAAAGGGATATCACCTCAAATAAGTGCAGTGATTCAGCGTCACATTGAGCGCGGATATAAAGACTTTATATCACTGGTTGCAACAGAGCGAGATATGACCTTAGAGCAAGTAGACAGAATTGCTCAAGGGCGAGTATGGACGGGCCGCAAAGCACTTGAGCTTGGACTAGTCGATGGTATTGGTGATTTACAAAATGCTGTTACTCATGCAGCTGAACTTGCGAAAATCGATCATTTTGATACTGAAGTGATCCAACAAGAGTTATCTCCTCAAGATCAGTTTATACAGGAGATGTTTGCATCAGTTGCTGTTTATATACCAGAAAGCCTGACTCAAACCACTTTGTTAGAAAAGCTTTTAGGTGAGTTCTCTAGTGTCGCCGAAACATTACAAACTTTTGATGACCCCAATGGTGTCTATCTATATTGTGATACATGCACTGACTAACACCTTTATACATAACGCTTATAAACAAATATTAAATAAAGCCCAGTTTTACTGGGCTTTATTCTATCTGCACCTTTATAATCACTCTATTGTGTTCAAAAACAAAAATAACATGACTAAACGCTGTATATATGTCGCCTACACAGGCGGAACCATAGGTATGCAAAAAACTGAGCAGGGCTTTGCGCCTGTAGCGGGTTTTTTAACAGAATGTGTTAAAGCAATGCCGGAGTTTTACCATGAAGAGATGCCAGACTTTGTCATTAGCGAATACTCGCCACTTATCGACTCTTCAGACATGGCGCCTACCGATTGGCAAATGATAGCTAATGATATCAAAGCTAACTACGACCAGTACGACGGCTTTGTTATCCTCCATGGTACTGACACTATGGCGTATACGGCGTCGGCGCTGTCTTTCATGCTGCAAGGCTTGTCTAAACCCGTTATCGTTACCGGCTCACAAATACCATTAGCCCAGCTGCGCTCTGATGGTCAAACAAACTTATTAAATGCGCTATACATTGCGGCGAACTACCCTGTTGCCGAAGTTTGTTTATTCTTTAACAACAAGCTATTTAGAGGTAACCGCACCACTAAAGCTCATGCTGACGGATTCAATGCTTTTGCATCACCTAACTTTCCTTTGCTACTTGAAGCTGGGATAAAGATCCGTTGGCATGCGGGCGAGCGCGCAGATGAAAATCCAACTAGACCTTTAGAAGTTATCAATATAAGTCCTCAGCCCATAGGTGTAGTCACTCTGTACCCTGGGATCAATACTGAAATTTTTGCCAATGTTTTACAACAACCGGTGAAAGCACTAATACTTTTAACCTTTGGCGTAGGTAACGCTCCGCAGACACCGGCATTATTAAAGACACTCAGAGATGCACATGATCGTGGCATTGTTTTAGTAAACCTAACGCAGTGTTTGCAAGGAAAAGTCAATATGGGAGGGTATGCGACAGGTAATGCTCTAGCATCCGCAGGTGTTATCAGTGGTTATGATATGACTACTGAAGCAGCACTGGCTAAGCTGCACTACTTACTGTCTACAGACCTTACTCCTGAGGCCATCCGCGCAGCCATGGAACAATCAATTGTCGGCGAATTGACCCAAGATTAACTACATCTTAGACAAAAAAGCCGCTCTTGATAGAGCGGCTTTTACTTTTATAAATCTAATTTAAAGCTCTTTCTCTTTAAATTCAGCGATTGAGTCGCCTCTAAACTGCTTTTTAAGTTCAGACTTGGATAACTCATTAACCTGCCCTTCACTATTAATAGTAAAATGCTCAGTTTGAGTGAGCTTCCTTGCTTGATAAAGCATCACCACTTGCTGCGTTGAAGCACGCTGCTCTTGGCTTAGCACTGTACCATCTTCCCACTTACCGAGCTCTACCGCACTTAATAAGCGCTCGTAGACTTCGGTGGGCATTTCATCGATGACTTTATTGATATCTGTCATACTTTTTTCCGTTTATGCAGCACGATTTGTACTCGTGTGATGAGATAGCCAACAAAACCTAAAGCAAATGCGCCGCCGGCAACAGTAGCACGGGTACCCTCTGCAGGCTCTCCTCCCCAAAACCAAGTTACTACGCCGCCAATAAATAACGTCAGTGCAAGAAAACTTTGGTTCATTAATTGGTTAGAGCGCTTAATATGGCTAATAACCTGCAAGCTTTCATTATCAGCAGAAATATTCGCCTTACAATGAGAGCACTGTTTTGCCATGCTCGATATCCGCTCACCACAGCCGGGGCATTTTACTAACGCCATATATTCACCTCTGCCGCTCTTATTAACTGTTCATTACTTCAATTTATCTACAACTGCATTCATTGCAATCAATGATGCCTCACCGAGATAAATACAACGCTCCGGTGACCATCCAGCCATTAAGTCAGGCATGTTATCGTTGTCTTTAAACGGCATTTCCAAAGTATTAGAAAGACAACCAAATGTATGAGCAACCCAGTTGGAACCTACAGTAAGGTTTGCTTGACCAGGCTGATCTTTATCATAGCCAAACTCAGTTTGAAAATCTGGGCTGGCCATTTGCAATGCATCAACAAATGCTTGCTGACGTTCAGCATCTTCTTTGGTGTATGCTGGCACGCCTTCACAGCCAGCCAAGAACACAAAAGGTAAGCCTTCATCACCATGAACATCATAAAAAAGATCGACGCCAGTCTCTTTCATCTTGTTAACGACATAAAAGACTTCTGGGCTTTTTTCTAATGAAGGAGATTGCCATTCACGATTTAAGTTTGTCCCGACAGCATTGGTACGAAGGTGTCCACGAACACTTCCGTCTGGATTCATGTTCGGTACTATGTAGAAGTTTGCTTTATCAAGCAATGATTTCGCTGTTGGGCAGTCACTATCTAGTAGATTGTTGATCAGACCTTCAACTAACCATTCTGCCATCGTTTCACCTGGATGCTGACGTGCAGTGATCCAGATATTAGCCTTCTCCTCGTCACCATCACCGACTTTAATCAGCGTCATGTCACGCTCATCTAATGTTAAGCCTAAATGCTCTAAACTAACCTGTGGGTGCACTTGTACAGCCGCGAGTAGATCTTGGTGACGCTCGTAACTATAAGGTGCGAAATAAGCAATTTGAATAGCGTCACAATCTAAATCGACTTCGATTGTCAATTTACCGTCTTGATATGTGGTTGGCAGTCTAAACCAGCTTTGTCTATCATAGGTCGCTACTGCTTGATAATCGTCCCAGCCTTTTACATAAGAAGCTTTATCTGCATTGACGATATTAAGTGTGTACTGAGTTCCTACGACACCGTCTAGTTTGAAGTTAAACCACTGAAAAAACTCTCCGCCCTCATCTGGACGTATGGCGAGCTGCACATCATCTTTATTGTCTGCGTTGATTACTTCTATGTTTCCGCCATCAAAATTCGCGCTAATACGCATAACACTTCCTTTTTACTGTTTAGGGCTGTGATCAGCTAGATATCAATCTTTGCGCTATAGAATAAACCAAAACGTGATAAGGAGCAGCCAAAAGCGTGCAATAACCCCTAAAAATCACGGTTCTGTAAGGTTTACGTTGCACTAACGGCCAATACAGAGCTTTACCAACAACCTTAAATTCCATACAATCCCTGCAATTCCTAGAGATAGAGGGAGTGCTGACTCCCCTGTTAGAAATCGCATTCGTAAAAGAACGGAGAAAAAAATGACCCAAGCTAGACATTGTAACTTACTTATTCTGGGTTCAGGCCCTGCAGGCTATACAGCCGCAGTATACGCCGCTCGCGCCAACCTTAAGCCTGTCATGATCACGGGTATGCAGCAAGGTGGACAACTTACGACGACGACTGAAGTTGAAAACTGGCCTGGTGATGCAGATGATCTTACCGGTCCAGCATTGATGGAGCGTATGCAGAAGCACGCTGAAAAATTTGAAACTGAAATTATTTTTGATCATATCAATGAAGTTAACTTAAATGTGCGCCCTTTCCAGCTTAAAGGCGATAATGGCGAGTTTACTTGTGATGCTCTTATTATCTCAACAGGTGCATCTGCTATGTACCTTGGGCTTGAGTCAGAAGAAGCTTTTAAAGGCCGTGGCGTTTCTGCTTGTGCGACTTGTGACGGTTTCTTCTACCGTAATCAAAAAGTTGCTGTAATTGGTGGTGGTAATACCGCCGTAGAAGAAGCACTTTACTTAAGTAACATCGCTTCTGAAGTTCACCTTATTCACCGTCGTGATTCTTTCCGTAGCGAAAAAATCCTAACTAAACGTCTAATGGATAAGGTAGAAAACGGTAACATCATTTTGCACTTAGACAATACACTTGAAGAAGTTGTCGGTGATGCAATGGGCGTTAATGGCCTTAAGATGAAAAGCACTAAAGATGGTAGCATCAAAGATTTAGATGTTGCAGGCGTGTTTGTTGCGATTGGCCACAGTCCAAACACTGGCATGTTTGAAGGCCAATTAGAGATGAACAATGGCTACATTAAGGTCGAAAGTGGCTTAAATGGTAATGCAACACAAGCGAGTATTGAAGGTGTTTTTGCTGCAGGGGACGTAATGGATCAACATTATCGTCAAGCAATTACCTCTGCAGGTACAGGCTGTATGGCAGCGTTAGATGCAGAGCGTTACTTAGACGCTCAGTAATCATAATTCCAATTTAAAAAGCAGGCGTTAAGCCTGCTTTTTTTATGCTTGAAACCAAGAGATTAATGCCTGTATTGCATAAACTGGCGATTATACTGATTGGTATTAGTGGACTTAATTTTTTCTAACATGCAAATTTCAGCTACAAAAAAGGGAGCCCGAGGGCTCCCTTTTTACAAGAATCAAAGCTAATTACTTAGCTAAAGCTTCTTTTGCTTTTTCTACTAAAGTTGTAAATACAACTTTATCAAAAACAGCGATGTCAGCCAGGATCTTACGATCGATTTCAATAGAGGCTTTTTTCAAACCATTAATGAAACGGCTGTAAGACAGACCATTTTGACGAGAAGCCGCATTGATACGTGCAATCCAAAGTTGACGGAATTGACGTTTCTTCTGACGACGGTCACGGTAAGCATATTGACCAGCTTTAGTTACTGCTTGAACAGCAACACGGTAAGTACGAGAGCGAGCTCCGTAATAACCTTTGGCTAGTTTGAGTACTTTCTTGTGACGAGCACGAGCGGTTACACCACGCTTAACTCTAGGCATTGTTCATTGCTCCTTTAATTAAGCGTATGGTAGTTGACGTGCAATTGCTGGCACATCAGACTTAGCTACTTGACATTTTGCACGTAAGTGACGTTTACGCTTAGTGCTCTTCTTGGTCAAAATATGACGTAAATGGGCTTGCTTGCGTTTGAAACCATTAGCAGTTTTCTTAAAACGCTTCGCTACACCCTTGTCTGTTTTCATTTTAGGCATTGCTAAAACTCCGCATTGGGACAATTAATAAAACGCAAGGCGAGCAGAGACCTTAACAGACCCCTGCTACTTTTATGGTTGCCTTACTATTTCTTTTTCGGCGCAAGAACCATGACAGCTTGACGACCTTCCATTTTAGGGAAAGACTCCACGACTGCAATTGCTTCCAAATCAGCTTTGATACGGTTCAAAAGATCCATACCTAGGCTTTGGTGAGCCATCTCACGACCACGGAAACGAAGCGTTACTTTCGCTTTGTCGCCGTCTTCTAGAAAACGAGTCAGGTTGCGTAGTTTTACCTGGTAGTCGTTTTCATCTGTACCGGGACGGAATTTTATTTCCTTCACCTGTACAATTTTCTGCTTCTTTTTTTGTTCCTTTTGAGCTTTCGCTTTATCAAAAAGGAACTTACCGTAGTCCATTACACGGCAAACCGGCGGCTCGGCATTAGGGCTAATTTCTACTAGATCAACACCTGCTTCGTCGGCAACTTCCTGTGCTTCTCTAATAGTTAAGATACCTAATTGCTCACCGTCAAGACCGTTAAGACGGACTTCTGATACACCAGTGATGAGCTCGTTAATTCTATTCGGGGCCGCCTGGCGCCCTGCTGTTTTTTTGATCTTTATGACCTAATCCTCCAACAAATTGAGACTACGGAGCGAAATTTGATTTTTGAGCTTAGTTGCAAATTCTTGGATTTGCATCTTACCTAAGTCAACACCCTCTCGAGTACGCACCGCGACTTCCTTATTTTCCATTTCTTGATCGCCAACGACCAATAAATAAGGGACACGCCTTAACGTGTGCTCGCGTATTTTAAAGCCTATCTTCTCATTCCTCAAGTCTTTAGTTGCACGAATTCCATGTTCTTTGAATAAATTGACAACTTCTTCAGCATAATCAGACTGTTTATCGGTAATATTCATAACAACAACTTGTTGTGGGGCTAACCAAGTTGGGAATTTTCCTGCGTACTCTTCTATAAGAATACCCAAGAAGCGCTCTAAAGAACCTAAAATCGCGCGGTGGATCATTACAGGAGTCTGACGACTATTGTCTTCAGCCACGTAAGTTGCACCTAAACGGCCAGGTAATGCGTAATCTAATTGTACCGTACCACACTGCCAAGCTCTGTCTAAACAATCATGAAGTGTGAATTCAATCTTAGGACCGTAGAATGCGCCCTCGCCCGGAAGAATTTCAAACTCGATGTCGTTAGATTTAAGCGCTTGCTTTAATGCTTCTTCTGCTCGGTCCCACATATCGTCATCGCCGATACGTTTTTCAGGGCGAGTAGATAGCTTAACCACGATATTCTTGAATCCAAATGTTTCGTATGTGTCATACACCATTTGAATACAAGCACTCACTTCCTGCTGAACTTGCTCTTCTGTACAGAAAACATGTGCATCATCTTGAGTAAAACCACGAACGCGCATCAAACCATGCAATGAACCTGATGGTTCATTGCGGTGACAACAACCAAATTCAGCCATACGTAAAGGCAAGTCGCGGTATGACTTAAGACCTTGATTAAAGATCTGAACATGTCCAGGACAGTTCATAGGCTTAATGGCATATTCACGACTTTCTGAATTGGTCGTGAACATTCCATCGGCATACTTATCCCAATGACCTGAGCGTTCCCACAACACGCGATCCATCATCAACGGACCTTTAACCTCTTGGTATGTGTACTGACCAAGCTTTTGACGGATGAACTTTTCAAGTTCTAGGAACAAACTCCATCCATCATTGTGCCAAAACACCATACCTGGAGCTTCTTCTTGCATATGGTAAAGATCGAGTTGCTTACCAATTTTGCGATGGTCGCGCTTTGCAGCTTCTTCTAAACGGTTAAGATGCACTTTAAGTGCTTTCTTATCAGCCCAAGCTGTACCGTATATGCGTTGCAGCATTTTGTTATCAGAGTTACCACGCCAGTATGCGCCAGCAACACTCATCAACTTAAAGTTTTGACAAAACTTCATGTTCGGTACGTGCGGACCACGGCACATATCGACATATTCTTCGTGGTGATAAAGCGCAGGAGATGCATCTTTACTGATGTTCTCATCAAGAATTTCTATCTTGTAGCTCTCACCGCGAGCTTCAAAGGTATCACGCGCTTCTTGCCAGCTGACTACACGCTTATCGACCGCATAGTTAGTTTTAGCAAGTTGAGTCATGCGCTTTTGCAGCGCATCAATATCTTCCTGGGTTAATTTATGATCTAAGTCGATGTCATAGTAAAAACCGTTGTCGATAACTGGACCAATCGCCATTTTAGCTTCAGGCCAAAGCTGTTTAAAAGCATGACCAAGCAAATGTGCACAAGAGTGGCGAAGGATCTCTACCCCCTCATCGTCTTTAGCTGTGATGATTGACAGCTCAGAATCGGTATCAATGATATCGCAAGCATCTTTTAGCTCACCATTAACACGTCCAGCAATACAAGCTTTTGCAAGACCTGGACCAATATCGGCAGCAACATCTAAAGTAGAAACGGGTTGAGCAAACTCGCGTTTGCTTCCATCAGGAAGTGTAATTACAGGCATGATTGTTCCTTTTCCAGTGGTGACCCCCACGTAGGGCCACTTGGGTTTAATAAATAAGAGTTATAACGCCACTGGGACAAGACCGTACAGGAGTCTATGTTTTCCAACGCGTAAGCGCGTAATTCTAAGGGATAGCGCCTAGTTGATGCAAGTTTTACCTTTATATTAGTTTTTCTAATTCAAATAATAAGAAAAGGTCATAAAAGACGATAGGAAATATTAGCTAACTGTCACATAAACATCATTCTTTATCGCTAATCTAGCCGCGTCTAATCAAGGAGGACATTATGATAAACGTAATAATACTGACAGCGGCACTTTCTACTATTAGTGCTGACGTTAACCAGCAGATGGCATCGGAAATGACAATAACAGATAAAACTACTTTAAAGATGGAGCTACAACAGCAGATAAATGCCAACATGGCGATACTCACTGAGCAATTAGATAAAAGCATTACAGAGAGTACATTCAATGTGGCTCTTAAGTTAAAACAAATGCGAACTACTTATATAGTGCAAGAAAAATCGACATTTATCGTTGCTGAATGATCGATACTAGAATTTTGGTTGGCAAATTAAGTAATAGATTGTGTGGAGAATATTTATAAGGCGATAATGACTACTGATTTACAAATCGTTTAGGGATCACGTCATGGACAAATGGGCACTCATCACCGGAGCAGCAAAACGGATTGGCTATAGTATTGCTAAGCAGTTGCATGCCGATGGGCTTAACATCATTGTTCACTACAGCAAATCCAGCAACGAAGCGATAGCGTTACAGTCAGAACTGAACCACATTAGGCCTAATTCTGCACAAATTATGCAGGCCGAACTGAACAATCAATTTGAACTAGAAAAATTTGTAGCTATGTTAAAGGTGAAATCTTTACCTATAAGTATATTAATCAATAATGCGGCTGAATTTTATCCTACTCCGTTAGGTAATACCGATTATCAAACAGCACAACAACTACTTGCAACAAACCTACTCGCGCCCTATTTACTCGCTGAGCAGTTAGCGCCTTTTCTAAAACAGCATAGCGGGTGCATCATTAACTTAATTGATATTCATGCTAGGCGCCCATTAAAAGATCATGGGCTATACTCTATTTCAAAGGCAGCACTTGAGATGGCAACGCTTTCGCTGGCACAAGAACTTGCACCTGACATCCGTGTAAATGGAGTCGCTCCAGGCGCAATACTCTGGCCAGAACTATCTAATGATGACTCTCAACAGCATGTCTTAGCTGAGATCCCTTTAGCAAAACTCGGTCAAGCTGAGGACATCGCTAAACTGGTATCTCACTTAGTGGGCGCACCCTATATCTCAGGACAGATAATTGCAGTAGATGGAGGGCGAAGCGCAGTCGGTTTTACGGGAGCTTAATATGCGATTTATTAACAAAACGATTTCATGCCCGCATTGCGGTCATCATCAACACCTCAATATAGATGCTACCGCTGGCGATCAAGAATACTATGAAGATTGTCGAGTGTGCTGTAACCCTATTCATATGCGAATGCACATCGATGAGTCACGTTTAAAAGTAGAGCTTTATATTGACTCTGATGACGAACAAATTTATTAGTCAATCCGCTATTTGAACATCAAACAGCGGAGAAACATTTTAGCTAGTTAGCAAAACGCTTTGCTAACACCCTCTCGACGGTATCGACTATCGCCTGTGTCTGGCTGTCTATCTCTATGTTCAATTTGTCCCCTGCTGCATACTGTTCTAAATTGGTTAACTTCAGCGTTTCAGGGATCAAATGCAGCATAAAACTGGTCTCTGTCACTTCACCTACGGTCAAACTGCAACCATTAACGCCAATAAAACCTTTATAAAGGATATAGTTCATCCATTTTGGCTCAACAGATAAACAAATATCATAATGCGATTCAGTTTTGCTGACTGATTTTAACTGAGCTTGAGTGTGTACATGACCAGATAAAATATGCCCGCCAATCTCACTGCCAAACGTTAATGAACGTTCGATGTTAACCTGTGATCCAGGTCTCAGATTTACTAGGTTAGTTAGTTTGAGGGTCTCTTCCATTACATCGAAAAACACCCTATCATCTTCTATTCTTGTAACTGTTAAACAAACACCGTTATTTGCGACACTTGCCCCTAGTGAAAGTCCCTCGCGCAAATCCGGTCCAGTTGCGATTTGTAGCGTATTAAATCCCGGTTTTTTATCTATCGCTAACACTTCACATGTTGCTTGAACTATACCTGTAAACATTTTTTCTCTCGTATGTATTAAGGGCTCACTCAATGAACCACTCTGGCTTTCAGGCCAAACGCTTAATTCAATTAGCACTGCCAGTACTAATTGCTCAAGTCACCCAAACTATGATGGGTTTTATCGACACTGTAATGGCAGGTCGAGTCAGCGCTGTTGATATGGCGGCTGTTGCTATTGGATCAAGCCTTTGGCTACCAGCATTGTTATTTGTGCAAGGGCTTCTTATGGCTTTCACGCCTGTATTTGCACACCATCATGGTGCCGACAACCAAAAAGCAATACAACCATTAGCGTTCCAAGCTGGATATATTGCCATAATAGGCAGCGCAGGTGTGATGTTCTTTCTCTCACTTGCGGACAATATTTTAGCCCTAATGGATTTAGAACCTGCGCTTGCAGAGCTCAGTGTTGGTTATCTCGACGGCTTTATGTGGGGGGTTCCTGCTTTTGTATTGTATCAAGTTCTCAGAGGATGTAGTGAAGGGATCTCATACACGCTACCTACCATGGTCATAGGATTTGTTGGATTAGCAGTAAACATACCGGCTAACTATATCTTTATTTATGGTCATTTTGGCATCCCAGCAATGGGCGGAGCTGGTTGTGGCATCGCGACAGCATTGGTTTTCTGGGCAATGTTTATAGCGATGATTATTTATATGCAATTTAGTGCGAAATTCAAAGAACTCGCACCATTTAAATCATTCCATCTTCCCGACATAAAAGTCATGGTAGATATGACAAAACATGGATTTCCCATTGCCATGGCGCTCTTTTTCGAGGTCAGCCTATTTGCAATAATTGCACTCTTATTAGCCCCACTTGGAGCAACGGTTGTCGCCGGCCATCAAATAGCACTAAACTTTTCATCGATTGTATTTATGCTTCCACTTTCTATTGGCATTGCAGTTTCTATACGTGTTGGTTATTACCTAGGGCAAGACAAACCTGAAATATCTGCAATGATTACTCGTCTCGGTCTGTTCATCTCTTTCTCTCTCGCACTTTTTACTGCCATTATTACGGTGCTGTTTAGAAATGAAATTGCACTACTCTATAATGATAACCCGGACGTAATTGCCTTAGCGGGTAGCCTAATGTTCTTTGCCGCTATTTATCAGCTATCTGATGCAGTGCAAGTTGTTACCGCGGGTGCGCTAAGAGGCTATAAAGATACACGCAGTGCTTTTTACATTACTCTTGTCTCTTATTGGGCTGTGGGTATGACTCTTGGCTATACCTTGGCAAGAACTGACTTATTAGTTCCGGCCATGGGAGCACAAGGATTCTGGATTGGACTCATTGCAGGGCTGACAGCGGCGGCTATTTTGTTTGCTATGCGATTGAGGTATATCCAAAAAAACGGCGTTAAACTTTCGTCGATGTAATTAATTTACGCTTATTTATGCTAAATACGCTTAAACAGCGCTCAAGTTGCACACCAAAGCAGCATTTAGCACAAAAGAGTGTTTTTTTACTTGCACCATTCCCGCATCAACCGTACTATAGCGCTCGTTCCAAGGCATCAGCCAACAGAACAAGCAATATAAACAGTCGCGGGATGGAGCAGTATGGTAGCTCGTCGGGCTCATAACCCGAAGGTCGTTGGTTCAAATCCAGCTCCCGCAACCAATACAACCGTAGCTCAGTTGGTTAGAGCACTACCTTGACATGGTAGGGGTCGGTGGTTCGAATCCACTCGGTTGTACCAATTTGTTTATATTCATAATTGTAAAAAATACAACCGTAGCTCAGTTGGTTAGAGCACTACCTTGACATGGTAGGGGTCGGTGGTTCGAATCCACTCGGTTGTACCAATTCTTATTAGTTGAATTCAAATACTAAGTATTACAGAGAAACATCCGGACGCGGGATGGAGCAGTATGGTAGCTCGTCGGGCTCATAACCCGAAGGTCGTTGGTTCAAATCCAGCTCCCGCAACCAATTCTTTATTAGTAGAATCAAAATAACTAT
>NZ_JAKIKQ010000024.1 GCF_023284045.1 Shewanella kaireitica
TAGAATAATGCAGGAGCAATTATCGAGAGCGAAGCAGGATGCCAGAGCCGAGAATAACTATTAGCTCAAATTCCACTACTTGCCTACAGCGTTTTGAATTCCCGCTGAATGATCAAATACTTAATGCAATTGGTATTATACTGCTAGCGCAAAATGAGTGTTTATACAGATCAGTATAAACTCTTGTTGCAGCTGCGAGAATTTATACTGATGGGTATAATTAGCTTACCGTTTTCGCCTCAGCGCTATATTGCTTAACATATTTATCTTCAAATATTTCTAGCGGCAGGGGTTTACTGAAGTAATAGCCTTGTCCAATTAAGCAGTCGCGTTCTTGCAACCACTCTAGCTGAGCTTCGTTTTCAATGCCTTCAGCGACTATCTTCAAATCCAGTTGTTTTCCTAACATCAATATTGTTGAGGCTATAGCACTTTCTTGTGGAAGATCAGAGACAAAACAACGATCTATTTTCATAGTGGTGATTGGTAAATGACGTAGATATGACAATGAAGAGTAGCCAGTGCCAAAGTCATCTACAGCAATGCCAAAACCAGCTGCACGTAACTCTTCTAGCTTCTTTATCGCTAATTGAACGTCATCCATTAATGAGGTTTCAGTGATCTCAATCTCCAATAGCTCTGGTGCTATTTGATAGCGCAGTGCTGCCTTTTTAATATCGGGTACTAGGCTTGAATGTTCGAACTGTTGTGAAGCAACATTGACAGCAATAGGTAAAGAAAAGTTGTATTCATTTTGCCATTTCTTGATGGTACGACAACTCTCTTCTATTACCCATTGCCCCAGTGGGATAATAATACCAGTCTCTTCTGCGACAGGTATAAATGACATAGGGCTAATTAATCTGCCATCTTTCTGCCATCTTATTAAGGCTTCACAGCCAATTAGTTGCCCTGTTTGAATGTCGAGCTTAGGCTGAAAGTGTAGAACGAACTCGTTATTTACTAGCGCATCATGCAGTGATGCTTCGGTTCTTAATCGCACTGCAGCGCGCTCAGTCATCTGCTGCTTGAAAAAGGCCCACTGGTTAGTTCCTGCCGCTTTGGCGCTATACATGGCGATATCAGCGTGGCGAATAAGATCTTCTGCTGCTAGGCCATCATCAGGAAAAATAGAGATACCTATAGATGCTGCAGGATGGATTGCATGCTCATTCAACTGCATTGGTGTGTTGAGTTTTAGCAATAATTTACTCACAAAATCGGCGGCTTGACATGGTGTGGTCAGGCCGTCAGCTAGAATAACGAACTCATCCCCTCCTAAGCGGGCCACAGTGCCTTTTTCAGCTACAGAATCTTCTAAAATCCGAGCTATCCTCACCAGAAACTGGTCACCTAAGGCATGCCCAAGGGAGTCATTGATATTTTTAAACCTATCCAAATCAATAAATAACAATACAAACTGCCTTTCTTGAACTTTAGCTCTTTGTATCGTAACCCCAATGGTTTCAAGTAGTAGTGCTCTATTAGGTAAGCCTGTTAACGCATCTCTTGTCGCCATCTTTCTAAGCTTGTTTTGTGTTCTAGAGAACTGTACCAATATTTGATTAAGCTTGCTGGTTACTAGGCCAAGTTCGTCGTCTCTATGAGCTCGTGATGTTGGAAGCAGGTTTTCAGCTGGCGATTCGGGATCTATTCTATCAATTGCTTCACTTATCCTAGCAATCGGTTGAGTTAGAAATCGATGGAAAACAATTGATAGTAACAGCGTAAGTAGAAAGGCGCGGGTTAAGGTTGCCCACAAACTGTAGCGTAAAGTTGAAAATAACGAGAGGGTTAACTCTTGTACATCATAATGGACCGTTAGCTGGCCTATTAGCTCTTGTTTATAATCATTGTTTGTGAAAATAGGTCGGTATAATAAACGGGATACTTGGCTTAAGTCGCCAAACAGTTCTGTGCTTATTTTTGTGAACAATCCAGAAACTTCCATATCGTTCGAATTTTTGACTGCAACAAAAAGGCTTTTATCATCAAGCTCAATGGTTGCTGAACCAATATTATCAACCTTTAATAAACCTTGTATGGTTTGAGCTGCTAATGTCTCGTCCATCGCCCAGACCGCATTTGTTGCTGGTTGTTCAACAGAGTTAAGTAATTCTTGCTGAGTGGAGATCAACTGTTGGCGTTCATTGACAAAAACTAGCGAGATTTCAACTAGAAAAATTGCAACCGCAAAAAATAACGTTGAAGAAACAACAAGAATTGTTTGCTTCCACGTTAGTGATTTAAAATTTTCCTTTCTCAACTTTATTCCTTTATTTTAATAGCTTATACATGCTTAGGTAGGTATTTAGTTGTGTTTAGGGAAGCATTGGTATCGTAATATGCCCACTTTAGAGAAAAGATTCGGCTTTGTCATTAATCTATTCTCTTTATCTATTGAATAAACTTGCAGTATACTTACGCGCGTAATTAAGGTAATTAAATTTAAGGAATGGTTCACGTGAATCCAATCGTAAAGAGTTTTGAATATGGTCAGCACACAGTTACATTAGAAACTGGTGTTATCGCACGTCAAGCAGACGCTGCTGTTTTAGCAAGTATGGGTGATACAACAGTCCTTGTTACTGTTGTCGGAAAGAAAGCTGAAGAGCCAGGTCGTGACTTTTTCCCGCTAACCGTTAATTACCAGGAAAAGACATACGCTGCTGGTAAGATCCCGGGTGGATTTTTCAAACGCGAAGGTCGTCCTTCTGAAAGCGAAACATTGATTGCACGCCTAATTGACCGTCCAATTCGTCCACTATTCCCAAATGGTTTCAAGAATGAAGTTCAGGTAATTATCACAGTAGTTTCTGTTGATCCTGAAATCAATCCGGACATTATTTCGATGATTGGTACTTCTGCTGCACTAGCAATTTCTGGTCTGCCTTTTAACGGCCCATTGGGTGTTGCGCGTGTTGGTTACACAAACGGTGAATACGTTCTTAACCCGGATGTCACTCAGCTCGTTGATAGTGAGCTAGATCTAGTTGTTGCGGGTACTGAAGGCGCGGTTCTGATGGTTGAATCAGAAGCGGCTTCTCTACCTGAAGAAGTGATGCTTGGTGGTGTTGTTTATGGCCATGATCAACAGCAAGTTGTTATCAATGCTATTAGTGAATTAAAAGCTGAAGCTAGCAAGCCAGCGTGGGATTGGACTGCTCCAGTTCAAGATCAAGAGCTTGTCGCTAAAATTAAAGACTTGGCTGAATCAGGTCTTACTGAAGCTTACCAAATCGAAGTTAAGCAAGATCGTTACATTCAAGTAGGCGTTGTTAAATCTGCAGCTAAAGAAGCATTACTGGCCGAAAATCCAGACGCTGATTTGCGCGAAATCGACGGCCTTCTTGGTAGCTTAGAGAAGAAAGTTGTTCGTAGCCGCATCATTGCGGGTAACCCACGTATCGATGGTCGTGAGCCAGATATGGTTCGTGCACTAAACGTAATGGCTGGTGTACTTCCACGTACACACGGTAGTTCACTGTTCACTCGTGGTGAAACTCAAGCACTTGTTACTTGTACTCTTGGTACAGAACGTGATGCACAGAAAGTTGACAGCATCATGGGCGAATACACAAACCGCTTTATGCTGCACTATAACTTCCCTCCATACTCAGTGGGTGAAACTGGTTTTGTTGGTTCACCTAAGCGCCGCGAAATCGGTCACGGTAAACTCGCATGGCGTGGTATTAACGCTGTTATGCCTTCAGCAGAAGAGTTCCCTTACAGCGTTCGTGTTGTATCTGAGATCACTGAATCAAATGGTTCAAGCTCTATGGCTTCTGTATGTGGTACTTCACTTGCGCTTATGGATGCAGGTGTACCGATCAAAACATCGGTTGCAGGTATCGCAATGGGTCTAGTTAAAGAAGGCGACGACTTCGTTGTTCTTTCTGACATCCTAGGTGATGAAGATCATCTTGGTGATATGGACTTTAAAGTAGCGGGTACTCGTGACGGTATTACTGCATTGCAGATGGATATCAAGATCGAAGGTATCACTAAAGACATCATGCAGATTGCTCTACAGCAAGCCTATGGCGCGCGTGTACACATCCTAAACGTAATGGACCAAGCGATTGGTTCACATCGTGAAGATATCTCTGACCACGCACCACGTATCACTACTCTTAAGATTAACCCTGAGAAGATCCGTGACGTTATTGGTAAAGGTGGTGCAACAATTCGTGCACTTACTGAAGAGACTGGCACTACGATTGAACTTGAAGATGACGGTACCGTTAAGATTGCTTCTTCAAATGGCGAAGCAACTAAAGAAGCTATTCGTCGTATTGAAGAGATCACTGCTGAAGTTGAAGTTGGCACTGTTTACAACGGTAAAGTTGTTCGTATCGTCGATTTCGGTGCATTCGTGACAATTCTTCCTGGTAAAGATGGTCTAGTACATATTTCTCAAATCGCTGAAGAGCGTGTTGCGAATGTGTCTGACTACCTAGAAGTTGGTCAAGAAGTAAAAGTTAAAGTTATGGAAGTTGACCGCCAAGGTCGTGTGCGTCTTTCTATGAAAGAAGCTGCGCCAAAAGCTGAAGCTCCTGCTGCAGAGTAAACGTTAATCGTTTATTCAAAAGGAGGCCCATGTGGCCTCCTTTTTTGTGGGCGCTAATAACTTCCTCTACTGGAAGTAGAAGGTTTATTGTTGTCGTTGGTAATTATTTACTGTAAATGAGACTATTTTTCAATTCCTTGATAGCAGTAGTAACAGGGGATTGCTATGATTGGAGCTATTGCTGAACTCAAAAGGTTAAATGGATGAATCAAAAGATGCGTACCACTGCAATTGCAGTGATGGCTGGGATCAGTATATTGCTGACCGGATGTGTATCAACCCAAGCAGGTAGTAACCAACCTGAGGCTATTAAAGTCGCTCCAGTTTCCCCCGACTATAAGCTTGAGATAACGTTAGCCAAGCTAAATGAAATCCTATCTAGTGTAGAATTAACCCAGGAGCAGCGTGCGCGTTTCCATTATGATCGCGGAGTTATTTATGACCGAGTTGGCTTACGTATTTTAAGCCGAATCGATTTCCATCAGGCATTGAAGTTACAACCTAACCTTGCCGATGCGTATAATTTTCTCGGTATTTACTATACCCAAGAAAATGAATTCGAAAGCGCTTATGAAGCATTTGATGCAGTGCTTGAGTTGTCTCCCGAGTACGACTATGCCTATCTTAATCGCGGAATCTCGCTTTATTATGGAGAGCGCTCTGAGTTAGCTGTATCAGATATGGATATGTTCTATAAGCGTGACCCATCTGATGGTTATCGCGTGTTATGGCTTTTCCTTGCTGAACGAGAGATCGATGAGCAAGCAGCTACCGTCAGAATGATTGAGAACCGCGCTAAGTTGAACCCCGATGCTTGGTCAAGTACCTTAGTTGATTACTACCTAGGTAAAAAAGATAAAGAAGCGGTATTCGCGTTAGCGAAAGAGGGCTTAAAACATCCGAATGAGTATGCTGAACGTTTATGTGAAGCCTACTTCTATATGGCAAAAATAGCCCAGCAACGTGGTGATAATGCCGAGGCCGCGAATTACTTCCGTTTAGCATTAGCGACAAACATCTATGATTTTGTTGAGCATAGATATGCACGTCTCGAGCTTGCACGAGTAGCCGCTGCAATGGCGCCTGTAGTTAACTAGCTATTATTGATCTTGTGAAAGCCTCCTTTAAGGAGGCTTTTTTATTGCTTGAATGCGATTTTGAATTCGTTTTAAGCTGCCGCACTGGTAGCCAAAATTTAGGTGAACAGCTATAATTGCCGCCTTTGTGAACTCCCAGAATTACAGGTATACATGTCAGGCTATAAAGTTGAGGTCGACAAACGTCGCACTTTCGCCATCATCTCTCACCCAGATGCGGGTAAAACCACCATTACTGAAAAGGTTCTTTTATTCGGCAACGCGTTACAAAAAGCGGGCACAGTAAAAGGCAAAAAATCAGGTCAGCATGCTAAGTCTGACTGGATGGAGATGGAAAAAGATCGTGGTATATCGATTACTACTTCTGTCATGCAGTTTCCATACAATGATGCGTTAGTTAATCTTCTCGACACACCTGGTCATGAAGATTTCTCTGAAGATACCTACCGTACGCTTACTGCCGTTGACTCCTGTCTAATGGTGATTGACTCGGCTAAAGGTGTAGAGCAACGTACCATTAAGCTGATGGAAGTTACTCGTCTGCGCGACACGCCAATTGTCACCTTCATGAACAAACTTGATCGCGATATTCGTGACCCTATTGAGTTGATGGATGAAGTTGAAGAGGTGCTTAACATAAAGTGTGCACCTATTACTTGGCCAATTGGTGCTGGTAAAGAGTTTAAAGGGGTTTACCATCTTTTGCGTGACGAGGTGATCTTGTACCAAAATGGTATGGGTCACACCATTCAAGATTCCAAAATTATTAAAGGCCTCGATAACCCAGAACTTGACGAAGCAATCGGCAGTTATGCTGACGAAATTCGTGATGAGATGGAGCTCGTGGCTGGTGCGTCTCACGAATTTGATCGTGAGCAGTTCCTTAAAGGTGAGTTGACGCCGGTTTATTTTGGTACTGCTTTGGGCAACTTTGGTGTTGACCATATTCTTGACGGTATCGTTGAGTGGGCGCCGATCCCACAAGCGCGTGAAACTGAAGCGCGAGATATTGAACCAACAGAACCAAAGTTCAGCGGCTTTGTATTTAAGATCCAAGCTAATATGGACCCTAAGCATCGTGACCGTGTTGCATTTATGCGGATCTGTTCTGGACGTTATGAGCAGGGTATGAAGATGCATCATGTGCGTTTGGGCAAAGATGTAAACGTCAGCGATGCGTTAACGTTTATGGCGGGCGATCGTAATCGTGCTGAGGCAGCCTATCCAGGTGATATTATTGGTTTGCATAACCACGGTACAATTCGCATTGGTGATACCTTTACTCAAGGCGAGAAGTTACGCTTTACCGGTGTACCTAACTTTGCGCCAGAAATGTTCCGCCGCATTCGCCTTAAAGATCCATTAAAGCAAAAGCAGCTGTTAAAGGGCTTAGTACAGCTTTCTGAAGAGGGCGCTGTACAGGTATTTAGACCATTAGACAGCAATGATTTAATTGTAGGCGCCGTTGGTGTGCTGCAGTTTGAAGTAGTTGTAGGTCGCCTGAAGACTGAGTATAAGGTCGAAGCTATTTATGAAGCTATTAGCGTTGCAACTGCGCGTTGGGTTTATTGTGATGATCATAAGAAGCTGGACGAATTTAAGCGTAAGTGCAGCATGAACTTAGCCCTTGATGGTGGTGATAACCTTACTTATATCGCACCGACAATGGTCAATCTTAATCTTTCGATGGAACGTTATCCTGATATTGAGTTTGCTAAGACACGTGAGAATTAACCTTCGCCACTAATACTCGATACTAAAACCCAAGCCATGGCTTGGGTTTTTTATTGGCTGTTTATTGTTAGGCTGAATGAACTGGAACGATACCCTGCAAGGGGACATGCGCAATCATGTTCAATGAGTAATACCAATTGCATTAAAAGTTTGACCATTCAGCGGGAATTCAAAACGCTGCAGGCAAGTAGCGGGATTTGAGCTAATAGTTATTCTCGGCTCTGGCATCCTGCTTCGCTCTACCTCCTAAATCCATTTAGTCGTATATCCAAATCCCATAGCGAAGCATAAAGCGTTTTGCCAATTTGTTTAACCTCAGCCGCACTACGTGAGCCCCTCAGTCTTTCCACTTCTGCTTTGCATAGGCTTAAAAGGGAATAACCATTTCTTTACCGATGCGCTTTGAATTGAAAAGACTGAGGGGTTCTGAACTGGCCAAATACTTAATGCAATTGGTATAAAAGTTAAATTTGGCAAAGATTTGATTCATGAGAGCGAGTATTACAATAATAGGGGGACTTGTTAAATTGACCTTCGATTGTGAGCGAGCATTGAGGTAAGCCATGACATTATTAGTGAATGATGAGCAGTTTAAAGTATTTCCAATGATAGATAGTCACGCTCATTTGGATTTCAGCGAGTTTGATCACGACAGAGGAGAACTGTTCCAACAGATGAGGGCGCAGGGGATAGAGCAAGTTGTGATCCCTGGGGTTTCAGAAGACAAATGGGAAAACCAAATTCGTATTGCCAAGCAGTTTGATTGCCCTTTTTCTTTAGGTATACACCCCTGGTTTTGTGATTCGATGACAGCGCAAACGTTACCTAATCTCAGGGAATGGTTATTGGGATCGCAGCAAGATGCAAAGCTTGTCGCTATTGGTGAGTGTGGTTTAGATAAGTTACATAAAAGTAATTTCGCAACACAATTATCGGTATTTAGAGCTCAAATTTTGCTCGCTGAAGAGTTTGAGCTACCTCTCATTATTCATTGTGTTAAAAGTCATGAAGAGATGCTTAATTTGCTCAAAGGCAGTGGCAATACCAGAAAAGGGGTGATCCATGGCTTTTACGGAGGACCTGAACTGGCATCACGTTATATTCAGTTGGGATACAAGTTAGGAATAGGTGGATTACTTTTAAATGAGAATGCTCATAAATTGCAACGAACAGTGGCTGAATTACCTCTCAGTGCGTTCGTATTAGAAACCGATTCACCTGCTATGAGGCCTAAAAATAGTGATAATGATCGTAATTCACCACTTATTTTGCCTTTATTACTCAAAAAAATGGCAAGTTTGCAGAAAAAAACTAATGTTCTTGTATCAGAACAGCTGTATTTGAATGTTTCGCAACTCTTTGACCTTTAGTTTTATTTTGTTTGAACAGATGTAACTCGCACCATAATAACTAACGAAATCATTGAAATAAAACTTCAAAAATTTGATCAAGACGACGCTTTTGAGCGTCTGGTCGGGTATAATCGACCGCGGAAAAAGGTTGGTTAACAACATAATTAAAAAGTATTAACAATAGGGTGATGGTTAATGGATATTTTAATGAGTTTAGTAGGGGTGGTCACCTTACTAGCGATCGCTTTCGGGCTTTCAAATAATAAAAAAGCAATTAACAAACGTACTGTTCTAGGTGCACTAGCAATTCAAGCCGCTTTCGGTGGTTTCGTATTGTATGTTCCAGTTGGACAAGAAGTACTTGGTGGCGTTTCAATGGGTGTTGCCAGTGTTATTGGTTACTCTCAAGCAGGTATCGACTTCCTATTTGGTGGTCTAGGTACTGACGCTATGTTCGCAAACGGTGTTGGCTTCGTCTTCGCTATCCGCGTACTTCCAGTTATTATCTTCTTCTCTTCTTTGATTGCTGTTCTTTACTACCTTGGCATCATGCAGATGGTAATTAAGTTCATCGGTGGTGGTCTTCAGAAAGCATTGGGCACAAGCCGTACTGAGTCTATGTCTGCTACTGCAAACATCTTCGTAGGTCAAACTGAAGCGCCATTGGTTGTACGTCCATTTATTGCGACTATGACTAACTCAGAGCTATTCGCTATCATGGTTGGTGGTCTTGCATCTATCGCTGGTGCGGTACTTGCTGGTTACGCTGGTATGGGCGTTAAGATTGAGTACTTAGTTGCTGCATCTTTCATGGCTGCTCCTGGTGGTCTAATGATGGCTAAGCTTATCCATCCTGAGACTGAAGAAACTAAAAACGAAATGGGCGACCTGCCTGAAGACACTGACAAGCCAGCTAACGTCATTGACGCTGCTGCTGCAGGTGCTGCTTCTGGTATGCATTTAGCACTTAACGTTGGTGCAATGCTTCTAGCATTCGTTGGTCTTATCGCAATGCTTAACGGTATGTTGGGTGGCATCGGTGGCTGGTTTGGAATGGAGAATCTTTCTCTAGAACTTATTCTAGGTTACCTGTTCATGCCTTTAGCATTCCTAATCGGTGTGCCTTGGAGTGAAGCGATGGTAGCTGGTTCTTTCATTGGTCAGAAGATCATTGTTAACGAATTCGTTGCTTACCTAAACTTTGCCCCATACCTAAAAGATATTGCTGATGGCGGTATGGTTGTTGCTGAAACTGGTGTTGCTATGACTGATAGAACTAAAGCTATCATCTCATTCGCACTATGTGGATTTGCTAACCTATCTTCAATTGCAATTCTACTTGGTGGTCTAGGCGCTATGGCTCCAAGCCGTCGTCATGACCTTGCTAAGCTTGGTGTACGTGCGGTTATCGCAGCATCGCTAGCAAACCTTATGAGTGCAACACTTGCAGGTCTATTCCTAGCATTGTAAGCCTCAATTAGACTGAGTGGCATGTGTTGCTCAGTCTTGGTTCTGCTCACTCGGAGCAGAACCACAATTAAGTCAATCGTTTTCCAGCTTTAAAGTTTTACGAAATGATCAATAACTAAGATTAGGGATTATTTCGACTTAAATACGACAATAACAATGGTAAGGCAGAATAATCTGTCGATAAATCATGACTTTGTTCTAATGTTAAAACTTAGTGTTCGCATTTTTACATAAATAGTGTTGAAATTTGACTTAAATTAAGTAGAATGCGCGCCATAAAAAAGAAACGCTGACTCTTCATAAAGTAGAGCGGCAAAACCATAAATAAATGGGGTTGATGATGAAAAACGTTAAAACTATCGCACTAGCTACAGCACTAGCAGCTACAGCAACAATGGCAGCACCTACTTTCGCAGCAGATCGTACAGACCTTCGTGCTGGCGATTACAGCTGGATGCAGTTCAACGCTATGTACGCGTTCAACGAATTACCTTCAGACGGTGATGGCGATGGCCATGATTACCTAGAGATGGAATTTGGCGGCCGCGCTGGCATCGTTGACCTTTATGGTTACGTTGATGTATTCAACCTAACTAACAGCAGCTCAGGCGATAAGACTGGCAGCGACAGCAAAATGTTCATGAAGTTTGCTCCTCGTTTCTCTATCGATGCGATGACTGGTTGGGACCTTTCTGCTGGTCCTATCCAAGAAGTTTACTTCTCGACTCTATTTAACTGGGGTGGCGGAGCATTCAACAAAGACGGGAAAGGTGATGTAAACGCTTCTTTCTGGGGTATCGGTGCTGACGTTATGGTTCCATGGTTAGGTAAAACTGGCATGAACTTATACGCTCACTACGACATGAACATTAAAGAGTGGAACGGTTACCAATTCTCTATGAACTGGTTCAAGCCTTTCATGAACTTTGATAACGGTTCATTCGTTTCTTTCCAAGGTTATGTTGACTACCAGTTCGGCGCTGATGAAAAATACGGCAACGAATTTGTACCACAAACTACTAGCGGTGGCGCTGCATACTTCGGTCTACACTGGCATTCAGAGAACTACGCTCTTGGTTACGGTCTAAAAGGCTACAAAGACGTATACCTTCTTGAAGATGGTGCAGGTATCGTTGGTCTAGAAACTACTGGTTGGGCACATTACCTAACTGCTACTTACAAGTTCTAAGCAACGCTTAAAGAACAGTTAAGTATCTGTCAGAGCCGCGAAATATCGCGGCTCTAACTATCTTCTAAATATATTGATGTTGAATCTCTAATTTTTATTTCGATTTTTAGCCATTTGGTAACGCAAACAGATTAATTTTTACTTAAGCATGAACTATATTTAATTAGCTTGTTTAGGTAAGTATTAATTGAAAGTGATATAAGATTTATTACGCGCTAAAAAGGACTTTTCGCGGAAAGGCAGACATAAGCAGTATCTATCTCCCTTCCCGGTCTTCATGGATTCAAGTCGTGACACTAGTGTCAAGATTATTGCGATGCAAAGACGTTGCAATGTTGGATACCTGAATATTGACCTTAAGTTGAGCATCATCAATCGATGCCCATCAATAAGGTTTGGCAATGCTCGAAGGCCCGGCCCATAACTATAATCAAAACCAGCCACCTCTAAGCGCAGCTATACGACAATTTTCTATTAAAATTTTACTATTTGAATATGTCTCGGAGAGCTATTATGAGCGACTTAAAAAAAGCAGCACAACAAGCCATTAATTTAATGGATCTTACTACGCTAAATGACGACGATACCGACCAGAAGGTTATCGATTTATGTCATAAAGCTAAGACGCCAGCTGGCGACACTGCTGCTATTTGTATCTACCCTCGCTTTATTCCTATTGCACGTAAAACGCTAAATGAGATTGGCGGCGATGATATCAAAATCGCAACAGTGACTAACTTCCCACACGGTAACGACGATATTGCGATTGCAGTATTAGAGACGCGTGCAGCTGTCGCTTACGGCGCAGATGAAGTTGATGTTGTTTTCCCATACCGCGCATTAATGGCGGGTAACGAAACTGTCGGTTTTGAGCTAGTTAAAGCTTGTAAAGAAGCTTGTGGCGATGAAGCCATCTTGAAAGTTATTATCGAGTCAGGTGTTTTGGCTGATCCAGCACTTATCCGTAAAGCATCTGAGCTATCAATCGATGCGGGTGCTGACTTCATTAAGACTTCAACAGGTAAAGTTGCTGTAAACGCAACACTTGAAGCTGCTGAGATAATGATGACTGTGATCAGCGAAAAGAACACTAAGGTTGGCTTTAAGCCTGCTGGTGGCGTAAAAGATGCTGCAGCTGCGGCAGAGTTTTTAGGTGTTGCAGCACGTCTTCTAGGCGATGACTGGGCGACTCCTGCTACATTCCGTTTTGGCGCTTCTAGCTTATTAACTAACTTACTTCATACATTGGAGTTAGGTGACGCACCTAAAGGACCACAAGGTTACTAATCTTTACTGATTTAGCTTGTTGTTAAGTGTGATCTAAATCTAATTAGGTGTATCAAAAGTCCGTTATTATGTAACTATATTACGGCTTTTGATTCCCCCTTAGCAGATTGCTAACTGAAAGTTACCTTAAGTGGAAACTCAGTTACATTCTTGGAGGTAGTACATGTTTTTAGCTCAAGAAATTATTCGTAAAAAACGTAATGCTGAAGTCCTTTCAACTGAAGAGATCCAATTCTTCGTTAATGGCATCACCAATAACACTGTATCTGAAGGGCAGATCGCTGCACTAGGTATGGCGGTTTATTTCAACGACATGAACATGGATGAGCGTATCGCGCTTACCACGTCTATGCGTGATTCTGGTACGGTTCTCGACTGGAAATCTCTTGACCTTAATGGTCCAATTATCGATAAGCACTCAACCGGTGGTGTGGGGGATGTCATTAGTTTGATGTTAGGCCCTATGGCTGCAGCTTGTGGTGGTTATGTTCCGATGATCTCAGGCCGAGGCTTGGGTCATACTGGCGGCACACTCGATAAGTTTGACGCCATTCCTGGTTACAATACTGAGCCTGATAGTGCACTGTTTCGCAAAGTGGTTAAAGAGGCTGGCGTAGCAATTATTGGTCAGACAGGTGATCTAGTCCCTGCTGATAAGCGCTTTTACTCTATTCGCGATAATACCGCGACAGTAGAATCTATCTCACTTATTACCGCCTCTATTCTTTCTAAAAAGCTTGCCGCAGGCCTTGATGCCCTCGCAATGGATGTCAAAGTTGGTACTGGCGCCTTTATGCCAACCTACGAAGCATCTGAAGAGCTTGCCCGCAGTATCACTGCTGTTGCTAATGGTGCAGGAACTAAAACAACCGCTCTATTAACTGACATGAACCAAGTTTTGGCTTCATGTGCAGGTAATGCTGTTGAGGTTAAAGAAGCTGTCGACTTCATGACTGGTGCTTACCGTAATCCACGTCTTTACGAAGTGACTATGGGACTTTGCGCAGAAATGCTTACCCTTGGTGGTATTGCAAGCAATGAAGCGGAGGCACGTGCCAAGCTAAATGAAGTGCTCGATAACGGTAAAGCTGCTGAGATATTTGGCCGCATGGTATCAGGTCTTGGTGGACCGACTGATTTCGTAGAAAACTACAGTAAATACCTACCTGATTCACAAATTATTCGTCCTGTTTATGCTGACCAAACCGGTTTTGCAACTGCAATGGATACCCGTGAATTGGGTCTTGCAGTTGTTACCTTAGGTGGCGGACGTCGTAAGCCTGGTGACACACTCGATTACAGTGTTGGACTGACTAAAGTTTGCGCCCTTGGCGATGAAATCAGTGCCGATAAGCCTATCGCATTTATACACGCTCAATCTGAAGGTGCCTTTGCTGAAGCTGAAGCTGCAGTGAAAAAAGCGATTCACATTGGCGATACCAAACCAGAGAAAACTCCTGAGATATATCGTTATATCCGCGAGTCAGATCTGTAACGGAGCACAGTTTATGAAACGTACTATAATCATGATGCTAGATTCATTCGGCGTAGGGGCTGCACATGATGCAGAAGCCTTTGGCGACGTAGGGTCAGACACTTTTGGACACATCGCAAAAGCATGTGCTGAAGGTAAAGCAAATGACGGCCGTGAAGGGCCATTGAAATTGCCAAATCTAGCACGCTTGGGGTTAGGGCACGCATCTAAAGAGAGCACGGGTGAATTCCCTGCTGGTTTTGGTGATGATGTCGAGATTATCGGCGCTTATGGTCATGCCGATGAATTAAGCTCAGGTAAAGACACGCCGAGTGGACATTGGGAAATGGCGGGTGTACCTGTTTTATATGAATGGGGCTACTTTAGCGAGCTGACTAACTCTTTCCCGCAGGAACTTACAGATAAGATACTTGCTCGTGCAGGTTTAACTGAGTTTCTCGGTAACTGCCACTCTTCAGGAACTGTGATCCTAGAAGAGCTTGGTGAAGAGCATATGCGCACTGGTAAGCCTATTTTCTATACCTCTGCCGATTCAGTGTTCCAGATTGCTTGTCATGAAGAGAGCTTTGGACTTGAAAAATTATATGAGCTTTGCATTATCGCTCGTGAAGAGCTAGCTGATTACAATATTGGCCGTGTTATTGCTCGTCCATTTGTTGGTACTGATGCAAGTAACTTTGAGCGTACAGGCAATCGTCGCGACTATGCGGTTGAGCCACCAGCGCCAACAGTACTCGATAAGCTAAAAGCAGCCGGTGGTGAAGTGGTTAGTGTGGGCAAGATTGCTGACATCTATGCACATTGCGGTATTACTCAAAAAGTAAAAGCAACTGGGCTTGAAGCATTGTTTGATGCCACGCTAGAGCAAGTTAAACAAGCGGGTGACAATACGATTGTATTCACTAACTTTGTTGATTTTGACTCTCACTATGGCCATCGCCGTGATGTTGCTGGCTATGCTCGCAGCCTAGAGTATTTCGATGCTCGCTTACCAGAGATATTAGCTCTGTTAGACGAAGATGACTTCTTACTGCTTACGGCAGACCATGGTTGTGACCCAACTTGGCCTGGAAGTGATCATACTCGTGAACGAGTACCGGTTTTAGCATATGGTGCAGGGCTCGAACCTGGATCATTAGGTCTACGTAACAGCTTTGCTGATATGGGCCAATCTATAGCGAGCTACTTTAAGCTTGAGCCTATGGAATATGGCGAATCGTTTGTTCGCTAGTTAAACCGAAACAATTTTTAAATTTGGCGGTTCACTTTGGACCGCTAGCATAAAAAGACTCAAGTATTAACGACGGTCTAAAAATATAAATAGGGGTTTTCTGATGGCTACACCACACATTAATGCCGTAGACGGTGCATTTGGCGATACAGTGCTATTTCCTGGCGATCCACTACGTGCAAAATACATTGCTGAAACATTTCTAGAAAACGTTGAGCAAGTTACTGACGTTCGTAACATGCTAGGTTTTACTGGTACATACAAAGGTGTTCGCATCTCTGTTATGGGTTCAGGTATGGGCATTCCTTCTTGCTCAATCTACGCAACTGAATTGATCAAAGATTACGGCGTTAAAAACCTAATCCGTGTTGGTACCTGTGGTGCAGTTAGCACTGACGTTAAAGTTCGTGACGTATTAATCGGTATGGGTGCATGTACTGATTCACAAGTTAACCGTCTACGTTTTAAAGGCCAAGATTTCGCAGCAATCGCTGACTACAGCCTACTTAGCGCTGTGGTTAAAGCTGCAGAAGAGAAAGGCACTAAGTTCCGCGTTGGTAACGTTTTCTCTGCTGATCTTTTCTACACTCCAGATCCAGAAATGTTTGATGTTATGGAAAAAATGAACATCTTAGGTGTCGAAATGGAAGCTGCAGGCCTTTACGGCGTTGCTGCTGAGTTCGGTGCTAAAGCATTATGTGTTTGTACTGTATCTGATCACATCCGTACTGGTGAAAAGACCTCTTCTGACGAGCGTCAAACTACCTTTAACGAAATGATCGAAATGACACTAGAAGCAGCTATCACTCTTTAATGAGCTTTGTTGCAGTAAACCAGTAACACTGGTTTATAAGTCATTAAAAAGCGGACATTGATTGTCCGCTTTTTTGTGGCTGTTTGTTTCGTGCTGAAATGTATTACTCTATTTATAGCATTTTAAGGTTTATCCACTTTCTCTTCTACAGAGAGTGTTTCATCCGCTTGATTTTCTTGTTCTTCACGTCGATGTTTAGCATTTCTTTTGCTGAGCAGTTGTCTGAACTTTATCTTAGCTTTGCGCCTGTCAAAGTCGGCGCGTTTAAACGATAACGCGCGTGACAATAGCATGCCGATGAGCCCAGCAATGACCAGCATCATCTGCTGCTGTTCCATATTGATCTGGTGCGCTTCTTTAATTTCATTAAAAAAGTACTTTGGCTCTAATCTAACCTCTACATAACCCAAGTTCTGCCCATCTTGCGAAACAGCCTCAACATAAGGAGGATATTGTGCAAGAAGTTGTACCATCTCCTCGGAATCAGCTTCATAGTCCTCTTGGGTGACACTTTGTGCGAAGGACAGCCTAACGCCATCTTCACTAAAAATACTGGCTGACATCACTTTAGGGTCAAGTACCAATGCGGTGGCAAGCCATTGCAACTGCTCATCATTTTCCAACTGCAGGGCTGGAGCGGCGCCATAGGCAGTTTGCTCTACTAATAATCTTGCCATCTTTTCGGTTTGGGACTTTAGAAGCTGTTGCCCTTGTAGTAGGCTAGTTTCCCACAACTGATCCAGACCAATGAATAATGCAATAGCGATAAGGATCTGTAATATCCTGCTTATTCGATGGCTCTTTTTTAGGCCTTTTAAATAAAACACTGAAATCCTTAATTTGTAGTGTACTCACTTAATCATAATTGATTATCTCGGTACTCGGTAGTTGGAGAAACATAACTAATGGAAAATTTGAGTCAATCTACTGTTTTTGAATGGTTAAACAGTGAAAGTAGCATGTCTTACCGCACTGGGGAACAAAGATTTTCTCGCCATGTCGAGACTCATTTTCCATCGACGTCACTGCGTTATCGGATCTTGTTTTCTGAAAATAGCAGTCATGCAGCTATAGAGGATTGGTTGCTGTGCAATACTGCTGAGTTAAGCCTTGCGCTCATTACCCGTAACAACGAGCTGAGTTGTATAGAGGTTTGCGCGGCTGAAGCGTTAAACTTTGCTGCTTTAAAGACCTTACCTAACGTAGAGGTACTCCAGATCAAAGCCGATGCTCCAGTGCTTAATCAACCGGGACTGTTAGTGATGGATATGGACTCGACTGCAATTGAGATTGAGTGTATCGATGAACTCGCTGAGATGGCGGGGGTTGGCGCAGCAGTCGCCGCAGTGACAGAGCAAGCGATGCAGGGTGAGCTTGATTTTGAAGAGAGCTTGCGTGCCAGAGTGGCAAAACTTAAAGATGCCGACGCTGACGTTATTCACCGTTTATGCAGCAAACTGCCGTTAATGCCAGGTTTGACCGAAATGATTGCCGAGTTAAAACAGTATCAATGGCGAACCGTCGTGGCTTCAGGTGGCTTTACTCCTTTTGTTAATCACCTTAAACAGTTGCTCGATTTAGATGCCGCTTTTGCTAATGAGTTAGATATTGCGGAAGGAAAGCTACTCGGCACGGTTTCTGGTCAGGTAGTTGATGCACAGTTTAAAGCTGATACTGTCGAAAGTTGCGCTAAGCAGTGGTCAATAGCAATGGGGCAACGTGTTGCTATTGGTGATGGTGCCAATGATATCCCAATGATTAATATTGCAGACTTTGGTATTGCTTACCATGCTAAACCCAAGCTTGCTGCGGTTGCAGACGTTAATATTGATAAGCTAAACCTTAAAGTGTTGCCCTATCTATTTCAGCTCAAATAGTCTGAAGTAGTCACGCTAGGTAAGCGCGCTCTGAACTAATCATCTATTGACCTATAAATTCACTTTTATGGGTCTTTTTATTTTTGTTTCAAATGTGTCTTATCTTGCTGTTCCACCTATCAGTTCCTTTGTCTTACTGTTTGAAACCTGCTGATTTTGTTGATGTTAGCATTAGCCTTAGAGTTATTACTCTTGTTTTTGTGTGGTTAACTCAGTAACTTAGGTTAAAAAATTGAGCATTACAGCGTGAAAACCCAACAGAAATCTCTCTTCGTGCCCTATAACCACGGCCACCTGCATTTAAGGCAATTATTGCCAGCTAACCCTGATATGAGTAAACCTCCGTTATTGATGCTGCATGGCGCAATGTCCAATGGGCGTGTTTTTTACAGTGAATCAGGTAAAGGGCTAGGCTGCTATTTGGCTGATGCTGGAGTGGTAGTCTATGTATTGGACACGCTTGGGCGAGGCCACAGTACACCGAAACTTGGCCGAGGATTTAGTGCCGGGCAAGGTGAAGTCATCAGAGAGCAATTGCCACTCATTCAACAGTACATTCTTTCTCTGCATCCAAAAGCTGATAGCGTGCATTGGTGTGGTCATTCATGGGGTGGCGTGTTGATGGCCAGCGCTATCGCTCGATATGACAATTTACAGCAAACGGTGGCTTCACTGGTGACCTTTGGCAGCAAACGTCGTATTGAAGTTAAGTCGCTGAGCAAGTGGTTGAAGGTCGATCTGTTCTGGAATCGACTTGCACCTTTTATAGCTTGGCAGCGTGGATATCTTCCTGCTGATAAGTTAAAGGTGGGGATGGATAATGAGTCTCAGGCTTCATTGCTGCAAAGTATCGACTGGGTTCGCGGCCATTGGATCGATCATGACGATGGCTTTAGTTACAGTCAGGCAGCAAAAAATGCAAAATGGCCTAAGTCTTGGTTTATTGCAGGGCAGGGCGATACCGTTTTAGGCAACCCTAGTGATGTACAGCGAATGATTAGCGAGTGTCAAATTCAACAGGTCGATTATACTTTACTCAGCCGTAAACATGGTTTTAAGCACGACTATGACCATGCTGGCATGTTGACCCATAAAGATGCAGTGCAAGATCATTTTCCGACAGTTCGCGATTGGTACCGTCAGTTCAATCACTAATCCTCGAGTTCAATCAAGGGGGCAAGCTTTAATAGTTCAGCTACATTTGCTGCCCCAAGCTTGTCCATCAACTTTGACCTGTGTACCTCAATGGTTCTAATTGCTACACAAAGTACGCTCGACATCTGTTTATTGGTATTGCCTGCAACAATGAGCTTAAAAATTTGTAATTCTCGTTCGGATAAACGCGTTATCAGCTGTTGTTCGGTAAATCGATTATATTTATTAACGCTGTTTTGCAGGCCTTTTGAGATAGATTGCGATAACACTTGGCCTTTAACGGGTTTTTGAAAGAAATCGAAAGCACCATTTTTAAAGGCATCCACAGCCATAGGCACATCACCGTGGCCGGTAAGAAAAATGACCGACAGTGGGCTATTCGCTTCACTAAGCAGCTGCTGGACTTGTGGTCCACTAAGGCCTGGCATACGGGCATCAAGGATCACGCAGCCCGGCTGGCTAAGATCAATGCTGGCTAGAAAATCATTGCCAGAGTTGAAACTTTTAATCTTGTAGCCAAATCCGTCCATAAGAAAAGTGATGGAATCAACGATAGCTTCATCATCATCGACAAGGTAGACAGGGCCGCCAATCAACGCTTGCATGGGTATTCCTCTTTCACTTTTATTAGGATCTAGTAGATAGATATCTCAGTTCCTCACTTAATGCGAACATATTTTTTACAAAGCATGAGACCCATCACGTTGGCTGTACATTAGCCTATCGTAAACTTGAGTCAGCGTTTAATTCGAGGCTAATCGAGTGTATCGGACCTTATTCTGTTTATTACTACTGTGTTGTACATCCAGTGTTTGGGGACAAACTCAATCACTCTATGTTGGCGTATTGTCTAACTGGGGCAACCAACAAGCTATTGAGCGTTGGCAACCTATGATGGAATATCTAAATGAGCAGGTACCGGGCACTGACTTTCATGTTTATCCGGGTAACTTTGAAGCGCTTAATCTGGCCATGGAGCTAGGACAGATCCAGTTTATTATTACTAACCCTGGCCAGTACCTCTACCTATCAAACCAGTATCCGCTATCTTGGCTAGCAACAATGCGCTCTGCACGTCATAACGGCGCCACGTCGGCTATAGGTTCAGCCATTATCGTTAAGGCGGAAAGTGACTATCGCACTCTCTATGAGCTTAAAGGCAAAGTGATTGCTGCAAGTGATCCGCACGCGCTCGGCGGTTATCAAGCAACGGTGGGCTTGATGCATAAATTGGGGATGGAGTCAGAAGATTACTTTAAAGAGGTTAAGTTCCTTGGTTTCCCACTCGATCCTCTTTTGTATCAAGTTCGAGACGGCAATGTTGATGCGGCGATCACGCCACTGTGTACCTTTGAAGATATGATAGCTCGCGGGCTTATCAATGAGGCTGACTATCGCATTCTTAATCCAAGTCGGCCCGATGGCTTTGATTGCCAGTGCAGCACTAATCTTTACCCAAATTGGTCTTTTGCGGCGAGTGAAAGTGTTGATATCGGCTTGAGTAAACAGATCACCCAAGCGTTAATGGAGCTGCCAACGGAACATCCCGCTGCAATTAAAGCGCAGCTTATGGGCTGGACATCGCCCATCAGTCAGCTAGCAGTTATTCAACTTTTTGGCGAACTTCATGTGCATGCTAGCGACGGTAGCCGTTGGGAAAGTGTCGAGAACTGGCTAAAAGATAATCGGCATTGGGGCATGTTCGCTATATTTGTATTTTTGGTCGCAACTATTTATCACCTATGGATTGAGTACCGTTTTCATCAGAAAAGTGAATCGTTAATTGCCACAGAAAGGCAACTTAAACAGCAAGCTATTGCGCTTGAAAAGCTGCAGAGTGCATCGATTATTGGCGAAATTGGTGCAGGCTTAGCCCATGAAATTAATCAGCCGATTGCCGCTATTACCAGTTATAGCGAAGGCGGTATTATGCGCTTAGAGGGAGAGCAAGCGCATGACAGCGCATCAATGATTGAACTATTGCAAAAGATCCACTGCCAGTCGACTCGAGCCGGAGAGGTGGTGCATCGGATCCGCAATCTGCTAAAACGGCGAGAATCGGTAATGAGTGACGTTAATATTCTCAGCTTAGTTGATGAGTGCATATCTTTGTTAAAATTGGAGTCACAGCGCAGAGACATCCAAATCACTAAACGTATTAAAGGCGAGCCTTTCTTCATTAGTGCAGATCGGGTTGGCTTACTGCAGGTACTCATCAATCTGACTAAAAATAGTATCGATGCCATCGCTGAGGCGCCAACTGTAACTGAGGGTAAAGTTGTTATCGAACTTGTTTTCAAAGAGTTTCAAGTTGACGTATTGGTTATCGATAACGGTCGTGGTTTGGTCCAGAGTGCGGACTCGGTGATGGCGACATTCTTTACCACTAAAGAGGATGGTTTAGGCTTAGGTTTAGCTATCTGTAATGAAGTGGTCAATGAACACGATGGCGCATTTTCTCTGAATGACCGTGATGACGGTCAATCAGGTTGTGTTGCAAAAATTAGCTTAAAAAAACGGGGTAGTGAGCGTAGCGTAGAAGTGTGATTAGCGTTTCTATTGCCTATCGCCAAGCCAGTATTTTTAAATTCCGCACTTGTCAAAGCCTGTTAAATATACAGGCTTCCTTTCCTCTACTCTCCCTGTATTTCAGTAACGGCTAAATTAGTTTTACAGCGCTTTTGGGGAAGGTTTTTCTTAAATTTATCGGAAGCTTATCGAAATGTGGTTTACCACAATAGACATATTATATCTGTTTATGTTGGACAAAAACTGAACTGTGAAACAACTCACAAAGCGTAATATGTAAATATTGAAATGTGGTTTACCACAATATTCAGCGTTTAATTCCTAGCAGACAATGGTGAAAAGTTTGGGGCTGCAGTGATTTTTGAGCTTAATAGCTAACTAAAGGTCACCCGCTTCCAACCAAGCACTGAGTTCCAATATCTACTGGGAGAATTATCATGAAACTAGATCGGCGAACCTTTATTAAAGGGGCTGGCGCAACGACAGCAGGCTGCGCACTGGCAAGCTTGCCAGGCTCGTTAGCCGCCTTTGGAGAATCCACATTGAAAGGCAGCGCTGAGTCCGTTGCCAGTATCTGTGAAATGTGTTCTACACGTTGTCCTATCTCGGCTCGAGTTGTCAATGGCAAGAACGTGTCGATATTGGGTAACGTAAACGCAAAATCCTATGGTGGTGCCGTTTGTGCTCGAGGTGGAGCGGGTCACAGTCAACTTTATGACAAGCAGCGCATAGTGAAACCATTGAAACGTATTGGTGATCGTGGTGAAGGTAAGTGGCAAGAGATTGAGTGGGATGAAGCCTATGCGACCATTGCTGAAAACCTTAATAAAATTAAAGCGCAGCATGGCGCCGAATCTGTTGCATTCTCTTCTAAATCGGGCTCTCTTTCTGGCCACCTTTTTCACTTTGCTAAAGCCTTTGGCAGCCCTAATACCTTTACCCATGCATCAACTTGTCCAGCGGGTTATGTGGTTGCTGCCAAAGCCATGTTTGGCGGTAAAATTAAGCGTGATTTGAGCAATTCTAAGTACATCATTAACTTTGGGCATAACCTCTATGAAGGCATCAATATGTCTGAAACCAGAGGCATGATGAATGCACAAATGGAGAAGGGCGCTAAGCTGGTGGTTTTTGAGCCACGCTTTTCGATTGTGGCAGATAAAGCTGATGAGTGGTATGCCATTAAGCCCGGTACTGATGTTGCAGTGGCACTCGCCATTTGTCATACGCTTATTGAAGATGACCTGTACGACAAAGCCTTTGTCGCTGAATTTGTCTCAGGGTTCGCTGAGTTTGCCAAAGAAGTTAAAGCTTATACGCCTGAATGGGCAGAATCTATCAGTGATGTACCTGCAGAAGATATTCGCCGCATTACCCACGAGTATGCAGCAGCAGCCCCACATGCATTAGTTGATTTTGGTCACCGATCTTCATTTACAACCGAAGAGTTTGAAATGCGCCGAGCGCTGTATGCTGCCAACGTGCTAGTGGGTAATATTGAGCGAAAAGGTGGATTGTACTTCGGTAAGAAAGCCTCTAAATACAATAAATTTGCTGGAGAGAATGTCGCGCCTACGTTAGCAAAACCCGGCGTGAAAGATATGCCGAAAATTGATGCTAAACGCATCGACATGGTTGACGAGCAATACTCACTACTGTGGTCATCAGGCGGGATCTACCAAACCATTCTAGACTCCACACTCGATGCCAAGCCTTATCAGCTCCACGGCTGGGTAATGAGCCGCACTAATCCAATGCAGACCATGACTGACAGAGCAAGGATCGTTAAAACGATGCAAAAGCTCGACTTTGTGGTCGCTTGCGATATCTACATTAGCGAAAGTGCAGCTTACGCCGATATCTTCCTGCCTGAGTCAACTTACCTTGAGCGTGATGAAGAGATTGTCGATAAGTCGGGTAAGAATCCTGCTTATTACGTACGCCAGAAAGTGGTGGAAACCATTGGTAATACCAAACCAAGCTGGCTGATTTGGAAAGAGCTCGCCGATAAGTTAGGCCAAGGGCAATTCTTCCCGTGGCAGAACATGGAAACACTGCAGCTATTTCAAGTTGATAAGAATACGCCGCTACTAAACAAGATAAAAAGTGATGGTTGGGTTAGCTATGGTAAGCCGTTATTGCTACGTGAACCTGCAATGGTTAAAGCGTTCAGCGCGAGTTACCCCAATGCCAAACCATTGGATGAAGATGGCACCTATGCCAGTCAGTTAAGCTTCAAAACGCCGTCGGGTAAAATTGAACTGAGTTCGAACAAAGTCGAAAAGATGGCGCCGGGACGCGGCGTAATCCGCTACCGCGAAGTGAATATGAAAAAAGCCGATGAGCTATTTTTTATTCAGGGAAAAGTGGCGGTACATACCAATGCCGCAACGCAAAATGTGCCCATGCTCGCCAACTTGATGTCTGACAATGCTGTGTGGATCCACCCTATTACAGCAGGACTTTTAAGTATCTCCAGCGGTGATGCAATTCGTATCTACAACGATACAGGCAGTGAAGAGGGGCATGCCTTGGTTACGCCAGGTATACGCCCAGATACCGTGTTTGCCTACATGGGTTGTGGCTCTAAAAACAAAGAGCTAGCGCGTGCAACAGGTAAAGGTGTGCATTGCGGTAACTTACTTCCCCACGTTACGTCTCCGGTGACAGGTATGAACCTGCATACCACCGGCGTCAAAATTGCCAAGATTTAATCGGAGACCATTATGACTAAACGTTATGTTCTTGTGCACGATGAAAACAAGTGCATCGGTTGCCAAGCCTGCAACGTAGCTTGCCGCAGCGAAAACAATGTACCAGAGTCGGTGACCCGCATACAGGTGCGCATCGAAGGGCCTTATGGCAACTTCCCCCACTTACATTTTAAGTACAATCGGGTTTCTTGTGAGCAGTGCGAAAACGCGCCTTGTGTCAAGGTTTGCCCGACTGGGGCGGCCTATGTCAATGATGATGGCATTGTTTCTATCAATGAAGGTAAATGTGTCGGCTGCCTCTACTGTGTTGCAGCGTGTCCTTACAAAGTGCGCTTTATTAATCCTGAAACGCGGGTGCCAGACAAATGCGATTTCTGTAAAGAGAGCCGCTTAGCACGAGGCGAACAGCCTGCTTGTGTCAGTGTTTGTCCAACGAGTGCGCTCACATTTGGTGACGCCAACGATTTGAATTCTGAAGTACGTAAGGTGTTAGATACCAAACAGAACTACCAGCAAAAGGTGAACCTTGGCACAGAGCCGAGAGTTTATCGAATTCCAAGTCGTCGAGGGGGGATCAAAGCATGAACAATATTTGGGGCTCTATGGAGCAATATGATCCTGTCGTTTGGAACTGGATCATCGCGGTTTACCTATTCATGGCGGGATTGTCCGCAGGCTCAATGCTGGTGGCAATAGGGCTTAAGTGGTACAAAAATAATCGCGGTTTACCCACCGAAGGTCTGCCAGTGATTAAGGCCGCTGCGGTAATAGGTCCAGTGGCCATCTGTTTAGGAATGGCGCTGCTGGTACTTGATTTAACTAAACCGTTTGAGTTTTATCATATCTTGCTTAACTACAATTTGAGCTCAGTAATGGCTTGGGGAGTAATAGCCTTACTGGTTTATATTCCATTAGTGTTTGTATTTGCGGGGTTAGTGTTCGAAAGGCAAGTTCTGCACTATGCGCCTTGGCTTGCTGGAGTATTAAAGGTATGTCGTCAACTTGAGGGTAGCCTTAACAAGCTTATTTTTGCGCTCGCTTTAGGTGTTGGAGTTTACACCGGCTTCCTATTATCGGCGATGATTAGTTACCCTATCCTAAACACCGCGGTACTACCGGCGCTGTTTTTAGCGTCAGCAATGTCGGTCGGCTCAGCGGGTAATATACTCGTTGCGACACTGTTCTTTAGTAAGAAAGAGTCTGATTGCATTGAGCAGGTGCACCGCATTGAGTATCCCGTGGCGTTTAACGAAGCGCTTTGTCTAGTGTTGTTGTTCGTCGGACTTAACTTCTCCGGTCCAGCTGCACAAGCAGCTACAGCGGCAATTACCACAGGTGCTTGGGCCAGTGTGTTCTGGATTGGCGTGGTTGGTTTAGGGCTTGTTGTCCCTGTACTGGCAAGTACCTTAGCGCCAAAGGCATGGCGTCATACTAAAGGCTTTTTAATCACGGTCTCCTGTAGCACCATTTTAGGAGTGCTAGCACTACGCCACTTTGTTGTGTATGCCGGACAAAGTTATATTAGTTAATTGCTAATGAGCACCAAAAAGGCAGTGCTAGTGAATACTAGGGCTGCCTTTTCTATCGTTTTATCGAGGTTCTGTATACGGCTCAAGTTCTGGAAAACGCAGTATGACCTCGCGAGTCACATCGAGTAGCTCTCCAACACCGATAATTCGCCATAGTTGTTCCTCTAGCTTTTTCCCTTTGTGCTGTGCATGGATCTTTATATATTCTCGTTCTCTACGGATATAGTCTAGATCCGGCTTTCCTACTGCACCTCGATAAATACGTAATGCTAAAAACTCACCGAGGCGGCTACTTTGCTCGATAAACTGTTGTAAGTGGGCGCTATCCTTAATATCTGAATCAGCAATACAGCGAACGTTAATCTTTCCTTGCGAGTGCTGCGATATTTGCAGATAAACTTCGTAAAAAGATAGGCCGTTTTGTGGCTTCATGGTGCGAATCGGGGTCACAATATCGCGTTTTAGCTTGTCATCTTGAAACAATGGCGCTAAATCGTATTCCAATAAGTTATTGGTATTAGAGGCGAAGATATTGGCGATATGATTTTGTTCTTTGCCTACTCCGATGGTCGAGACGTAAGCTGATTTCAATGTTTTTTCTAGATAAAAAGGCACAGATACCAGCTTTCGGATTAATATGTTTTTCATACCATCGGCAAGCTCTTTTACCTCATGATTGTTCTCTGTGAGCTTATCGAATTTATCTTTATTGTGCTCGATTAAACGATTGAGAAATTCAACGCCAATATGCGGGGTATGTCCTATCTGCGCGGCAAGGTGCAATGTTACACCGTTCTTTCTTGTACGTATAAGACGGTAGGGCAGATGTTGTAAAGAGGTTTTCCCTGCGATGGTTTGTAATTTCGGGAAGCTAACCGCAATAGGAGCTGTAGGGCTAAATTCAACCGTGGTTTCAGTGGTAAGTTGCATCCCTTTACTGGAGATATCTTGAGTCAATGCGGTGGCACTGAGGTTTCCTTGAGTTAATAAAACTGGGGTTTTAAATGCAAAGCGCGCTTCATTACGACGTTCGCTGAACTGCATCGAGACCTGCTTCAAATTATGTTTTTTAAGTTTTTTCTGACCAAAAACTTTAAGTTCATTGGCGCTGTTGTTGTTCAACTTCTTCCAAGTTTGATACTGCTCGTTTGCGGCATCATTAGTGACGTCGATCAATTGAACCACATGAGTAAATGCCGCCAGTTGCGTCTCGGTTAATGCGCTATAGCTAGCATCATCCCCAGGTAATAAACTCGCGCGATAAGATTGTTGGTGATCGATGGTTTGCCGAGCAACATGGAAAACACGCCAACTAGGCTTGGTCGCACCAAAGCTTAAAAACAGCGCCTGTAACTGTTTTTCTTTCAATTCAGCCAAGGTTGCCGAGTAATAAAACTTGCAGCCTTTTGCCTGAAAGGTGAAGCAAAAAATCTGGCAGTGAGGGCTGTTATCATCAGAGTTAATGATGGCATTTAAGCGGGATGGAGTGAGCAGTGCATTTATCTGACTGACACCTGACTCATCTTTAAAATACTGTGAAATAGCCTGATTGTCTCGGCCCAAAAAAAGATGGGTTGGCAGATATTGAAGCCCAGCATCACCTTGGCCCTTGTACTCAATAAAGAGAGCAAGGTGCGGTAGATGAGGTAGATAATGACGTTCGAAACCTAAACCTTTGGCGGTGACCAGCACATCATTGACATCAACTTTATATCGGAACTTAAACCCTCTTATAAGCTTACCCAACATTTCGGCCAAAGCTTCACTACCTGAAATTCGTTTTAACCTCAGCCAGTTGTATTCATCGTTGCCCTCGATATCGACAATTTCGTATTCAACCCCTTGTTGAAGATCTCGGTGATAATAGTCATCACTTAGCTCTAGCAGTTTGATTCTAATTGGCTGCTTAGCATTGAGGTTTTGCTTCGCTGGCAGGCGAATTCGCGCGCCACCGACCGATAAGTCTACCGTAATCCCCATGTATTGTTGCATCGCTTGGGATACTTCAATTTTCATGCTGTAGTTCATGCGCTCTTCACTACGCGCAAAGTAGTTACCCAGTACTACACCTTCAGCGACGAACGGCGTTGGCGTATTGTCACCACTGTTTGCACTACTTCGGGACTTTAGTATTCGCGCTTTATGGCCGGCGATGACTTGCTCGTAAACGCCAAGGGTATATTGTTCTCTATATAGCGCTAACGCTTCTTGAAAACTCGCTTTCGCTGGTGGGTCAATAAAGTGAGTTTGTGCGCCAAACTCAAAGGTTTCGCAGTTGAGGTCGGTTTTGTTACGTAGGTCGATAACTCGAGTGCAGCTAGCGGCTAACCTGTTGAGTTCCATTTTAAGCAAAAAACGGGTGGAGTTTGACTCTTCAGCAGTGAGCTGTTCAAACAACTCCTGGAAATCAGGTTCCATGAGTAAGGGTTTTAGCTGTTCAATTAGCGCATTATGCAGATCTAAACTCATCAAATACTTCTTTTTGGATGCTTATTGGACCAATGGCTGATAGGCTCACAGGTAAGTTTTTATAATTATTTCCAGTACTATCTTCCTTGTACTCATAGTTATCGGCTTAAAGTGCCGATACTTTATCGACTTTATACTACCTAGAAAGAATCATGGCAAAGAATAAAACAGCGTACGTATGTAATGAATGTGGTCAAGACTTTCCTCGCTGGCAGGGCCAGTGCAGCGCTTGCCAAGAGTGGAACACCATTAGTGAACTTAAGATCTCTACCATTAAACCGAAAACAGCAACCAGTGCTGGTTACGCTGGCGCTGTAGGTGGTGGTTCAAAAAAGCTCACTGAGATTGAAGAGGTCGAGGCACAAAAAAGACTGACTGGCATCGGTGAGTTAGATAGGGTTTTGTGTGGTGGTTTAACCACAGGCTCGGTCAATATTATCTCGGGTGATCCTGGCGCAGGTAAAACGACCTTGTTGTCTGATCTCGTTGCGCGTATGTCACAGTTAATGCCGTCTCTATACTGTACTGCAGAGGAATCTCTGTCGCAGTTTAAAAACCGCGTTAATCGATTAAAGCTTAATTGCAACGAAGACAATCTTTATCTAATGGCTGAGACCAGCGTAGAGGCTATTATTGCAGAGCTTGAAGCCAAACAGGTAAAATTTGCAGTTATTGATTCTATTCAAGCGGTTGTCACAGATATGGCGAATGGCAGTCCTGGTTCGCCATCGCAAGTTAAAGGCAGTGCTCAAGCGCTGACGCAATACTGTAAGCAAAACAATGTCACCATGTTCTTGGTGGCGCATGTGAATAAAAACAACGAAACGGCGGGCCCACAAACTCTTATTCATATCGTTGATTGTCTCACCCATATTGAGTGCAATGATGGTCAGGTACGTACGCTTAGAGCAAATAAAAACCGTTTTGGTGATGTGGATACCGTTGGTATATTTCGCATGACAGAGCGCGGTATGTTGAGTGTTGATAATCCCAGTGAAATATTTCTCTCTGGTTCGAGCACTGAATCTCCAGGAGCCGCGATCACCTGTATTCGTAAAGGTAATCGCAATCTGCTACTTGAGATCCAATGTTTGACCACTGAAACCGAGGGCGAATTTCCACAGCGGGTATGTGTTGGTCTTAATATGAATCGTATTAAGATGTTAACCGGTATTTTACGCAAACATACCAAGACGAAAATCTTCCACGATACCTACTTTAATTTGGTGGGAGGCTTAAAGATTGATGAGTCTGAAACCTGTATCGATCTGGCCTTAGTGACAGCGTTACTGAGTAGTCTTAATGATTTTGTGGTGCCAAGAACCACCTGCATCATGGGCGAGTTAAGTCTTAATGGCGATGTAAGGCCAATCGATAGCGGCGTGCCTAGAGTGAAAGAAGCGGTGCAGCACGGCTTTACTGAAATCTATATTCCCTTTAGGAATTATCATAAATCGATGGAAGGGTTAGGCGCTAAAGTCCATGCGATTAAAACTGTCCATGAACTTATTGAGCTGATTAACTAATGACAAAAGTTAGCGATAACTATTGAGCCGCTAGCAGGCCCTGGTAGTGAGTTATTTTTCAGGGCTGTGCATATCAATAAATAGCGTCAACTCTCGGTTAAGTAGTGTTGGATCGCCAACATTAAGTTCAACCAGTCGTCTTAAATGGCTAATACTTTCAACATCAATATGCTGACAAGCTAAGCCCAGTTGATTATCTTTTTGATGCACCAGTTCGGTTTCCATCTGAACCTGAATATCAGAGTCTGGGATGGTAAAGCTCAACTGTAGTTGCTCTGTATCGGGGGCAAATTGCGCGGGAGTTTCTACGAGCGCACCATTGAGGCTGATATCGAGCAATGTTGTTTGCCAGACGGCTTCTTGGCAGCGAAGTTGTGCTGGATTGGAAAATAAAACCCTTGAAAACTGTCGGCGTTCATTCATATTGCTTTCCTTGTCTAGCGATCCCTTTATCAACTTCAGTGCATTACATTTTCGTCGCTATAGTAATTTAATGAAGAACTTGAGTAAAATATTCTGCAGATATTAAAATTAATTTAACTGTAAAGTTCTACTTAAGCTGTGCTATCTAGTGCGTAAGACTGCTGCTTTACGGCTGGCAATCCCTTAAGGATAATCGCAATTGTGATTAGCTGATAAGCGATACCCGACCATGAAAGCAGGTGAACTGATAGCATTAGGTTAAGTATGTTACTCAATAGCATGGCGTAGCGTAATCTCAACGAGCTGCAATAAAACAGGGCGTAGCTCATTAAAACTGCGGCAGCAACTGCGCACCATTCAGACCAATGCTCAGCCCAAATAAAGCCTTGTATTAAAGCTAACGCTGAAAACAGCAACGGCAACAATGTTATCCGCCAACCACTGCGTGCTTTTTCGCTTCTACAGCTGCCAAATCGACCAATATTAAGCAGTTGGTTCATCATGCCTAAGGTACTGCCAAGCAGCCCCAAGTGAACCGCTGTTAAGCTAGATGCTAACAGGTTGCCTGAGACAAGTTTAGCATCGCATGACTGAGCATTTGCCCACCAACCGATAGCCATAGACACAAAGCCTATCGCTTGAACCCAAAATAACGCTTGATGAGATAACTCGAACACAGAACGACCAACAATAACGACATAATTAAACCGGCTGCTATTGTCGTTTTTTTAATCATCTGTACCGTGATCTAGTCGTCACTTTAGTGTTTGCTTTATTATGCTTTGCTGTAGTTTGTGACTCAGATCTTGTTTTGCTAGGAATTAAAACCCGGTGCCAACATTTACGTACCAAGCAACATCTTCAGGCCCCTTCGCGACATCAATACCCATATGCAGGCCGTAACGCCTGGCAATGGTGTATCTAAAGCCGACTCCATAGGCATTTTGTTCATCGCTATCCCACATTGAACTGCCCGAGTCTCCAGCCACACCACTGCCTAAAAAGGAGAGTAACATCCAACGCGGAGTGACTTTCCACATAAGTTGTATCTCCGCCGAGCCAACGTTTTCGCCCTGATAGCGATTTTTAGGGATACCACGAAGATCGATATAGGGATAGGCAAAAACTGGCAGGCGATCATCGCTTGTAACAGATTGATATCGGGCTTTTAATCCAAAAGTCAGGTTCTTCGATAGTGCCCAATAGTTGATACCTTCAACATTCAGCGTTTGGTAATCATAATCACTGCCTAGGCTTTCACTAAACCAGTCATATTCAAAAGTGTAATTATAGCCGCTGGTGGGCAGAAAAAAGTTGTTGAGGCTGTCATATTCGATAATAGCGCCGAGCGCCGACACTTTAGGTGAAGTGTTTAATAACCCAGTGAGTCTATCAATGAGTTCAGGTGGAACAGCGCTATTTTCATGCCGATTTGTCATATCAACACTAAGGAATTTTTGTGATACACCGACAAAGAATGCACTGCCAGGAATACGATACTGGAATTTCTGTAATAACCCATAACCTTGCAAGTTAAGATCGAGGGAGAGAGCATCAGCAAAATCGTTTTGACTGTAATAGCTCATATTGATATCGCCATAGCCGCCACCGACCAAGTAACGAATGCTGTCTTTACCCCATGTTTGTCGATGTCCAGCAAAGCCCATTTTTGTACCATTATCTGTGGCACCGACTCCGACCACCGATATGCCCGGTGTGAGTAGCTGCGCACCGCCATCAATAGAATGGGTAGCGACCTCCTTTCGTTTGTCTCTTTGGGCGTCAGTCTCATGCAGGAATAACCCCATCACCGCTAGACCGTTGCCTACTGATGGTTCGGTGATAATGCTAGGAACAGGCAGAAAGCCGTAGGCATTTTCTGCTAGATATTCCCCTGCATCAAAGTAGCCATCAATGGGGTCAAAAAAATCAATTGCGCTGGCACTGCTTGAGAACAAGCTGGAGGCTGCAATGGTTAAGCTGAGCGCAATCTTGTTATTATTTATCACGTTATTCGATCCTTCATAAACGAACTTTGAGTATAGTCCTTGAAACTTAGTATTTTCAAATAGGTCAGCAATGACTGAATGCTCGAGTTAGCCAATAAACAAGCCAGCTGTTTTCTGCTACCATGCGCGCAAGTTCTATAGCGATATTTAGGTACATGCAGGTGTCTTTTTCATCTTTATCATTAAGTGACGAGTTACTAAGCCTTATAAAGCAAAAAGGTTATAACGAGCCTACACCGATCCAAACTGCTGCCATACCGGCTATTTTAAGTGGTAAAGATTTAATGGCGAGCGCTCAAACGGGCACCGGTAAAACCGCGGCTTTTACCCTACCAATACTGCAAAAGTTGGCGATGCAGTCTGCTGGTAAAGAGGCTGATAGCATTCGTGCTTTAATCTTAGTACCGACTCGTGAACTTGCTGTACAAGTGAATAAAAGTGTCACTGAGTACGGGGTTAATACCGCGCTTAAAAGTGTGGTTATTTATGGTGGCGTAAGCATTGATGCTCAGGCAAGTTCGCTGGCTGCAGGCGCCGATATAGTGGTTGCTACCCCAGGTAGGTTACTGGATCATCTGCGCCGTGGTTCATTGTCATTGATGGCGATTGAAACTTTAGTTTTTGATGAAGCTGATAGAATGTTGGACATGGGGTTTATGGATGAAATCAATGCCATTCTAAAGCAGCTACCAACGGAGCGACAAACTTTACTGTTTTCGGCGACCTTTTCAGATGCTATTTACCGCTTAAGTAAAAAGCTACTCAGCAAACCTGAACGCATTGAAGTTGATAAGGCCAATAGCGCTGCAGACAGTGTCGAGCAAATAGTTTATGCGGTAGATAGTGATCGTAAGGCTGCGCTAATTAGTCATCTCATTAACAAGTATGACTGGCAACAAGTACTTATTTTTAGCCGTAAAAAACAAACCGCCGATACTATTACCAATAAGTTAGTGGCAGCAGGCGTTACTGCTAAAGCCTTCCATGGCGATTTAAGTCAAGGCGCGAGAGAGCAAGTTCTCAATGATTTTAAGGCGGGTAATATTAAATCGTTAGTGGCAACGGATGTGGCGGCGCGGGGACTTGATATTGTTGAGCTCAATTATGTGGTTAACTATGAGATCCCATTTGTTGCTGAAGACTATATCCATCGTATAGGGCGCACGGGCAGGGCTGGTTGCAAAGGTAAAGCCATTACACTCTACAGTGAGGATGATGCTCGCTTGCTCGAAGAGCTAGAGTCCTTGCTGGATAAACGTTTACCGCAGCAATGGTTACCTGGTTTTGAGCCAGATTTAACCAAAATGGACGTGCAGCCGCGTAAAAATGGAAAAGCAGCGCAAAGGCAACGTGCTAAAAAGCGAGCTTTGGGCTCAAAGGGGAAGCGTTAACCTATTATAAACGCTGCTTGTTTAAATAGGCGCTGCATTGCGATGACTGCTTTTAGCTTATATGTTTAATATGCTTTCAGCGCTTTTACTGATTAAAGCTTAACTACTTTATTAGCAACTGGGTATTGCGTTGATGTAACAGCTTATCCGTCCTAATTATTGAACGATTTTTTGCTATTAGTGTTTTAATATTCATAGCCTCATGGTTCTGGTTGATGCTGACGGAGACCCTATCGCCTTGTTTAAGGTCACCTGCATAATGGTCTAGTTCCATACTGACAATTTTACCGTCATCAAGCCGAACAGTCACTTCAGATACCTTTTGGAGTGTTAATTCATTAATTGGGTCTTTAGTGATTGCACCGAGGAGCCAGCCAGGTGAAGCAACATTTCGATCGGCAACCATTAGTCTTGCCAACTCATTATTAGCAACTGCTTGCTCATCACTAGGCTGAGTTATTTTGTTTGTGAGTATTTCTCCCTGAACTTCTTGAAAGGCGTCTTTACTAGAGCAACCAACGATGAACAGAGAGAGTAATAGGCTAGTGACTGTTATTTTCATTCTGTATTTTTATTAAGGACTAGAAGATAATTATTATCTATAGAATATAGAGAGAGTTACAATTAGTTAGTATTCGTTTTTTTAGTAGATAGCGAGGGACTTGAGATGAGGAGATTATTGTCAAAAGCAGCTAGTTAAATTGCAACTAGATGTATAGCAAAATAAAAAAGCGTAGCGACCTGGGAGTGTAGTCACTACGCTGCGAAACTATTATCAGTCTCTAAATTTTGTATTGTTGAATCTTGCAGGGTTAACTTGAGTACTGACTATTTAGCTAGCTGAGCTGTATCGTGTTGATGCAAGCCTTTTTCTGATGTTTTAGCTGCATGATTGCTAACCGTTAGCGGCTTAATATCAATTGGCTTTCCATACTTGTTGATGCTTACGTCCACCTTGTCACCCTGTTTAAACGCTTCGGTATAGATGTCGAGTTTAACGCTGACGACTTGACCATTATCAAGACGGATAACCAGTTCAGAAACTTGACCTAAAGTCGCTTCCTCAATCACATGCCCCACTAGCCCGCCGATGATCCAACTCGATAGCCTAGTGTCACTGTCAGATGCGGCAAGTCCAGCTAATTGACCTACTGCCGCTCCACCACCTTCATTATCAGCTTTAGTCATCTGGTTTGCTAAAATTTCCCCTTTGGTTACCCGAGCAACATCGTTGTTGGCACAGCCAGTTAATGCCAGTGTAAAAAGTAGTGCCGTTAATATCTTGTTCATTGCGTTTTCTCGTCATCATTGTTGTGTATGGAGCTAGTATGTACTTACTTTTTGATAGGTTACAGTTAGTAAGTATCTGCTAATCGAATGCATTGTTGGTTGGGCAATAAAAAAGGAGCCTTAGGGCTCCTTTGGTGTCATTAAGTATTCGCTACCATGCGCCACCGAATTGTAGGTACACAGTCCACTCTTCAGGGCCTTTAGCGATATCAATTCCAGTTCTTAACCCCAGCTGACGAGCAACTAGATACCTAAAGCCAGCACCTTGTGCATTTTGCCACTTAGCTTGATTAAAGCTTTGGTCGTTATTGACTGCTTTGCCTGTGCCTGCAAAACCTAAAACAGTCCAGCGGTCGTCTATGTCATAGCTGACCTCTACTTCAGCGAGTGCGGTATTATCTGCTTGGTAACGCATTGCTGCCATGCCGCGCATATCAATAAAAGGTTTAGCATAAAAAGGTGCACCGTCTGTTGTTGATTTAGCATCAAGGCGCATGGCGACTCCCCACTTAGGCGCTACTCGGTGATAGCTCTGAACAAATGCGTGGTAATCTTGATAATCAAAATCTCCGCCGACACCTTTGCCATGCATATTAGCCTTCACACCAGCTTTGGTGCCTTTTCTGGGGGCAAACTGATTGTCTCGACTGTCATAGGTGAGTTTGAGCCCTAAATGAGCGTCTGTACTATCTAATGCCAGGGGGTCAATACCTGGCAGCATAGAAGAGAGGTCAAAAGATGCCTCTGAACTCATATTGACGTAATCGGCACCTATGAAGAAATTACTACTGCCGATCCTAAAGTCGATATCTTGGAAGAAATATAAGCCTTTAATGTTGAACTTATTGGCTTGATCTGAGCCCTCCTGGTAGTACTGTAGGTTGAAGTCAGCGCCGAATATACCGCCCAAGTAACGGATATTGTCGTTCTTCCAATTACCTGAATGGAACACTCCTGCGAGCGAGCTTCCATTGCTAGTGGCTGCACCGACTACACCCGTAACGCTTGGTGGGATCTCAGAGACTTGTTCGGGGTTCTGTTCACGGATAGCTTTCTGCTCCTCCGTTTCATGAAAAAACAGCAAGGCTGCGCCGCCACCAGTACCTACAGCTGGCTCTGTAATAATCAGTGGAATAGGCATAAAGCCAGCTGAGTTATCCAAAATCCATTGACTAGCGTCTATACGCCCATCTATTGGATCTTTAAAGCCATCCATAAAGCTTGCTGATGCAATGTTAGGCAGCATTAACAGTGATAATGCGCCTACCAAGGCCGTTTTTACGGCCGGTTTATTGTTGCTAGTTTTCATGTTCACTCCCCCAAGGATTGCGCGCTGCGTTAAAACAGCGCGCGACAAAACTAATAATCGCTAAAGATGATGTCGTCGGCGATGGCGTCTTCTACTGCCATATCATCGAGTTCATCTATGATTAAACCGTCTTCCAGATCTTGCATGTCACGGTTACAGCGATCTCGCCTGATTTCGCCTTCAATTAGGCCGTCAATCGCTCCGACTGCAGCGCCAATTTGCGCTCCACGTTTAGCGCCCTCTCTGCCGTCGGCAATAGCGCCTAACCCTGTGCCAATCAAGCCGCCCTCTAGTGCACCGCCGACAACATTGCCTAAGGTATCGTCGCAGTAATCAGCAAGTGAGCTTGTGGCTACACAGCTGAGGCTCAGGGTTGCCGTGATCAATAGATGTTTAAGTTTCATAGTGTTACCTCGTCGTAATAGTGTGATTAACTTGAAGGACATTTTATTTGAATATATTCAATACTAAGAGTTAGTTTGTATCGTCAAATCGAATGGGTTGTTTGAGCTTGAATAACAGCGAAGATCTCACTGTTCGGCATAGGCATTTTTCGGCCTGGTCACAGTGGCTTTCTAACTAGGAGGGCGGAAATGGTAGAGAGTGGATCTAGCCCAAGCTAGACCAACTCTATGGTTTAGGGGTAAAGAGAATTACTTTTAGGTCGTTACAACATCAGCTCTGCTGAAGTGATTTTAAAGCTTTGCAGATCTTCCTTTATAGCACGGGCAATTACTTGTCTTTTGGCACCTTGTAGCGTGGTGTCCTTAATGATGACTTTGTCTGTAAAGCGCTTAGTTGTTGCTCCTAATTGGTGATAAAACGAGTAACGGATTAGATAGGTCATAGGTTTCCTAAACTAAAGTGAATTGATTCCCTTTTATAATTTGCGTTTAAAGAGAGGTTTTATCCTTATCCTTGATATTTGTTAATAGCAGTTCAGAATGCTGTGATAGTTGGTTTAATATCATCAACTTCATTACTTACTTAGCTGATTTAACTGATCTTGGATAAGATTTGCCGTTATTTTATAGGAGTATATTGAATAGTAGTTGTTAGTTATTATATGCATAGCGAATAGATTGTAATGGTGAAGAAGAGCGTATAAATATGAGAGATATGTCTTTTTAATGCTAAGCTAGCCACTACCTATTCGAAATGGTTGTACAAAGTCATTAACCCTATAGTTAATTTAGTTGGAAAATAGCCGAAAATTAATTTTGGAGGCTAGCATGCCAATTCAATTGTTAGATAAGTTATTCACTCATAAAGCTGATGGTCTGAATAGTACCGAAGCTCAAGCAGATGTTTCTTTTCTGGATAAAGGAGTGACTCTGGTTTCTACCGTTGCACTAATCGCTCTATTTGTTGCTTATGAAACCTTATTAGATGAACACTTACATATTCAAGTGTTACTTGAAAACCTGTTGAGGTTGTAATTGATGTTATCTAAGTTAGCCTTGGCTATCTAGCTGTTTATAAGATAGCCAAGGTAAAACTATTATCCCTGCATTTGATCCACAATAAACCCCATCGCAGGCCCTTTAGGGCTGTTAGATTTCCAGATCAGGTCAATTGCTGAGTACATTTTAGTTTTATTAAACTCTGGTGTGAATTGACTAATGGTGCCAATTGCCAGCTTTTCATCTAGCATAGTTTTCGGTAAAAAAGCCCAGCCCAAATCTTGTTCAACCAAACGGATCATATCGTCTTGATCTGATGCCTCCCATGTTTCCTGCGATACTAGTGCTGAGTTTTTAAGCAGCTTATGCTGCAACATGCTGGTGCAGGTAATCTGTCTTTCGGTAATCAGCATTTCATTATCTATCACTTCCATATCTGCAAACTTGGAGTCTGGGCTGCAAACACAAACCCACTCGACTTGAGTGATGGTGACGAAATCTAAGTTTTCAGGAATAGCATCCGACGCAATATTGAAGCCAAGGTTAGCGGTCTGCTCTACGAGTGCACGGTTGAGTTCATCGCCAAATAGCTTAATCAGCTTGATTCGGGTAAATGGGAATGCTTGCGCCATTTTTTCAAGTGCTGAATCAAAAACTGACATAGGCACAAGAGGGTCAACGGCAATGACCAACTCATCTTCTACTTCTTCGATTGTACCTTGCGCATAGTTTTCCATTCTATTGGCTTGGCGAATGATAACTTTTGCTTGTTGATAAAGGCGCTCACCTTGCTGAGTCAGCGTCGGGTATTTAGTGCTTCGATCAAATAGATTAACCCCTAAGTCAAGTTCAAGGTTATTCACCCCAATACTGACCGAGCTTTGGCTTTTACCTATGTGTCTAGCAGCGGCCGAAAAAGAGCCTTTCTCAGCAGCTGCTACAAATGCATTAAGTTGTTCTAGATTTAGCATTGGTCACCTATTCGCTTTGTTAATACTATCTGATTTAATCTATTAAACACTTTTTGGGATACTGGCGCCAGTTAATTATTCGAATCAAACCCAAGAGGCTCTATTATGAAAACACTTACTTCAACATTAACTGCACTATCAATCGCAACTTTATTCTCTTTTAATGCTTTTGCTGCAGAGGCTGAAGTTGAGAAAGATGTTAACTACGGTGATCCTACCGCCAGTTTCTCAACCATAGGTATCTCAGCCAGTAAAGATACCACTCAATTAAATGGTATGGCCGGTTTTGGCGCTAATATTTTTCAGCTAGATCTTGCTGCCGACAATAAAACTGGCGATTTAAACGGGCGAGGTCGCTACTTTCATGTGACTGATGGCCTTGGTTACTCCGTTGATGTACTTGCTGATGCGAACTCTCAAACTGTTCTCGGTGGTCTTATTTATAAGTTTCAGTTAACTGACAATATTTCTATCTTTCCAATGCTTAGCGGTGGTGCCACACAGGTGAAACGCCCAGGTGAAGACAACAAATATGACCGTTCAGGTCTTGCTCAGGCCGGCGTATATGCAATGTACGGTTTTGATGCTGGCCACTGGATATATGCTAACCCAAAGACAACTTACCACCTGAAGAACAAAGAGTTCATTAACCAGATAGAGGTTGGTGGTGGTTTCATGGTGAGCAGTAATATCTCTGTCGGCGCCAAGGTTGAGTATACCGCCGAGCACAAAAACCAGTTTGGCACCATGAAAGCTGACACTGTGACTTGGTTACAAGCAAACTACTATTTCTAGGAGGGGAGTGTTGAAGTTGGTCTTCAGCTTAATCAGACCAGTTATTAACGCAACAGAGCAAAATTTAATTGCACTCTGTTCGCCATAGAAAACACCGCTACTTAAAATAGCGGTGTTTTTACATATGTAACTCAAAACTGTTAGCTGTTTCGTATCTCAGCGCACTATATTACGGTACACTCCGCGCCAACAAAGGTTATGTTGGTAAGAGTAAATTTTACCAGATAATGTTTGTCAGCAATTGACAGATAAGATTGCTGACAGCAAGACTCGCAGGTCACTGACGCAAGCAGCGTTTCGTGGATCTCTCACCCAAGTTTAATCACTTTGGGGCTCTACCTGCCGTAGCCATGTCGCTAATGAATCGTCATTAGTTAACTGATATTTAAGAGATCAAGGTAAAATAATTATGAAGTCTGCACAGACTCTTTCAAACTCGACTGTCCCTGCCGATTCATTCTTGGATCGATATTTCAATATTTCAGCCCGTGGAAGTACCTTAAAGCGTGAAGTTATCGCTGGCTTTACTACGTTTTTAGCCATGGTTTACTCCGTTATTGTGGTACCTAACATGCTAGGCACTGCCGGTTTTGACCCCGCGGCTGTGTTTATTGCGACCTGTTTAATAGCCGCTTTTGGCTCCTTACTTATGGGGCTATGGGCTAATCTGCCAATGGCGATTGGCTGCGCAATCTCCCTCACAGCATTTACCGCTTTTAGTATGGTGTTAGGGCAGGGAATTTCAATTCCAGTTACACTTGGCGCTATCTTTTTAATGGGGGTCGTATTTACCCTTGTTAGCGTGACTGGTATACGCCAGTGGGTATTGACTAATCTGCCCAAGGGGATAGCTCACGGTACGGGAATTGGTATCGGCTTATTCCTATTACTTATTGCGACCAATAGCGTGAATTTGATTGTATCGAATGACGCTGGTTTACCGGTAAAACTTGGCGATATTAATAGTCTACCTGTAATAGCGACGATTGTTGGCCTCGCAGCCACAATCGGGCTTGAACGCCGTGGCATGCCGGGCGGGATCTTGTTAGTAATTATCGCATTGTCTGTGTTTGGTCTAGTGTTCGACCCGAGCGTGACATATCAAGGTTTGTTTGCACTGCCTGACTTAATGTCTGAAACCTCACTCATCGGTCAGCTTGATGTGATGGGCGCACTCAACCCAGTGGTATTGCCTATTGTGTTGGCGTTAGTCATGACGGCGATTTTTGATGCAACAGGTACCATTCGCGCGGTTGCAGGGCAAGCTGAATTGCTGGATGAAAAAGACAATATTGTCGGTGGTGGTAGAGCACTGACATCAGATTCGGTCAGTAGTATTTTTGCAGGTGCTGTCGGCGGCGCTCCAGCAGCAGTTTATATTGAGTCGGCTGCGGGCACTGCGGCTGGCGGAAAGACGGGTCTTACGGCGACTATTGTTGGTGTACTGTTTTTGCTGATGATGTTCTTAGCACCTCTGAGCTATTTAGTTCCCGCTTACGCGACTGCGCCAGCATTAATGTATGTTGGACTGCTCATGTTAAGTAACGTCACCAAGCTTGATTTTGACGATAAAGTCGATGCGATGGCAGGTCTAACTTGTGCGGTATTCATTATCTTAAGCTGTAACATTGTTACTGGGATTATGCTTGGTTTTGTTACGTTAGTTATAGGTAGAATTTGTAGTGGTGAGTGGCGTAAATTAAAGCTAGGCGTAATAGCGATTACTCTTGGTCTGGTCGTCTTTTATATGGGTGGCTGGGCGATTTAAAGCTAGATCTACTGACAAGATAAAGCAGATTTTAACTTAGCGCCAACCATACTGTTGGCGCTATTTTTTTGTGAATTGTTAGGGCTATTTTATTGTGCCTATTTCTGGTCGGTGGCAATCAAAATAGCGGCTGCGTTTTTTGTCTTTTAGCTTATGAGTATCAACAAGCACTAGCCCATCGATACAATCACCAAATTCAGCATCTATGCCGAAATCTAGAAAACTAACGCCATCGTCATTACATAGTTCGCCATATTGCTTATAAAGCGCCGGTACAGAAGCGCCCATACTGGCCATGGTTTGTTTTAGCTGTTTAAAGCCTTGAGCATAATCCAACTGAGTGTACTGTTGATTGAGCTGATGCAGTTTGTCTTCATTAAATGTATAGGGGCTAAACGAACGGGCAAGAGATTGCTCATTAGAAAATTTTGTTTTATAGAAATGGATTAACCGCTCTTTAGCAGGTTCCGGTAAATGATCGCTTAATGAGACTGGGCCAAAGAGATATCGATATTGTGGATTTTTAACTAGAAACGCACCAATCCCAACCCAGAGGTAATCTAAACTACGTTTGCCCCAATATTTAGGCTGTACAAAACTGCGACCAAGCTCAAGCCCTTGTTCAAAGTAGGGCGCGAAGTCGGGTTGATATTCAAATAAAGACTGACTGTAGAGTGCATTACTTCCCTGTTTTTGATGTACCTCTTTGGCGCCTGCGAAGCGGTATGAGCCGACGATCTCTAAGCCGATGGGATCCCACAATACTAAGTGTTGATAGTAGCGGTCGTATTTATCAGTGTCTCTGCGCTTTCCTGTGCCTTCGCCTACTGCACGGAAAGCTATCTCTCTAAGCCGACCAATTTCACGCATAATCGGATTACTTGTTTGGTGTTGATACAGAAAAATCTTCTTTTTGTCACTGGTCTCTCCAAGGAGTTCACACTGTAACAGTGCCGTTTGTAGTTCACTTCGTGACTCAGGGTGGGCGATTGCACTTTGAGTGGTGAACAGCGGACTGCGATTTTTACCAATGCGATAAAGATGATTCTTAAGCAGCTTAACTTTTGTTTTAAGTGGAAAATCAGAACTGTTTACCACCTCCTTTGGGATCAACTCTCCAATACGTACTGGCATGGTTTTCTTAGCTTGTTTAAACATCTCTTTGACCAGCATCAAACTGGCTAATGGTTTATAAAGCATTGAAGCACCGTAAAAAGCGGCCGAGTTTTTAGCATCCGCATGCATAGGTAATAACGGCGCATTACAGGCTTTAGCTATTTTCAAAAAGCCACTGTGCCAATGAAGATCGATAACACCAGTGGGACGTAGGCGTGAAACCTCTCCACTAGGGAAAATTAGCACCGCACCTTCATCGCGCAAGTGTTTGTGAATATTATCTAGATGCTGTTTGGGGGTACCGCCTGTCATATTGCGCACGGGCAACAATATTGAATGTAGCGGTTCTAACGTCATCAACAGTTCATTGGCGACCACTTTTATGTCAGGCCTCACTTTGCTAATCAGTTTTATCATGGCTAAAGCATCCAGCGAACCAATTGGGTGGTTCGCATAGATAACTACACGTCCCTCAATTGGAATATTCTCAACTTCATTGTTAGGAACGCTGTAACTGAAATTAAAGCTGTTGAGTACTTGCTCAACAAAATCGACGCCCTGTAAAAATGAAAATTTGTTGGCAATGTCATTGCACTCTTTTTCTTTAAGTAGATAACGAAGCATTGCTTTAGTGGGGGTTGCTAACCATGGGCTCTTATCGAGCAATGGTAAGTTCTTTTCAACGACATTATCGACGGTAAAAATCATAATCAAGCCCTTATATGGCTGCTAAGAGGTTAGGCTACACGCCTAGTTTTTGGCGAATCGCGCTGCTGACTAAATTGAAAAGCGCTAATCAGTCGGGCGCTTGCTGTCGATTCTTGCCATTTTAAAAGTTGAATATCACCGGACTGAGATTCTGCAATAAAAGTACAGTTCTCCACCCAATCTCCATCATTGGCATAAATGATATTGTTTGTGAGGCTGAGCTCAGGTTGGTGGATATGGCCACAGACAACCACGTCAGCCCCTTTAGACTTTGCGTAGCGTATGACGGCGCTTCGGTAATTTTTGATGGCTTGTTGGGCTTTGCCGACTCTTAGTTTCACGTAACTTGCTAGCGACCAATAAGGGTAACCCAAGTGGTTACGGACTCTATGTAGTTGTCGATTTAGAAATAACAGTAGATCATACAGGTGGTCACCTAATTTGGCGTAGGCACGGCCAATGCACACCTCAGAATCAAACTGATCGCCATGTACCATCAATACTTTGCGGTTAGAGGCTGTGATGTGAATGTGCTCTCGACTGACGGTGAGCTCCCAAAGATGGAAGCCATCATAAGGCTTTAATACCTCGTCATGATTACCGGGAATATACATAATACTGGTACCTTCACGAGCCATTTTGAGTAGTTTTTGTAAGACTAGGTTGTGGCTTTGTGGCCAGAGGAATTTGCGCTTAAGTGCCCAAATGTCGATGATGTCGCCAACGAGAAATAGCTTTTCGGTGTGCAGTGAATTTAGTAGTTGTAGCAGATACTCAGCCTTACAGTCTTTGCTGCCGAGGTGAACATCTGACAACCAGATAGCATTAAAGTGTCTCTCAGTACGACTTTTCTCGGTGCTGTTGATTGGCGATATACTATCAATATTGCTTGAAAGCACACTGCTTAAAAGTTGCTGTTGAGCGTTTGCTAATCCTTGCCGTTTCTCTTTCATTGTCCTGCCAGTTAACGCTGGGGGATGCCGATAGAGTAAAAGCGATAGTTGACTGTAAGATGAACATTTTATGGCAGGTTAATGACGGCCATAAAAAAGAGCGCCTAAGCGCTCTTCTTGATGTTGTTGAGATAATCTTATTAGAAGATAAGGTGTGCAATACCAGCGATTACAGGCAAAGTAACCAAAGTTCTTAAGATAAACACAACTGCAAGCTCAAGGAAGTTAACAGGGATTTTACTGCCCATTAGTAGTGCACCAACTTCACTCATGTAGATAAGCTGTGTGACCGACAGGGCTGCAATAATAAAGCGAGTCATGTCAGATTCAATTGAGCTGGCAAGAATCGCCGGAATAAACATATCCGCAAATCCAACCACAATTGTTTTAGAGGCTTCAGCCGCTTCAGGCACTTGTAGCAACTCGAGTAGCGGAATAAACGGCATGCCTAGGTAGTTAAATATCGGTGTGAACTCGGCAATCATTAAGGCGATGGTACCGATCCCCATGACGACGGGGATTACACCAAAAATCATATCAACAACGTTTTTAACACCGTCAGTTAAAGTATGTTTGATACCGCCTGCACGTGAGGCTTTTGTTAAAGCTTGATCGAGTCCCCAAGAGAGCACACCGTGACCCGCTGGGATAACTTCATCATCTTTATGACGTGGCGTTTCATCAATGTAGAGATCTTTCTTCCAAGACAGTGGTGGTAGCTTAGGTACGATTATCGCAGCGACAAAACCGGCAAAACACACTGTTAAATAGAAGGGAACAAATAGATGCTCTAGCTGCACCTGTGAAATAACCACCAGTGAGAAAGTAATAGATACTGCTGAGAAAGTCGTTCCAATAACAGCGGCTTCACGTTGGGTATAGAAACGTGCTTCGTACTGCTTGCTGGTCATTAAGATCCCAACACTACCATCGCCTAACCAAGATGCCATACAGTCAATTGCACTGCGTCCCGGCAGGTTAAAGATAGGACGCATAATCTTAGTTAACAGGGTACCTAATAGTTCTAGTAAACCAAAATTAAGTAAAAGTGGTAGTAGCATTCCAGCAAATAAAAACACCGAGAACAATACAGGTAAGAGGTCGTTCAATACCAGTGCTCCGGTATCGCCTGAGCGAATCGCTTCAGGACCAATACCAAAAAAGGTAAGGCTGATAAATATAGCACCAAGGATACGGATGACTAACCAAACTGGTGTGACATTAAACAGTGAATTCAAGAAGCTGTTTTCGATGACAAACTTAGGTTTGATTGCTTTAACCAGCGCGGAGACTATCGCAGTAAAGATAACAATACCTGTCACGATCCCAACAAGCGCGTCACCGAGGAAACTCTGTAAAGCTTTAGAGATGATCGCAATAGGAATGGTGATCGCATCTTGATAGCTGATAGGGGTCATGAATAACAGCAGACCGATCAGCGATGGCACAATAAACGTGAGTATTGTTTTAATGTTGTGGGTTTGTTTTTCTGACACTTTTTTCTACCCTAAATATCGAGTTCTGCTTTGCAGCCTAAAAATGGCGTTTGTACTTAAGCAAAAAATGTATTGAATATTCATTCAACTGCTAACAGGCGAGGTTACCGCCTTAAAACATCTATGTAAAACGATTCTACTGATATAGAGAATATATCAAGCTGTGCGAATAGTTATTAACTCTAAATGACTAAATATATTGTATAGGAAGAAGTAGTGAAAAAACAAAATTATTTTTTGTTTAATTCTATTTAAAACAGTGTATTAAGTTTGTTTTGTGAGTGTTGAGGTTTGGTGTGTTTTATGTGGTTTTTTAGTTGTCGCCACTAATGCTTGTAACGACAACTACTTTAAATTACTGCAAACTAACTAAATGTTTTCCTCAAAGATTTTGCTTTTTCAGCGTTAATTTTTAGCTCTTTAACTGCTAATTCCACCACATCAATCGCGCCTAAATTTTCTGCTGAGGCCTGGCTAATGTGGCTGATATTTTGGTTTATTTCACCAACAACCAGTGTTTGTTGCTCTGCAGCAACTGCATTTTGTTGCGCTAAATCATGAATATTTCTGACAGCCTCATAGATGGTGTCGACTTTTTGAGCAGAATTCTGTGCATCTTCGGTGCATAGCAATGCTTGAGATTTGCTTTCATCCATCTGCTGCGACCATTGCGTTAGCATCGAAAACATCTTGTCGACGCTTTTTGAGATGCTTTCTGTAGACTGTTGAGTGCGACTTGACAGTGCACGAACTTCATCAGCAACGACGGCAAAACCACGACCTTGTTCGCCTGCTCTAGCCGCTTCAATCGCCGCGTTGAGGGCGAGTAGGTTTGTTTGCTCTGCAATCCCATCAATCTCGGTCATGGCACTGGCGACACGTTCTGCTTCTTTATTGAGTAATAAAGCATTAGCTGCAGCCTCTGAAACTGACTCTGTAAGTTCATTAATACTGCTGGCACTCTTTTGCATCTTTTCCCGACTTTCATCACAAAGAAGATAAGTGTCTTGAATGCTGTCAGAAGTTGACTGAATATTACTGGCGACTTCGGTAATTGTGGCAGCCATCTCCTCGGTAGCACTCGCGATTTGTTCTATCTGTTGGCTCTCAACATCGAGACCGACATGCGCTTGAGTTGCTGCGGTGACTAACTGATTTGAGATGTCATCAATGTGTTCGGCATTATCTTGTGAGCGGCCTAGCACCCCTTGTAACTTGGCATCTTTCATCATCAATTGGAATTCGAGCAGTGAGGAGGTGTCACGCCCACAGTAGATAAAGCGGCTAACTGAGTCGTGTTGCTGCTTCATTTGCATTAAGCGGGCTGGTATACGAAAAGCTTCATCGTAGAAAATCGCCAAGTTAATGCTCATTAGTATTATTCCGGCAAGTATTACTCCCCAGCCCCAAATGTAGCCTGCTGCAGCCAAACCTATACTGGCACATATGGCAGACAGTAAACGTTTATTGGTTAAGCTGATGGGATCGTCAACGGCCTTGCCATTGTTGAGTCGTTGATAAATTTTCTGTGCTTGGCTGACGTACTCGGCTTTCGGGGCTACACGCACTGATTGATATCCGACGAGTTTTCCTTGCTCGAATAGAGGGGAAACAAAGGCGTCAACCCAATAGAAATTGCCATTTTTACAACGGTTTTTAACGATACCACGCCATGATTGACCCGCCTCTAGTTTCTCCCACATCTCTTTAAAGGCCGCTTTAGGCATATCGGTGTGTCGGACTAGATTATGGTTTTGGCCGATGAGCTCCTGCTCTGAATAGCCAGACACTTCAATAAAACGTGGGTTGGCATAGGTGATAACACCTCGCTTGTCGGTGCTTGATATTAATTGATCTGAATTGGTGAGCCTAACTTCCTGGTTGGCTGTGTTTGCATTGTTTGTTGTCATTATTATTCCATGTGACTGCAAATGGCATTACGAGGTTTATGTCGTCAATGTACTAATGGGTATAACCACTTGGCTGAAATATAACATTAATACACCCACTTTTAATCAGGTTTTTCTAATTTTTTTAACTAAATATTAGCTAAAAGCACATTGCGCTTTTTTGTTGTAACTTTCTGGGTTTATTCTCTTTTTATCCTGAGCCATCTTCACTGTTTTGGATATTAAGCTTGAAAAAGTGAGCGGCAAACGATAAGAATAACATGTGTGCTACATTTGATGGGGTTGTAAAGCTTGTTAAAAATCTGAGCTAGACCTCTTTAACTAGGGCTAAATCGATATATATTTGGTGATGCCATTAGAAATTATAAAAATAGGAATATATGGTAGCTCGGATAAAGAATAAGGTTTCTACGCTCGCATTTCGCTTTGGCATGCTAGGAGTCTTCGGATTATTGCTAGGCCTAGTGATGTCTGTGCTGACATTTGAGCAGTATGACGGTAAAGGTTTTAGTTTTTTGAACCATACGCTCAGTGAGTTGGGTAATTATGGCCATTCCTATTTTGCAGTGATCATTAATGGCGGCCTATTTTTTGGTAGTTTGAGTGTGGTGCTGTTTTGTTTGTTCTCTTTGCAAATTGCAGACTCTCCTTGGTCTTATCCGTTTTTTGCCTGTTTAGCGCTGACATTTTTTAGTCTTGCCGCAATAGGCCTGTTCCCAATCAATGTTTATCACTTGCATACAACAGCTGTGCAATACTTCTTCATTTTCGGTTGTGTGAGTTCAGTCTTATATGGGCTGTATTTGTTAGTTGGTAAAGGACGATTGTTCTCACGGACTACCAGTATTTTGGCATCCTGCTCATTCTTCAGCATGGCAGCATTTCTCATTGCACCTTTGCTAGGGTTAGAGTTGACTGAAGGTGATAGAGCGTTCTATCAGGAGATGCTGGTTGAGATGCACCGTCCTGATATTTGGTGGCCCGCGGTGTTTGAATGGGTAGGGCTGGGCTGTTTTGTAACTTGGACCACCAGTGTTATGCTCAATTTAAGGCCAACATTTAAGTCTTAGTTAACCTGCGCTAACCCTGAAGTTTGATGCCAATATCCGTTGCATGATAGAGGCTCAGGCAGTTGCGGCTTAGTCAAAATATTCTCTGCAACTTCGATACTCTTTAAACTACTTGGTGACACTCTAAAGTAGCTGACTCCCATCTGTTGCATCTGGGCAATATCAGCTGAAAGATCTATTTGACTGGCTGATTGAGTTTGAATGCCGTTAACCCTTAATAGAGGCTGTTGATCTTGGGTTTGAGCAAGTAATCCTTTTGAGTGTGACAAGCACACCGTTTGGCAGTTGTCTTTAGGCAGTCCTTGCTGCTTGGCGGTGAAACAGCGAGCTGAGTGCGCTAATGGTAAATATCCATGGGCAAATACTTCTATTTCATAGGGTAATGTCGCTCCGTTAGCTGCCACTTCTGCAGCAATCACATTTGATAACCACGTTTTAGATAGCTCAATTGGCATCACAAATCGCTGCATGCCCCATTGGTGCAGCTTATTAAGCGTTGCTAAGTTGTAGTTATTGATAGTGGGACCACAGACAAAGGGTAAGCCAATCTCTTTGGCTGCTTGAACTGCACCTATATCATTAGCCTCGATAATGAATTCCCCATTGTTAACCTGCTTTTTTAGTTCCGTGTATTCTGATGGCGCTTCTAATAACGCTAGCGTCGATAGAATTACTTCTTTACCTGAATCTCGCAGCATGTGCGCTAGCGCTAAATAGTCGCTAAATTTTACTTGTCTGCGTCTACTACAAACCGTTTCACCAAGATAGACGACGGGAATATTACTTTCAGCCACCTGCTGATAGAACTGGCTGACTGTTTCTTTTGACCAGCAATACTGTATTGGCCCGAGCGATGTTTTCATTATCTTTCCTTTAAAATAAGCTGAGCGGTTACTGCCAAGTTCGCTCATAGGCGCCGAGTGTGGTGGTTTGTCCTTCGGAGACTTTGTTTAAAGCTGCATTCCACTCTTGCTGGGTTTGGTATTTCTCAGGCGCTGACTGGTAACTATCGATCGCAGCGCGCCATACACGTGTCACTTGCTCAACATAAGCAGGGCTGCGTTGACGGCCTTCTATTTTTAGAGACACAACATTCGCTTTGGCAAGTTCAGGCAATAGACTTAAGGTGTTTAAACTGGTTGGCGCCTCAAGAATATGGCTAGCGGTACTGTTTTCATCTGTGGTGTAGCGACCTTTACAGACGACTGGGTAGCCCATCTGTTCATCAATACCAGACTTATCAATAAGCACATCGTTTAACCAAGTAAGCCTATTGCTGCCATCCTCTTGCCAGCGTACATGCTTTGCCGGTGAGCAGGAGCCACCAGTATTAGGAGATTGGCCGGTGACGTATGAAGATAAATGACAGCGACCTTCAGCCATAATGCATAAACTGCCGAATGCGAAAACTTCTAAGTCTACAGGGGTGACTTTTGACAGGTCTCTGACCTGTTTCATCGATAATACCCGTGGTAATACCGCCCGTTCGATATTAAACGCTTCTTTATAAAGCGTTAGCGCTCCAAGATTAGTGGCACTGGCTTGTACCGATAAATGCAACGGCAAATGTGGATAGCGGCTATGGGCATAATCGAGCAGTGATATGTCCGCCATAATGAGTGCATCAACACCGGTAGCCGCGGCTAAATCAATGGCTTGATACCAGCGAGTCTCTTCGCCTGGTTTTGGAAAGGTGTTAATGGTTAAGAATACTTTTTTGCCGCATTTTTTAGTGTACTCAACAGCCTGTTGCAGTTTTTTGGGAGTAAAGTTTAAACCAGCAAAAGAACGGGCATTGGTATCATCTTTTAATCCTAGATAGACCGCATCGGCACCAGCATTTAGCGCAATTTTTAATGATGCGAGATTACCCGCGGGGCACAGCAGTTCCATATATTTGGCTCCAATAATAAGGAATCAGGAGTTTAAAAGGGAATGAAGATCAAATTTTTGATGTAAAACAGGTTTGTGATCATAAAAGCTAGGTAAGATCACTTTCTTTGTATCAATGCTGGAGCATTTTTAAATGCAAGGTTTACTTCCCAATAGTTTGGCTAAAAAAATTCTGAATATTGGCCCTAAAGCGCTATCACAACCGTTAGCATTTATCCCGTTCTCTTTAAAGGCTGATCTATTAAAACGGATACTAGGCTTGATGCTTGCTGAGCAAGCAAAGGATGATGAGCTGGAATTTTTACTGGATCGTTGGGTGGCTATCGAAGTTGAAGATTTAGCTTTAACCTTTGAGGTGAGTTACAACGGTAGTTGGTTAGTCCGCCCATTACAAAATGCAGAAGTGACGTTTAAGAGTGACTCAAAAGCGTTGCTTTTAGTTGCTGCGGCGAAAGAGGATCCCGATACACTATTTTTTCAACGTAAACTCAGTATCGAAGGTGATACGGAGCTTGGGCTTGAAGTGAAGAACTTATTACTTGGTGTGGAGTTTGACTCAATGCCGACAGCGATCAGTACTGCAGTAACAAAGCTGGCGGAAGCGCTGCAATCATTACAAAAACGCGCCGAGCCGCAAATCGCTTAAATAAAATGAACATAACAAAAAAGGCGCCGTTGGCGCCTTTTTGTTATGCAAACAAGAAGCAGTAATTAAATGCTGTCTTCTAGTCCACCAAGCGCTTCTACGACGGCGTTTACCAAGGCAATGAGTTCGCTTCCCATTAAGGCAAAATCTGCATCTAAACGCGCCATTGGATCTTCATTACCTAAGTCGTCATTACCCGCTCTGAACTCTTCGGAGAACTTAAGACGTTTAATCGCGGCATCAGACTGAAGTAAAAACGCCACTGATTGACCAAAATGTAATGCTAGCTTATGAACCTGCTTACCGACTTCAATGTGCGCTAGTACTTCATTTTCACTCAAATCTTGCTGCTTAAAGCGAACAATTCCACCTTCATCTGAATCGCTTTTCAACTCAGCTTCATCTTGCATCTCGAAAGGTGCGGGCGTTTTGCTCTCTTTTAACCATTCCGTTAACTGCGTTTCAATCGGCGTTTTAAAGCTCATTGGAATGATAGGTAAAGTCCCAATGGCTTTACGCAATAGCGCCATTAGCTCTTCAGATTTAGCGGCACTTGAGCTATCGACCAAGATCATCTGGATCTCAGGTAAGATCAGTGCGCGAATTTGACTGCGACGAGAAAACGCCCTTGGTAGTAGCGTGGTGGTTATTTCGTCTTTTAGCGCGTCTTTCTCTTTTTTTGCAAGTTTACGACCATCTTCAGATTCAAGTAGTGCAACTTTTTCCTCTAATGCTTCTTTTATGACTTGAGCGGGGAGGATTTTTTCCTCTTTGGTTGCGCAGATAAGGTGTCTGTCTGCTGCGGTATGGACCAAAGTGTCGCCATGCTTACCAAATGCGTTAGAGAAGCCAAACTTGCTGATATCTTGGCTTGAGCATGGAGAGAAGGTGAAGTCTTCCAGTGATTTTTCCATTGATTCAGTGTCAACAGAGAAGGGCTTGTTAAAGCGGTAGACAGTTAGATTTTTAAACCACATAGATTAAGTGCTCAGTCAAAATTAAAGCCGCAGTGTAAGCCATTGTCTGGTTCGGGTAAACCGCTTAGGTGTGTTGGTGTTAGATGCGATTGTCACATTTAACCAAACTGTCATATTTCAACAGGGATGCTTGAAAGCCCCGTTTTCAAAGGCTTTCTAGAATAAAAATTACAACTTACCAACAATTCGAACTCGATTTAGTATTTGCTGAAATAAAAATGCAACAAACGATCTTCATTATGGCGCTCGTCCAAACCAATAACCAAGACGAATAAACGTCGAAAGGATTAAATGATGAACGTTTTTTGTAAAACTCTACTGACCTCAGCTCTAGCTACTGCAACTCTTGCTTCCGCTCACGCGGCAGACCCATTAACAGTTTACGGTAAGCTAAATGTGACTGCGCAGTCTAATGATGTGAATGATGAAGCAACAACGACGATCCAATCTAATGCTTCTCGTTTTGGTGTTAAAGGCGCTTTTGAATTAAGCAGCTCGCTGGAAGCTTTTTACACGGTTGAGTATGAAGTTGATACTGGCGATGAAGAAAAGGAAAACTTCAAAGCCCGTAACCAGTTTGTTGGCCTAAAAGGCAACTTTGGCGCATTCTCTGTTGGTCGTAACGACACCATGCTTAAGATTTCTCAGGGTAAAGTTGACCAGTTCAATGACCTTTCTGGTGACTTGAAAAACCTATTTAAAGGCGAAAACCGTATTGAGCAAACTGCAACATATGTCACTCCATCATTTAGCGGTTTTAAAATGGGTGTCACTTATGCTGCAGAGGGCGCTAATTCACAGTACGCACAAGACGGGTTCAGTGTTGCAGCTATGTATGGTGATGCAAAACTTAAGAAATCACCTATTTACGCCGCTGTTGCCTATGATGCAGATGTTAAAGGCTACGAAGTTGTTCGTGCAACTGTACAAGGTAAAATCGCAGGTCTTAAGTTAGGCGGTATGTACCAGCAGCAAGAAGCTACTTATGACTCAGATGGTAATCCACTTGTTGATCAAGAAAGCAAAACAGGTTACCTATTAAGCGCTGCCTACACTATAGATGCAGTCGTGCTAAAAGCTCAGTACCAAGATATGGAAGACAAGGGTGATACTTGGTCAGTAGGCGGTGACTATAAGCTAGGTAAGCCAACTAAATTATTCGCGTTCTACACTAATCGTTCATATGAAAAAGTTGAAAATGATGATAAGTACTTTGGTGTTGGTCTAGAACACAAGTTCTAAATCACAGTAAGGTTATAAAAAAGGAGGCGAATGCCTCCTTTTTACGTGTAATACCAATCAGTATAAAGGTTTGATCGCTCAGCGAGAGTTTAGCGGCTTTGAAGCAAGGCGATGAATGAAGAGCATAGTTATTCTACGCTCAAGTTCATTAACGCAGTATCAGAGCCGCTAAAACTCGCCAGTAGGAGTGTTTTGGGCTTGCTACTTCTACGTTGAATAAACTCATAAGGGAATAACCATTATGTCATTTATCCGCCTTGAATTAGCTTGCCAAAAACGCTCTGAGTAGATCAACTTCTTATACTGATTGGTATAAAGTGAGAGCAACTAATTCTGCTTTATGACAATAATTCTGTTTATTATGTCAAAATGGTACTTCGTTTAATATTAATGTAATAAAACTGACCAATAATAGACTCGTAGAAATTCACTGACAGAAGATCGATTATGACAGCAAGGATATTGATAGTTGAAGATGAGTTAGCGATCCGCGAGATGCTAACTTTCGTGTTAGAGCAACATGGTTTTACCACCACCGCGGCTGAAGACTACGACTCAGCGCTTGATATGTTAACCGAGCCTTATCCTGATCTAGTGCTACTCGATTGGATGTTCCCAGGCGGCAGTGGCATTCAGTTAGCTAAGCGATTACGCCAAGATGAGTTCACACGTCACATCCCAATTATTATGCTAACCGCTCGCGGCGAAGAGGAAGATAAAGTCAGAGGGCTTGAAGTTGGCGCCGATGATTTTATTACTAAACCGTTTTCTCCAAAAGAATTGGTAGCACGTATTAAGGCGGTTATGCGCCGAGCTGCTCCTACCTGCCTTGAAGATCCTATTGATGTTCAAGGCCTGCAGTTAGACCCTGTCAGCCATCGCGTCACTGTTGGTGAGCAAGTGCTAGATATGGGACCGACTGAGTTTCGTTTATTACACTTCTTTATGACGCACCCTGAGCGCGTGTATAGCCGAGAGCAACTTCTCGACAACGTGTGGGGGACGAATGTTTATGTTGAAGATAGAACGGTTGACGTACATATCAGACGCTTACGTAAGGCGGTTACCCTTTCTGGGCATGATCGCCTGATCCAAACCGTTCGTGGCGCAGGCTATCGTTTCTCGACGAGACTTTAGTTAAACATCTCATAGGCACAAGGTGGCTTTTACGCTATCTTGTGCTCAGTTCTTCCATATGGTCGGTCTATGTTTGATTCATATTCTGGGTATCGTCTAATTTCTCGATTGGTGATCTATCTACTACTTTGTCTGGTGGTAGGCCTACTGATTGGTGAAGTCTTTTGGATACTTTTACTCGGTTGTATCGGTTTATTGCTGTGGCATTACCGTCAATTATCTCGGTTGAATTTCTGGTTGTGGCATGACCGTCGCTTAACGCCGCCAAATGGCAGCGGCAGTTGGGAAGGGGTGTTTAACGGTATCTATCGCTTGCAAGGTAAGAATCGTAAGCGTGTGTCCCAATTAGCATTTCTATTAGGGCGTTTCAGGCAAGGTGCAGAAGCATTACCCGATGCTGCAGTGGTGCTTGATTCAGAGCATAATATTCTCTGGTGTAACAAGTTAGCGCAGCTGCTTCTAGGTTTCGTTTGGCCGCAAGATAATGGCCAACGTATTGATAACCTAATTCGTCATCCTGATTTCTCAAATTACTTGAAGTTAGCTGAGTATCAAGAGCCGCTGGAGCTCGCCGCGCCATTATCTGAAGGACGTTTGCTTGAGATCCGCATTATGGGCTACGGCTCAGGTCAGTTGCTGCTAATTGCACGGGACATTACCCGTGTGCGTCAGTTAGAGGGGATGCGCAAAGAGTTTGTTGCCAATGTATCCCATGAACTAAAGACCCCGTTAACTGTACTTCAAGGATACTTGGAGATGATGCAGTCGATGGAGGAGCCCGGTTCGCCTAATGTGAGAGCGCTTGATCAAATGCAGCAGCAAACCTCGCGAATGCGCTCTATGGTTGAGCAGTTGTTGGCGTTATCAAGAATCGAGGACTCGGGTGATGTGGATCTTGAAGTCAAAGTGAATATGTCGCAGATGATGGATATATTACGTGATGAAGCACTGGCGCTCGCTCAAAAGCAGTATGATGTGACTTTGTACTGCGAGCCAGGGCTAGATATGTACGGTAATGAAATTCAGCTTAGAAGTGCTTGCACAAACCTTATCTCTAACGCGATTAGGTATACTGAACCGGGTGGCAGCATCGATATTAGCTGGCGTAAAATTGCCTCCGGTGGCGAGTTTAGTGTCAGTGATAGTGGTGAAGGTATAGCGCCGCAACATATTAGCCGTTTAACAGAGCGTTTCTATCGCGTTGATAGTGCTCGTTCTAGACAAAGTGGTGGCACTGGTCTTGGGCTTGCAATTACTAAACATGCGCTCAATCATCACCAAAGCGAGCTCATGGTATCGAGCCAGTTAGGTAAAGGCAGTACATTTAGCTTTGTTATTCCGCCTAATTTAATTGAATATTCACAGCCAGAGACGGAAAAAGTTACTGAGTGATATTTTGGCTGAAAAATAGATGACATAAAAACAGGCGCTTAGCCTGTTTTTTCATTTAAGCGACATAAATTTTTCAAATAAAGCCGCTCTGTCATCGAAGTGTCACTTTGTAGTAATAGACTTGTCATCATAGAAGTTAATACTGACAGCGTTTTAAGAAACCAAGATATTTAAACACTGGAGCAAAGAATGAAATTGAAACAACTTGTTGGCGCAGTAAGCTTAACTGCAGCAACTGTATTTTCTGCAGCATCAATGGCAGCAATCGATCAGTCTTTACCAACTTATGAAAAAACAAGTGGTGTGTCTGGTAACTTATCTTCTGTTGGTTCAGACACTCTGGCTAACATGATGACACTTTGGGCTGAAGATTTTAAACAACTGTACCCTAATGTAAATATTCAAATTCAAGCCGCTGGTTCATCTACAGCGCCACCAGCGTTGACTGAAGGTACTTCACAGTTTGGCCCAATGAGCCGCAAGATGAAGCCAAATGAAGTTGAAGCTTTTGAGAAACATTACGGTTACCAGCCAACCGCTATCCGTGTTGCGATTGATGCGTTAGCGGTATTCGTGCACAAAGATAACCCTATCAAAGGCATGAGCATGGAGCAGATCGACGGTATCTTCTCTTCTACAAATAAGTGTGGCGGCGAAAATATTAAACGTTGGGGCGATGTTGGCCTAACGGGTAGCTGGACTGGCCGTGATGTGCAGTTATATGGACGTAACTCAGTATCTGGTACTTACGGTTACTTCAAAAAGAAAGCACTTTGTAAAGGTGATTTCAAAGCTAACGTCAATGAACAGCCTGGTTCTGCTTCAGTAGTACAGTCAGTATCTCAGTCACTTAACGCGATTGGTTACTCAGGTATTGGTTACAAAACTGCGGGTGTTAAAGCGGTTGCGGTATCTAAGAAAGGCACTAACTACATCGCGGCATCTGCTGAAAATGCGGCAAGTGGTAAGTACCCACTTTCACGTTACCTATATGTTTATGTGAACAAGCATCCGAATAAAGACCTTGCACCAATGGACCGTGAGTTCATCCGTTACGTTCTGTCTCAGCAAGGACAGCAAATTGTAGAGAAAGACGGTTATGTCGCGCTTCCTCGCAGTGTGATTGCAAAAGATTTAGCTAAAGCCGGTATCCGTCTTTAAGTTCAAATCTATTTAGAAAAAGGCCTCGATTGAGGCCTTTTTTGATTCTGCTTTACGACTCGTTTGTTTTGGCAAGCTCAGTTAACCAAGTTTGAAACTCTGCATCCATTGAGGTTCCCCATTGGCTCACTAATGCTTGGTACCTTGGGAAATCTCCTTTTCGAGTAAAGATAAGCATCTCATCGACTTTATCTTTATGTTGTTCAAGCATGAACCTAACGGCCAAATAACCCCAGCGGTAGACTCTATCGCCGCCACCATTTTGCTCATAGCTGGTATTAAACAACTCGCTCAACTGCAGATTACTATCGCCTATAACTTTTAGTGCGTTTGGATTATTGTCAGCAAGAGAGATGTACTCGGCGATGCCTTCGCTCCACCACACTAAGTGAGGATACAAAGGCGTAGGTTGGGGGCAGAACTCTGGTGCGCTATGTGAGTCATGTAATGAGGCACAAAAATCACCATAAAGATTAAAGCGACCATCAAGATAATGCACATACTCATGGGCTAGATTCCACACTTGGCCCTTTTTCTCGTAAGCAACAAACTCGGCTTGGTTGTCTTCTTCCCATGGAAGCCCTTCTAGATACATGCCGCCATTGTCACTGGGCACGTTAAAGTGAGCCGTCACATTCGCTTTATAATCTTCACGCGAGTGATAGACGTTTGCCCGCATACTGTGATTGTTGTCATGGGCTACAGGTTTATTCAATGTGCCGAATAGTTTGTGGAATTTAGCTTCCTGCTTTTGCAGTAACTGACAAGCTGATTCAATCTGTTGTGATGTCAACGCTTGAGAGCGGATAATAATCGTATCGCTGCAGGCATGAGTCTGGCTGAGAACCTTTTCTAATGGTTGCGCAGCGGTATATGGCGCCATAATCAGCAGGGGGCTCATGATTAGCGTCAGGATATAGTGTTTATTTTTCATGGAGGGTTTCTCTACATTTTATATTTGCATACAATATTCGCAAGTGTTCCACTTAAAACTATTCAAGTCAATTTCACTCTAGATTAAGATGTTGGCTAAAATACCCCTAAAAAGTTCAGTGACTAAAAAAGGATATGCCGTGTTAGAGCAATGGGATAACAGCCGTGACTACCATTCATTCGCCAATACAGAGCAAGTGTGTGTTAAACATTTATCATTGATGTTAGATGTGGACTTTGCTGCAAAACAGTTAACCGGGCAGGTGGAGCTAAATCTTACTTACTTAGATGAAAATACCCGTGAGTTAATGTTAGATTTACGTGATATCACGATTTTTAATGTCACTACCACAGACGATCAAGTCCTAGAGTTCGCGATTGATAAAGAAGATGAGATATTAGGTCAACGCTTATGTATCAAGTTAGACTCTACCGTTAGCAGCGTAAAAATACACTATGCAACTTCGCCTGAAGCGCAAGGCTTGCAGTGGTTAACACCGGCACAAACCAGTGGCAAAAAGCTGCCATTTCTGTTCAGTCAATCTCAGCCCATCAATGCGCGTAGCTGGATCCCGCTGCAAGATACCCCAAAAGCGAGAATAACTTTTGATGCCGTGATTAATGCACCTAAAGGGATGCGAGCGGTGATGAGCGCCATGAATGATGCCACTGCAGCACTTGATGGCCGCTTTAGCTTCACTATGGAAAAAGCCATGCCAACGCACTTGCTAGCAATCGCTGTCGGTGATTTAAGCTTTGGTCGTTTAGGCGCACGAACGGGAGTCTACGCTGAACCTGAAGTGGTTGAATCTGCTGTTGCCGAGTTTGAAGATACAGAAAGTATGGTTGAAGTGGCTGAATCTCTATTGGGCCCTTACCCTTGGGGTCGCTATGACATGATTGTATTGCCACCCAGTTTCCCCTTTGGTGGAATGGAAAACCCAAGGTTGGCCTTTATGACACCCACGCTAATCGCTGGAGATAAGAGTTTAGTTTCTACGGTTGCCCATGAATTAGCACATTCTTGGACCGGTAACCTTGTCAGTAACGCGACTTGGCGCGATTTATGGTTAAACGAAGGCTTCACGACTTACTTTACTAACCGCATTGTCGAAAAGGTGTTCGGTAAAGAGTTGGCCGAACTTGAAGTGGTGCTGGAATATGGCCGTTTAAAGGAAGCTATCGAGTCAACTGAATTACAAGCTCAAACTTTACCTGCCAACATGCAAACTCAAGATCCGAATGAAGCCTTTAATCGCTTCACCTATGATAAGGCGTCGATGTTTGTTCATGATCTTGAAAAGCGCTTAGGGCGTGTTGCTTTTGATAAGTTTCTCTATGAGTATGTACAAGCTTTCGCTTTTGAAGCGATAACAACAGAGACTTTTGTTGAGTATGCTAAAAAGACATTGCTCGTAGAGCATCGTGAGTTGATTAGCGAAGCTGAGCTTATGGGCTGGATCTATGGTGAAGGGATGCCCCAGTGGTTTATCGCGCCGACTTCAAATAGCTTGGATAAGGTAACAGAAGCCCTGTTAGCGCTTGAAGCTGGGAAGGCCGTTGCAGAGCTGAATACTACTGGCTGGTTGGTGCATCATTGGCAGTACTTCTTGACCAACCTACCTGAGGTCGTGAGTCATGACCAGCTTAAAGCACTTGACGCTGCATTTTCATTTACAGTATCCACCAATGCCGAAATAGCATGTGACTGGTATAAAGTGGCTGTTCGTAATGGTTACAGTGATGTATTACCTGCCGTGAGTGATTATTTAGTAAAAATAGGCCGAGGTAAATTTGTAAGGCCGCTTTATGCTGAACTACTCAAAGCTGGTTTTAATAGTGAGATCAAAAAAATCTATGCCTTGGCGCGAGAGGGGTATCACCCATCGATAGTGGTGATGTTAGACGCTCAACTTAGTGCTGTACTTTAATAGGCAAAAAAAATGGCAACCTAAATAGGTTGCCATAAACATAAGTTTTCAAGAGTTAACACGGTTAGTGCGCTAGCGTAACGGTTAACTCCAATGGCAAACCTAAACAGGAGTGCCTAAGGGAATGATGATGAACAATGAAACTATCAACTCTAAGTGATGAGCAAAGAGTAAAAGCGTTAAGCCAATTAATAAAATTCACTTAACCAGAATCGG
>NZ_JAKIKQ010000025.1 GCF_023284045.1 Shewanella kaireitica
ATGGAGCAGTATGGTAGCTCGTCGGGCTCATAACCCGAAGGTCGTTGGTTCAAATCCAGCTCCCGCAACCAATTCTTTATTAGTAGAATCAAAATAACTATAGCGTTTACACGGACGCGGGATGGAGCAGCATAAAAGCTACTCGGACTCAACTTTTTACTAGAGATTGGCGAAGGTCGTTGCCCTGCCCTAGTAAAGAGTAATCCAGCTCCCGCAACCAATTCTTTATTAGTAGAATCAAAACAACTATAGCATTTACATGGACGCGGGATGGAGCAGTATGGTAGCTCGTCGGGCTCATAACCCGAAGGTCGTTGGTTCAAATCCAGCTCCCGCAACCAATTCTTCAATAATAGAATTAAAACAATTATTAACTTAGATATATTACGGACGCGGGATGGAGCAGTTTGGTAGCTCGTCGGGCTCATAACCCGAAGGTCGTTGGTTCAAATCCAGCTCCCGCAACCAATATATAATTAAGTAGTAGGCCAGCGGAAGCTGGTTTTTTTGTGTCTAAATTTCAACTTCGACCTACTACTTTTTATATTTATTTACCGCTACATAGCTATCTCGACAGTCATAAAGTTTAATTTCTCAATCAGGAGAATGCTCCATTTTCTACACTGCATTGATAAATACTAGGCTCTAAACCAAATTCACTCTGGTATTGTTCCCCTACTGATCTTACTGTAGATGAAACCAGCTCTGTTGGAGTTATTGCCACTACGCAACCGCCAAATCCACCACCAGTCATTCTAACACCGCCCTTATTGCCTAATACCTTGCTAATAATCTCTACTAAAAAATTCAACTCCGGTGTAGAAACCTCAAAATCATCTCTCAGTGAATGATGAGACTCTTGCATTAACCTGCTCATGGTTTTCATATCTTTGTTAACCAATGCAGTTTGTGCATTTACAGTACGCGTGTTTTCAGAAATCACATGCCGAGCACGGCGAAAGAGAACGGAAGGTAATACGTTATGCTCGCTTACTAGTTGTTCAATGGTAACATCTCTCAGCGCTTTAACATTAAAATGAGAAGCTACTGCTTCACACTGCTCTCTCCTTAAGTTGTATTCACTGTCTACCAAAGTACGCTTCACATTGGTGTTAACAATAACTAATGAGAGTCCATCAGGGATAGGTGCATGCTTGTAGGCTAGGCTGTCGCAATCGAGCAGCATTGCATGACGTTGTATTCCGCAGGCAGAAACGAGTTGATCCATAATCCCGCAATTACACCCTACAAAATCACGCTCTGCGCTTTGGGCAATGAGAGCTGCTTGAACCCCATTTATGGGTAGCTGGTTTACCTCTGCAAGCGCCTTAACGATAGCGACTTCAAAACTTGCTGATGAGCTCAAACCAGCACCTTGTGGCACATTCCCTTTCACCATTAAATCTACGCCATGCAGATCTGGGTACACGTTAAGCAGTGAAAGAACCGTACCTCTAACGTAGTTACTCCACATGCTCGTGTCACTGAACTGGATGTTACTTAGCTCAAAGCACTCCATTTCGTTATTGCAATCCACTGCAACTACCCTCACTAAATCATCGTTTCGAATACGAGCTGCTATATCAGTCCCAAAATTAATAGCAGCCGGTAATACAAAGCCATCATTATAATCGGTGTGATCGCCGATAAGATTCACTCTTCCAGGAGCATGCACTACCACGTCAGCAGTAAACGAAAAATATTCGGTAAACATTGAGGATATATCCAAATTAACAGGCATGAATAAACTCCGGCTTAATATTTGCTAAATTCGTTTTGTCCGACTCAACGTCAATTTTTTTTGCCAATCGATCCAATTTCATATTGGATTGTGCTTCCACCTTATGAGCATCATAGATAAGAAGTAAGCGCATAATAGTTCCTATAGTTATTTTTATTGGGCGCTTATCTTAACGGTGTGATTGCAACTCTCCATTCCCAAAAACCTACTTAAAGTTATCGTTTAAACACTCAGACTATCTTTATACAATATACACATATTGAGTGTTTCATATAAAGAAAAGTAAGGCCCCTGTAAATCTTAAATTTAGTGGTCAAAGCTGTATTAAATGGATTCATGAATTCAAGAAATGATGTATTTTTATAGCAATATTCGAGGTAATTATCGGATTTTAGCAATGTTCGCTGTACAGTGAGATGCGCATTAAATGCTTAACAGCCGTAATGGATCTGTATTGAAACAAAAACTGGGGAATTGCAATGACTAGCAGTATAGTAATGCGCGGTAACTAGCTTACCGCGCTACAATGTAGGCTAAATGGTATTTAATGCACTGGTTAGATCATCAATGAGATCATCAACTTGCTCAAGACCTATTGAAATTCTCATATCTCCTAGTGAAATACCCATTTTTGCAAACTGCTCACCGCTTTGCTCTTGCATACAGCTTATCGCTGGCGCATAAATCAAGCTCTCATGCCCTCCCCAGCTCACGCCAATATTAAATAGCGTCAAATGATTAAAGAATCGTTTAACCAATTCTAACTTATTAGTTTTTAACTTAAAGCTCATTAAACCGCTAAAGCCTGTCATTTGCTGCTCAGCAAGTTTGGATTGAGTAAAACTTGCCAAACCTGGATAATTTACCGTTTCTATTTTAGGGTGTTGTTCTAGGAAATTGGCGACTTTCATTGCGCTCTGTTGATGGCGTTCCATTCGCATATCTAAAGTTCTCAAGCTGCGCAGTAACAACGATGCTTCCATGGGTGCCATTTTTGCACCTAACAGTTCATACTCTCGGCAGTGTATTGAATCTAGCAATGCATCACTACCAATTAAAACGCCCGCAACGATGTCACTATGACCACCTAAATACTTGGAGCAGGAATGGACTTCCAAATCTATGCCCATGTTTAAAGGCTTTTGATAAATAGGTGTTGCCCAAGTGTTATCTATCATAGTGGCAATACCACGCTTCTTTGCTAATTCAGCGATTGCCTTAAGATCTTGCAAAGAAAACACCACAGAAGTTGGGCTTTCAAGATAAATGAGCCGAGTATTGGATTGGATCTGCAACTCAAGTTCTTCAAGGCAATCACCGTTAATATAGCTTACCTCAACGCCCATTTTGGGTCTGATAAAATCATTGATTAAACTGATTGCGGGGCCATAGATATTCTTAAGTGTAATGATATGATCGCCAGCGTTCAAAAAATGCAACATCCCAGCAGATACAGCCGCCATCCCTGATGCAAACAGCTTAGCCTTCTCTCCTTCGGCTAACAGAGCAATTTTGCGCTCTGTTAGCGCGACAGTTGGATTATTACCACGGGTGTAGATACTGTTGTTAACCTTATCAGTAAAAGCGTCTTGAATCGCTTCCCAGCTTTTAAAAGTGAACAACGAGTTCTGATAGATAGGCGGTACGACCGCGCCATAAGGATCAGGCTTAGTTGGTTTGTCACCAACCATTAACGTGTCAATGTGCAATTCTTTTTTCATACTAAGCGTGTTCTTCCTTTAACTGTGCGTACTTATTTGAATTTGAACTAGATTGGCTAAACCCTTTATTAAAAAACACCAGCATAAACGCTAATGGAATATTAATTAGAGACAGTAATTGCCAATGCCAATAGTCAGTAATGCTGACATCTAAGGTGGCGTAAATAAATACGGCAGTGGTGCTCCATGGCACTAAGCTTTCTATCATCGTTCCGCTATCCTCTAATGATCGAGACAGCACCTTTCGATCAACCCGTAGCGCATCATATTTATTCTTGAATGACTCAGCGACGATAAAACTGTTGGCATACTGACTTGATGTCATTGCATTGGTAAATGCAGAAGCAAAGAGTGTGCTGCTAATCAGCAGCCTAGCTGAGTTTATCCTTGTTAATAGAGAGCCCATTAACGTAGGGAAAGCTGATATACAATCTAATGCACCAACGTAAACAAAAACTAAAATGGTGATCATAATTGCACTGCTTAACGCATAAAGCCCCCCGCGATTAAACAACTGACCAATATTTTGAGGGAGCAGTTCTCCACTCGCTAACATTGATACATTAAATCCCTGGTATAGAGTTTGAGCAATGTCTGTAATACTTAAGTTTTGAACGATAAAAGCCAATAGGCTAGCTGAAAATGAAGATAAGATAAGTATTGGTAGAGGAGGCATTCTCATTAAGGAACCGAATAAAATAATCATTACTGGTGCCAATAACAACAAGTTAAACGAAAACAACTGTTCAATGTGAACTAATGTATTTGAAAGTGACTGTGTTTCTATCAACTGAGTCGAAATTGCATAGTTAACAGGATAGCTTAAATCACACAGTCCAAAGCCAATAGCAGCGATAACTGCAGAAGGTAGCGTCGTTACCAACATTGACTGTATGTGCTCGTAGAGTTCTACCCCTGCCGACATTGCTGCAATATTGGTTGTGTCTGACAAAGGTGACAATTTGTCGCCAAAATAAGCACCACCGATAATTGCCCCAGCAGCGATTGCTACATCGGCCTGATAAACAGTTGCAACTGCAATCAGCACCAACCCTATCGTTGCGATAGATCCCCAAGAGGTTCCCGTGCAGATAGAGAAGAGTATTGGGATCACAAAACAAAGTAGATAGAAATGCTCTACTGACAATGCTTGCAGCGCGTAATAAACTAGCATCGGGATTGTTCCCGCCATGATCCAGCTACCGATGAGCAATCCAATAGCAAACAATAACAAAATGGTTGGCAGAGCCTGTCCAAGCTTATTGACAATCGCTTGTTGAATAGAACTCCAGTTAATGCCGATACATAATAATTGAAAAACCAGCAGGCTCGCAGCTAACAGGAACACTATCTCTAGCGGCAAAGACGGCTGTCCCAGAATAAGAGGACGAACAATCAACCCATAAAAAACTGAGATTACGAGAAACGAAATAGAAAGTAACGCAGTTAATACCCTCTTCTTTTTAGACTTTGTCTCAGTATTCATGGTTGGTCCTTATTGCTATTACTGCAATTTAATTTTATTTCAGCGTCTATAATGTCGTTAAAAAACAGATATCAAAGCGCTCATTTATTTGGAATATATTACTTCTTTATAGGGACCAAATGGCCAACCCAACCACCACTCGGTGCCAATACCAAGTTGAGTTTTGTCGACTTGCTAACCACCATTGATGCAACTTGATAATCACTCGCATATTTATCAGCATTTAGTCCATCAGCAATACTTTTTAGTTGATACATTCCAGGCTCAAGAAAAGGTAAATCAATATTAAATTTTCTTGCTTCTCCATTTCCCATTGCAGCAATAAACCACTCTTTTCCGCTACGACGTGCAGTAATTATGTGGTCACTAAGTTTGGCTGAGATGACTATAGTTTCGTCCCATACCGTGGGGATTTGGCTTATAAATACTGTCGATTCATGTTCGTTTAAATAGTTTGATGGACTGTCAGCCAGCATCTGCAATGGACTTTCATAAACGACATACATAGCGATTTGGTGGGCGCGAGTGGTTTTACTCATTGGACGGTTAAATACAATGCGAAAGTTGTCTGGTTGACTATTTACCATCGCACCAGGGGTATAATCCATTGGACCTGCCACCTGCCTGATAAAGGGTAGCGTAAGATTATGTTCAGCAGTGATGTAGTCAGCCCACTTATTGTGCTCTAAGCCTCTAACCCCTTCTCGGGTAATAACATTAGGATAAGCCCGTCTAAGCCCTGCTGGTTTATATGAGCCATGAAAGTCGACAAGTAACTGTCTGTTTGCCGACTCTTCAGCAATCTTCCAATAATAGTTGACCATGGCTTGGTCATCGCGTTGCATAAAATCAACTTTAATGCCCGCAGCCCCCCATTGCTCGAAAGTATCAAGTGCTAGCGTTAACTCATTATCAAGGGTTTTCCAAATAACCCACAATATAACATCTACGTTTTTTGACTTACCATAATCGATTATCGCTTCTACATCGATATCATCAACGACATTAAGCACACTATCTAGATGGTGCCACCCCTCGTCGAGCACAATGTATTCAATACCATATTTCGCTGCAAAATCGATATAGTATTTGTAGGTTTCAGTATTGATCCCCGCTTTGAAGTCGACACCGTGTATATTGTTGGCGTTCCACCAATCCCAAGCCACTTGGCCAGGTTTGATCCAAGAAGGATCAATAGCCAAATCATCAGCAAGTAAGTAGCTCAGCTCGTTAGTTAATAACTCTGCGTCATTCTGAGCAATGGCAAACATTCGCCACGGGTAATGACGACCTACTCCCTGGGTTAGCTTTACGTTTTTTGCATTGAACGCTGCTCGCTGCAAAATATTTTCATTGCGATCTGACTTTTCTTTAAGCTCTGCCTTAACGACGTATTTAGGAAAAATCCCCTTTAATATATTGCTGCTATCACCTCTTAGCCACATCCCAGGATAATCTTTCAATCCAGTTTCACTTATCACTAGTTTAAAATCACCACCATCTACAAGTAGAGGTAAACTGGCAAACTGAGACGGCTCAATTGCATTTAACTGCATTGGCAAGTAAAGACGTTCGTTATGAGAAACAAAGCTTTTCTCTTCAGGAAAAAGCACATCCAGGTTTTGGCCGAAATTAAACTCTGCTGTTTCAGAGATAACCGTAACATCTCCCCCACTGGTGGTACTGAATCGGTATCCTAGCCCTTGATCAAACAATCTAAAAGTTAGCTGCCAGTTTTGATTAAAAGCCAAAGTAATTTGGTTGTAATGTTCTTTAATATGCTGCGACTTCTGCTGCACATGGGGCATTAATGTTCTGTCCACTGTCGTTCCTGAGACGTTATAAACATTAATACCATTGACTTTGCTGTCGCCACCGGAAAACTCTAGCGCGGCGATAGCGTCCTTTAATACAGGCTTGCCCGCTATACTGACGGAATAAACAAACGTTTTACCACTAGATATTTCAAGGGTTATTTGTCCATTTGGAGAGGCTAGTTTATGTACATCTTCCAACGCAGAAACAGAGGAGCAACATACGCTAGCAACAACGCAGCAGAGGGTTGCGATAGTCTTTTTCATTCAAAACCTTTATTGATACAGGGGAAATATTGAAATGAGTGAGCCAGAAGGCTCACTCATTGAATGCTGATAAAAAGCTAGAAACCTGCAGAGTTATAAGTTAACACTGATGGCAGCCTTCCCCTGCCAAGGGAGACGCATTACTGGTTTATTTTCCGGTTTGATAGCCACCTCAAATGCATCTCCTTTGCGGCTAACACACACGTCAAAGTTATCTTTAAATGCTCGAATATTATTCAAACACATTTCGTTCCAAGTGCTTGGTAGGAATGGGGCAACAGAGAATTGTTTAAATCCTGTCGCTTCAATACCGAAGATCCCTTCCGTTACCACTCTGCCATAAAGCGCACTTTCTGCCGATAAATGACGCTGATTACCTTCAGGCCAAGCTTCTACGGCATAAGGAACATGCTCACCTAATAATCGTTTACGAGAGTAATACTTGAAGTAGCGCATTGCTGTATCCGTTTCACCGGCAGCAAAAATCCCTCTAAATGCATACAGCGTAGCGCGATCCCAAAACGTATCATTGCCGGCTTCGCTATAAATACCATCAGCACTCCAAAGTTTATCCGATAACAAAGCATCTAATGTTCCCTGCTTACGGTCGAAAATACCCATCGTAAGAGGCAATGCAATCCAAGCCCGTAGCTTTTCATTTCCTTCAAAGTAACGATAGGTCTCAAAGCCTTGTACGTTAGCACCAAAGTAATTCTCAATAGATGAACGCAGCTTTATTGCTCGCTGTGCATAGCTCTTGGCAATATCCTTACGCCCTAATTCATTATTTAAGTGAACTGACGAAACGAGTGCGCCATAAGTCAGCATATTAGTGCTCAAGTTATACTGGCCTGACGGGAATCGGCCTTCGAGTTCATCACTTTCCGAGGCGATAACTCCCTCTTTAGACATTTGTCTATAACTAAACTCTATACACCAGTCTATTAAAGGTATTAGTGACTTAGCATCCTTTTCATCACCATTAGCAAGCGCAAAACGACTTGCACCATAAGCGATCATTGCACAATCACCACGATCCCCAGCACCGTTCCAAATATCAATCCCTTCCGCAATAATCGAAGATGGGATTGCTGTATATTCAGGATTCATAAACCGAGCAAAGTGTTCATAGCTATTGATAGCTGACTCATTGCCGTTTGCATTGCCTAGATAAGGAAAATAAGGGTTAATATATTCGGCCTGATCGTTTGCCCAAATAGCAGCGTAATAACGTCCTCCACCAGGGCCATGCATTAATCCTCCCTTAGTTCGATAAATGCTTTCGGCCGCACGTATTTTTGAGAAGTTAAACATCTGATTAACGATAGGATCTGGCGTCACAAGTTGCAGGTCACTGGTCAGACTTTCGATGTATCGCTGGCGCTTTTTAATCTCCTTATCAACAACAACATCATATTCCTGCCCCTGCTTCGTCGCCATATACTTAGCATTTACGATAACAGATTGGTTGGGCTTGAGCGTAAAACTCCCAGACTCTTCACTTAGCGCTTGTATATGATAAACACCATAAACGCCGTTGCTTTTTTTAGTTTTCAATGAATAGTCAAGTTTTGAAAGCTCCAAATCGATGCTTTTTGTACCGTTATTGGTAAATTTAAGCCTCTCGACTAAGACTGGCAAGTTAGTACTAGGAGAAAGTGTTCTTTCTAAAACAATACTTTGGCCTAAAGTGGAAGTTAAGGTGAGTACGCCATCAAACTCAACATTTACTAGATTTTCCGCAACTGAAACATCTCCGTTGATTGTCCATTTAGGTGATATTTCTATTGGAAAATCATGAATTAAACTTGCGTGAGTATCGTTCGGTATAGTCCGTAACATCGGCCAAACAAGCTTACGTTTTAAGCTAAGTTTACCCGCAGTATCACTACCGTAATAGATAATGGCAGACATCTTCTCGCCACTAAACTCAAGATGATCTTCATGGCTATCTTTAACTTGCCAACTGATTTTATCTTGCCCTAACTGCCAGCGGTTATCTAAGGTGTTGGCTAAATCACCGATAACATCACTCTCTTTAGCGCCAACCAGATTATGGCAACAGCCTGCAACAACTAACGAGCAGATTAACTTTTTTAACACGAGATACTCCTAACTGCTGCTTTGCAGCACTTTTATCGTTCTTATTCACCTTATTGCAGCAAATTATTGGTATTTTAACTCGTCATATTCTGACGAAAACTTCTCGAAAAATAACATTCTGAGTGAGTTTCACTTTGTACTTATCAGTTGCAATCGATTACAGTTCAGTTGAGATGAATTTTACTGACAGGAAATTCAGCTTAAATTATGTTCAAGTTCTTTTTGTGGATTCACTATCGAATTTCTAAACTGCAGTGGTGTCATTTTGAACTCTCTTTGAAAGATGTCATAAAAGCGACTGATAGAACCAAACCCAGCTTCTAGCGCTATATTTAAAACAGGGTTGTTGGTATCCACTAACAGCGCCTGAGCATGCTGTAACCGTAATTGATTGATGTACTGCTTAATTGAAATCTTCATAATCCCTTGAAATAATTTCATTACATAATTCGGGTGTAACCCTGTTAGCTTGGCAACATCGTCAATGGTAATTTTTTGGTCATAGTTATCAGCGATATATTTTAAGATAGTCTGAATATGCGGCAATCCACTGACTAAGGACTTGCGATCTTGCTTATTTGAGTTTCTGTTGAGATCAAAAGTGCTATAAGGCTCCATAGACATCCGACGTATACGATTACGAATTTCATCTATTACCTGCATTGTTAGATAGATCTCTTTCTTCTGCAGGTCGTCCTGCCAAAGCTGAGTTATAACTTTATCGCTCGCGTGAAGGTTATCTGCTACCAGTACTTCTCCATGTAAAATGTTACTAATGAAATCATTCGACATTTTCCAGGATAAAAAAGCGTTGAGTGGAATATATATATTCACCATCTCACCTTCGCCCTCATAAGCAACCATTTGATGAGGTATTGAAGCCCAAAAAAGGATCATTTTACCTTCAGGTACACTGATATGTTTTCCATTGATCAAATAGTCTGCGCTGCAATTAAATAAGTAGTTAATTTCAATATGTCCATGCCAATGGCTAGTTGGCATTATCTCCGGTTTATGACGCTGAAAACCAAAGTTACTTTCATGAGCCTGTGTTTCTAATGGACTGTTTTCTTTAAATTTAATTCTGTTTACCCAATCAAGCATTTTTATTCTCATTGTCGTGTTGATCGCAATAACAACTTAACTGAAAACCAACATCTCAACAACACAACAACACAAAACAGGAATAAATAGTGTTTAAGCAGGAGTATTAGAGTTATTACTCTTGATAATTGCTTTTCTATAATGAAATCAGCGCTGCCGAACTACAAATTCCACTTAAAGGTTAGCTTTCGGGAGGTTTTACCAACCTTACAGGAGGTGTTTTTTATCTAGTTTTGGTTATATCTATTTAACTAAGGCTAAACAGGCATTTAGCAAAAGACGGATTTATTGTTTTATATAAATGGAAAGTAGGTAAATAAAATGACTCAGTTCATTCGAGGCTTAAGTGCCTTACTCATGATTGGCGCAATGTGTTCATGCTCAAAACAATCTTCGCCAGAAACCACCAGCACTAAAAAACAAACTGATGATAATGCACCAATGCTGGCTTCTAATCTCAAGAAACCCAATATTTTGTGGATCTATGTTGAGGATATTTCACCTCACTTGGGTAGTGATGGTGAGCCACTTGTCCATACACCCACACTTGATGAAATTGCATCACAGGGCACCAAATTTACCAACACCATCATGCCAGCTCCAGTCTGTTCGGCGGGTCGTTCAGCAATGATGACTGGCATGATGCAAACTACGACCGGCGTGCATAATCACCATAGTGCACGAACGCCGGAATCAGCCTTTTATCTTCCTAAAGATATAAAAACACTACCAGAATTGTTTAAAGACGCTGGTTACTACACGTTTAATAGCGGTAAAGATGATTACAACTTTAGTTATAACAGAGAAGATCTTTATGAAGGAGATTATGCAAAGCACCCCCTTTATGGACAATCAGGGCTAAAAACAGATTGGAGTGACCGTCCCGATAAAGACCAACCATTTTTTGGTCAAATTCAGCTAAAGGGAGGGAAGCAGATCTTTAGCCGTACTTTTAAAGATAAAATTAAATACCCTATTGATCGAAGCAAAATTAAGTTACCGCCCTACTACCCAAATGATCCAGTTGTAATTAATGAATGGGCACGATATTTAGAATCAATGGAAATTACAGACCGAGAAGTCGCAAGTATCTTTAAGAAACTGGAAGCCGATGGTGAACTAGAAAATACTTTAGTTTTGTTCTTTGCCGATCACGGTACTCGTTTTTTACGCCATAAACAGTTTTTGTATGAAGGTGGCATTAAAGTCCCCTTTATTGCTTATTGGAAAGGACAACCAAAGATAGTGAAAACGACCCAAAGGGATGAACTGATCAGTGGGCTAGATATCAGTGCCACTTCACTGGCTATTGCAGGTATTCAAATACCTGATTACTTTGAGGGTAAAAATCTTTTTGATCCACAATACAAAGCTAAAGAGTTTGTGATTTCAGCACGAGACCGCTGTGACTTTACCATAGACAGGATCCGCTCTGTTCGAACTGAACGTTTCAAATATATTAAAAACTTTTATCCTGAACGCTCAGGTATGCAACCGAGTTATCGTGATGAATGGCAACTGACTAAAGTAAGTCGTGAACTCTACGAGCAAGGAAAACTCAATTCGGTACAAGCAAAACATTTTAGGCCAACTCGTGAACCGGAAGAGTTATATGATCTTGTTAACGACCCCCATGAAATCAACAACCTTGTTGCAAATAAAGAGTATGCAAAAGAGCTTATAAAGCATCGCAACATACTTAACCTATGGATTAAAAATAGTAACGACTTGGGTCAGTACCCTGAACGAGAAGAGTCTTTGAAATTGATGCTAGGGATTTGGGGCGATACCGCGATTAACCCAGAGTTCGATGAGCTTCGAAAGCAATACCCTAACCTATCGGGTTCACAATACTCACTTAAGAATGCACGTTTTGAAAAAGTAGAAAAACTATAACTCATAGCAGTTGGTTTACGGTTAACGCCATAAACCAACTGCAACTCAACATTCTAGGCAAACAGGAGAGTAACTCGCTTAATACACCACAGTTAAAGCTTTCTCAACTATTTGGTTACTTACCCCAAGGGTTAGTTGGATCTTGTGAAGGAGCAGAGCGTTTACCCGCAGAACGTTTGTTTTGTGCATAGGAATCTTGTGCTTTCGGCTTATCTTTGCCGTAACGCGGTCGCTGGCCGCTATTTTTCATCGCTTTATAATTCTCTTGCGCTTTTTCACGCATTTCGGCGACTAGTTCTACCGTCAACTTTTGTGGCTGGCGAGGTACTATTCCATTCGCGTACCCGCGCTCTCTTGGTTTGAGCTCCATTTGCTGCTCACTACCTTTAGGCATACGCTTAAAGCGATAAAGATAAAAGCCTTCAACCCGCTCTCTGGCCCACTCAGTCTTCTTTAGAAACTTAACACAAGCATCCATGTTTGGATTCAAGTTAAAGCACTCTAACCTAAGCGCTGCGTATAGCACTTTAAAGTCATAAAACTTGATGAGTTCTGTAAGCATGGTTTCCAAGTTAAGACCGTGCAAAGGGTTGTTCTTTTGATGTTCAAGCATGGGGCGTTCAGTCATGGTGTGTCCAAAAATCACTGATAGTTTACCGAGCGTTAGATAACTAACGAGACCATTTTAGCAACGGTCAAAATATTCTGCTAATAATAACAAGAAAATGTCGTTATCACCCGCTTCAAATACGATTGTCTAGCAATATAGTTAACAAATGCCCTCAAAACACTCTTATTTAGTGGATTTAGGCGTTGGTTGCTCGACATATAACCGCCTATGTCTGTATAATCCGCGGCTGTTTTACCTTGGCAAATGCTTGTCTTTAGTAAGGCTTGCGATTATCTGCTTAGCTTTGAATACTTAACCTTTCAGGATATTCCATTGATCTCTACCGCAAACATCACCATGCAGTTTGGCCCTGAGCCACTGTTTGAAAACATCTCCGCAAAATTTGGCAACGGCAACCGCTATGGTTTAATCGGTGCAAATGGCTGTGGTAAGTCAACTTTCATGAAGATCTTAAGTGGTGAACTTGCGCCAACTTCTGGCAACGTGTCAATCACACCGGGTCAAAAAGTCGGTACATTAAGCCAAGATCAATTCGCGTTTGAGCAATACAGCGTAATTGATGCGGTTATTCAAGGTGACCCGAAGCTATGGGAAGTTAAAGAGGAGCGTGAGCGCATCTATTCTCTGCCTGAAATGAGTGAAGAGGATGGCATGAAGGTCGGTGAACTTGAAAGTGAGTTTGCTGAAATGGATGGCTACAGTGCAGAAAGCCGTGCAGGTGAAATCCTTATTGAAGCAGGAATAGAAGAAGAGTATCACTTCGGCTTAATGAGCCAAGTTGCACCGGGTAAAAAACTACGTGTGTTACTGGCACAAGCATTATTTTCAAACCCAGATATTTTGTTACTCGATGAACCTACCAACAACTTGGATATCCATACCATTAGTTGGCTGGCAGAAGAGCTAAACAAACGCAAGTGCACTATGATCATCATCTCCCACGACAGACACTTCTTAAACACTGTCTGCACGCATATGGCTGATATTGATTACGGTGAACTGCGTATTTACCCTGGCAACTACGAGTATTTTCTTGAAGCTGCAGGGCTTATTCAAGAGCAACTTCTAGCAGGTAATGCCAAGAAAAGTGCAGAAATGGCCGAGCTTCAAGACTTCGTTAACCGCTTTGGCGCTAATGCTTCAAAAGCCAAGCAAGCAAGTTCTCGAGCTAAGAAACTTGAAAAAATATCTCTCGATGAAGTTAAATCTTCTAGTCGCATGACACCGTCTCTACGTTTCGATGAAAGCAAGAAAATGCACCGTCAAGCACTTGTAATAGAAGAGCTCGGTCACGGCTTTGATGGAGAGTTGCTATTTAAAGGTGGCGAGCTGATCCTAGAAGCTGGTGCAAAGCTCGCCGTAATTGGCGAAAACGGTGTAGGTAAAACTACCCTGCTACGCTGCTTAGTCAATGAGCTTGCGAATAAGCAAGGCGTGATTAAATGGTCTGAAAATGCAGCCATCGGTTATTGCCCGCAAGACAGCAACAAAGATTTTGATAATGACTTAACGTTATTTGATTGGATGTCTCAATGGCGTACACCGCGCCACAATGACTTAATGGTTCGCGGTATGTTAGGTCGTCTGCTGTTTACTGAAGACGACGCCAACAAGAAAGCACGCAACTGCTCTGGTGGTGAGAAGAACCGCCTATTGTTTGGTAAGTTAATGATGATGGATATCAACGTATTGGTTATGGACGAGCCGACTAACCATATGGATATGGAAGCCATTGAAGCGTTAAACAATGCGCTTAAATTGTTTGAAGGTACTTTGATATTTGTTAGCCACGACAGAGAGTTTGTTTCGTCGCTAGCGACTCATATTATTGATGTTCGAGATAAGAAGTTAATCAACTTCCACGGTACCTTTAATGAGTACATGTCAAGCCAAGCGGAAGCCCTAGCAAAGAAGGCTTAATCATTAAACCCTCTGTACTGTGCAATAGCTAAAACTAAAAAGCCATTTGAATGTTCATATGGCTTTTTTGATACTTATGTCATTGTGTTAACCAGAACAAGCAATAGTGCTAGCGACAGCTTCTGGCAGCTGCATATTGATAAGGCTAGCCATCACAAACAGCACTAAAGTGGTAACGGCTAATGCAGCTAACGTTATCACGATAAAACGCAGTAATGTTCTCACCCTTTCCCCTTACTTGTATTGCTAAGCAACTGCTTGCGTGTGCAAGGATCAAGTTTCTCTATGGCGTAACGTAAAGTAGCACGCTGCATGCTATTAATATTGGTTTTAAGATACCTAATAACATCCTCTTCATGCTCTACTGCTGCGACTTTAAGTAGCCAACCGACACTCTTTTGAACAAAAGGATCTTCATCCTTAAGTAAGCGATCGCAGTTTTCAAATATAAGCGCTTTTGACAGCATAAAAGTGTTTTTACCTATCTTGCGCTTAATAAACTTAACCCAAACCACATTAGCAGCGCGTCGGCACCATGGGCTAGCAGATCTAGTCCAAGATTGAGTAGTTTCAATCAAATGTGGTCTAGAAAGCATAAATTGATAGACAGTTTTAATGCAGAGATCATCTACATGAGACCAGTTAGACACGTAATGTTCCAGCCAATACTGAAAACGCAATAACAGCTTTTCATCATAATGACGTTTAACAAACTTATTAATCAGTCCAAATGCGAGTAGCACCTCTTCGGTATACTTAGCATGCTCAAGAATGTGCTCTGTTAACGCTAAATACCCATTAGCATCTAACTGAGCCTGCTCAACTTGAAACTCTCTAACGACCTGTTTAATCATTGGCGCTTTAACACCAATGAAATTCACTTCATGGTTGAAAAACCTCGTCATCGCCGTTGTATTTTCGGCGGAGCTAACAGCGTTAAGCCTAACCAGTAAATCACAGTGATAAGCATGGTATTGATTATAGTTCGTCACGGGCATAGCACTCCTTGAGCTTAACGAGACATCAATATACTACTATCGCAACTAATAACAAAAAGCCCATCAAAAGATGGGCTCAATAGTAAACATTTTGACCGCGTAAACGATTGGCTTACATTTGATCCTTACGCGCTTTGTGAAGCTTTTTGTAACTTTCAATCAATCTTAAATGCGGTTCAATTCCTTCGAGCTTCATACTGGTTTCAGTCAATCCATAGAACTTAACCTCACCGGTAATCGAACCAACCACATTATCCATCACCTCTTTACCAAACATTCTATTAAAGTTGTGAATAAAGTGCTCAAGCTCTAGTTCTTCGTCCATTGCAACTTCAAGCACAGCGCTCACAGCTTGATAGAATAAACCGCGTTCAACCGTATTATCGTTGTATTGTAAGAACTCAGCCACCAATTCCATGGCATCTTCAAGCTCACCCAGAGCTAAGTAGATAAGGATTTTAAGTTCAACAATCGTTAACTGGCCCCAAGGCGTATTTTCATCAAATACAATGCCGATTAACGTCGGTATATCAGTTTGATTATCGAGTTGGCTCTCTTCAAGTCGCTCAACCAAATCAGCCAGTGCCTCTTCACCTAAGCGATGCAGATTAAGGATATCTTCACGGTAGTGCAGTGATTTGTTGGTATTATCCCAGATAAGATCTTCAACGGGATAAACTTCTGAGTAATCAGGTACTAAGATACGGCAAACTGATGCGCCGAGTTGATCAAACTCTGCAATGTAAGCCTCTTTACCAATTTCAGCCAAGATACCAAACAGGCTCTCTGTTTCTTCTTCGTTAGTGCCAGAAAAATCCCATTCACAAAAGTCATAGTCAGATTTATTGCTAAAGAAACGCCATGAGATAACACCCGTGGAGTCGATAAAATGATCGACAAAATTTTCTGGTTCAGTCACCGCCATGCTATCAAACGTCGGTTTTGGCACATCATTCAAGCCTTCAAAACTACGACCTTGCAGCAGTTCGGTTAGGCTTCGCTCTAACGCGACTTCAAAACTAGGGTGAGCACCAAATGACGCAAAGACGCCGCCAGTACGGGGGTTCATCAAGGTCACGCACATCACAGGGAATTGGCCACCAAGCGACGCATCTTTAACAACGACAGGGAAACCTTGCGCCTCAAGTCCTTCTATGCCCGCTAAGATACTAGGAAACTTCTCTAGCACTGCCATAGGCACTTCTGGTAATACAATCTCTTGCTCAATGATCTGCCTTTTAACCGCACGCTCAAAAATCTCTGACAAGCACTGAACTTTAGCTTCAGCCAAGTTATTACCTGCGCTCATGCCGTTACTTAAGAAAAGGTTTTCAATTAGATTAGATGGAATGTACACCGTCTCGCCATCCGAATGGCGTACATAAGGAATTGAGCAGATCCCACGCTCAATCATACCCGAGTTCGTATCAATCAGGTTTGAGCCAGCCAGCTCACCATCTGGGTTATAAATCTCTAGACAGTGTTTATCTAAAATGCCAGCAGGTAGTGAATCATCCTCTTCCAGTTCAAACCATTTCTCATTCGGATAATGCACAAACTCGCTATTGGCGATCTCCTCACCAAAGAACTGATCATTATAAAAGAAATTACAGTTTAAACGTTCAATGAATTCACCAAGGGCCGAACATAATGCGCTTTCTTTAGTTGCACCTTTACCATTGGTAAAACACATAGGCGATGCCGCGTCTCGAATATGTAAAGACCACACGTTTGGAATTATGTTACGCCATGATGAGATCTCAATCTTCATCCCCAACTCAGCGAGCATCGCGGTCATGTTTGAGATAGTTTGCTCTAATGGCAAGTCTTTACCCAATATGTAGGTACTTGCATCTGCATCCGCTTGACCCATTAACATCGCATTGGCGTCGGTATCGAGATTTTCTACCGTTTCAATTTTAAACTCAGGGCCAGTCTGAACCACTTTTTTAACCGTACAACGATCAATCGAACGTAAGATACCGGTTCTATCTTTTTCAGAAATGTTTTCAGGGAGTTCGACTTGTATTTGAAAGATTTGGTTATAACGATCTTCAGGGTCAACTATATTGTTCTGCGACAAACGAATATTATCGGTCGGAATATCTCTAGCCTTGCAGTACACCTTAATGAAATAAGCAGCGCATAGTGCTGAAGACGCTAAGAAGTAATCGAATGGACTAGGTGCAGAACCATCACCTTTATAACGAATAGGCTGATCGGCGGTGACGGTAAAATCATCGAACTTGGCTTCAAGTCTAAGATTATCGAGAAAGTTTACTTTGATTTCCATTAAATAATGTCCAGAGTCGTGCGCAGTAAATAGGCTAGCGTGTCTTTATATAGGGAATTATCGGTGTTTTTAAGGCAATAGTCTTGGGTTAATTAGCAAAAAACACTAATTAGATCACTAACAGAACCTCATAGACTATTAATGAGCAGTTTCCATACCGCTACCACTGCTAGAATAGCCACCAGATTAAAAAAGTAAGTCATACAAAAGTAACAACCAGCGTTTTCTAGCTTATGGGCTTTACAGCAACCAACTCTTGTCTCCATTGATGCAATTCAAAAAAACAGACTACGGTAGCGACAAGCTGATCTTTATCACAAATCCTAGCGTTATCTAGCTGCTGCAAATATTCAGCAGCCTTCTCAGAGCTATCGAACTGCTCCAGCAAATTAGCCATATTGAGCCCAACAGTAACCAGCTTTTCATTAGCACGAAGTGCCAATATTCCTTTGGTCGTTTCAATATTACACAGTTGTTTTCTTTTTTGATCGATATTGAATCCTTGCAGCTGACTTATCTGCAAGCGACGCTGCATCTGTACCACAAAGTATTTTGAGGGTTTTACTATTTTGTAGTGCACTGCTTTAGCTGTATTCTTTTGAATCGACTCTATTGATAATCTCGCGATGTACTCCTGACTAGGTTCTGGGATCAACATAAAGCCTAACCACAACTGCAATGCCGTTATAAGATGTACTAAGGCATTATTAAAACTGGTGATAGGATCAAAAACAGCCAAATTATTAAGTCCCAACGCGGACAGGAAAAAAACGGTACCAAACAGGATAATGGGAGTTTTTGGGCCAGCCCTGGTAAGTAATACACCACTGACAAATCCCGCACCGAATAAAACTAACAATAGCCACTGCCATATCGGAATAGCTAAAAACAGACTATTAGCGAATAAAAAACCTAAGCTTGAACCAAGAATCGCGGCGATAAGGAAGTTTTTAAGTTGTTTAGTGAAACCTATTTGAGTAGAAAAAATTGAGATAAATATACAACCTAGCAACAAAGCTGCTGGCGCACTTTGGAAACCGGAAAAGTACCAATATAATAACGATAAAGAGAGAACCCAAAATACCCGAGAAGCTGCAATGATAACTATTTGCCAGTTAGTTGGAGTCAAACTCTTAAGTCTACGATTACTCGTCTTTGGGATCTTTCTCGACGACATGAGTTGTTTATAGGCAACGCGATAATCCTTTATCAAGCGCTCTACTTTTTCGTCCAGCAATAACTGTGACGTAGCCGATAATGGTACAGTATTAGCGGTGTCTGACAACTCAGTAGCTAACAACAATTTTGATAATGCAAGCTCCAAACTATTAGCATGAAAACCAATTTTTACTGATTCAATGGATGCGGGGACTAAAGTCTCTAACGCTTGTAAAATATCTAATTGGTAGCGGTTATCCTTGATTGTCTCCTTGGTTATTTTCATCAACTTTTCTAACTGTGCATACAACTTTTTTACTTCATAATTAGGTTTAGTTCCCAGAGTGGCGAAAAAGGAAAACAGGATCCCTAGACTGACTTCAGAGACTCGATTTGCAATCGTCTGCAACATATCTTGCGAGTCACTGACCAACAAGCCATTAATGGCAATTAGAATGAATGTCGAACAAGTGACGTTAAATATATAACGCTCATTATTTTTTCGTAGTAACGAAGGTAAGATAAGAGCCGCTGTGATAAAAGCAACGCCAAAAGAAAACAACCATGGATCATTGATAAGATAGTTATAAGCAAGAATACCTAGCGGTACAGCGAGTATAGTGCCTTTTAAACGAGAAAGTCCCCTATCAATCACGCCTCCAAAACTGCCTACTAAAGTAATTAATAGCGCTGTCGTTGTCGCCCAAGCAGGACTTTCTAAATCTAAATACATTGCCGTTAATGTACAGCCAGACAATGCCAAACCCATTCTAATGCCAGCCATGATTTCGACATTAGTAAAATCCGGAATTAACCAACGCCAACTTGAGGTCTTACTTGGTGACAGTGCCATTATTCAATAACTACTGAAGCGGTTGACCCGGAAAACAGGTGCAACTCCTGCACTCGTTGCTGATCATCAAAAACAATGGTAACAGGCACTCGTTGCGCTAATCTTATCCAAGGGAATGTTTGCTGTACATCTGGTAACTGTTGGCTCCCTTTTGTCACATTGTTATTATTGATCCCGCGCGCAATACTGACCACAGTCCCCTTCAGAATAATGTCGTCTCGCCCCATCAAACGTATTCTGGCTTTTTGTCCAGACGCTAACTCTTTTATGCGCGTTTCTTCAAAATAGGCTTTTACAGTAAAGCTATTAAGATCAATAAGCGCCAATACCTGCTGTCCAGGTGTAACTACCTGACCACGGGTAAAGTCCAGTTCCGATATGTAACCAGCATGAGGTGCATAAATTTTTGTACGCTCAATGTTGAGTTTTGCTTGGGAAAGATCTGCTGTTAACACTTTAATCTGGGCTTGTTGCTCTTTTACCGAAGTATTCGCTTTCTCTCGATCGTCTTCAGATACCAAATTACCGGGGATCCCCAATAAACGCAGTTCTTCATCTTGCAAGAGCTTTAACTGATACTCCCCCTGCTCTAACGCGGCTGTCGCTTTAGCTAAGGCAATAACTTGGTCTTCACCCTTTAATTCAAACAGTAACTGGCCTTTATCCACTTTATCATCAGTTTTAACGTGTATCTGTTGCACCTGACCGGCAATTTGACTAGCAATATGAGAAATATCAGCATGAACACGCGCATCACGCGTCCAGGGGGAAACCATATAGAAAACCCATAGGTAATAACTAAACCCAATGGCTGCTAATACCAAAATAATAGTCATCACTAAGGCTCTATCTATTTTCATGCCGGCCACCCTAGTAATGTAATACGACCAAAATGAACTAAAGTAATTGTTAGAATCCAAGTCGATACGGCTACGTAACCACTTAATTCAATTGGAATGGCAATAATATGGAAGAAATTTGATTTTCTAGCTGACAACCAAAAAACTGAGCCCCAAAAAAATGTTACAAAAAATGGGGTAACGTAAAGGCTACCAAACAACGAAGTTTCGAACATAAAGACATTCCTTATCAGTAACTGCTCAGTGGTAATAGATTTAGAAGTTGATGAGTAGAACAGTTAGAGCTCTTGCTAAACAACTTCCTATTAAAGGTATAGACTTAATACCTTACAAATGCTCAACTTTTTCAGCTAACCACATCATTACTTAAGTAGAATTATCTTTAAAATTGACTCAGATAACATTATGGGTAGCTGAAATTTATGGTTAGCGATAGAGGGAGCTGAAAACACCTGTCTGTAAATGAGAAATGCACAAAATGTGCAACGAAGATGACTACCTAAGGTGACTCGGTGCGACCATAGTCAGTAAAACCGAAAACATACTGGCATCAGGCGTTATCGAGGGGCAGGTAAACAGAAATATTTCAATTAGATGCTGGCAACATGTTACCAAGACATCTGGCTAAACAATTCTGTTGAAATCTAATTAGAGGATTTGGATCACATAGTACTGAAAAAATGACCCTCTAAATGATAGCTTTACAGCAAGGGCTACTCTTATCCTTTATCGTACGATTAGCATTTACTATCTATTACTAGGTTATAGGGGCATACTGAACCAGCAGTAACTAGATAGGCTTTTATCCTAAGAGTCCTAAGTTACCAACGTCCAAATGTGTAATTATGTTTAGTAAGGGCGTATAAGTGAAAGGTAGATAGCATTATGAGTAAAGGACAAGACAGTAAAAAGAACGTCAAAAAACAGCCACTTTTAACTGCTAAAGAAAAGAAAGCAGCTAAGGCCGCGAAAAAGTCTGCAACTAAATCATCAGTAATCTAAGCGCTAACTGGCCATCGTTAGAAATCGATGGCCTTTACAAACAGCATGTTAATCCCAATATCTACTAAGCTTCTCTTTCTACCCGGCATTCATAAGATCCCATCTCAAACTCTCGGCAGATCCAAGGCCTATTTTCGTAAATGGAACACATCAAAGTTTCCCTATCGAGAGCGGCGCACCAACCATCATCTAAACGCAGCATTGTTTCTGCACCCCATTCATCGGTAGCGATATAGGTTTCTGGTACGCCAGTATCAGTGATTATCATCACTTCCAACCGACAGCAACATGCTTGGCAGTTAGAACAAGTGACTTCAGGTTCAGATACGTTCTTAATGTTAATGGTCATGCGGTTCACAATATTGAATAATCGTACATTTTACCTCATGTAAGCAAAATTAAACATGACCTTAAATTAATAACCATGAGCGCTATATACCGAACGCCACAAGGATAGCGCTTTATTATTGAACTACAGTCTGTCTTTGATTGAACAATCCAAAGTTCTCCATTTCCTCATAAATTGTTACCAAAACAAACGCTATAGCTCGAACAACACGTCAGTGCGGATAATATATTTAACACCTTTAGTGATTGGCACCGAGCTATGGATACAGTGCAGCGGGTGCATTCCGTGTGGAAAACACAAAACGCTACCGGCGGGGATTCTAATATCCACATTGTTGACTTTGTCACCCGGTTTTGCGGGCTTTGAAGCATTTTCAGCATTAACCAAGAACCGGGTCTCTCCGCCCTCAAAATCTTCACTCAATAGTATCAAGAACGTCATTTGGCTAAACCGATCTGGATAAGCATTAGCAATGAGTTGATTATCTATAACACGACTCCCGGGCCATGCGCCGTCGGAATGCGGCTTAAAGTAATCCTCTTGTCCATATCGATAGAATCGAAAGCGGGCGTTTATCCCTAACGCTTTACTGCCATTAAAAATATCTTGTCTATCATCCATTAAGTGCTCAATACGTTGCCAGATCAATCTATCCGTCTGTTCATCTACAATCCATGTAAGGCTATCGTTATGGCGAACACTTCTCGGTAACGAAACAGCTGCATCTGGTAAGAATTCAAGTTGTTCACTAATTTCGATAAGATTAGTGCACTCAGTTTTAGATAGCACATTGAGCAATTGAAATGCGCCAGGCACCTCTTGCAACTCCTTTCGCCCTACCTGCATCGAAGAATATTCAACACTTAAATTGGCTGGGTTTTTATTAGTGTTGCCCCATGCTGGTAATGCTGGATGCTCTGCACCTGGCTCTAATGCAGCAACAAAGAAGGATTCAGGTCTATTTTCTAGATTCATAACATTTCTACTTTATTTTGATTTCGTACAACAAATAAGAAGTGACTTCTATTTGCCATGAATTATATTGTTACAAATATACGCACATGCATGCCGCACTTAGCGCTTACTTGCTGAGTACTCTTACTTGCGCAAACTGTCGATGACCCGCAGCGCCTCCATGAAAGCCAAATCCACTTTGTTTGGCACCCACCCACGGGCCTGCGCCACCGCCGCCTTGGTTAACGCCGACCATTCCGGCCTCCATTTGCTCAGCAATACCTGCTGCACCAGCGCCACCGAATACCGATGCACTCAATCCATACGGGCTATCGTTGGCTCGCTCTATAGCTTGAGAAATATCATTAAAGCGGCTAACAGCGACTACAGGGCCAAAAGTTTCATCTTGTTCTAGCAACATATCAGCAGTGATGCTGGCTACGACGGTAGGCTGAATAAATGGCGGTTGATAATCAGCGTGGCCTAACAAAAATCGGGCACCTTTTAACTCAGCATCTTTAAGATGAGCGACAATCTTACTGTGCTGTTTAGCATTAACAATTGGACCAATATTGACACCTGGTTTATCCCAAGCACCTACTTGATATCGGCTTGCTAATGACACTACCTTTTGCTCAAACTCATCAGCAATGCGCTCATCGACGTAAATACGCTCAGTGGACGTGCACATCTGTCCGGCATTTTCAAACGAGCTCGCAACAGCAAATTGCACCGCTTTATCAATATCTGCACTAACCATCACTATCATGGGATCGTTACCCCCAAGCTCCATGACTAACCTTTTAAGAGATGATGCGGCACTAGACATAATGTGTTTACCGGCAGCTAATGAACCCGTAAAGGCCACCATATTGATATCACTGTTCACTAATGCTTTACCTGTATCAGCACCGCCATGGGCTATCTGTAATAAACCATCAGGCAGTACTTTATTTAGCGTTTTGACAAACAAATCTGCAACCAAGGGCGTTTCTTCTGACGGCTTTAAAATAACGCTATTACCAGCCATTAGTGCGGGCAGTAGTAAGTTATTTGCCATTGCCAATGGGTAGTTCCATGGGGAGATCACAGCAACAATACCTAAAGCACGATATTGAAGCTCACTGCCATGTCCAAGAGGTTCGCTTTGTAGTGATGCAGCGATCTCCTGGCAAAAGTATTGGGCATTCTGCACAGCGCCCCCCGCCTCGTAACTTGCGCGCCTAAAATCCTTACCCATCTCTTGACTTATTAATAACCCCAAGGACTCTTGCACAGTGCCTAGATGCTTATAAGCGGCCACTATCCGTTGTTGTCGCTCAATCAAAGATTGCGTAGCCCAATTTTTCTGCGCTGATTTAGCCTTTTTAACCAAAATTGCTATTTGTTGCTCACTGGTTGTAGATACTTTACCAATTGCTTTTTTATCTATGGGATCGTAGGAGATAAGTACTGACATAATTATTATCCTTGGACTTACGCGATGTTTATCAGCGCTATTTATGTTTGGTAGTTGCTGCATATTTTGCTAGAGTGGGAAACAAATGCAACCAGTATACTTTTAGTAACCACGCTAGCATGGCTATGAAAAATATTAAAAAATGAATAAATACAATGGTTAATAATAAAGAATTAAATTTAAACGGTTGCGATGAACCTTGCTCTATAGAGCGAGGAATGCGTATTCTTGGTGGAAAGTGGAAAGCTTCTATCTTGTGGCACTTAAAAGATGGGCCGGTACGCTTTAACGAACTGTCTCGTATGCTCGGTGGTGCAAGCAAGAAAATGGTCGATCAACGTCTTAAAGAGTTAGAGGTTCAGGGCTTGGTGACTCGAGAAGTGATCTGCGATCGGCCTATCGCAGTCACTTATGAAATTACCGAGTTTGGCCGTACTGCTTTAGACATTTTGGAAAAGCTCAAGGATTGGACTGAGGAGAGCGATTTTTAGGTTAATCCTTATCAAGGCAAATTAGACAACAAAAAACCGCATAACCTTTTAAAGGCAATGCGGTTTTTATATCGGTTGAATTAACGAGCGTCAATATAAACCACTTTTAGGTCTAAATGAGCAACTTAACTAACCATCTAAAACGTCACTTGGAACCCTCACCCAGCCTTCCATCAACACTCGCGCACTGCGGCCCATCACAGCTTTGTTTACTTTCCAATGGCCTGCCACTTGGCTTGCTTGCGCGCCTACTTTAAGCGTTCCTGATGGGTGACCAAACAGCACAGACTCACGTTCTACACTGCCAGCAGCTTCGCTTACCAAAGTGCCAGGAATAGCGGCTGCAGTGCCAATAGCCACAGCTGCAGTGCCCATCATTGCATGATGTAGCTTCCCCATGGACAATGCTCGTACATTAAGGTCAATATCTTCCTTGGCTATTGCCTTACCGCTTGACGATATATAATCCATCGGCGTTGCCACGATAGCAACTTTTGGAGTGTGCTGACGCGCAGCAGCCTCATCAATATGTTTAATGAGCCCCATTTGCACAGCACCATAAGCACGGATGGTTTCAAACCTATTAAGCGCAGCTTGATCGCCATTTATCGCTTCTTGTAACTCGGCCCCACTGTAACCTAAGTCCTGTGCATTGATAAATATCGTTGGGATCCCAGCATTAATCATGGTCGCTTTGACACTGCCGCTTGATACGATATCAGTAGGTAACTCTAAATCATCGACCAGATTACCCGTTGGGAACATGTCACCTTCCCCATCGGCAGGATCCATAAACTCAACTTGAACTTCTGCAGCAGGGAACGTTACCCCGTCTAATTCAAAATCACCGGTTTCTTGCACTTCGCCATTCGTCATAGGGACATGTGCGATAATGGTTTTGCTAATATTTTTTTGCCAGATCCGCACAACAGCAATCCCGTTCTCAGGAACACGGCGAGGATCTACGAGGCCGCTACTTATTGCAAACGAGCCAACCGCTGCAGATAAGTTGCCACAGTTACCGCTCCAATCTACAAAAGGTTTATCAATGGCGACTTGGCCAAACAGATAATCAACATCGTGACCAACCTCGTTACTCTTGGCCACAATGACCGTCTTACTGGTACTTGAAGTTGCGCCGCCCATGCCATCGGTCTGTTTCTGGTAGGGATCAGGGCTTCCAATTACTCTCAACAACAGAGAGTCGCGTATCGGTCCTGCCACCTGTGCTGCTTGCGGCAAATCAGTTAAATTAAAAAACACACCTTTACTGGTGCCGCCACGCATATAGGTTGCGGGCACTTTAATCTGTGGTAAATGTACTTTTTTGCTAGTCATATTAGGTTACCGCTACAGTTCTTTATATATCATAGAGTTAACTTTTATTGCTAAAGTAAACAGCCGCGTAAATTTCGGCATGTAAAGGTCAGAAAGTTTGTTTTCTGTACTCTTTAAAACTGAAGATAATCAACATTGAGCTTCGATGGCAAAAAGCCACCAAAGCTACATCAAATAAAGCTACCTTCGCCGATACGCTTTAACTTGTTAAAACCCCAATACTTTATGCGGCTGAAGACTCTAAAAAGTCTTGTGCAAAGCGCTGTAAAATCCCACCAGCTTCATAGATAGAGACCTCTTCGGCTGTATCTAGTCGACACTTAACAGGGATCTCAACAGTTTCACCGTTTTGACGAGTCATGATTACCGTTAATGCAGCTCCAGGTGTACGTTCGCCAATCACATCATAGGTTTCAGTCCCATCGATTTGGTAGCTATGGCGGTTTTCGCCATGAGTGAATTCAAGCGGTAGTACTCCCATTCCGACTAAGTTAGTTCGATGGATACGCTCGAACCCTTCAGCAACGATAACTTCAACCCCTGCAAGGCGTACACCTTTAGCTGCCCAGTCGCGACTTGAACCTTGTCCATAGTCCGCTCCAGCGATTATAATCAATGGCTGCTTACGGTCCATATAGGTCTCGATCGCTTCCCACATCCGTGATTCAACCCCTTCTGGTTCAATACGAGCATAAGAGCCCTGCTTGATTTCAACTTCGCCATCCTTACCAAGCTGAGTGACCATCTCATTAAACAATTTAGGGTTAGCAAAGGTCGCACGTTGTGCAGTTAAGTGATCGCCGCGATGAGTAGCATAGGAGTTAAAATCAACTTCCGGTAGTCCCATCTTGTCCAGATAAGCGCCAGCGGCACTGTCTAGCATAATCGCGTTAGAAGGCGATAAATGGTCAGTCGTAATGTTATCTCCCAGTACCGCTAATGGGCGCATACCTTTCATGGTCCGCTCACCTGCCAATGCACCTTCCCAATAAGGAGGGCGGCGAATATAGGTACTCTGCGGACGCCAATCATATTGCGGATCGTTATCGGTGCCGTACTCAACTTTAATATCGAACATCGGCTCATAGACTTTTCGGAACTGCTCTGGCTTAACGCTTTTGGCAATGACTGCATCAATCTCTTCATCGGACGGCCACAGATCTTTAAGCAAAATATCCTTGCCATCAGCATCAGTTCCCAGCACATCTTTTTCGATATCAAAACGTATGGTGCCAGCAATGGCATAGGCTACGACAAGAGGTGGTGATGCTAAAAATGCTTGTTTAGCATAAGGGTGGATACGACCATCAAAGTTACGGTTGCCAGAAAGCACTGCCGTTGAATAGAGATCGCGTTCGATAACCTCTTTTTGAATAACAGGGTCAAGCGCGCCGCTCATGCCATTACAAGTGGTACATGCAAAGCCAACAATTCCAAAACCAAGTGCTTCAAGTTCAGGTAATAAATTAGCATCTTCAAGATATAACTGCACCGCTTTTGAGCCTGGAGCTAATGAGGTCTTCACCCAAGGTTTACGGGTTAAACCTTTTGCATTTGCATTACGGGCAAGTAACCCTGCAGCAATCACATTGCGTGGGTTCGACGTATTAGTACAGCTAGTAATTGCCGCAATAATACACGCGCCGTCAGGCATCAATCCGTCTTCGTTTTCAACCACACCACTAATGCCTTTTTCTGCCAGATCACTAGTTGATACACGGCGATGCGGATTTGAAGGGCCTGCAATATTACGCCCGACACTTGATAAATCAAAACGCAGCACACGCTCATATTCAACATCATTAAGCGTATCAGCCCATAAACCCGCTTGCTTGGCATAGGTTTCGACTAACTTAACTTGCTTATCATCACGGCCCGTCAATGTTAAATAATCTATGGTTTTGTCATCGATATAGAACATTGCTGCTGTCGCGCCAAATTCAGGCGTCATGTTTGAGATGGTAGCTCTATCACCTAAAGTAAGGTTAGCCGCACCTTCACCGAAAAACTCAAGATAGGTTGACACCACTTTCTCATTACGCAGAAACTCAGTGATTGCCAGAACGATATCCGTTGCGGTAATACCCGCTTGGCGTTTACCCACCAGTTCAACACCAACAATGTCAGGCAGGCGCATGTATGATGGACGGCCTAGCATTACACTTTCGGCCTCTAAACCACCGACGCCAATTGCAATTACCCCTAACGCATCGACATGAGGTGTGTGGCTATCGGTGCCAACTAATGTGTCAGGAAAGGCAACACCATCACGGGCTTGCACAACAGGAGACATCTTCTCAAGGTTGATCTGATGCATAATGCCGTTACCAGGCTGGATCACGTCGATGTTTTTAAACGCCGTTTTAGTCCAGTTGATAAAATGGAATCTATCGTCATTACGTCTGTCCTCGATAGCGCGGTTCTTTTCAAAGGCATCTTTTTCAAAGCCAGCATGCTCTACCGCTAAGGAATGATCAACAATCAATTGGGTTGGCACTACTGGGTTAACTTTTGAAGGATCGCCGCCTTTATCAGCAATAGCATCTCGCAGGCCCGCAAGGTCTACCAAGGCTGTTTGGCCAAGAATATCGTGACAAACTACGCGCGCCGGATACCAAGGAAAATCTAAATCGCGTTTACCTTCTATGATCTGCTTAAGGCTGTCGGTTAAGGTTTCTGGACTGCAGCGACGAACTAAGTTCTCAGCATATACACGGGAGCAATAGGGTAACTTTTTAAAGGCATTCGGACTGATGGCATTGACGGCCGCTTCAGTATCGAAAAAATCTAACTCGGTACCAAGCAAGGGTTTACGGTAGTTGGTATTCATAGGGCATTCCAATTCTAAGCTGACATTCAGAGTATTGACTTCCCACTAAATTAAAGACTAAACGATAACCAGTGAATTATTTTAATACCTAAATATCTTTTATTATTATAAAGATAAATAAATAAAAGGCAGTTAAATACTGCCTTTTAGCTAGTTAATACAACTATCTTTCACTGATAGGAGTCACCTTACGTGGCTCGCTGCCTGTGTAATCAGCACTTGGGCGAATGATGCGGTTATTGGTGCGTTGCTCCATAACATGTGCAGCCCAGCCCGTTAAACGCGAACATACAAATATCGGCGTAAACAGTTTGGTTGGGATCCCCATGAAATGGTAAGCAGATGCATGGAAGAAGTCAGCATTACAAAATAGCTTCTTGGTGTCCCACATAAACTCTTCACACGCGACTGAGATATCATATAGTGATGTATCACCATTCTCGGCAGCGAGTTTTTCAGACCAAGCTTTAATAATCACATTACGTGGATCAGAGGTACGGTAGATAGCGTGGCCAAAGCCCATGATCTTCTCTTTACGTTCAAGCATACCGGCCATTTGCTCTTTAGCATCGCTGGGAGAGCTAAACTGCTGGATCATATCCATTGCCGCTTCATTTGCACCACCATGCAGTGGCCCACGCAGAGTGCCTATGGCGCCAGTAATACAAGAATACATATCGGATAGAGTTGATGCACAAACACGGGCAGTGAAGGTCGATGCATTAAACTCATGCTCAGCATAAAGGATTAACGATACGTCCATCACGCGCCTATGTTGCTCAGAAGGCGCTTTACCATTGAGCAAATGTAGGAAGTGACCGCCTATGGAATCTTCATTAGTCACACAATCAATTTCAACACCTTCATGGGAGAATTTGTACCAGTAACACATAATTGCCGGAAAAGCTGCCAGCAGACGATTAGCAGCTTTGTTCTGCTCCGAAAAATCAGCTTCAGGTTCTAAGTTACCGAGAAATGAACAGCCAGTGCGCATAACATCCATTGGATGAGCATCGGCAGGAATACGTTGCAATACTTCCTTTAATGCTTGAGGTAGATCGCGTTGTGCAAACAGCTCAGTCTTATAGTGATCAAGCTCTGTTTGATTAGGTAGCTCACCGTTAAACAATAGATAAGCAACTTCTTCAAAGGTTGCGTTGTCAGCAAGATCCGAGACATCGTAGCCGCAGTAGGTCAAACCTGATCCTGATTTACCCACAGTACAAAGCGCTGTTTCACCAGCACTCTGACCACGAAGACCTGCACCACTCAATTTTTTATCAACCATGACAGTATTCCTTTTCAATTTGTATTGCTGGTGGCTTAACTTTACGTACTAAGCCCCGCATTTTTTTTATATTTTTTAGTTTATGCCAGCTCCTCAATGCTGCGAGGTGTAATTGCTGACACAAGGTGTAAGGTTTGGCTGCCTAATGACAGCGGTTTTTACTGACTAATTTTCCAACTAATTAGAGATTCTTACCTTCGGCGAACAAGCTATCTAGCTTTTGTTCATAATCGTGATAACCAAGGTAGTCGTAGAGATCCATGCGTGTTTGCATTGAATCAACTACCGCTTTTTGATCGCCATGCTCAAGAATCGAGCTATAAACCATTTCAGCCGCTTTGTTCATCGCTCTGAATGCACTTAATGGATACAACACCATTGAAGCGCCCCACTCGCCTAATTGCTCTTTATTCCATAGCTCGGTTTGACCAAACTCGGTAATATTTGCAAGAATAGGCACATCCAGTGCATCGCTAAATGCGCGGTAATGCTCTTCGGTCTTTACTGCTTCAGCAAAAATACCGTCAGCGCCTGCTGCAACATAGGCTTTAGCACGTGCAATCGCGGCCTCTAGACCTTCTTGTGCGAATGAATCGGTGCGCGCCATGATGAAAAAATCAGGATCTGTGCGAGCATCAACAGCCGCTTTAATTCGATCAACCATCTCTTCAGTTGATACGATCTCTTTGTTCGGACGGTGACCACAACGCTTCTGTGCGACTTGATCTTCCATATGTACAGCTGCTGCACCCGCTTTTTCCATATCACGAATCGTCTTAGCAATATTAAATGCGCCGCCCCAACCCGTATCGATATCAACCATTAACGGTAAGTCACAAGCAGAAGTGATACGTTGCACATCAACAATCACGTCATTTAATGAGGTCATGCCGAGATCTGGTAAACCATAAGAGGCATTAGCGACGCCGCCACCTGATAGATATATAGCTTGATGACCAATTTTCTTCGCCATCATGGCCGAATAAGCATTAATGGTACCGACTATTTGTAATGGACTATTGGCTGCTAAGGCCTCACGAAACTTCTTACCTGCGCTCATGTGGTGCTCCCTTTGTTATGGCTCAGCTAACTTGTAATTATTCGATGCTGTAACAAGCTAGATCAGAGAAAAATAATATTAGTTATTTAACGGTCTTTTGATTACGACTTTATGTTTAAAAGTTAATTTCTATAAATTCAGCTTATTCTCGATACTCGATTTTGAGTACAAAATATGTCGGCGCATCAGCATCTCGGCAAGTTCTGCATCACGATTACAGATAGCTTGAACAATATGCTTATGCTCATCAAATGCCGTGGTTACCCGCGGACCACTCATGCCTAGCTGCACACGATACATACGTACCAGGTGATAGATACCATCGGTTAACATAGAAATAAGGTGCTTATTTTTACTGCCCAGAATGATGCGGTAATGAAAATCGACATCGCCGGCTTCCTGGTAATATGTCAGGCCAGACTGGACTTTATCGAAATGGCTATTAAGGAGAGCCTGTAGATCGGCTATTTCATGATCGGTCATATTTTGCGCTGCAAGTCGGGCCGCCATTCCCTCAAGCGACTCACGTACCTGATAAAGTTCTACTAGTCCTTCAGGTGTCAAGGTGACAACCCTAGCACCAACATTTGCTTTACGCTCAACCAAGTGGCTGGCCTCTAACCGATTAATTGCTTCTCTAACGACAGCACGACTAACCGCATATTTTGTCGACAACTCAGTTTCACTTAACTTAGAACCGGCTGCGACATCGCCTTCTACGATATCTTTTCGTAGCTGGAAAAATGTCTTATCTGCAGCAGTGACGGGCTGTTCAGTAAAAAAGGTCATATAAATAGGCTTGATAGTTTAAAACTGGATTGTCGACAATTTATCGCCATTATGTGACCAAGTCAACACTTCTAGGCAATATTGTCGACAAAGACACAGTAACACTGATGGTACACGATGAAGCAAAAGGTAATAGATTAGGCAGGTTTAATTTACAGTGAATAGGACTAGCAGTAAGCTGTATCTATAGAGATTACGGGGTGTCGAAAACAAAGATTAACAAAAAACAATCAATAACCTAACTGGTTTGAGATACTGATGAACAGCGACTTACCTAACACGGATAAGCCGCTAACACAAACCGTTGCACTCTACTCATAGATGATGATTTTAGTAAACGGTTGCTGAATGCAACAGGTTGCAGTGTCGACAATCTTCCCTAATATTGTTCGATTAAGTTGGTCAAGGTGTTAGTGGACGATGAAGCGGACACAGGTCCGTTATCAGTCACAAACGCTGCTTGCATCCCACTAAACTTTGTCATTTTTACAGCATAAGTAACATCAAGCTCAGCACTCATCACCTTTTCTTCCGCTCTGTGAACATTAGCAAGGGCACTGGAATAGTCGCCAACATTATAAGGACGGCTGCTTTTTGGGTTAAGTGCATCAAGGGAGTACAAATACTTTCTAGACTCTGCCGCTAACAAGACAGCTTTAGCATTAATTAAATCAGACTTTGCAGAAGTTAACTTATTCTGTTTGTTTAGCAAGTCAAAGTCACTATTGTTTTCAATATTTAAGTTCGATACTTGCTGGTAGTTATCGTTTGTAACACCTGTAAAAATAGCGCTATCTTTGCCGGAGCAACCCACGAGCATACTGCAGCAAACACAGCTAATAACAACAGTAGCCAAATGCGTATTTTTGAACATAGCCTAATCCTAGTAATCGTTATACCAATCGTTTGATAAAAATCAGTGCAACGGTTTTAGTTGCTGGTCAATTTACAATAAATATACGCCGTTTGTTCAAAAGTCATACTAGTAACTTTACTAGGAAAAGGTATCGGGTGATTAAACTTTGACGGCGCGCAAACATCACAGTCAAACCAATCAATGAGCCGCCCTTTTACTTTGCTCTCTATACAATGAATAAAATATTGTTAGCCATGGTTGAGATATAAAAAACCGCACACTCACTAAGTCAGTGTACGGTTTAACGATGGAACCGCGTTGCGAAGCTATGCGGATCGAACTCGATGAATAACCGTATACATTACTGGTGTTACGATCAAAGTAAGAATTGTCGCGAACGTTAATCCTGCCATCATCGCCACAGCCATTGCTTGGAAGAACCCATCAGTGATGAGTGGGATCATACCTAAAACAGTCGTTACCGCAGCCATACTTACTGGACGAACCCTTGAAACTGACGCATCAATTACTGCGAGGTAATCCTCTTTCCCCTCATGGATCTGCAGCTTAATCTCTTCAACTAACACGATAGCATTTTTAATTAACATGCCAGTTAAGCTCATCGTGCCAAGCAGTGCTAAGAAAGTAAATGGCATATTAGCGGTATAAAGCCCTACAACGACACCGATTATCGCAAATGGAACAACAGTCCAAATAACTGCGGCATCTTTGAATGAGCTAAAGAGCAACACTGTAATAAGGATCATAACCAAATAACCACCACCCAATTTTTCACCGATAGCTACCAATGCATCCATCGATGTTTCATGCTTACCACCCCAATGCATGCTATAGCCTTCAGGTAATTCAATCGCCTCAACTTCAGCTTTAAATGACTTTTGAACAGCTGCAGTGGTTAACGTCCCCATTTGATCTTCATCAGCCATCGCCATCACGGTGCGCACTCTGTCACGACGCATAATGACAGGATCTTCAAACTCGATGTCAAAACGATGAACGACTTGAGATAGGCTCACGTATTTATTAAGCTGATTACTCCAGATCTGCAATTCCATAATTCCATTAATATCAGTACGTTCCACTTCCGGTGGACGTACAATAATTGGCATTAGGTCTGAGCCATCACGATATAAGCCTACACTGCGACCAGAGAAGTTTGCCAGTAGCACGTTATCGATCTGTGCCTTACTGATCCCTAGCGTTCTCGCGGCTTCTACGTTAAATACAGGGCGGACAACTTTTGTTCGTTCACGCCAATCATCACGTACAGCTGTCCCACCTTCGCTTGCAGCCATTATCGCTTTTGCCTGGGCTGAGAGGTCTCTTAATACGTCAGGATCTGGACCTTGGAAACGAGCTTCTATTCGACCGTCAGGCGCAGGACCCATTTCAAAACGCTTAAAGTTATAATTTGCACCAGCAAAGTTAGATTCAAGCATACTGCGCACATCACGCATGACATCAAGCAGGCTATCCATATCTTTAACAGTAACCATTAGGTTGCCGTAATTGTTGTACATCTTTTCAGGCTTATAAGCCAGCATGAAACGAACATGCCCTCCACCGACACTAGAAGCAACTTGAGTAACTTCTGGGTGACTCAATACCAAGTCTTCCATCGCTTTAATTTCTGTCGCTGTCGCGCGGATGTCTGTATTGTAGGGTAACCAGGTATCGACCATAAATTTAGGTAGGTTCATTGGCGGGAAGAATTCGTTCTTCAACATGCCAAAACCTTTTACAGAACCTAGTAGCAAAACCACCAACAAAAGCATGGTCTTCTTTCTATGACGTATGCACCCTTTTAAGAACTTTCTGTAGGAAGTAAACACTACACTTTTATAGGGATCAACTTCTTCCCCTTCCGCTGCTGGCTTTTCATTTTTGAAGAACATAGCGGATAAAAATGGTGTAGTGGTAATGGCGGTGATCCAACTTAAGGTTAACGATATCAATACCACCCAGAACAGTGTACCAATCAATTCACCCGATATATCTTCTGATAAACCAATCGGGGCGAATGCAGTCACCGCAATGACTGTGGCACCGAGTAATGGCCACTTTGTTTGTTCAACAATATCAATCGCGGCGCGGAAACGGTTTTTACCTCTCTGCATACCGACCAGAATACCTTCCACGACAACAATGGCGTTATCAACCAACATACCTAGCGCAATGATCAGCGCACCTAATGAGATCCGCTGTAAATTGATCCCCATTTGTTCCATGAAGATAAACGTACCAGTCACAGATAAGATCAGTACAATCCCAATGATAATGCCACTTTTCAAGCCCATCGTGAGTAGCAGTACGGCAATAACAATCGCTACCGCTTCAACAAGGCTCCACACAAAACCATCAACGGCTTTTTCTACTTGTACAGGCTGATTGTAGATGTTCTCCATCTCAATACCGATTGGTTGCTTGTTAAGCATACTGTCGATATGCGCCTGAACACGGCTACCAACCTTAATGACGTTTTCGCCTGGCATAAATGACACACCAAACTCAAGCGCCGGAAGACCGTTCATAGACATGAGCTTTGTCGGTACTTCGACATAGCCTTGACTGATCTCAGCAACATCTCCTAGTAATATCCTAGCCTCAGAGCCAACAGGGCTAATCACCAGATCTCTTAACTCACTGATGTCCTGAAACTCACCAGTAGGATAGAGTCTTACTGTGTCATTTTGAATTCTGATCCGGCCAGCATTTGATACTGAGTTTTGGCTCTGCAATAAAGCAGCAATATGATCTATCGGAATATTGAGTGCAGAGATCTTACTGTTTGAGATCTCGACAAAAATTTGCTGCTGCTGAACACCACCAATAACAACTTTGCTGACTCCATCAAGCGTAACCACATCCCGTCGAAGTTGATCGGCGAATTGTTCCAGTTCAGCCATATCATAGCCTTTACCGGTGATCCCCCATATCATGCCGTATACATCACCAAAATCATCATTAACGATTGGTTCTGCAGCACCAGGTGGTAAGGTTTTTAGATCGCCAATCTTACGCCGTACTTCATCCCAAATTTGCGGTAGATGCAGACTGGTATATTCCGACTCCATCATTACATCAACTTGAGATAACCCAGCAGTGCTTACAGACTTAATCCACTTAACTGACGGAAGTTGCTGCAATGCATTCTCAATTAGCAGAGTTACTTCCTCTTCAACTTGTTCTGGAGAGGCGCCTGGATAACTAGTAACAATCAATGCTGAGCGAGGTGTAAACTCAGGATCTTCTAACCTACCTAGATCTTTAAACGCAAGAATCCCCCCAACAAGTAACACCATAATGATTAGCCAGCTAACCACAGAGTTACGCATCGAATAACCCGCGATACCACCACCCAGGCATTCCTTTTCTAAATCCTCAGTTAAGCTTTGCTCTTTTGAAAAAGTAGTCATTAAATACCTCGCTCACGCTTAAGTTCTTTAACTTGCTGGTTTTCGCTTATCAAATAAGTGCCAGCTGTTACTACTTTATCGCCAGCCACTAGACCAGAATCAACAACTGCCCCAGTCGCTAGAAGACTCAATACGTTAACTTCTCGAAGATGAGTCTTATAGTTGCTATCGACCACCCAGACATATTTACTATCATCACTAAGCTTTTTAGTTTCAGGGCTAAATAAGGCACTCATCGGAACAATGACTGCGCTATTTGTAGCCAACTTTTCGTCAGTAATCACGGTATTAACATTGGCACTCATACCTGGCAGTGCGCGCATATCAGCAGGAACCTCAACTGATAGCGTCACCCTAAAGCTCAATGCTCCGAGTGTGGTTGATTTACGCATCTCTTTAAAAGTGGCAACGAGGGGTCTATCAGAGTAACTATCAAGAACAACTTGAGTAGTTATCGCTTTGAATTTTTCAGGGTCGAACTGTTTTAATAGCTGCTCAGGAAGGTCAAACTGAATATCACTTAAGCGATCGTTTTGAAACTCTACAATGGCTTGAGTAGCGGCGATATGATCATGATTTTCACCGTATTTTTTAGCTACAATACCATCATAAGGGGCATAGATTTTAGTATACTTAAGATTTTGACTTGCTCTATCAAGTCTAGCTTTTGCCATCAGCATCTCTGCACGAGAGGTATCAAATTCAGCTTTAGTTGCCAAGCCTTTCGGTACAAGCGTTGAATTACGTTCATGCTGAGAAACAGACAGTTCATACTTAGCCTTGGCATTATCCAATAAAATATTAAAATCAGTAGGATCTAATTCAGCAATCAGCGCTCCTTTCTTAACGCGATCTCCCTCAATGACATAATGTTTAGTAATTTGCCCCGATACCCTAAATGCAAGGTCAGTACTCTCATTTGCAGTAACTTGAGCAGGAAAAGAGCGTTCAATATTGGCTGCTACACTCTCTACAATGGCCATTTTCACAGGTCGCACTGTCTCGTTAGTTTGTTGTTCTGTTTTATGTTCAGCACAACCTATTAATGAAGAGGTAGCAAGTGCTATTGTTGTTAGTAACAGTCGATTTTTTATGGTTGTCATTAGTACTCCGCAAGCATGAAACTCACAAACTAAACGCACCAAGATGTTCATCAATCAGCCGTTTAATAGATCCCCACCTACTACGACTGACCTAGTTATTGCAAAAAAAACAAACGTAAATATCTGATTTTTAACAAAATTAATCTTAAAACATTTAGCTCGCATTTAAATAATGGCGGAATATTAGCAATATAATTTGTATTAAGCCGCGCGCCACAACGCACTACATCAATAACAGGAGGTTTTACTAGTGATAACAGCTAACTAAAATTTGTACGTAAACACAGCAGGTCATTAACCTTTATGAAGAGAAAGCTGGAGAACTAAACATACGAAACATTATCAACTCAGTTATATAGAAAACACTAAGCTAGCAATTATAAAGAAGAACTTAGGCCTTAAGCGAAGTTGTTAGCTGGTTAAACAGGCTAATCATTGCCATGCTAGGTAATTAACAAAGTGCGTAAAACCCTTCTAATTTTGGCAGTTCACCAGCATAATCAATGTTAATACTCACTGTAGAGAAGCTTATATTTATGGCCATGTTAATCCTTAATGGAAAAAAAGCCGGTTTGGCTGAAATCAGACAGAGTGTTAATACACTCAGGCAGCAAGGCTATAATATTGAAGTGCGATGCACATGGGAGTCTGGTGATATTGCACGCTTTGTTAAAGAAGCAATACAGTCAAACATAACCAGAATCATTGCTGGCGGAGGAGATGGAACCGTAAACGAATTGGCCGATGCCGTTACGACACTTAAGCAAGATGCAGACGAGACCTTAGTTTCTCAACTTAACAAAAGTGAGATTGCGATACTGCCATTAGGCACCGCAAATGATTTTGCCACGGCCTGCCGTATACCTGCAGACGTGGAAGCGGCATTGAAACTGGCGCTCACGGGTAAAGCCTACTCTATAGATATGGCTCAAGCGAATGAGCGTTATTTTATCAACGTCGCATCTGCAGGATTTGGCGCTCAAGTGACTGTTGATACACCAGTAGAGCTGAAAGATCTTTTAGGAGGGCAAGCTTACTTCATATCAGGTTTAGTGCAGGCACTTAACTTTACCCCTTACGAGGGAAAGTTCACAGCAACCCTCGCAGATGGACAGCAAGTAACCCAGGAAGGAGCGGGATTACTAGGTGCTGTTTGTAATGGGCGCCTCGCTGGCGGTGGCCAAAGTCTTGCTCCAAATGCATTGCTGAACGATGGTTTACTCGATGTCTTTCTAGTGCGCCACTTTCCTAGCACAGCATTGAAACAGGTTGTTGATGAGCTCATCGATACCAGTATTAATGGTGAATATGTCAGCAGAATGCAAGTTACCAATATTGTGCTTGAATCAACTCAACCTTTGCCTGTAAACCTTGATGGCGAACCTACTTCAAGCCAAAAACATACCATTTCAATCATCCCCAATGCAATTCATTTAGTACTACCCGATGACTCGCCAGTGCTTGGCTAGTTTTTGAATCTACAAATAGAAAAGCAGCACTTAGTGCTGCTTTTCTATTTGCGTAAAACCAGTATAAAACTTAGGTCACCAGCTTGTCTCCTAATTAAGCTGCCAGTTACCTCCAAGCGCTTTATGCAACCCTATGGTCATATGGGCGGTTTGCAGCTTTGCCGCAACCACTCGATCTTTGATCATATTCTCTTGTCGCTGAGCATCTAGTATCGACAAATAATCACTAAGACCCGCCTTATAAAGTGACTTTGCCTTATTGACGGCGTTTGTGGTTTCTGTTTCTGCTTCACTAACCAGTTTTACATATTGCTGACTGTGACCATAACCTTGTAAAAGCGTTTCTACTTCACCAAACGCTGCAATCACGGAGTGCTGATAACTCAATACGCTTGAATCAAAACGAGCCTCCTGCATTTCAACAATTGCATCACCTCTGCCACCATCAAATACGTTCCAACTAACACCAATACTGCCAGCCCAAGCCACAGAGTCACCGCTAAACAGATCATCAAAGTCTTCCGCCAACACTCCAGGCGCACCGGTTAAAAATACTTTCGGATATTGTGCTGCAATCGCCGCTGCTCTTTCTTCATTAAGCGCCGCCATCTCACGTTCAGCAATCCTGATATCGGGCCTGCGATTGAGTAAATCCGCTGGCAGACCAATTGGCACTATCCCGGTAAAGTTAGGCAGTGGCATAACTTCACTTAATCTCTGTTCACCCTGCTTGGGTGTTTCTCCAAGTAAAATAGCTAAACGCTGTTTATGAACATTGGCGGCGATCTCCAACTGTGGGATCACTGACTTGGTGGCTGCTAACATCGCCTTAGCGCGTGCTTCATCAAGTTTTGAGCCGTAACCACTCTTAACCATTAGTTGCACCAACTCCAACGTACGTTGCTGATCCTCAACCGTATGTAGCGCAATCTGCTTACGCTCCTGAGCACCGCGTAACTGCAAATAGTTATGGATCACATCCGAAGTGATCAAGGTGACTAGCCCTTCACGCATTATCACCATCTGCTCGGCACGTATCGCTGCGGCATTCGCTTGACGATCAATACGGCCAAATAGGTCAGCTTCCCAGGCAATAGTTGCCCCCGCGAAGAACGCACTATTGTTGTCGTCCACTAAACCTAAATCTTCGCCGGTAGCTGGATTCTTGGCAGTTATTGCCGTCCCCAGTAACGGATCATTCTCACTGATCTGAAAATTTCCAAAGCCCGCACCTAAGTTGACGGTTGGTACCTTAAAAGATTCAATAGCAGCTTGATATGATTGCGCCATTTTTATACGCTGCGCCGCTATTTTTAACGGTATAGCCTGATTTTGGGCATCGGCTACCAATTGATCAAGCACCGGGTCGTTGAACTTAGTCCACCAAGCGTTATCGTTAATATCACTGCGCTCGCCAGCAATAGTACCAGCCGTGTCTTGATACAAATACTCACTGTCAAGAGTGGTTGTAGGCGCTTGATAATCAGGGCCTACTGCGCAACCAGACATCAAGATAGCCATCGCTATCGGCGCTATTTTGAATAGTTTCATATTAGTTTTGCTCCATAGCGACACTTGAGGTTTGCGTGTTTATAGCATCCGTCTTATGACTGTTTTCTCGGTAAAATAGGCAATAAAAGGCTGGCATAATAAACAGTGACAATACAGTTGCCGCTGCTAACCCACCGATAATAGTGGCCGCCATTTGGTCAAACAATCTATCGCTTAAGAGCGGGATCATTCCAAGTGCTGTAGTGAGTGCGCCCATTGAAATCGCCATAGTACGGTTTAACGTAGCAGCCTTAACTGCTTCTTTAAGAGGCTTATTAGCCGCGCGTTCTAACTCAATTTGATCCATCAACACAATGCCGTTCTTGATAATCATCCCAGAGAGGGTAATTGCACCAATCAAGGCCATAAAGCCAAACGGTTTATCAAGTAACAATAGCGTCCATGTTGCGCCTATTGATGCCAGCGGCAAAGTGATCAAAATGATTGCTGGCTGCTTAAAGCCGTTAAACATCGCGACCATAATCACCACCATCATCAGCAAGGCTTTTGGCATTTGGCTCATAATGTCGTTAATAGCGCGATCTTCATCATAGAACTCTCCGCCCCACTCAAACGCATACCCAGCAGGCAACTCTATTGCTTCAATACTGTCCTTAATTTGATTACGGACTTGTGCTGGTGTGGCATCAAATACATCTGCTTGAGCAGTAATTGTCGGAACGCGATTACGGCGCCAAATCATGCTCTCTTCACTTTGCAACTCAAAACTATCTACCACTTGGCCTAATGGCACGCTATGGACGCCCAATAGTGAACGGACAGGTAAGGTTTCTAGGTTGCTCAAGTCAGCATTTGCACTTCTCACGCTAATAGGGATTAGCTGATCACCTTGATTCAAAGTCCCTAGGGTCACACCTTCCGTCGCACGTTTTATTGCTAGCGAAATATCAGTACGGTTAATACCTGCCCTACGAGCTTGTTCTTGATTGATCACAGGTTCGATAACTTTACTTAGTTGGCGCCAGTCATCACGAACATATTTAGTATTACTGTTAGCCTTCATGATTGCTTGAGCTCTGTTAGACAACTCATGTAACACCAGTGGATCAGGACCGGTAAACCTTGCTTCAACACTAAACTTATCTTTAGTCGCTAGTTTTAGTGCTCTAAACCGAGGCTCTGCGTTGGGAAAGTTGTTTGCTAGCCATTCGTCACCACGTTTAGAAAGCGTCTCTATACCTTCGTATTCATGAACATTAATGACTATCTGGCCATAACTGGTATCGTAAGGTTCTGGCTCTACAGTCACAGAGAATCGCGGTGCACTGGCACCAACAAAACTTGAAATACTGCTAACTTCAGGTTGCTTAACCAACCAGCCTTCAATTTTTTTCATATCCTCCGATGTGCTTTCTATCTTAGAACCATTTGGTAACCAGTAATCAAGAAACACCATTGGGCGGTCAGAGCTAGGAATAAAGTTGATAGCAACGTACGGCGCAGCTAATGCGGTAATTAACAGCAAAGGCACCACCATTGAAATGGCTTTCACTGGATTTAATACTGTCCAATTAACCGCGGTTTGATAGCGCGTTGGTTTACTATCTTGCTGTGACTTTTTAGTGTTAGGTTTGATCCATAACCAACAAAGTAGTGGTGTAAGAGTGACAGCCACCAGCCATGAAAACAGTAAAGATGAGCAAACAATTAGGAACACAGAGCTGGCGAATTCACCGGCATCAGTTTGCGAGAACACAACAGGGCTTGAACCCATAATAGCGATAACGGTTGCCGCAAGCAGTGGTTTAGCCGTTTCTTTCACTGAATCAATTGCCGCTTTGGTTCTTTCGATACCTTGGTTGAGTTTGACGATAAACAGATCAGTAATAACAATGGCGTTATCCACTAACATACCGAGTGCTAAAATAAACGTCCCCAAAGAAACTCGCTGCAAGTCGACCCCTGCAATATACATGTAGATAAGTGTTAGCAAGATGGTAAAAATAAGGCTGCCACCTACAATGGTCGCACTTTTAAAGCCCATAAAGACTAGCAGTACAGCTACAACAATTGCCACACTTTCAAGTAAATTGACGACAAAATCTTCAATCGACTTTTCTACTTCATCTGGCTGAAAAGCCGTGACACCAATTTCGATGCCGACAGGCAGCTGTTGTTGATACTCGCTTATAATGTTGGTTAAACTTTCGCCTAAACTAACAACATTAATGCCGGCAACAGGACTTACCGCCAATGTTACAGCTTGCTGGCCATTGAATCGGCTTAAAGTTGTTATCGGGGTTTGATAACCAAGACTGACATCGGCAATATCACCTAATGTCAGTAAACCAGTACTGTAATCGCCTATTCCACCTTTGATGCTGAGCGCTTTAACGTCTTCAATCGATTTAAATGCACTGCTTTGATCAATCCGGATACGTTCATTATCTGCGGCAAAACTACCGCTATTAAATGTCAGGTTCTGTGTCGCTAGTTGGTTAATAACTTGGGCAGATGAGATCCCATATTGTGCTAAACGCTCCTCAGGAAGATCGATATACACCGCTTGGCTCTGTACGCCATGGAGCTCAATCTTTTTAATGCCGTCAACCGACTTTATTCGTCGTTGCAGTTCTTTAGCATACTGACGCAGCTCTTCTGGTTGCGCGTTTTCGCCATAGACGCTAAACAACATGCCGTAAACTTCAGAAAATTCATCTTGCACTATGCTAATTTGCGCGGTTGCTGGCAAAGTTAACTTAACATCATTAATTTTTCGTCGCAGCAGATCCCACTGCTGAGGTAACTCTTCAGATTTTGTAGACTCTTTCAAATCAATAAAAATCATAGAGCTGCCTGGGCGTGACAAAGAGCGCAGTTTCCACATAGAGCCCATCTCTTGCAGTTTGGTCTCAACTTTGTCTGTGACTTGTCGCTCAATCTCTTCCGCAGACGCACCAGGGTAAAGCGTCACCACAACGGCACTTTTTACGGTAAACGTCGGATCCTCTAATTTACCCAACTCGAAGTAAGAGATTAAACCAACAATCACACATAACACACTGAAAAACAGCACGAATAAACGTTGTTTAATTGCAAATTCAGCTAAATTCATCATAACTCCTAATAGCTAAATGCTTTATCGACAGTGTTAGTCACTTGCTGATAAGGCGCCAAATAACTCACGCCAGCTGTGACGATCGCATCACCTGTTTGTAAACTGCCGCTCAAACAAACGCTATTACTTTGCAAAGACTCTACCGTTACTGGTATTTCAGCAATAACCTGCGCCTTCACGATATAAACGCTTTTGTTGTTGCCTTTTTGCAGCAAGGCCCCATATGGCACACAGTAACTGGCCTGATCAATATTGAAGTTAACAGCAACATTTACCGCTTTTCCTGGCAAAGCATCTGTCGCTTGTTCAAGAAGAAACTCAACAGCATAAGTTTGTTTAATTGGATCAGCTAAGGTGTCCATTGCAGTTAACGTTGCAGTTAAGCCTTGCTGCGCTCCATGCCAGCTAACAACTGCGCTCTGCGCGAGTGTCAATTGGCCCATTAGGTTTTCAGGCATATCGATAATGGCTTTTAACTCATTAGGTTGATGCAGTGAATACACTGAAGTACCTGGAGAGGTTTGCTGGAAGGTTTGTTGAGATTTAGAACCAATAATGCCACTAAATGGTGCTTTAAGCTCTGTATAGCCTAGAGCATCTTGAGCTTTTTGTAAGTTTTGCTTAACGACATTCACCATCGCTAAGCTACGCTTGTAGCCGCTTTGTGCTCTATCTAAATTAACCTTTGAAATTGCATCGTCAGCAATCGCTTGCTTAACTCGCTCAAGCTCGACGGAGGCCAGCTGGTGTGCAGCATTTGCCTCAGCAAGTCTCGCCTCCAATTCAGCGACATTGACACGATAATCATGGGGCTCTAATCTGGCCAGTACCTGCCCTTTTACAACCTTATCGCCGGTCTTAACTAACATTTCTTCAATGGTACCAGCGACTCTAAATGCCAGATTTGCTGTTTGGGTTGCTTCAAGTACACCGGAAAATTGCTTGGTATTAGTTTGGTGGGATTGCTTAAGAACCATCACTTGAACGGGGCGCTCAACCTTAATGGCCGCTGTAGCGCTTGCAGCAGGAGCTTCACTACAGCCTGAAAGAACAGCGATGGCTAGAGGTGCGATAGTGAATTTGGTAAGTTTTGCGTATGAGAAGGACATTGCTCTCTCCAATAGAATAATTGGTAGAGAGTTTAAGACTTTAACTTAGCAAGATAATCAGTCTATCGCGCACCAAACTGTCATGAATATTATTACAATCCAGCCATTTCAGGGATTTCTTGTAATAAAAAATCAATCAATAGCCTTGTTGGTAAACTTATCCCTTTTCTGTCGGCATAAATGAGCCAAACATCTTCTTTCTTAGATTCATATTCAGGCAAAATACGCACTAAGTGCTGGCTTTCGATGGATGCTAACGCATATAGAGGCGGCATAAAGCCGATACCTTGGCCACCGACAATGGCACGACGAACAAACCCCATATGATTACAACTAAATCGGCTGTTAACTTTAACCGTTTCACTGCTCAAATCCCAATTATCATCTAGTGTTCCATCGGGCCAGCGGTAACAAATGGCATTATGCTGCTGCAGATCTGATAGCGTTTTTGGCGCTCCGTGCTTCTGTATGTATTCAGGGCTAGCGTATATACCTCGACCTAAGCTAAGGATACGTCTAGCGATAAAGCCCGAATCTTGAACCTTGCCTGCATGAATGGCAAAGTCTAATGCTTGGCTATATATGTCAGTGGCATAGTTATTGGTGTAGCGCAAATCCAGCTCTATCTCGGGGTAGAGTTGCTGAAATTTAGCCAATACCGGTTGCAGTGCTTCATCACTTTCAGGTAAAAAACCAACTTTTACCTTACCTACTGGCTTGTCATCAATATCCAGTAGCTTGTTTTTCGCTAATTCAAACCCTTCTAAAACAGACAATAATTCATGATAGTATGCTTCACCATGCTGAGTTAAACGTAGCTGCCTAGTAGTACGAAAAAACAGCTGAGCATTTAACGCTTTTTCTAGCTCGCCAATCCGCCTACTCACATTCGCTCGTGGCAGATCTAAGGCATTGGCCGCTGCTGTAAAACTACCGAGCTTTACCACGATGGTAAATAATTTTAGATCTTCTATCCGCATACATTTCCACCCATTTAAATATTTTTGCTTACTGAGTCAAAGTTAACTTTGTTGTAGGCAACAAAAAAAGCTTAGTCGGTAAAGACTAAGCTTAAAAATACTGTAATGTTTTTTTTGTAGCGGTGGTAGTTTACAAGTCAGCTATGTGCGTTACTGCACAGTTAATTAAATCTGATTTGAAGCAGAAAAGAGTAACTATTCCTACTAAGACTTATACATAAAGCCTTTTAAAATACCCAATTCATAGTGATACCAGCGATGGCAGCATCATTGTTATAACTGCCAGATAGCGCCCCATAGCCCAGTGCGTCATAGCGGATCTCTGGAGAACCAAGATCTAGATATTCAATGAAGAAATTAACAGAAAAGTCTTCTGATGCCTGATATGTTGCACCGGTACCGATACGGATTATGTCATCTACAGGAAGGTCTGGGTATTGGTTGTACGCGTTATCAGCGGTATCGCTTAGCGGCGATGACTCGTAACCGACTCCAAACTCTAAACGCCATTGATTAGTCAGCTGATAGTGCATCCCTAAAGAAGCGCTATACGTGTCATCCCAATTCCTATCTACATTAACTTGACGGCCAGAGTCATCTAAGATCAATACGCTTGACTGATTCTTACTCCAATCCTGCCAGTCTAAAGACCATAACAACGCAAACTTGTCAGTCAAACCATGGTAACCACTTAACTTTACAATAGCGGGTGAAACCAGACCTAAGCGCGCATCGTAGGTTTCGCCATTGCCGTTACGGTCAAGTTTTACATCGCCCTCAAGGGTATGGTCCAGACCTGAGCGAACTGTTAGCCCCAACATATTGTCCGCATCGATCGTGTAATGCAGGCCTAAATTAACCCCAAACTCTACTGAACCCGCTTCATATTCAGCGCCAATGTTTTGAGTAAACTGCTGAGTTTGCAAAAGTGACGCATATTCAGAAACCATGCCTACGCCAACTGCCCATTGCTCATTGATTTTATAAGAAACAGATGCGTTTACCTGAACAGTCACAAGATCAATAGAGCTAATAAGACTTGCGCCACGCCAATCATCACCATAATCAACAGATGCTCCGCCTTGTGAAGCGAGTGCAAGACCAAATGCCCATTTGTCGCTTAATGGGTTAACCCAATATACAGATCCAAGTGGTGTAACACTGCCTGCATTACCACCGTCATTGCCACCACCAAAACTACCATAGGAACCGTTATCTTGATATTTGATATTGAGGTCAAAAGCTTGAAGACTGCCAGTTAAGGTCGATTTTTCAACGAGACTCATTGCTGCAGGGTTGGAGTAAGCACTTTCAGCACCTTCTGAAATCGCTGCGCTACCTGCACCTGCAGTGCTAGCGTTTAAACTGCCTAACTCACCAAGAACGGTACCTGCTGCAAAACTTGGTGCTGATACTAATGCAATGGTCACTGCTAAAGGTTTAAGTAGAAATTTCATTAAATAATCTCGTATGTTGTTATGTAATAATCACAATCAATTATCACGGTTAACGTTTTTAAAATGGACTCGGAAAATTCCTAGTTTTAGCGAAAAAACCTTAAACCTTTGCGCTAACTGACACTTCGCTAAAACAAAAAATACCGCAAACAGCAAGTTAAAGCGATTTGCGGTATAACTTAGCTTTCAAAATGCTAAAAACTTGAGGTTTTAGTATGCCAAGATCCCTACTTGTTTTTATCGGCTATTTCTTAGTCAGAACTAGCCTTAGCCCAATATCCGGCATAATTGCGCTTTGACTCGCGGAGTCACGCGAGTAATTTGCAGATTCGAGAGCATCATAAGAAAAGCTACCACCACGAACAGATTTATAAGCTAAATGATGAGCCGAATCGATGGCATTCACCGGGTTTTCATTAGGAGCATGACGATAAAAATCAACATCAAAGGCGTCTTCTACCATTTCACCCACATTCCCCGTCATATCATAGAGCCCCAGCTCGTTAGGTAACTTTTGCCCGACTTGCTGGGCTTTATTCCCTGCGTTACCAGCATACCAACCCACAGTCTCGATATCGTTCGAACCGCTATAGCGGTAACCTTTGCTTTTTATTCCGCCTTTAGCAGCATATTCCCACTCAGCTTCAGTCGGTAGGCGAAAAGTGAGTCCGGTTTCAAGGTTAAGCTGATTGATAAAATACTTGGCTTGTTGCCAACTTAAGTTATTCATTGGCATTTGTGAGCCAGGAAAATAGGGGGTGGCGCCTTCAAGTACGGAATCAAACAAGGATTGTGTCACTTCATACTGACCGATATAGAATCCGTCGAGAGTAACCATACGTGCAGGACACTCACTAATCGTCCCAACACCACAGTCACTACCCATCCTAAACTCACCACCTTCAACCCAAACCATTTCAGACAAGACCTTGTCTTTTAGTTCCACATTAATATGTTCGTGGATAAATGCGGCGCAACCTTGAAGAAATATAACGGATAATATAGTAGTGGCAGTAATTAGGCTTTTAGGCATAACAGATCCAAGTTTGTAAGTTACAGCGAAATTTTACGCTTAGTTCACGATGTTTGATGCTCGAAGAACTACCAGTTTTAAACTGTTCTATGCAAGTTGTAATCGCACGGTTAAGAGGTGTCACGCCAGTTCAACTTTAGGCGCACTATTTTAGCAAATCCATATTGAGCGGGGACATTAGTGCTGAGGCTTTATAACGCCTTAATGAAGATGCTTAATAGGGGGAATAAAAACGCCCCTAGATATATTTATACCTAAGAGCGCTTGCTGCTAATGTATGACGTTTGTCATTAGCACTATGGTTTTTGTTGACGGCTTAATTTTGTTGAGCTTCAACCGCTTTCATGATTTTTTGTAGCTTTAAAGTATTATAGTTAATACCCGCAGCACTAAAGCCTGAACCAGGTTGGAATGGATAGTCTTCTATCGTACTCAGGAACTTTCCAACTTCTTGTGACATTGGCACAAACAACCACATGTTGTCGATCATCCAACGGACATACATACCAGATTCTTTAGCAGCGATCTCAAAAGGATCTGCACGTAAGTTTGTTAAAGACGCCCAAGCGGGTACGTTACGAACAGCAGACTGCATGTCTCCATCCATCATAGCAAAAGATGCTTTCCAGTCATTCCAACGTACAGCGTTAAGTTCACCATTAGCACTGAAATATATCTTGCTAGTACGTGGACCTTGCTCTACATCACCCTTAAAGTAAGGTAAGAAATTACTACCATCTAGATGTACACGCCAGTCTTTACCGTTAAAGCTTTTCCCTTCTTTAAGGTCTTCAACCAAAGTGTCTTCACCTGCTGCTGCTAACAGAGTTGGCATCCAATCTTCATGGGACATCATGGCGTTAATCTTAGTACCAGGTTCAATCACACCAGGCCAGCGCACTAGTTGAGGAACGCGCATGCCACCTTCAAAGGTTGTTCCCTTCTCACCATGGAATGGAGAGGTACCACCGTCAGGCCAAGTAAATTTTTCTGCACCGTTATCGGTTGAGTAGACAACAATGGTGTTATCGGCAATTTTCAACTCATCTAACGTATCAAGCAGCAACCCAACATGATCATCGTGCTCAATCATGCCATCAGGGTATAAACCAATGCCGGTAATACCATCGTACTTTTCTTGCAAACGTGTATGCACATGCATTCTTGATGCATTTACCCATGCAAAGAAAGGCTTATCTGCTTTCACCGCTTTTGTCATGAATTTAATTGATGCACCTACAAACTCTTCGTCTGCAGTTTCCATGCGTTTGCGGGTCATAGGACCAGTATCTTCAATACGACCATCTGCATAAGAATGGATTACACCACGTGGTCCATACTTCTTTTTAAACTCAGGATCTTTTGGGTAGTAGTATGTTTCAGGTTCTTCTTCAGCATTTAAGTGGTACAAGTTACCGAAGAACTCATCAAAACCATGTGCGGTAGGCAAATGCTTGTCTTGGTCACCCAAGTGATTCTTGCCGAATTGCCCTGTTGTATAGCCTTTGTCTTTAAGCGCATCAGCAATCGTTGGCGCCCAATCAGGAATACCATGTTCTGAACCCGGCATACCGATAGTTAAAAGGCCAGTACGGAATGGATGTTGACCAGTAATAAATGAAGAACGGCCTGCGGTACAACTTTGCTGGGCATAGTGATCGGTGAATAACGCACCTTCATTCGCAATACGGTCTAAATTAGGCGTTTGGTAACCCATCATACCTTGGTTGTATGCGCTGATATTGTAATAACCAATATCATCACCCCAGATCACAAGAATATTTGGACGCTCTGGATCAGTAGCCGCCATTGCAGAAGAAGCAGTTGCGAGAAGGCCTACACCTAATGCAACTTTCGATAGTAGTTTGGACATTTCATTCCCCTTGGTTAGATCTTTTTATTTACTGTTGTTAAAAAGCACACTGCCGATTAAAACGGTGTCCTTAAAACGATGTCGACATTTAACGTCTAAATCTCTTAAAAAAAACCTCGAAGAAATACTTGTTCCATCTACAATTGTTACTTTGTTTTACAAACTTGGGAGTCACATCAACTAAGCTTAACTTCATCAATATCAATCTAGGGCTATTCTCTGAACGCTTACCAAACTTAGTATTCGCTTAGTATTAGCCTAGTAATAATTCCTGTTATTTGTCCCAATGTTATGTTTTAGTGGCGAAAGTCATTAAAAAGCGTTATTGATAGCGATAGACATTATTAGCCATTCACAATATTCGCTTTCAATGAATGATAGGGCACAGCGTATGAGTGTAGAACCAATTTCAATTGCAGAGCATTTCTTTGCTGATATATCGAATCGCTTATTAGAGGAAGACACGGCGAATATTCCCGATGTTATCTGCGCAGGACTTTCCGAATACTTGTCTTATGCAAACGTGCAACGCATGTCGCTACTTAGGATCACCAAAGAGAAGCAACATGAAGGGGCCTATTCCGTTGCTGCACCGGGATATACACCAACAAAGATGGTTGGAGTTGGTTTTAATAGTCCCTACTTGGACAAAATATCTTTAGGCGAGATGATTGTGCACTCAGGTCCCATCGAAGAGATATTTACCAGAGATGAAATAAGTCTCGTCAATATGGAAGGCGTTATTGCCCACGCTGTGATCCCTATTAAAGTAAAAGATCGCATTTGGGGGGCAATTGCCTGTAGCCGTTATAAGGAGCATTCTGACTGGTGTCCAATATTACTTGAACGCATTAAGACACTCGGCCAAGTCTTGGCCGCGTCCTACGAGCGCTACCACTTTTGGTTATCACTGCAAACCAAGAATAAAGAGCTTGAATCACTATCGCGTCATTTAATGGAAAATCAAGAGACCGAGCGACGCCTGCTATCACGTGAATTACACGATAACTTTTCTCAGCGACTCGCCCTGCTCACCATTAAGGCAAATAACGTTTTCGGCATAGTACGTGAGAGCGTAAAGCCTGAAGCTAAAGAACTGCACGTAAATATTCAGCAGATAGCCAAAGATATGCAGTCGCTATCTCGCTCCTTGCACCCAGCTATGCTGGAAGATCTTGGACTTATCGCTGCACTAAAATCTGAAGCTAGACGTATCGCGGGGGTCAAAGCATTAGAGTTACAAACTATGTTTGGTGAAATACCGCCCCTCAAAAAAGAAGTATCACTTAACCTTTATCGAATTTTGCAAGAGTCATTGAATAATGTCATTAAACACTCCCATGCTTCAGCCGTCTTTGTTTCTATTGAAATAACCAATAATAAACTCACATTACAAGTAATGGATGATGGGATAGGTTGCAAAGAGACACTCGAAAAGAGCAAAGGGAGTATTGGCTTAGTGAGTATCAGAGAACGAGCACAACTATTACATGGTGATGCAGAATTTGTTAGCCCTGATGAAGGTGGCTTTGAAGTTAACATTACCATTCCAGCAATAAAGGAACATTATGAGTAGAATTATTATCGCAGACGACCATTTAATTGTTGCTCAGGGAATTGCAGGTCTATTAAAAGCAGAACATGAAGTATTGGCAATTGCTAAAGATGGTGAAGAGCTAATTGAACTTGTTAAACGCCATAATCCAGAACTTGTCATCACTGACATAAGCATGCCGGGTATGACTGGCATCGCGGCTGTCGCAGCTCTTAAACGTATTAAGAAAAATCTACGGGTTATTTGCCTCACCATGCATGATGAACAAGAGTATGCAGAAGGTGCCATTGCCGCTGGCGCATTAGGGTATGTGCTTAAGCATGAAGCTACTGATGACTTAGTTGATGCAGTTAATAGCGTATTAGCAGGTAAACAGTACTTATCCAAATCAGTGCAAGTTGAAGACTCAGCACCGAGTCTTTCAGCAAGGCAACTAAGTGTATTGCGGTTATTAGCACAAGGAAAATCAGCCAAACAGGTCGCAGATGAACTGTTTATCTCACCACGGACCGTTGAATTTCATAAGTATTCAATTATGAAGCTCATAGAAGCTAAATCTAGTGCAGAGCTTATCCAGTATGCACTTTCTCGAGGTTTGGTGTAAAGCTCGTATTTAGAAAAGTAAATATTCAAAAGGGAGAATATTATTAAACGCTTACAAAGATTAGTAGCCGTTCAATGGCAGCCCAAAAGTCGCTTAATCGGTCTCTTACTAACAGGACTATTGGCTACTCAGCCATCAGTTGCTACTGAATTTGTTGGCTCGTTTAAATGTCAGCAGTGCCACCAAACAGAATTTGAAGATTGGACGGGTTCAGATCACGATATGGCAATGAAGCATGCAACACCATCATCTGTGGCTGCTGACTTTGATACTAGCTTCAGTTTTTTAGGTAAACAAAACCGTTTTTTTCGAAAAGGCGATGAATACTGGGTAAACATCGAAGATAGCAGCGGTCAGTTTAATGACTTTAGAATAAGCTACACCTTTGGTATCGATCCTTTACAGCAATATATGGTCGAGTTCGAAGATGGCCGGGTGCAACTAATTCCGTTTGCTTGGGACAATCGTTCCAAAATAGAAGGTGGCCAGAAGTGGTTCCACCTTTATCCGGATAACAGTGCAAAACATGATGATTTTTTCTGGCAAAATGTCGGTCAAAATTGGAATTTTATGTGTGCAGATTGCCATTCAACCAATGTCAAAAAGAACTATGATTTCGAAAAAAATCGTTTTAATACTACGTTCTCAGAAATCAATGTCGGCTGTGAAGCCTGCCATGGTGCGGCTAGTAAGCACCTAACCTGGGCAGCGAATAAAGACAGTAGCAGTAATAAAAAAGATGAGAGGAAAGGATTCAGTAGAGACTTAACTAAGCCCGTCTCGAAATGGACTTGGCAAACCAATGCCCAAGAAACGAGTAAAAGTACCGATACAGCAACGCCCATCAACAAAGGGCACAGTAATCAACTGCAGACTTGCGCACAATGTCATAGCCGTCGTTTACAAATAAGCGATACTAATCCGCTTGTCGATAGTGATTTTGGCGATCGTTACCAACTCAATCTTATCAGCCAAGATCGTTACTATGATGACGGCCAAGTGTACGACGAAGACTATGTTTATGGCTCTTTCTTACAATCAAAAATGCACCATAACGGTGTTGTTTGCAGTAATTGCCACAACCCTCATTCTACCAAGTTAGTGCTGCCTAAAAATGCACTTTGTAGCCAATGCCACAGTCCTGCAATATTCGACACCAGTGAGCACCATCAGCACCCAGTAAACACCAGTGGTGCCCAGTGTGTTAATTGTCATATGCCGCAAACAACCTATATGCAGATTGATAAAAGGCGTGATCATAGCTTTAGTATTCCCAACCCAGGTAACTCACAAAGAATGGGTACCCCTAACGCTTGTAATCAATGCCATCAAGATAAAGATACTGCTTGGGCTGTAGATAAAACCTCAAACTGGTATCCATCGTTAAATCAGTATGATGCAAAACATTTTAGTAGTGCGTTTGCTGGTGCTAGAGCTGGCCTTCCCGCTGCAGGCGATCAGCTATCTTACATCGCCCAAGATAGTAGTCAGCCAGCGGTTATACGTGCTGCTGCCATAGAGCGTTTACAGCAATACCCCAGCCGTAACGGCATTGTGGCAGTCGCAAGAGCGACCCGTAACGATGAACCAATGCTCAGGTTTGCGACTATCCAAGGAAGTGCCCCCTACCCCATTGCTGACAGATGGCGCATGCTGGCGCCCTTACTCAATGACAAGATACTGATGGTGCGTAGCCAAGCTGCTGGCGCTTTGGCGGGATTCTGGCCTGAGTTGAGTCAAGAACAGCGGAGACAATTGAAGTCCCCCTTGGACGAATATATAAAAATATTGAAATTTAATGGCGACCGAGGTTTTGCTAGAACCAATCTCGGTCATCTTTATGCCAATCAGGGCTTAGCTGAACAAGCAATTAAAGAATACAAAGCAGCAATTGAGGTGCAAGCTAATTATGATGCCGCGTATATTAATCTCGCAGATTTATATCGTACTCAAGGTAACAATAGCCAAGCAATGGCAATTTTAGAGCAAGGTATGCTGGCACAACCGGCATCAGGTTCAATTCAATTTAGTATGGCGCTAGCATTACTACGTGACAAACAAACATCAACAGCCATAAAACACCTCAAAAAAGCAACGGAATTGGAGCCTACAAATGGCCGTTTTTGGTATGTCTATGCAATAGCAATCACCCCAACATCGGTTTCAGCGGCTGGAGCCGCATTTGACAAAGCTTATCAAGTTAGTGGTAATCCACAGTACCTTTATGCCCTTTGTGAGTTGATGTTGAGTAATAAAAGCCCGCAATCGAGCCAATGTTTACAAGAATTATCAACGCGAGCACCTGCAGATGCGGTTAACCAGCTTAAAGCTCGCTTTCATTTGAAGAGTGATTAACCCCAGCATAATAAAGAAAACTGGAATATCTACGAGTATTTCGGTTTTCTTCTCTGCTCTACTATGAGCCCATTGAAATTGTGACTATGGGTGAAATAAGTGAAATCACAAACCGCACTATTAGGCTTGCTAACTGTATCGTTTATTAGCACTGCAGCTTTTGCTGAAGAAAAAGAAGTTCAAGACATGTCAGATCCACTTGCTGTATATACGCAGGTCGGCGGCTCTTACGGCACAAATGGAATTAACTTTAAGCTAGGTAAGACACTTGATACCGGTTCACCTACAGATATGTCGATGGTTCTTTTTGAATTAAAAAGCATGTTTGGCGAACACACTAAAGATGAAGGTTCAAGTGCAATGAACCCTGACATGGCTAATGATGGTATCTCTGAGCTCCGCTTTAGAAAGTTTGATGTAGACATGACCAACGGTCGTGGTATTTCTATGGATGTTATCCATAACTTCGACACCAATTCAGGTACAGCGTCAATTGGCATGATTCAAGCTTTACCAAAAGTCGGTTTTTGGCAAGCATTCCCAATTATCGCAGCTGGCGTCCAGTACAATGATGGCTCAATGCATGCAGCTGATGGTGATTCTACGGGCTTACATTCTGACTTTGCTTTTGCAAGTTTCACCTTGTACAACAAATTTCAGTTAACCGATACCATTTGGGCAAACTACAACCCAGTTTATACTCAAGCTATTTTTGGCGATCAACTCTACACAGATAATCTGCGTGGAAGTGATGGTTTGACTCATGAGTTTGTTTTGAGCTGGCAGATGACACCCAAGCAAAACTTTCGTCTTTGGTATAACACGACTCAGAATAACTTTAGCGACGGTGACTTTCGTCTAGAGTACAACCAGCAATTCTAATACCAAACAGAATTTAGCTACCCCTAAGCAAAAAAGCCAGCAATAAGCTGGCTTTTTTATTGCGAGACTCCAGCTGGTAAAAACACCTGTTTTCATCGCAGTGAGTCCCGATTCACAGGGGTAGTTTAGCTTTCACTTTATAATCACGGATGTTAGATAACGATCGACCCTAGCGTTCCAACGGAGTTAATAATGCAACCAATCAAAGTCAATTTACATAATGGAAAAGCAAGCAAACGATTTCATGTGATGAGTAAGCCTATTGGGGCTGCATGTAACATCGACTGCACCTACTGCTACTACTTAAGTAAACAGGATCTTCTTGAATATAAAAAAGGTTGCAGCCCACAGATGCCATTCGATCAGCTTGAATCTTACATTAAGCAATATATTGAACAGCAAAATACTCCAGAAATCATCTTCACTTGGCAAGGCGGTGAACCGACCATGCTCGGACTTGATTATTTCAAAGAGGTCGTCCGCTTACAGGCTAAATACGCTCCTAAAGGAGTTTTGATATCTAATGACCTGCAAACCAACGGCACCCTGCTAAACGATGCATGGTGTTACTTCTTATCTAAACATAAGTTTTTAGTGGGCTTAAGTATTGATGGGCCTGAGATGTACCACAACGCCTACCGTAAAAATAGAGCTGGCCGTGGCACGTTTAAGCAAGTAATGGCCAGCATTACACTATTGCATAAACATAAAGTGAACTTTGCAACGCTGACTTGTATCAATAAGCTTACCAGCCAGAATCCGTTAGAGATCTACCGTTTCTTGCGAGATGAAGTGCGATCGCCGCAAATACAGTTTATTCCTATCGCAGAGCCAGAAACATTTAGAAAAACGGCTCCGCATCATTGGCAAAAAGAACAACTCCCAATTCTTGGCAGTAAGCAAGCACAACCTGGCGAATTAGGTTCCGTCGTCACACCATGGTCGGTATCCAGTGAAGGCTGGGGAACTTTCTTGTGTACAGTCTTTGATGAGTGGGTAAAGCATGATTTAGGAAGAGTAAACGTACAATATTTTGAAGCCTGTGTGGAAACTTGGATGGGGAGAACCAACCCCTTATGCACATTAGGTTCATTATGTGGTAAAGGCTTAGCAATGGAGCCAAACGGCGACGTATTTGCATGTGACCACTACGTTTATCCTGAATATAAAATTGGCAATATTCACGAAAAACCGCTTGATCAAATGGCGTTTTCAGCGAAGCAACAATCTTTTGGCTTTGCCAAGAACCGTAGCCTAACAAAACAATGCCAAAACTGTGATTACAAATTTGCCTGTTTCGGTGAATGTCCTAAGAATCGCTTTGTACGATCTTACGAAGGTGAAGTGGGCCATAATTATCTGTGCCAAGGCTGGCATATGTTTTTCAAACATATCGACACTTATATGTGCCAAATAGTGAGTGCCATGGGCTATCAAGTAAGAAAAACTGTATAACTTGATCTTCAGAACCGGCATAAGCCTTATACGCTTATGCCGCTATTCTTCGCTAATTTGTCGAGCACAAACGACCTTCATATTCGCCCACCTAGAGAGCGTTAAAATCAAGTTCCCAGCGGATAAAACCTTTAATACCAATAGAGTGCATTGTATAACGAGCGTACTCAAACTCTTATCGGTCTGATACACTCTTTGGGACATATTCAAATACCAGATCAGCTCCTTATGCAACGTGCTACGCTTCGCCAAGCCAAATCGATTGATAACGTCTACAACAGCGCCTATTGGCACTTAAGCCAACAAGATTTTACTATCAATGAAATTCGCTCTAAGCTTGAACGTAAAACGGATAAGCAAGAGTGGATAGAGACGGTTCTAGCCAAACTTATAGACTGCGGTTATCTAAAGAGCGATGCTGATTTTGCAGTGCGCTATTGTGAAATGGCTTTCGGCAATGAAATCGGCTCAGGTGCCATTAAGCGAAAGTTACAGCTACGTGGCCTATCGGCAATTGATGTAGACACTGCGATAGAACACGTTATTGAAGCCCTTAAAATAGATTGCTATAAGATGGCCACCAGCAGGCTCCTTAGCCGATTTGAACACTTTAACAATACCAACAAAGAAAAAGTTTACAGCCAAATGACAACCAAGGGTTTTAGCCGCGCAGAGATAGACTACGCCCTGTCACAGCATCCCCAGCGTGAAACATTACGCAGTAAACTTGCAGTAAAAGCTGACAAAGTAAACCTAAACTCAGAAATACTAAAACTGTTTAACAAAGGCAAGGGAGAAACTCTCATTTTGCAGGATCTAAAACAGCGACTAATCGATGTCACGGAGTTTGAAGAAACCGTTTATCAATTGGCGCTTTCTGGAGATCTCGACTTCTATGAAAGCTGCAAAAAAGAGTTAGCCAAAAAACGCTATGATTTATCTGACTATAAGGATAAATCCAAGGCCTACGCTTATTTGTCTCGTAAGGGCTTTAGCAGTGATCAAATAAAAGAAGCCATGCGGATCGAAGATGAATAATTGAAGCAGCATCAGCTCTACAAAGATAAACTTCCATATATAAACTTAAGCTTGTGCGAAAGACCTTAAAAGATATCCTTCCACCATCGATATACAATCCATTGTTGCATCAATTGATTAATTCAACACAATCTAGAAGTAAAGTCATAATAACGCGTATAAGCACATTAAAATCGATTCAGGGAAGCATGCATAGTATCGCTTCTCTAGTGCATGTGAAAGGTGTGATTAATACCAATTGCATTAAGTATTTGGCCAGTTCAGAGCCCCTCAGTCTTTTCAATTCAAAGCGCATTGGTAAAGAAATGGTTGTTCCCTTTTAAGCCAATGCAAAGCAGAAGT
>NZ_JAKIKQ010000026.1 GCF_023284045.1 Shewanella kaireitica
AACCCGAATCAAGCCAGCCTGAAACAACCTCTTGCCCCAATCAAGAAAAGCAAGGCCAACCCGAATCAAGCCAGCCTGAAACAACCTCTTGCCCCAATCAAGAAAAGCAAGACCAACCGGAATCAAGCCAGTCAATAGGACTCAAATCTAAACCTAAAAAAGAACTGGAGGTGATAGCCCTCCCAATACAACTCCGTACTCCTAAACTACCTTTGGTTCGCAAAAAAGCACAAAATATAAAGTCAAAAAAGAAAGCTATATGTCCAAAACGTAAGACACGCCCATCATTAGAATCGATCAAAACCAAACTCGATTTTGATAAAGTATCTAACCTTATATGTAAACAAACTTGCCTCATCGAGCAACAACTGACGAATGTCAAATGCGACATACACAAAACCAATCAATTGCTTGAAGCTCTATTAATCAACCGCGCAGATATCTTACTTACCTGTACTGCTTTTGCGTACTTACTCGAAGATTTCCAACCCAACGAACGTAAAGCATCCAAGCAAGCAACTAAGTTAATAGCTTATTTAGAATCGACCTCATGTCTTAGAGCTGATTTTATCAACGATATTAATAACCTAATTATTTTAAAACCAACGCGCTAATGAGTAAGAGATGGTTAATAGGCACCTAAACAGGTACCTCTTTCCCATTTCATTCGCTGTTAGCCCACTTTATTACATCACGTTAAATTTGATAAACAGACACAGATGCAGATAGACAACTCTAACACCTCTATTTAAGTAATTTATCTGCATCCTCAAAGGTTGAAAACACTATGAAAATCGTTAATTTGATGAAAACAGTAAGAAAACTATTAAATAAACCCATAAATGCAATTTTGGTTAGCCTTGTCTCCTATATGGCTGGTAATGGTACAGATACAGCAAAATTCATTAAAGTTTTGCGCAGTAAGCGCATTTGCAGCTATCAGAGTAAATTGCTGAGAAAGTACCTTAAACACCCTAAAAAGTACTTAACCCTAGAAATAGATAAACTTGACTTCACAGTCTCCTACAACAGAAAAGCAACCAAGTTTATTAAATTTACCACTTGTAAGTCCAAGGGGTTGCTAAAAGTAAGCCCCGACCTACAGCCCTATATAACTGTAGAAGCCGTACGCATGGATGGTATAAACAGAGGGTTCAAAAAAGGTCAGAAGGACAGGCCACATTACATATTGAAGTTTGAGGTCAGGGTGAAGGGAAAGCCAGAAGCTGTTCTCTCAATTTATCTTGCAGATGGTAGTAAGAGCAACTACAAAGGTCTTCGCTTTTGCTTTAACCCTCGTCACTTTAGTGAGTTAGAGTTAGCAGCTGCATTTAACCATATCTACAAAGTGCTAGGGGCTGTTGAGTACAATATTATGATTGCTAAAGCCATAGTAACAAGGGTTGATGTAGCAGTTAACCTACCCGGTATATCATCAGTATTTTTACTATTCATGCCGCCTCATGGTAACTCTCAACACAGTACTTGCTATCCAGAAGCTGAGGACGCTATTTGTGAAACGTTATATATAGGTCCCTTTCCTAAGGAAGACGACTTTGACCGTACTCGCAAGAGTAAGTACAGAATATACTGCTGGCTTCTGAATAAGCTAAACAGTGGCTGCAAGCTTAATGTCAGTGAACATACCGTAGCAGCCCGATTAGAGTACGAACTTAACTGCTGGGATAACCAACGGGGTTTGATGCTAACGAACTTAAACAATGCATTGGTTAAGCTTGATGGCTTACGGATTATTGACCCACTCGACTTCCACCATATACCTGAAAAGTGGCACAAAGAACTCCTGGTAAACAAGACTATTATGAATATCCGAAGAAGACTTCATTACCTGAAAAGTAGGCTAAACAGACATAATGGGTTTAACCTATTATCTCTAAACAGTCGCTGGACAGCACAAGAGCAGGCGAAGGCTCTCATTGAATTGAAGCCTATATTGGCAACTCCTAAGTCCAAGTTCAAGGAGTTCAATGATGAAGCTTAATACTGAACAGAAAGAGGCTGTTAATTGCGATATCGCAAGACATGCAAAGGTGGTGGCAGGGGCTGGAACAGGTAAAACAGGAGTACTCGTAGCCCGAGCTGTTCACTTAGTAACATGTCATAGAGTTCACCTCAGAGAAATCCGCTTAGTCGCCTTTACTAAGAACGCATCTAAAGTGATGAACAAGAGAATTAAAAAAACTTTAGGCTTGGGGACCTCTAGAGTAGCCACAACATTCCATTCATTTTGCATGCGCATACTTAAAAATTGCCCACAATCTAAGCTTGCGAAATTTACTACTCTCGATGAAGAACAGTTGTGTTCAATTATCAAAGACTGCATGAGGGGGGTTGATCCAAAATTAATTAACAAAGCTACTCGTGCTGTTGAAGTAATGAATAAGGCACGCATAAACCAAGAGTGCCCAGTGCAAGCGCTTAAAGATCGTTACCAATTCAACGTGAAGCAAGCAGAGCTACTAATAAACCTATATGCAGCAGCTAAACGGAAGGCAATGAAATTAGATTATTGCGATATGCTATTTGAAGCCGACAAGTTACTTAGTAATGAAAAAGCCGCTAAATGGACTGTAGAGCATTGCCGTTACATGTTGATAGATGAGGCGCAGGACTTAAATACCCCCCAATGGTCTATTGTGGATAAACTAATCTGCAATGGCACAAAAGTGTTCTGTGTAGGTGATCCTGCCCAGTCTATATTTGAATTTAGCGGGGGAGTTGTTGAGAAGTTTATTGATTTTGATTCTATGTACAAAGGAACTCAAACTTATTACTTATCTGAGAATTACCGATCTTCTCCAGAGATTGTAGAAGTTAGCAACTGGTATAGAAAGCAAATCAACAAGCAGATGAACATCGTTAGCACTAATTGCCCTTCGGCCTCTAAACCAACTATAGCTGACTTTGACAGCCTGCAAGAAACATCTGCTTGGCTTGCAAACAAACTCAAGATAAAGAAGCTCGATGGCACCAAATTAAGTCAAATAGCAATTCTTATTCGGGGATCCAAGCAGGGAGATGTAATAAAGAAAGCTCTTGAAGAAGCGAAAATTCCAATCAAGAAAAAAGGTGTTAAGAATGGAGTTTCGATTATCACTATACACAAAGCCAAAGGCCGAGAGTGGCCTACCTGTTATCTAATTGACCCGAGACTGACTGCTAGCCAATGGGGGACATATTTGAACAATAAACAAACCGAACATTGTCTGTGGTATGTTGCAATCACCAGAGCAAAAAAAGAGCTGGTGATATGTAGCTCTACTTCAAGACAGGCTGCATATAGTGGTGCTAAAAAGTCTGATAAATTCATCATTGACGACACACCTAGTAGGCTACTTCAGTTTGACAGTAGCACAATATAGTAACTGGCCTAGCTATCATGCTGACAGCCTACTGTAGATAAACTCACGACAATCATGGTTCTAAAGTCGCTTAATTCATGCTCTAGGGTGTGTTTTAAGCTGCCTTTGCGGGTCTATTTTTTCGTCGTGTGTAGTGATACTGAAACATGAAATGCGACAATTTTCACCATAATCAGACAAGAGCTAGCCCACTTCCGGTTAGTGTACGTTACCGTGAAGTTGATAGTTTACGTTCACACCTCAAGACTCAGTTCATCCAAGAGATTGCCATTGAACGGCCAAGGCACCCCACCTTTGCGGCATATCAAACGTAAATCAGGTTCCAATCTTAAGAAGTGCTTTCTAATAGAAGCGCTTGCATTTGCAGCCCGTAACCACTCTTGCTCTTTTTTCTTTAAAAGAGCCTCTCTTTTCAGAAGGTTAATCTCCAATTCATTTATTTCTTCGACCTTTTTATTAACCACTTCTAGCTCTGTTTTAGATGTAGATAATAAGCTAGAGGTAGATGCCAATAGGCTTTCGGCATCAGCTTGCTCTGCAATCAAGTCCTTATACTTTACTTTAAGTTTACGAGTGAATTTTTCCTCGATCAACTCAAGTTTACTCGTATTTTGAGCATCAAGCTGCCTTAGATATTCTTCTTCCATTGCCTTCATTGTATTTGTAAATGATGAACGTGCGGCATCAATATGTCTTAACTTTTCATTTCTCAACTCTTGAATTTGAACTGAAACATAAGATAGTTCATCTGTAAGGGTTTTCATCCTATTCTGGTTGTCTTCATATCTATAACTGAAAGAATTAATATAATCACACTTTTGATTTATTTCGTCTTCTAACAGACTGTGCTGGATTCTAAGCTTTTTATTCTTTTCTATTAATGTTTTTGAGACAGCTCTCTCATGATTTTGAAACTGTTCGGCAATTACACCTACTGGGGCTACTGATATCCAATTAAAGCTGGTTCGGCAGAGGTGCCGCTCAATATGTTTGTCAGAAATACGATCCTCAAGCAAGGTGAACTCACTAAAATCAATTTCTACAACAGAAGCATTTGCGGCCTTATATTCTGAAACTTTCTTTCTATCAACTTCATGTGTAACCTTAACTTCAATAAGTATCCTTTCCCCACGACAATAACCCGTTACATCAGGTATGCGCTTTGTTGGCCTTAAACTTTTTTCTAGCTGAATTTCATCGAAGTTTAACGTGAACATAGTCGGATTACTGAAGCCTAGTGGCACTGTTAGCTTTCTATGTGTATCCAGGTACTTTTTAACTCTAAGGTGTATTTCACTTTCACCACTCCATTGGCAGTTTTCTTTATCAGACTCTTGGTGGTGAGCAAAATGCCATTGTTTGACCTTGCCCTGCTTTGCGGATAGTCGACCGTGGCAATCTATACAAACACATTCACAACCTAAACCATTTTCAACATCTTCAACTGAAACAAAGTTTTCTTCGTTGTTCAGTGCATATGTCATTTTTACAGCCTGAAACTGACTCATCTCCACATTTTCCCTAATGCTTTGAACATGAATAAATCAGCCCGGAAATTGAGCTTGTAGAGACTTTACCATTTTCCACTCGCTGAACAATCATTTACACACTAGAACAACTGGTTTAACAACTTTACCTCATGAAAACTAACCGTCTGAAAGCACCACTAAAACCGCTCTCAACAGCCTGATATAATAGTGTTATCAGCACGAAGCTCTTCGTGTTCTATCTAGGCTCCCCTTATGAATAATCAAACTCCAACGGCGTTGCTTTTGTCACGCCTTGCGCCCAGTGGGCGTAGACCATTGCGCTGTCAATTAAACACCGTACGCAAGCTACTCAAGTGGAAAGGTGAAGTAGAGTCACAGCCCTTTCACACGTTGAATTACGCTCAAATCGAATACGTAAAACGCCATAAGCTGGATGATGGGAAATCACCTCGGACGATTAACTTAGTACTGTTCGCACTTAAGGCTATCGTCAAGACAGGCTTCCTGATGGGAGTGGTCGACGATATGCAATGGCGTCAAGTGCAAGCGGTTAAGCGACTTCCCATCAACCCAAGTAGCCGAGGTAAGGCATTATCATCCGACTGTGTTAGCCAATTAATTACTACCTGCTATTTGGATAAACGGTACATAGGTAAACGGGACTGTTGTATCTTGGCGTTGTTCCTAAGTACTGGCTTGAGGCGCTTTGAGTTAGCCAACCTAACTGTCAGTGATATTAACCTTGATAAGTACACTCTTACCGTTAAGTCCGGCAAGGGTAAAAAACCACGCAACCAACCCATCCCAATGTGGGCGTTAACCTATATCGAAAACTGGCTAAGGGTTAGGACTCATCAACAAGGTGACCTGTTTAATCCCATCTGGAACAATGTAATAAAACATGGTCGCGGCCTTAGTAGTGCAGCCCTATACCAGATAGTTAAAGCACGTACCCTAGCCAACACAGGCATCAATATTTCACCACACGATTTACGCCGCACGTTCATTACCGAACTACTCAACCAGAAAGTCGATTTAAGCACCGCCAGTAAGCTTGCAGGTCACGCAAATGTTACCACTACTCAGATTTATGATAAGCGTGATGAATCAGTAATGAGAGAGGCGATTGATCAGCTGAGCTACCAACTTAATGACCCGCAAGCTGGAGGTGAGGATGACTAGGCTTCATACACCGTTGGCCGAAGATAATTTGATATTGGAAGTATCACAAATACAGTCACACCAAAGTAGTGCAACCGGCTACGCCTATAGCGCCCTCGCCTCTGGTTATGTCGATGATACTGACCTTCAGGAACTCAACAGCCGCATGATAAAAGTAGTGTGCGGCAAAGGTATCAGGTTAGGCGCAGGCAACAATCTCAACAATCTAAAGCAGCACCTCAAGCAACAATGTCTTCAGGAAAATACCATTAACCTAGACCACAACTGCAAGTTACTTTCCCAAGGGTTAGGCTTGCCAAGTGACGGTTGGAAGGTGGTAAAATTTATTGCGGTGATGAATGTTAACCGAGGCTTATTTGACCTCATCAACAAGATATTACCAGAGGACAATTACGCCAATGCGATGTTCGCCTACACGTTAGATATACCTGAGGCTAAGCTGGTTGAAGTCTTAAAGGTGCTGGTGTCTACTGGGCTGTTTGACCAGTTCTTCGATAGTAGCCTCATTGATTTCATGAACCTACCGCAGGCTATCACTAGCTTACTGCTCGGTAACAAGGTGGATGAGTACATCAATCTTATTGAGCCGTTCATACAATCTAAACCTAAATCAGAACTGAAGTTACGCCACTTTAGCCACCTAGAGTGTGACACCTTGCTGCAGTTCTTAGACAACAGTATCAATCAGTCCATGCAGGGAATTAACATCCTTTTCTACGGCTTGCCCGGCACAGGTAAGACCGAACTAGCCAAAGTGCTGGCAGATAAAACACACTCGCACCTTTTCGCCATTAAGCCCATAGGCGATGAAATGCCAGAAGAGCGTGCTAGGTTCAAGAAGCAAGCCTTCAGCTCTAACCTTAGGCTGCAATACCTCACGCTAGTGCAACGGTTGGCCTCCCCTGATGAAAAGACCTTACTGCTCATTGATGAGTGTGAAGATATCTTTGAGCAAAGCCTTTCTCATCGTGGTTATGGCAAGGATATGCTGCATGAGCTGATGGAAAAAAACACGATGCCAACCCTTTGGATCACCAACCACATAGATGTTATTCCTCATAGCTGCATACGCCGCTTCACCTATGTCCTCAATGTCACGATTCCTGACAACCGCGTTATGGAAAGCTGGATGGACAACAGCTTCAAGGGGCTAAGGGTATCCAAGGTATTTAAACGCCAACTGGCCAAGCAACCAGAACTAACACCAGCTCACATCACTAACGCAGCTTTCGTCACTCACAACACCATGCTGACAGGTAAGGCTGCCGAGCATAATATTGAAACAATGATAAAGAGTAGCTTAACGGCTTGCGGCCATAACACTCACACTCAGGGATATAAGCCACAGTTACCCTTCTCTACCGAGTACCTCAATATCAAAGGGGGCAACCAATCGATTACCCAGCTAGAACAATCTTTAGGTAAAACATGCGATATCCGCACTCTGCTATTAGGCCCTCCAGGCACAGGTAAAACAGCAGTCGTTGAGTACTTAGCTAGCACCTGTAACCGTGAGCTAGTAACGATTAGGTGTTCCGATGTACTAGGTAAGTACGTAGGCGAAAGTGAGAAAAATATCGCTCGGATTTTTCAAGAGGCCAACGAAAGCAACAGCATCTTATTCTTTGATGAGGTGGACAGCCTACTCCTAGACCGAGGCGGCTTAAACGCAAGCTGGGAGATACAGCAAGTGAATGAACTGCTATCTCAGATGGAGTGTTTCAATCAGCCATTCTTTGCTGCTACGAATTACTCAGAACGTCTAGACAGAGCTGTGATGCGTCGATTTGATTTCAAGTTATCATTTGATTATCTAGCAGAAAAACAAGCTCAGGATCTCTTCCTCGACGTTACAGCTAGCCATAAGCTTTCGACTCAAACACTTAACTCGCTAGACTCACTTAAACTGTTGACCCCCGGCGACTTTTCAATATTAAAGCGCCGACAGAAACTGCATAGCGTAAAACTCACAACAGAGGAATGCTTAGCAATCCTTACCACCGAGAACAATAGTAAACCCGGCAACATAACCATCGGCTTCAAGTAGTCACGACCACAGTAAGTAACACCCGATTCAATACCATAATGTCTAACCCAATTCAGGGCTAGGCATCTATTCGTACACCCACAATTAAAGGTAATCATCATGCCAACATCATTATTGAGTTCACTCAAGGTCACTGCTCGCCCTGAAGACGGTAGCAGTAATCCGCTCGTCCAGCGTAGAGAGAAACTACTCACCAAGTTAGGTCAACAAAAGATATTGGCCACGGCTCTTATCGAACAAGAAGTGCATACCTTCTACCGCGAGAAATGGGTAAAAAATGAAGAGACAGGCGAGAAGGAAAAAGTAAAAGTACCGAAGAAAGTTAGCCCTTGGTTCTACAAGCGTAACAACCGCTACTACCTAGAAGTTCGCAGTAGCAATAGGCCACTGGAACTACAAAAAGGAATGCACGCCATTGAGGTAGGCGAAGAAGATGCGTTAGTGACAACAATTGAGACCATTATCCAAGCTGTGGTCGCTGGCGAACTAGACCCTTTGCTCACTAAAGGCAAAAAGCCGGGCGCGGCAAAAGAGAAAACTAACAGTAAAAACCAGTAAGCAAACAGCCCCACTCCCCTTACCCCCTAATGTTCAAAGCTTAAGCCTGATATGAGTCAGGCCAAGCTTTCACTTGCCTAACTAACGGACGTCACAATGACTATCAAAATAAAACACCAAGACCTTTGCTTACCTATTTCGCCCATGTTCGCCATGCACTTAGCTGAGCTAATCAGTAACCATCAAGCAGCCTCAGCCATTACTGTTAACTTCAGAGATCCAAACTACACTGCTGAACGCGGTGGCTTTCATCCAGTAGAGGTCAGATTAGAGAAAGAGACGAATGCAGAGCATGGCGACCAGTGGCGGGTCTGCTACATCACCGACTTTAGCTATGTCGGCATTGGTTACACAGCCGAACTAACCAAGGAGCTAGACTTTGATTTTGATAGCGGCATTTTCCAAAACGCCTTAGGCATTAAACCAATAGAGCAAGCAAGTGAAATACACCCAATATGGGAACAAAACTTTCTTGCCTATAGCCTTGGGATTAAAGCTTATCAAGTTGAAGTTACGCCTGAGTAATGATTACCAGTCCTGTGACCTAGATAACTTCAATAAAATTGGTATTCTAGGCGTGCAACCCAACGCCTAGCTAAGGAACAACAATGGAACTATACAAACAAGAATTTGGCCAACAATTTGAGCTTGGCTTCGACTTAACCCTGCACCCTTGGCTAGTAGACAAAAGCTGGCATAACGATGTATCACCAAGCTTCTACTTTACAACACCAGCTGGCTTTATGGTTCTGTGGGTCGATTATGAAGATCCGAAGCAACGAGAAGACACTGAGCAAGATAGGTATGTTGTGATGACAGCCGTTAACAGCGGTACAGATGAGTATCCTGAAATACATCATGATGAAGAAAGCACTGTCGTTTTCTCATCAAATCAAATCGATAGCTCCGTAGCCTATTTACTAAGTGTTCATACAGCTAAAGTTGCACATACGTAAGCTCCAGAGAACTTAACTGCATTCCTGATTTTCATCCAAATATTTGCTTAATTCCTTAGCCATAAAAGTGTTAGCATACACGCTGCACGGTCGATGGTTCTTCACTAACTCTTAATTTCGGTTGCATTACTTCATGAATAAACCAATTCTTTTTTCTTTTTTCTCAGGCTCTGGATTTTTAGACCTCGGCTTTGAAAACGCCGGATTCGAGGTGGCGTTTGTAAACGAATTTCATCCACCATTTTTAGAGGCGTATAAATACACTCGTGCACAAATGAAGCATAAAGCGCCTAGTCATGGCTATAGCTTAAACAGCATTGAAGATTTTCTATCAGGGGAAGAAGGACTTGAATTCAGTACTAAAGTAGAAAAAGCAAAGTCAACTGGACGGCTTGTTGGGTTCGTTGGCGGACCTCCATGCCCAGACTTCTCTGTCGGTGGGAAAAATAAAGGGAGCGAAGGCGATAATGGTAAGCTTACTCGTACCTATGTTGACCTTATTATAAAAGACAACCCTGACTACTTTATCTTTGAAAATGTGAAAGGTCTATGGCGTACAAAGCGCCATAGAGAGTTCTACGACAGCATGAAGGATCAGCTAGTAAAAGCTGGTTATGAACTTACAGACCGACTAACGAACAGCATTGAGTATGGCGCTCCTCAAGACCGAGATAGAATATTTTTATTCGGTATTAAACGCAAACATATTAGTCATAAGCTGAATGGTTCTGAACTCAGCACTGCTTTTAACTGGGATAAGCATTTAACAGTTGATATCGACGAAGTTATGGGCAAAGGCAAATGGCCCGACATGTGCCCTTTTTCGGAAGATACTGTGACAGACTATATTGAACACATTACTCCTAAACAGAAGGAGTTATCGATTCAGTACTGGTTCGATAAGAATGATGTATTAAATCACCCAAATGCTAATCATCACTTCCAACCTAAATCTGACAAGTTTAAGTTTATTCAGGAAGGTGACGACTCTAAAAAGTCATTTAAACGTCTTCACCGATGGCGATATTCACCAACGGCTGCATATGGAAATAACGAAGTTCACCTTCATCCATACAAGGCACGTAGAATTAGTGCAGCAGAAGCTCTGGCCATTCAGTCTTTACCCGCTGACTTTCATCTGCCAGCCACGATGACCCTGAGTAATATGTTCAAAACTATTGGCAATGGTGTTCCATACCTTGCAGCAAAAGGTTTAGCTAACACAGTCAATGACTTCTTAAAGAAATATACGTAAGTTAGACTTCAGCACTGGACAATAAGCTACATATAAAAGCATACTCCTGAAAGGTCTTAGTAGTGCATGCCGACTTAAACGGCGCCAACCACTACTGAGCTTTCAAATATATGGAGTAAAGCTTAATGCCACAATTAGTGAAGAATGATCGCAACGGTAAAGCGATCGTAGATACAAAAAATGCCTTTATTACGTCAATTAATGGCCTTGTCCCTCATGAATCATGGGATTATGACTCTCATCTCGATTACATCCAAAAACTAGTTCAAACTGAAGACTCTAGAGTTACTTCAGGAGCTATATCCAATTGCCGAGGAACTTGGTTTGAATGGATGATAGCCATAGATATATATAACCACTGGTGTACCAATGGTCATAACCTCCTAATGCTGCCATTACCTAATATAAGCCGCTTTGATAGTGCTACGCTTTACCAAGAAAGTGTTTGTGCATACATTTTCGATCTAAGAGCCAAACTGAAAGTCTCTCTTGATATCGAGCTGATCACCTCTAATCCTGATTTCGTCATATTTGATACCACTGCCTTTACCGGATTATTACCAAGGGACCCCATAACAGTAGTAAATAACGAAACTATAGATTTCATTGAAAATATCTTTCGAAAGTTTATAGGTGAATGCAGCTTTACCGACATCCTTGGTTATATGGCTACTAAAACTTCTCTACGTCCAGATCGTCGATTACAAATAGTTCACGAAGGTAGCTTAACAAAAGCGCTGTATGTTCATCTACAAACTAGGTTATGGATAGATAAGCCACGTTCAATAAAATATTTCGGTGCTTCACTAAAGCTAAATGATAAAGACAGGCAAGCATTAAAGACCGTAGCAACACACTCAATCACAACTGTTTTGTCGGAACCAGAAAGAGCAGTAGATGAATGTTTCGAACTATCCTCAAGAGATAAACTACTTGACGCAATACGAGAGATGACAGCATTACTTTTCCCTGAGCTAGCTCTAGAAGGAGCTACTCATGGGTAAAAATTTATGCCTCGTTTTAGGCAATGGTTTTAGCATAGACCTTATTAAACAAGCTAAACTTGAAAAAGAGATTGATGTCGTCAACCTTTTTAGCAAAGGAGCTGAAATCCCCTGGCCTGAAACAGGACAGGCTGGATATCTGTCTTTCAAACATTGCCCAAACCTATGGAATTTAGGCGCTCGCCCAAATATGGGCAAAGATGATGCTATGGCTCTACTAGAAAATATTATCACTTGTTTAAATGTACATGTCTTAAACAATAAGCCAAGGGTTCCTGATGGTAGTGCAAAACCAAATGACATATATATCAACGCATATTATGAGCTAACTAGTTATTTGAGGACATTATTCAGTTACTACAATTCACTAGTTCCAGATGGATCGTTAACACAAAAACTAGATGGCTGGGCTTGGCTTGATTTTTTAAAAAGAGCCAATGAATCAGAAATATATGAATCAATATCTATCATCACTTATAATTATGATACTTGGCTAGAACGCCTTCTAATAGAGAATGATATTTCATTTAAGCTTTCACAGGTTGAAGGTGGTAATAATGGCGAATCTCCTAAGATCACGTTGATAAAACCACACGGTTCGATTAGCTTCTACCATAAAAACCAAAGCCTAGCAGAGTATGAAATAGGTTATGGAAAAGATATCCCCGGTGAAGCTACAACTGACGATTTTGAAACAAAATATGATATACCGCTAAGTAAATGTCTTGTGAATGCTTTAGTCCCACCAGCAGGAGATACAGAACGAATTAAACAGTCATGGTCAGGGCAAATACGAACCTCCGCAGCAGGATGTGCTAAAAAGCTTAAATCCGGCGATGAACTAATGATTTGTGGTATTTCATATTGGCATGTTGATCGTTCAGAAATAGATGAACTTATCACTTGCTGCTCTCCAGAAGTAAATACATTTATGTTTAACCCATATCCTAATGTTGCTATGGATGCTGTATTAACAAGTCTTTTCAAAAACTATGTTTATCATGATGATAGTTCAGTATTAAACAAGAGGCTCATGCTATGACTCTTTTTAAAAGAGAATCAAACACAATTTCCTTAGCTACCTTTTGGGAAAACTACCAACTTAAAAAATACAACTTTGAGCCTGGATATCAAAGAGACAGCATATGGTCAACTGAAAAACAATCTTTTTTGATTGATAGCATTTTAAAAAACATTCCTATTCCTCCTATTTTTCTTCATTTGACCATTGATGATAGTACTGGTAAAACTTCGTTTGCGGTTATTGATGGGAAGCAACGCTTAACATCAATTATTGCATTCATTAAAGGTGAGATAACCTCTTCATCTGATGGGGATGATTCACCATTATATGTAGAGAATTTGGCAGGAATTGAGTTCAAAGACCTTGATAAAGAAATATATAGAGATATAAGAAGAGACTTCTGGAGGTACTCAATTCCAATTGAATACATTGACTCGGATGATAAAGAAACTATTGATGCTATTTTCGATAGATTAAACCGAAATGGTGAGCCACTCCAAGGTCAAGAGCTTAGAAGAGCCAGCTATTATGGAACGAATCTTCTGAATTTTATTGAAAATATGTCAAAAGAAGCTTTTTGGCAGAAAAGGCTAGCTAACGTTGATGTTAAACGCATGGAAGATAGAGAGTTTATTTCTGAGATACTATTTTATCTACTAGAAGGTACTCCTCTCAAATCAGACCAAGCAGAATTAGATTTGATGTATAAAAAATACAAAGACATAGACATTAACAACCGTGGGGTTGGAAATATGTTTATAGAAATTACAGCTTATTTGGACTCCTTAAATGTTGACTACGAACAACATAAAGTATCGGGTGTATCTCACTTGTATGCTCTATGGGGATTAAGCCTTTATTGTCTAGAGCATGGCATTGATAAAGACCAAATTAAAATGAAGTTAGCAGTTTTCTATACTGGCTTGCGGGCTGATGTAGACAGTAATCAAAACTTCCTTGATTATAAGAAAAGCATGGCGTCTTCAACCAGAATGAAAGGGCCTCGTGTAAAGCGTGTAAGCGCTCTTAAGGAGTTTCTTGAAATATAGTCTATATTTCAAGAAACAACACAGGCTCTAAAGTATGCTTTGTTCTAGTCGATGTATTGCAATACAGAAATAACGATCAGAATTTACCTCTATACCTTCGTTTACTCATCTGGGAAACGAAGGTATAGAAGACTGCTCCAAAGGTCAGGTTTGAAGTCGATCCGGCTATAAGTCCCGCTCAAGCTTTCAACGCTACTGCATTCATTTTCCAGTCATCTCTAACACCAGACCATCTACTACTGGCAGTACATGCTTAAGCTCGGTCGACTTGTGTGTGTAGTTACTCGTAATGCCAAACGAGCTAATTTCATGACCTACCACTTGCTGCACTAGGTTTACCTGCACACCAGCGTTCATCACCTTAGAAATAAATGTATGACGGAAACTGTGAAACGACCGGATATGACCTAACTCATTAGTTGAGTCGATCTCAAGATTTTGCAATTGCCTCGCAAACCACGCGGTCACTACCTCACTATTATTCACACTATCAAATACTCGTTCCTTACAAGAGTCCACATAATCGATGAAGCCAGCACTGATTAGATCCATATGTAACGGTATTTTACGTTTAGCGTTGCCCGTTTTTAGCTTTTGGCTTTCGTGTACATCAGTGATCAGTAGGTAATGACGTTTAGTCGCAGTGTCAAACTTAACATCCTCTTTGCGAAGCTGAACTAACTCCCCACGCCTAGCACCAGTGTAGATGCCAAGATAAACAATCCACTTACGCCAAAGTTGTTTCTCATTATCAGCCGCTTTTAGGAATACTTGTAGCTCTCGGTCATCAAACATGCCACGAGTTCTAGACTTAAACTCTCGCTTTATCGAGCAGGGGGAAGCATTGATATAGCCAATGGTGTCACGTTTAGCGTAGGCAAAAACACCCTGTAACCACTTGTAATAATGGTGCACTGATTTCGTTGACGCTAAGTCTTTTTCAGGTACATCAACTTCTAAGCGCTCAGACCAAGACATTTTGCTATATGGTGCAATATTCATTTTGGGCAATTCGAAGCAACGATCAATAAATCGGCCAATATCCTTTGGAGTGTATAGGTCTATAGGCTTGTCTTCGACTAAAGCTTGCCACACCAAATGTTTTCTCGCGTAATCTTGCTGCATCTTATCTGTCAGCTTTTCTTTTGCGATTTTGTGCTGTAGAAATTCGTTGTATATCTCAGAGAAAAGCGGTGCATCACTGATGGTCTCGCCGCTAGGTGTACTGACTTGTGGCTGGGCTATTTGTACTAACGACGCTAATTCTCGCTCTCGCACACCATCTTCATTCGCAACGCTTTCGATTAGTGAGTTTTGGATCTGTGTAGAAGATTTGAGCTTACTCATTAACACTTGAAACTCAAGTGAGTTTTCATTAGCCTCTAGGCCATGAGTAGCTAATGTATTTCTTGCTGTTAAGGCTAACCCTTCGTTATTGACCTCTTGATCTTCTTCAGTGAAGCGAACCAGCACGCTTGCCAAGTATTGTAAGAAAGTAGATTTTTCAGCACTCGATAGATCACTGACATATTCCACCAGTTTTTGATCTGACGAAATACCGCATTCATTTTCATATATTGATTTTAAAGCGTGGTGAAAACTCTCAGGGAAATCTAACGGGCAATTCTTGCCTAGCACCTTAAGCAGATGGGCATTATTACTATAAGACTGTTCTAACTCTGCAACGATAGGGTCAATGTGGTGCATCTTGAGCTGTTTTTGCATACTGACTTTAAATCCATTTACTAATCGACCAATCTCTTCAGTTTCATGCTTTTGGAAAGCCAGTACAAGCTTTTTCAGTTTAGCGGTCTCAATGCTTATTTTCTTCCATGAAACAATGGCTTCATTAAAGTCGGTTGATTGTAAACTCAAGGATAATTGGAACTTCACTCGATGTCTTCGCAAGATAAAGCGGAAGTAATAAGTGTTGTTGCGCAGATAGAGATGATTGAATCCATAAACGGCTTTCATGACAAGTACCTCATGATCTGAATCAGATTATGAAGTCGACTTTGAATAGAAGTATGTCTGAGATAGTAAGTGAGATTTGGACTTAGAAATGGAAAAGCGTGTAACAAGTGGTGTAACACACCGTGTAACAGGGGGGATAGTTTGAGATAAGAAATCAGACAACTGCTTGTAGAACAAGCAGTTGTCTTCATCCAAAGAGTTTGCCGATAAGCCGGGTCCTGTCGTGGACAGTTATTCATCTAGGCCTGCAATCGCTCACAGGCTCAAGCGACCTACCCGGTCCCAACGCGAGCAGCGCCATACGGGACCCTATTTGGTCTTGCTTCGGGTAGAGTTTACCTTGCTACGGACTATTACTAGCCGCACGGTGCGCTCTTACCGCACCCTTTCACCCTTACCAACCGAAGTTGGCGGTCTTCTCTCTGCTGCACTTGTCGTCGGTTCACACCGCCCAGGCGTTACCTGGTACCCTGCTCTTTGAAGCCCGGACTTTCCTCCCCGTTCTTGCGAACGCGGCAACTGTCTGGCCAACTCGGCGCGGATTATAGCCTAAGCGCAAGCAACAAACCAAGGAATTTCCCAAATCGGGCGTTTCTATGCCTAATTAGAGGCCGATAGCTAATCCATGCTTATAAAGTGCATTCTTTTTAATGCCGTAGATCTGCCCAGCAATCGCTGAAGCTTTCTTTAATGGCAGCTCTTCACACAGTAATTTTAAGGTATCGATAACCATCGTTGAAAACTCTGACTCTTCATCACTACGGTGACCGTGACACATCAATACGATTTCACCGCGCTGTTGATTAGGATCCGCTTTAACCGTTTTCAGTACTTCAGCAACGGGTCCTGATAAGAAAGTCTCAAAGGTTTTAGTCACTTCACGTGCCATCACAATTTCACGATCATCACCAAGTGCAGCAGCAATCGACTCTAGGCTGTGTACGATACGATGCGGGGATTCGTAAAAAATCAATGTGCGAGGATCTTCTTTAAGGCCAGCGAGTTTGTCTAAACGGCCCTTCTCTTTAGAAGGTAAAAAACCTTCAAATGAGAAGCGGTCTGACGGTAAACCAGAGGCACTCAATGCTGTAATAGCAGCGCAAGGTCCAGGCAGAGGAACAACATCGAAACCCGCTTCACGCACTTGCTTTACCAAGTGATAACCAGGATCAGAAATAAGTGGGGTGCCAGCATCAGAAATAAGTGCAACCGCTTCACCATTACCCAATTTCTGAATGATCCACTGCGCTCTATCACGCTCGTTATGATCATGCAGTGCGGTTTTACGCGTCTCAATTCCAAAGTGGCTTAACAACTTACCACTGTGACGCGTATCCTCGCAGGCGATGAGTGATACTTGATTAAGTACCTCAATTGCACGGCTACTAATATCTCCTAAATTCCCAATCGGTGTGGGAACAATATAAAGCGCGACCGACAGGTCCATATCTACCTCTGTATTGACTAATGGCAAGAGTTTTTAACAAGACTTTCGCCAAGCGTAAGAGCAGGTTAAACTAATGACAGCATCTTACCAGAGTGAAGACCTGTGTTAAAAAGACTGAATTCAACTAAATTTATCTCAATCGCGATTTTATCTGCCGTTTTGTTCGGTTGTGGTACGCCGACAACGCCAGTAAAGACTGAAAAAACAGAGGTTTCGTTGTCTGCAGTGACGCAGGCTTCATCGCAGTACTTAGCGTTAGCTGCCAATGAAAAAAACCGCGAAACTCGTGATAAGTATGTTTTATTGGCTGCCCACGCACTGCTAAACGAAGGCAATGCCAACGCTGCAGATAAGACTTTGAAGTCAATTGCACAAGATATAACCCAAAAACCTGAGTTATTAGCAGAGCACAAATATCTATCTGCACGGGTTTTAGAAGTTATTTCAACTTACAATCACGCCCTTGAAGTCCTCAACTATCCAAGCAATTGGCAGCTACCAAATTGGCAATGGGTCAGCTATTACCAATTCAAGGCGCGCTTATATCAGCAGATCAACCAGCCTATCGAACAGGTTCGGCAGCTAAGTTTGCTCAGCCAGTATTTACCTGCAACACAAGCATTTGAAGTCAACGACCAAATCTGGCGCTCACTGCAGCCTATTAATGAGCAAACATTACTGAGCTTTCGAGATGATCGCAGTAATCCGATTTTTTCAGGCTGGGTTCAGCTAGCTTACATTGCCAAACACTATGCTATTAACCCTAATGATTTAGTGCGTCAATTGGGCAGCTGGCAGCAGTTAAATCCAACCCACCCTGCTGCAGCTAAACTGCCAACAGATCTTGAAAAAGCCCTCAACACTAAGCCTTATCAGCCTAAGAATATCGCCGTGCTATTACCACTAACAGGCTCTAGAGCAGTCGTAGCAAATGTGGTTAAACAGGGCATTATTGCCAATTACATGGCGACGGCAGACGACAGTGTTTCAGTAAAGTTTTTTGATACGGCAACAGGCGCACAAGCGGCCTACCAGCAAGCTGTAACTGCCGGTGCAGAGTTTATCATAGGCCCATTACTGCAGTCTGAAGTCGAGCAGTTACAAGATATGGCCATCACGCCAGCAATCACTGAGGCCGCGCAACTAAGTTCAGCTGCCAGTAGAGGCATTACGCCTGCTACGACTCCAAGCACTCCGGTTGCGAAAAGCATTCCACAGCTTTATTTAAACCACATTGATAATTTCACTCCGCAAGATGACAAATTTTTCTTCGCGCTATCTCCTACAGATGAAGCGATTGATGCCGCTCAGAGACTTTATAATGATGGTATCGAGCAGCCTCTGCTGCTAGTGAGCAATGATGCTGTCGGCCACCGTATGGCTGAAAGTTTTAGCCAAGCTTGGCAACAGCTCACTCAAAAGCCTGCTGAAATCCATTATTATGATGCTGGTGACAAAATGAAAGTCACGGTACAAAAAGCATTAGGTGTTATCGATAGCAAAGAGCGTATAGCACGAATTAAGGCGATTTTGACACCTAAGATAGAGGCAGATTTTCGCTCTCGTCGCGATATTGATGCCATTTATATGATCTCGGCAAGCCGTGATTTGCTGCTATTAAAGCCATTTATCGACGTTAATTTCAGTGTCTTTGCCGAGCCAGTACCGCTATATACCACCAGCCGCAGCCGAGTTGAAAGCAACAGTCGTGAAACCGCCAGTGAATTGAATAACCTTACCATTAGTGATATTCCATGGTTAATTAGCCCTAATACTGAAACGCGTATGGTGAATGAGTTATGGCCAAAGTGGAGTAACAGTCGTAAACGCTTATATATTATGGGCTATGACGCATTAGATTTAGTCGGTAAACTTGCGCAAATGCGAGCATTACCGGGTTACCAGTTTTCTGGCCGAAGTGGTGTATTGTCGGTACAACCGGATGGCACAATTAACCGCCAGCTGAGCTGGGGACGTTATCAGAGAGGTAACCTTCGTCCGCTATAATAGGCTTTTTAGCGATATGTAAATTTAGCCTGAGCCTTAGCTATTAAAAGGCTTTTTGCGTTATATTCAAATACCGCCACAGGGAAGAGCGAATTTGAAAGAAAAAACAGCAGTTAAAGGACAAGCAGCTGAAGTCGCCGCGCGACAGTATTTGGAACAACATGGACTAAAGTTTGTCGAACAAAACGTACGTTATCGTTTTGGCGAAATAGACTTAGTGATGCGCGATGGCAAAGATTGGGTATTCGTAGAGGTAAAATATCGCACTCATACTCAATTTGGCGGTGCGTTGAATGCATTAAGTTCGGCGCAAACTAACCGCATCAGAAAGACAGCTAGTCATTACATACAATTAAACCAAATCGATGCTATTTGTCGATTTGATGTTATCGCAGTCGATCTAAGTGGCATAAATTGGATCCGCTGCGCGTTTTGACCCGAATTCATTTTAAATTGTGCGTAGATAGAAACGCGCAGGACTATAAAAAGGTAATCCCATGTTAGAGCGTATAAAAGACAGCTTTACAGAGTCTATTCAAACTAAAATTGATGCTTCAGAAGCATTACCAGAGTCGATTGCGAAAGCGGCAGAGATGATGGTGCAATGTTTGTTAGGTGGTAATAAGATTTTAGCCTGTGGTAACGGTGGTAGTGCTGGTGATGCACAACACTTTTCGGCTGAGCTGTTAAATCGCTATGAAATAGAGCGCCCACCTTTACCTGCTATCGCATTGAGCTGTGATACCTCAACTATCACTGCTATTGCTAACGATTATAGCTACGATGAAATCTACTCAAAACAGATTATGGCGTTAGGCCAACCTGGTGATATTTTGCTAGCTATCTCAACCAGTGGTAACTCAGGTAACGTCATTAAGGCGATGGAAGCTGCATTGAGCCGCGATATGACGATCGTATCATTAACTGGTAAAGACGGCGGTGCAATGGCAGGCTTACTGAGCGTGAATGACGTTGAAATTCGAGTCCCTTCAAATGTGACAGCTCGCATTCAAGAAGTGCATTTATTGGCTATTCATTGCCTATGTGACAACATCGATCGCACACTGTTTCCTCAGGACGAACAAGCATGAGAAAGCTGCTTTCATTAGTGACTATCTTGTTGATGCTTCAGGGCTGCGCGGGAGCCGTAATGGTCGGCGCAGTTGGGGGCGCCATGATGGTCAACGATGAACGCAGCTTTCAAACGCAGCTTGATGATACCAACGCTGATTTTAATATTTCTAGCGCGCTTTCATCACATGATGACTTAAAAAACCAAGCGAATGTGACCGGTGTGGTGATGAACTCTAACGTCTTGATGATAGGCCAAGCGCCTAATTCAATGTTAAGGGACAAAGCCGTACGCACAGTGCAAGAGCTTAAAATTGGCGGCAAGATCCACAATCAAATTAGGATCGGCAACCCAACTTCATTTACCACCCGCAGCAACGATACTTGGATAACGACCAAGGTCAAGAGCCGCATGCTGAGTGAAGATGGGCTGGATGTCACTAATATTAAAGTGGTGACCGAAAACGGCGAAGTATTCTTAATCGGCTTAGTTGCACGCCAACAAGCTGATCTTGCAGTTGAAGTTACCCGCAATACCGCCGGCGTGCGAAAAGTGATTAAGGTATTTGAATACACCGATTCATAATCGGTGCACACCCGTTAGCGGAGCAAATCATAAAATCATCGTGCATTGTGCTCGATGATTTTTTTTGGATTGCTGTTAATTATTTTATGATTTAGCCATGGCAAGATAAGCGACGGCAATACAATAAATGCGGCACCGACCCAACTTAATGCGTCTAACCACTCCTCGAACAACAGCCAGCCGAAGAAGACACAAAAAAGCAGTCCACTATACTCAGCAATAGCGACCTGGCTTGCTTGTGCTCGGCGATATGCCAATACACAAAACCAATGATAGGCCAGTAAAAAGCTATTGCTCAGCGCTGCAATAGCCACTAGTTGCCAGCTAACACCCTCTAATCCTTGCACTGCAACCATAACCGCCACCAGCGGAATGCTCAGTGCGTTATACAGCATAAGTGTCACTGTTGGATTCTCTGTGGTTGGCAGCTTGCGCAGTGCCAGTTGATTAATCGCAAAAGTTAATGCGGCTATAAGCACTGCGATACCAAACCAATTTATCTCACTTGGTCTTAACAAGATTAAGATCCCAATAAAACCGAGAGTCGTGGCGAACCATTGCGAAGGAGTGACTTTCTCCTTAAGCAGCACGCAGCCAAGCAAAACAATGATTAACGGCGCAGAGAAGAACAGCGAACTCACGGTTGCCATGGGCAGTGCCATTAGGCCCATTATTAAGCACACAGCCCCTAAAGCCCCGGTGTTAGCCCTAAAGAAGTGCAGTTTAAAGTGCGTGGAAGTTGGGCATCGAGCTGCAAACCATAGTGGTAGTAGCATTAAAACAGACAATAGCTGGCGAATGAGCAAAAATGTTGCAGCATTACTGCCATCAGGCATCCATTTAATCGATACATCATACAGCGCACTAAATAGATTACCGAATATCAGTAATCCAATGCCAATCATCACATTTGACTTCATCTCTAACTTCTAATCACTTAACTCAATATACGCGGATGATATAGCGCGCAAATCTGCACTAGAAATGATGTTTTTTATCAATACATGAATTAAATTAATACTATGAGCAGGATCACTCATTAAGCTCATATGAAAGTGTATTTGCTCGCGATAATAAGGATCACCCATGAGAAAACTTCCGCCGCTGCGTGCACTACAAGTCTTTGAGGCTGCAGCAAGACAGACTCACTTCTCCAAAGCCGCCCACGAGCTGTGTATTACCCAAAGTGCTGTTTCTCATCAAGTCAGGCAGCTCGAAGAGCACTTTGGTGAGCGCCTTTTTAAACGAGAAGGACGTCAGTTAAGGCTAACGACCAAAGGCCAACACCTTTATGAATCGCTAGAGCGAATTTTTAATGAGCTAAGTGATTTGAGCAAACAAATAAGCGGTGACAGTAATGACCAATTGCGACTCGCAGTCTACAGCTCCTTTGCCATAAAATGGTTAATTCCAAGGCTTAACGAATTCAGAAGACAGCATCCAGAAATTAAAATCCGTCTCGATATGATCACTGATGACCCTGAACTCAGTGACAGCGTAGCTGATATGTTTATCACTGGGCAAAGTGGTCAACCCGGTTATTATCATCAGTCGCTACATAAAGAACGCTTGATACCGGTGAGCAGTCCCAGTTTATTATCCTCCGATGACCCAATACATGAACTGGGCTCACATCCACTGCTTACTGTCGATGAAGGGCCGCTAGGGCTTGATTGGGATCGCTGGTTTATTGCCAACGATATGATTTTGCCGCCAGAACAACAACAGCATATTTTTAGCCATGTATTGTTAGCAATTGAAGCGGCAATAGCAGGTCAAGGGATTGCATTGGCATCAGACTTTATGGTGCAAACTGATATAGAGAAAGGTGTATTAGATGAGCTAGCACTACCGGATATTTTAACCGGGTTTGAATTCTACTTTAGCTGTAAGCAACGCCGTTTAAAAGAGCCTGCTATTAAAGCCTTCGTAGCCTGGCTCAGCCGTCAATCATAAGACAATAAAAAAGCCAGCAGTGATGCTGGCTTTAGTTATTTAGACTTTTATCAAACTACACGATAAGGCCAATCTTTTCATATACTTGCTTGATTGTTACTTCAGCTCGAGCTTGTGCTTTCTCTGCACCATCTTGCATCACTTGATTCAAGAATGTTTGATCTTCGCGATACTCTTTAAAACGTTGCTGAATTGGCTCAAGCATATTTACAACAGCTTCACCGGTAGCGACCTTTAAATGACCATACATCTTGCCTTCAAACTCAGCCTCTAGTGCTGCGATTGATTGACCAGTACAACCTGACATTAGACTCAGAAGGTTCGATACACCAGGCTTTTCTTGGGCGTCGAAACGCACCATTGGTGGCTCTTGGCCATCAGTCATCGCCTTTTTGATCTTCTTCATAATCGCTTTTGGATCTTCTAGCAACTCAATAACATTATTACGGTTATCGTCTGACTTAGACATTTTCTTTAGCGGATCTTGCAGCGACATCACCTTAGCACCATGCTCTGGAATAAATGGCTCTGGTACGACAAAGGTTTCGCCGTAAGCATTATTAAAGCGAGTCGCGATATCACGAGTCAGCTCCAAATGTTGCTTTTGATCTTGGCCTACAGGGATCTCATTAGCCTGATACAACAGAATATCAGCAGCCATTAGTACTGGGTAACCAAACAAACCAACGTTAATGTTGTTGGCATGCTTTTGTGATTTGTCTTTAAACTGCGTCATGCGGTTCAGTTCACCCATCTGGGTGTAACAGTTCAACGCCCAACCTAGCTGTGTATGCTGTGGCACTTGTGACTGAATAAATACCGTGCTCTTTTTAGGGTCGACACCACAGGCCAAATATAGCGCCAGAGTATCAAGACAAGCTTCACGTAATTTAACTGGATCTTGTCTCACGGTGATTGCATGCAGGTCAACGACGCAATAAAGGCAATCATGACTATCTTGCATGGCAACCCATTGACGTAACGCGCCCATATAGTTACCAATGGTAAGTGCACCAGAGGGCTGAGCACCACTTAGGACTACAGGTTTCGTTAGAGGGGTCGTCATTTTATTTATTGCTCCATTGCTTGTCGCGCTTACTTTAGTAACGCGGAAATTTCACTAAATTGTTCACATACGGCGGTCGGGCCGCTTAGGCCAATATCTTCACCGTAGTTGTAGCCATAGGTCAAGCCTATTGAACCGATAGCTGCAGCTTTTGCCGCAATTATGTCATTTTTTGAGTCGCCAACCATTAATAGCTGCTCAGGCTCAAGCTGCCACTGTTGCATAATATGCATTAACGGTAGCGGATCGGGTTTCATTTTGGCTAATGAATCACCGCCTAGTACTATCGAAAAATAGCCGTCGAGATTAAACGCTTTAAGCAGTGGCACTGTAAATTCAAAAGGCTTATTGGTGACAATAGCTAGTTGGTAACCCGCAGAGTGCAGTTGCTTTAGTACCTGCTCTACATTGTCATACAAACGGCTATGCTGCTGTAAGTTTTGCTGATAAAAGTGCATAAACCTTGGCATACATGCAGCAAGTTTCGCGTCACTAACCTCGGTACTAAGCGCAAAGTTGAGTGCTCGGCGCATCAACATCTCAGCGCCATTTCCGACCCAGCTGCGCACTTGTAACTCACTGCTTAACGGCAACTCAAGCTCTAGCAAAGTCGCATTGGTCGCAGCAGCAAGATCAGGAACGCTATCAATTAGCGTTCCATCTAAGTCAAATGCGACGGCTTTTATTTGACTAAAATCAGTCATTAACTATGCCTCAACGCTAGCAAGCTCGGCGCGCATTTCGTCGATAACCGCTTTGTAGTCTGGCTTATTGAAAATAGCAGAGCCAGCAACAAACATATCTGCGCCTGCAGCAGCAATTTCAGCGATGTTATCCACTTTAACGCCACCATCTACTTCAAGACGGATATCAAAACCACTGTCATCAATCAACTTACGTACCTGACGTAATTTGTCTAACGTTGACGGGATAAACGACTGCCCACCAAAACCTGGGTTTACTGACATCAACAAAATGACATCTAGCTTATCCATCACATGATCTAAATAATGCAATGGTGTGCCAGGGTTAAACACTAAGCCAGCTTTACAACCAGACTCTTTGATAAGCTGTAAGCTACGATCTAGATGTTCGCTTGCTTCCGGGTGGAAGGTGATGATTGAGGCGCCCGCTTTAGCAAAATCAGGGATTAGGCGATCAACAGGTTTAACCATTAAATGAACGTCAATATCTGCCGTTACACCGTAATCACGCAATGCTTTGCATACCATAGGACCTATGGTTAAATTTGGTACATAGTGGTTATCCATTACATCAAAATGGACAACATCGGCACCCGCGTTCAATACAGCATCAACGTCTTCGCCTAGGCGAGCGAAATCTGCAGACAAAATAGAGGGAGCAATCAAAAATGGACGCATATTAAAACCACCAGTATGTTTAAGAAGTGCACTATTCTACCTGCTGCTGTCCATGCTCTCTATAGCTAGCAGCTCATTTCGCTAAATTGGTAGGCTAAAATTTTTCATTGCAATAGTAAAAATGAATTTAAGTGTAAAAAATGTTTAAAATATGACCTTGTTTGCTATAATGTTTCGACTGCATGATAAATAGGAGGACGACATGAAAGGATTATTCAAGAAAACAGCGACTTTTAGAGCTGCTGCTACTCTTGCTGTCGTGACTGCAGCTTTAGGATCGATTAGCTTAACATCTCAATCAACAGAAACGGCCTCTAGCGCTGCTTGCGTCTGCGATACAGCAACCAGCAGTTATAATCCAGGTCTACCTGCAAGCCACCCAAGTAACCGCTGCGCTTCTCAGTCACACGACTTGAGTTGGAAGAGCTGGTTAACAGGTAAAAGCCAAACTAATCAGTTACATTTTATCGATCTTTTTGAGCTGTTATATGGCCATCAAAGTTCGCCAATCACTAGCGATAATTCTCCGATGAAGGGTGAATAACAACTCTTATGCTATATCGATGGTGGCAAGTACTCTTAAGTACCTTAGCTGCCTTTATTGGTGTGCAAACAGAGCAAAATCGGCTTAGAGACTTTCAAACTTCTTCTCCAATCCCCTACATAGTGATGGGTATTTTGCTCGCCGTGCTATTTGTATTAGGACTCATTTTTATTGTTAATCAGGTGCTCGCCTAGGCATTAACAATTAATGCCTAACAACTTTGAAATCAGTCGTTTTCGCTATGATATGAATCATCATATAGCGCCATCAATTCATCTACTTTCTTGCGGCCACTGCCTTTTTGGCTAATATTGCGCTGCACTTGAATCGACCCAAATGTTGCACCATGATACAACTCTCTAGTTAGAGGGATGTCATGGTTACTGATCAATACAGGAATACCACGCTCAATCGCTGTATGACGTGATTTTCTTGCCAATAGAGCCTGGTCATCCAACGAGAAACCAGCACCTACATAAGTGGTAAAACTCGCAGTTGATGACAATGGCGCGTAAGGCGGATCACAATAAACCACATCCCCCTCTTTGGTCATATCGATTGCCTGTTCGTAACCAATACAACGAAATTCAGCCCGCTGCGCCTTTTCCGAAAATGCACGGATCTCATTTTCAGGAAAATAAGGTTTTTTATAGGAGCCAAAAGGTACGTTAAAGCCACCTTTACGGTTATAACGGCACAAGCCATTAAAACCATGACGGTTCATATAGAGGAAAAACACCGAGCGCTTAAAGGGATCTTTAGTCTCATTAAAGCTGCTACGAACTTTATAGTAAGCGTCTTTTTGATTCATCTCAGGGACGAACAGTGCTTTAGCGGCTTTGATGTACTTTTCAGGCTCTGACTGCACTATCTTATACAGGTTAATAAGGTCTTGATTTATATCGCACAACAGATAACGATCAAAGTCAGTATTAAGAAAAACAGAACCTGCGCCCACGAATGGTTCAACGAGTCTATCGCCTTGAGGAAGGTGCTCTTTCAGAGCTTCAATCAGTTTAAATTTTCCGCCAGCCCACTTTAAGAAGGCCCTTTGTTTTTTAATCATTTAAATTGATTGGATACTAAGAAAAAGAGAGCTGATGATTGTACTCTGTTTATTAATTAATTTCACGAGTTGGAACACTATCTTGTAACTCATATTCGCTAAGATCTTGCCACTTTCGAATCCAAGGGGCTGAAATGCTGCCATTCGCTGTTAATTTCAACGATTGCTCTCTCGCTTGATTGACTGTGGCAAATTCACCTAATAATACAACCCAACGGCTCTTATATCTTGCAACCTTAACCCCATCCTGTCGCGCTATTTTCTCTAACGTTCTCGCTAAAGAGTCTAGACGCTTAACGCTCGCAAGCTGTAAGGTATAACCTTGAGTGGGCTTTTGCTGCACGTTAATGCTAGCAGTAATATCTTTAGGCTGGTTCGGTGGCGTTGGCGTTTCAATTTCTTTGATTGAGAAAGTCTCGATAGTTTGATTTGCCGCAGGCTCAACCATCTCCGCGGTAACATCTTCCGAATCAACTATTGGCTCATCGACGGCGAGCACTTTTGAATCACGAGGTTTGTCGGTCAGTTGAGTTTCTAGCTCGCTGACGAAAGTTTTATCATTCTCGACTTTACCTTCAATCGGACGAGGTTTTTCTAGCGCCATAAAATAGTCAGCTAACAATCGCTTGCCATAATCGGCCAAGAAAGGCGAAGTCAAAACCGGGGCACCTGCAAACACGACCTTTGTTGACTGCTCAACCTCCTGCTCACCCCCAGCAAAAAACCAAATAAGAAAAATGACCACCAATGCAAGACCTAGAGCCGCAATCAGTGGTTGTTTGAATTTAGATGGAGCCGTCGAGTTTTCAGCCTCTCCGTTTAACGCAAGTTCAAGCAGTTCAACAACTTCTTTCGGGGTACCACTTTGCATCTCTAATCTATTTTTAACGATATCCCTGGGGGTAAATGGCTGGGCATCGCTACGGCTCAATAACGTATAGTAGAGACCCTCTCTTTCAACACTATCGATTGGCTCAATATCTAAAGGCAGTAACAGTTGCCTTTGATCCACAGGAAGTTGTTGTAACACATCATTGAGGAACTCAACTGGAGCAGTCATCGTTATATTGACGGTCTTGCCAGCAAAAGACATCTGACTCAACACAATACATTCAGCCCAGATCTCCAACGGTATATAGTGCGCATCATCCAATACGATACAACTAGCAGATGGTAATGCAGAGCTCGCCCTCAGCATTGTTTCAGGCAAAGGTAACTCATCGTCAAATACCGGATCGGCTAATAATTGCACTAGTATCTTTCGACGAATTTCAGCACTGTCGCAATATTTGGGGCAAATAACGAGGGCGGAGCTAAATTCTTCTAACTCAGTTAATAACGCAGTAACAAGCGTGGTTTTACCAGCCCCCTCTTCACCCGTTAATACGATGAGCTGCTGACCATAGAGACTAATATGCTGTAAGCGGTTTAAAAGAGCTTCTTGGCTAGGCAGTAATGTAGAACCCGTTAAAGACATTTAAGCTAATACTCCCACACTAGAATGCACAGAGCATGGTTGATAATGACACAGCAGGAATTGCCTATGTTGAATAAACATAGGGTCTTTAGCCATTAAAGAATTTGTAAAACTGAATGTAGATTTCACCGAATACCTGCAGCATAGTTTATGCGCAGTCGATAATCTCTTGAAGTTGCTCATCAGTCACATTACTGTAGATCCCCGCCTGGCCTAAACCTTCGGGTAATACTAAGCGTAACTGTCCTTTAAGCACTTTTTTATCGCGACGCATATGTTTAATGAACTGTTCAAAATTCATCGTTTCGGGTGCTGAAGTTGGTAGGTCGAATGCAGCGAATAATGCTTTAATACGACAAACAATTGACTCTTCAACGAGCCCAAGCTTGTTTGAGGTAATTGCAGCAAGGACTGTGCCAGCAGAAACAGCTTCGCCATGCAACCACACACCATAGCCCATTTCAGCTTCTATGGCATGCCCAAAAGTATGCCCCAGATTGAGCAGTGCTCTTACCGCTTGCTCTGTTTCATCCTTCTCGACGACATCGGCTTTAATTTCACAACAACGACCAATAGCATATTCCAGTGCTTGAGTATCAAGTGCCGTCAATGCTTCAACATTGTCTTCCAGCCAGCTGAAGAACTCTGCATCCCACATAATGCCGTATTTGATCACTTCAGCCATACCAGCAGCAAACTCTCTTTTAGGCAAAGTGCTTAAACAATCAGTATCTATCAGAACATATTTCGGTTGATAAAATGCACCGATCATATTCTTACCCAGAGGGTGATTAACTGCTGTTTTGCCACCGACAGAAGAGTCAACTTGTGAAAGTAAGGTGGTTGGGAACTGAATAAAATCAATACCACGTTGATAACTCGCTGCAGCGAAGCCGGTCATGTCACCAATAACACCGCCGCCCAACGCAATCAGTACCGTGTCGCGGCCCAAATTTTGTTGCAGCAAAGAGGTGAAAATTGAATCCATCTGGCTCAGCGTTTTGTATTGCTCGCCATCAGGTAAAATCACGGGAGTCACGCAGCTGAAATCGGACAGCATGGCTTGTACTTTTTCAAGATACAGTGGCGCTATCGTTTCATTAGTGACAATGAGGATATTCTTATTTTTAAGATAGCGAGCCAGAGGCTCGCCATTACTTAACAATTTCTGGCCAATTACGATTGGGTAACTACGTTCACCGAGTTCAACCAGAACTTGTTTAGTCATATCTTAAAAACCTAATTGCTCAATTATTTGGTTTGCAACAACTTTTGCGCTTTGCTCATCGGTTTTAACGATAACATCAGCGATCTCTTCATAAAGAGGATTGCGAACCTCTGCTAGGTTTTCTAGCACTTCTCTTGGGTCATCGACTTGAAGTAGTGGACGTCGCTTATCTCTTTGCGTACGTGCTACTTGCTTATCAATTGTGGTCTCTAGGTAGACTACAATCCCACGAGCAGAAAGGTTATTACGGATCTCTTTGCTCTGAATTGAACCACCACCCGTTGCTAACACGATACCTTGCTTTTCGGTTAAATCAGCAACAACTTGTGTCTCGCGAACGCGGAAACCCTCTTCGCCTTCGACATCAAAAACCCACGCAATGTCAGCGCCTGTACGGCTTTCAATTTCTTGATCTGAATCGTGGAACTCTAAGTGCAGCATCTGCGCCAGATGACGGCCTATAGTGCTTTTACCAGCCCCCATAGGGCCTACTAGGAAAATATTACGTTTTTCGGCCATTGGTATATATGTCTGAATCTTATTTGAAGTTTGCCTACGCCAACTCGAAAACGATGAGTTGACCTTAAATGTTACCTTGCTCTATTGAGACTTGACCGCTGATTATCTCAGCTAACCGCTATTGATGGCAAGCGAAGTAGCACATTTCTATCAAAAATCTATTTCACATTGCCAAAAGCCAGCGCTAAGCACTGGCTTTTATTTACTTATTACGGTTAAAGTGCTTCGGAAACAATTTTAGGAGTGACAAAGATAAGCAGCTCTTGTCGCTCATTCTTATCTGATGTACTTCTAAACATAAATCCAAGGTAGGGAATATCACCTAAAAGCGGAACTTTACTTACACGACTAATTAATTGCTGTTGGTAAATACCACCCAATACGATAGTTTCACCATGATCCACCAACACTTGAGTACCAATACGTTGAGTATCAATAGAGACTGCCTCACCCGTTGGCGTAGCCACCACTTTACCTTGTGAATCTTGAGTGATCTCTAAATCTAGAATGACCCGGTTATCTGGCGTTATTTGTGGCGTCACTCGCAGTGATAATACCGCTTTCTTAAATGTTACAGTCGTAGCGCCACTTGAGCTGGCTTCGACATAAGGGATCTCTACACCCTGTTCAATATAAGCCGCTTTTTGATTTGAGGTCATAATACGCGGGCTAGCAATAATCTCACCTTTGTTTTCTTGCTCAAGCGCACTTAATTCAAGATCAAGCACAGTGCCATCGGCAAGCTTAGCAACAGAAAAAGCAATACTCGTTGCATTAACGGGCGCTGCTGGCAGGTTAACGTTTAGCCTATCGTTAAGACTCGGTAAAATACCAGCCGCAATATCATTTGCGCCTTCTAAACTACCTGACGTACCTTTGGTTCCTTGCTGGTCTGTTACCCCCCAGCGTACACCGAGGTCTTCCGCTACGTCGTCTTTCACTGTGACCATACGCGCTTCAATCAGTACCTGCTTAATCGGAATGTCTAGCACTTCGATTAATCGATAGATGCTTTCCAGTGTTTCTTCAGTATCTTTGACTAACAAAGTATTGGTACGCTCGTCGACAGCTACACTGCCGCGATTCGATAATAAACTAGAATCCTCACCCTTTAGCAGAATGGCAATATCGGCCGCTTTCGCATAATTAATCTGCAAATATTCAGAGTAAAGCGGTGCAAGCTCTTTCACTTCCTGCCGATTTTTAAGCTCTTGGCTCTCTCTTATGGCAATCTCTTCACTTGGAGCAATCATCAAGATGTTACCCTCAATGCGCTTATCTAAACCTTTAGTTTGTAATATAAGATCAAGCGCTTGATCCCAAGGCACATCGTCGAGCCTTAAGGTAATGTCGCCTTCAACAGTATCACTAACAACCAAGTTGAAATTGTTGTAGTCAGCAATGATCTGCAATACCGTTCTGACTGCCATATTTTGAAAATTCAGTGACAGTGAACGGCCATCATAGGTCTTCTCTTCTTTGGCAATATCAAGACGTTCAGCCTTTTCCATGCTCAAGATAAAAACACGACCATCTTGTTGATAGTCATATTCGTAACTGCCTTCAATATCGATAAGAAAACGACTGGTAAGATCTTCTTTAAACGTTTCAAAGCTATTAACTGGAGTAGCAAAGTCATGTACATCCATGACGTAAAGCAGGTCAGAACGAATATCAGTATTATACAATTTAAGCTCAAGTTTAGAGCCTACCTGCTCTACGTTTGCAGCCACAGTGCTATTGTCTAATTTAACTAACAACTGACCACCACCATTCGCAGTGCGCTTAAAATCAATACTTTCAATGCCATTTACAAACGGATTATTGCCACCAGCATTACTATTAATGACTTCGTCATTGATAGTCAGTCGATATGTATTGCCAACAATCCGGCCTTGATAGGCCTTAACGTCTTCTAAACCTACAAATACTTGAAGACTGGCACCACTTTGCACTGTACTGACAGTTTCAACACCAACCGTTTCAATCGGCAATGTTTGTTTTTCTAGCCCTGAAATACTATCCGTAAACCCCAAAATGATCTGTGCCGGATCGGCATTCAAGTCTATTTCAGGTTCTTCAATCGGCTGTTCAAACACCAACTGCAACTCTAGCTGATGATCAACTACCGCATGATATTTAACATCGATAAGCTTATTGGCTGCATTAGCAAGCGGAGCCATCCCTAATAGGAGCGCAAGGCTAAAAGTCACCTTCAAAAAAGACGCGGCCATGTTGCAGGCGCGGTGCGTGATAGACAATCTCATGATTCCCTCTGTCATCCTTATCATTCTCCTGTAAGTTCCATGCTGCTAGAGCGTTCTGTCCAGCAACCAGAACCATCTGGGATCAACTCTATAATTTCGATTGTTTGCGGCGTTACGTTGGCTATTTTCCCATGATAAAGCCCCACATATTGACCAGTTCCTAGGCGGTAAACACTGCCGTCACTCGTCTCTAGTAGGGCCCAAATAGTATCTGCTTCACTTAATGTTCCACGCATCTTTAAGTTATCTAGTGCATAGGTTTCTAAGCGGCCTTTTCGACGTTTTAAATCTGGCTGTAAACAATCCTTAGTGGTATCGATAACCTCTTCTGTCAATTCTCTTGACGGCGGCATGTAAGGGCTACGCATAAGGTCTGCTTGGTAATCAAAGTGCTCAAATTTAGGTGTCGCTTTAAGTGGCTTGATATGTGCAACATGTTGCGCTTTCGTTGTGGTGACAAATAGCTCAAGATCACTACGATCTCCGACACAACCAGTGAGCATGATAGCGAGCACAATGGCAGAATAAGATCTCATCATTTTGATGCCCCCTTCTCTGCTGGCAGCTCCGCACCCTCTTTAAAACGGTAAGTCTTCGCAAGAATATCCATAGCGAGCCCGCCGCTGTCATCTCGATTAATCACGAAATCATGCAGACTTACAATTCGAGGTAACTTTGCGACCCCGCTGACTAGATGTCCAAGTTGATGATAGTCACCACTTACAGCAATTTTTATCGGAAACTCGATGTAGAACTCTCTGACTATTTCAGAATCCCAATCTAGGCTATTGATTTTAAGACCTGCATCAGTAGCTACAAATGTGATGTCGTCGAGTAAGCCTGGCATCTCATTTTGAGAAGGTAACATCTTTAACAGTTCAGCAAACTGTAATTCCATTACCGCCAGCTGCTCACGATACAATTTCAGGTTAGCAGCGAGTTGGTACTTTGACTTGAAGTCACTCTTTAACTGTTGCTCTTTTTCCTGCTCAGCATTGAGCGCATCAATTGCATCAGAGACAAACAAAAAATAACTGCCAACAAAAACACAAACGGCAAGTAATGCTGCAAACACCACTTTGACCAATTTTGGCCAAGCACCTATGTTTTCAAAATCGATATCGTTAAATTGACTCAGATCGAGATTCATTTACTCGCCCCTTTAACCGCGCCCAAATCTGCGCTGTCGCCATCGGTGATGGTGACCCTTAGCGTGAATCGTTGTAACTGCCTCAGCTCTTCGTTCTGCGCTACAATCGATTGCATATTAGGATCTTGTAGCCAATCAGATGTCTTAACTTTACGCATCATATTAGCGACATTATTATTTGATTCACTTCGGCCTTCTATCCACAACATACTGCCTTTCTTTTCAATACTGGAAAGATAGATCCCTGCAGGTACGATTCGTACCAATTCATCTAGAACATGTGTCGGCAGGTTTCTAGATTGCTGTAGCCCTAAAATAATCTCGGTACGGCGTTCAATATCTTTTTTGCGGGTTCTAATTTTGGTGATTTCTGCAATTTGCGCTTCAAGTAATTGAATTTCAGATTGTAAGTAGGCATTACGGCTCTTTTGATCATCAGAAACGACACCAATTGCCATTAGAGAGAGATAAACGACAAGACCTGAAACTAAGAAAACCAGCGCGAGTACACCGGTGTAGTCTCTTTTTTGTTTTTCGCGCGCTTCTTCGCGCCAAGGTAAGAGGTTTATGTTCGCCATTCAGCATAACTCCTTAGCGCTAATCCACATGCCAACATATATTTACCAATGTCAGGCTGGAGCTGTTGCTTAACCGCATCATCGGCGTGTAAACAACCTTTAAACGGATCGCCTATCACAGTATTCACACCCAATTCATTAATCATCAGGTTTGTCATACCTTCAAGTTTGGCTGTTCCACCACACAATACGATATGGTCAACTCTGTCTTTGCCGCTAGAGGTACAATAGATTTGTAAGGTGCGCTTTATCTGTTGAAGCAATTGAGTTTGAAAAGGGGATAACACTTCAAACATATAATTACGTGGCAAATCACCCGCAAGCTTAGCTTGTTCAGCTTGCTCATAAGTCATGCCATAAAAAGAGAGTATCGACTGAGTAAATTGCTCGCCGCCGAATGCCTGCTCTCGAACAAAAGTTGTTTCCCCATTTTCTACAATAGAAAAAGTCGTTATATTTGCGCCAATATCGACGAGAGCGACCACTTTGTTTTGCGCATCTTTTGGTAATTGCGCCGATATCATTTCAAAGGCTCGGCCTAACGCATAACCTTCAACATCGACAACTTTGACTTCGAGGTTTATTTCCTCAAGGGCATCTGTACGGCTATCTATATTTTCAGAACGACAAGCACTAAGTAATACATCGACTTTACTTGGATCCGTTTTATTGGCACTCAACGTTTCAAAATCGATATTAACTTCGTCTAGGGAGTAAGGAATCAGGTTATCAGCTTCGATCTCTATTTGAGCTTCCATCTCTTCTTCACTCAAAGAGGAATCCATATAGATAACTTTGGTCATAACAGCAGAACCAGATACGGCAACCGCTGCGAATTTTGTGGTTTTAGGAAGTGAGCGCTTAACCAGCTTAAGAGCCTCAGAAACGGCTTCCGTATCACGAATTTCATGATCGTTTACCGCTCCCTTTTTTAGCGGGATAGCAGCATGACTTAGTATTTTATATCCATCAGCAGTCTTACTCAGCAGAATCGCTTTAACTTCATGGGAACCAATATCAATCCCAACCATCTGCGGAGCCTGACGCTTCCATATATTTGAAAGCATAGTCCAACGTCACTTTATTATTATTTTCAAAAATAGATTAGCACACAATCTACGCGTTATAGCTATTTGTACAAAATGTTTCTGGATTTTACAATTGCCATTTTATTGACTTTAAATAACTACTTATATCGCCCTATACTTTGTCAGACTAAAAACCTATATCATTTTTACTATCCACACTGATTTATAACAATATACAGCCATAAATACTGTAATTAGCTAAAACGTTAGTACATATCACTAACGTCACAGTTCTGACGGAGGTTGATTTTCAGCCGTATTTATTTTCAATAAGATCGAGTACAGCACAATTTAGTCGTTCCAATTTCTATTTCAGCCCTAGCATGTATGGCTATATCTTAAATACTCTCGTTTTAGTAAAGAAGTTTTGATAAGCAGAACTCTCGTCTATTTACACTTTTCTAGGTAATCTTTGCAGCCAATCAAGCTAATTTGGTTAATCTAAACATTAATCCTTAGGCTTTTACTTCACCATTTCTTCAACGGCTTATATACTACTGGTCTTATTTACATTCATGGAATCTTCCTTTGAAGTGGTTAAAACGTTTAGTTATTGCTTTCTTTAGCCTTGGGCTACTTGGCATTGGTGCTATTGTGGCAGCATATTTTTACGTGCTTCCTGAGCTGCCCGATGTCACTACGCTTAAGACGGTAAAACTGCAAACGCCACTGAGAATTTATAGTAGTGACGGCAAATTGATCTCTCAATTTGGCGAAAAACGCCGTATTCCAGTTCATTATGAAGATGTACCTGAACAACTCATTAACGCGGTACTGGATACCGAGGATGCTCGTTTTTTCGAACATAAAGGTATCGATCCTATTGGTATCATCCGTGCAGCATTTATTTTGGTGACCACAGGCAAGAAGAGTCAGGGTGCAAGTACAATTACCCAGCAAGTTGCCCGTGGATTCTTTTTAACCCGAGACAAAACCTATATCCGTAAGACAAAAGAGATCTTTCTCGCCTTAAAAATTGAGAAAGCGCTCAATAAAGAGGAGATCTTAACTCTCTACCTTAACCGTTCTTTCCTTGGCAACCGTGCTTACGGTGTTGGAGCAGCAGCTCAAGTTTATTACGGTAAAGAGCTAAACGAACTGACTCTTCCTGAAATGGCGATGATTGCTGGTTTACCTCAATCACCATCAGCAGCGAATCCAATTAGAAACTCAACTCGCGCCCTTAATCGTCGAAACTGGGTGCTGAGCCGTATGCTTGAAAAACGTAACATCACTCAAGCGCAATATGATGAAGCAATTCAAGCACCGATTACGGCCAAGTACCATGGTGCAGTCATCGATTTATATGCCCCTTATATTTCAGAGATGGCGCGTGATTACTTAGTTGAAAAGTACGGTGAAGAGGAAGCGTATACCGGCGGCTACGATATCTACACCACCGTCGACTCAAAACTGCAGATGGATGCGCAAAAAGCATTGCGTCACAACGTTTATGCCTATGATGAACGCCATGGTTACCGTGGACGCACCAAGGTACTTTGGAGTGATGTTCAGCCTGACAATGAAGATATCAAAGCCAAATTAAAGCAAACGGGTTCATTTCAAGGAATGTATCCGGCGGCAGTGCTTAGCGTTGAAGAGCAAACCGCCAAGGTGATGACTGCTAAAGGTGATATATATGAACTCCCATGGGATGGTATCAAGTGGGCACGTAAATTCATCACTAATAAGCGCCAGGGCAAAGCACCTAAACTTGCCACTGAGGTACTAACCGCAGGGCAACAAGTTTGGATCCGCAACAACGGTGATATCTGGCAACTTAGCCAGGTGCCGTTAGTTGCTAGCGCTATTGTTTCTGTTGACCCTCATGATGGTGCGATTCGTAATTTAGTCGGTGGCTTTAGCTTTTACATGAGCCAGTATAACCGTGTCACTCAAGCTAAACGTCAGCTAGGTTCGAACATCAAGCCATTTATCTATACTGCGGCTTTAGAGAAGGGTTATACCCTATCAACGCTGATCAATAACGCCCCGATTAATAAGCCAGATACACGACAAGGCACTGCTTGGCGCCCGAAAAACTCGCCAGATATCTATGGCGGCCCAACAAGACTTCGTGTTGGTTTAGCGCAATCAATTAACGTTATGTCAGTTCGCGCTATGCGATATACCGGACTGGATGCAACCATCGCCCAACTTGTTAAGTTTGGCTTTGACCCAGCTGACCTACCTCGCAATGAATCTATCGCTCTAGGCTCACCATCGGTTACGCCATTGCAAGTCGTTACGGCATTTTCAACCTTCGCTAATGGCGGCTATTTGGTCGAACCTTACTTTATCGAAAGAGTAGAGTCGGCCCATGGCGATTTGATTGAAACTGCCAATCCAACACTGGCTTGTGCAGCTAGTGAACCCGAGCAACCATTAGCCGATGATCCTTTTGCCGCTATGGCCAACGAACTGCAAGGTGATACAGCAGCAACTGAAGTTGTACCATCAACCACCGAGCAGTGTGGCAATGAGGACTCACGTTTTGCGCCACAAATTATTTCCGAGCAAACAGCTTTTCTTATTACTGAGTCACTCAAAAGCGTTATTTGGGGGGGCGGCGATTGGAGTAAAGGCACCGGTTGGAATGGTACAGCTTGGCGTGCTGCAAGAGTGGTTAAGCGCCGAGATATTGCCGGCAAAACTGGTACGACTAACGAATCTCGCGATACTTGGTTTAGTGGATTTAATCCTAAACTGGCCACCACGGTTTGGGTTGGTTTCGATGATCATAGCCAAGAACTCGGCCGCACCAGCTGGAATGCCAATGGTGCTAAAGATCAGATATCACTTGCTGAAGCAGGCGCAAAAACAGCGGGACCGGCTTGGAATGAGTTTATGAAGGATGCACTGGAAGGTACGCCTGTCGAGCCGACCAAAACACCTGAAGGAATTGTCTCTGCACGAATCGATTTAGCCACCGGCAAGTTGAGCCGTAAAACAGACTATACCACTCGCTTTGAGTACTTCATTGCGGGTACTGAGCCGACAGAATATGCAACTGAACAAGAGGAAGACAACAGCGATATCTTTATCGATAAGTCTGAGGAAGAAGATCTGTTTCAGTAATCACATCGATTAAAAAGGCAGCTATTTCTTTAGGAAATAGCCGCCTTTTTGTTATCGTTGATCTAATCGAGGTTTAACTTGCTTGTTTTCCCGCAAGTGCCGCTTTAACTTGTGGCAGTGATGTTCCACCTAAAGCCTCACGTTTAGCTAAACAAGATTCAATCGTCAGGCAGTCATACACATCCGCTTCAATAATAGCGCTAAAGCTCTGCAACTCTTCTAAAGGCAAGTTTTCGAGCGGTGTTTGTTTCGCAATAGCAACAACAACAGCCTCACCCACTACATGGTGAGCTTCTCTAAACGGCATACCTTTAGCCACTAAGTAGTCAGCCAATTCAGTTGAGTTAGCATAGCCTTGCTGCGCAGCGCTTAATGTTCTTTCACGATTAACCTGCAAACCATTTAGCACTAATGCTGCCATTTCTAGACAAATCGCCCAGCTGTCCATAACATCAAACAGCCCCTCTTTATCCTCTTGCATATCTTTATTGTAAGCCAGTGGCAGAGCTTTCATCGTAGTAAGAATACCAATTAGGCTGCCATAAACCCGACCTGTCTTGCCCCTAATCAGCTCAAGAGCATCTGGGTTTTTCTTTTGTGGCATTAGCGACGAGCCCGATGTCACTTCATCATCTAACTCGATAAAGCCGGCTTCACCACTGTTAAAGAAGATAAGATCTTCAGCCATACGGCTCAAATGCATCATACTGATTGAAGCATCGCTACAGATCTCTACCACATGATCTCTATCAGATACAGTATCTAAACTGTTAAGCGTTGGGCTTGCGAAGCCGAGCGACTGCGCAAGCTTTACTCTGTCCATTGGATAAGCAGTACCCGCTAACGCACCAGTCCCTAAAGGACAAGTATCGGCGCGCTTCAAAGCATCTTGCAGTCGACTGATATCACGCTCAAACATCTCTACATAAGCAAGGCACCAGTGGCCGAATAAAACAGGCTGCGCTCTTTGCAGATGAGTATAGCCTGGCATAACCGCATCGATTTCACGCTCCGCGAGTTCGATAAGAGCAGTTCGTAATTTGGATAGCAATTCAAGTAGCGCTAGTCCCTCTTTTTTACACCACAGCTTAAGATCGGTCGCCACCTGATCGTTACGCGAACGACCAGTATGTAGCTTTTTACCTAAATCCCCCACTTTAGCGATAAGAGATTGTTCAACAAAACTGTGAATGTCTTCAGCACCTGAAGCAATAATCAACTCTGGCTTGTCTGCCGTTTCCTCAAGTAACTCATTTAACGCCGTTTGCAACTGACTGCACTCTTCAGTTGTCAAAACCCCAACTTGAGTAATAGCGCTTGCCCAAGCAATCGAGCCGACAATATCTTGCTCAATGAGTCGGTAATCCACAGGCAATGAGTCGTTAAAAAGTTTGAACAGTGCGCTGCTCTCTTGGCTAAATCTACCGCCCCATAATGCCATGTTGGCTTCCTCTTAAATGCTGGGCGGACTGCTCGTCCGCCGTATAAATATTAAAATCTAAAAATGACGTTACTTGTTGTGACCGTGTAGCGCTCTGATCCGACTAGAAAGCGAATACAAACGGATAAAGCCTTCTGCATCTTTCTGGTTATAAACATCATCTTCACCAAAAGTGGCAAACTCTTCAGAATATAAGCTGTTAGGCGAACGTTTTTTAACTGCACTCGCTTGGCCTTTATAAAGCTTAATAACAACTTCGCCATTAACCAGATCCGCCAGCGGCTTTGAAGCGCCCAGTAGTGACTCACAAAGCGGTGTAAACCAACGACCATCATAAACAAGATGTGCCATTTGAGCGCCAACTTGCTCACGCCATTCACGACTAGTTTTATCCAGCACTAACTCTTCAATTGCCCGTAGCGCGGCAAACATTACAGTGCCGCCAGGTGTTTCGTAACAGCCACGGGATTTCATGCCCACCAGCCTGTTCTCAGTAATATCGATCCGTCCCACGCCATGTGCACCTGCAAGCTCATTAAGTAACATCAACGCTTTGTAAGGCGATAGCGCATCACCATTTACTTTAGTGATCTTACCTTGTTCTAGCTCTAGCGCTACGTACTCAGGTGCATTAGGGGCATCTTCTGGGGCAACAGTCATGGTCCAAACGCCTTGAGTTGGCTCGTTCCATGGATCTTCTAGCTCACCACCTTCATGGGAGATATGCCAAGCGTTAGCATCACGGCTATAGATCTTAGTCGCCGAAGCCGTGGTTTCGATGTTACGCTCTGCAAGATAATCAAGCAGATCTTCACGGCTTACCATTTCCCACTCACGCCAAGGAGCAATCACCTTAAGATCGGGTGCTAATGCGGCAAAACAACCTTCAAAACGCACTTGGTCATTACCTTTACCTGTACAGCCATGACAAACGGCATCTGCGCCAACTTTACGAGCAACTTCTACTTGAGCTTTAGCGATAATCGGTCTCGCCATCGAGGTACCTAACAGGTATGTGCCCTCATAAATGGCGCCCGTTGCTATGGTTGGATAGATATAATCTGCCACCAGCTCCTCTTTTAAATCGACGATATAGCACTCAGATGCGCCAGATGCGATAGCCTTTTCATGTAAACCGACAAGCTCTTCTTCCCCCTGACCAACATCAGCACAAAAAGCGACAATCTCACAGTTATCGTAGGTCTCTTTTAGCCAAGGGATAATAGCTGAGGTATCAAGGCCGCCGGAGTAAGCAAGCACTACCTTTTTCACATCTGTTTTCTTTAATTCTGCTGACATTTTTAATTCCTACTACATTATTTCTGGTTTAGCTCGTATGTACGAACCAATACAAATTATTGACTAAATAGAGTGACAAGCACGGCATTTTGCGCATGCATGCGATTCTCTGCTTGATGCAAGATCAGCGAGCCTTCACCATCTACAATCTCTGCTGTTGCTTCAACTTCTCTATAGGCTGGCAGACAATGCATGAAGTGCTTAGCACCCGCCGCGGCCATTAACTCGGCATTGACTTGATAAGGCTTAAACTTGGCTTCAATCTCTTCCATTGAGGCATTGTCACCCATTGAGATCCAAGTATCGGTGTAGATAGCATCATGATCGGCTATCGCTTCAATGTCTGAGCTAAGCACTAATGTACCGCCATGTTTTGCGGCTAATGCTTGGGCTTCACACACAACCTTGCCATCAGGGAAGTGACCAGGAGGGCACAATACGGTGAGGTGTGCGCCTAAAATAGCCGCGCCGAACATCAATGAATGGGTCACGTTATTACCATCACCCACGTAAGCAAGCTTCACTTTACTCACATCGTCATACTGCTCAGAAAGGGTTAAAAAGTCTGCTAAGCCCTGACAAGGATGGTAAAGATCAGACAGTGCATTAATCACAGGTACTGAGCCATGCTCTGCTAACTGTTCAATGGTTGAGTGTAAAAAGGTCCGCGCCACAATGGCATCAGCCCAACAAGAGATATTAGCGGCAAAATCAGAGACAGGCTCACGCTTGCCTAATGCACCATTTTGCTGATCAAGATACAAACAGTGGCCACCCAACTTATTGATACCAATATCAAAGCTGACACGGGTTCTTAGTGAAGGCTTTTCAAATAGCATCACTACACTTTTACCATCGAGGGCTTTTCTGTAATCCGCCGGATTTGCTTTGATGTTTTTTGCCAGCGCTAGCAAGTCTAAAAGCTGCTGTTGCGATAGGTCTTTAATTGATAATAGATGGTTCATGAAACCGCTCCCTAAGGTTGAATCTGAGTACCAACGGCTTCACCGTTGCTTAATGCAATAAGTTGTTCTGCATGACGCCAAGATGCAATTTGAACGGCTTGTCCCATCGACTCCGCAACATCAAGAGCCGCTTCGACCTTAACTTTCATGCCTTTTTCAATCACACCAATCTTAGTTAGTTCGTTAATTTCTTTACGATTCAAACTGCTGATCAGTTGTCCTTTGCCATCAAGTACACCTGAAACATCAGACAACAACACAAGGTTGCCGGCAACAAGTTTTGCCAGTGCAGTGGCGGCTTGATCCGCATTCACATTCAGCATTTCGCCTTGGTTACTGATGGCAATGGAGCTCACAATTGGCATCCAGCCTTTAGCTAATACAAACTCCAAGTAACTGGCATCATTTGGCTCAACTTCTCCTACAAATCCAAGCTGAGGGTCTTTAATGTTTGCTGTCATCATATCGGCATCAGCAAGACTCATACCTAAACAGGTGATGCCAGCTTTGATTGCTGCAGCCTGCAGGATTTTATTCGAGGTACCAGCGAGTGCGCCGACAATAACAGGAACCTGCTCTGCAGGTGTCACTCTTAGCCCGTCTAGTTTCTGCGTGATCATGTTATTTGCTTTAAGCTGTTCATCCACCAAGCAGCCACCACCATGCACCATAATTAATGGCTGGCCATTAGTGATAATTTTTGCCGCAGTTTCCATCAAACGTGCCATGCCCATTTCACACTGTAACAGTGCACCACCGACTTTCAGTATCATGACAGGCTTGGCGTGAGACTTAGTATTCAGTTCTGTATTTAATGTTGCCATTTTAGGATCCAAAGTCGTTATTTTAACAATTCGTTAAAATGAATCTTTATGCATTGCAAGGCTTGGCTCGCAGCACCCTTCATTAAGTTGTCAATTGCACTTGTGACCACGAGATAATTTGTTTCAGGGTCAAATTTCCAACCGATAAGGCAGTTAGGTGTTTGCACCACATCATCAACTTTAGGAAATTGATTCTGCTTCACCGTCACAAGTGGCGCATTGTCATAACACTGATAAGCCGCTTCAATATCTTTAGCCGTGGTGCCTTGAGCGAGTTGTACCGTAATGGTGGCAAGTATGCCGCGTTTAAAATTGCCCAAATGAGGAGTAAAAATAACTTCTTGGCCTAGCTGGGTAGCAATTTCAGGTTGATGCCTATGCCCAAGTACCCCGTATGGCGTTAAGCTCACCTCACAAAAACTAGTATGCAGTTGCGCTTTTCTACCTGCGCCAGTCACACCGCTTACGGCGTTGATAACTGGCATTACATCTGTCAATAAATGAGCCAATGGCTTTAGTGCGGTTAGTGATGCCGTTGGGTAACAACCGGGCACAGCGATCATCTTACTGGTTGCGATTTTCTCTGCATTCCATTCCGCTAAACCATAAACAGCATCAGCAAGCACTTGTGGGTATTCATGAGTAAAACCATACCACTTAGGATATTTATCTAACGCTTCAAATCGATAAGCACCACTTAAGTCAAACACCGCTAGACCTTGCTGATAAAACCAAGCCGCTAAGTGTAAACTCACTACATGGTCTGTCGCTAATACCACGGCGTCAGCCTGCTCAACAATTGCGGCTTTAGCATCATCGTTTAGTGGGCTTAAACAAAGATGAATATGGCTGTATGTAGGGTACAACTCTGCAAGAGCTTTACCTTTATCTAAGCTATTTTCAGAAACATAAAGACCTTGAATGGATAAGCCCATTTCAGCATTTATGAGAGAGGTGATCTGCGCTCCGGTATAACCGCTAGCGCCAATAATGGCTATATTTTTCATAGTCTATGACTTTAAAACCTTTATCTTGAATTTAGATGACAAAACGAAAAAAAGAATGGGCACAACTTAAGCCCTGGCTGAACACCATTAAAGACAAGTTTATCGTCGCAGGAATTGGGTAGGATTGACCTTAATATTTAATAATTGAACTAGGTTAAACATATATACTCTCATTTAAAGGCCATCAAAATATGGTACTTATCTTAGCTGTTTGATAGACTAACACACAAAATTAATTATGCAATATATTTGAATATATATTTAGGTGTTTTTTAATGACTACACTACCGACTTTAAAAAGCAGCTTCACCCAGCTAATCGGTTCACCATCGATCAGCGCTTTAGAAGCTCAGCATGACATGAGTAATAAGGCCGTTATTGCGCTACTGCATAATTGGTTTACAGATTTAGGCATGAACTGCCAAACACATGTTGTCGCAAACACCCGTGATAAACACAACTTTGTCGCCTCTTATGGTAACGGCCAAGGTGGACTGTTATTGGCAGGTCATACCGACACGGTGCCATTTGATGAGGGGCGTTGGAGTCAAGATCCTTTCCAACTGGTTGAGAAAAATGACCGCTGGTATGGTTTAGGCACCTGTGACATGAAAGGTTTTTTTGCTTTAGTGCTAGAAGCATTAAAAGAGCTACCAATGGACAAGTTCAAGCGACCTTTGCATATATTGGCCAGCGCAGATGAAGAAACCACCATGAATGGCGCCAAGGCCTTTGCTGCAGCCAAATCAATCAGCCCTGATTACGCCATTATTGGTGAGCCCACCAGCCTAAAGCCCGTTTATATGCATAAAGGCCATTTTACTCAAGGCATAAGGGTAACAGGTCGAAGTGGTCACTCGTCAGATCCCGCTAAAGGGCTCAATGCCATTGAGATAATGCATATAGTCACCGGTCAGCTGCTTAAGCTTAAGCAGCATTTAGCCGAAAACTACCGTGAAGATGCTTTTAGTGTGCCATACCCTACGATGAACTTTGGCCATATCCACGGTGGCGACGCTGCTAATAGAATATGTGGTTGCTGCGATCTACATATTGACCTTAGGCCAATCCCAGGTCTAGGCCTAGAAGAGTTAGAGCTGATGGTGGCAAATTACCTAGAACCGGTTTCTAGCCAATATCCCGGCTGTATCAGTGTCGCACCTTTGTACCCAGGCTCGGAGCCCTTTGCCGATGATAAAGACAGTAGTTGGAGCAGGTTAGTGTCACAGCTTTCACAGAGTGAACCACAAGTGGTCAACTACGCCACTGAAGCTCCCTATATTAGTCAGCTAGGTTGTCAAACATTGGTGCTGGGGCCTGGAAGCATTGAACAAGCTCACCAACCCGATGAGTTTCTTGATCTGCACTACTTAGATAAAACGAAGAAGCTGTTAAAAGAACTGATTTATCATGCTTGTATAAAATAATTCACCTTGTCAGATTAGATATTCAGTGCAAAGTCATTCTAAGCGCCATAATTAGTATGGTTAAAGTGAGGTAGAGCACATTCAGACACGGTAATCCGAACTAGATCATTGCCTAGAGTGCTGTCGCTAGGTATTGTGATCGATTAGCTTACAGATATGGAGCACGTATGGTTGATATGTATGCGTCGTTAAGGTCAAACGTTGGCACCTTAGGACAGATTTTAGGTGACACAATTCGTACCGATCTCGATGACACTTTTTTAGATAAAATCGAGCAGATCCGCCACCTCTCAAAAAGTTCACGTCAAGGCAACGATGCTGCCCGCGAAGAGATGCTGACTCTGCTATCGGCATTAAGCGATGACGAACTAGTGCCATTTGCCAAAGCCTTTAACCAGTTCCTAAACTTGGCAAATATTGCCGAACAGTTCCATACAATCAGCCGTAATTGCGATGAACTTGTATGTGTCCCCGATCCAGTAGAGCAACTTCTTGGAAGAATGCTCGGTGGTAATATTGATCAAGAAAAGATGCTTGAGTGTTTAAAGAGTCTTGATATCGATTTGGTGCTGACAGCCCATCCAACAGAGATCTCAAGACGAACCTTGATTCAGAAATATTCTGCCGTCGTCGACTCGTTAACCGCATTGGAAAATCCTCAGTTAACAGAGCAAGAGAAAAAACAGCATCATCTGCGTTTACGTCAACTTATCGCACAAATTTGGCATACCAATGAGATCCGTAATGAGCGTCCGACTCCAGTAGATGAAGCTCGTTGGGGATTAAGCACCATTGAAGTGTCATTGTGGCAAGCGATTCCAGATTTCTTGCGCCAGCTAAACCAACAAGTTGAAGAGCGTACCAATACTCAACTGCCCATTGATATCGCTCCAGTAAGATTCTCTAGCTGGATGGGCGGCGATCGCGACGGTAACCCCTTTGTGACTTCAGTGGTGACTCAAGAAGTTCTTGATCGAAATCGTCATACTGCTGCTCGTCTATATCTTAAAGATGTAGTGCTTTTGGTTAATGAATTATCCATGGAAGGAGCCAATGCAGAGTTGCTTGCTTATACCAACAATTCTAATGTGCCCTACCGTGATGTTTTAAAAGATCTGCGTAGCCGCTTAAGAAACACCATTGATTACCTCAACGCCAGACTCGAAGGTCATCATCCAGAAGTCGACCTAACCGATATTATTTGGGATGAAAAAGATCTTAAAGAGCCGTTAATGATGCTATATCGCAGCCTCTGCGATAGTGGCATGAGCCTTATTGCCAATGGGCTACTACTTGATACCTTACGTCGAATAGCCTGCTTTGGTATCCATATGCTAAGGCTCGATATTCGCCAAGATGCACAGCGTCACGCCGACGTTATTGCAGAACTCACTCGCTATTTAGGCATGGGCGACTATGCGCATTGGGGCGAAGCGGAGAAAGAATCTTTCCTACTAAGAGAGCTTAGCAACAAGCGCCCACTCATCCCATCAAATTGGCAAGGTAGTGATGAGGTTGCAGAAGTACTGCGTACTTGTCGATTAGTCGCTACACAACCCGCTAGAGCCATGGGCTCTTATGTGATTTCGATGGCTAGCCAGCCGTCAGACGTACTGGCCGTATTACTGTTGCTTAAAGAGACTGGCTGCCCACATCCAATGCGTGTTGTACCGCTATTTGAAACATTAGACGATCTTAACAATGCGTCTCAGTGTATGTCTTCGCTCTTTAGCATCGATTGGTATCGTGGCTATACCAAAGGCATACAGGAGGTGATGATCGGTTATTCCGATTCAGCTAAGGATGCAGGCGTAATGGCAGCGGCTTGGGCCCAGTACAGTGCACAAGAAAAACTGGTCGCTGTCAGCCAAGATGCCGATATCAAGCTTACCCTCTTCCATGGGCGTGGTGGCACAATCGGCCGAGGAGGCGGACCTGCACATGAAGCGATTCTATCGCAACCGCCTGGATCTGTTGATGGACGTATACGCGTTACTGAACAAGGTGAGATGATCCGCTTTAAGTTTGGTTTGCCTAAGCTCGCAGTTCAAAGTCTCGCGCTATATACCTCTGCAGTGATGGAAGCAACACTACTGCCTCCGCCAGAGCCAAAGCCAGAGTGGCGCAGATGCATGGAGCAACTTGCCGATGAGTCAGTACTCGCTTATCGCGCTATTGTACGAGAAGAAGCTGATTTCGTGTCCTACTTTAGAGCTGCAACCCCAGAGGTAGAGCTCGGTAAACTGCCATTAGGTAGCCGTCCAGCAAAACGCCGTATCGATGGAGGTATTGAAAGTCTACGTGCGATTCCATGGATCTTTGCTTGGTCACAAAACCGCTTAATGTTGCCAGCATGGCTAGGAGCAGGTGAAGCACTACAGGCTGCAACTTTGAGAGGCGATCTGCCATTACTTCAAGAGATGGAACAGGATTGGCCCTTCTTTAAAACCCGTATATCTATGCTTGAGATGGTTTACGCAAAGGCGGAGCCCAATTTAGCTAAATACTACGAAACCAGCTTAGTACCCAAAGAGTTACATCACTTAGGTGTACAACTGCGTGAGCGTTTAGCGATTGGTGTAGATGCAGTGCTTGAGCTCACTCAGGCGGAAAGTTTAATGTCTCACACACCTTGGAACAGAGAATCTGTCGAGTTGAGAAACCCCTATATTGATCCGCTTAACTTTCTGCAAGCTGAGCTTTTAGCGCGTACCCGTAGAGAAGAAGAGACCTCAAAAAATGTAGAGCTTGCTTTAATGCTGACCATTGCAGGTGTGGCAGCCGGAATGAGAAACACAGGTTAATGAAGATACTTAAAATCACACTATGTGCACTATCGCTATTGCTGACGGGTTGTGTCAGTCAGTACAGCATTACAGAGAGTGAATTGGAAGGCTACTTAAGTGATGAGATGCACTTTGAGATCAACCAAGGTAACCAGATCTTTGGTATTGAACTCAAAGTAAATGACATTGATGTTACTTTAGGTGCTAAGCCCAATACCATGTCCGTAATGGCGTCCACCCTGGTAAAAGTACGCAACCCGATGCTACCTATCAGTGCTGACTTGACTGCCGAGTTCGAAGCGGAGCCTTGGTATGATGCTAGTAATCAGAGTGTGTATCTACGTAACCTTAATCTGGTAAAAGTAGAGTCTAAGCCAAAGGATATCGAGAAAGCGATTGGCTCTATTGCACCGCAGCTTATGGGGTTTCTAACACAGTTTTTAGAAACTCAACCTGTGTATGTGCTCGATACAAAGGAGTCTAATCAGACATTAATCGCTGAAATGACCAAGCGTATTGAAGTGAAGCCAGGCAAATTGGTTTTAGTATTTGACGAGTAAAAGCTGAGCTAAACGACTAAACATAAGGCAGTAATGAACTTTTCATTACTGCCTTTATTAAACTTAGTTATTTTTGAAAACGTTTAATCGATCCATAATCTACTATTACGGCCTCATCGAGTAATTCTCGACGCAACATATCAAATGCTACAGCAGTACTTAAACTACGCACTAAATCCCGAGAGCGTCGTGGTAATTTAATCATCTGGCTATAAACTCCGCTTCTAGTTGCTAATGCTATCGCCACAGTACCAACAGGCTTATCTTCAGTTCCGCCAGTTGGGCCAGCAATACCACTTGTCGCCAATGCATAATCACTATCTAAGATAGCTCTTGCGCCTTTTGCCATCTCCTCAACTGTTGCGATAGATACCGCCCCATGATCATCTAAGGTTTCCGGTTTTACTCCCAGCATTTTAACTTTTGATTCGTTGCTGTAAGTAACGAGTCCTTGATCTAAGTAAGCTGAACTTCCAGCATGTGAAATTAATTGACTTGCAATCATGCCGCCAGTACATGACTCCGCCGCACTCAGTGTCTTCCCTGAATCAATCAACAAAGCATGGATCTCTTCAGCAAGACTCTTTTTATTATTTGCTACTATCGCAGTGCCTAACAGGAAACGGATCTGCGCTTCAATCTTATCCATCTCACTTATTGCTGCTTTACCACGTGCAAACAACTTAATTTCAATATGTGGCATTGAGCTGCGGTAACCAATGGTGATCCCCTCAGGTAATACAATGGTTTCTAATGCATCAGCTAGAGACGATTCGCCTTGCCCCAATGTCAGATATTTACGCAATGCTACATCACCAGCGATTTCAAACATTTCATTAATAAAAGGAATGAACTGCTCTTTTACCATCTGCTTAAACTCAAAAGGCACCCCTGGAGTAAAAAATAACCAAGCTCGATTAAGTTTTACGGCAAATCCACAGGCTGTACCTACAGGATTATCTATCATGATGGCTGATTCAGGTATTAGTGCCTGCTTAAGATTACTCTCGGCCATCACTCGTCCGTTACGAGTAAACCAATCATCTAAGCGTTCTCGCCAGACTTTATTCTCCACCAAAGGCTCACCTTTAGCTAATGCCATCGCTTCTGAGGATAAATCATCACTGGTAGGGCCTAAGCCTCCATTAACAACAATGACATCGGCCTCCGTACTACGCTCTTGAAAAACAGCGACAAGATCTTGAAGCCTATCACCAACGGTAATTCTTCGTTGGCACTCTACCCCATGCTCCATCAGCGCATTGGCAAACCATGCAGCATTAGTATCAACGATCTGACCCGCCAATACTTCTTCACCTGTACAAATCATTTCTAGCTTCATTGGGTAATCCCTAACAATTAATTGCAGTTAAATTAGGAGAGCTAAGCGCCAATAGCAATAACCAATTGCCATTATGTTCTTAATTCATGTGAAGTAGTGTTTACGTATCACCGACATACTTGGATAAAAAGTGCCCGAATTGATCATAACGACCTAATATCTAACAATAAAAGAGAGATGAAAATAGAAAAGTAGACGAGTAAACAAGTAAATAAACAGCTCAGCCATAAATTGCAGACGTAAAAAAGCCCGTTGCGTTAGCAACGGGCTTGATACTCTCTTACGAGACTGATTCTGATAATCGTAGGCGCCTGGAAATGACCTACTCTTTATTGTCCTCGAAGTGGACACGTGGGCATATCGGCCACACCGCTATCAATGTAACGCTATGAGAGGCAGCAACCATCACTAACTAGCTCAAACTGCAGACGTAAAAAAGCCCGTTGCGTTAGCAACGGGCTTGATACTCTCTTACGAGAAATTAGGCGCCTGGAAATGACCTACTCTCACATGGGGAAACCCCACACTACCATCGGCGATACTGTGTTTCACTTCTGAGTTCGGAATGGGATCAGGTGGGACCACAGCTC
>NZ_JAKIKQ010000027.1 GCF_023284045.1 Shewanella kaireitica
ACTTCTGCTTTGCATTGGCTTAAAAGGGAATAACCATTTCTTTACCAATGCGCTTTGAATTGAAAAGGCTGAGGGGCTCTGAACTGGTCAAATACTTAATGCAATTGGTATCACTCAAATAGTTGGTTTATATGTTAATATCAAATCAAGTTGCTGAGTGGCCACTCTCGCTTATCTTCAACAGCCTTGGCGGCTATTCTCACCATTAATGTAGCTGGAGTCGTTTTAATGCGTCGATGTCCATTATGTTTTAGTGACAACAATCAGATATTTTTTGAGAATAAAAAACGCTGCTTATATCACTGTCACCACTGTGAACTAGTGTTTGCAGACGCAAATTCACATCTGCCACACACAGCAGAACTGCAAAAGTATCGCTCTGCCAACAATAAGCAAAAATCGCTGTCTCAATTTCTATTCGATTTAGTATTGCAATGTGAAACCACAGACCACCCTCTGCTTGGCCTCAATTTTGGTCGAACCCTTAACCCCAAAAGTTTACGAAGAGTGACTGAACGCGGCCACCAAATAAACCAATACGATCCCAGCCTTGCCCCATGGACTAAGCAGTTAAAGCTGCAATACGATTTCATCTGTTGTTATCGCGTATTTGAGCATTTTAAGTTCCCGCGCAAAGAGTGGGCCTTACTATGTGAGCTAGTTAAGCCTGGTGGTTGGATTGCGATTAACACACCATTACTCACCGATTTAGCCGGGTTTGATAAATGGCATTCTAAAAACAACCTCACCCACGTAAGCTTTTACCAGCAGCAAAGTTTCAAATATCTGGCTGAAAACGTCGGTTTTAAGCTATTATTTGCAGCAAACGATCTCATTCTGGTGCAAAAACCATCAGGATCTGGTATAACACGCGACCAAACTTCAATTGTTGATAGAGACAACTAGTTCTGTCAGCAGCAGAGTCATTTAAGTTATCGAGATAAGCGAATCATGTCCCGTAGTAAGAAAACGCGTAAGAGCAACGAAAATGCTCCAAAATTAGCTCCAAGAACCAAGAAACACGAACGAGTTCTTGCGGGTAAAAAACAGGTTGCTGGCAATAAAGCGGGAAGCCGTCACAACGCTTCGATGATTGAAAACCAAGCCAATGGTGGCAGCGCCAAAAACAGCGACCCTCGTCATGGCAGCAAGAAACCCGTTCAGCTCAATATTGTTAAAGAGAAAAAGGTTGAGAGTAAGCCTAAAGGGCCAAAACTAACTGATGAACAGAAGTTATTAAAGCTCGAGGAAGATCCAAGACTCAATAGCCTGCTAGATATGCTTGAAGAGGGTAAGAGCCTTAACCAAGATGACCAGAAGTGGTTAGATAAGCAATTAACTCAAATTGAAACTCTGTTAGATAAGCTCGGCTTATCTGATGAAGAGGAGCAACCTAAAGCGAAGAAAGCAGTCACTGATGACGACCTATTCGACAAGTTTGAATCTGGTGCCGATCTGCTAAAAGATTACCAGAACGACTAGCTCTCAACATACTGACACTTAATGGCATCTTTATTGATGCCATATTTTTATCTGCTATCCAATTAATTAGAAAACTTTTTAACTGTAACAGGACCTAGCATGACCACAGCGCTTATTGTTATTGGCTTTTTTATTCTCGTTGCCCTCACAGCTTATGCTACCTCGCTACTGCTGCGCTTACGCAAGCAAAACCAAGCTAGGGCGAAGCAGCAACAACAGCAAGCTGAAGCCGCTAAAGCAAAGTCTGAAGAGTTATTAGACAGTATTCGCTACATAGCAGCAGCCATGCTAGAAGAGCGCTGCGAGCTTTCTGAAGGGGTAATGCGCATCGCCAAACTATTCAACTTGGTAGGTATGTCAGAACTTGTTAGCGAGAAGTACCCTGCTACTTTTAAGCATTTTGAAGTAATAAAAGAGCATCCAATTAAAGAGCAGCGTAAAACGCTGTCAAAACAACAACGCATGAAGCTCGACTATACTCGCATGAAATCTGAAGCGGAACTCGAAGTTCAAATACTCGAAGAGGCTAAACAACTTAGCGAATTCGACGCAGCGTCACTGCACTAATCAGCATCAACAACTATGGTTAAAGCTTGTACTATCTCTCTATCTAGATTCTACCCAGATCGCACTTATAGAAGATTTTGATAATATAGGGTGAGTCTGTGCACAAAATCTACTTAACAGCGCAGACATAGAGCTTAAATTCAGCGATATTCTGTTGCTCTTTGTTACCCACATTCCAAATTTACAACATGGATCAAGGTTATTGCACTAATTACGATGCATACTTCACATGTTGCTAAATTACTAAACGTCGGAGGACATGCCTTGAAGCAGCCCACACAAATTAGCTGGGATCAGTCAATGATCGAAAAGTACAATTATAGCGGACCGCGTTATACCTCTTACCCGACGGCGCTAGAGTTCGAAGATTCGTTTACCGAAGATCAATTGCTGACCTCTATCAAAAATAGCAAAAGTGATAAGCTTTCTCTTTATATTCATATCCCATTTTGCGCAAAGCTTTGTTACTACTGTGGCTGTAATAAGGTCATCACACGCCACCAACATAAAGCTGATCAGTACATTGAATACCTAGCTGCTGAAATTGTTAAGCGTGCGCCGTTATTCAAAGACTACTTAGTCACTCAAATTCACTGGGGCGGCGGTACACCAACATTCTTGACTCCAGATCAGATATTAAAACTGTCTGCATTGGTAAAAGCTAACTTTAACGTAGCAGAAGTCGGCGAATACTCAATTGAAGTCGACCCACGTGAAATTGAACTGTCTATGCTAGACACCCTAAAAGAAGCGGGCTTCAACCGTATCTCTATCGGTGTACAAGATTTCAATAAGAAAGTACAAATTGCGGTTAACCGTGAACAAGATGAACAGTTCATTTTTGACCTGATGGCACGCGCTAAAGAGCTAGGCTTTGTTTCTACTAACATCGACCTTATCTACGGCTTGCCACACCAGACTCCGGAGACCTTTGCTGAAACGATGCAACGCGTACTCGATCTCGATCCAGACCGTTTGTCTGTCTTTAACTACGCTCACCTGCCATCGCGTTTTGCAGCGCAGCGTAAGATTAAAGATGAAGATTTAGCATCTCCACAGCAAAAGCTAGATATGTTGCATCAAACAATCGAAACCTTAACGGGGGCCGGTTACCAATATATTGGTATGGATCATTTTGCTAAACCTGATGATGAACTATCAATTCTTCAAAACGAAGGTCGCTTGCACCGTAACTTCCAAGGCTACACCACTCAAGAAGAGTGTGATCTACTTGGTTTAGGTGTTTCTTCAATTAGCCAGATTGGCGATTGTTACGCACAAAACCAGAAAGATGTTCGCCCTTACTTCGAGTCTATCGATGCTAACGGTCATGCACTTTGGAAAGGTTGTGGCTTAAACCGTGACGATGAAATTCGTCGCGTCGTGATTAAGCAGCTTATCTGTCACTTCGACCTAGATATGGCACAAATTGAAGAGAAGCTGAATATCAATTTCGAAGAGTACTTTGTAGAAGACTTAAAGCTACTGCAAACATTCATCGACGATAAGCTAGTCGACATCACAGATAGAAAGATCACCATCAGCCCAACTGGCCGCTTGTTGATCCGTAACATCTGTATCTGTTTTGATGTTTACTACCGTGAGAAAGCAAGACAACAGCAGTTCTCACGCGTTATCTAGTCTAATACTGATTAGGCATTAGATAACCTCATAAAAACCGGCTATGGCCGGTTTTTTTGTATCTGTTGCACAACCGCTTACCAAGTCAGCTCCACTCAACTGACTTAACATTTGGTATAACTTTCCTGCGTGACCTTTAACAACACAATAGGCATAATCGAACTTACAACAATAACAAAAATCACGGATATATCATGTATAAATACCTGCTGCCCTCGGTGTTAATCATCGGCTTAAGCGCCTGTCAAACCGCCGCAACCTCGTCTGTTACCGAATCTAACGTTGCGACGGCGCCAACAGAATCACAGATAAATGCACAACTGCAACAAGCTATCGATACCTCTTGGCAGATCTCTTTAGATGAAAGCCCAAGCCTTGCGTACTCTTTGGGTGATCAATCTGCGGCGGGAAAATTACAAAACTTATCACCAGAGGCGCTAGCATCACTCAATCAACGTCGCATTGAATTACTCGGCCAGATAAAAGCACTAAACCGAGCAGAGTTAAGTGCTGACGACGTTATTAATGCTAAAATCCTGCAGGACCAAGTACAGAATAGTGTTGACCAATATCGCTATAAAGATCACTACATCCCTCTGTCTGCAGAAAGCGGCTTTCATGCCTATGTAGCGTCAATCTCTAAAGGGCGATTTGCAAAAGTTGAAGACTATCAAAACTACATCAACCAACTTAAAGCGCTACCGACTTACTTTGCTCAGCAAACTTATTGGTTAAAGCAGGGGTTAGCAGCAGGTATCACACCAGCAAAAGTCACCCTTAATGGATTTGAAACTAGCATTAGCGCTTTCATCGTGCCAGCTGAAGAGAGTGGTTATTTCGCCCCTTTTACTGAGTATCCAGAGTATTTCACTGCCGCAGAAAAAGCAGCGCTCACCGAGCAAGGCTTAGCCTTGGTTGCAAATACCGTGCTACCAGAATATCAAGCGTTTTACGACTTCATGGTCAATGAGTATATTCCCAATGCCCGTACTGACATCGCCGCTTCAAAGCTGCCCGACGGTGAAGCATTCTACGAAAATAGAGTGCGTTACTACACCACCTTAGATATGACTTCTGATGAAGTGCACCAACTAGGCTTAAGCGAAGTTAAACGTATTCGTGCCGAGATGCAGCAGATTATCGATGAGTTAGAATTTGAAGGTAACTTTGCTGAGTTCCTCCACTTTCTCAGAACCGATCCACAGTTTTACCCTAAAACAGCTGAGGAGCTACTCAAAGAAGCTGCCTACATCGCTAAGAAAGCCGATGCCATGCTACCTAAGTACTTTGGTAAACTGCCACGCCAACCTTACGGTATAGCTCCTGTGCCTGCGGAAATAGCACCTAAGTATACAACCGGCAGGTATTCCGGCTCTAATCGAGATGATGAAGCTGGTTACTACTGGGTCAATACCTATGCACTCGATAAACGTCCACAGTATGAGATGGAAGCCCTAACATTGCACGAAGCGGTGCCCGGTCATCATCTACAGATAGCATTAAATCGTGAGCTAACCGATCTACCTGATTTTAGACGCTATAGCTATATATCAGCATTTGGCGAAGGTTGGGGGCTTTACTCTGAGTACCTTGGGTTAGAAGCGGGTTTTTACCAAGATCCATACAGTAACTTTGGCCGCCTAACCTATGAGATGTGGCGCGCAGCGCGTTTAGTTGTTGATACAGGCATGCATGCCAAAGGTTGGAGCCGTCAACAAGCAATGGACTTTATGGCGAGCAATACCGCCCTATCGCTGCACAATGTTACCACCGAAATTGATAGATATATCTCTTGGCCTGGACAGGCTCTGTCTTACAAAATTGGTGAGTTGACCATTAAACGTTTGCGCGCTCAAGCCGAACAAGCGCTAGGCGAAAATTTCGATATTCGAGCTTTTCACGATGCAGTATTAGCCAATGGTTCAGTGCCGATGTCGATTCTTGAGCAACAAATTAACGACTTCATCAAACAACAGCAAGCCGCACTATAATAACAATCAGTATATAGATGGCCGCAACAAGCGGCCATTTTATCCCCACAAGGAGTTTGCTACACTGCTGCTAACCTTATTCTTTAGATAATCATTATGCCGAATGCCGCTGAGCCCGCTCCATCATTAAGCACTGCCATTTCCTTTTCATCAGAGCATCACCTTAATAGCCCAGAACAAACTGCATTTTGGCAGCAAGTGACTCAATCAAGTTTCAAAGCGAACGATGATGTCAGCCTCGCTTACGCCTGCATTATCAACCCAAATAGCATAGGTACAATTGTCCTAAGTAGCGGTCGCGTTGAGTCCTATTTGAAATATAAAGAGTTGATGTTTGATCTGTACCAGCAGGGGTACAGTTTATTTGCCATCGACCATCGTGGGCAGGGGCTTTCCAGCAGAACAACCACAGATCCACATAAAGGACATATCGACAAGTTCCAGCGTTATGTCGACGACTTTGGTGATTTTATCGACAAAGTTGTTAAACCACAGCCTGAAGAAGATTACTTTCTAGTGGGACATTCTATGGGAGGCGCAATTGGCACTTTATACATAGCACAGCATTCAGGAGTGTTTAAAGCCGCGGCTTTTTCGGCACCTATGTATGGCATTAAACTACCTTTACCTAAACGCTTTATTCGTTGGTTAGCAGCACGACTCGATAACCACAACAAACAGCAACCAAATTATGTGCTGGGTGGTAAAGGTTACCATGCCGATGAGTTCGACAAGAACGATCTTACCAACAGTAAATTACGTTACCAAGATTATCGCAAACTCTATGAGCAAGAGCCCAAGTTACAACTTGGTTCGCCGACTAACCATTGGTTGGTTGAGTCAATCAACGCCGGCGATGATGCCATTAAAGCCGCACAGAAGATCGATATCCCCTTGCTAATCTTGCAAGCTGAAGAAGACACCATTGTCAGTAATGCAGCTCAGAAACAAGCGGCTATCGGCCAATGTAAGCTGCTCAAAATTCCCTATGCTCGCCATGAAATCTTTATGGAGCGCGATAATGCCAGAAACCTCGCCCTTAGCGCGCTGCTGGCATTTCTACAGCAAGCTTAGCCTACACTCATACTCAGCAGCTATTTGACCTAATGGGTCAAATAGCAGTGCATTATCCTAACTGCCCCGCCACCATTAGCTCCCGAGTTTCGGGGATCTCATTGTAAGACAACACATGTAGGCCACGGGCAAATGCCAATGCATAACGGGCAAGAATGGGTCTTAACTGCGGAGAGACGAGCAACAATGGACTATGGCCATGCTCTTTGGCTTGCGCCAGTAGTTGTGGCATTCTTTGTTGTAATTGCGCCAGTAATTGCGGATCTACAGGAAAACTATCCAGTGCAACTTTACCTTGTTGCTGTGCTTGATTGAGTGCCGAGATCAGAGTCTGCTCCAGCTCCGGCGCTAATGTCATCACATTCAATTTTGGATCCGCCCCAACAATTGAGTGCAAAATGGTATTTCTCAATGCACAGCGCACATCTGCCGCCAGCAATACTGGATCTTTACTATTCTCGCTGCAATCAAGCAAGGTAGTGGCAATGGTGCGAATATCTTTCAAAGAGACCTGCTCTTTCAACAGCAACCTAAATACTTTGAGCTGTAAAATAGGAGGTAGTGCAGTATTAAGCGACTCTGCAAGCTTAGGTGACTGTTTCGCTAGGCGATCGCTCAATGCCAGAACGTCATCATGCTGCAACATATCAGGTAACGACTCTCGGATCAGTTTACTCACATGGGTTGCAATAACAGTGGCGTTATCCACCACCGAATATCCGAGGTTAAGCGCGTTCGCTTTAGCTTCCTGCTCAATCCAGATTGCGTCCATTTGATAGGCAGGCTCTTTGGTAATGACGCCATCGATATCCCCAAAAACAGGGCCACTTTTAATCGCCATCAAACGTTCAGGGTCGAGTTCAGCAGACACTACGGGATTACCCATTAAACTGATTTGATAGGCATTCGGTGCTAACGATAAATTATCCCTAACTCTGACTTCTGCCAGGAGAAAACCTGCCTGTTCAGACAGCGTTCTGCGGATCCCGGTTAAGCGTTTTTGCAGCTCAGCTCCTTTGCTGCGCTCAACTAAATGTACCAAACGGTAACCTAATCGCACCTCGATAAGATCGGTAAAAGGAAGTGCATCCCAACTTGGCGCTGACGGCTCACTCAGGTTACTCTCAATTTGCGCTTCAACCTTGGATTCTGCAATCACAGGACTGCGCTGACTCTGTTTCCAGGCAGAAAAACCAAGTAAAGCAGCAAAGGCTAGAAAAACAAAAGTGGGCATTCCAGGTACTAAGCCTAAAATCAGCATCACGATGGCGGCCGTAGCTAATGTTTTGGGGTTCGCCAGAAGTTGTTGTCGCAACTGCTCAGGCATCTCTTCAGCGTCCGAGACACGAGTAACAATGATCGCCGCGGCTGTCGCTAATAACAGTGATGGGATCTGTGCGACTAAGCCATCACCAATAGTTAGTAAGGCAAAGGTTTTAAAGGCTTCAGCTGCACTCAAGTCATGCATGAAGACACCAATAGCAAGACCACCGAGCATATTAATCGCTAAGATCAAGATCCCCGCAATCGCATCACCACGAACAAACTTAGACGCGCCATCCATTGAGCCATAAAAGTCGGCTTCACGAGCAACCTCTTGTCGACGATCTCTGGCTTGTTCTTGGGTTAAAATCCCGGCATTAAGATCGGCATCGATGGCCATCTGCTTACCAGGTAGTGCATCCAGTGTAAATCGAGCAGAGACTTCAGATATGCGCTCGCCACCCTTAGTGATCACCACGAAATTGATGATCATTAAGATCAAAAAGATTACCGCACCAACAACATAGTTACCGCCAATCACCACCTCACCAAAGGCTTGGATCACTTTACCCGCAGCATCGCCACCTTGATGACCTTCAATCAATACCACACGGGTTGAGGCAACGTTCAAAGTTAAGCGTAGCAGTGTCGCCAATAACAGTACTGTCGGAAAGACCGAGAACTCCAAAGGGCGACGAATCGATACACCGACGAGTAACACCATCACAGCCAATACAATGTTAAAAGTAAACAATATATCCAGCAGGAATGGCGGCAACGGTAATATCACCATCGCTAGAATGGTCAGAAGCATTATCGGAATGCCAATATAACTTGGACTGCCGGAAAAAGTGCGCGAGAACCAGTTCATGAAATCAAATATCCTTTAGTCGTGTCGTAAATTTTTCGGAATAAAAAAGTGGGGTAATGGATCAGGCTTAGCCTGTTTGCCCTGCCTAGAGGCTTTGATTTGCAGTACATACGTAAGCACATGGGCAATGGCGATAAATAGCGCCGCCGGGATCTGTTGATCTACCTTAGTAGAGTAATAAATGGCACGGGTAAGCGGCGGTAACTCAATCACCTCCACATCGTGACGCTGAGCCACTTCGCGCATATGCAGTGCCAGTTCATCAGTGCCTTTAGTCAGCACATAGGGCGCATCTGCTTTATCAATGTCATATTTAAGCGCTACTGCATAGTGAGTCGGGTTAACCAGCAACACATCAGCTTTAGGCACTGAGATATCGGCTCTAGAGCGGCTAATACGTTGCTGCATCTGGCGTATTTTCGCTTTGATTTCAGGTTTACCGTCTTGCTGCTTATGTTCATCTTTAACCTCTTGCAGCGACATTTTTAGTTCATTGTGGTGATGCCAGTATTGATATGGCACATCGATAAAGGTGATAAGCAGTAATCCAAGGCCCAGAAACAACATCCCCAGTGACAGCATATCGATGACTTTTGATACCGCCTCATCAACTGGTAACTGATTAAAGGTCAGCAGTGTTTGTAGGTTTTTTTCAAGAAAAAACCACATAATCCCCACCAACAACACAATTTTCAAAATCGATTTAACCAGCTCAACTAATGACTTAACTGAAGCCATCCGCCCCAAGCCTGCAATAGGATCGATACGGCTGTATTTGAAGCTGGCATTTTTAAAATTAAATACTGGCCCGCCGGGCATCGCGCCTGCCACCATGGCAATCAGAGCAACCATCAAAAAAAGTGGCCCGAGAATGTTTAGTATTTCTAATAAGGATTGCGCTAAGTGGCGCGTCATCATTCCAGGCTCATCCAGCTGCGCCTTAGTCAGTAACATATTGGTGCGGGTCATTTTTGCCACTTTAGCTGCAATCCAATCAGCACTGGTGGTCAGCATTATTGAGCAACCAATAATTAGCGCCGTAGAAGCTAAGTCTTTTGAACGCGGAACCTGGCCTTCATCTTTAGCCTTTTTAAGCTTCTGCGGCGTGGCTTGTTCTGTTTTGCTTTGCCCGGTGTCTTTATTGCTCATGGCACGCCACCAATAAACTGATACATAGCTGATAACGCATCGAGACATAGGTCGCTATAGCGGCTAGGTAAACCACTAAAGGAGAAGAACACACACAATAAGCCCATTAACATCGACATAGGAAAGCCCAAGGCGAATACATTTAAAGAGGGTGCCGCGCGGCTTAATACGCCAAAAGTGACATTCACCATTAACATGGCCAGTACAGCAGGCAGCGCCAACATGAACGACGCCGCAAAAATCCAGCTGATTCGACCAATTAGACCCATTAAGGGAAGATCAAATACCCCCATTCCAATTGGCCACAACCGAAAGCTATCAACCAAGATACCCAACGCGACAAGATGACCGTCTAGCGCCAGAAAAAGTAGCGTGCCATAGAGTAAAAACCATTGCCCTAAAATGGGGTTAGAGCCGCCATTTGCAGGATCATTCATGATTGCCATCGCCAGCCCCATCTGCATCGACATAATGGCGCCAACCAAGGTCATCACATGGATCATAATGGTCAAAAACAGTGCCAACATAAAGCCAATGAGCAGCTGCTCAATACCAAGAAATAGCGCTTTTATCGAGATCGCATCGACTTCAGGAAAGGGTGGCAAGATAGGGGCAACCAGTACCGAAATGCTGATAGCCAGCAGAATCCGAACCATGACAGGGATATAGGTACTACTGAGGAAGGGCATCACCATAAAAGCCCCCATAATCCGACAGAAAGGCCACCAGAAAGTTGCGATAAAGGTACTAATTTGCACAGCGGTGAGCGACAGCATTAAGCACGTGCCTCCGCCAACATGAGTGCAGAATTCGCCATTTTCATCAACCTATAATATGGGGAATGTTGAGGAATAAGCGCTGAAACAGATCGCTGATCTGCTGCAACAACCACTCGCCAGCAAACAACACCATCAACAAGGTGAGTACCAGTCGTGGCAAAAAGCTAAGCGTTTGCTCATTCACTTGAGTGGCGGCTTGAAACACCGCGATCAATAGGCCCACCAGCAACCCAGGAACCACTAACACACCAACCATGGCCACAACCAAAAAAATCGCCTCAGCAAACATTGATGTCAGTTCATTTACATCCATATGGCTACCCAGCTCCGTGAAGCAAAAAGTTGATCACAAGCGGCCAATCATTCACCATCACTAACCCTGTCATCACCAGCCCAGAAAGTAGAAAACAACGGTCACCTAAAGAGATTGAATCTCGCTGATCTTGCCTAGCACTCATAACTAATTTCCATCCCTATCAAGCCGCTTATTCAAAACTGCTATCCATAACTCGCCACTAAGGTGCTCACAGTCATCGACCAGCCATCCACCAACACGAAAACCATTAACTTGAACGGCAACGAGATAATCAATGGCGAAAGCATCATCATCCCCATCGACATCAACACGCTGGCAACAACCAGATCGATCACCAAAAAGGGCAAGAACAGAAGAAAACCTATCTGAAACGCTGTTTTTAGTTCACTTAAAACAAAGGCAGGCATTAACACAAAGAAAGGGATCTCATCGGCCGTTAATGTAGTTGGCTCATCAGCAATCTTAAGCATCTGCTCAAGGTCAGTCTCACGGGTTTGCGCTAACATAAATTTGCGCAATGGTACCTCCCCTCTCACCACCGCCTCAGTTAACTCAATTTGCCCCTGATCGTAAGGCAGAAATGCATCATCATAAATTGCTTGCCCAACTGGCCGCATAATGAAAATAGTCATCACCAACGCGATACCAATCAATACCTTATTAGGCGGGCTTTGCTGTAACCCCAGTGCTTGGCGCAAAATAGCTAACACTACGATAACTCGCGTAAAACTAGTCAGCATCATCAACAGTGCAGGTAAAAAACTCAATACCGTCATCAAAGCCAGTATCTCTAGCTTTACGTTAACCGATTGAGCCTCTGCACCATCACCTAAGGTAAAAAGCGTGAAACCATCATTAGCATGTGCACCCGTGGAAAAACCAACGAGTAACAGAAGCAAAACTCGCCACATAATTAGTCGTTAGCCCCAGTGAGGCTAATTGCTTCAACTTCGAGTAAACGAACACCATAGCGACCATTCACTTCAACAACTTCACCGCGACCGAGCAAAGCGCCGTTAACTCGAATATCTAACGGCTCACCAACCATTCTGTCGAGAGCAACCACATCTCCCTCGCCCATTTGAGTCAGTTCACCCAATGACATCTCCGCACTCGCCAACTCTAACGTCACCTGGACCGGCAATTGATGGAAGAAAGACATATCTTTTTTAGGCTTTGGCTGGCTACTCACCTCTTTCTCATTGAAAAATTCGTCATCAAGTAGAAAGTCTTCATCTTGCAAAATATTTTGTTCAGCCATTGGATTATTCCTCTAATTGAAAGGCTTCTTGTGTCAATTTGGCAACCATTTGCCCTTCATGAGCGTGGACGGTGGCATAAAATATAGGACGCTTGCCCACAGTAACTGGGCAGCGAGAGTGCAGGTTCATCGGCAATATATCCCCCACTTTAAGCTGCTGTAATCCAGTTACCGGTAAACTCTGCTGTCCAAGCTCAAGCATGACTCTAAACGGAAGTTGTGTAAGGCTTTTCGATAGCTTCTCATTTAAAGCTGGATCGGCTTGATACTGACTCGGTTGTTCAGCCATCAAACCTAAAAGGTGCTCAGCCAAATAGAAGCTGATCCCTGGTCCACTATGCACTTTGGGGAAATTTAACTCGCAACACACAGGGGCTTTTATCGGGGTAGTGTTAGTGACGAGTTCAAGTTCTAACTCTTCAGCATCAATCCGGGCAACAGGTAAGGTATTTATCGCTGCCAACATCAGCCTTTTTACCAGACGGAACTCTGACTGGCTCGGCGACCTCAGCGGCGATTTAGGTGCACTAGAAAAGCTACCGTAATAACCACTTGCCAACTGATCTAACGTGCACTTGTCTATTTTCCACCAGCCTAGCTCCACACGCTGATAACTCAGCAGGAACCAAGCATGGTGTAGCTCTGGCACTACAGCTTCAGATTTAGCCGATAGCGATACCTGAGACAAAGCATGGTGCCCTTGACGAATGATTGGGTTCAGTAACTCATTGACGGCATCCATCATAGGTCGCTGACTATCAGTAAGCTGTATCAATAATCGGCTTCTAGCTAACTTTTCCTTTAATAAGGCAACAGGTCTCACCTCAACGTTATGAGATAATTTCACCAGCTTTGCTTTTGCGGTTGTTTTCATTATAAACCTTGTAACAAAGAACACTGCCAAATATCCGACAGCAACCAGTTAATAGTTATTTAATTGACTAATGACAACTTAATGGCGCGACAATTAAATATAGAGATGCATAGTAATATTTAATAGCGACAATTAAAACTCAAAAGTTTCAAATTAAAAAATACTTCACACTTAAATTTTTAATCCGCAATTAAAGCGACCGTATTCATAAAAACTTTAATTTTATTTTCATTTTTTTCAAATTCCTTTCAAAAAACCAACCGCACGCAATAAAACATCATAAAAACAATGAAAAGCGCCATATCTCGCTAATAAAACACTAAAGTAAAAACTAGCTTTGTTACACTTTGTATATAATTACACTGCACATTTCAATTATTAAAAAATAAAACATCGAATTACTCTCAAGTATAGATATAAATTTCATAATAAATGGAACAAAATGTTTTACATGCTTGTTCATTGCGTGTTTAATTGGCAACCTTACGAATTAGAACAAAATAAATAACAAGAGTTGCCGAAGAGAATTAACTGAGGGTTATTAACAATTGAAACTACTAGCTTATATATTAAACTGCTTATTAGTTATTTATATTTCTCTCATAAATAGTGCAATGGCAGTGACAACAAACTACCAAACTCCTTTAGAGCAATCACAATGGTTATTTGCAGGAGATGTCTTTGGTTGTTCTATCACCCATAATGTCCAAAGCTTTGGTTCATTATCGCTGACGGCCATGCCAGGAGAGCCTTTGGCACTCACATTAGCCGCCGATTGGCTTAGCATGCACGACGTTTCAAGCCAAGCATCAGTCACCTATCCAGCCTGGAAAAGTCAACACTCGGCTCCAGTAGCAGCAACATCGCTAAAGTGGCAGGGAAGTCAGGCTCGCAGTCAGCAATCTATCGCACCATTTTTGGAAGCTCTAGAGCAGGGTTTAGCTTGGAAAGTGACGGTATCAGTCAAGGATGGTAGCCAGTACAGCGTCGACTCCGCACCGGTTGCAACCAAAGCCGTCGCCAATCAATTTCGTTTATGTAGACAAAAACTGCTGCCGAAACCTTTCAGTTACGTACGCCGATTAGATCTCATGTTTGATACCAGCTCAAGCCGTCTCAATTCAGCCCAAAGCACAGACCTATTCGCGGTATATCGCTACATACAAGCTGATCACTCAATTGCTGAGGTGCTCATCGATGGTCATGCTGATGCTTCTGGTGATCGCATCGCCAACTTAGTACTGAGTAAAGAGCGTGCCGATGAAGTGGCTTCAATGCTCATCGAGCTTGGTGTCCCGGCAAAGATGATCCAAGTTAGACACCATGGTACCCGCGCACCAATATCTAGTAACAATAGCCGTCAAGGGCGAGAGTTAAATCGCCGAGTATCGATTCGTTTAGTGAAATCTCAAACGGCCTCTACTACGGGAGCATCCCTATGAACCGTTCGAGTTTAAGGTTTGTCGATTCAAAGTTATCGGAATCAAGCCAAACAAAATTGGCACTGCAAGGGTTTAACCTTTGGCAGCAAGATAGTCAGAATCAGCCTTGGCTAAGTTTGGTTAACTTGTCTAACAGTGACAACAGTGAAGTTGCTCAACGCTTATGCCAGTATCCAGGTAAGCATCAGGTTGCTCTGCTCAACCCAGAGCAAACTGAACTTGCCAGTATCGCCATGCAATCGGGTATACAAGATTACTTATTGTTACCCATCGATGATGAACAACTCAGTTCTCTGCTGCACAGATTGCGTCGTATGGAGCTACCAGAGAATGATCTTGTTAGCGTCGCCTCTGAAAGTCGTCAGCTGTTGATGCTAGCTCATCGTGCTGCAGTTACTGAAGCAACCGTGCTATTAACGGGCGAAAGTGGCACCGGAAAAGAACCGATAGCGCGTTACATCCACCGCCATTCCAATCGAGCCAAACAACCTTTTATTGCCATCAACTGCGCAGCAATACCAGAGAGCATCTTGGAGTCACTACTATTTGGTCATGTAAAAGGTGCCTTCACCGGCGCAATGAGCGATCAGCCCGGTAAGTTCGAGATGGCTAATGGCGGCACGCTGCTGCTTGATGAAATTGGTGAAATGCCACTACTACTGCAAGCCAAGTTACTCCGAGTACTGCAAGAAAGAGAGGTAGAACGTCTAGGTGGCCATAAATCCATTACATTGGATATTCGAGTCATTGCCGCCACCAACAAAGATCTGCGCAGCGCAGTTCAAAATGGTCAATTTAGAGAAGATCTCTTCTATCGTTTAGATGTACTACCACTGAAAATCTTGCCTTTACGTGAGCGCCGGGAAGATATCTTGCCGCTCGCTGAGCACTTTTTACAGAAATACAAAATGCTCGCTGGCGAGCAGACTTGCTACTTCAGCGAACAAGCTCGCAGCCTATTGCTCAGTCACAACTGGCCTGGCAATGTGCGTGAACTAGAGAACACCATTCAAAGAGCCTTGGTGATGCGTAGGGGCCAAGCATTGCAGGCCGCCGAACTTGGTCTGGTTGATCAAGATTCCCAGCCTTATGCAGAGCAAAGTGAGCAAGGCCTTAAAGCATCGAAGCGCCGCGCTGAATTTCAATACATCATCGACACCCTGAGACAGCACAACGGTCATCGTAACCAAACTGCTGCCGCATTGGGAATGACCACAAGAGCCCTCCGCTACAAGCTGGTACAGATGCGCGAAGAAGGTATTGATATCGATCAGATCCTTGCAGAAATAGGCCAGGCGGCTTAACCACTTTTCAAAGAAGAGAAAACTCATGTCCAATGCAATTTCAATAAGCGCCGATTCAATGATGCAACAACTTAGTATCCATAGCGAGATGGCTAAGGGAGCAATCAAAATCAGCCCAAACCCAGCAGATTCAGGCTTCGAAGCGCCCTCTTTTACCGATCTAATGCAAAATAAAGTGTCGGCGATAAATGCCGATCAGAATGCCTCCTCAGCATTAATGCGCGCGGTAGACAGTGGTGCAAGTGATGACTTAGTGGGCGTAATGGTTGCTTCTCAAAAAGCCAGTCTCTCGTTTTCAACCATGATTCAAATTAGAAACCGCTTAGTGCAAGCATTCGATGATGTCATGAAGATGCCAATCTAATGATGCAAATAAAACAAAATCAAAGCAGACATTACCACCTAAATGCTCAAGTGATATTTTCGGGGAAGGATAACTAGACTATGTCGACAACTATAACAGCCGAGGCATCCACACCTGAACCGGCAAATAACAATGCAGCTCTCAATACGCTCAAAGATAAATGGCGAGATTTTAATCGTGGTGACCGACAAGCTGCCGTACTTGCGGTTTTTGCCATCGTAGCAGCTTGCGTCATTGTATTGATGTTATGGAGTGCCAGCCAAGGTTATCGTCCTTTATACGGTAACCAAGAAAATGTTGATACCGCGCAAATCATTGAAGTATTAGAGGCTGAAGGGATCAGTTATCGCCTTGATGCCAGTAGCGGTTTAGTGCTGGTTGTTGAAGACAAACTCGGCCAAGCACGCATGCTACTTGCAGCCCGTGGTGTTAAAGCTAAAGTCCCATCAGGCATGGACTCATTAGAAAACTCAGGTATTGGTACCAGCCAATTTATGGAGCAAGCCAAATATCGTTACAGTTTAGAAGGTGAGCTATCACGCACCATCATGGCACTTAAAGCGGTAAGAAGTGCGCGAGTCCATTTAGCCATACCAAAGAAAACCCTATTTATTCGTCAGCAACCCGAACTGCCCTCAGCGTCAGTGATGCTAGATCTATACTCAGGCAGCAACATTCAACCAGAAAACATCGAGTCCATCGTCAACTTGGTTGCAGGCAGTGTGACCGGAATGACACCAGAACGGGTACAAGTTGTTGACCAAAACGGTAACCATTTGAGTGCTGGAATAAGCGCCAATCAAGACATTACCCAAGCTAGAGATAGACAACTTAAATACACCCAAGAGCTAGAACAAAGTTTGATCGGCCGTGCCTCAAGCATGTTGCAACCGATACTGGGTCAAGATAACTTCCAAGTACAGGTCTCTGCCAAGGTTAACTTTAACCAAGTTGAAGAGACCAAAGAATCACTTGATCCGGTATCAGTGGTAACCCAAGAAAATCAAAGCAGCAATGAAACCAATGCCGACATGGCACTGGGTATTCCAGGCGCACTAAGCAATCAGCCACCCACTGCGACTCCGGAAGAGAGTAATAACCGTCGTAACATCAATCAAAAAGAGAGTAGACAGTTTGATGTAGGTCGCTCTGTAAGGCATACCCGTTTTCAACAGATGCAACTCGAAAACCTATCGGTTTCTGTACTACTCAATAGCCAAGCAGCAGGTACAACGGGCTGGACACAACCACAACTCGAACAACTCAGTAGCATGGTGCAAGATGCCATTGGCTTCTCTCAAGCGAGAGGCGACCAGTTCAGTATCAATAGCTTTGAATTTGCACCTATTACCGTCGCGCAATTTGAGCCTATGCCTTGGTGGCAAGGTGAAAGCTACCAAGCTTATTTACGTTACTTCATCGGCGCTATCTTAGGGCTGGGAATGATCATCTTTGTTCTACGACCGCTGGTTTCACACCTTACGCGCACCGTTGAATATAACCTCAAAGATGATGGCACGACTATAGAGCCCAAGCGCATTCCACCCGCAGAGCTTGCCACTACAGAGCTTGATCGTAAAGCGAGCACTCAAGACGATCCACAAGCTTTAGCCGATAAATTAATGGGGCTAGACAAAGACCCAAGTCACGGAGATTGGAACTCAGATATCGGCCTACCAGCAGCAGGCTCACCACTGGCAGTCAAGATGGAACACCTAAGCTTACTTGCAAATCAAGAGCCCGCAAGAGTGGCTGAAGTGATTGGCCATTGGATCAGTGATAAAGATGAGCATTAACCCTAAGCCCGATGCCATTTTATCTAATCGTATTTTAGCTTTGAATATAGGTAGCCCGAACTGTGAATAATAGCGACCCCGTAATCAAGATGGATAACCTAGATCAAGCTGCCATGTTACTGCTTAGCATGGGAGAAAAAGGTGCCGCCCATGTTATGGCGCACTTAGATCGCAATGACGTACAACACCTGAGCCACAAGATGGCTCGCCTCTCTAGCATCACTCAGCATGAGGCAGAAGCTGTATTAGGGCGTTTTTTCAAACGCTATCAGGAGCAGTCAGGCATCGCTCGCGCATCACGCTCTTACTTACAGAAAACCCTCGACTTAGCATTAGGCGACCGGGTAGCAAAGAGTCTTATCGACAGCATTTATGGCGACGAGATTAAAACTTTAGTTAAACGGTTAGAGTGGGTAGATCCTCAACTACTCGCCCATGAAATCTCTAATGAGCACAGCCAATTGCAAGCAGTACTATTAGGGCTACTACCAGCAGAAAGCGCTGCGCAGGTGCTACAAGGTTTACCGGAAGCCGGTCAAGATGAAGTACTCGTGCGTATTGCTCAGCTAGGGGATCTCGATCGAGAGGTCGTTGATGAACTGCGCCAACTCGTCGAGCGCTGCATGTTGATGGCAATGGAGAAGAGCCACACGCAAGTCAGCGGTATTCGCCAAGTGGCTGACATTCTCAACCGTTTCGATGGTGATAGAGAGCAGCTGATGGAGATGATAAAACTGCATGATAAACAGCTCGCTAATAACGTCGCCGATAATATGTTCGACTTCATTATTCTTGGTCGACAAAAAGCAGAGACACTACAAGAGATCATGGCTGCCGTACCTGCTGACGTGCTTGCTCTAGCGCTTAAAGGAATTGATGCTGAACTTAAATCAGCACTACTGGAAGCCCTGCCTAAACGTATGTCTTCGGCAATCGAAACCCAGATAGAAGCGATTGGTACAATTCCATTAAGCCAAGCAATTGCTGCTCGCAAAGAGATAATGGAAATTGCCAAACAGATGATGGATGAAGGCGATATCGAGCTACAATTATTTGAAGAACAGGTGGTTGATTAATGACTAGTGCTATCGGAAAACAGCTACCACACTGGAGACTGACTGGCGATCATGCTCGCAAGCATCGTTTCTCGCCGCTAGTCACCCCTGAAAATAGCCAAGAGCAAAGTGAAGGTAGCTGGCAGGACTTTCAGCAAGCCTTTGATAAGGGTTATGACGAAGGGGTGCAAAAGGGTCACCAAGCTGGCTTTGAGTCTGGCACCGAAGAGGGGCACCAATCTGGTTACGCCGCAGGCTTTAATCAAGGTCGAATTGAGGGTCAGCAAAAAGGCAAAGACAGCATAGATGCCGACCTCAATAATATGATCGCCCCACTAGGCGCGCTTAAGTCACTGCTTGAAGAGGGCCATGCCCAGCAAGTCAGCCAGCAACAGTCGTTGATTTTAGAACTGGTAAAACGCGTGTCACTGCAAGTCATCCGCTGTGAATTAACCTTGCAACCGCAGCAGATCCTCGGGTTAGTCGAAGAGACATTAGCCGCTTTGCCAGATGATCCCACCGAAGTGAAAATCCATTTAGAACCGAGTGCCGTCAACAAACTCCGAGAGTTAGCTGCCGATAAGATCCAAGATTGGAGCTTAGTGGCTGATGCCAGCATTAGTGCCGGTGGTTGCCGCATTGTGAGTGACACTTCAGATGCAGATGCCTCTGTTGAAACCCGACTCAACACCTGCATGGCACAAGTAGAAGAACATCTGCAACAAACTGTCGCTGACAATGTCACCCCCACTGAGGCTCAGGTTGAAACTGCATAGTAATATTCTTGACTGGCCTAGCGTTCCAGTCGCACAGGTTTATGGTCGCTTAACGCGAGTAAATGGCCTGCTGCTCGAAGCAGTAGGTTGCCAACTAGGTACCGGCGATCGCTGTTATATCGAATGTCGAGACAACCACAGAGTTGAAGCTGAAGTCGTCGGCTTTTACAAAGATACTCTGTGCTTAATGCCAATCGAACCGACACATAGCCTGATGCCAGGGGCACGTGTGATGCCAATTGAAGGGCGCTACCAAATCCCTTCAGGCCAAGGTTTACTCGGTAGAGTGCTAAATGGCCTTGGCCAACCACTAGATGATCTCGGCTGTATCAAGCATATGCCCCATGTGCCGCTGCAATTTAAAACCACCAATCCCTTATTACGTAAACCAATCAAAGAACCACTCGATGTGGGCATTAGAGCCATCAATGCACTGCTCCCGGTTGGCCGCGGACAACGCCTTGGACTTTTTGCAGGTTCAGGAGTCGGTAAAAGTGTCCTACTAGGCATGATGACCCGCTTCACCGAAGCAGATGTCGTGGTTGTAGGTTTGATTGGTGAACGTGGCAGAGAAGTTCGCGAGTTTATCGACGATTCTCTCGGAGAAGAGGGACGTAAACGTGCGGTTGTGGTTGCCGCCCCTGCCGATACCACACCACTGATGCGTATGCGCGCGATGCGCTTATGTCATCAAATTGCTGCAGCCTATCGCGATCAAGGCAAACAGGTACTGTTACTGGTCGATTCATTGACTCGCTACGCCCAAGCTCAACGAGAAATAGCCTTAAGTTTAGGTGAGCCGCCCGCCACCAAAGGCTATCCGCCTTCGGCGTTCGCCCAACTGCCAAGCTTGGTCGAGATGGCAGGCAACAGCCAACACCCTACAGGAACCCTAACCGCGTTCTATACCGTACTCACCGAGGGTGATGATCAACAAGACCCTATTGCCGATTCAGCGAGAGCGATCTTAGATGGTCATATCGTTTTAAGCCGAAAACTGGCCGAACAAGGTCACTTTCCAGCGATAGATATTGCCGCCTCGGTAAGTCGACTAGCAACCCAAGTTGCAAGTGAAGAAACACTACATCAAGGACAGTGGTTTAGGCACATTAATAGCCGCTATAACGAGATCCGAGATCTTCTGCCGCTAGGTGGCTATCAAGCCGGCCATGATCCAGAAATGGATCTGTCGGTCAGTGCTTATCCACACATGGCCACCTTCTTAAAGCAATCAATTTCAGTTGCAGCCGACCATGCACACAGTATCGATGCACTCGCTCAGCTAGTGAATAGCATGGGATATACCCCAGCCAATATGGATCCGTCATGAAACAGTTATTAAGGCTTTGCCAACAAGAGGAGAAAAAGCTGGGTCAGTTAGGTCAACAGCGCAGTGAAACCCAATGCCGAATCGACTCCGTGTCGCAACAAAAACAGCTATTAAGCCAGATGGTAAAAGAGTATACCGAGCTAAGTTGCAACGCACTGTCACCAATAACGCTGCAAAATAGCGCCCAGATGATAGAAACGATTGCACCAATGCAAAAGCAGCTGACTCGTAAGCAGTTATTATTGCAGCAGGAACATCAAAGAATGGATAGCTTGTGGCGTCAGCAACTTGGTCGCCAGCAAGGAATAAAGTGGCTATATCAAGAACGAATACAACAACAGCAAGCCCAGCAGGAAAGGTTAGAACAAAAGCAGCAAGACGATCTCGCCAGTCGTTATGCCCTATCGTGATTGATCTTTATGAGGTCTAACCGTTTATTCTAATTTCGGGTTGCTTTAAAACGTGTTTACCTTTGGATAAAGGTGTATTTAATCACCAGCAGTGGCTGCTGAACAGGGTATCCGAATGTCGTGAATACATGGTCGATGATATTCCCGACATCATTATGACATTTCCCATATCCCTATGGGTCAAATGTGTAGCAATGACCGCATGTGCAGACACTGCCGTGACACGCTATAAATACATCCCTGTAAGCGCGGCCATGACATCCCTGTCATAGACGGTCACGGCCGTGGCTACACAGGTTAACTAGTGATTCAGTTTAGACCCTTTCGGTTTGATGCTTAACGCGGAAATGTCCAAAACGAGTTAGTTATTAGGTATATCAAGCTTCGCTTTCATTTCTAGAAAAGAAAAGTCGTGGCGCTTCGCCCACACCCGAGCCAAGGGGCAAAGCGCTTGCGCCCCTTAGCAATCCCTCAGCGCCCCAGACGAAGTTGTCTCCCTCGCACTTATTCGAAATAGCCTAACACTTCCGATGGGACATCCTGTCCCGCGAAAGCTATGCCCACATCCCTGTGGGCATTACGCCTATTTCTTCAACGTACTTCGGCAACTCCGATGGGGGATAGGTGTTTTCTGTTAGTTTTGTAACTCAATTTTGCCCCAAAGTTAGCTAACTTTAGGTTAAACGTGGATTACGTATTCTCATGTAGGTTGAAATGAAGCTGAATATTTATACAGGTATAACTAAAAGTGACTAAAAAGACCCATTATCGCGCAAATAAAGATGCCAAAAACTGTCCTGCTAGGCATCGATAATTTTTTAACATTTCACAAAACCTATAAAAAATCAAACTGATGGAAATTATAAAAAAGTGATACACGGACCCATTGAACACCCTAGGCTCTCTTTCTCCTCACTCAACAAGGCAGTTTATGTAGCTTGAACTTAGAAATTATCTATTTACAGCAATGCCTTAGCAGTGATAGCTTGTTAAAAAATTAACGAGTTGCTAAGAACGTTATCGAGCGACTAATGAATAAGCTGTTATATTTATGGAGTATTAATGTCAGGATTTCGCGAAAAATACACACCAGTGTTTTATAAATTAGTTGCAAACATCATGCTGTGGGTTATTTTTATGGTTGTTTTTCTTGGTTTGTATATTTTCAAGCATAACTTATCACCATCTGAAAATATCCCCGCTAATGAAGTTTATGGTTTAATAAACTGGACTACTTTTTGGGTTTTAGTTATTTCCTCATTTATATTGTTTACTATCTTTTCCTTTGCGACTCACAAAAGTGATAAAACTGATGAAGTCGAGCGTGGTAAAAAGTTTATGGATATTGCATTAGCTGAATGTTCTGGAGTTTTATTTAATTTCGGTTCTTTAGTCGCGGCAGTTACTATATTTACTAACAATTGGTTGTATTTGTTTGTTACAGCAATTACTTATTTTATAGGTGTATTTCTTCACCCTAAAAAATAAATATAACAAATCATTAAAGCAGGACAAAAAACAGTTGGTTTTTGCGCGTGCCTCGCTATTTTAACCAACTGTTTTTTGCTTCTTAATGAGGCGTTAGCTTTCAAGGATGAACCATCATGCAGTGCAGTCATAAATCTGTTAGAAAACAGTTATTCATTTTAATTGCTTTTATGATTGGCATGTTTTCGTTATCTGCAAACGAACTGCCTTTACAGAAAGAAAGTATTTCTCGAATCGAATACCCACCAGAAATTCAATATATTAGTGCTCTAATTCAAAGTAAAGATACAAGTACTCTAGTCTATGAATCTTGGAAAGGATTTGAAATGAATGAAGGAGATTTGCACTATTCAGAGTTAAACGTATTAAACGAAAAGATTCAATTTGATACCGCTAAAGTTGTTTTACCCAATAAAAACACATTGATTCGATCTTCTATAAGTCACGTAATAATAGATGGAGTTGATTGGCTATATTTTATTGAATCAAATGGATTTAAATCTGAAGCTATTGCTTATAGAGCAAAATTTAAAGATTCTGCTCTCGTAGAACAAGAAAAAATATCATTAGAAGTACCTTTATCATTATCAAGTAATGCTCGATGGTCTGTAATGAAGAATAACAGTGTTGCTCTTGTTTATACCGATAAAAAATGTTGTAAATTGTATTTTTCAATCAGTAAAGATGGTGTTAAATTTGAAACACCGAGATATATCGGAAATGCTGGCTTTATGCCTCACCTTTCATCTTTCTCTGATGGAAAGCTACTTTATCTCTTTCAAAAATCGTTCCGTTCAAGTAAAGAAAAACCCAACGGAAAGCCTATTTATATCACCAAATCACACTTTAGAGTCTCGAATAACTATGGTCAAACATGGAGTGAATATACTCCTATTACCCTAACGGATGATACTGTTCATGATGCCAAAGCTATTTTAAGGCTTGATGGTAATATTGATATTTATTATGTTTACCCTATTCAGGAAGGAAAAGGTTTGTCCTTATGGCGTAAATGTATAAATACTAATGGTGGGTTAGGTAATGAAGAGTTAGTTGTTCAACATGACTTTGGTAATATAGCTAAGCCTTCTATTCATCGCTTAGAAAATGGCAAAATGTTAGTCACTTTCGTTGAACAAGGAAAAGTTGTATTAGAAGGTGATCACAATATCCACGGCGCAATAATATCAGCTGATTCAGAGTGTATTTGAATAGAAAGCTAACAAGAAATTAAACAAGGACAAAAAACAGTTGGCTTTTTGTTCACCCCGTTCACCTATTTTAGCCAACCATTATTTGCCTCTTAACGAGGCGTTACCGCATATCCGTTTGCCATACTTTCCCTAAAGAAACTCAACACCCCAAGCGCTTTAACTCTAACAAGGTTTTGTCCAATAACGAGTTGGGATCTAATACTAGCTACTCACTTCCTTTGAGCTGTGCAAGCTTCTAAATCATGGATGATTTAGTAGAGCCTATAGGGATATATTTACGGCGGCTTGCAAAAGCTCAAGGCAGGTGAAATGCATATGATTGCGATACATTTTTAAACTCTTGGTGATGACTCGATTTTGTCCAAAAAAAGTCAACAGGTATGCTGGCTCACGATAAACTAACGCTGTTCACCGTAGTCTACCGAAGGCTGCTCATCGCGTTGCAGTAGTTGATTAATCACCTCCTGCTGCGCAACCAATAACTTGCCATTGGCTTCATTCATCTGCTTGCTCTCTTTGACCAATGAAACCAAATTATTCCACAACATCGACACTTGCTCTGACAAAGGTTCTGGTAATCGCTCAATCAAAGAACGCATTCCACCAGCTGTCGCTTCAAAGCCTAAAGACTTGAGCATACTGCGGCGCTCGCCAGCTTTTATCATTAGGTTATGGCACAAACGAGACTGGTGCTCATTGTGGTGACTTAAGCCCTGATTATCTCGACTTTGCATCAGCTCTCGCTGACGTTTTAACAAACTTTTAAGTTGTTTATATCCATCAATATCTTGGCGGATCCCGCGTACGATACCTTGAATAGTTTCTCGCTTAGTACTCTTGCTGATCGGCTCAACCATGTTGCAGCACCATTGCGTCTACAACTTTATCAAGGTTGAGATCAAAGTTGCCGTCAATCAAACTTTGTCTTACTTCAGCGACCTTATTCATATCGACATCAGGTAGTTGCTCAAGCCGTGATTTAGCATGAGCAATAAGCTTACAGTCATCACTGACTGCCGCTGCTGCCTTTGCAACATCAGAACTTGGCTTTAAAGGCTGGACAGTGCCTCTATTGCTCTTGCTTGTGCCCATTTCAGTGCTCATTGCACTATTAATTTTGTTAATTTCCATTTGGCTCGCCTTCAAATACGCCCACTATAGGAAGTAAAGCGACTGAGCAAATGCAATTCTGAAGGGAAAACTGGAGTTTTTTTTAACCAAAGCGCAGATAGCTTGCGCTAAGGTAAAATGCGAGCATAAATGGCCATCAAAACAGGGTAGCGACCCGCCCTTTAGCGATAGGATAAGCGGAGATGACTTTGCCAGAACTCAAGTTACGCACTCGAATGGCTTCCCCCTCACCGCCCGCTTCTAGTGCCTCACCAGGCATATTGGCGTAGAAACCATTACTGCGCGCCTCGATAATAACCTTATCACCAATATTGACCCATTGAGGCTTGCCAAGTTGCTGGGCTTTTATAACACGATGACGGCGCAATTTACGCACCACTTGCTGCCCCACTATCTGGTCGATATCGGTAACCAAATCTCGATCTGAAACAGACAGTTTGACCAGCTGCCACTCAATATCGGAGGCCAAAATATGTTCGCCACGCTTAATCGCTCGCTTGGCAACAGGTAAGCGGGCGCTTACGTTAACCCCAGCCCGAACATAAAGACTCCATCTAGGTTGTTGACAGCTCACCTTGCGCTGCACATTGCCAAGCGGCACCGCACTCCCGCCTTCGATCACTAATGTTGTCTTACAGGATTTAAGCTTATTGGCGCCCGATGCCAGCTTAACGTTAACCTTGCTATTAACCTGCAACAGGCCCGCCTGTAGTTGCCAATCCTCTAGCTCATTAGTAAGGCGTTGGCTGAGTTGCTGCTCAATCTGTATCGGCGCAGTTATCGCCTCTTGCGCTGTAACATGCTGCGGAAGTAAACAGGAAAAGATGAGCAGGAAACAGGAAATGTAGGTTCCGTTCACTAACAATGAAAACAAGTAAGACATTGATAATCCTAAGCTAATACTGTTGGCACACTATTTGGATAGATAGGGGATAACTGAATTGTATTAACCATACTAGGAGTCGCAATGGCTATCAACCTCGAAGCCGCATTAGGCATTCATCCGCAAACATTAGATTTCAGGGTCGAGCGTAGCAAAATGCTAGCGGGCAACTTAGCCAATGCCGAAACTCCCGGTTATAAAGCACGAGACCTCGACTTTAAAGCGATGATGAGCCAGCTCAACGCTGGAATGCCTGCCAGTCGAGAATATCAAGAAAGCTATCGTATCCCATACCAAACCTCAGCGGATCAAAACACGGTAGAGCTAGGTAAAGAACAAGCACGGTATTCACAAAATGCCATGGATTATCAAACTAGCCTGACATTTCTCAATATGAAAATTTCAGGTCTACGCTCCGCTATCGAAGGTCAATAGGCAACATTATGTCATTTTCAGAGATTTATCAGATTGCCGGAGCCGGCATGAATGCACAAACCATTAGGCTCAACACCGTTGCCAGTAACTTGGCAAATGCAGGTGCGGCTGCAGAAAGCCCAGACCAAGCGTTTCGCGCACTTAAACCTGTGTTCTCAACTATCTATAAGCAAAAACAAGAGGGGCAAGTGGCTGGGGCTCACGTTGAAGTATCCGCGGTGGTCGAAACCGATGCACCATTGGATCTACGTTATGAACCCGATCATCCCTATGCTGATGAGCAAGGTTACGTCGCCTATTCAAACGTTAATACCGTTGAAGAGATGGCAGACATGATGGCTGCCAGCCGTTCATTTGAAACCAGTGTTGAAGTAATGAACCGCGCTCGCTCTATGCAGCAAGGTTTACTGCAGCTAGGAGCCAAATAATGAATGTTACTTCAGCCAGTAATGGCAGTGATATCGCCAACTCAGCAGATGTTATGAACTCTCCCGGCAATGATGCGGCGGCGATTAAAAATGAGTTCATGACTTTGATGATTGCGCAAATAAAAAACCAAGACCCAACCAATCCAATTGATGGCACTGAGTACGTGACACAACTCGCTCAATTCTCCCAAGTAGAGAGCTTAGAGCAGATGCGCGCTAACCAGTCTTCACAAATGGTGATGATGGAAAACCTTGGCATAGTGCAGTCAGCCAATCTTGTAGGCAAAAATGCCATGGTGCCAGCCTCTGAGTTCAGCATCGACGATACCCCGCTAGACGGCAAGGTGTACCTCGGCAGTGCGGTTGAAAACCTCAGCATTGATCTGGTCGATGAATTTGGCGATGTGGTGCATACCATTGAGCTTGGCTCGCAAGAAGCTGGTGATACTGCATTCACTATTGACCCTGCAGCCCACGGCCTTGCACCCGGTGATTACAGCGTTGTCGCCAATACAACTAACGGTGAAGATACCGCCACCGCAGACACCTTCATTAAAGCCGAAATTGAAAAAATACATTTTGTCAGCGCCTCTGGAATGATGATGGCAGAGCTTGGCAATGGTCTAGGCACGCTGTCAGTGCTTGAAATCTCTGAAGTCTCATAACTTGTTAGCAAAGGATTAATCGATGTCTTTCAATATTGCGTTAAGTGGCCTACAAGCGACCACACAAGATCTAAATACTATCAGTAATAACATTGCTAACTCTTCAACTGTCGGCTTTCGCAGCGGGCGCAGTGAGTTTTCAGCTATCTATAACGGCGGACAAGCTGGCGGCGTTAATGTGATGTCCACCAGCCAAAACTTCTCTATGGGTGGCAGCTTAACTTATACCGGTCGTCAGCTCGATATGGGGATCCAAGGGGACGGCTTCTTTGTACTTAGCAGCCAAGATGGTAATACCATGTATGCTCGTGCGGGGATGTTCAACCAAGATGCCGATGGTTTTGTGACCGACCCGGCGGGCAATCGTCTACAAGGCTATTCAGTAGGCGCAACAGGCAACTTGCAAACAGGTAATGTTACCGACTTACAAGTTGAAGCTGGCGCCCTTCCCGCTAAGGCAACCTCTACTATCGGGCTTATCTCAAATTTAGACGCGCGGGTTGATAGCATCGATACTGTGGCTAATCCATTCGATCCAGACAATGCCGCCACTTACCACTCATCAAGCACCGTTGCTGCCTATGACTCACTCGGCAATGAGCATGCGCTGACTCAGTACTATGTCAAAACTGCCGATAATACTTGGTCTGTTCACTACATGATGGACGACGTTGATGTGACTCCTGCAGGCGGACATCAGCTGACTTTTGACTCTGACGGTATGTTAACTGGTGGCGATTCACTAACACTCAACATCGCCGACCCAGCCATTATTGGTGGTGCATCCGCATTGAATTTAGCGCTGGGTTACGACAAGAGCACTCAATATGCCTCTGACTACAATAACTCAAGCTTGAGCCAGAATGGTTACACCTCAGGTGAACTCAACGGTATTCGTTTAGATGAAAGCGGTATGCTTTTTGGCACTTACACCAATGGTCAAGAGCAGCTGCAAGGCCAAGTAGTATTAGCTGACTTTAACAACCCCAACGGGCTTATTCCTGTGAGCAACAACGCATGGACTGCGACCAATGCTGCAGGCCAGCCAATCGTCGGCACACCAACAACCGGCACATTGGGTTCAGTCGCATCTGGTTACCTTGAAGGGTCAAATGTCGATACTACAGCTGAGATGGTGAGCTTGATGACTGCCCAACGCAACTATCAGTCAAACGCCAAAGTACTCGATGCAAACTCAACCATGCAACAAGCCTTGCTCAACGCAATCTAGGGATCATTCATGGACAGAATGCTATATACCGCAGCAACTGGCGCCGCCCGAGTGATGGAAGCACAAGCCATTCGCGCTAACAATTTAGCCAATGCTGACACCACTGGCTTTAAAGCGGATCTTGAACGCGTCAATGCCATGACCGTGGCAGCCACAGGCAACAGCCTGCAAACTCGCGTACTGGCTCAAACCCAAAGCAGCGGTTTTAGCCAGCAAAGCGGTGCACTCAATCCTACTGGCAGAACCTTAGATCTGGCGATTAATGACGCGGGCTTATTTTCAGTCATGACCGATGATGGCGAAGGCTACACCCGCTCTGGTGCGATAGTGCCCGATGCTAATGGTCAACTGACCTTAGATGGCCGCCCTGTTGCGGGTGTCGATGGTCCTATCGTACTACCGGAGTACCGCGAACTGTTTGTCGGTGACGATGGCAGACTAAGTATCGTTGCCGATGAAAACGGCATCATCGAAGAGGTGGGTCAGTTAAAGCTAGTCAACCCTGACATGGACATCATGACTAAAGGTCTCGACGGCCTGCTATACACCCAAGATCGCCAACCATTACCCGCCAACGATGAAGTGACAGTGAGTAGCGGATTTCTTGAAGCAAGCAACGTGCAAGCTGTAGGTGAACTCATCGCTGCGATGGATCTAAGTCGACAATTCGAAATCCAAGTCAAACTAATGAAAAGCGCCGAAAAACTTGCAGAAGCAGGCAACAGGCTACTTAGAGATGCCTAGCGCAAATATAAAGGATTAAACAGATGCAATCAGCACTATGGGTCAGCAAGACAGGTTTGACCGCCCAAGATACCAAAATGACCACCATAGCCAACAACTTGGCTAACGTTAACACTACAGGTTTTAAACGCGACCGTGTCGCATTTAACGATCTGTTTTATCAGGTACAGCGCCAACCAGGTGGGCAAGTTGATGAGCAAAATGAACTGCCTTCAGGCCTGCAACTAGGTACAGGTACACGAGTTGTCGGTACGCAAAAGGTATTTACCTCTGGCGACATGCTGACCACTAATCAACAGTTAGATCTTGCGATTGAGGGCCAAGGCTTTTTCCAAATTGAAGAGTCAAATGGCGATATCAGTTTCTCACGCGATGGGCAATTTTACCGTAATAGCGACGGGCTAATGGTGACCTCTCAAGGCTTACCGCTAGTACCAAATATTGAGATCCCAGAAGAAGCACTCACCATCACCATCGCTACCGACGGCATCGTTTCAGCACAGATGGCTGGCCAAGCGGATTCACAAGAGTTAGGGCAAATCACCTTAGTCAACTTTACGAACCCAGCAGGATTAGAAGCTCGCGGTAACAACTTATACCGCGAAACAGGTGCTTCAGGTGCAGCCATTGAAGGCGTTGCAGGCGACCAAGCACTCGGTCAAATTCGTCAAGGTGCCTTAGAGGGAGCCAACGTCAACGTGGTGGAAGAGATGGTGGAGATGATTTCAACGCAACGAGCCTACGAGATGAACGCCAAAGTGGTTTCGGCATCTGATGACATGCTCAAATTCCTAAACCAAGCCTTGTAATACTCGCTTAGGCAGATGGCTCAGATAGCGCTTAGCTTTATTAATTGACTCGAAAAGGATCACCATGCAACAACTACGGATAGGGTTTGGAATCGCAATGCTTGTGCTACTTTCAGGCTGTGTGGCGCACTTTCCTGAGCCAGATACCGCGCCAGGTAAACCTGAGTGGGCGCCACCTGAAATTGACTACAGCCTACCCGATGCTAAAGATGGTAGCGTTTATCGTCCAGGTTTTATGTTAACCCTGTTTAAAGATAAACGTGCTTTCCGCGAAGGCGATATTTTAACCGTTGCCCTGGATGAGAAAACCTATTCAAGTAAGCGTGCCGATACCAAAACCAATAAAGCCAGCGGACTGTCGATTGATGGTCAAGGTACCACGGGCAGCAATAGCGTTGCTGGTAGCGGCGAAGCCAACATGGGACGCACCTTTAATGGTACAGGTTCAAGTACTCAGCAAAACCAATTATCTGGTTCTATCACTGTTACCGTTGCTAAGGTGCTACCTAATGGTGCCCTGCTCATTCGCGGCGAAAAATGGCTACGACTCAACCAAGGTGACGAGTACTTACGCCTACTCGGTTTGATCCGTACCGATGATATTGGCAACGATAATACAATTTCATCCCAACGTATTGCCGACGCTCGCATTATCTATGGTGGCCAAGGGGCGATCTCTGACAGCAATCGCATGGGTTGGGCGTCACGCTATTTCAATAGCCCTTGGTTCCCATTATGAAGCATGATCTGAATCGCCAAAATCAGGGGATATAACATGAGTAGAAGTAACCACTTTTTAAACGACAAATTACTCACAGTGATGCCACATTTTTCACTGCAGAGTTTTACCAACTCATTGTTTCGAAAAAAACGTGCTATTCACGTCGGTGATAGTTTGATTGTCGCGTTAGATGAGAGTGTTAAGTCAAATAAGAAAGCGGCTGCGATGACTAAAGAAAATAGTGCAGAAGATTCCGACTTGATTCGTCAGCAAAACCTACTCACAGGATCAATAACTGTTAGAGTCGAACAAATCCTGCCTAGAGGCATTCTGCTCATACGCGGCGAGAAGTGGCTGCAGCCAGCTAAAGGGGACGAATATATACGCCTGCTAGGAACCGTCACCCAGGATAATATCAGTTACGGCAATACCATCTCATCGCAATGCATTACTGATGCAAGAATTATTTATAGCCACTCAAGTGCAACTGCAGAAGACTGCCGTCAGTATTGGACATCACGCTATTTTAGCAGCCATTGGCATCCACTATGAGTCAGGATATGAACAACCAAAATTCAAGGTACGTGAAATGAACAAAATCCCCTTATTCCTCTTTGGTTGCTTATTAGCTATCACGCCGCTTTTTAATGTTCAAGCAGCGGTCCAAAACCGTTACCTGATGGATATTGTCGATGTGCAAGGGATCCGTGAAAACCAACTAGTAGGTTACGGTTTGGTCGTGGGTCTAAATGGCACAGGTGATAGAACCCAAGTGAGATTTACGAGTCAGTCAATCGTCAATATGTTGAAACAGTTTGGGGTGCAAATCGATGACAAAATCGACCCTAAACTGAAAAACGTGGCAGCCGTAGCGGTACACGCCACGGTGCCAGCTCTCGCCAGCCCAGGGCAAACGCTCGATATCACCGTCTCCTCATTAGGTGATGCAAAGAGTCTGCGCGGCGGCACACTACTTATGACCCCGCTGCGCGCTGTTGACGGTGAGATCTATGCGGTGGCTCAAGGTAACTTAGTGGTCGGGGGCGTTTCAGCCCAAGGTCGTAACGGTACGTCGGTGACGATCAATGTCCCCACCGTCGGTAATATTCCTAATGGCGCACTATTGGAAGCATCAATGCACAGTAATTTTAACGAGACTGCGCAGATCGTCCTCAATCTTAGAGCGCCAAGCTTTAAAACGGCACGTAATATTGAGCGTGCCATCAACGACCTTTTTGGTCCTAGTGTTGCTGAAGCTGATAGCAGCGCCAAAGTCTTAGTACGTGCGCCAAACTCAAATAGAGAGCGAGTAACGTTCATGTCGATGCTTGAGGAACTGCAGATTGAACAAGGACGAAAAGCTCCTCGTGTTGTGTTCAATAGTCGCACAGGTACGGTAGTCATGGGTGGTGATGTGGTGGTACGAAAAGCCGCTGTTAGCCACGGTAATTTAACCGTCACCATCGTAGAGCAAGAGTTTGTTAGCCAGCCTAATGGCGCATTTTTGGGCCAAGCCCAAGGCGAAACCGTGGTGGTGTCAGATAGCCAAGTTGATATCGATACTGGTAGTGGGCATATGTTTGTTTGGCCTGAAGGCATTGCACTCAACGATATCGTCCGCGCAGTAAATAGTCTTGGTGCCTCTCCTATGGATTTGATGGCCATTCTCCAGGCACTTAATGAAGCCGGCGCCCTTGAAGCTGAATTGGTGGTGATCTAATGAAACTAGACAATAACCATAGTTACCTCAATCAACTTAGCGCCTCCGAGCTAATTCAAGCCAATGGCGAACACGGCGCACTTAAATTAGTAAGCCAACAGTTTGAAGCCCAGTTCCTGCAAACGGTACTGAAGCAGATGCGCTCAGCGTCAGATGTGATGGCAGATAAAGATAGTCCGCTCTCTTCACAGAACAATGGCATGTACCGTGATTGGCATGATGCCGAGCTTGCAGGGCGACTCAGCCAGATGCAAAGCACCGGTCTTGCGAGCGTAATGAGTAAACAATTGGAGGGCGCACTTAAGTCTCAGCCAGAGATGGTCGCTTCTAATAATCATACAACTGCAAATGCCAATACCACCGCAATGCAACCAGCACTTATTGTGCCGTTCATTCCCAAGGTAAAAGAGTAGTAACGCCAGCGGCAGCGATGCCGCTAATGACAAGATATAAGGACACAATATGAGCATGCTCAATATTGGTATGTCGGGACTCAACGCCAGTATGGCGGCCCTTAATGCCACCTCGAACAACGTTGCTAATGCCATGGTGCCTGGTTATTCGCGCCAGCAAGTCATGATGAGCTCTGTAGGTAACGGAGTTTACGGCAGTGGCTCTGGGGTGATGGTAGACGGCGTGCGTCGTATATCCGATCAATATGAAGTTGCCCAGTTGTGGAACACCACCAGCAACCTAGGATTTGCTAAAGTGCAATCCAGTTACTTTGGTCAAGTGGAACAAGTATTCGGCTCTGAAGGCAATAGTATCTCTGCCGGGTTAGACTTGTTATTTGCTTCGCTTAACTCTGCCATGGAGCAACCAAACGAAATTGCTTACCGTCAAGGTGTGCTCAATGAAGCAAGAGCCATCAGCCAAAGGTTTAACTCTATCAGTGAAGGCGTCAACTCTCAGATCACTCAGGTCGAAGGCCAGATTGGCGCTTCAGCCAAAGAGATTAATGCCCAACTAGAAAGCATCGCTAAATTCAATGCCGAAATCCAAGCGGCAAACGCCAATGGTAATGTGCCGTTAGCACTGCTAGATGCCCGTGATGCTGCGATTGATGACCTCTCTGAGATTGTCGATGTAAAAGTCGTTGAAGGGTCTAATGGACTGGTGAACATCTCGTTGGCACAGGGTCAACCTTTACTTGCAGGAACAACAGCATCAAAAATTCAAGTATCACCCGATCCCGCTAATCCGCAATTTAGCCAGATTAGTATCCAGTTCGGTCAATCTAACTTTCCTCTCGATGAAAAAGCCGGTGGCAGCTTAGGAGCGTTAGTTGATTACCGCGATAACAGCCTAGTTGATTCAATGGCTTTTATCGACGAGCTTGCCAAAACCATCGCAGATGAATTCAATGCGGTACTTGCTGGCGGAACGGATCTGAATGGCAATCCACCCACTCAAGAGCTATTTAGTTATGACCCCAATAACCCTGCGGGTAGCATAAAGATCACCAACGGCTTTAATGCTGATATGTTGGCATTTGGTCAAGATGGCACTCCTGGAGACAACAGTAACCTTAAAGAACTGGTGGAATTAGCAAGTGCTAACTTTACCTTTAACTCTCTTGGCGTTGATACCACCATGGGAGATGCCTTCGCCAGTAAAGTGGGCGAATTAGGTTCTGCTTCTCGCCAAGCGCAAATGGCAGAAGACACAGCCGTCAAACTGCAAATGGAAGCACAATCACAATGGGCAAGTACTAGTGGGGTAAACATGGATGAAGAGGGAACGAACCTCATTATCTATCAACAATCCTATCAGGCAAACGCTAAGGTCATTTCGACTGCAGATCAGCTTTTCCAGACCATTTTAAACAGTATCTAAGGATCTCTTATGCGCGTAAGTATGCTCAACCTTTACAGCAATAACTTGCAAAGCTTACAAAACTCAACGGCTGACATCTCTAAGCTAAACCAGATGATGGCGACGGGTAAGTCGATACTGCGTCCCTCCGATGATCCAATTGGATCAGTTAAGGTTATTGGCGGTCAGCGTGATTTAGCGGCAACTAATCAGTACATTAAAAATACTGAGTCACTGAGCACCAGTTTCAGCCGCGCCGAGACTTACATGTCGAGTATGGTTGAACTGCAATCTCGTATGCGAGAAATTACCGTGGCAGCAAATAATGGCAGCCTGTCGCCAGAAGATAGAGCAGCCTATGCCGCTGAGATGACCGAGTTGTTAGAAGCATTTACTGACACTGTGAATGCTAAAGATGAAGGCGGTAACTACCTTTTCTCAGGCAATCTCACCGACACAGCCCCTATTAGCCAAGACGCCAGTGGCAATTACGTTTATCAAGGTGATAATAACCATCGCGAAGTGCAAACTTCTGGCTCCTCTTGGATGACAGCTAATGTCACGGCATCGGAGTTTATGTTTTCCAATGGTAGTACCGATATCCTTAACCAAACCAAAGACTTTATCGCTGTATTAAACGATCCAAGTTTAGCACCAGGTGACCCGGCCTTTAGCCAAGGTGCAACCGACATGCTAACCAGTTTAGATGATACACTCACCAGTATTAGCTCTGCGATAACTGACATTGGTGGTAAACAAAATACCATTAGTCTGATTCAAACCTCCCATGAAGAGCGGGTACTGTTTAATGAAGAGGTTATCGGCGAAACGGAAGGGCTAGATTACGCCCAGGCCACTGCAGAGTTTAATCTAAAGCTAACTGCACTTAAGGTCACCCAGCAAACATTCGTGCAGGTGACGCAACTATCACTGTTTAACCATATGTAACAAGGTACCGCTAACTAATGCTCCATGGGATTACTGACACATTAAATATCCAGCAGCGCAGCCAATCGGTTGCGCCAGCCATGGGTGCCCAACAAGTACCTAATGAGCAACAGGTCGCAAATACTGCAGCAATTCCAACTCATCGACTTGAAAGTTATAGCAAGTGGGCAAAAGTTACTCAAGGGCAGCATAAAATCAGCGCCTCTCAGGTTGCAGAACAAGGATTACAACAGGTAAAAGCGCTGCTTAAGCAACTGCATAACCAGGTAAAGCAATCCCTTAGCAAGCAACAGAGTGTTCAGCAGCAAGCAAGAACAAAGCAGTTGCAGAGCCAGCTTGCTCAGCTTGATATCAGCTACCAAAATAAACCCTTGGTTGATCATCAACTCAACCTTATTTCCGCAGCAAGACCGGCAGCTAAACATAACTTCAGTTTAAAATCTGTCGACTTAAGTGTTGCCAAATTGCGTGATGAATACATTACCATTCAACTGGGCAGCGACAGTTCTAGGGTGTTGTTACCCGCCAATGAAAATGCCAACAATTTAGTGCAACACCTTAACAGTGCGCTAAAACCTTTGGACATACAAGCCGCTGTAGATAGAAATGGCAAGTTCATCTTCCAAGGCAGCAAGTCGCAATGGCAGCAGGTACAAGCTGGATTATTGATGACCGGGCAAGGACAACGCTTACCCGCTGGTGAGGCGAGAAGCATTAAAGTTAGTGAAGAACTCAATTGGCAAGATCCCAGAGAGTGGCGTTTTGGCAGCAACGAAGAGCTCAAACAAGCGATGGCAAAAATCGCTAAATCAATGCACAAAGTAGAATTGCAGTTACAGGAACTGGCTGAAAGTAAGCAAAAGATCCAGCAACAACTGCAACGCATCAATAGCCAAAAACCAACGTCTGCCGATCTAGAGACGACCATGACTCAGTTGACGAACTTAATGCAACCCTCGCCTTTTAATTTACAAGTCACCTCTTTAATGGCGCAAGCCAATATGACCCGCACCCAAGTATCTGCATTGCTAACATAAGAAAACGCCAGCAAGTCATCGCTGGCAGTTGTGGTTAATTCATCAAAGTTAAGATTGCTGGTAGCTCATCAAAGCCGCATTTATTGAGCAGATCAACCACATACTTACTGAAATTAGCTTTGTGTTGTCTACTCGTGTGGTAAACCTGAAAACACATAATAATGTCATGCTCAGTCAGGCCTTGTTTATCAGCAGCAATAGCCGCGAGATAGCTGCGCAACATAAAGTAATCAACCATCATCAACCTAAATGCTTCAGTCGGGCTTAACTTATCTACCTGCGGAAAGTTCATATGGTAAAAATAATAAAATAAGTATCGGTTGAAGAGATCTTGATGCTTCTCAAGCGCAGGCAAAGCATGTTGCTCCCAAGCATTATTAAGCTGCTTTACACTAAAGTTACCCTCTTCATCTACCACACGGCATACCGCTTGATTGATCACCTCAAACCTTGCTCGCCCCCGAACAGGCTTATTGGTATTTAGCCACAAATGGATTGAGGTAAAAGCATGCATTTTCTGCAATTCTGTATCTTGATTAAAACTGGCAACATGGTGCTTTAATTCGCCGCTATCGGCCAAAGTAAGCAACTGCTGAAACATCGTATCTATGCTGCTTGAATTTTGTATAAGCTGCTTAGCTGACTCAACTGTTTTCATTAGAATCCCAATTGCAGTCAAACTATGGCTAATCTCTAACTTTTCATTGAGCAGCAGTTGAATAGAGTAATCATGTGCTTTTTGAGCCCATAAAGGAGTAACCTCAAACTGGTTTTTATGGGATACCGTCATACGTTCAAAATGAAATGCATTCGGCTTCAATAGAATCAATCGAGCTGCTTCAGGGCAAGATAACGACAGGCTTTCATATCGATCACCATCCTTCATATGAGACATTCTTGGATAGGTCTTACAAGTGTGACTAAGCAGTGACTCACCTGCTTTGGCATGGATCTGACACAATTGTTTTTCGTCTAAAAAGCCACAAGCTCCCTCTTGGTTTAGCACCGCTTTTGCCCATGCGTCTTCACTTTTCTTAACTTTTTTTAACGCCTTTTGCGCTAGTACTTTTAACTCAGAATTAGCGAGGGTCTTCTTGTAACTTTGCTTATCAATATAGATATTCCAACCATAACAGCAGCTGTCTTCACACTCACTACCGATACAATTAAATTGAGTAACAAAACTGGGTCTAACAAGTGACTTTTCCATGATCAGCCTCTTTTCATTTCAAGATGCTATAAAAAGGCGACTCTGTATGGGTTTTTCTAAAGTAATTTAAGCGCAAATTTCAGCTAAAAGCATAAAAAAGCAAAAATAATTAACTCATATTTTCAACAGCTTAAATGAATACAGTTGAATAAATTTTATCTGAATTTTCAGTTTTGATTTTGGCGGTCGTTTTATCAATTGTGACACACAATAATTCTTCGAATGCCTAAAGGAATACACTATGTTATCAGTTCATACTAACTATGCTTCACTGGTTTCTCAAAACTCTGTAACTAAAAACAATGACTTACTAAGCAACGCTATGGAGCGTCTATCGACTGGTCTACGTATCAATAGTGCAGCTGATGATGCTGCTGGTCTTCAAATCGCAACTCGCCTAAATGCCAACGTAACAGGCATGGAAACGGCTAGCCGTAACGTCAACGATGCAACGTCAATGCTACAAACTGCTGATGGCGCACTCGATGAGTTATCAACAATCGCTAACCGTCAAAAAGAGCTTGCAACTCAAGCAGCTAACGGCGTGAACTCTGCTGAAGATTTGAAAGCAATTAACGCTGAATTCCAAGAGCTTACGAAAGAGATCACTCGTATTGTTGATAACACTGAATACTCAGGCAACAAACTGTTTGATACATTGAGTGCTGGTGTTGAATTCCAAATTGGTGCAGGCGCAACTGAACAACTTTCAGTTACTGTAGCCAAAGCAGACCTTGCAGGTGTAACTGATGATATTTCAGCTGCTGGTGCAGCTAAAGGTGCTATCGATAAGATTGATACCTTTATCGACAAAGTGGGCACACAGCGCTCTACACTAGGTGCAAACATCAACCGTCTAGGTCACACAGGTTCTAACCTTGCTAACGTGACTGAAAACACTAAAGCCGCTGCTGGCCGCATCATGGATGCTGATTTCGCTGTTGAATCTGCCAACATGACCAAAAACCAACTATTAGTGCAAGCAGGTACAAACATCCTGTCTTCTGCCAACCAAAACACTGGTTTGGTTATGGGTCTATTGGGCTAAATCTTCCTCCCTCCCAATTTTCTTCAAAGGGCCTTTTGGCCCTTTTTTTATTTGCCGCTCTCTCTTCAGAACCGCCCCACTAATGTCGCCTTATTAACACTATACGATTGGCTCTTTAAAGCGATTTTAAAAGCGGAAGTATAGCTTCCCTAGTGTCACGAACAACGGAAATACATTCGCTTTCAGCACATTGAACATATTTTAAAACCTTTTAAAAACATACGATTAACCTTTGGCACAAACATTGCCATACCAGTTAGATTGGAGGAGCGTAATGATTTCAGGAATGAGTGCAGCAACATTTGCAGAGCAGCTTATATCGGCTGAGCGCATGGGCAAAGATCAACTTTTTAAAACCAGTATGACCAAGCATCAAAATCAACTTGACGCATATGACATCTTAGAAAGTAGCCTTAAAAGAATGACCAGTAAACTTGAAGCGATTAATGGGGATGCTTTTGAAAGTAAAACCTCATCGATCAGCGATGAAAGTGCCTCAATTACAGTCGATAGCGATGCACCTGCAGGCACTTACGATCTTTATGTAAAGCAGCTAGCGCAATCTCACCAACTGTCCAAAAGTTTTGCGAGTGAAACCGAGGTACTACCCACAACAGGCGTGTTGAGTATTCAAGTTGGGCCCAATGCCGCAGACACCATCGATATTGATATGGCAGCACTCAATGCTGATGGTACTCGCACCGTCGCCGACCTTAGAGATGCAATCAACAACCATGCTGACAATCCAGGAGTACAAGCTTCATTAGTCAGAACCGGCGGCCAAGTAGAGCTGATGATGACATCCAAAGAGTCAGGAGCCGTCAATAGTGTCGATGTCAAAATGGATGGTGTCGACTGGGGCATGACCGAAAGAAAAGCAGCTCAAGATGCCGAAGTCACTCTAAACGGCATTGATATAACCAGCAGTAGTAATTATTTGGGTAATGTTATTGATGGTGTGTCTATTGAGTTAAACCAGGCGCACGCTATCGGTGACAGCAGCACCATTAAAATTGAATCCGACTCCAGCTCTAGTGAACAAGCGGTAGAAGACTTTGTTGACTCTTTCAATGAGCTAATGGATCAAATCAACCAACTCACACGCTCCATGGGAAGCTCAGTTGTTGATGAAAGCAACAAAGATAAAGAGGACGATGACAAAGATAAAGAGGACGATGATGAGGATGCTCCCTCTTCAATCACAGAAGATCAGCTTGGGGTATTAAAGGGCGACTCCAGCTTAAGAATGCTGCAAAACAGTATGCGTAATAGCGTATTTGAAGCCGCGCCTAATGGCATGCGTTTATCTGACGTCGGTATCGAGATGACCCGCGACGGCAAGCTAAGTATTGATGAAGACAAACTTAGCCAAGCACTAAAGGATGATCCCGATGCTATTAAAGAGATGTTCACCGCCAGCGGCAGTTATGTCGATCGAATTGACACCATTATCGACCCATTCACTAAGTCTAGTGGCTACTTAGATCTAAAACAGAGCAACCTAGACAAACAGATCGATAGAGTCGAAGACAGCATGTCTAGACATGACTATCAAATGCAACAGCGCTATCAAATCTATCTATCCCAATTTACCGCTATGGAAAACACCATTAACCAACTTAATTCAGCCAGCGCGCTGTTTTATTAAGGAAGCCTAACAAATGTTGAATGAGCACGATCCGTTTAATGCTTACAAACAGACCTCACTCGATGCTAGAGCCGCTGCGGCAAACCCACATGAAATGGTGCGAATGCTACTAGATGGACTCTTAGAAGAGATCGAAAGAGCCAGCGGTTTTATGCAACGCCGCAGCTATGAGGACAAGGGGCAAAGTATCAATAAGTGCCTCAACATCGTTCACGGACTCGACTCAATGTTAGATCTTGAAAGCGGCGGTGAAGTCGCCGCTGGGCTCAACCGCCTGTATGACTACTGCAGCCGTCAACTCGTGACAGCCAGCGTAGAGAATAGTATCGAGGCGCTAGCGCCAATAACAAAGGTAATAACCAATGTCAGAGAAGGTTGGACCAACCTCAATTAAGCAATGGCTTTACTTTGAGAAGGCACTCCAATTTCACGCTAAAGCCGAGGACTGGCAAGCACTTGAAAAGGTGAATTCCAAGATGATTTCAGCGTTAACAGCTGCGGGAAAGCCGAGTAATAGGCAGCAGCTCCTTGCCCGTAGATCACTGGCTGCAGTCCATCAAGCAGTGGTTAAGCAGTTAGAACAAGCTAAAGCGAAACTGGCGATTGAAATGAGTCAATTTCAGCAACAACAAGATGGGCTAGCCGCTTATCAACTGACTCAATTGAGCGGAGAAGATTATGATTAGCCCCTATACAGCATTAAATAGCCCGTTAACACAGGGCAGTGCCGCAGCTTCGCCTTTAGCCACAATAAACAAGATAGATAGTGCGGCAAACGATAACCCAGAGGGGAGCGAGCATAATGATGTTCTGTCTTTTGCTATGGTTGCGGCGCAAAGTCTCAATACAGCTCACCAAACAACAGCGATGGCAAGCACCGGCACCTCAACCAATAACAGCGAAACAACGATAGTTCGATCTTTTAGCGCGGGCAGTACCGTTGCAACCAACTCGGCACTGCAACAGCAAAGCCCTGATATCAAAGCCGCTCTCAACCCTGTGGTGATGAGGCCTATTTCAAAGTCGAATGATACTCAGACAGCAGCAACTAGCACGACCAGCGTTAATGCCGGTCAAACCGCATCTTCGTTACCGCAACTATCGCAACAGAGTTATTCGTCACAGTCAGTGCAAAATGGCGGCTTAAAGTCGACCCCATCAATGATACAGAATGCATTTCAAGCCACCGCGACCACCCAGCCTGCCATCGCAGCCTTAACTCGCGATGCACTGGCTAGTGAAGCGCTAGAATCTAGCCAGCATGTCGTTGGCGGCGCCTCTAGAAATCAAGCAACCGTTGCCCAATGGGGCCCGGTTTCAGTCTCTCAAGCCGCTCCTATGATGCAGCAAGCCCAAGAGATGCTCTCTCCACTGCGTGAACAATTACGCTTTCAAATTGATCAGCAGATTAAACAGGCTGAACTTAGATTAGACCCACCTGAGCTTGGCAAGGTAGAGCTCAATATACGCTTAGACGGTGACAGACTGCATATTCAAATGCATGCCGCTAACCCCGCTGTTCGTGATGCTCTGTTAATGGGATTAGACAGGTTACGCAACGAATTAGCGATGGATCATGGCGGCCAAATTGATGTCGATATCAATCAAGAAGGTGAGCAAAAGAAACACAACCAACAACCGCATACCACAACGATTGCAGCGGCATCCCTCTCAAACACCGATAGCTCAGTTGATAGCCTTTCACAGCAAGATGAAGTCGATCTATTGGCATAACTTAGGAAACACTCATGGCATTTAGTAATTCAAATACGAAAAAAATAACAATTCTACTATTCATCACCATCTGGAGTGGCGCTGTGTTTTGGGCTGGTTGGCAATCGCCAAATATCATAGGCGGGCCATTTTCAGCCGTCGAAGATGAAGTTATCTCAGCTAAGTTTTATCCATTAGACAAGTTTGTTATCTCAGTACCTGGCGATGATTATCCCCATTATTTGTTACTCGAAATGGCCTTCAAAAGTCGCTCTAAAAATGTCGAAACCACGATCAAGCAAGCAGATCCGGTGATCCGTAATTCGCTGATGAAAATGTTCTCCAAAAAACATTTCAACGAACTCAACGACGCTCAACAGTTTGAATCATTGCAAAAAGAGGCGCATCTGTTGCTAACCAATGTGCTCGCAGAAAATGAATTCAGTATTGAGCTTGATGACGTGTTGTTCACTCGGATGGTCATTCAATAGGAGGGCTATGCTATGAACGCTGCACAAGTCGCTTACCAAACAACAGCAGAAGAACCCACGGTTAATCGCCTGTCCGAAAGCCAAGTGATGATGCAGTACCTTCCGCTAGTAAAACGCTCTGTTTCTCAACTTCGTAGCCATTGTGGATCGGTTTTGGCCATCGAAGATATGGAGCAAATAGGCATGATGGCGTTGTTAGAGTCCGCAAGGCGCTATCCAGGTGAATATGACAACGGTTTCATCTCATATGCTGGTCAGCGAATTAGAGGCGCCATACTCGACGAGTTACGTCGCCAAGATTGGCGTCCTCGACCCGTGAGGCAACAGGCCCACGAACTTAATGATACCGTTCGCAAACTCACCAAAATGCTTGAAAGAGCGCCGAGCGACAATGAAGTCGCCCAAGCTATGGGACTCAATCAAGAAGACTACCGCAAGCGTCTGCATGCCTCTCAATCAGAGTCGATGCGAAGCCTAGATGAATTGATTAGCGATGGCGGCCATTTTGAAGATAAACGAGATATATTTGAACAAATATCCGCCAAAGAAACTTTATTCCAAGCAATTTCAAAATTAAACAAAAGAGAACAGGTAATTCTGTCGCTTTACTATCAACATGAACTCAATTTAAAAGAAATAGCCGCCACGTTGGGATTAACAGAAACTCGGATCTGTCAGTTGCATAAGCAAGCAGTAAAGCAACTTCAGAAAATATACCAACAATGGGATCGGTAAGCAGGTGAGGTAGTATGAGTAAACTTTTAGGATTAGTGATCATTCTCTTTTCAGTTTTTGGTGGTTATGTTTGGGCGGGAGGAACCTTAGCCTCCCTATGGCAACCAGCTGAGATACTGATCATTTTCGGTGCAGGTGTTGGTGCACTCATTATCGCTAACCCTAAACCCGTTCTGGTAGAGATGCTTGACCAAGTAAAAGAGTTAGTCAGAGTCGAAACAGAGGATCCTGAGCTTTATCCTCAACTGTTTGGCTTGATGGGTATGTTAATGGCTCAAATCCAATCTCAAGGACTTAAAGTGCTTGATGATCATGTGGAAAAGCCGAGAGAAAGTTCTCTATTTCTAATGTATCCAACAGTGTTAGAACACCCAACAGTACTGCAATTTCTTATCGATAATTTACGTCTACAGTCTATCGGTAAACTCTCGGCCCATGATCTTGAACATATATTGGATGAAGAGATACATCGCATGGAAGAGGATTGGATGCGTCCATCACTTGCGCTAAATAAAGTGGCAGAGGCCATGCCAGGCTTTGGTATTTTGGCTGCCGTAATGGGGATCATCATCACCATGTCCAATATTGATGGGCCGATCACTATGATAGGCGTCAAAGTTGCCGCAGCACTCGTTGGCACCTTTATCGGTATTTTTGCCTGTTACTGTATTTTTGATCCCCTTTCAAAAGCGCTAGAGCATCTCGTAGAAAGAAAATCTGCACAGTTAAGATGTGTTGCAGCGATGCTAACCTCTTTCGCTAAAGGTAAACCACCAATGCTGGCAATTGACGCTGGCCGTAAACAGATACAAAGCGAAAACCGACCTACGTTTATCGAACTAGAACGCTGGATGGTGGAGCAGCAAAGCTAATGGCTACTCGTCCTGAACCTATCGTAATTCGGCGTAAAAAGAGAACCAAAGCAAAGCCAGGTCATGGTGGCGCTTGGAAAGTCGCTTTTGCCGATTTTACCCTCGCAATGATGGCGCTTTTCATGGTGTTATGGATTATGCAAATTGCAGATCAGCAAGAGCGAACCATGATCGTGCAATATCTAAAAGGGGATCTCTATTCTACTGGCTCAATAAACCCATTTGACTTGAGCCGCTCGCCGTCACTGATCGACTTTCAAGGAAATATAGCCATCCAGCAAGCCGTTCTGCCCGCGACATCAACGGGTGTCGATCGTAGCGGGCCAGCAATGCATAACCATATTCCTTTAGGCAAAGATAATGTTAAAGCCGGTATTGGCCCCGAACTAAACTCATTGGTGCCAGGTAAATTCGAGACTCAGGCTCAACTTGAATTCCTAGCTAGAGAAATAGAGCAAGTCATTACCGACGTCAGCATGAATGCTAATGTTGAACTGCAAGTTGTCCCCCAAGGCGTGCGCATACTCATGCACGACAACATCAACCAATTTATGTTTACCCGTGGCAGTTCAGATATGAAGCCTTACTTTGAAGATCTGCTCATGGCATTAGGACCGATACTTGGCAAAGTCGAAAACAAAATGAGCATTTCCGGTCATACAGACTCTAGCCCATACGCAGGGAAGACATTTACTAACTGGGAGCTATCAAGCAAGCGAGCGTTGCTAGCTCGACGTGTATTGGAGTATTCAGGCGTACAACGTAACCAAGTCATTCAAGTCACAGGAATGGCAGATCAAGCACCCTATATTGCTGACGATCCTGCAGCAGCAGCCAATAGAAGAATAGAGATGCTCGTGATGACCTCAGCTGCAGAAACTCAAATAAGACAGATGATGGGCATATCAAGCGAGCAGCCGCAATCCAATGAAGAGCTAAATAGTGCAAAGAATATCGCTGAAGCCAATAAACCTAGAATGAGATATCGCTAGTCATGAACGATCCCATAATACAGCATGGTGAGTTCATACCAGCCACTCAACAGGAACAGCAATCAACACCAAACATTGATAGCCGGCAACATACTAGGCACTCGTTACGAGAAGACACAGACAAGAGCATAGTGTTTGCCTGTGACGGGGTAACCGTTTCCTTATACAAGTCTACTTGGCGCAGCAATAAAACTATTGGTATTGCCAATATTAAGGATATTGGCTTAGGTGGCATAGGATTTATAAGTCGCTGCAAGCTAAAGCCTAAGCAGCAAGTATCAATAGCCGTCGATGATGAATTGATACCCATCATAATAATGCGAGTGCATAGCATTAACGAAAAGCTCAATTTTATTGGCGCCAGATGGGCCATAGAAGATCAACAAAAGAGCTTGAGCATTATTCGTAAAGTAAAACTTTTAAGTGAAAAATCAGTGTAATACAGAATGAGTATCGTCGACAGTAGGGAGATAGTAATGGCTTCATCATATGAGCGAAAAGGCCCGGATGGTCTACAAAAGCTCTTTCTGTACCTGATACTACTCGATTGGTTTATCCTATTGTATTTAACCACTGAACTTAAAGATATGCCCTTTAAGCAAGGCGTTGCCGCCTCTATCATGGTGACATTGTTTAATTTCCTTTTAGTCAATCTGTGCTTTAAGCGTGCACGCAGATCGAGCGACAGCTACCTCATTTACCCTGTCATTGGAGGCGCTCTGCTGTCTTTCTTACTGCTAGCCTACTTCTTTTTTTTCAATTGATAGCACTCAGTAAATAGCTGCAGCTCCTCGGCCCTTGCACGTCTAGTAAAGCATTGAAGTAACTGCAGCTACTGAGGTTGACTTCCCCTGTGAACCTCAATAACACCGCTCAATCAAAAAAGCTTGTGGCTCTCGTCATATCCCGCAAATATCTCCGCAAAAGATGATGAATAATTAGCAGTTTCAAAGCATTGCTGCCAGTAAAGGGGTTGAGTTAAGATTTCAAGCTGAGCCGCCAGCAGGCTGGCAACCCTAATTCGTATGATTTAAAGAGGTCATTATTATGTCACATGAGCCGTTAACTCAGCAGCAGCGCGAGTTTATGTTAAGCAAGGTGTCTGAGCCTGTGATTGCCATTGCTAAACAGGTGAATTTTGCTGAACGCTATTATGCTCTGCTTGAGCAGTTTCCAAAGCTGCCCGGGGATTTTAATCCTAATGTTGCGCTAGAGAACAAAATCGATTTAGTGACCGCTTTTGCTTACCCTATTCGTTATTACAAGGGGGAGGGCGGCTATTTTATGCTCAATGAAAAAAAATTCGCCTATCCGCATATGCGGCTGATGATTGAGATGTGCCAATGGGTTGCCTTTAGGTTTAATCTATGGCGCGATGACACTCGCATTGGTGGCGGCAGTTACCAGCAGCTGGCGGTGGCTGAGCGTTTATCGAGAGGGGAGGATATTTGTTGGGATGACTGGCGCGTGCAGCAAAAACCATGGTGTTACAGCGAAGCGCAGTTACAAACGGTATTAACCGAACTTTTTTCACTGTTTGACGATCTGTGTCAAGCCATGCCCGAGCCGCCAGGTTTCCCGCAAAAATCATTTACTCAGTTGGATTGTAAGGTTTTATTAACACAAATCCCTGAACCTGTAACCACCATTGCCAAGCAGGTGAACTTCTCTGAGCGCTATTCAGCGCTACTTCAGCAATTTCCTAAATTACCCGGTAAATCTAGCGCTAAAGTATCACTAGAAAAACAAATAGAGTTAGTCTCAGGCTTTCCGTATCCAATTGACTACAACCCCAACTTTGGAGGGAGTTTTACTCTGTATCGCGAGGATTTCGAATATTCACATATGCACATTAAATTTGAAATCAAGCAAAAGGTTACATTCTGGTTTAATTTATTTCGAGATAATAATGACCACTCCTGGGTTGGTGGCGGTAATTTTCATGAGCTTTCGGCCGCACAGCGATTATCTAGCGGGGGATCTATGAGCTGGGAAGAACGAAATGTTGTTCAGCAGCCATATTGTTATAACGAAACACAGCTGCAAATGGTACTAACTGAGCTTTTTTCACTTTTTGAAGATATGTGCCAAGCCATGCCAAAGCCACCAAAGCCTCAAATAACCCACTAACATGCCATTAGCGATAACGCCTCAATCACAAATCGTAGGCCCAGCTAATGACCTACTCATACATGGGCATATCGGCCACACACTGTCTTTAAAGTCCTAAGCGCTATAGCAAAATGATTAATTGACTCAATTTACAGACGTAAAAAAGCCCGCTATATAATAGCGGGCTTTGATACTAAATAGGCGCCTGGAAATGACCTACTCTCACATGGGGAAACCCCACACTACCATCGGCGATACTGTGT
>NZ_JAKIKQ010000028.1 GCF_023284045.1 Shewanella kaireitica
TCTGCTTTGCATTGGCTTAAAAGGGAATAACCATTTCTTTACCAATGCGCTTTGAATTGAAAAGGCTGAGGGGCTCTGAACTGGTCAAATACTTAATGCAATTGGTATTAGACTAAATTTTAATAATGCTCACACTAACACAAAAAAGCGCCTTGATAGGCGCTTTCTGATTACAAAATAAAGCTACTCTGCTAATGGCTCTGCTTTGTTCTCAAGTAAAACTGGGATGCCATCATTGATCGGGTAAGCAATTTTATCGAACTTACAAATAAGCTGGTTATCTTGTTTATTATACTCAAGCTTTCCTTTACATACTGGACACGCAACAATATCGAGTAGTTTTTTATCAAATGCCATGCTGTTACCTTTGTTTCTCTTCGACCACTTGCTTAACACGGGCCAAAAGTTGTTGATCAAATGAAGGAGATAGCTTCGCATCAACTGCGAGATACCACCAGTTATCTTTTGCAAATTCGCGACATTTCACCGCATCTTTCTCTGTCATTAGCAGTGGACGTTCAGCAGCAAGTGCTGTCAATGTTGCTTCGCTATAAGCACTATGATCATCAAATGCCTGCACCCTATCGAGGCTGTAGCCCATATCAGCTAATGTATCAAAAAAACGAGAGGGGTTACCAATTCCAGCCATAGCCACCACATCCTGTTCAGGTTGTGGTGCGTTGACAAGGCTCTGTTTGCCATTTACAGAGTGCCATAACGTTGGCTGCAATAACATTTGTTGTTCACCACTTCGAGCTTCGCCACCATTAACAATGACGTGTTCGACAGTACTGGTTCGCCATTGACCTTCTCTTAATGGTCCAGCAGGAAGCAACATTCCATTGCCTAAACGACGCTCACCATCAAGAATGACAAGCTCTATATCGCGCCCAAGCGCATAATGTTGCAAGCCGTCATCACTGATAATAATATCGACATCGAAATCATTTAGTAATTGATGCGCAGCATCTATACGTTTCGCACCGACGACCATTGGCACTTGCGTTCTTGCCACAATCATTGCAGGCTCATCGCCGACTTGGTTTGCATTATCACTAGGATAAACCGAACGTACCCCATCAATTTGTACACCATAACCCCGACTGATAACACCGGGCTTATAACCGTGCTGGCGCAGTAATTCTATGAGATATATAACGGTGGGGGTTTTGCCGCTGCCACCAACAGTAATATTGCCGACAATAATCACAGGTACTGGTAAAACGGCTTGCGGCTTAACACCAACAGTGTAGAGCTGCCGTCTAAACCAAGTTATAGCTGCAAATAACAGTGACAATGGCCAAAGCACAAAGCGCAGAATATGCCTGTCATACCATAGTTTGTTAACCCAAGATTGCATTTAGCTTCCAAACTGCATTTGGTAAAGGTTGTAATAGATACCTTGCTTTTCAAGTAGCGATGTATGCGTGCCGCGCTCAACTATTTGCCCCTGATCAACAACAAGAATTTGGTCAGCACTTTCAATTGTTGATAGGCGATGAGCAATAACAATTGATGTACGATTATGCCTTAGATTATCGAGACCATCTTGAATCGCCTTTTCTGATTCAGTATCGAGCGCAGAAGTTGCTTCATCTAAAATCAGTACAGGTGAATTACGTAATATCGCCCTTGCAATAGCAATTCGTTGTCTTTGGCCACCAGAAAGCATAACGCCATTTTCACCAATTTGAGTGTCTAGCCCCTTAGGCATAGGCTCGATAAACTCCATCGCGTGAGCAAGAGTGGCTGCGTTAATTATTTGCTCTCGGGTTGCTTCACCTGGGTAGGCATAGGCAATATTATTAGCGATTGAATCATTAAATAACGTAACCTGTTGCGATACTAGCGCCACTTGGCTGCGCAGTGATGCCAACGTGTAGTCATTAATATTGCTGCCATCAAGGGTAATTTCACCCGCTTTGAGGCCGGTATAAAACCGAGTTACTAAGCTTGCGATAGTCGACTTACCTGAGCCTGAACGCCCAACTAGCGCCAATGTTTTTCCCTGCTCTACGGTAAAATCAATACCGTTCAATGCGAGCTTGTCGTGTCCTGGGTAGCTGAAATCAACATTGTTAAATGCCAATTCACCTTTGACTCTCTTTACATCTAACGTGCCTGTATCGCTTTCAGGTTTGGTATCAAGTAGTTCAAATACAGTTGTACATGCAGCGATACCACGCTGGAATTCAGCATTAACGCGGGTTAAATTTTTAATTGGTTGTAACATTGCCAACATCGCACCCAAAATCGTGGCAAATGTACCGGCGGTCAGCTCTGCTTTCATGCTATCAATACTGGCAGCATACAAGATAAAGGCGATTGCGAATGAGCCAATAATCATCACTAAAGGTTGGCTAATAGCTTGTGCAGTGGCGAGTTTCATCGTCTGGTAGCGATTTTGATCGTTTACTTTAGCAAAACGCTGCGCTTCGGTTTCTTGACCACCAAAAGACAGTACATTCTTATGGCCTTTAATCATCTGTTCTGTCGCAGCCGTTACGCCGCCCATCGCCGCCTGTATATTCTTAGATACCTTCCTGAATCGACGACTCACAACGGTAATGACCACCCCAATAATAGGGCCAATAATAAATATCACCAGCGACAGTTTCCATGAGAAGTAAAACATAATAGCAATCATGCCAACAACAGTGATGCTGTCGCGGACAATAGTAATCAAAGCACTACCTGAAGCGCGGGCTATTTGTTCAGTATCGTAGGTAACACGAGAGATTAAGTTACCTGTGTTCTCACTATCAATGTAGCTAACAGGTAGCGTTAGGTAGTGTTCAAACACTTCTTGACGCAGATCCATAATCACCCGTGCACTCATGTAAGAGATACAGTAGGTCGATAGGAAGTTTGCTAAGCCCCTGAGACTAAATAACACGATCACCACAAAAGGCGCCATCATCAGTACATCACTGCCAGAATTAAAGCCACCACTGGTGCCAAGATCTAAATTAGTCAGCCCACCAGCCCCAGTTGGTATTTGGCTAGCCTGGCCACCAAAACCTTCATCAATAAAAGGTTTTATAACTGCGATAAAGGTTGCATCGACTAATGCGTACATCGTTAAGCCAACGACGGCAAAAAATAAAACAGCTTTAAGAGGTTTTAAATAGCCCAGTAGGCGCTTGAAAACTGTCCACACTTCACTTTTAGGAGATGTTGTCATTGGGAGACTTAACGTGTTGGCAAAAAAACTATTCTACTCTGGATTTTCGTTCTCACCAAACCTAAACACTTGGTTATACCAAAATGGCGCAAAATCCGAGCGATATGTATAATAATCAACACTTCCATGCTTAAATATCACACTTAATTGCCCCTCCTCCCCTGTCGTTAATGTCTCAATACCTAAACGATGATAACGCGCTACCACTTCCTCTTTAGGAAATCCATAACGATTATTAAAACCTGCTGGGAATAAAGCTAGTTCGGGTGCGACTGCGTTAATAAAGCCTAAACTTGAGGAAGTTCTACTGCCATGATGCGGAGCACTCATAACCTGACTGACTATCGATTTGTCGGATAGCAATGCAAACTCTGCAGCTGCTTCTATATCGCCGGTCAGCAATATGCTATTACCACCTTTACTAAACCTTATGACACATGAGCCATTATTGCCTGCAGTTGCAAATGTCGGCGCCACAATTTCAAGCTTTATTGCTTGCCACATAAACGCTTTAGGGCGGCAATCTATCGCACCTTCAGCGCTGTCATCTGAAATAACCTGAGTATTTGGAAATGCTGCCATGATGACATCAGCTCCACCAGCATGATCATTATCAGCATGGCTTATTATTAAGTAATCAACTTGACTAATCCCTTTCTCTTTCAAAAAAGGCAAAACTACCCGCTCAGCGTAACTAAAAGTGGCACCAAAGCTTGCACCGGTATCATAAACTATCGCCCTGCCATTATGCTCTATGACTGCAGACATCCCCTGACTGACATCGAGCATGTGTACTTTCCACAGCTGGTTTTGTTCGTTAACGTACTTTTGAAAAACCAAAATGGTCATTGGCAGCAACATAACGCCAAAAGTTATCTGCCAATAAATATTTCTAAATTGCCGGATAAACCATAAACCAGCCATAGCACTGAGTAACACGGCTATCCATTGATTGGAGAGGTCCAGCCAAGCAAATGAAATCTTGCTAGCGTTATCAAGTAAAAAGATAGCAGGCTCTAATGTCTGATTCGCTAGCCAAAAGGTATTTGTTAAACCCATTTCAACACCGCTTAGCAACCCAATGATGAACAGCAACAAAGAAAGCAAAGCCAAAGGGATCACCACAAAGCTAAACCAAGGTACTAGCAGCAAATTAACCGCTACGCTGATGATTGAGGTGCCGGCAAAGAAGCTCGCCTGTAACAGCCCTAATATTAGCGCCAGCCTCCATTGAATCGCCCAAAACGGCACGAACCACCGCTGTACTGCCCGCCGTAAAAAGCGATATATAGAAGTCAATGATGTTTGAGTAGCAATGTCCTCAATAAACTCATCATTTGGATGCTTGCTAAGCTGTGTTGGCAAGTAACTCGAGATAGTGACAAGAATAACAACCAGCGCCATAAAGGATAGCCAAAAACTGGCACTAAGCGGACTTAGCGGATCGATGAGTAACACGATAAATAACGCATAAAGCAGCCTTTCCCAACTACTTGAAAATCGGCTAAATAACCATGAACACAAATAGGCAAGCAGCATAATGAGTGCACGCTGGGTAGAAACTGAAAAGCCAGCAAGATAAGCATAAGCAATCGCAGTCAAAGCGCACACCAGCATTGCAATTACAGCATTACGTCGACTTTGATTGGCTAGTAACTGAAACAGAATGGTTTTACTGAGTACATAGCCCCAAAAACAGGCAACCGAAAGGTGTAAACCAGAGATTGCAAACAGGTGGCCCGTACCTGTGTTTTTCAACTGCAACCAGCGATTGTTTGTCATCAAGCTTTTATCGCCAACTAATAGCGCTAACATTAAATCCTGTGAAGGGTATTGTTTTAAAGCGGGTTTAAGTTGCTTAATCAGTTCGGCCCTAACATCACTATTTTCAGCTATTAATTGACCATTAATCACTTTGCCTTTAGCAAAGATATGTTTACTGAGCAGATATTTCTGCTGATTAAAACCGCCTTGATTCAATAAACTCGTGATTGGCTTTGGTCTGATTGTAAGCAGCCATTGTTGACCGACTTCAACCTTTGGCGGTTTTGACCATGATAATCTAAGCTTTCGAGCTAACGAGCGGGGCAAAATTGAATCAATCAGCATAATATCCATACTAATCCAGTCGCCGTTTGAGTTAACTAGTGATATGATTTCGCCCTTAACATCTATAGTGTCAACGTATTCACTTGTATCCCAGCTCATTAATAACGCATTAAAAGTCGTTATCCAGCTAAGTGCAATTAGGCCACCTGCCAATACTGGGGTATGCCGAATAACAACCATTGCCAACATAATGAACAACGGCAAGGTAGCAAGTTGAGGGAGCGATGGCCAAAGCATTGCTGATATTATCGTGGCACAAAAGCCACACATGAATCCATTCATAGTGACGTAAGTTAAGACAGCAAATTCAAGTTATGCCAAAAAAATTATTAGAAAGATTTATGCCGAAGCCTGAAACATTGCGCAATCACAAGAACCTGCGCATGTTTGGTGATCTTTTACTAAAACCCAATTTATGGGCATTAAACCGGCGCTCAGCGCCTGGTGCATTTGCTGTTGGATTGTTTGTAGCTTGGATCCCGATGCCATTTCAAATGGTATTAGCAGCAGCACTCGCAATACTTTTTAATGTAAACCTACCACTTGCTGTTGCACTCGTTTGGGTGACAAACCCTGTAACCATGCCTTTTATGTTTTACGTTGCTTATATCCTTGGTGCGAAGCTTCTTGGCAATCCTCCTCAAGAATTTGCATTTGAAGCAACTTGGCAGTGGGTTGAGTCTTCAATTGAAACCATTGGTCCATCATTTTTACTTGGTTGCCTAGTCTTAGGCGCTCTTTTTGCAATTACCTCTTACTTCACGATAAGAACATTATGGAAATATTCAGTATTGTTTAAGTGGAAAAGCCGCAACAAGTAATACCAATTGCATTAAGTATTTGAGCAGTTCAGAGCCCCTCAGTCTTTTCAATTCAAAGCGCATTGGTAAAGAAATGGTTGTTCCCTTTTAAACCAATGCAAAGCAGAAGTGGAAAGACTGAGGAGCTCACGTAGTGCGGCTGAGGTTAAACAAATTGGCGAATCGCTGTATGCTTCGCTATGGGATTTGGATATACGACTAAATGGATTTAGAAGGTAGAGCGAAGCAGAATGCCAGAGCCGAGAATAACTATTAGCTCAAATCCCGCTACTTGCCTACAGCGTTTTGAATTCCCGCTGAATGGTCAAACTTTTAATGCAATTGGTATTATATTCTTAGGCAAAATATACAGCCATAAAAAAAGCAGCTTATCGCTGCTTTTTTATGACTGTAAGGTTTACTTGGTAGATTGTTTTTCAAGTACGCTTTTCATCGAAGGGACTATCGTGGTTGGATCAAGTCTCATTTGATACCAGTTAATTCGCCAATCTAAATGCGGCCCCGTTGCGCGACCTGTCGCACCGACTTCTGCAAGTTTGTCTCCCTGCTTAACTGTCTGCCCCTCTTTGACATACAATTTGCTCAGATGCAGAAAACTTGAACTGACACCATAACCATGATCAATAATCATGGTACCACCAGAATAAAACATGTCTGCGACCGATAATGAAATAACACCATCCGCAGGAGCCACCACCACAGTGCCCGTTTTAGCTGCAACATCCACACCGTAATGAGGCGTGCCTGGTTTGCCGTTATAGACCCGCTGACTACCATAGACACCAGAAATACGTCCGGTGAGCGGCCAAATAAACGTTTGGTTAAACGCGTCATTTGGGCTAAATTGCGCTCGGGCTGTTTTGACCTGTTTACTGTCCTTCGCTGCTCGACTTTGCGCTTTAGGATCAGGTTTCATTATTTTCTTGCTGATCCCATTAACTTGTTGAATTTTATAGTCACGCTTTTCAATCGAAAGCGGTTTAAGCTCAGTTAAGCCGTCGGGGTAAACGAGTTTAAGCATTTGCTTTAACTCCGCTTCCCTCGAAAATCCAAAAGCAAATTCTCCATTAGGGTTAACCTTAATGGGGTCATCGTTTAAATAGACTTGCGTACCAGGCTGCACTTTAGCTCGGATCAAGGCGCCTTGTTTAAACTCGCCGTTTAATTCAACTTGAGCACTGATTGAAGTAGAGACCAAAGCAGCAATACCAGCTATGGCTAGTGAGGCAATTTTATTCAAAATATCTCCTTGGGTTTAACTTCTACATTGTCTACTTGCGATAGCACCCTTACCGATCCCTTCATAAGCGATGACTTTAAAGTTACTACTAGGCACTTTCTCAGATAAGGTTTGTGCCATGTAATCCGCCAATAGCTCTACAGTGGTGTCGTGAGGCAATACGTCACAACAGCCCTTAGGCATAGCCAGCTGGAAGTCTCCCTGCGGAGCTTGATAATGGAAGCCCAAATGCGTGTCGTCATTGACTTGTGTCTGTGGAGAAAGTGTTAGCGTTTGTACCGACACACAATCCTCGTCACTTCCTAGGTAAATATCATGCCAGCGTTTGGCCCAGTACTCATCCCACTTTGGTGCAGCTACCCCATTTTCAAATACGGTTACCGGACTTCTGTGTCCATGAGCAATACGTTGGCAATTACCATCATGTTTCTTAAGCCCATGAGTATAATGATAAAAAGGTGCATCATGAATTTCATTTCGCAGCGTTAAAGATATGCCTTCAACGTTCGCAGGCAACACCTCTTTAAGCGCTTTTTGCAAGAACTTATTAACACTTTCAAAATCGATAATTTCGCTTGGGATCAGCGCAAATGCTTGCGAAGGACAGGCTAAGTGCATGCTACCCTGTTGGCTATCAAAGTCCATCCAGACTCTATCACCTTGTTGTTGCCAGCGCACTTCACTGCAGGCCGTTGGGATCAGTAGGCGATGATCAGCTACGTCATCGATGGTGTTTTTAATGGTCCGTTTTACTTTTGCAAAATCGAGCACCATGTTTTGCTCATCTAAGCCACCATCTAACAAAACATCGACAATCCAACTTTCACCAACCATGCCACGAATTGGACATAGGTAAGAAAAATCAATCACAGTTAAATCTTTAACAAATAGTTGCATTTAAGCTCCTAGGTAGAAAAACAGTCTACCTTGCACAATCCAGGCAGCAATGGCTGCAGGATGAAATGATAACAATCAATACCTAGCACTCGCTGAGCGCTCAAACCTTGATACTGATTGGTATTACAATAATTGCTGTAGCTTACAATGATAAACAGCAATATTCGACAACTTTAAACTAAGAGCGCTCAATAACTAATCTCTAGACATAAAAAAACCGAGCGTAGTTACACTCGGCTTCCATTCAAGCTCATAAAGAGGGCTTATTTATTCACCTTTTAAGCGCCGATCAAGCTGATCTTTAAGATTTGCCGGAACACCCTTTATGATAATCGTATCTGACACAGGATCGTAAATAACACGCTCACCAAGATGCTGACCATCAAAACTGAGTGTGACTCCACCGCCAGTACCGGAAAACTTTTTCAACTGTCTCAGTGTTGGCTTATCACCTGGGAACTCCTCTTCGAGGTCGTAATCGCCACCCTGAGCAAAATCATAGAATGAGTCCATGCCTTGATCTGCTAGCTCATCCGCAAGATCTTTAATCTGAATGTCAGCACCTTCGTCGCAGCGCTCAGTACAGTAGTCAAACACTCGCTCACGCGCGGTTTGACGCTCATCTTTTGTCAACTCACTACCACCAACAAAGTCCTCAACGGCATTCATCAATGATTTGTTCTGTGCTTTGGTATTAACACCTTCAACGCAGCCCATGAAATCGAGGAAAAAGTCAGCGACTTTACGCCCTGCTCTGCCACGAACAAAAGAGATGTACTTTTTAGACTCTGGATCTGCTTGCCATTCAGTCAGGTCAATACGAGCGGCAAGTTGAACGTTGTTGAGATCTAAGTGAGTATTTTGCGTCAGCTCCATATCATCTAACACTGTCATTGAGGACTTAGCGTTAAGTAAGGATACAAACAAAAAGTCGCTGGTCATATAGGTATAGCAAGAGAGTAGCAAAAATCCGCCAGTGCTAAAGTCATACTTAGCGAGCTCTTCTTGCAGTAGTTTTCCGGCAATACCTGAGAATTCAACAAAGCCTAAATCATTACTACGATATTGACTCAAAGCAGCTTCAAACTTGGTGTTTGCTTCACCGTCATCACCACTGATGCCAAAATGACCAAAACCTTTACCCGCCTTTGTGGTGTAGGTCTGATGCAGTTCATCTAACATCGTCTCTACGGCTTGGCTGTTTAATAACGGTTGTGGGCGTAAACGACAGCTAAGCTGACCGTCTCCATCTTGAGAAATGGCATGGATGATTGCTTGTTCGACGTTAATACTCATTGAGCCTCGATAGAAAGTTGCTTAGAGCCATAGCCTGTGAATCAGCTCTATAGTGGTAAATAAATTAGTTTGTTTACGCCTGCAGCCTTTCAGTCAATGTCGGCTACATGAATAACATGACGGCAGATATCATACCAGACAGAAATCAGAAATCCAGATGGTAAATATGCCGCTACAGTAAAGGTTTTAACAATGTGATTGGCAAGGTGATAATGGTAATAAAACAGCCACTAATCCATTTATATCGTCTAGCTAATTAAGAGGCTAATCCCCATACAGAGTTCATTGCTACTCTTTGAATTGACACTGCGCAATCCCCCTTTAACAAGACTTTGTCTCATTCTAATACACAATAAATGATAAAAGCCCCAACAGGAGATCAAAAAGTGCAGAGCTTATCGGAAAAATCCGTTATTATATGCCGTTAATCAAGATTTAAAGTGAACTTTTTCAATTATGGCTATCCAATCTAAATATTCAAACACGCAAGTTGAATCACTCATTACTGAGCTATTAGCGGTTTTAGAGAAGCATCAATCACCAACAGACTTGAGTCTGATGGCTCTGGGGAACTGTGTAACCCATCTGTTGCAAAATAAAGTACCTGCTGAAGCTCGTGACGTTGTTACAGAGCAGTTTGCAAAAGCTTTATCGCAATCGGTTAAAAATAGCTAGACTAAACAAAGAGCCACATTGAGTAAGGGTTTAACCATTTATGCTTAGACCCATTAACTGCAATTAAGAGAAAAATGAGTCAGCATGGTTGAGCGACAAAAACAGATAGGGCGAGATCGAGTTTCACGTTTAGTGAGCTGGGGACATTGGTTTGCTTTCTATAATGGTCTACTGGCCATTATTGTTGGTTATCGATATCTCGATACTGTTGGTTTTCCAGAGTCAATCGTAGGCTGGAGCTATTTAGCATTAAGTACTATTGGCCACTTTAGCTTCCTTGCTTTTATGGTCTATTTAGTACTCATTTTTCCTATCACCCTGTTGCTTCCTTATTCAAAAATACTAAGAGGCTATGCCGCTGTCGTCGCTACATTAAGTTTGTGTATGCTACTTTACGACACCATTATATATGACGATTATGGCCTACACCTTAGTCCCTTTGTATTTGATTTGGCATGGGCTGATTTAAATGGATTGTTGCAAGGCACCTCTTATATTATTACGCCAATCGGTATTCTCGCTTTAGAGCTAACGCTCGCTAATTACTTATGGAAACGTATAGAAAAAATCCGTAAACGTAATTATGGTAACAAAGTCGTTGGGGTTGTTGGCTTATGCTTTATTGCCAGCCACCTGATACATATTTGGGGAGATGCCGCTGACGTCACCGAAATAACGCAGTTTGATGATGCCTATCCACTTTCATATCCTGCGACAGCAAGAAGCTTTATGGAAAGTTATGGCATCGATAATACCCATGAAGATCAAGATCAAACAAGACCCAAAACCAGCCTCAAGTATCCATTATCGCCCATGCAATGCATGCCTGACGATAAACCTAATATTTTGTTCATTGCGATTGATAGCCTACAGGCGAAGTTAGTCGATAATAAAACAATGCCTTTTTTAACCACCTATGCAAATAATAATCAATCTTTTCAAAAGCATTTAAGTGGTGGCAATCAATTTAGTAGCGGTATGTTCAGTCTGCTTTATGGCTTACAAGGCAGTTATATGAATGCCATCGATCTGCATTATGAAAGCCCAGTGTTAACTCAAGAACTGGTGGCCAATGGCTATCAGTTAGGATTGTTTACTAGTGTGGATACCATCGCTCGCCCTCAAGCGATTTTTGATGACTTCGAGCGAATTGACTCTCAATATGATGATAGTTATGCAAGTTCGGATATCAGATCAGTTGAAAACTGGCAAGCATGGACCCAAGATTCAACACAACCTTGGTTTACACTATTAAATTTAAAGTCCCCTGATAGCTACGACACACCTATCGGCTTTCTTGGTGTTAAGACAGTAAAAGCGGATACAACATTAAAGTCGGCTGAAAAAGTACTATTCAATCAATACCGTCAGTCATTGAACTTTATAGATAGTCAGTTGAAAGAAATATTGACTGATTTACCTGACAACACATTAGTTGTCATCACTGGTGTTAGCGGAAAAGTGTTTACCAGTAATCCGACAGAAGCCAGGGTAAACCTTTCGCCAGATAACGTTCAAGTTCCAATGGTTATCCATTGGCCTAAACAGAGTACACATAAACGTATCAACTACAGAACAACTCACAATGCACTTATGCCTACATTGATGACACAAGTGCTTGGCTGTACTAATCCAACGGCTGATTTTAGTGCTGGTAGCAGCCTTACGCAACCAAGTGACAGAACTTGGGTTTATACTGGTGACAACCGTATATTTGCGATCTACCAACAGTCTGAAATTACTACTATCGATCGACACGGAAAGTATAGAATTTATGATCGTGAATATAAAAAGCGCCTTAGAAAGAAGATGAGTGCACCAGAGTTAATTGAAGTCATGCGTGAGGGAAGAAGGTTTTATATCCATTAGGATAGTTGAAAAAGTTTATAAACTAGCCAAACAAAACAATGATGTTAATGAAGCGCTTGCAGCGATTGCGATGACTTGTTAAAGTGCTGGCTCTTCAGAATTACGCCAAGTTTATAGTTATTCTGTAGAACATTTCGGGATATGGCCTAGTCCGGTAAGGCGCTTGTCTGGGGGACAAGAGATCACAGGTTCAAATCCTGTTATCCCGACCAATTCAAATAAAAAAGCCAGCATATAGCTGGCTTTTTTATTTGCTAAACATCACTAGATTTTAGTCGTGGCAGTCTGCACACTCTTTAATCGTTAGATCGACTGTGTGTAGTTCAGTATCTAACTCATGAGCACTTTCCATGTCGTGACAATCGTTACAAGTTGCGATGGTCGCTTCCATTTCAGTATGTGCTGCTACATCAATTTTTTCATGACAATCAGTACAATTAACAGCCATCGCAGAAGCAGAAAAGGCTAGTACAGCAAACATAGATAAGTATTTCATAACAGTTCCTTAATCACGGAGTTGTTGCACTTAAACTCTGAAATGTTACAGACTATCTAAGTACAATTTTTAAAATTACACCCAAAAAAGTTTATTTAAAAATAAACACTTAAATGACATAACTCAATGCCTAACATGATAACAATTAACATTAATTGAATCTTAAAACGGCGCTATTTTATGAACAAAAGCTGAATAGATAAGCGATAAGATATCAATGCTGTGAACTAGATCTAGTTTGTATGAACACCCCAATCCATTTGCCAATTTTATGACAAATATAGCCAACTAACATCATCCGCTAGTTTCATTAGCCCTTAAGCTTGCAGACTGAGTTTTATTTGATAAAAGAACAGACTAACTGTTGCTATCACAGCTAAAAGTTAATAAATTGTAGCTAATATCGATAATAAAAATAATGACTTTAGTACGCACAAGATAAGTCAGCAGAAAGGTTTAGCTTTTGGAAAAGATAAAGCAACAAAAGCTCCTATTAGCGACTCTTTTAGGCATGATAGGTTTCTTCATGAACCTCTATCCACTGCCATTGTTCGCTAATATACAGCTCATTTTAGGTAACGCCAGTTACGTCATCAGCGCTGTTTTATTTGGCCCATGGTACGCTCTTTATACTGCAGCTCTGGCAGTCACAGGGTTGTTTATCACTTGGGACAGCCCACATGTTTATTTAATATTCACTATTGAAGCGGTGTGCATAGGACTAGCTAGACGAAAAGATATCTACTCTCTGTATTCAAGTATCGCTTTTTGGATAATCATAGGCATGCCTTTGTTTTATCTTTATATGATGACTTACACAAGTTTACCTAGCAGCCACCTACCCTTTATCGTCCTTAAACAGGGCATAAATGGTGTTTTTTATGCTGCTGTTGGCTCATTACTTGTGATATTAACCCCCTCTTTTTGGCTTTTTCAACCAAAAACAAAAGACAAACAACGCCGTACTTTTAATGCTCAACTAACCTATGCAATTACACTGGTCATCACATTAGCCTTGTTGCTAGCAGCTCTGCTGTTCAATAATCAATTTATCAACCGGCAGCAAGAGCTATTGCTGCAAAATATCAATGAATCTTCCCTGCATCTCGGCAAGTTAACCCAAGCCTATATTGACAACCACGTTCTCGCATTAAACAGTGCAGCAAACTGGTTAAGCCTTTATGAAGCAGAAGTTGACCAAAAGCAGCTCGCACTGGGACAGCTGCACAATCAGTATCCAGGGTTTATCACCATGTTGATAGCCGATGAAAAAGGCATCATCAAAAGTGCAAGCCCAGTGTCACTATTTAACAGCAAGAGCAATCCCCCCTCAGAGTTAAACATTTCAGATAGAGATTACTTCATTGAAGCTTTTGTCAATCAGAACTATTTTACCTCACCAGTGTTTTTAGGCAGAGGCTTTGGCAACGATCCCATTGTCGCCATAAGTGCACCACTATACCGTCCTAACAACGCTTATCACCCAATAGGGATCATAGAAGGCTCTCTCGACCTAAAGCGATTTAAAGAGATAGATAAAACAAATAAGCTATTTAGAGAGCAATTTATTGTTGTTGTCGATCAACAAAAACGCATTATTTTTTCTTCACCAGAACTGAATGTTAAGCCACTAACCGAATTTAGCTATTCACAAAATAATGCAGACTCTAGTAGCGGGTTGCCAACCCTAAATATTCATGACAAAACCAATATTGCCCCCGAATATCTTTACGCCTCTTATGAGCTTAATAATGAATGGACACTTTATGTTCTCAACCCTTTTAGGCCTTTGGTCGTCCTTGTCGAACAGATGTATATTGCTACTTTTGCGATACTTGCGCTTTCTCTTATCGTTACTTTTCTAATCACTCGCGTCATCAGCGGCAGACTTACACGTCCGCTAGAGAGAATTGCCAATAAATTCAGCACATCCAACAAAAATGACAATAGTGACTACAGCATTGACGAGGAGTCGCCAAAGGAAGTCTACTCCCTGTATATGCGGCTTAAGCAAAGTAAAAGCCAGCTTATTGGCTATCAACTGGCGCTCGAAGAAAAAGTGGCGTTAAGGACACTTGAGTTAGAGCAAGCCAATGAACAACTAAAATCTCTTGCAGAAAAGGACTCTCTGACAGGGCTTTATAACCGGCGCTATGCAGAACAACAATTTCCATTAGTTCAAGAAAGCTGCCAAAGAAGCGATGAAGTTATCGCGGTAGCCCTATTAGATCTCGACAGATTCAAAGCTATTAACGATACGTATGGCCACTTAAGTGGTGATCTGGCACTCAAGAGCGTCGCCAGACTACTCGAAGATGATTTTAAAAGAGATGATGATATTATAGTGCGCTTTGGCGGAGAGGAGTTTCTGGTCATTATGCCGCTGTGTAATGCATTAAAAATTGAATCTCATCTCGAAAGCTTTAAACAACGACTAGCGGAAATTGTTATTGAAAATCCCGCTAACAATGTTCGTTTTAGCGTAACAACAAGTATCGGGGCCGTTATCGCAAATGGTACCTACAGCTGCTCTCTTGAAGACTGGATAAAGCAAGCAGATCTAAATCTATACCAAGCAAAAGATACCGGTAGGAACAAATTAGTCTTTACAACCTTAGAAGATACATTAACGTGACTTAAGTTTAATCAGTGATAAGCGTATCCATTTTTTCAATCATGTAGTTAAAAAATGGATTCCATTTCTGTCTCAACATCTCACTTGAGGGAACACTCAACACTCCTCGCTCACCTTTTGAGGCTCCTGCACCGATTTGGACTCTATGATGAACGGGTTTTCGATGTGGGCCATAGAGTTCATCCATTTCAGGAAAAGGCAAAGCAACGTGAGACAGCGAATAGGTTTGTTTAGGCCATTGCTCTGTAACGGGTTTAATCACACTATCAGTGGTTAAACTCCTTGCCTGTACCGCCCCTCTTTTATCGCCTGTATTCTCAATAATGGTAAAGTCGAAATCAAGCTTGGCTGATTTAATTAAATCCGTATAAGGCGTTAAAGGATCTGTCGCGATTAAGCTTAGGTTAACTTGAGTGCGGTTAATATCAAACATGACCAGTTCATGTTGATTTTTAGACAATTGCAGGTACAAATCATTGACCACAGCCATGCTATCAACTGTGTCATCAGTTAAAGACTGAAACGTTAACACTGGAGCAAGGCGTTCTCGCGCACGACTATCCAATTGCTTGAAAAGTTCAACATTACGGCTAGCGAGCTGATACACCACATCCCCCGCGTTTACCGCAAATGAACTGTATTTGAATGGATCATACTCAGTTTGAATACTATTCCAACTTAGCTTATCAAGTCCTAATAGATGACCAAGCCTTGATTGCCATTTTGCACCAACAGCCACAGGCGGAAGCCCTATAGCAGGTGATAGGAACACTAGCCCCGAAAAGTCTCCACTTTTCCCTATAGCAATGTTTTCAAGCTCATGATTAAGTGCAAGCGCTGCGCCAGTCGAAAACCCAACCACATAAATAGGTTTATCTTGCATTACTCGCTTCAAGTGCTCAGTCGCTATAGTTACTGCAGCCGCCATATCTTGCCAAGTAACATCGACCAGCCCTGACGGCAATGTCCCATGCCCTGGTAGTCTTAGCCCTATGACATGCGCTGACTCTTTATAGTGCTTAGCGAAGTATTGCATCGCATAGGGAGAGTCTGACATACCGTGCAACAACAAAATGCCGTAATCAGCTTTATCATTTTTCCATTCGAAACTTCTATTCCAATTTTCGGCCCATTTTCCGGGGTCTGAATAACTCCCCGCAACATAACGATTAAGGACCAATAAGGATTCGGACTTAGTTTTAGCGATAACCTTATCTTCAACTTCCGCAAACAATTTGTCCTCTAAACGCAAATAATCATTGAAGCTAGCAATGCTCGGCTGTTGACGATATTGTGCCTTAAGCTCAGTGGTATGCCATATATCCAGTTCTGGACGGGAATTTAGATACCAAACAGCGGCTACAATTAAGGCAATACTGGTTCCAATAGAGGAGTAAAAGAGTGCAAATGCTAAATGCTTTGCCGATCCAATTACAATGGATTTCATCATCAATAGAGCTCATTAATAAGTTGTTGGTATAAAAAGATATAGTGAGTAGAATACTGATTAACAACTTTAACTTACACTGTTTTTAGTCGTAAACAAATAGACAATATTATGATTGGAACTGAACACGCTAATACGTGCTTTTACCTGCCTACGCCACCCAAAGTCCCAAAAAAGTGGAACCACTTAGATACAGGTGCAACTCAAGCTTTAATCGAGTTGAATGGTAACCATTGGCGCAAAATATTGACCATCATGGCTAAAATTGTAGTCAATGATAAAGATTGGCGACAATATCGTAATCAGCATTTATTAAAACGTGATGAATCTATTGCTATCGGCGCGAACAACCTATGTAGTACGGCACAGCGACACATTATTTGTGGTAAAGAAAGCGCGGACGTTTTAAATCTAGATAGTACAGAATTCGTGCAGTTAGACTTGCAGGAAACCAGCTTGTTAAAGCATCTAGATCAAAATATTTATTTATGTCCCTATTTAGACTATCGGCAGTTTCCCAATACACAGATCGATTTATTAAGACAGACTCTGGGTCTTGCTCCGCTATGCACGACATCCGATTAAAAAGCGCCGATGGGCACTTTCTAATCGAGCAGAATATTAATCGTAGATGGTCGGAATTGCATCACGTTTATGTTGCGTCGCACGATAGATATTCACTAAGCGATCATTAACAGCTTCACTCACTTCCTTCCCTTCAAGAAAGTCATCAATCTGGTCATAGGTTAAACCTAATGCAATTTCATCTTCAAGCTGAGGCTGTCCCTCTTCAAGATCTGCCGTCGGTGCTTTATGAACTAAAATTTCGGGAGCCCCCAAAAATTGGGCTAATTGTCGAACTTGGCGCTTATTTAAACCAAATAATGGAGCCAAATCACATGCGCCATCCCCCCATTTAGTATAGAAACCGGTAATATTTTCTGCGCTATGATCAGTACCAACAACTAACCCAGCAACAAGCCCCGCGATCTCATATTGAGCGACCATACGCATTCTTGCTTTAACATTACCTTTCACAAAATCAACTTTATCCGTACCAGGTAACGCGATTCCAGCGGCCTCTATTGCCGTTAGCGTCTCAGAATGTACTCCGTTGACGCCTTCTTTTATATTCACAGTCACCTGTTTAGAAGGCTTAATAAATTGACAAGCTAGCTGCGCTTCGTCTTCATCTTTTTGAATGTCATACGGTAAACGAACCGCAATAAATTGATAATCAGAGTCTTCGGTATCAGCATTAAGTTCTTCGACAGCCAATTGGCACAAACGCCCAGCTAGAGAGGAGTCGACGCCGCCACTTATCCCCAACACAACTGATTGAGTGCTTGATTGCTTAAGTTTGGCTTTAATAAATGCGACTCTTCTTTGTACTTCAAAAGCTGGGTCAATTGCTTTGAGTACTTTCATTTCCCTTAAAATCTGTCCTTTCACGTAATAAACTCCAATGACATCAGTTGTTAACTAAGAAACTCAACCATTATGATCGAAATAACATAACAATACACGGCTATATTAACCTGAATATGCAACAACTCCTCTTTAGCTTGCAATTATTTACTATTCCTATGGTTCACAGCTAAGATAGACTGAATATACCGACCTAATCAGCAAACATAAGCATGCAAGACACGATTCAATACTGGCACCCACAAATCGTTAAAGAGATGGAGCTAAGTAAAGCTTGCTTTAACAATTTTGTATTCGAACAACACGTACACCTAGATTACCACCTTGGTGTCGTTGATTACGGTTGCCAAGAATATCGCCATAAGGGAGCGAGTTATCGTTTAAGTCCGCAGCAAATATCGACCTTAAATCCAGATGAGAGTCACAACGGCTTTAGTTTTCTAGACAGTGGCTACAGGGCTCATGTCATGGCTTTGCCACTTCACTATGTAAAAACTCTTGAAGCTGAATTTAACCAACCACTATTCTTCAATCAACCACTCTATCCTGATAGCCAATTGTATCGTTATTTTCTGATGTTACATAACCAGTTAACCCTTGCTAATGACAAAGTCAGTTCCCTACAAGCAGAAACCATGCTAATGGCTTTTATGACTGAGTTATTCAGCAGAAACAATCAAGCACCGTTAACGGAACCAAAACATTACCGTTTATCAACAGCGCAGTTAGAGACAATAAAATCACTGTTTCACAATGACATTGGTGCTGGTTTCGATCTAGCCTACCTTGCTAATACTCTCGCGCTGAGCAAGTTTCAATTCTTAAGACAGTTTAAAAGCGCTACCGGAATGACTCCACATGCTTATTTAAAAAGGATGCGGTTAGAATATGCAAAGAAGGCTCTGTTAAGTGGAAGTAGCGTCAGTGATGTTGCTCATCAAGTCGGTTTTTTTGACCAGAGTCATTTCAATAAAGCTTTTAAACAAGCCTATTTGACCACTCCTGCAATGTTTCAACGCCATATATAATGCGAGTCTAAGGTGCCTTAATATATGCACCTCTACGCCAAGCTATATCCACAACTATTTGCCCAAGGGGTTTAGTTAAACAATAGCAATTGCAGTCGCTGCAATTTTTTACAATCAATATTATCGAGACTAAGTAATAATCACGGTTAATATTGATACTTTGCTTCTTTACAATTGAGATTTTAACTCGCTTATGGATGTTCAATTACTCATTTCCCTCGCAGTGATCCACACTATCGCTTTAGCCAGTCCAGGCCCTGACTTTGCTTTGGTCGTTAAACTATCGACTCAAGAGAACAGAGCCGTTGCGATTGCATCAGCTGCAGGGATCTCTGTCGCTATCCTAGCCCACACCCTATTGAGTTTGACGGGATTAAGCTTGATCATTCATAGTTCTGAGCAGTTATTTATACTGGTACAACTTATTGGCGCAAGTTATCTTGCTTGGATGGGAGTTGGTGCCGCACGCGCAGCATTATCACATTGGCGCGATCCAGTTGCCTTAGAAAAGGCACAGCAAAGCGAAGGATTAAGCGTTAAAAAAGGTTTTTTACAAGGCCTCTACACCAACCTTTTAAACCCTAAAGCATTAGTGTTTTTTATCACTCTGTTTTCAACACTCATCACACCGCAAGTGTCATTCATAACTAAAAGTGTTGCAGCGTTATTACTGTTCACTCTCTCTATGATGTGGTTTAGTCTTATTGCTATGGTACTAACCAAACCCAAAATACAGATTAAGCTAAAACGAGCAACACCAGTCATAAATCTGCTGACAGGTTTTGTGTTTATCAGCGTCGCTTTGGTGATTATATCTGGAGTGATTATATAAAAAATGGCAATCATTACTGAATGCCAAACATCTATTTGTGCACTCCATAGTTAGCGCGGACACAATGTTATATTGTCAGTCCGTTAGCTGGTATTTTTCCAAACGATATAGAAATGCTTTATAAGACAGGCCTAACTGCTTAGCAGCGCGAGTACGATTACCGTCATGACGGTGCATCGCTTGCTGTAAACAATCTTTTTCAAATTCTTCCCATTCGAAACCTGTTTCAGGCAGTGTAAACGCTTTAGCATCAATCACACTTGGGCTCTGAGTCAGCTCTGCGACAAGTTCGTCTTCATCTCCGAGCAATACAAATCGCTCAATACGATTAGATAACTCTCGTACATTACCGGGCCAAGGGTAATCCAACAGAGCTTTCATGGTGGTTGTGCTTAATTTCATCGCTTCCAGCCCGTATTGTCCACCATGTATTTTGAGGAAATGCTCTATCAACCTACCAATATCTTCTTGCCTTTCACGTAACGGTGGCATCTCAATTGGCACCACATTTAAGCGGTAGAATAGATCTTCACGAAAACGCCCCTCTTCGACTTCAACTTTGAGATCTCGATGAGTAGCAGCAATAACTCTAACATCTAATTTAATTTCGCTATTTTGCCCTAACCGAGAGATCACTCCCTCTTGTAAAAATCGCAATAATTTAGTCTGCTGTAGCAGTGGTAACTCAGCCACTTCATCTAAAAATATAGTGCCTTCGTTTGCCGCTTCCAATTTACCGATCTTTTGACTTGTAGCGCCAGTGAATGCCCCTTTTTCCGCACCAAATAACTCAGACTCAGCCAGACTTTCAGGAATAGCCCCGCAATTTATGGCAATGAAAGGTTTATTTCGTCTTGGTGATAATTGATACAAAGCTCTGGCTGCCAGTTCTTTACCTGTGCCACTTTCACCACCAATAAGGACAGTGGCATCAGTCGCACTGACACGCTGCACTCTTGTATAAACCTTTTGCATACAGGGAGCTTTACCAACTAACCCCACCAGCTCCTGCTGCTGTGATAACTCTGACGCTAAACGCTTATTATGCTGTTTAAGCTTTAGTGATTTAGCGACCTTTTCAATTGCCATAAACAGTGCTTGGCGCTGATACGGCTTAGACAGATAGTCATCGGCTCCCGCTTGCATAGCATCTACCGCATGAGTGATGGTGCCGTATGCCGTCGCAATAATAAAACCTAAATCAGCATGCTCTCGCCTAACGTAAGTCAGCAAATCCATCCCTGATAACTGCCCTAGCTTCCAATCGGAAAAGACCAAATCGGGCACTGACTCCTTTAACAATAAAATAGCTTGTTCCACGCTATCGGCTTCACTAACAAGGTAGTTATTTGCAGTTAGCATTTGGCTGATTAATGAGCGTTGATCAGGTTCATCTTCTACCACAAGAATATGCAAAGGTCGTTGACTCATCTATTGCTCTCCGAAGTTTGGCGTGGGGAATCGATAAATAAAATAGTCGCGATGGTTCCTCCCTCTGGGTTGTCTTGATAAAAAATATCGCCACCATAGTGGCTTTCAATCAGACGCTTAGCGATATAGATCCCCATCCCTGAGCCTTCAGCTTTTGTGGATATATGAGGCTTAAACATCAGTTCTTTAATTGAAGGTTCGATACCCTTACCCCAGTCTGTAATCACAATAGTTCTGTTATTCTCAATTTGACTCAACTCAATCTTAATTTGCGTGCCATTAATGTCTGCTTCTACTGCATTGATCAACACCGCATGTACAATACTTCTAAGTTCTGATTCTGCGCCATGAACGGCCACAACATTATCAGCATCAAAAATCACTTTGGGTTTTAGTCCCGAAATCGATAATTCAAGCAAAATATCTTGCACGATAGCATTCAATGGTACCAAGCTATCACGTTGTACCTCATGGCTAGAAAGGGTTAATAATGATTGAATACTCTTATCCATTAAGCCGATTTTCTTTTGCATTTTTATATTTACCGCTTCGCGGTCATCTTGAGATTCGGTATAGATACTTTGCTCTGACAGCAAGCCTAGGGTGTGTAAGGGGTTTCTCAAGCTATGGGCAATTCCCCTAGTGATTTGACCAAGGTCTGCCAGATGCTGTTGCTGTGACATCTGCTGCTCTTTTTTCTTCCAACTATCTAGTGCAAGACTCATGCGGTTAAAGCCACTCATGATCGTTTTAAGTTCTTTGACTCCCTGCTCTTTTAGCTGAATGCCAAAACGACCTTCACTTAGTTTCTTATGGCCACGAGCCAATTCGCTTAATGGCTCTGTAACGTGATGACTTAACCAGTAGGCAAGTATGAGCGCCATAACACTCGTGAGTAGGATCACCAGCAGCACCGACTCACTAAAACGCTCTAGCAAATGATTGGCACCATGACTCGGCAATTCAATACTACGTTGTTCACGGACAACAACACCGTCATCAGCATCGCCCTCTACTATCATGACTCTACCAGCTTGCAGCCAGTCATCGGTATCAACCTCAAAACTATTAAGGCTTTCTTCGACTCGCTGTTGATACTCTTTCGCTGCCTCTATTTTTAGTTGTTGCAGATTTTCACGCTCTCCTTCAATATCACGGCGCTCTTTCTCTAGCAAAGCTTGCACTTTCTCTTGCAATGCCAATTGCTGTTTTTGATAAGCATCTCCCTTAACCGAAGTGGTGTTAGCGGTGATATCCACCAGCGACTGCGCAAGCTGAGCAATCTCTTCGTCTAAATCAGCTATATCTTCATCAAGCTCGATTACAAATTGCTCGCTATCTTCTGACTCAATAAACTCGCTATGATCAGAACGGGTGAATTCCCAGCTATCGATATCGGACGCTTTTTGAATGACGACACTGACCAAACTCTTCGATAATGATCTTGAGCTTTGTTCCAACTCTTGTTGAAGCTGTGTTTTAAAATACTGCGCTACAAAAAGCTGACTAATCGCCAACATCAAAATGAGTGCTCCAAACAACAGAAAAACATAACGCTTAATAGACATAGTTAACTCTTTACCTAGTCTCAATATCTTTTATATTGAGAAGTTCTCTTATCAGATTTATAGCTATACAAGTTTGATACCAGCTTGAAAACCACAAAGGCCTCAGCGGAACCCAGCATTACACGCGGTCATTTGCTACTAACCTTATCATGTTTAATAACAAAGTCCCCATATGGGGAAGTCATCAGCCCTTTTGGGGAGATCTCAATACTCTTTAGAGAGTTACTCTTCAATTTAATAGTAAAAGTCCCATAAATAGTGGACTTAAAGGAGTTGGCACGATCTTCGCTATATCTAGTTTGAACTGAGCAAAGCTTCTATGGCGACTTTAAAGCCACAATATTAAAATGAAATAAGGGAAAACGAGCATGAAAAAGAACTTACTAGTATGTGCACTATTAACCTGCGGTTTAGCTTTTCAAAGTAGCACTTTTGCAGCTCCCACTGATATCGATGTAACTGAAACTGATCAGAAAGTGTTTAGCACTCAAATTGAAACTGACGAAAATGACATCACCCACGTCACGGTGAAATCCAATGGCAAGCAACATGAGCTAGCATTTACTGCCCAAGAGTTAAAAGACAAAGCAGTGCTCAAAGAAAAACTGAGTGTATTACCAAAAGAAGACCAAGCGCTATTAACACGTACTTTATCTCGTATGCAGCAACCCACTAAAGACAATGTTTTTATCATCGATGGTAAGCAAGATAAGGCGATAAAAATAAAGCTAGAAAAGCTGTATCAAGAACTCGATGGAAAAACAGCTGAAATTGAAGCCCATGTGGTAAAAATTGAAGCTAAATCCGGTGAGTTAGAGGCTAAAGCGCTCGAGTTAGAGAGATTGTTTGAGCAGAATGAAGGCAACTTTGAAATTCATATTGATTCTTTATCAGATGATATTGAGCTGATCACTGAGCAAATAACAGAGTTAGAAGTCATGCGTTTTGGTGACAGTGATAACCATGGTAAGTATATTATCATTAATGGTGATGATGAAAACGAGCAAACTACCGAACATATTCTCAGCTTAATTAATCACAGCAATCTCAGTAAAGAAGACAAAGAAAAGCTCATCGCGGCACTCAAAGATGCTAAGTAAGCTTTACTTCAATCAATAACTGACCTCCCCAGTATGTTTTAGGCGTACAAATTCAAGGCCATGAGCTTGTATCGCAGCGGCTAAACTCTCGGGGAGCGTTCAAGCCTCTATACTGATTGCAATGATAGGCATGGCGCCGACGGATTCCCTTGAGATAAAAAGGAGTATGTTCACTATTTCTGCACATAACATGTGGTCTTAACGAATATTAATTTGTTAATTGTGAAGCTGTCGATAGAATACTTGTTTAACTTTACCGTATCCTCTTCGGGTATCAGAGTTCAACAAGGGTTAGTACTATGTGGTGGCGTATTATTTTTATCAGTCTTGCATACTTATTGCTCGGCGCACATTTTCTTCGATTTGGGCAAACAGAGGCTTGCATAGCTTATGCTATCGCACCTACTCTTCTGTTCATTAGAGCGACATGGGTGACTCGTTTATTACAATTGACGCTAGTGGTATCAGCCTTCTTAGTATGGGGAACAAGCGCTTTTGAATATGTTCAAATGCGCATGCTTGCTGAAGCGCCGTGGTATCGCCTGAGTATTATTATGACTAGTGTTGTAGTATTTACCTTATTTGCAGCTTGGTGCGGTAACGGCATTATCAATAAACGCAGTCAGCGCCGAATTTTCAATTAGTTTTACTCCATCCGACGACTAAAAGTACGGAACGCTTTGGGATGGCGGTAATGAGTACCATTATGTAGTTCAACAAGATTTATCCGGTATTGAGTGATTCGCGAGCAATCTTCTGCTCGCGATATCAATAAAAATATTCAACAGTGCTGTTACGCAAATCAATATTAATGCGCCATTAAAGCGAATTTCAGAAAAATTGCTATCGATATAGAATCCTAATGTCGCCACGCCCAACATCCCTAGAATCGCAGTTTCACGCAAAATAACTTCAAATCGATAGAAAAGTAATGCCATCATATTAGGGTATATCCTAGGTAATACATCATAAGTATAACCATCAAACTTACCGTTAAAATGCTGACTATAAACAGTCGACGCACTTTGCCTCGCGACTAAATAAGCGATTAAAGCGCCATTATGAATAGCCAAAGCCAAAATAGCAGGTAGCATGGATGGTCCCAGTAACAGCATGAAAATATATGCAAATATGTACTCAGGTACTGACCTTAAAATAAGTAAGTTAACGTTATTTGTAGCCGCTACAAATGAGCCTGTTAATGGTTTAAAACTAACGGCTGTGAAGATAATAGTTAACAAGTAACTGCCACCTAGCGCAGCGATAGCAAGTAACAAGGTCGCCAACACACCAGGCACAGCTTGCTCAGTGATAATCCGATTAAACCACTCGCCAAACAAATCCCATTTATCACTAGATAACAGCTCAACACTATGGCTTTGGAACATCGGTGGTAAAATATCATCACTTAAAAAACGCCAAACAAGCGAACTATCTATGGTGGTTATTTCAGGTAATAGCAGGATGGCAGCAATAAAATATACAGGTAAGAGCTTAGCGCGGCACCAATAAGAAATCGTACCTATTATCACGATAAACAGAATGAGCAGTGCTGCTCCTTGATGATAGTGCCCCTGCCTAAACGCAGACTCAAGATAAAAACCTAATGTCGGCATTCCAACAAAACCAAGTATCGCGCTGCTTCTTAGGGCGCACTCAAAGCGATAACGCACATACGCTTTTATTTCATTAAAAACATGAGCCAAACGGCCATATAGGTAGCGGCTGATTTTATCGGTATTAGCGGGTAAATTCTGCAATGTCGAGGCTGGCGCTTGCTGTAAAATATCACTAAAAACTCGAGCAAATGTTGCACCATAAGGTAAAGCGATTGCTAACACCCCAGTTAAAGGAGATAACCCAAACACTTGTAAAAATAGTAATGCCCAAAACAACTCATGGATAGAACGGATAAAAGCGCAAACTGCAGCAACAATCGGCTTGTTATAAATCAGCGCAATTGGGCCACCTATCAATAAACCCGCCGCGACGCCAAGTAAGGCGAAGCTGATTGTCTGCCATATTGCTTCGAATAGATATTCAGTTGCTAAAAAATCTGGCGAAAGAAACCCTAACCCAATACGTTTTAGCTCACTCCATGGCTCTAACGCAATGATCTCTGTATCTGCCCAATAAAAGCATGTGAGCGTAATAACCAGTAAAACTAACGAAACTCGCTGCCAATAGCCAAAAAAAGCCCATCGTGACTCATGTCTAATCACAAACGGCTGACTCGACGATTGCAGACTCACTGGCAATAAACTCTTGATTCATCGAGCCTTGGTAAAAATCCTGCAACATTCCAATCGTCAAAGATGAAGCTTTAGTGTCAATGTGCTTTTTACCGTTGCGTAACCCAATCACCCTGTCAAAATACTGCAACGCCATACTCATATCATGCAGCACCATAATTACCGACTCATGTTGCTGTAATACATTCTTAATCAATCGCTTACTCATTAAAGGATCGAGAGCAGAAAAAGGCTCATCACCAATAAAAACCGGCATTTTTTGGTAAATGGCACGACCGACAGCGGTTCGCTGTCGCTGGCCACCAGAGAGCTTCGAAACAGGTTGTGATAATGGGCAATCTAACTCTAAGTCTTGAGCAATAATGGCGATTTCTTCAAGTGGCTTTTTAAAAGGGAATGGTAAATTCAACAAGTTATAAAGTGCAGAGTTCCTGCCCAGAGCGCCCATATAGATATTATGAAATATGCTCAAGCTTTCAACTAAGCCCTGTTGCTGGGAGCAGTATGCTGCGCTCCCATGCAACTGGGTATTAATATGACTAATAAGCGTTGATTTCCCTGAGCCCGAACTACCAATAACAGCCACTTTTTCTCCTGCTTTTATTGAAAGGTCGATAGAGTCGAGTGCTTTTTTGTCGCCGAAGCTAAGGGAAAAACCACTAATATTTAGCATCGATTAATCAATTAGACCAATGGTTTTAGCAACATTTTCAATTGGCTCATAATCTAAGTTATCTGCAGCCACAAAAGACTTACGAGGAAAACTGTTGAGCAGTTCAGGATCGTACATCTCCAATAATACTGCCGACAGTTTAGCTTTAAAGCCTTCACCAAAAGCGTCATCAACCCCCTCTCTCACGGTCCATTGGTAGTCAGGGTATGAAGGGCTTTCCCAAATGACATCAACCTTTTTTAAATCAACCTTTCCAGCTGCAACAGCGGATTCCCACACTTTATAATTTACAGCCCCAACTTGATAGACCCCAGCTTGGACTTGAGCAATGGTGCGACTATGATCACCGGAAAATCCAATGCGCTTAAAAATGTCTTCCGGTCTTTTACCCAAGTTTCGTTCAATAAAGAACTGCGGCATTAACCGGCCTGATGTTGAGTCTTTCGAGCCAAAGGTAAAGGTATAGCCGTTAAGGTTTGGAAAACTATCGTTAACTAGCATCTCGGTCGAGTGATGTGCGATAAAGTAGCTTTTAAAAAATTGGTCTTCGTAGCCTTGGGCTATTGCGTCAGAGCCAGGCACAAGTCGTCTTGCTTGAACGCCAGAGAGGCCACCAAACCAAGCCAGCTGTACTTGATTGTTTCTAAATGCTGTTACAGCTGCAGAGTATGACTTTACAGGGATATATTTAACTTCAACCCCAAGCTTCTCTTCCAAATATACGGCAACTTTATCAAAACGAGTTCGCAATTGACTCTCATCCTCGTCAGGAATAGCGGTAAATGTAAAGGTAGCCGCTAATGCGCTTGGCGCAACAACAAGCAAGAGAAACACACTAATAAGGGGTTTAATCGCGAACATAATCGACCTGATTTGACAAAAATTTAACGGATCTTAACCAAATTGCGCAAACAAACCCAGATTTATGTCGCTAAAGTGTTAGATAATTACGGATTAAGACATAACCGTGCTTCTATTTTCGACGTTCAAGTCCTTTCTCAAGCCTAATGACAACACAATTCAGCAAAGGTTAAGTAATTGAAGTGTAAACTCCTACGTAAATTGAAACACTTAGTTGGCAGTTGGCATAATTCTGCGTAAACTAATCTTTATCGCATTCAAGGATATTTGACTATGAGAATATTGGTTGTTGAAGATGATCCGATTCTATCTCACCACCTAAAAGTGCAATTGAGTGAACTGGGAAATCAAGTTCAAGTTGCATTAACAGCAAAAGAGGGATTTTATCAAGCAACAAACTATCCAATCGATGTTGCGATTGTTGATCTTGGTCTCCCGGATCAAGATGGCATTAGTTTGATTCAAAGCCTACGCGATAATGGCCTTAAAGCACCGGTACTGATTTTGACTGCACGAGTCAACTGGCAAGACAAAGTCGAGGGGCTCAATGCAGGTGCTGACGACTACCTTGTCAAACCATTCCAAAAAGAAGAACTCGTTGCTCGACTTGACGCTCTCGTTAGGCGCAGCGCTGGTTTTGTAAAGCCAAAAATAACCAGTGGTGCACTGGAAATAGATTTAGCTGCAAAGCAAGTATCAATGAATGAGGAGCCGATGGAAGTCACCGCATTTGAGTATCTCATTCTTGAGTACTTAATGCGCCATTGCCACGAAGTTGTCGCAAAACAGCGTTTACTTGATGTGATCTACGGCGACAAAGAAGGCGACCCAAACACCATTGAAGTCATGGTAAGCAGGTTACGCAAAAAGCTAACCAAAGATGGTTTGGAAAACCCTATCGCAACCATTCGTGGTCAAGGCTATAAATTTAATCTGCCATGCAGCTAAACTTTAAACCTAAGAAACGTCTGCTAACACGGATGTTTCTCACCTCTTTATCAATCATCGCTCTAGTGGGCTTTGGTTTAGCGTGGATGGTCAATATCCTTCACGCACAAAATAGTTACAACGAAGAAACTTCTCAACTCATTGCAGAGATCCCCAAAGTTGCCGCTGAACTAAGAGAGCATGATCTACTTCCTGATAATAGCGATGAGTGGTTAGCAGAAAACAATACCTCTCAGCGATATATTATAGCCAGTTGTGATAGCACTTTTAACCAAGTATGGACATCTTCAATGGCTGTTGACCGCGGCCTATTTGATACTTGTGAGCGGTTCAACGAGATCCGCAATAGTAACCCCCCCTATTATCTTTCACTCGCGGATACCCGTGGCTATTTTGTTTATTTACTTTCATTAGATATCGCAGGCAGTGAATATAATTTACTGGTATTGAAAGACGCTGAAAAATTACAAGACGAGTACAACAAGTTTAGCCGTCGAACCTATATACGTCTCGGTTTTGTACTTGCACTAGCGCTAGTATTATTGATAAGTGCAGCCTATTGGGGAATGCGTCCTCTAGTGCAACTTAGAAATGAACTACAGTCGGTAAATAGTGGAAAATCGAAGACCCTTTCTGAAGGCTACCCCGTTGAACTAGAAGGTGTTACACAAGCACTGAATCAGCTATTAGTACAATCGGGGGCACAACAACAACGCTACCAAAACGCGATGAATGATTTGGCCCATAGTCTTAAAACTCGTTTGGCAGCCGTGCATGCCATCACTGATGATGCCACATTAAATAAAGAGGCGACCAGCGAGAAAATAATGGAACAAGTTAGCCAGATGGATCAATTGGTGAAATACCAATTGAAACGGGCAATGCTAGGTCGTAAGGGGTTGAAGCAGGAACAAACCTTAATCGCTCCGCTTGTTGACCAGCTCTCGCAAATGCTGTTTAAAGTGTATCGCGATAAGCAGGTATTATTCGAAGCACGCATTGAGCAAGAGCACGTGTTCCCAGGTGATAAAGGCGACTTAATGGAGCTTTGTGGCAACTTGATGGAGAATGCATTTAAGTTATGCATCACCACGGTTAGAGTATCATCTTATTACAACGATGCCGGCGAGTTTGAGTTATTAGTTGAAGATGATGGCCCTGGCGTTGATGAAAGTATCAGACAGAATATCATTCAGCGTGGTGTTCGAGCCGATACCCAAAAAGCAGGACAAGGTATTGGCCTTGCTGTCTGCAATGAGATCGTTATCAGTTATGGTGGACGCCTCAGTATTGAGACGTCAGAATTGGAAGGAGCTTGTTTTAGGATCTCTATCCCTATTTAACACCATAGAGCTGCTCAGCACGATTAAACATTATCCATGAAGTTGCGATATATTTATCGCAACTCTTGGGCTTATTGCCACGATGCGAGTGGGTAAAACCGGCTGGCGCGATCACCATTGTGCCCTTTTTAGGTTTTACTTCCCTATCTTGATAATAAAACTCCGTTTCTCCCCCCTCCTCCACATCATTTAAATAAAACATATATAACACGACTCGATGCAAGGCTTCATTATGGTTTAATTGTGGGAACTGCTCCGAATGCCAATGGGGATAGCCTCCTTTGTCTTTATCATACTTTTGCACATTTATCGTTCCACTTCGATAAAGATACTTAACAATGGCCTCCGCTCTTGGCTCTCCATATGCCCTATAGTTATCTGGCGTAAGTGTTACAGTATTACCTTTATCATCAGCCACTCCAACCGATACCGCGCCCATCAGTGCCATTGAATACTTATTGAAATATTTAGCAGCATGAGAAAGCGTATAACCTAGCAAGCTATTTTTAAGTGCTGATAGATCATCATGTGAATCCAGCATCAGATCGCGGCTTAGCTTTTTATCGATATCTACGCCACCTCCAGTGCTTCCAGCTAAGACTCCAGGGTGGCTATCGAAGGCAGCAATAAGCTGATCACAAAGTTCATCGGGAAGCGCATTTGGGTATATTTCAATAAAATCCATTTGATACTCTTAAAACTGTTATGGTTTGAGTTCCCATATTTGTAAACATATGAGTTAAGCAATTGTAAATTATATAGGTTGCGTTAAAATAGCAAATTAAGGAAGACTCACACAAACACATATGCCAAATAGTTGTAAAGTTGCAGTTGAGCAGCTACAGATCGGTAACTTCATCAGACTACCTATCTCATGGAAAGATCATCCATTCTTATTCAGTAGCTTTAAAATTCGGCAACAAGCTCAAATTGAACTCATTAAGAACCTTGGGATTGAACATGTATTCGTTATCGTTGAGCGCAGCGATACGCCAATCTTAAGCGTTAAAGATGCTCTGGACCCAAAACAAAAAGCTGTTAAAAGTGATTTGGATAAGCTTTCAGATGAGCTTAACAAGCAAAAAGCTGAAAGTATTGAAGCTCACAAGAGCTTGAGGCGTCATTTACAGAAAACTGAACAACAGTTTGAACGTTCAGTGGCGATGATCCGCAGTTTAATGGGTAAACTACGCAATCGCCCGCTGAATGCGGTCAACGATGCAAAAGAGCTTGTCCATAATATTTGCGAACAATTATTAACATCGGATAAATTAGTCTTACACCTAATGTGCGATTCAAAAAAAGATGACGGGATTTACTTTCACTCTTTGAATGTATCCGTCTTATCGATGTTAATCGCAAAAGAACTAGGTTGGACTCGCAATGAAATAGAGCTCGTTGGACTAGGAGCCTTATTTCATGACACCGGTAAATTAAAAGTGCCAACTCAACTGATGAGAAAAACATCGCCATTAACTCAGGCTGAGCAAAACTTTATCAATCAACACCCCGCTATGGGCGTCGAATTACTTAAGCTTGCTGATAACTTTCCACCACAAGCATTACCAATAATATTAAACCATCATGAGTTTCTAGATGGCTCAGGTACTCCCAAAGGGCTAAAAGAACCTGAAATCGATAAACTAAGTCAACTTGTCACTGCTGTAAACACTTATGATAACCTCTGCCATTCAGATAGAAGTAGAAAGGCACGCACGCCCTTTTCAGCTCTCGGATATTTGTACAAACATTATCAGGCACAACTAAATCCAGACATTGTCAGTAGAATGGTTAAAATGCTTGGGATTTACCCACCAGGCAGTATTGTTGAACTTTCTTCAGGCCAGTACGGCATGGTGATGTCTGTGAATGTGAGCCAAATACTACTGCCAAGGATCTTAGTTTACGATGCGTTAGTACCAAAAGAACAAGCACCTATAGTGGAGCTGGCACAAGAAGGCATAACAATTGTTAGATGTTTACCGCCTGCTGCTCTTCCTGAAAAAGTATTCAAATACCTAAATCCTAGAGAGAGAGTCAGCTATTTTTTTGGTAGCGACAACTAGGGAAACACAACTCTACAAGGGTTCTGCCTGTTTATTTCTTGCTCTATTACGCAGCAGTTACTAGATTTAATCTAATAGCAAATGCAGTGGAGTGAGTTTTTATGACTGAATTACCCAGTTTTGACAGGTTGCTTTGGCTTGCGGAAAACGATCCCAAGAAGTTAGATACTTTGCAAAAAAAGTTAAACCAAGAAGTGATAGAAGAAAGTACAGCAAGCAGTAAACCCAAATTAATATCTTTACTGGATCACCTAGAAAAAAAATTGTCTCTTTGCAAGACACCTTATCAACGCTACCACGTAGTTAGTAATATGATGTATCAAAAACTATCGAGTCTTAATGAAGTGCTTAATCGTCCAGATGAGTTTTATCAACACAAAGCTAAGGTACTTTCATTTAATAATACTGAGCAAAATGCTGAAACTAAAACAGCCCGCTAGATGCGAGCTGTTTTAACTATAACCAACCTTTACGCTTAAAGAAAAGATATGTCCCGGCGGCACTGCCAAACATCATCAAAATCGCCATAGGGTAACCAAATTGCCAATCTAGCTCAGGCATATTAGCGAAGTTCATACCATAACTACTTGCGATCACTGTGGGTGGTAAGAACACTACTGCTGCAACCGAAAATATCTTAATAATCTTATTCTGTTGTAACCCACTGAAACCCATTGCAGCATCAAGCAAGAAATTCAACTTATCAAAAATGAACTGGCTATGTGGCATCAAGGACTCTATATCTGATAGCATTTCCCGAAGATCTTTAAGTTCACCATCGGATAATTGATCACGATAATACTTTTGCATAAACCGCAACGAGCGCTGTGTATCGAGCAAACTCAACCTTATCTTACCGTTGGAGTCTTCTTGTCGAGTGATCAGCTTAAAGACATCATCAAGCTCTTCATTTTTGAAAACCTCTTCACTCACACTATCAAGTACAGTGTAAACATCTTCAATCAAATCCGAGAGGTAATCGACCTTTAAATTAAAAAGCTCAAGCAATAATGCTTGGGGTGTGGAAGCTTCTATACGACCAAGCCTCAAGTAGTTTCTCAGCAATCTAATTAAACCTACATCCTCTTCCCGAATCGTCAGTAGGAAGTTCTGTCGGATATTAAAAGAGACGTTAACGCCTCTTACATCTTGACCAGCTCTTTGAGGAAACAGTGAATTAATGTGTAGGCCATCTTTATTCTGATAAAAACGAGCAGACGCCTCAATTTCATTGATATCTTCCTCTTCAGGAACATCTTCAACTGAAAACTGGCTCAACCACTCTCTTTCATTGTCGTCAGGTTTATAAAGATCCAACCACATAGTACCGGGAGGGATATTATCCTTTATGCTCAATTCGCTAATCGTTAGGTTACGATTTTCGTAGGCATAGGCTGTTATCATAGCTCCTCCTTCATACATTTAATCAATTAATGGGGTAAAAAACGAGGCTATTCTAACCCAAAAAGATATATCGCAAAGCGCTAACTAAAAGAAAAACCACAAATATTACTCTTTAACCGTATTTGCAACAATAATTCGCTCTTGATTAGACAACCTGACTCTTATTCCATCAACTGTTGTTATTTCATTGTTGGTAATATTCTTTTTTCTTACTTGATAAACTACGCTATCATCACTCATAGGTGACACAATAGTTACATTTACAACCTTATTACCATCTTGCCAATCCCAGTACCAATAGCCAGCGCTTGCCAATAATGAAAGGCTAACAATTGCATATAAAGCAAAACGAATTATTATTCCTCGCCCCATATCTTGGGTTCGCTCTTTAGCGGGACTCACTTTAGACTGGCGAATATAAAACATAGCACCTGCTATGACTAACATCGTCACTAGAATTTTTGTTAGCACGCGCAATCTCCAAACCCATAATGAAAAAACATTATAACCAAATTCACAGTTTGAAACTGTTAATAATATCTAAGCATTTAAACACAGTAGCTCATTAATTGGTGATGAACCTGCAAAAGGAAAACTGTTCTGCTATAAAGTAGTTATCAATTCCAATAGAGACCATTTATGAGATTATCCCACTCTGTTCTTACTGCTTTGTTAATTTGCATCAACTCCGCTGCTTTTGCCAACGTGGAGGTTACACCCCCCTCTAATTCCGAACTTGTTTTGGTCAATGGTAAAGAAAGCGTCAGCACAGGTAAGTTGACGCTAGACAACGGTGAAAACCAATTAGCATTGAGATATATTGGCCGTTATCAACAGCAAGGGTCTCAGACGCAATTTAGCTCTGACGTTATGATCATGACATTCTTAGCAGAAAATACATCACTAACTATTACGTTTCCTAGAATACGCTCTAATAGCGCCGCTGATGCTTTTAATCGGGAACCTAAGATAAGCCTTAAAGATACATCAGGAGTCGATATTGCATTCCGTCAGGACAAACTCATCAAAGATGGTATGCAGCTTGGTCGTGATTATGAAAAAGAGATCTTTGAATACAATAGTAGTAACCAAATTGCTGCGTTAGGCGCTTTAGCTGCGCCAATAGCAGCTAAAGTTCAGCCAAATTTGCTGCAGGTTGAAAACGTTACGAAACAGGCTAATGACCCCAAGCAAACAGATCAAATAAATGTTGGCCAGATGCTCGACTTTTGGTACCAACAAGCCGATGAAGAAACCAGAAAGGCATTCAAATTGAAGATTAACAGCAAAGAATAAAATTAGCCTAATAATGGCGCGGCTAAGCTCAAGATACAGATTGCAACTCTCCGTGCCATTTCAACTTTCACTTCCCTAATATAAGATGCAATCGCAATCACGATTCCCCGCTACAGCGTAGTATCACTCTTAAATAACCTAAAGTAAAAATTCCGCAGCAATAGCAATCTAGACTAATGCAGATAAACATAAGGGACTGTCATGACCAGCTTCAAGGCTATTTATATGCATCCGCATAAATGGCATTTCCTACTTCCAGTAGCCCCCATTGACTGCATCAGGCTTCGCTTGATAATTTTACCTTGCTCAGCATGAGTAAATTGGCCCTTGGAAATCACCTACTCTTAATTATCCTCGAAGTGGACACATGGGTATATCAGCCACACCTCTATCAGTGTCACGCTAAGAGCTGTAGTTTAATGATTAACTGATTCAAATTGCAGACGTAATAATGTTCGCTGCATCGTAGCGGGCTTAGATACTTATTAGGCGCCTGGAAATGACCTACTCTTTATTGTCCTCGAAGTGGACACGTGGGCATATTGGCCGCACAGCTATTAGTGTCACGCTATGAGAGGCAGCAACCATCAATAACTTGCTCAAACTGCAGACGTAAAAAAGCCCGCTATATAATAGCGGGCTTTGATACTAAATAGGCGCCTGGAAATGACCTACTCTCACATGGGGAAACCCCACACTACCATCGGCGATACTGTGTTTCACTTCTGAGTTCGGAATGGGATCAGGTGGGACCACAGCTCTAT
>NZ_JAKIKQ010000029.1 GCF_023284045.1 Shewanella kaireitica
TGCCCGAGTGGTGGAATCGGTAGACACAAGGGATTTAAAATCCCTCGCTTAATAGGCGTGCCGGTTCAAGTCCGGCCTCGGGTACCAAATATTCTCGCAAGAGAATTACAATAAGCCTCAACGAAAGTTGGGGTTTTTTTGTTTCTAAAATTGACATTCATTTAGTTTTTCCTTAATTAAATCAGTGTACTAGATGTTGCGTGACATCAAGCAGTCACCTATGTATATTGCGTCCAAATCTATATCTAAAGGTCAAAACATGAAGCCTATTTCCAAAGGGTTTACTCTTATTGAGCTAGTTACTGTAATTACCATACTGGGGATAATCGCAATCGTCGCTATGCCGAGGTTTGTAAGCTTGGGTCAAGATGCCCATGATTCAGTTGCCCGTAATGTGTTTGCTAGCTTTAGCACATCTGTGAGCCTTTACCATAGTTGTTGGGCGGCTTCTGGCGCTAATGGCTACCAAGTTGATTTAACTTGTTACGGTGCTGGAGATGTTGACTCTACGACGACTGGTTATCCTTTAGGTAAAGACACAAGTAGCAGTGCAAATGGTACTAAACTTCAAGGTGACTACTGTAAACAAGTTTGGCAAGGACTGTTAGATAATGGCTACAAGCTCGCAATGCATTCAAATGCTGCCTTTGAAGGTAATAATGACATTGTTTATTGGTATTATGGTGGTGATTTAACAAATAAAGACACGCACTGTTATTACAATTATATTGCTGATGATAGAAGTAAAGGAGCTGAGAACTGGCAACTAAAATACTTCCCAGGTACAGGTCAAACTCAGGTCTCAAGGTCAACTTTAAGTATTCAACCCGATCCATAATAGGAAGATGTCGATTAATGTTTAATCTTTTTTTACCATTAACTAGTTGATTCAGCAATATTGACCTAGTTTAAGTCATTGTCTTAGTCGCTTTATGCTGTCTACTGTCATATACAAAGCACATTTATTTGCCATACTTAAAAGGTGTATTCTGTTTTGGTGTGTCAATGCGCTTTTTTAGTCTTAGCTTGTTTATCTATTTTGTATTGATGAGTGCTACTGCTCTCGCGGACGAGAGATTGAGTGCTGCAAACAACATGCTGTTAAAGCAACTTAAATTAATTGCCATTGTTGAACCTGATACTCAGTATCAACAGCACATTACAGCGTTGAGTACTACAGTGGTAAGTAAAGAGCAACTACAGGTTATAGAAGCAGACATTGTTAATTTTTGGACACGTCACCACATTGAAACCCGCAAGATAGCAACCTCTCAAGTTAAGGATCCACTTGTTCGAGCAATGTCTCTAGAACCTAGGATCAACAACTATTTACAGTTACAAAATCGGATATCGCACCTGCAGTGGCTTGCTGAAAAATATCAATGGAAATCAATAGGTATTGAAGGGTTAATTAGGCCGGGTATGAAGAGTGCTTCTCTTTCCCTAATAGCACAACGTTTGTCTTTGCTTGGAGACGGCGCGGCTAGCTCTATTGATGCAGATATTTTCGATGATAACTTAGTTAATGCCGTTAAACGTTTTCAGCGTCGTCATGGCTTAAGCGCTGATGGAATTTTAGGCCCTGAAACAATGAAATGGCTGAATATTACTCCTTCAGAGCGGGCTACTATTTTAGCGCAAAGCTTTATGCAGAAATCAGAGTTTATGTCCCAAAGAGCAGATCGCTTTTTGGTGATCAATATTCCCGCCTTTGAAATGGAACTTATTAATAAAGGTAAAGTGGAACTAGAATCTCGGGTCATTGTTGGTAAGCCATATAGGCAAACACCGTTGTTGAGCAGTGCAATCTCTAATGTTGTTATCAACCCAAGTTGGCGTGTGCCCAAAAAGATCCTATACAATGATTTATTGCCACAGGTACGCAAAGATGGTCATTATATAGAACAACGTGAATTTGATGTTTTTGATCGAGCCGGCAATCAAGTGTTCAAGTCACCACAACAGTGGCGTGATTTAGCGGCAGGCCCATTTCCATTTAGATTTGTCCAGCGTCCTGGTGCTAATAATACCCTTGGACGTTACAAATTTTACTTTCCCAATGACTTCAGTGTTTACCTGCACGACACGTCGGATCCTAAACTTTTTAATCAGAGTAATAGAGCACTATCTTCCGGTTGTATAAGGATCGAGAATGTAGAAGGTTTAGCCAACTGGATGGCGGCGAACCTAGTGAAGGACAAACAAACCTGGGTTGATAGACATGTAGATAGAACCAAGACCCAGTGGTTTGCGTTAAATTCAACCTTAAATGTTCACTTGGTGTACTGGACCGCATGGATTGATAAAGATAATTTGGCTCAGTTTAGAAATGATATCTACCAGAAGCAGTCAATAAATGATGAATCTGGCCCTTCAGTTGCCCATATCAATAACTTATAACTCACTTTACACTATTTTATGCTGATAACTTGCATTTCTTAGACTTTAAGGCTACTTTGCCTGCCAGTTGTAGGAAAAGTAGTCAGTGGTGATAGTGTGACCGTAGTATGTTCTGCTCGTAGACAGTTATTATTAGGCCTTGGTGGAGTAGCGATGTTTTCTATGTTACCCACTAAAGCACAAGCAAGTCGTTCAACAAAGGGGGTCAGAAGTTTAGGCTTTTACAACCGTCATACAGGTGAACGCGGGCAGGGAAGCTATTGGATTGATGGTGATTACCAAAGTGATATCTTAACTGATTTTAGTCAAGTATTGCGTGATCATCGCCAAAATGAATCAGCTCCAATGGATAAACGATTATTTGACTTTGCGTTTTTATTAAGAGAATCGTTAGATTATGACGATGAATTACACATAATATCAGGTTATCGATCTCCAAAAACGAATCAAATGCTTGCTAAGCGAAGTAATGGCGTTGCTAAGAAAAGTTACCACATGAAAGGCATGGCACTTGATATTGCTGTACCTGGTGTAAAGCTTGCAGAGGTGAGAAGTGCCGCTTTAGCGCTTAAACTGGGGGGCGTCGGTTATTACCCTAACTCAGGTTTCGTGCATATTGATACAGGCCCAATAAGAAGTTGGTAACTAACTTTGAGAGCTGACAGATAATATTTTGTTTACTTGGTAATGTATGTTAGTATCCGCCAGCTTTTAGTAAGTAATGGTTGGTCGAAAATCATTACTTTACATTTATATTATTTTTATTAAGTGAGTTTTATTATGTCTTATACAATCGCTGCACAAATCCGCACTGAAATAGGGAAAGGTTCGAGCCGCCGCCTACGTCATGCTAACAAAGTTCCTGCTGTTATCTATGGTCCAGGTAAAGAAGCTATCTCTATTGTTTTCGATCATAAAGATATCATCAATATCCAAGCGAACGATGAATTTTACAATACTGACCTAACTATCTCTTTAGATGGTAAAGACGTATTAGTACGCGTTCAAGACATGCAACGTCATGCGTTCAAGCCTTTGATTGAACATATTGATTTCAAATTTGCTTAAATCTTAAGTAAATTTAAAAGCGCCGAATAAGGCGCTTTTTTTATGGGCTATTTTTAGAATTAGATGTTAGCAGCGTTATCTGATTTTTGTTCAGGGCAGGCAGCGATCACCTTAATATCACCATTTTCACCTTGCTCTATTTTTACGTCAAAACCCCAAAGCCTGTGTATATGTTTGACAACCTCGTGGCGTGTATCTGCTAATGGGATCCTCGCATTGGGCACATATCTGAGGGTTAGCGATCTATCACCTGAGACCTCCACATTGTGAACTTGGATATTGGGTTCTAAGTTGGACAGGTTGTATTGTTGTGACAGCTTATCTCTAATCTCTTTATACCCCTGTTCATCATGTATCGCTGATACAGCCAAGTAATTTTTGTTATCGTCATCTAGTATTGAAAAAAGCTTGAATTGACGAATGATATTGGGGGAAAGGTACTGACTAATGAAACTTTCATCTTTAAAATTTTCCATGGCAAAATGCAGTGTCGTTAACCAATCACTGCCAGCAATGTCTGGGAACCAGTGTTTATCTTCCTCTGTTGGATTTTCACATATACGGCGTATATCAATAAACATGTTAAAGCCGAGTGCGTAAGGGTTTATGCCGCTATAGTGTGGACTGTTATAACTTGGCTGTGCGACAACACCGGTGTGGCTTTGTAAAAACTCTAACATGAAGCGGTCTGTCACTAATCCCTCATCGTAGAGATGATTTAAAATCGTATAGTGCCAAAAGGTAGCCCATCCTTCATTCATTACCTGGGTTTGCTTTTGTGGATAAAAATACTGGCCCATCTTTCTTACAATACGAACGATTTCTCGTTGCCAAGGTTCTAGAAGGGGCGCATTTTTTTCAATAAAGTACAGAATATTCTCTTGGGGCTCTGCAGGAAAGCGTTGCGCTTGAGCTATCTGTTCTTCATGAGGTGCAACAGGCACAGTCCGCCATAGATCATTAACCTGACTTTGAAGATATGCTTCTCGGTCTTTCTGGCGCATTTTCTCCTCTTTGAAAGAGATCTCACTAGGGCGTTTATATCTATCGACTCCAAAGCTCATTAGCGCATGGCAGGAGTCAATGATACTTTCAACCCTTTCAATTCCATATTTTTCTTCACAGTCACTAATATAATTTTTAGCAAATACTAGATAATCAATAATGGAGCTAGCATCAGTCCAGGTCTTAAATAAATAGTTACCTTTGAAAAAGCTATTATGGCCGAAACTTGCATGCGCCATGACTAGCGCTTGCATAGTTATGGTGTTCTCCTCCATTAGGTACGCAATACATGGATCTGAATTGATGACAATTTCGTAGGCTAAGCCCATTTGTCCTCTTTTATAGCCTTGTTCGGTTTCAATAAAGCGTTTACCGAAAGACCAATGGGTATAACCAATAGGCATACCAATCCCTGCATAGGCATCCATCATCTGTTCTGCGGTGATAACCTCAATTTGATTTGGGTAGGCATCCAATCGGTAATGATTTGCCACGCGCTCAATTTCAGTTAAATAAGTCTGTAGTAAATCGAAATTCCAATCAGGACCATCATCTAGCGGTGTTCTTTTTTTAGTGGTGTCCATGGCGCCCCCTAAACAGCTTGTTTCTTAAACAACTCTCTAAATACAGGATAAATATCTTCAGCTTGTTTGATGTGCTGCACTGCGATGTTATCGTGTGTTTTCTGGAGAGTTTCATACTCCCGCCACAGCGTTTGATGAGCTCTGTTGGTAATTTCGATATAACTAAAATACCTGACTACAGGAAGCAATTGTTTTTCGAGTATTTGGTTGCATGAAGGAGAATCATCGGCCCAATTGTCACCATCGGAAGCCTGAGCTGCATAAATGTTCCATTCATTCTCAGGGTAACGCTTTTGTTGGATCTCATGCATTAATTTCAATGCACTGGACACAATTGTTCCACCTGTTTCTTGAGAGTAGAAAAACTCGTGTTCATCGACCTCTTTTGCTTGGGTGTGATGGCGGATGTAAACGACTTCTAGGTTTTTATAGGTTCTTGTTAAAAACAAATAAAGTAATATATAGAAACGTTTAGCCATATCTTTGGTTGCCTGATCCATAGACCCCGAAACATCCATGAGACAGAACATAACAGCCTGACTGGAGGGTACCTCTCGTTTTGCATAGTTGTTATAGCGTAAATCAAAGGTATCAATAAAGGGGACCTTTTTGATTCTACGTTGTAAATCATCAATTTCAGCCTTTAAAGCTAAAATGCGCTCTGCGTTAGAGCCTGCTTTACTTTCAAGTTCTTCAAGTTCCTGTTGTAATTCATTTAGAGTTCGCTTCTTGGTGGATGTCATCGCCATACGACGGGCGATAGATGAGCGTAGTGAACGGACTATGTTAATATTTGCAGGAACCCCATCATTGGTAAACCCCGCCCGATATACTTGATACTCGACAAGTTTATTCAGTCGGTTATTTTGAAGGTTGGGTAGCTCTAGATCTTCAAATAACAGCTCTAAGTATTCATCTTTAGAGATCTGAAATACGAAATCATCGTTGCCTTCTCCTGAATCAGATGCTTCACCTTGTCCTGCACCTTGTCCGTTACCTGAAGGTGGCCTTTCAATTTGATCACCTCGGCTAAATTGGTCGTTTCCTGGGTGGACTCTGTCACGAACGCCTCCACTTCCTTGATGGAATGTCGGTTCACTAATGTCTCGTGTGGGAATGCTGATCTTCTCACCTTTGTCTACGTCAGTAACACTTCGATGTGTTACTGCGTCACTTACTGCTTTCTTTATCTGCTTTTTATAGCGATTAATAAATCGCTGTCTATTGACGGTACTTTTACCTTTTGCGTTTAGTCTTCTATCGATGAAATTTGCCATGCGCACCTCCTAACCTGACGAAGGGGAGAGGTCTCCCCTTTTTATGGCTTTTCTAAGAAGACTTTCTAACTCTCAGATACCACTCTGATAGCAGCCTTACTTGCTTTTGGGTATAGCCTTTCTCCATCATTCTATTGACGAAATCATCATGTTTACGCTGATCATCAGTTGATGTTTTGCCATTAAAGGAGATTACTGGTAGTAGATCCTCGGTATTAGAGAACATTTTCTTCTCTATTACTGTTTTTAGCTTTTCATAACTTGTCCAAAGAGGATTTGTGCCTTCATTATTAGCCCTTGCCCTAAGGACAAAGTTAACAATCTCATTTCTAAAATCTTTAGGGTTACTGATCCCTGCGGGCTTTTCTATTTTTTCAAGCTCGGCGTTAAGCGCTGCTCTATCAAATAGTTGGCCAGTTTCTGGATCTCTATACTCTTGATCTTGGATCCAGAAATCAGCATAGGTGACATATCTGTCGAAAATATTTTGTCCATATTCAGAGTAAGATTCTAGATAAGCTGTTTGAATTTCTTTCCCAATAAACTCCACATACTTAGGGATAAGGTAGCCTTTTAAAAATTCCAAATAGCGTTCAGCGGTTTCAGTTGGAAACTGTTCCTGCTCGATTTGGCGTTCCAATACATAAAAAAGGTGAACGGGATTTGCGGCAATTTCAGTATGGTCAAAATTGAATACTTTGGATAAAATTTTGAAAGCAAAACGGGTGGATAGTCCTAGCATACCCTCATCAACGCCAGCATAGTCACGATACTCTTGGTAAGACTTTGCTTTAGGATCAGTATCTTTTAGGCTTTCACCATCGTAAACACGCATTTTTGAATAGATTGAGGAGTTCTCTGGAGCGACTACCCGTGAGAGGACACTGAATTGTGCCAAAGTTTCTAGTGTACCTGGGGCACAAGGGGTATTGGCAAGTTCAGAGTTAGTAAGGAGCTTTTCGTAAATTCGTACCTCTTCAGATAGGCGTAAACAATAAGGGACTTTAACAATATAAACACGGTCTAAAAATGCTTCGTTAGTTTTGTTGTTTCTAAAGGTTGTCCACTCTGACTCATTAGAGTGAGCCAGAATAATACCGCCAAAAGGAAGCGCTGAAAGCCCCTCTGTGCCGTTAAAGTTACCTTCTTGTGTTGCTGTTAGCAGTGGGTGAAGGACTTTGATTGGCGCCTTAAACATCTCAACAAACTCCATCATCCCTTGGTTTGCTCGACACAGAGCCCCTGAGTATGAGTAAGCATCTGCGTCATTCTGTGCAAAATGTTCTAGCTGCCTAATATCAACTTTACCGACTAACGATGAAATATCTTGGTTGTTTTCGTCTCCGGGCTCTGTTTTAGCGATGGCAAGTTGATCCAGTATAGAAGGGTAAACTTTGACCACTTTAAATTTCGATATGTCCCCTCCAAATTCATGTAGTCGCTTTACTGCCCACGGTGACATAATACTTTTTAAATAACGCTTAGGAATGCCGTACTCTTGCTTCAAAATCTCGCCATCTTCCTCAAGGTTAAACAGGCAAAAAGGATGGTCGTTTACAGGGCTACGAACACCGTCGGCAGTGAGTACATAAATAGGCACGTTCTGCATTAGTGCTTTAAGTTTCTCAGCTAAAGAGGATTTACCGCCGCCAACAGGACCCAACAGATAGAGAATTTGTTTAGACTCTTCAAGTCCTTGGGCTGAATGCTTTAAATAAGCGACAATTTGCTCAATGGCTTCTTCCATTCCGTAAAAATCTTTAAAGGCTGGATAGCGAGATATTAAGCGATTGGAAAAGAGCCTGCTTAAGATTGGGTCTTTAGACGTATCAATTAGCTCCGGTTCTCCAATCGCAATCAATAGGCGCTCTGCTGCAGAAGCAAAAGCACTGCGATCTTCTTTACAAATGCTTAGAAACTCTTCTAATGAATATTCTTCATCTAGCTTTTTTTCATAGCGTTGTTGGTAATGCTCGAAAATACCCATAACCCACCCCCTAAAACAACTTAAAAAGAATTAGAGGCTGATAGTAACTGCCTCCTACTATTAAGGTTAGACGTTAATTTGCTTGATTGAGATAAAAAACCAAATAAAAACAACAAGAAATAGTTGCATTTGCAATAGTTGCAAATGAGGGATTAGCAATACATTCATTTTTTACTCAAAAATGTTGCCATTCTAGAAAGTATTATTTTGCGCTACTAAGTGCTTTTAGTTTGGAAAATATAATGATGAATATACTTTTGGGTGGGAGACAACCCGAGATAAATACTCGGATTGTCCGTTTTAACTAATAGTTATAAATGTTAGGCGAGTTGAATTTTTCTACTTTAACTCGTTTTTAGTTTTTGATAGTAGTGCTGGTATAAAAAAGATGACTAACGCTAACAGATATACAGAAAATGCTACAATCATCCATTGACCCATGGTGATGCCCATCATCTGCCATGGTATATCTGTGCACATCCCCGTTGGCATAAAGATCGATGGGATCCATTCATGTAGAGGCATCCAGCTTGGAAACTCAGGCAAAAAAGAGCAGGTTGCAAACGGAGAAGGGTTAGTTTGCATATCGACTAGCTCAAGCGCTAGCTTAAGGCCGTAAGCAGCACTAGTCCCCCAGAGTCCCATCGCTACAAATCGTACGATACGAGATTGATAACCAACAATGCCTAGTAAACCAGCAAATAAAATACCAAATATTGCCAACCTCTGATAGATACACATCACACAAGGGTCAAGCTTCATAACATATTGAAAAAACAATGCAGCCAGTTCTAAAGCAAGCGCCGTAGCCGTCAATGTTAGCCATGCTGTACGTGATTGGGAAAATTTGATTAGTGCATTCAACGATTAGGTCTCCTTTGCAAATAAAAAACGCCCAAAATAGGGCGTTTTATATGACTTACAAACTCTAAATTAGTTCAGTCAGTACACTATCATTAATGCGCTGATGCTGCACTATTTCCAACTTCTTGGAGAGTGTGGTGAAGCAACATATTATTATCGTAGAAATACTGCGTCATCTGCTCAAGCGCTCCAAACTGAATCGCTAAGATCCCTACAATTGATAACACAATTGTATATGGTAGTGCCATCCAAACCATACGCCCGTAGGAAAGACGGATGAGTGGGGCAATAGCTGATGTCAGTAGGAAAAGGAAAGCCGCTTGTCCATTAGGTGTTGCCACTGACGGCAGGTTAGTACCGGTGTTAATTGCAACAGCAAGAAGGTCAAACTGATCGCGGGTGATTTGACCATCAAGTAAAGCTGCTTTAACCTCATTGATGTAAACCGTACCCACAAACACATTATCACTGACCATTGAGAGTAAACCGTTGGCTATATAGAAAATAACTAACTGAGTATTACCTTCATAACTAAGCGCCCATTGAATGACAGGAGCAAACAGTTGCTGATCAATGATGACGCCAACAATAGCGAAGAAGACGGCTAATAAAGCTGTGAATGGCAGTGCTTCTTCAAATGCTTTTCCTAACTGGTGTTCGTTAGTCACGCCGTTAAAGGCAGTAGTTAAAATGATGACAGAAAGACCAATGAGACCAACAGATGCAAGGTGGAAGGCAAGACCAATAATTAGCCAAACGCCAACAAGTGCTTGTATGACTAATTTTACTTTGTCATGCTTAGTACGATGTGCGTCTTCATGAGCTGAGTAGTCAGACAAAATTTTGTGTACGGCATCAGGAAGCTGCTTACCGTAATCAAACACTCTAAACTTTTCAACTAAGTAACAAGTCAACACACCGGCAACAAAGACTGGTACGGTGACAGGAGACATACGCAATGCAAACTCAGCAAATTGCCAGTTTGCTTGGGCTGCAATAATTAAGTTCTGTGGTTCACCGACCATAGTACAAACGCCACCAAGGGCAGTACCGACACCGGCATGCATTAGCAAGTTGCGTAAAAAGCCTCTGAATGCTTCTAACTCTTCTTCACATAACTGGTTTTGGCCATCGCTAGTATGATCATGACTATCAGTAAAGTTTTTACCTGACGCCACTTTGTGGTAAATCGAATAGAAGCCCACAGCAACTGCAATAATAACTGCTATAACTGTAAGCGCATCTAGGAATGCTGACAAAAATGCAGATGCAACACAGAACATTATTGATACTGCAATCTTAGAACGAACTTTGGTGATCATTTTTGTGAAGGCAAATAGTAATAGTTGCTTCATGAAATAGATACCAGCAACCATAAAAATCAGTAGCAATAAAACTTCTAGGTTTGCTTCTATCTCATGCAGAACTTGACTGGGTGAAGTCATGCCGATTATTACCGCTTCAATTGCGAGTAACCCCCCTGGTTGCAATGGATAGCATTTGAGAGCCATAGCAAGGGTAAAAATAAACTCTAAAACCAACAGCCAGCCCGCCACAAACGGATTAAGATAGAAAACGACAGGGTTGATTACTAGAAACGATAATATTGCGAATTTGAACCACTTTGGCGAATTGCCTAAGAAGTTATCAAGAAACGCCTGACTCATTGTCACAGGCATGGAATCCTCACTCTTGTTTTGTAATGTTCGATTGTAACAATAAATTAACTATATTTATTGTTACTAATGTAATTGCCGACGCCAAAGGTAAACCGGATTTAATTAGAATACGACTGGGTTGATTACTAGAAACGATAATATTGCGAATCTGAACTACTTTGGCAAAGTACCTAAGAAGTTAACAAAGACGCCTGACTCATTGTCACGGGCATGGAATCCTCACTCTTGTTTTGTAATGTCCGATTGTAACAAGAAATTAACTGGATTTGTTGTTACTTATAAATTTGCCGACGCTAAAGGTAATTCCTTTTTACTAACTTAAACAGCACTGATTACCAAAACGGGTATCTATATCAAAAAAAATCAACTAAAACGCATTATTCGGATGATTTTTAATCATGATTTTGTTTTTTGAGCACTGTGAATATCTAATACGACGGTTTAGGTTTCCATTTTGGGTAGCTCTGGTATGATCAGTAATAGAACAACACTAATAATTGGATAGAGTAGGCTGATGATCATCAATGCCAAAGGCCCTGCAAGTTTTGCCGAGAAATATATTGTACGATCCATTTGGGAGAACAAATTTGCCCCAGGTTCTATTTTGCCAGCTGAACGTGAGTTGTCTGAATTAATCGGCGTAACACGCACGACATTGCGTGAAGTGCTGCAACGTCTAGCGCGAGATGGCTGGCTAACTATTCAACATGGTAAACCCACCCGAGTGAATAATTTCTGGGAGACCTCTGGACTTAATATTCTTGAGACCATCGCTGAACTTGATCCTGATGGTTTTCCTGAACTCGTCGATCAATTGTTATCGGCGCGCAGCAGTGTTAGTGCAATCTATTTTAGAGGTGCTATCCGCAATAACCCTGATAAAGCAGTTGAAGCATTATCAAAGCTTGACGAGTTGGAAGACACTGCTCAAGCCTATGCGGACTTTGATTATGAATTACAGCACACATTAGCTTTTTCTTCTGGTAATCCTCTTTATGTTCTCATTTTGAATGGTTTTAAAGGATTATATAGCAGAGTCGGCCGTTATTATTTTTCTAGCGCCGATGCACGAGCATTAGCGTTGGACTTTTATAAGCAACTGCAACAGCTCGCAGTAGATAAGAATTATGCGGACGTAGCTGGGTTAATGCGAGCCTACGGGATTAATAGCGGCATGATGTGGCAGAGTTTACGCGATAAAATGCCAGTTGAGCTAGGTCATTCAAATACGTAGCATTTTGTCTTAGTTTGTCGTTTATAATAAAAGCCATCTTTTTAGATGGCTTTTTTGATGCTTAAAGATTACAGGTCAAAGCTGTAGTAGATATCTAAAGATTGTTCAATGGTACCCGATACCGTTTCTAAGTAAAGTTGCGACAACAAGTAATAACGAACGGTCATTTCATAACCTGGATTAAACACTCCAATACCGTACTTCACCATCAGATCTTCACCAATAAAGCCACTAATTGCGAATCGACCATCATCGTTTGCATCAAGTTGGACATTTGAAAAACCGATTTTCTCAATGATACCAGTTGCCGTATTACCTATATTGCCGATGGCTCCGCCACCAATTTGGTTACTTAATGTCAATGCTGCCCCCATCATCAGGCCGCTGTTTTGGTCAACATCGTTACTGTTTAGGCCAGTGCCTCTGACAATATAATTTAAAATCTCAGCCTGTTCTTTTGCTGGATTTGAATAAAGGTTAACAATTGGTTTCATCGGTGTTCCTGTTATGCGAACACCAGCTATCACATCTTCCTCTTTTATTTCTCGTGCTGCTTCTATATTCAAGTTGGGGACATCAATAGGGCCTATAAACTGCATTTCACCGGCTTTAATTTTTAAAGTCTGCCCCATGAACTTATAAGATCCATCAATAACTTTAATTTCGCCGAAGAGTAGTGGGGGTCTAAAAGGACTTTGCTTCAATTCCAACTTACCTAATAGTTTGCCGTCGAGTCCCATTCCATCAACTTTTAAATCGTCGCCAATGTTTAAATTCACTTCAGCAGAAACCGCTAACGGCGTGGCTTTCGACGTTTGTGTCGCAAGGCTATCTTTAAACACTACGTCCTTAGACACAGCAACACCGCCTTCTGGCAACTGAACAATGGTAATGTGGCCTGTTGGCACATTAATATCGCCTTTTACATCAACGGAATGGTCGGTAAAACTAATATTGAGATCAGTTCCAACACTGAGAATAGCAAGCGGCGGTTGAATGACGGCGAGGTCTTTACCTTTTATATCGAAGTTACCTTTCAGCTGTTTATTTAACCAATCCAGTTGACCGTCGATATAAGCGAGCCCTTTGCCCATTTTTAGCTCACCATCTATTTGGGCCTGTTTACCGCCGAAGGTTAGATTCAAGTCTACATCTTCAATAAGTGTTGGGTTTGCTGTAGCTAGAATAGATCCCTTTCTTAGAGTTATGTCGCCTGATGCTTGAGGATCTGCAAGCGTTCCGCTTAAATTAAGATTACTGGAGACTATACCCTCTAATGTTTCTAACTCAGGCAGTAGCTGAGCGAGCGCTTTTAAGTCTATTTGATGTAGGGCAAGTTTGCCGTCAATAGTTCTATCTGGGGTAACACTGACAGTGAGGTTCGCGTCCAAACTGGCTATCTTATAAGACTCTAGTGCGATTGTTGTTTTAAGGAACTGATCATTTAATAGGCTTTGTATGTTGAAGGACTTATATCCGACACTAACTTCATTACTATTGGTTGTTTTGAAGTCGATAGTGCCCGGTGTTAGATCTAGCTCTAACTGGCCAGTAGGTTTACCTTCTTCAAACCACTTAAATTCTGACGCTAATGTTGAAGGTCCATGCCACTTTATACTTTCAGGTAGCCAAGGTGAGATTAAAACCCCAAGATCACCTGCATATTCCATTTTTGCCTGGCCACTCATTCCAACTTTAATTGGCTCTACAGCACATAATTTTCCGCTCGCATGGGTTAAACAAAATGGTGTTATCTGTCCCTTAGATTTCGACATGTCGTACTGCGCATTTAATGGCTTTTCTAGGCTTACCTCACCAAGCTTTGATTGCAGATTAAGTCGACTTATTTGAGCGTTTGCAGTGTTTTTACTATCATCAAATTGGCTTTTAATCGATGTGGTTAATCCGAGTTCTCCTTGGGTTTCTATATTCAAGGATTGCTGGTTTAAGTCGCCGTTACTTTGTACATTGATACTGTCTAGAAAAACAGTATCGTAGCTAAACTTGTCTGAGGTTAACTGAGCTGAGAATGCCTGATTATCAAGAGGTTTATAGTGACCTGTTAAATTTAGTTTTTCTAGAGACAGCTGACTAAACCTAAGGTCATTGGCTAAAAGAGACACTTCAATGTTTGGGTGTTCAGATTCTCCAGTGACAGTAATGTCACTATTAATTTGACCTCGTGCATCTTGGTGCCAAAGGCTTAAATCGGGTACGACTAAATCACCTGTTAGTGACCAGCGCTTATCTACTTCACCTTCAATGTATAAAGAGCTTTTCAACGCGTGAATATTAAGTCCAGTCGAACTTAAGTACCAATTGTGATTAAGTGCTAGATTGCCATCGACTGTTAATGGGTATGTTTCTATATCGCCATTAAGTTCTGCATCTGATATGCCTACTGACCAGTGTGCATTGGCTAACGAGAATTGTCCGTTACTGCTGAACTGGCCATTAATGTTGCTCTTAGGTAAAGACTGTTCCAAATCGAGTTGGAGTTGACTAATATCGAGTTTCTCAGTAATGACATTAGTGTCCCATATAAACGTATCGCCGTAAGCCAGTTTTCCGTCGATAGACGCATTACCCATCTTGCTTTCAATCTTTAATACACTGAAATCAATTGTGGAATCTTGGTGTTCGAATAGAGTGTTAACTTTCATCATTGGGTGGTAGTTGGAGTTGAAATGCGTTTGTAAATCGACTTGTTGCTGCTTGAGATCACCCTGAGTCTTCAGCGTGATGTTGGTTGCAATATATTCAGGCTTTTTTATCGGCCATTGTAGTTTTTTCGATTGCAGTGCTATCGAATAGGGGAGTTTGGGATCCGCTAGCGCAATACTCGATGATAAGTCAAATTCAAGCTGCCCCTGACCGGAGACCTCGCTTTTCAGTTGTTTGAAACCTTGAACGACTGTGACATTAAGTTGCTGCCCCTTTAGTCCCGGTATTTCATCAACGTGATCAAGATTAATATCTAGTTCAAAATCCATCGGGTAATCGTCTGACAACGACATGTGCCCATTTAGTTCGACCGAACCGTAGCTGTGAGAAACAGACAATGTTTCTATATTAATAAGAAAAGTTTGATAGCTGCCACTCAGTGCGATAGTGCTAAAATGATCTTCTCTTGGCCCTAGAATTAAATCTCCGTTGTTGACCTCAAGTGATTCAACATAGACAGGTATTGGCATAAACACTTCAGGTAAATGAGCCATGGCCCACTTATTAGCATCATCAGTTATTACATTGGCGCCACTTGCTTTATTTATAGCTTTACTTGTCGAGGCAGGCTTAGCTGATTTTTTTTCAGTCAGCATAGTGCTGTCTGCATTATTCTCATCGTTGCTGCCGAGTGGAATAGATACTAATAAATCTTTCGCATAAATCGATTGAGCTCGAATTCCGGTGCTTTGCCATTCAGCACTTAAATTAAGTTGAGCTGCGTTAAAGTCCATATTATTGACGCGCACTGTCACTTGGCTCAATGCACCTATAGCAAGCTTAATACCAAACGGTAAGACAATTTCTTGATTTTCTTCAATCCCATTGACGATAGTATCGATAGGCTGACTGATATCTGTGATTAAATTGTCTTGATTGTCATTGGAGATTGCAATTGCGGCATCATTTGTAGCCACTTCAATAGTGGTTGGCTCACCAAGCAAGTCGGTATCTATTTCAACATTAACCTTAGTTGCACTTAACTCATTTACGCATAACTGCTTTTGCACTAAGCACATAGGGTTCCAATCTAAGATTAACCCTGTAGTTTCAACTTTGACTCCTGACATTTGCCAGTTACCGACGTCTAATTGAAGACGGTTGTTTATTTTCCCTGATACATAACTGACGTCGAGATCGGGCACCAAAATATCCGCTATTTTAACTGCGAAGTGAGAACCAAAGTTTGTACCGATAATAATGGCTAAGCTGATTAACAAGCCAAGAGGAATATAGAAAATAATCCGGAAAAGGCGTTTAAACCAGCGCCAGATGGCACCTTTTGTTTGATGAGTATTGTTATTTGGTTGCGGAGCTTTGTTTGTATCCGTTGTTCTAGTTGTCATAGCTCAGCCCCCATCGTGATATGGATACGCCAAGGTCTACTAATAGTATCGGTTTCCTTTAAGCCTACACCTACATCAAATTTCACAGGGCCAATCGGCGATATCCAATGGATACCTGCACCGACAGAGGTAATAGCTTCTATTTGATTAACATCAAAGGCATTACCTGCGTCGATAAAGGTGGCTACCCGCCATGTTGGGGTGACGTAATACTGGTACTCGATGCTGCCTACCATCAGGTAACGTCCACCGACTACTTCTCTCACTACTTCGCCTTCATCGTTGATAGAGTCTATAGATGGACCCAATTCGTTATAACTGTAGCCACGTATACTTTGGTCGCCGCCAGCAAAATATCGCAAAGAAGGGGGGATCTGTGCCAAATTATTCTCATTGGTGAGGTTTGCTGCTAAATCCAAACGCGATACTATTCGGTGGTTTTCGAAAAACCGCTGGATCCATTTAAACTTCGCTTGTAGGCGTGCTAAACGTACCTCTGAGCCCAAATTGGGATCTGCATACTCTAGGCTGTAATACTGCAAAAAGCCTGATTTGGGATCGAGTGAGTTATCACCGCGAGACGTTTTAGACACATTTGCCCCGAAAAGTACAAAGAAGGGATCATAATCGACACCAGATTGAGTGTAACTCTCACGCATCACTTCAGTAGAGTAATTAAGAATCCATTGATGGCCGAGACGTTGCTGACGGATAACCGCAAAAAGCAACTTGGATGACTCCAACTGGCCAGTGTTCTTAAAATTTCTGTCTTCTTCATTGTAGACTTGGGTCACACCATATTTGTCTCTTAACATGCCAACCCGCAGCTTAAGCTGATCATCGAGAGGGTGTGTTAAAGGAATGGTATAAGTGGTTAGAAATTTTGGTCTATCAGGCGCCCATTCTGCAGAGGTTTCTTGAGAATGACCATAACTGTTTATTTGTGGTGTACGCCATGTAACTCGAACCCGAGGTTCGATGCTGTTATCGACGGTATTGCCTACATCCACACCTAAGCCAAGCTCAATGGAGTGATCGGGTTTAGGACTAAGATCAACTCTAACGGGCACAAGTAAACCTTCTACTTGCTCAACTAAAGGTAACACCTTAATGTTTGAAAAGTAGCCTGTATCAAGTAGTTGTCTATTTAATTGTCCCAAATTGCCAGTACTGTATGGAGCATCAAGCTCGAAGGGGATCAATTCCTCTAAGATCTCGGGTTGTAGTGTGTGGCCAGTAAAGGTGACTTCACCAATATGGTAGCGTTTGCCTGAGTCATAATGCAGCGCTATTTTTGCGCTATTGTAATCCCTATCAACCTCTATTTCAGCCTTGTCAAATTTGCCATCAAAATAGCCTCGGGCTAATGATAGGGTCAGTAACTGGGCTTTCAATTCTTCATATACGCCATGATTAAGCCGGTCTCCTGGCCGAATTGACAACTGGGAAAGCCACTGTTCGAACAGTTGATCATCACGCATTTCACCACTGACTTGTATATCAACCCAGCGCACTGTTGTTGGTTCTCCTGGTGTGATGAGATAACTAAGCTTCCAAGGCCCTTTGTCGTTACGGTTAAACTCCTGTTCTATCTTACTATTGTAATAACCCATAGAGTGCAAAGCTGCATTGATATTGTCTTCAGCATTAAAAATAAAAGCACGTCGTTGTACATCGGACTTAGGTAATGCCCCCAAATGCGCTTTTACATTGCGTTCAAGACTGCCTGCTACGCCTTCTATCTTCAGCGTTAACAGGTCATTTGCTTGGGCAGCAAAAGGACTCAGTAGAAAACCGAACAATAATGTCAGTATGCTGGTTGTTCGAATCAAACTTATCAAAAATATCAGGCTCTTATTATTAACTTTAGTTTTATGAAGCTATTGTCACTAGAATCACCAAATCAAGCAAGTTGCTGATTGTAATTATGGTCGAAAATAGTTACAAAGAGAGCAAATAAATGCAAAAGGATACCGTTTGTGAATTATTCTCCAATCGTAGTGAGTTGTTTATTGGCATTAACCATTGTAACGCCCGTGGCTTTTGCTACCGAAAAGCCATTTTCTATCGCAATTCATGGCGGTGCAGGTACCATTTCCAAAGCAAAATTGACTGATGAGCAGCAAAAGGCCTATCGCAGTAAGCTACAAGAAGCCATTGATGCAGGTTATAAAGTGCTCAGTGAGGGCGGTGACAGCTTAGAAGCAGTCAAGGTGTCTATTAATATACTTGAAGATAGCCCCTTGTTTAATGCTGGCTTAGGTGCTGTTTACACCTATGATGGTGCACATGAGATGGACTCATCTATTATGGATGGTAAAACCATGAACGCGGGTGCTGTTGCTGGGGTTAGGCATATTAAAAACCCAATCAATTTGGCTCAAACCGTAATGGATAAGTCTCCACATGTTATGCTTTCAGGCCAAGGTGCTGAAGAGTTTGCCCTAACACAAGGGTATAATTTGGTACCGGTTAGTCATTTCGATACCGAAAACCGTTATAAACAACTGCAAAGTGCCAAAGAGAAAATCAAAAAAGCTGAATCAAATAAAGACTATCAGGCAAGCAATGGGCATAACTATAAGCAAAGTGCTTTAGATTATATGGAGTTCGATTATAAATTTGGCACCGTCGGCGCTGTTGCGCTGGATCAAAACGGTAACCTCGCAGCTGGCACCTCAACCGGTGGTATGACAGCAAAGCGCTTTGGGCGTATCGGTGATTCGCCAGTGATTGGCGCTGGCACTTACGCCGAAAATGGAGTTTGTGCTGTGTCAGCTACAGGCCATGGGGAGTATTTTATCCGCTACCATGTCGCTGGAGATATCTGCGCTAAAGTTAAGTATCAGAAAAAATCGATTATACAAGCGGCCGATGAAGTGATTAATCAGCGTCTTATTACCGCTGGAGGTACTGGCGGGGTGATTGCCATAGATCAGCGTGGCAATATCGCTACACCATTTAATACCGAAGGTATGTACCGTGCGACCCGAAAGAAGGGTGAAGCAGCGCAAGTGATGATCTGGCGAGATAAATAACTCAATATTGGTTTATTAATGGTCATTTTAAAGGTCGTTAACCGACGTTTAAAATGACAAAAATATACTACTTTTTAGATTGATGATGAAAAGTATGAACCAATTCTTCAAGCTCTTGTATGCGTTTTGCTTCTTTCTTACTGTCACTTTGTAAGGTATTGTTGGTGCATGCCCAAATGAATGCTGCAACCCAACCTAAGAAAGTCCAACCTAGAAATAGATTAACCATCAAGATTGCAAGTTTTTGATTGTGTTCCCTGTGTGATGCTAATGCAGCTGGTATAAAGTAGAGACACAGAGAGGTAATTATTATTAATATACTTAATAGTACTTCCATAGTTAATCTTTATCCTGATACTAGGTAAAAAGTTGAATCGACAAATACATTAGAGTGATTCTGGTTTGATGGTTAAATTCGTTAATTTTGAATACCAAACATCATTTATTCTGTTCATGGAAAAGATTCCATGATTACCAATAACAAGTTCTTTTCGGTGTGAATTGATTGACCAGACCTCTGCATTACCATCCTCAGGAGTGCAAACCAGAAAGTAAGGTTTATATCCTTGTAAAATACATTCGAAATGTTCACTGCGTTCAGTATAACCAGCTCGCTTACGACCATTAATATTTACTGAGTAGAGAGGATTTAAAACTTCAGCGCATTGCTCGCCGTTAACATCAATAATTTCGTTTTCCCAAATTCGAAGTATTACTGACTTTGTTTCATGGTTGATAGAACCCCACGACCAATTTGGATTTTTAAATTTATGACCAGCTGTAGCTAAAATTACGTTAGACATATTTGACACCTTATTTTAATTACAGATGTTCAATGCTAATGAGCGCATTGTACACCTGTGAATCATTGCAGCCGAAAACCGTATTTAGGAGTTAATTCTCTTCGTTATTTAGCCATTTCTATACATTGAACATATTCATTTAATTGAGTTGCAACAAAGTTATTAGCAATGGACATTTGCTCTTTTGTCAGTTCACTTGTCCAATGTGCAGGTATGGCAGATTTGCCATCCCATAAATTGTTATATTGTGGTACGAAGTATTCAACTGACTTAGCTGTCAATTCATACTCTTTTCCTACTGGCATAAATTGATATGTAAACTGGACTGTATTTCTATAATGTGAGTGTACTGAAAATGTTTCGGTAGCTATATCTTCATAAGCAAATAATGATCCTGTTTTTACCGTCAGTAAATCTACGGCACAGCGAATAGCCTTACCATATACATCTCCACTGTCAGGTAATGTGATGCTTTGGCGTTGCACTTGGTTTGTTGTGGGCGCAGCGCATCCAGCTAGAAAAGTTAGAACTAATATGCTTGATAAAATTGGTTTCATGTTTACCTAATGGGTTCGGTGTACGTAATAAGGGTGTACTCTAACAGCTCTCTATTTGTACGGTCAACAATTATTTGGTTCGGTGTACGTATTAATGGTTGCGCTTTGTTTCTAATAGTCACTTGCAAGTGATAAACTACAATTACGTACACCAAACCTAATAAGTAAGATGGCTAAAATATCAAAAGAAGCAAAAGCGGAGATGAAGCAAAAGCTTGATGCAATCATTCTCAATATTTTCTTAGAGAGAGGCTGGCATCATGTTACTTATGGGAATGTTGCTGCAGCCGCTGATATTCGTCGGTCAACAGTTCAAGGGTATTACACTGAATTGGAAGAAGCGTTAAGGGGGAAGATATTTCCTATCTTTTTGTCTCATTTAGACCTGACGAATAATGAATCACTAAGAACGTCTTGGATCAGCGCACTTGATGACAAACATTTCCGATATATCTTGCAGATGCTGATAGCAAATGCCGCAAGTGATGCACCAAACGAAATGAGTAAGCAGGGAATTAAGCGATTATTTGAAATAGTTGAGGGGAAGGTTGACGGGTCAGAAGTTGTATTACATCAATTGCTTGGTGAAACAGTAATCCGCTTGTTAGATCGTTAATGTCTCCATATTATTGAATGTTGATTTATGGTTAATTACCTATACTTCAACGAGCGGTATGACAGCAAAGCGCTTCGGGCGTATCGGTGATTCGCCAGTGATTGGCGCTGGCACTTACGCCGAAAATGGAGTTTGTGCAGTGTCTGCTACAGGCCATGGGGAGTATTTTATCCGCTACCATGTCGCTGGAGATATCTGCGCTAAAGTTAAGTATCAGAAAAAATCGATTATACAAGCGGCCGATGAAGTGATTAATCAGCGCCTTATTACCGCTGGCGGCACGGGCGGGGTGATTGCCATAGATCAGCGTGGCAATATTGCTACACCATTTAATACCGAAGGCATGTACCGCGCTACTCGTAAAAATGATGAGGAAGCCCAAGTGATGATCTGGTCTGATTTATAGGGCTCTAAATGTGTACCAAACTTAATCATCGAGCTTTGGTACACATTTTCAATTACACTTATATGCAATACTCATAGTGCCAATTAGCCGTTTTATGCCTCCTAAGCCAGATCGCGTTACTGCGATGAAAAATATGATTAAGCAAGTTAAGCGGGAGCTGCCTCTTAAAGATCCACAACATTTTGTCTGCGGTCCTGTAGGAACCTGTATTGGCTGCCCGAAAAAGTTGTTAGAGATTGTAGACAGTGAATTGAGTTATTGGGAGAGTGCAATCGATAATGGTGAGGTGCCTCAATTTGGTGATATTAGTCGTTTGGCAAAATTGTGCAAAAATGTTAGACGAGGATTAGTCCGGAACAACGTATTGGAAAGTTATCAGAGCACGAAATAGTAATGCATAAGCTTTGAATCAGATTAAATATGAAATGACGCTAGAAATAATCGTGAAATTGTAGCACTTCTAAATCATAGGTATTCGATGCATATTTATAGAATAATGATATGTTTGATCATGATCTTGTTGAGCAACATAGCTTATGGGGCGAGCCAATCAATAAACTCTCTTGATAACATGGTGAGTAGAGTTGCAAAACAGAATATAGCAACCGCCATTGTGCTAACGGATGCTAATTTGATCACTTTAGGTGTCGTTAGTTTTGATCCTAGCTCTGTTATTGATTTCGGCGACTTAGATACTGGCTCCAAAAGCTCGCTCGAACGACGCCGTGAACTCAAAACTTACTCTTTACCTTGGAATTCAAGTTGGGCAGATGTGGGCTCAAATTGGAACACATCTACCTACCTTAAATTTTCTTATGTCGGATCCAGCCAAACTGTCGACTTTTCTCAATCAGCTAAAAACTTTGATTCTTTCACTGAAAAAAGTTACCTATTTCAGGCTGAGCAACGTTGGCAACATGCGCTCAGTGAGCATTGGAAAATGCAGTTTGCCATCGGCGCACAAACGATTTGGTATGAAAATAATTTTCAATATCGAAGCGTATTGGAACAGCTAGCACCTGTATTTGATAATGGGCTACTTAATACTTCTTACGGTGCGTTAATGATTGACCCATCTTTAGAGTTTAGGTACGACAGCCTACTTTATGGTCATCGTTGGCAGTTTATTAGCAGCTATCGATTTGCCATAGGGCATACGCTATTAACCGACTCGGAGCCGCAAAAGGTGACATCAAAAGTTGGTCGTTTTAACAACACCTTACTGTTTCATTATCAGCTTCCACAACTGGGGATGAATGATAATGAACTTCGCTTTATGTTTAAAAGAATCGATTTATCAGGTGATGCAGTTGAGCCTTTAGCAACCGACCACTACTACGAAGTTGGCGCTGGTTGGGTGATTGACACGCCTTGGTTAAATTCATGGGTAAATAACTTAGGCATTGGCGTGACCGTTAATATCGGTAGCGTACTTAGCGGTGGCAGTATTCTTTTAATGTTTAATGAGGATATTTAGTTCTAGTTTTATGTTTTTTTCAGCAGTATTTTCCCGTAATCAGTAATTTGACTGTGTGAGTTATACCAATTGCATTAAAAGTTTGACCATTCAGCGGGAATTCAAAACGCTGTAGGAAAGTAATGGGATTTGAGCTAATAGTTGTTCTCGGCTCTGGCATCCTGCTTCGCTCTCGATAATTGCTCCTGCATTATTCTACCTTCGACCATCCTTGGTCTCGTACCTCCTAAATCTGACCGCCAAGGAGGGCCGGAA
>NZ_JAKIKQ010000030.1 GCF_023284045.1 Shewanella kaireitica
ATCTACGTGTGCGTAGTGACGTGATGGAGTGTCATATTCGATGTGAGAAGTATTAATTGTAATACCACGCTCGCGCTCTTCTGGAGCGTTATCGATTTGTGCGAAATCTTTTACTTCACCACCGTATGTTTTAGTCAAAACAGCAGAGATAGCAGCAGTTAGTGTTGTTTTACCATGGTCAACGTGTCCAATGGTACCAACGTTAACATGCGGTTTACTACGTTCAAATTTTTCTTTAGCCACGATATATTCCTTTCTTTTCAGAAAATGCTCGGCGTTATTTACCGAGCAATAGCAATTAATTATATCAATAAAAGAGTGAGACTGTTTAGCCTCGAGCTTCCATTATTGCTTTAGTAACATTTTGCGGTGCATCGGAGTACTTCAAAAACTCCATAGAGTATGAAGCACGACCCTGAGTCGCAGAGCGCAAATCGGTTGCATAACCGAACATTTCAGATAATGGTACTGTTGCATGCACAAGTTTAACACCTGCGATACCATCGTCCATGCCTTCAATAAGGCCGCGACGACGGTTTAAGTCTCCAACCACATCACCCATATAGTCTTCAGGTGTTGTAACTTCAACTTTCATGCAAGGTTCAAGCAAGGCAGGGTCTGCTTCTAGAGCACCCTTTTTAAAGCCCATTGAACCGGCGACTTTAAAGGCCATTTCGTTAGAGTCCACATCATGATATGAACCATCGAACAGAGTAACCTTTACGTCTAGAACGGGGAAGCCGGCTAAAACGCCACTCTTCATCTGTTCTTGAATACCTTTATCTACTGCTGGGATGTATTCCTTAGGAACCGCACCACCAACAATTTCGCTGACAAATTCGTAACCAAAGCCCTCTTCTTGAGGTTCCAGTTTCAACCAAACATGACCGAATTGACCTCGACCACCTGATTGTCGTACAAATTTGCCTTCAACTTCCACGCTTGCGCGGATAGTCTCACGATATGCAACTTGAGGTTTACCTACATTACAGTCAACACCGAATTCGCGACGCATACGGTCTACGATGATATCTAAGTGTAGCTCACCCATACCAGAGATCAGTGTTTGACCCGATTCTTCATCAGTTTCAACACGGAACGATGGATCTTCAGCAGCTAACTTTTGTAGCGCGATCCCCATCTTATCTTGGTCTGCCTTGGTTCTTGGCTCAACGGCAATAGTAATTACAGGCTCTGGAAACTCCATACGCTCTAGAATTACTTTATGATCGCTATCGCATAATGTATCGCCAGTAGTCACGTCTTTAAGACCAATAGCGGCAGCGATATCGCCAGCTCGCACTTCTTTGATCTCTTGACGGTCATTAGCGTGCATCTGCACCATACGACCAATACGCTCACGTTTTTGCTTAACAGAGTTATAAACGCCAGCACCCGTTTCCAATACGCCTGAATAAACACGCATAAAGGTTAAGGTACCCACGAATGGGTCTGTAGCAATCTTAAATGCCAATGCTGCGAAAGGAGCGTTATCGTCCGCTGGACGGTCGGTCTCTTTCTCATTCTCGTCAACGCCCCTGATAGCAGGAACTTCAACTGGCGATGGTAGAAAATCTACCACAGCATCGAGAACCGCTTGTACACCTTTGTTCTTAAAAGCAGAACCACAAGTTGCCAAAACGATTTCGTTATTTAAGGTACGTTTACGAAGTGCTTCTTTGATCTCAACTTCTGAAAGCTCACCTTCTTCAAGGTATTTTTCCATCAGTTCGTCTGAAGCTTCCGCTGCACTTTCCACCAAGTATTCGCGCATTTCTGCAGCTTTATCGGCTAGGTCAGCTGGAATATCTTCATAGGTGAAAGTCATTCCCTGATCTTCTTCAGACCAGTTAATTGCTTTCATCTTAATCAAATCAACAACACCTTTGAACTCTTCTTCTGCACCGATATTCATTTGAATCGGTACACAAGTCGCTCCAAGACGGTTACGGATCTGTTCGACTACGCTATCAAAGTCTGCGCCTGCACGGTCCATCTTATTGACGAAAACCATACGAGGAACATGATACTTATCAGCCTGACGCCAAACAGTCTCAGATTGGGGTTCTACCCCTGATGAACCACAGAAAACAACAACCGCCCCATCCAGTACTCGTAGAGAACGTTCAACTTCAATAGTGAAGTCTACGTGACCAGGAGTATCAATGATGTTAATACGGTGCTCAGTAAACTGTGCTTCCATTCCGCGCCAGAAAGTAGTCGTTGCGGCTGAAGTGATGGTAATCCCACGCTCCTGCTCTTGCTCCATCCAATCCATAGTGGCTGCGCCATCATGAACCTCACCGATCTTATGAGACATACCGGTGTAGAATAGAACACGTTCAGTTGTGGTGGTTTTGCCAGCATCAACATGAGCGACAATACCGATATTACGATAACGCTCAATTGGGGTTGTACGAGCCACGATTTATACCCTCTTAGCTAAAACCTGAGTGTTAGCAATGCAAGTAAGGCGCAGGCAAAAGCCTGCGCCAAGATATTACCAGCGGTAATGAGCAAACGCTTTGTTTGCTTCTGCCATGCGATGCACGTCTTCGCGCTTCTTAACAGCAGTACCTTTGTTTTCTGATGCGTCTAGCATTTCACCGGCTAGACGTAACGCCATAGATTTTTCACCACGCTTACGTGCAGCTTCAACCAACCAGCGCATCGCTAGTGCGTTACGACGCACTGGACGAACTTCACATGGTACCTGGTAAGTAGAACCACCAACACGACGAGATTTAACCTCGACTGATGGACGTACATTGTCCAGGGCTGCTTCAAGGATTACTAAATGATCTTCGCCTTTCTTTTCAGACGCAGTATCTAGTGCCTTGTAAATAATTTTTTCTGCAGTCGACTTTTTGCCGTCCTGCATAATGACGTTGATGAACTTAGCCAGCAACTCACTGTTGAACTTTGGATCTGGTAGGATTTTACGTTGTCCTACAACGCGACGTCTTGGCATAACAATTTCTCCGTATGCTTCAGGGACCCCAAAACTGGAATCTCAATATATCTCTAGCTTGGCCTTACTTAACGGAAAACGTTAAGACTTAGGACGCTTAGCACCGTACTTTGAACGACCTTGACGACGTTCGCTTACGCCAGCACAATCTAAAGCGCCACGTACAGTGTGGTAACGCACACCCGGTAAGTCTTTAACACGACCGCCACGGATTAGAATTACGCTGTGTTCCTGCAAGTTGTGGCCTTCACCGCCGATGTACGAAGTCACTTCGAAACCGTTAGTAAGACGCACACGAGCTACTTTACGTAGTGCAGAGTTAGGTTTTTTTGGTGTGGTTGTGTATACGCGAGTACAAACACCACGTTTTTGTGGACACGCATTCAACGCAGGCACATTAGTCTTGTCGACTTTTGGCGCGCGAGGCTTACGTACCAACTGGTTTACAGTTGCCATGTATAGCTCCGAATCAGTTGATTTAATCAACAGTAAGGTGTGAAAAATCTATATCCCACAGGTGTGGGACGCGAAATTTTAGAAGTGTATGGCGTGAGTGTCAAGAAATAGACAACTTTTAACCGATTTAAAGTAAAAAAAAGGCGCCAAAGGCGCCTTTTTTACAATCTATTTACTTTTCAGACTGAATTAATCAGAACTTCCAGCAAGATTTAGTAGATCAGCAAGGTTCTGCTCAGCTTCGCTCGCGCTAATTGCTGGTGCTTCTTCAGCAGCTGGTTTAACAGCAGCTTCGGCACGCTTCTGGTGGTAAGAGTAACCTGTACCAGCAGGGATCAAACGACCCACAATTACGTTTTCTTTCAGACCGCGTAACTTATCGCTCTTACCGCCAACAGCTGCTTCAGTAAGAACACGAGTGGTCTCCTGGAACGATGCTGCAGAGATGAACGATTCAGTCGCAAGAGACGCCTTGGTAATACCAAGAAGTTCACGCTCGAATGTCGCTGGCTGCTTACCTTGTGCTTCAAGTTCGCGGTTAGCGATCTTCACACGTGATACTTCAGCTTGCTCACCCGCTAGGAATTCACTGTCACCAGCGTTAGCGATCTCACACTTACGCAGCATCTGGCGAATAATCACCTCAATGTGCTTATCGTTGATCTTCACGCCCTGTAGACGGTAAACATCCTGTACTTCATTCACGATGTAGTTAGCCACATTGTGGATACCACGTAGTCGTAGAATGTCGTGCGCTGCTTCTGGACCATCAGCAATAACTTCACCGCGTTCAACTTTTTCACCTTCGAACACGTTAAGGTTACGCCACTTAGGAATCATCTCTTCGTAATGATCGCCGCCTTCAGCAGGAGTAATCACTAGACGACGCTTACCTTTGGTTTCTTTACCGAACGAGATAGTTCCCGATACTTCAGCAAGAATAGCAGGCTCTTTTGGCTTACGCGCTTCGAACAAGTCAGCAACGCGTGGCAGACCACCGGTAATATCGCGAGTCTTTGAAGATTCTTGAGGAATACGTGCTAATGCATCACCAACGTTAATTGGTGCGTTATCGTCAAGGTTCACAATCGCGTTGCCTGGCAAGAAGTATTGCGCTGGTACTTCAGTACCAGGAATCATCAAGTCACCGCCATCAGCAGCAACAAGACGGATCATAGGACGCATCTCTTTACCCGCAGTTGGACGTTGTGCAACATCTAATACTACGATAGATGAAAGACCCGTTAGTTCGTCTGTTTGACGTGTCATAGTGACACCTTCAATCATATCTACGAACTTAGTACTACCCGCCACTTCTGTGATAATCGGGTGAGTATGTGGATCCCAGTTAGCGATAATCTCGCCAGCGGCTACAGGTGCGTCTTCTAGTTTTTCTAGAACCGTACCGTAAGGAACTTTGTAACGCTCTTTTTCACGACCTAACTCATCGATGATGGCTAGTTCAGATGAACGAGAAACGATAACCAGTTTACCTTCGCTGTTGGTTACATGCTTAGCATTGTGCAGCTTAAGAGTACCCGCGTTCTTAACTTGAACGTTGTTCTCAGCTGACGCTCGAGATGCCGCACCACCAATGTGGAATGTACGCATCGTAAGCTGTGTACCTGGCTCACCAATAGACTGAGCAGCTACAACACCAATCGCTTCACCTTGGTTGATGATATGACCACGAGCCAAATCACGACCATAACAGGCGGCACACACACCGAAGTCTGTATCACAGCTAATTACTGAGCGAACAATCATCTCATCGATAGAGTTATCTTCTACCGTGTCACACCATGCTTCATCAAGCAGAGTGTTACGTGGGATAAGCACTTCTTCAGTACCAGGCTTGAATACGTCTTGTGCAACCACACGACCAAGAACACGTTCACGTAACGGCTCAACAACATCACCACCTTCAATCAGCGGTTTCATTGTTAGACCTTCAAACGTGCCACAGTCTTCTTCGATCACAACTAAATCTTGTGCAACGTCTACTAGACGACGAGTCAGGTAACCGGAGTTAGCTGTCTTCAATGCCGTATCCGCAAGACCTTTACGCGCACCGTGAGTAGAAATAAAGTACTGAGATACGTTTAGACCTTCACGGAAGTTAGCGGTAATTGGCGTTTCGATGATTGAGCCATCTGGCTTAGCCATCAGACCACGCATACCCGCTAGCTGACGAATCTGTGCCGCACTACCACGAGCGCCCGAATCGGCCATCATGTAGATACTGTTGAATGATTCTTGCTTCTCTTCTTCTCCATCACGGTTAATGACAGTTTCTGAAGACAAGTTGTCCATCATCGCTTTAGACACTTTTTCGTTGGCGCTTGCCCAGATATCGATGACCTTGTTGTAACGCTCACCAGCTGTTACTAGACCTGACTGGAACTGCTCTTGAATTTCAAGAACTTCCGCTTCAGCATCAGCAACTAGCGTGTATTTCTCATCTGGAATAACCATGTCGTTGATACCAACAGAGGCACCTGACACAGTTGCAAAATGGAAACCGGTATACATCAATTGGTCAGCAAAGATAACGGTATCTTTAAGACCTAGTTGACGGTAACAAGTGTTCAATAGCTTAGAGATCTGCTTCTTACCCATGTTCTGGTTAACCAGATCAAACGATAAGCCTTTTGGCAGAATCAATGACAATAAAGCACGACCGACAGTAGTATCTACGATACGACGAGTCTTAACTTTTTCGCCTGCGTCGTCAGTCTTGGTTTCGGTAATACGAACCTTAACGCGAGCATGCAATTCGGCAGCACCAGTACGGTAAGCTTTTTCGGCTTCCGCGACTGATTCAAATGCCATGCCTTCACCCTTACCGTTAACGCGCTCACGGCTCGTGTAGTAAAGACCCAATACAACGTCCTGAGATGGTGTAATCACCGGCTCGCCGTTTGCTGGCGAAAGGATGTTGTTGGTAGACATCATAAGTGAACGTGCTTCTAGCTGAGCTTCCAGCGTTAGCGGCACGTGAACAGCCATTTGGTCACCATCGAAGTCGGCGTTGTATGCCGCACAAACCAATGGATGAAGCTGGATAGCTTTACCTTCGATCAGTACTGGCTCAAATGCCTGAATACCTAGTCTGTGCAGTGTTGGTGCACGGTTAAGCATCACTGGGTGTTCACGAATAACATCGTCTAGAACATCCCATACTTCTGGAACTTCGCGCTCAACCATCTTCTTAGCAGCTTTAATAGTTGTCGCTAAACCACGACCTTCTAGCTTGCCATAGATGAACGGCTTAAATAGCTCAAGTGCCATCTTCTTAGGAAGACCACACTGATGTAAGCGAAGCGTTGGACCTACGGTAATAACCGAACGACCAGAGTAATCAACACGCTTACCTAGCAAGTTCTGACGGAAACGACCTTGCTTACCTTTGATCATATCGGCCAAAGATTTAAGCGGACGCTTGTTAGAACCCGTAATAGCACGACCACGACGACCGTTATCCAATAGCGCATCGACAGATTCTTGCAACATACGCTTTTCGTTACGTACGATGATATCTGGAGCAGCTAGGTCTAACAGACGCTTTAGACGGTTGTTACGGTTGATTACACGACGGTAAAGGTCGTTCAAATCAGACGTAGCAAAACGTCCGCCATCTAGTGGTACTAGAGGACGTAGATCAGGTGGCAGAACCGGCAGCACTTTAAGGATCATCCACTCAGGCTTGTTACCTGACTGGAAGAATGCCTCAATAAGCTTAAGACGCTTAGTGATCTTCTTACGACGAGTCTCAGAATTGATTGATGGCAATTCTTCGCGCATCATTTCAATTTCTTTCTCAAGCTCGATAGCACGTAGCAATTCTAGAACTGCTTCAGCACCCATCTTAGCTTCGAATTCATCACCGTACTCTTCCAATGCATCCAGATAGTTTTCTTCTGTCAGCATTTGACCGCGTTCAAGACTGGTCATGCCAGGCTCGATTACCACGAAAGATTCGAAGTAAAGAACACGTTCGATATCACGAAGAGTCATATCTAGCATCAAGCCGATACGAGACGGTAGTGACTTCAAGAACCAGATATGTGCTACTGGGCTTGCAAGATCAATGTGACCCATACGCTCACGACGTACTTTAGTCTGTGTAACTTCAACGCCACACTTTTCACAGATCACACCACGGTGTTTAAGACGCTTATACTTACCGCATAAACATTCGTAATCTTTTACTGGACCAAAAATACGCGCACAGAACAGACCTTCACGTTCAGGTTTGAATGTACGGTAGTTAATGGTTTCTGGCTTCTTAACTTCACCAAAAGACCAAGAGCGGATCAAGTCTGGCGACGCTAGGCCAATCTTGATACCTTCAAATTCTTCAGTCTTGCTTTGCTGTTTCAGAAACTTTAATAAGTCTTTCACGTTTCTCTCCTGAAGGAGTTAAACCGGGTGCCCTGCACAATGCAGAGCACCAATTTCTTTGCCAATAGAGGCAGTAACCAAGTGTTACTTTTGATCCAACTCGATATTAATACCGAGTGAACGGATCTCTTTCAACAATACGTTGAAAGATTCAGGCATACCTGGTTGCATCTGATGGTTACCGTCGACGATGTTCTTATACATCTGAGTACGACCGTTCACATCATCCGACTTAACGGTTAGCATTTCCTGAAGGGTATATGCTGCACCGTAAGCTTCAAGTGCCCATACTTCCATCTCACCGAAACGCTGACCACCGAACTGTGCTTTACCACCCAATGGTTGCTGAGTAACAAGACTGTACGAACCGGTAGAACGGGCGTGCATCTTATCGTCAACCAAGTGGTTAAGCTTGAGCATGTACATGTAACCAACGGTTACTTGACGCTCAAATTCATTACCAGTACGACCATCACACAGCGTTAGCTGTCCTGAAGTCGGTAGACCTGCAAGAGCAAGCATCTGCTTGATCTCTTTCTCTTTGGCACCATCAAACGCAGGTGTAGCTGTTGGTACACCGCCTTTAAGGTTTTTAGCAAGACGCAGGACTTCATCATCAGTAAATGAATCGATATCGACGCGCTGTTGCACTTCGTCACCTAATTCATAAACTTCTTTGATGTAGCCGCGAAGTTCTGCCAATTCGCGCTGCTCTTCAAGCATCTCAGTAATACGATTACCGATACCCTTAGCTGCAGCACCCATATGAACTTCAAGTACCTGACCGATGTTCATACGTGACGGTACACCTAGTGGGTTCAATACGATATCCACTGGATTACCTTTTTCATCGTAAGGCATGTCTTCAACAGGACAAATCTTAGAGATTACACCCTTGTTACCATGACGACCCGCCATCTTATCACCAGGCTGGATAGTACGTTTAACTGCAAGGTAAACCTTAACAATCTTCAGTACGCCAGGTGCTAAATCATCACCTTGAGTGATCTTACGACGCTTAACTTCGAACTTCTTATCGAAATCGGCTTTTAGCTCTTCCGCTTGCTCAGCTAATTGCTCTAGCTCAGTTTGCTTCGCTTCATCATCGATGGTTTGAACCAACAACTGTGAACGTGGAATAGCATCAAGTTGGGCTTCATCGAAACCAGCACCCAGTAATAGGTTGCGAGCACGACCAAGAACACCATCTTCAAGAATTTGGAACTCTTCAGTCAAATCCTTCTTCGCCTGAGCGATATGCATCTCTTCGATTTCAACAGCACGCTTATCTTTATCAACGCCGTCACGAGTAAATACTTGTACGTCGATGATAGTACCTTTAACAGAGTTTGGTACACGTAGTGAGCTATCTTTAACGTCAGATGCTTTTTCGCCGAAGATTGCACGGAGAAGTTTTTCCTCTGGAGTAAGCTGAGTTTCACCCTTAGGTGTCACTTTACCTACTAGGATGTCGCCACCCTTAACTTCTGCACCAATATAAACGATACCTGATTCATCCAGCTTAGAAAGCGCAGACTCACCAACGTTTGGAATATCAGCAGTGATCTCTTCGCTACCCAACTTAGTATCACGAGCGATACAAGAAAGCTCCTGAATGTGGATAGTCGTGAAGCGGTCTTCCTGAGCTACACGCTCAGAGATAAGGATTGAATCCTCAAAGTTGTAACCGTTCCAAGGCATGAACGCGATACGCATGTTCTGACCAAGAGCCAAATCACCTAAATCGGTAGATGGGCCATCGGCTAGTACGTCACCACGGACAACTGGATCGCCAACACTACAACAAGGACGTTGGTTAATACATGTGTTCTGGTTAGAACGTGTGTATTTAGTCAAGTTGTAAATATCGATACCAGCTTCGCCTGGAGTCAACTCAGCTTCGTCAACTTTTACTACGATTCGGCTTGCGTCAACATAGTCAACGTAACCACCACGCTTCGCAGCAACAACAACACCAGAGTCAACAGCAAGAGTACGCTCAATACCAGTACCAACTAGTGGCTTATCAGCCCTAAGTGTAGGTACGGCTTGACGTTGCATGTTTGCACCCATCAATGCACGGTTAGCATCATCGTGTTCTAGGAACGGAATTAGCGATGCCGCTACAGAAATAATCTGTTGTGGCGAAACGTCCATGTATTGGATGTCTGCTGCGCCCATAAAGGTAGAATCACCTTTATGACGACAAGCAATAAGCTCATCCATCATGCGGTTGTTTTCGTCTAACTCAACGATAGCCTGTGCAATAACATAACGACCTTCTTCGATTGCTGAAAGGTAATCGACCTCATCAGTAACCACACCATCAATAACCTTACGGTAAGGTGTTTCAAGGAAACCATAGTTGTTAGTACGAGCAAAGGTTGACAACGAGTTGATCAAACCAATGTTTGGACCTTCAGGAGTTTCGATTGGACATAGACGACCGTAGTGCGTCGGGTGTACATCTCGAACCTCAAAACCAGCACGTTCACGAGTCAAACCACCTGGGCCAAGCGCAGAAATACGACGCTTATGCGTCACTTCTGATAGCGGGTTGTTTTGATCCATGAATTGCGAAAGCTGTGAAGAGCCAAAGAATTCTTTAACTGCAGCAGAAATTGGCTTAGCGTTGATCAAGTCCTGAGGCATTAGCTCATTCAGATCACCTAGGCTTAAACGCTCACGTACGGCACGTTCTACACGAACTAGACCAACACGGAACTGGTTTTCAGCCATTTCACCAACACTACGGATACGACGGTTACCAAGGTGATCGATATCATCAACTTCGTCCAAACCATTACGGATGGCGATGATGTTCTTCATCACGGCAACGATATCTTCTTTAGAAAGGATACCCGTACCTTCGTCGTCATCAATACTTAGACGACGGTTGAACTTCATACGACCAACTTTAGATAGATCGTAGCGTTCTTCGCTGAAGAAAAGGTTATTAAATAACGCTTCTGCAGCATCTTTGGTTGGTGGCTCGCCTGGACGCATCATACGGTAGATTTCAACAAGCGCTTCTAAGCGGTTAGTTGTAGAATCAATACGTAGAGTGTCAGAAATGTAAGCGCCGTTATCAAGTTCGTTGATATACAGAGTGCTTACTTCTTTGATGCCAGCCAATGAAAGCTTCGCGAGATCTTCTAGGCCGATTTCTGCGTTAGCAGAAACCAATACTTCACCGGTATCTGGATCAATGTAATCTTGACCAGAAATCTTGCCTGCAATGTACTCAACTGGTACTTCAAGCTCAGTGGTATTCGTCTTTTCAAGCTGACGAATATGACGCGCAGTGATACGACGTCCTTTCTCAACAAGAACAGTGCCATCAATATCCTTAATATCGTAACTTGCAGTTTCGCCACGTAGACGATCAGCAACTAGATCCATGACTAATGAATCTTGCTTGATCTTAAAGTTTACGCGATCGAAGAACAGGTCAAGAATATCTTGAGTCGAATAATCTAATGCGCGAAGAATGATCGATGCTGCCAGCTTACGACGGCGGTCAATACGAACAAACAATGCATCTTTAGGATCGAATTCAAAGTCTAACCAAGAACCACGGTAAGGAATAATACGTGCGTTATACAGCACCTTACCTGAAGAGTGGGTTTTACCACGGTCATGATCGAAGAATACGCCCGGGCTACGGTGTAGCTGAGATACGATAACACGCTCAGTACCATTAATTACAAAGGTACCGTTGTCAGTCATAAGAGGGATATCCCCCATATAAACTTCTTGTTCTTTAATGTCTTTTACAGTGCCAGGTGCAGCTTCACGGTCATAAAGAACCATACGCAGCTTAACGCGTAGTGGTGCAGAATATGTAATACCGCGGATTTGACACTCTTTCACATCAAAAACTGGCTCGCCTAGTTTGTAGCTGACATATTGCAGCTCCGAATTACCAGAAAAGCTCTTGATGGGAAAAACGCTACGGAAAGCGGCTTCAAAACCACGCTCACCTGTAGGATCTTGATCGGTGAACTTCTTAAAAGAGTCCAACTGGATTGACAATAGGTAAGGGATATCCAGAACTTTCTGGCGTTTACCGAAGTCTTTGCGAATACGCTTCTTTTCAGAATAGGAGTAAACCATGGGTTTCCTCTGATTGCGAGATGTGACCAAGACTGAAACAATCATCATGATTGAAACAGCGCGTTTGCCCATCACCGTTGATAGCAAGAACCCAACCAGTAATCTCTGTTAGGAACTGCGAAATCTGGCGACAAACGGTGAAAAAAAAATCGCCTACGCTTACAGCGCAAAAAAGGCCGACGGTTAAAAAACCGCCAGCCTCCGCCCGATTACTCGGGTGGTAGTAAGTTAAAGTATAACTTACTTGATCTCTACTGCAGCACCAGCTGCTTCAAGGTCAGTTTTTAGAGCTTCAGCTTCTTCTTTAGTGATAGCTTCTTTAACTGCTACTGGAGCAGATTCAGCCATACCTTTAGCTTCTTTCAGGCCAAGACCTGTAGCAGCGCGAAGTGCTTTAATAGTTGCAACTTTGTTGTCGCCGTGTGAAGTAAGAATTACGTCGAATTCTGTTTGCTCTTCAGCAGCGCCAGCGTCACCGCCACCTGAAACAACTGCAGCTGCAGCAGATACGCCGAACTTCTCTTCCATTGCTTCGATTAGTTCAACAACTTCCATTACAGACATTTCTGCAAGGGCTTCTAAGATTTGGTCTTTAGTGATAGACATAACAAAAAATTCCTAATTGTACTGAATTCAATTTAATTAAGCGGCTAATAAAATTATTAAGCAGCTTCTTTCTGATCGCGTAGAGCGGCCAATGTACGAACCAACTTGCCAGCAGATGCTTCTTTTAGAGTCATCATGAACTGAGCTAGTGCTTCTTCGTATGTTGGTAGTTTTGCTAAACGATCAATGTTATCTGCAGGGATTAATTCCCCTTCAAAGGCTGCTGCTTTGATTTCAAACTTCTCTTGTTCCTTCGCGAAATCTTTAAGAAGACGCGCGGCTGCACCTGGGTGCTCGTTAGAGAATGCAATCAAAGTAGGACCAGTGAACGTATCTGCTAGGCACTCAAAATCAGTACCAGCGACAGCGCGTTTTACTAGTGTGTTACGTACAACTTTTACGTATACACCAGCTTCACGAGCTGCTTTACGAAGACCGGTCATATCACCTACAGTTACACCGCGTGAATCGGCAACAACTGCAGATAAAGCACCTTTGGCAGCTTCGTTGACTTCAGCAACAATCGCTTTTTTGTCTTCGAGTCCTAATGCCATTGGCTTTACTCCTGGATTCTATCTAGGGAAAACTCCCTAGCAATTACCATGCTAAACATCTAATGATATTTAGCGACTTACGGCGCGAAAAGATCCAGCAGAATAAAATCTATCTGGGGTCCGACACCGTCTACGTAGGAAATTAAGATGATTACTTGAACCAACACCTACGGTCTTGGACGGAGGCCAGTCTTTAACCTAAAAGGTTAAATCATAGCCTCAACCCTACAAAGTGCGCGCATTATAGACTAATGCGCGAGCTTTGTAAATTTACTTAGCGTCTTCCAGAGTACTCTGGTCAACCGCAACACCTGCACCCATAGTGGTAGAGATGCTTACTTTCTTAAGGAAAACACCTTTAGCAGCTGCTGGCTTGGCTTTTTTAAGAGCAGCAAGTAGAGCTTCTAAGTTTTCTTTAAGTTGAGCTGTTTCAAAATCCACTTTACCGATAGTAGTGTGGATAATGCCGTTCTTGTCGTTACGGTAACGAACTTGACCAGCTTTAGCGTTCTTAACTGCTTCAGCAACGTTTGGCGTTACAGTACCAGTTTTTGGGTTAGGCATTAGACCACGTGGGCCTAAGATTTGACCTAACTGACCAACAACGCGCATTGCATCTGGAGATGCGATAACTACGTCAAAGTTCATTTCGCCAGCTTTAACTTGTGCAGCAAGCTCGTCCATACCGACTAGCTCAGCACCAGCTGCAGTAGCAGCTTCAGCGTTAGCGCCTTGAGTGAACACAGCTACACGTACTTCACGACCAGTACCGTGTGGTAGCACAGTTGCGCCACGAACGTTTTGGTCTGATTTACGTGGATCAACACCAAGGTTTACAGCAACGTCAACACTTTCAACGAACTTAGCAGTTGCTAGTTCTTTTAATAGTGCTACAGCTTCATTGATGTCGTAGTTCTTAGTCACTTCAACTTTTTCGCGGATCAAACGAGCGCGTTTAGTTAGCTTTGCCATTATATTAGTCCTCTACTACCAAACCCATTGAACGCGCAGTACCTTCAATAGAGCGCATCATAGCGTCCATATCAGCACCAGTCATATCAGCGGCTTTAGTCTCAGCAATTTCCTGGACAGCGCTACGCTTGATAGTTCCCACTTTGTCAGTGTTAGGACGGCCAGAACCAGACTTCAGACCAGCTGCTTTAAGCAGTAGGAAAGATGCAGGTGGCGTCTTAGTCTCAAAAGTGAAAGAGCGATCAGTGTAAACAGTGATAACTACAGGAATTGGCATACCTTTGTCGAACTTTTCAGTACGAGCGTTGAATGCTTTACAGAATTCCATGATGTTAACACCTTTCTGACCCAATGCAGGGCCAACTGGTGGCGACGGGTTTGCAGCACCGGCTGCTACTTGTAGTTTGATGTAACCATCAACTTTCTTTGCCATGAGACATTTCCTCAAGTTTGGGTTCAAACGCCATCAACACTATGCTGAAAAGCTCCCCGAAAAATATGGGTGCGAATTATATATAAATTCGCACCCATTTCCAATTAGTATTTGCGCTTTATTTAATCAGCTTTTTTCAATCTGACTAAAATCAAGTTCTACTGGCGTTGAGCGGCCGAAGATCATCACAGAAACCTTAACGCGGTTCTTCTCATAATCAACTTCTTCAACAGTACCGTTGAAGTCAGCGAAAGGTCCGTCAGTAACACGAACAACTTCACCAGCTTCAAACATAACGCGATGCGTTGGAGACTCAGTAGTGTCTTGAAGACGCTGAAGAATTGCATCAGCTTCTTTATCTGAAATAGGGGCTGGACGATCTGATGTACCACCAATGAAACCCATCACACGAGGGATGCTTTTCACTAAGTGCCAGCTCTCGTCATTCATTTCCATCTGCACTAATACATAGCCAGGGAAGAATTTGCGTTCGCTCTTACGACGTTGGCCCGCACGCATTTCAACCACTTCCTCAGTAGGTACTAAAACCTCACCGAAGTAATCTTCCATGCTGTGCATTTTGATATGTTCATTCAAAGATTTACAAACGCGGCCTTCATAGCCTGAAAACGCTTGTACTACATACCATCTTTTTTTAGCTTCAGTTGCTTCAGTCATTCGAGATGCCTATACGCCTGTAATAAAATTAACAATTCTAAGCAATACTGCGTCTAAACCCCATAGGATTAACCCTAAAACGGCTGTAGCAGCTAATACAATAAAAGTTGTATTTAGTGCTTCTTGACGCGTAGGCCATACCACTTTACGAACTTCAATCTGTGCTTCACGAGCAAACGTTAATGCTTGCTTGCCTTTTTCTGTTTGCGACGCAATAAGACCAGCAATAGCAAAGGCGATTACAACACCAAAAGCGCGCGCAACAACACTTGCTTCAGCGAAATAATGATTGCCAATAATAGCAGCAGCCAAGAAGATTACGACTAGGCCCCACTTTACGATATCCAGAGAGTTACCCTGGCTTTCAGTATTTGTTGTCATCGGTTAATTCCGTTACTCACTACGTTCTGAGATTATACATGCTACAAAATAGCACTTTGCTCAGTAAAAAAATCAGCCAGACTCAAGTCTAAACTGACGACTGCTCAACACACTCACTAAAAAGTATATCCAGCGAGTCAAAAATCGGCCATAGATTGTATTCTTATTCCGCGTATATGGCAAGAATACAAAGCTAAGCTTAGTGAACAAAATCAGTATTAGCTTTCGATTAAAATCAAAAAAGGCAGCCTAAGCTGCCTTTTTCAGTATTGCGGTAAGATTAGTCGCTATTAAGCAACGATCTCTGCAACAACACCAGCACCAACTGTACGTCCACCTTCACGGATT
>NZ_JAKIKQ010000031.1 GCF_023284045.1 Shewanella kaireitica
AATCCGTGAAGGTGGACGTACAGTTGGTGCTGGTGTTGTTGCAGAGATCGTTGCTTAATAGCGACTAATCTTACCGCAATACTGAAAAAGGCAGCTTAGGCTGCCTTTTTTATTGCCTTAAGAAAAGTGCTGCAAGGGCTGGCAATCTAAATCTGACTGGGTATAATAGCCGCCACTTTGTTGAATATGGTCTATTTGACGGTATTTCAAACAGTGGGGTTGATCTGAGACTTAAAATCAGTATAATAGCCCCTCGCCTTAACCATTAGGCGAATTTAAATTGGTCTACCCTTGAGGTTGACGTAAAAAAACAGCGACTCCAATTGTGAGTCGAACGGTTAAATCATCTCGCTCTGCTTTTCCAAATGGAAGAAGCTAGAGGGTGATTTTTTATGTGTACATTTTAGGAGCTCTGGTCAATGCAGAACCAAAGAATCCGTATCCGCTTAAAAGGATTTGATCATCGTTTGATTGATCAGTCTACTGCGGAAATCGTTGAAACTGCTAAGCGTACAGGCGCACAGGTTCGTGGTCCAATTCCACTTCCAACGCGTAAAGAACGTTATACCATTTTGACTTCTCCACACGTTAATAAAGATGCGCGTGATCAGTACGAACTTCGTACTCACAAACGTCTTGTTGACATCGTAGAGCCGACTGAAAAGACTGTTGACGCACTTATGCGTTTAGATCTTGCGGCGGGTGTTGACGTTCAGATTAGCTTGGGTTAATTGAGCTTAGAAGAGGTTTGAGAGATGGCTATCGGTCTTATCGGTCGTAAAGTAGGTATGACACGTATCTTCAATGAAGATGGCGCGTCGGTACCTGTAACAGTAATTGAAATTGCTGCTAACCGTGTAACCCAAGTGAAAACTTTGGATACAGACGGTTACCGTGCACTTCAAGTTACTACTGGTACCAAAAAAGCTAATCGCATCACTAAACCAGAAGCAGGTCACTTTGCTAAGGCAGGCGTTGAAGCCGGTCGTGGTTTGTGGGAATTGCGTTTGGCAGATGGTGATGGTGAAGGCATCGAAGTTGGTGCTGAGCTAAATGTAGATATCTTCGCTGACATAGCGAAAGTTGATGTAACTGGTCAATCAAAAGGTAAAGGCTTCCAAGGCGGTATTAAGCGTTGGAACTTCCATGCCCAAGATATGACACATGGTAACTCTTTGGCTCATAGATCTAACGGTTCTATTGGTCAAAACCAGACACCTGGTCGCGTTTTCAAAGGTAAGAAAATGTCAGGCCACATGGGTGCAGAGCGTGTTACTACGCAGAATCTAGACGTTGTACGTGTAGATGCTGAGCGTAACTTGCTACTGGTTAAGGGTGCAGTTCCAGGCGCTACTAATGGCGACCTGATCATCAAACCAGCTGTTAAAGCTTAAGGTCTGAGGAGATAGTAATGGAATTGGTATTGAAAGACGCACAGAGTGCTCTTGAAGTTTCCGAAACTACCTTCGGCCGTGACTTTAATGAAGCACTGGTTCATCAGGTAGTTGTAGCTTACGCTGCAAACGCGCGTCAGGGCACTCGTGCTCAAAAGACTCGCGCAGAAGTAGTTGGCTCTGGCAAGAAGCCATGGCGCCAAAAAGGTACTGGCCGCGCACGTGCCGGTACTGTTAAAGGCCCAATCTGGCGTGGCGGTGGCGTAACATTCGCTGCTAAAGCACAAGATCACAGCCAAAAAGTTAACAAGAAGATGTACCGCGGAGCGCTGAAAAGCATATTCTCTGAATTGGTACGTCAAGACCGTCTAGTAGTAGTTGAGTCGTTTGGTGTTGAAGCTCCGAAAACTAAAGAGCTGAAAGCTAAATTGAACGAAATGCAACTTGAAGACGTGTTGATTGTTACTCCAGAAGTTGACGAGAACTTGTTCTTAGCTGCTCGTAACTTGTACAAAGTTGACGTTCGTGATGTTGCTGGTATTGATCCAGTTAGCCTTATCGCATTCAACAAAGTACTCGTAACTGCTGAAGCTATTAAGCAAATCGAGGAGATGCTGGGATGATAAGCGAAGAACGTTTGTTAAAAGTTATTCTTGCTCCACATATCTCTGAAAAGAGCACTGTGAATGCAGAGAAAAACAATACAGTTGTTTTCCGTGTAGCTATCGATGCAACTAAAGCTGAAGTTAAAGCTGCAGTAGCACAGCTATTCGAAGTTGAAGTCGATTCAGTTCGCACTTTGGTTAACAAAGGTAAAACTAAGCGTCACGGTGCCCGTACTGGCCGTCGTAGCGATTGGAAAAAAGCCTATGTTACTCTAGCTGAAGGTGCTGACATCGATTTCGTCGGCGGCGCTGAATAAGCAAAGGAGAATTATCATGGCAGTTATTAAGTGTAAGCCAACCTCTCCAGGTCGTCGCCACGTAGTTAAAGTGGTGAACAGCGATTTGCATAAGGGTAAACCTTTTGCAGGCCTGTTGGCGAAAAAATCGAAAAGTGGTGGCCGTAACAATACTGGTCGCATCACTTCACGTCACATTGGTGGCGGACATAAGCAACATTATCGTCTAATCGACTTTAAGCGTAACAAAGACGGTATCCCTGCGAAGGTTGAACGTTTGGAATATGATCCAAACCGTACAGCTAACATCGCATTGGTACTTTACGCTGACGGTGAGCGTCGTTACATCATTGCCGCTAAAGGCATGAAAGCTGGAGATTCAATCCAGTCTGGTATCGATGCAGAGATCAAGAGCGGTAACGCAATGCCTCTACGTAATATCCCTGTGGGTAGCGTAGTGCATGCAGTCGAAATGAAGCCTGGTAAAGGTGCTCAAATCGCGCGTTCTGCTGGTGCTTATGTACAAGTTATTGCTCGTGATGGCGCATACGCCACTCTACGTCTTCGCTCTGGCGAAATGCGTAAAGTGCCTGTTGATTGCCGCGCGACATTGGGTGAAGTTGGTAACGCCGAGCATATGCTACGCCAGTTAGGTAAAGCAGGTGCTAAACGCTGGAGAGGCGTACGCCCGACAGTTCGTGGTGTTGCAATGAACCCAGTAGATCATCCACATGGTGGTGGTGAAGGCCGCACATCTGGTGGTCGTCACCCTGTATCTCCATGGGGTCAGCCTACTAAGGGTTATAAGACTCGTAGTAACAAACGCACCGACAAGTACATTGTACGTCGTCGCAATAAAAAGTAAGAGGATTCGCCATGCCACGTTCTCTCAAGAAAGGTCCATTCATTGACCTACACTTGCTGAAGAAGGTAGAGAAAGCGATGGAAGCGGGAGACAAGAAGCCTATTAAGACTTGGTCTCGTCGCTCTATGATCATCCCTAATATGATTGGGTTGACCATCGCTGTCCATAATGGTCGTCAGCACGTACCTGTGTTCGTAACTGACGAAATGATCGGCCACAAGCTTGGTGAATTTTCACCAACTCGCACTTATCGCGGCCATGCTGCAGATAAGAAAGCGAAGAAGCGTTAATACGGGAGGAATAAGATGGAAGTTTTAGCTAAACATCGTTTTGCCCGTACGTCGCCTCAAAAGTGTCGTTTGGTTGCAGATCAAATCCGTGGACTGCCTGTTGCTAAGGCTCTCGAAATTCTAACTTTCAGCCCTAAGAAAGCTGCAGTACTTGTTAAAAAAGTACTGGACTCTGCAATCGCTAATGCTGAGCACAATGAAGGTGCTGACATTGACGAATTAAGAGTTGGAGCGATTATGATCGATGAAGGTCCAACTATGAAGCGTATCATGCCACGTGCTAAAGGCCGTGCTGATCGCATAATCAAGCGTACCAGCCACATTACTGTGGTTGTATCAGATCGCTAGGAGTTAGCAATGGGACAGAAAGTACATCCTAATGGTATCCGTCTGGGTATCACTAAGCCTTGGATCTCGACATGGTACGCTGACAAGTCAGACTATGCCAATAACTTGAGTAGTGACTGGGAAGTGCGTAAGTTTCTTGAAAAGAAACTTAAGCAAGCATCAGTTTCTAAGATTGTTATCGAGCGTCCAGCTAAAAGTGTTCGTGTTACTATCCACACAGCCCGTCCAGGTGTTGTGATTGGTAAGAAAGGCGAAGACGTAGAAAAGCTACGCAATGCAGTTGCTAAATTGACTGGTATTCCAGCTCAAATTAACATCGCTGAGATCCGTAAACCTGAGCTAGATGCTAAGCTTGTTGCCGATGGCATCGCTTCGCAGCTAGAGCGTCGTGTTATGTTCCGTCGTGCTATGAAGCGCGCAGTTCAAAACGCAATGCGTCTTGGTGCTAAAGGTATCAAAGTTGAAGTTAGCGGCCGTCTAGGCGGCGCTGAGATTGCGCGTTCGGAATGGTATCGTGAAGGTCGTGTACCTTTGCATACTCTTCGTGCTGATATCGACTATTCTACTTCTGAGAGTCACACTCAATACGGTGTGATTGGCGTTAAAGTTTGGGTCTTCAAAGGTGAAGTTCTAGACGGTATCGTTCCTCAGCATGAAGAGCCGAAACAGCAGCCGAAGCGTAAGCCTCGCGGTAAATAGGAGAGCTGGCAATGCTGCAACCAAAAAGAATGAAGTTTCGCAAAATGTTCAAGGGCCGCAACCGTGGTCTAGCGAACGGCACTGAAGTTAGCTTCGGTGAGTTCGGTTTGAAAGCTGTAGGGCGTGGTCGTCTTACTGCTCGTCAAATTGAATCTGCGCGTCGTGCTATGACACGTCACATTAAACGTCAAGGTCAAATCTGGATCCGCGTTTTCCCTGATAAGCCAATTACCTCTAAGCCTCTTGAAGTGCGTATGGGTAAAGGTAAGGGTAACGTTGAATACTGGGTTTGCCAGATTCAACCAGGTAAGGTTCTTTATGAGATGAATGGCGTATCAGAAGAGTTGGCTCGTGAAGCCTTTGCTCTTGCTGCTGCAAAATTACCTCTGAAGACTACCTTCGTAACTAAGACGGTGATGTAATGAAAGCGAGCGAACTAACAGAAAAGAGCGTTGAAGAACTGAACGCTGAACTGCTTGGTCTGCTGCGTGAGCAGTTTAATCTGCGTATGCAACACGCCACTGGTCAGTTGACTCAGACTCATCAGCTTAAAATCGTGCGTCGCAACATTGCGCGCGTTAAGACCATTATTACTTCTAAGGCGGGTGCATAATGTCTGATAATATCCGTACTTTGCAGGGTCGAGTACTTAGCAACAAGATGGACAAGTCTATCACTGTAGCTATTGAGCGTAAGGTTAAACATCCTTTATACGGGAAGTTCCTTAAGCGTACTACTAAGATCCATGCACATGACGAACAAAATCAGTGTAATGCTGGCGATGTCGTGACTATTCGCGAATGCCGTCCGCTGTCTAAGACTAAGTCTTGGACTCTGGTTGAAGTAGTATCAAAAGCCTAAGTTTATTAGGCATTTAGTTAAACGGCTCCGATTTTCGGAGCCGTTTGTATTTTTAGTACTATCTATTCCTGTTTTTAGGTGTTACACTTGCGCGCCATTTTTGACTAAATTAAAGTCGAAAATCGGGCAATAAATGTACCCCTAAGTGGGATTGTGAAGTAACGATAGCGGAGCACTTAAAATGATCCAAATGCAATCGACTCTAGAAGTCGCCTGTAACAGTGGCGCTCGTAGAGTTCAGTGTATTAAGGTCTTGGGTGGCTCTCATCGTCGTTATGCCGGTATCGGCGACGTCATCAAGGTTTCTGTAAAAGAAGCAATTCCTCGCGGTAAAGCGAAGAAAGGTGATGTATATAACGCGGTGGTAGTCCGTACTAAGAAAGGCGTACGTCGTCCAGACGGTTCTGTCATTCGCTTCGATCGGAACGCAGCGGTATTGCTTAACGCAAACCTTGCACCGATTGGTACTCGTATCTTTGGACCAGTGACACGTGAATTGCGTACAGAGCAATTCATGAAAATTGTCTCGCTGGCACCAGAAGTACTGTAAGGAGCTTCAAAATGGCAGCAAAAATACGTCGTCAAGACGAAGTAATTGTACTAGCAGGTAAAGACCAGGGTAAACGCGGTAAGGTTTCTCAGGTTCTAACTACTGGTAAATTAATTGTAGAAGGTATTAACCTTGTCAAGAAACACCAAAAGCCAAACCCACAATTGGGCGTAGCTGGCGGTATTGTTGAGCAAGAAGCACCGATACAAGCATCAAACGTAGCGATTTTCAACTCTGCCACTGGCAAAGCTGATCGCGTTGGTTTCCGATTTGAAGACGGCAAAAAAGTCCGTTTCTTTAAGTCGAACAGTGAACTCGTTAAGTAATTGGAGTAAACGATGGCGAAACTGCATGATAAATATCAAGAGACTGTTAGTCCTGAACTTGTCAAAAAGTTTGGTTTTACCAGTGTCATGCAAGTCCCTCGGATTGAAAAGATCACCCTTAATATGGGTGTTGGCGAAGCAGTAGCAGATAAGAAAGTTATGGAGCATGCGCTTCGTGACATGACTGCTATCGCTGGTCAGAAGCCAGTAGTGACTGTAGCTCGTAAGTCAGTTGCTGGTTTTAAAATCCGTGAAGGCTACCCAATAGGCTGTAAGGTTACACTGCGCGGTGAGCGTATGTGGGAATTCTTAGAGCGTTTAGTAGATATCGCAATCCCGCGTATCCGCGACTTCCGTGGTATGAGTGTTAAATCATTCGACGGTCGTGGTAACTATGCGATGGGTGTACGTGAGCAAATTATCTTCCCAGAGATCGAATACGATAAAATCGATAAGATCCGCGGCATGGATATTGTAATCACTACTTCTGCGAAGAATGACGAAGAAGGCCGAGCTTTGCTCGAAGGCTTTAACTTCCCATTCAAGAAATAAGGGTAGCGTAATGGCAAAAAGTTCAATGAAAGCACGTGAAGCAAAACGTGCCAAGCTCGTAGCTAAGTTCGCTGAAAAGCGTCTAGCTCTTAAAGCTATCATTAGCAGTCCAACAACTTCTGATGAAGATCGTTGGGATGCAGTACTTAAGTTACAAGCTCTACCACGTGACTCTAGCTCTGCGCGTCAGCGCAATCGCTGTAGTCAAACTGGTCGCCCACATGGTTTCTTACGTAAATTCGGCCTTAGCCGTATCAAATTACGTGAAGCAACTATGCGCGGTGAAGTTCCTGGCCTACGCAAGGCCAGCTGGTAAGCACTTGTCACGGAGTAAGCTAATATGAGCATGCAAGATCCTATTGCGGATATGTTAACACGTATTCGTAACGGCCAAGCTGCTAAACACGTATCTGTGAAGATGCCTTCTGCTAAGCTAAAAATCGCTATCGCGAAAGTGCTTAAAGAAGAAGGTTATATCACTGACTACGCCGTAGCAGATGAAGCCAAGCCTGAACTGGAAGTTACTCTTAAGTATTTCCAAGGTCAGCCAGTCGTTGAGACTATCCAGCGCGTTAGCCGTCCTGGTCTTCGTATTTACAAAGGTAAAAACGAACTTCCAAAGGTTATGGGCGGACTGGGTGTCGCTATCGTGTCCACTTCTAAAGGTTTGATGACTGATCGTACTGCCCGCCAAAATGGCATGGGTGGGGAAGTTATCTGCTACGTAGCATAAGGAGCTAGCAATGTCTCGTGTCGCAAAAGCACCAGTCGCTATCCCTGCAGGCGTAGAAGTGACTTTAAACGAACAAACTATCACCGTAAAAGGTACTAAAGGTAGTTTGACTCGAGTAATTAACGCTGACGTTTCTGTTGTTGTAGAAGACAACGAAATTAAGTGTAGTTCGGTTGAGGGCGTGAAAACTGCCGCTCAAGCGGGTACTGCTCGAGCTCTAATCAACAATATGGTTGTTGGTGTTACAGCTGGTTTTGAAAAGAAACTTCAGTTAATTGGTGTCGGTTACCGTGCGAAAATCGCTGGTAAAGGCGTTGATTTAACTCTAGGTTTCTCTCACCCACTGGTACACGAACTTCCTGACGGCGTAACAGCAGAATGTCCTAGCCAAACTGAAATCGTACTTAAGGGTACTGATAAGCAGTTAATTGGTCAGGTTGCTGCTGAGATTCGCGGCTACCGTCCACCAGAGCCTTACAAAGGTAAAGGTGTTCGTTACGCTGATGAACAAGTACGCCGTAAAGAGGCTAAGAAGAAGTAGGTAACGCGATATGGATAAGAAAACATCTCGCTTACGCCGCGCGACTCGCGCCCGTAAGAAGATCCAAGAGCTGGGCGTTAACCGTCTGGTTGTACATCGTACACCACGTCACACATACGCTCAGGTCATTAGTCCTGCAAACGTAGTGTTGGCGGCAGCTTCTACTGCTGAAAAAGCGGTATCAGAGCAGCTAAAGTACACAGGTAACGTAGATGCAGCTAAAGCAGTGGGTAAAACCGTTGCAGAGCGCGCTATCGAAAAAGGCGTAGCTGTAGTTGCATTCGATCGTTCCGGCTTCAAGTATCACGGACGCGTTGCTGCATTAGCAGACGCCGCTCGTGAAGCTGGCCTCAAGTTCTAAGGAATGATGAAAAATGGCTAAATTTGAAGCTCAACAAAAAGACGATCTGCAAGAGAAATTAGTTGCAGTTAATCGTGTTTCTAAAGTAGTTAAAGGCGGACGTATCTTTAGCTTCACTGCACTAACTGTAGTCGGTGATGGTAATGGTAAAGTCGGTTATGGCTATGGTAAAGCGCGTGAAGTACCAGCAGCAATTCAGAAAGCAATGGAAAAGGCTCGCCGTAACATTGTAAACGTTGAATTGAACAACGGTACTTTACACCACCCTGTAAAGGGTCGTCACACTGGTTCTCGTGTTTACATGCAGCCAGCCTCTGACGGTACCGGTATTATTGCCGGTGGCGCAATGCGTGCCGTATTGGAAGTAGCAGGCGTTCATAACGTTCTGTCAAAAGCATACGGTTCTACTAACCCGATCAACATCGTTCGCGCAACTGTAGATGCGTTGGTGCACATGAAGTCACCATCACAAATTGCAGCTAAGCGTGGCCTGAATGTTGATGAAATTCGAGGTTAATGCACCATGGCTACTAAAACACTTAAAGTAACTCAGACCAAGAGTTCAATTGGACGTTTGCCTAAGCATCGTGCAACTTTGACTGGTCTAGGTCTACGCCGCATTAATCACACTGTTGAACTAGAAGATACTCCTTCTGTTCGCGGTATGATTAACAAGGTTTACTACATGGTTTCGGTGGAGGAAGTATAAGATGCGTCTAAATACTCTATCACCTGCTGCAGGTGCTAAATCAGCAGCTAAGCGTGTAGGTCGCGGTATCGGTTCAGGCCTAGGTAAAACTGCAGGTCGTGGTCACAAAGGTCAGAAGTCTCGTTCTGGCGGCGGTGTTCGCGTAGGTTTCGAGGGTGGTCAAATGCCACTTAAGATCCGTCTACCTAAATTCGGTTTTACCTCGCGTCGTGCGTTGGTATCAGCTGAAGTTCGCATTAGCGAACTAGCTAAAGTTAACGGTGATGTTATCGACCTAAATGCGCTGAAAGATGCGAATCTAGTTACTCGCAACATACAGTTTGCTAAAATCGTTCTTTCAGGTACCATTGAGCGCCCTGTGACCGTTAAAGGTCTGAAGGTAACCAAAGGTGCACGTGCAGCTATTGAAGCTGCCGGTGGCAAGATCGAGGAATAATACGTCGATGGCAAAACCAGGACTTGATTTAAAAAGCGCGAAAGGCGGTTTATCAGAATTGAAAACCCGTCTCCTGTTCGTGATTGGTGCAATTATCGTCTTTAGAGCCGGTTCGTTTGTACCAATTCCTGGTATTGACGCTGCTGTACTAGCAGAGCTGTTTAATCAGCAAAAGGGTACCATCTTAGGCATGTTTAACATGTTCTCTGGTGGCGCCCTTGAACGTGCCTCTATTTTTGCATTAGGTATCATGCCGTATATTTCGGCATCGATCATTATGCAGTTGTTGACAGTCGTTCATCCTGCGCTCGCTGAATTGAAAAAGGAAGGCGAGTCGGGACGAAAGAAGATTAGTCAATATACTCGATACGGCACGTTGGTCCTGGGTACATTCCAGGCTATCGGTATCGCAACAGGTCTTCCGAACTTAGTTCCAGGTTTAGTAGTAAACCTAGGATTCGGATTCTACTTCGTTGCAGTTGTCAGCTTAGTTACAGGAACAATGTTCCTAATGTGGTTAGGTGAGCAAATTACCGAAAGAGGCATTGGTAACGGTATCTCGATATTAATTTTCGCAGGTATTGTTGCAGGTCTGCCATCTGCTATCGGTCAAACGGCCGAGCAGGCGCGTCAAGGCGACATAAGTGTACTAGTATTGTTGTTGCTGGCAGTAATTGTTTTTGCTGTCACATATTTTGTGGTATTTGTAGAGCGTGGACAACGTCGTATCGTTGTAAACTATGCTAAGCGTCAACAGGGCCGTAAGGTCTTCGCAGCGCAAAGCACGCATCTACCGCTTAAGATAAATATGGCTGGTGTTATCCCGCCTATTTTTGCGTCCAGCATAATTTTGTTTCCAGGCACACTGGCTCAGTGGTTTGGTCAAAATGAGTCTATGTCATGGTTAAGTGATTTTTCACTTGCTGTGTCACCAGGACAGCCGCTGTACTCATTGTTATATGCAACAGCGATTATCTTTTTCTGTTTCTTCTATACTGCGTTGGTGTTTAACCCTCGCGAAACAGCAGATAACTTGAAGAAGAGTGGTGCGTTTATTCCCGGGATTCGTCCTGGAGAACAGACTTCGCGTTACATTGATAAAGTAATGACCCGCCTAACATTAGCTGGCGCGTTATATATTACTTTTATCTGCTTAATTCCGGAGTTCATGTTAATTGCGTGGCAAGTACAGTTCTATTTTGGCGGTACTTCACTACTAATTATGGTAGTCGTAATCATGGACTTCATGGCTCAAGTTCAGACCCATATGATGTCTCATCAGTATGAGTCTGTAATGAAGAAAGCTAACTTGGTAAACAAAGCGAATTTAGATCGCTTTGGTCGCTAAGATAGTAATCTCGGAGTGATGAAATGAAAGTTCGAGCTTCCGTGAAGAAGATCTGCCGTAACTGCAAGATCGTAAAGCGTAGTGGCGTTGTTCGCGTGATTTGTGTTGAACCTAAACACAAACAGCGTCAAGGCTAAAAGAAAGATTTGACCAGCCCAGTCGGGGCTGGTCAAAATATTATTTGCTAAATTGTCGTCTGTCGAGTATCCTACCGGGCTTTTCACAGATGACCTTTAACTTGAGGAGTGCATAGTGGCCCGTATCGCTGGCATTAACATTCCTGATCAAAAGCATACAGTCATTGCATTGACTGCTATCTACGGCATTGGTCGTACTCGCGCACAAGCTATTTGCGCGGCTACTTCAATTGCTGAAGATGCTAAGATCAAGGAATTGAGCGAAGCTCAAATAGATACTCTACGCGAAGAAGTTGCCAACTACATTGTAGAAGGTGATTTACGTCGTGAAGTTTCCATGAACATCAAGCGTCTTATGGACCTTGGTTGTTACCGTGGCCTTCGCCATCGTCGTAGCCTTCCCCTTCGTGGGCAACGTACTAAGACCAATGCGCGTACGCGTAAAGGTCCACGTAAACCAATTAGAAAGTAACGGGGTAATCCACAATGGCTAAAGTTCCGTCACGTTCTCCGCGTAAGCGTGTACGTAAACAGGTTGCTGATGGTATGGCGCATATCCATGCGTCTTTCAACAACACTATTATTACCATTACAGATCGTCAAGGTAATGCACTATCTTGGGCAACTTCTGGTGGTTCAGGTTTCCGTGGTTCACGTAAATCTACCCCATTTGCTGCACAGGTTGCTGCTGAACGCGCAGGTACTGCCGCTCAGGACTACGGTGTTAAAAACCTAGAAGTGTTTGTGAAGGGTCCAGGTCCAGGACGCGAATCTGCGATTCGTGCACTAAACTCGGTTGGTTACAAAATAACCAATATTACCGATGTGACGCCTATCCCTCATAATGGTTGTCGTCCTCCTAAGAAACGTCGCGTTTAACACGTCGTTTTTAAATAGGATAGTTGGAGAAAGAACATGGCAAGATACTTGGGTCCAAAGCTCAAGCTCAGCCGCAGAGAAGGTACTGACCTTTTCTTAAAAAGCGGCGTGAGAGCAATCGATTCGAAGTGTAAGCTTGAAACTGCACCTGGACAACACGGCGCTCGTAAGACCCGTTTGTCTGAGTATGGCGTTCAGCTACGCGAGAAACAAAAAGTTCGTCGTATTTACGGTGTGCTAGAAAAGCAATTCCGTAACTACTACAAAGATGCTGCACGTACAAAAGGTAACACTGGTGAAAACCTACTTACTCTTTTAGAAACCCGTCTTGATAACGTAGTTTATCGTATGGGCTTTGGTGCAACACGCGCTGAATCACGTCAGCTAGTTAGCCATAAGTCAATTATGGTTAATGGTAGCGTCGTTAACATTCCATCATTCAAAGTGTCTGCGAATGATGTAGTGAGCGTTCGCGAGAAGTCACGTACTCAAGCTCGTATTAAAGCGGCTTTAGAAGTGTCGGCTCAACGCGAAAAGCCAACATGGGTTGAAGTTGACAACACTAAGATGGAAGGTGCTTTCAAGCGCATTCCTGAGCGTAGTGATTTGTCTGCGGAAATTAACGAACAGCTGATCGTCGAACTTTACTCTAAGTAAAGTTAAAACAAAAGAGAGGACACAATGCAGGGTTCTGTTACAGAATTTCTTAAACCGCGTCTCGTTGATATCGAGCAGGTTAATCCAACACGTGCCAAGGTTACACTGGAGCCGCTAGAGCGTGGTTTTGGTCACACTTTAGGTAACGCGTTGCGTCGTATCCTATTGTCGTCTATGCCAGGCTGCGCGGTTACCGAAGTAGAGATCGATGGTGTACTGCATGAATACAGTAGCAAGGAAGGCGTGCAAGAAGATATCCTTGAGATATTGCTAAACCTTAAAGGTCTAGCGGTTGTTATCGAAGGGAAAGACGAAGCTATGCTTACGCTTAGTAAGTCAGGCGCAGGCCCTGTTACTGCAGCAGATATCACGCATGACGGTGATGTTACCGTTATGAATCCTGACCATGTTATCTGTCATTTGACAGGTAATAATGAAGTCAGCATGCGTATCCGCGTAGAGCGTGGTCGCGGTTATGTACCGGCTTCTGCCCGTGCACAAACTGAAGACGATGATCGCCCTATCGGCCGCTTGCTGGTTGATTCTTCGTTCTCACCAGTTGCTCGCATTGCATACAATGTAGAAGCTGCTCGTGTAGAACAGCGTACAGACTTAGATAAACTCGTTATCGATATGACCACAAACGGTACTATTGATCCTGAGGAAGCTATCCGTCGCTCTGCAACAATTCTTGCTGAACAGCTAGATGCGTTTGTTGAGTTACGTGATGTGACTGAGGCTGCACCAGTAGAAGAAAAGCCGGAGTTCGATCCGATATTGTTGCGTCCTGTCGACGATTTAGAGCTAACTGTACGTTCAGCCAACTGTTTGAAGGCTGAAGCGATTCATTACATCGGCGATCTGGTACAACGCACTGAAGTTGAGTTGTTGAAAACTCCTAACTTGGGTAAGAAGTCTCTTACCGAAATTAAGGATGTTCTTGCATCTCGCGGACTGTCGTTAGGTATGCGTCTTGAAAACTGGCCTCCAGCTAGTTTAGCAGACGACCTTTAAGTCCAGATTAGTACAGATATAGGTAATAAGGATTAGGTCATGCGCCATCGTAAGAGTGGTCGTCAACTAAACCGTAACAGCAGTCATCGTCAAGCTATGTTTCGTAACATGGCATGCTCAATAGTTCGTCACGAAGTGATCAAAACTACTGTAGCTAAAGCGAAAGAACTGCGTCGCGTAGTTGAACCTCTGATAACACTTGCTAAGAGTGATAGTGTAGCAAACCGCCGTTTGGCATTTGCACGTACTCGCGACGCTGAAGTCGTTGGTAAGTTATTTACTGAATTGGGTCCACGCTTCCAGGAACGTCCTGGCGGTTACACCCGTATTCTTAAGTGCGGTCTACGTACTGGTGACAAAGCGCCTATGGCGTACATTGAACTAGTAGGTCGTCCTGAAGCAGCTGAAGCTGTTGAAGACACTGCAGAGTAAATAAGTCTTAGTTTAAAAGGCCGAACAAATTGTTCGGCCTTTTTTATGTCTATATTTTTATTTGCATTAGGGTTAGTGTCTCGCCAGCATTCTGCACAGCCACAGCCACAGCCACAGCCACAGCCACAGCCACAGCCACAGCCACAGCCACAGCCACAGCCACAGCCACAGCCACAGCCACAGCCACAGCCACAGCCACAGCCACAGCCAC
>NZ_JAKIKQ010000032.1 GCF_023284045.1 Shewanella kaireitica
CAGCCACAGCCACAGCCACAGCCACAGCCACAGCCACAGCCACAGCCACAGCCACAGCCACAGCCACAGCCACAGCCACAGCCACAGCCACAGCCACAGCCACAGCCACAGTCACAGCCACAGCCACAGCCACAGCCACAACAGAGGAAGGCGGAGGTAAGTAGGGCTATGCTCGTACTATTTATAGGATATAGAGGGGAGGTCTGAACATCTAGGCAGGTTAACGGGTATATCTGATTGGGTTCCTTATATGCAAATTCATAGATTTCAGTATGCTGGGAAGGCAAAGAATTTTTATTGTTATCGTCTAACCTAAACCATTAGGAAAAAATTTTTATAGAGATTACTGATGCCTTATTCGATTTGTCGCTGTTGATCTGTATTTGTTTTTTGGTTATCGGGAATTCAGTCGGTGTCCATGCTGCAGCATCCAATAGCGTCGCGCATTGGTATCTAAGCTTGCTCTGGCTGAATGGATTACGACACTAGGCATTAATGACAAATCGTTCTAGGGCTACCGCACAATAAAGAAATTCTAACATCAATTGCATTAAGTATTTGATCAGTTCAGAGCCCCTCAGTCTTTTCATTTCAAAGCGCTTTGGTTAAAAAATGGTCACTCCCTTTTGAATCAATGCAAAACAGAAGTGGAAAGACTGAGGGGCGCACCTAGTGCGGCTGAGGTTAACAATTTGCTAAAACGCTGTAAGCTTCGCTATGGGGATTGAATATACGACTAAATGGTCTATTTTGTCCCATACAAAATATGGCATTACAGCCCTCCTTGGCGGTCAGGTTTAAGAGGTGCGTCCAAGGATGGTCGAAGGTAGATTAATGCAAGAGTAATTATCGAGATCGAATCTGGATGCCAGAGCCGAGAATAACTATTAGCTTAAATCCCACTACTTGCTACAGGGTTTTCAATTCCCGCTGAATGGGCAAACTGTTAATGCAATTGGTAAGAGAATAGCGATATACATACTTTTGCTACTACCAGCAATGAGGGTGTTGATGTAGACATTTATGGGGAGGGTTAATTTTAATACCCTAACTGTAGTCGTCTAGAGAGCTATATTGCTGGCATTGGATCTATCCTACGCCGCAATTCAGTTTCGTTGCTTATTTTTATTTGATGGCTGATGAGTGTACTGAATGGAAGAGATTTGCTAGGAGATTTAGTTAGTCATTTTGACTAAAAACGTTTTTGAGCTTTACACAAAAAAGCCTTCAATAAATGAAGGCTTTTAGGTTTAGGTTATGATTGATTACTTATAACCGCCAGCCTTTGATTGGTCTTCGCTGTAATCAAGTTTTTCGTGACTCTGACCCATCGCCTCAGCAACTTCTGGTGGCATGTAGTTCTCGTCATGCTTAGCTAGAACTTCAGTAGCCTCAAGCTTACCAGGAGCGGATAAGACGCCTTGAGCAACGATACCTTGGCCCTCACGGAATAGATCTGGCAGTAGGTCATCATAAGTTACGATAATTTCGCCGCCAGCTGCATCATGTACCGCAAACTCGACATGAAGACTATCAGGATCACGTACCATAGAACCAATTGTTACCATGCCACCGACGCGGATGCGTTGTCCTATTTCAGGCATTACACCTGTATCTTTCTTACCTTGAACAATTTCAGTAGGTGTAAAGAAAAGATTCAAGTTTGAATTTAGTGCATATAAAAGTAGCGAAGCGATAGCTGCCACACCACCGATTAGAGCTACAGCTAGGGTTAAGCGTTTTTTTCTTCTTGGATTCACTATTTAGTACTCCGAGTTTCTTTTAAGCGTTCTTCTCGCTGAATTTTCTTCGCGATTTCGACTAACACTTTACGTTTCTGTCTAACACTCATTACGACGAGCGTTCCGAGAGAGAAGAAGGTGACACCGTAAGCAAGCCATACATAAAAAGCATAGCCGCCCATATTAAAAAATTCACTAATTGAGTCGAATTGCATTATTTGACCCCTTCTGCTTTAGCAAGTTCACGCACCCATGGACGCATTCCATTTCGTGCCAAAATTTCTGATCTAAATCTCACTAATGTAATTGCTGCGATCATAAGACCGAAACCAAATATGTTAATTAACAATGGATATAACATATCAGTCGACATCGTTGATTTTTCAGTAATACGGATAGTAGACGGTTGATGTAGTGAGCTCCACCAGTCAACAGAATACTTAATAATTGGGATATTAATTACGCCTACAATGGCTAGGATCCCTGCTGCTCTGGCTGCAAGCACTTTATCTTCAAATGATGCATAGAGAGAAATCACACCTAGATAAAGGAACAGTAGCACTAATTCAGACGTTAGGCGTGCATCCCAAACCCACCATGTGCCCCACATAGGCTTACCCCAAGTTGCACCTGTAACAAGTGCAATAAAGGTAATGACCGCGCCAATAGGTGCGATTGATGCAGCAGCCCAATCGGCAGATTTTATTTGCCAAACAAGACCAATGAATGAACATGTGGCCATGCCCATGTATGCGGCCATAGACATTGAGGCTGCCGGTACATGAATAAAGATAATACGGTAGCTGTCACCCTGCTGATAATCAGTTGGAGCAAACCCTAAGCCCCAAATAGTGCCAATACCGATAAAAGCAATTGCTAAGGTAGCAAACCAAGGCAATAGCGTGCTTGAAAGCTTGTAAGCGCGTTCTGGATCCGCGTATGAATGTAACCATTTCCACATTTTAGTTAGTACTCACTCGTAAGGAAGCACCAATAGCGAATGGTGCTAACGTTAATGAACCGATCAACATTGCGCCGATTATAGCGAGTTGACCATCATAAGGTAAATTCATTCCAGCAGCATCAATAGCGCTGGTAGCAAAAATTAACACCGGAATATAGAGTGGTAATATAAGCAAGCTTAATAGCACGCCACCCTTACGTAATCCGACAGTCAATGCTACACCAATGGCTCCTAGTAGACTTAATACAGGCGTTCCTAGCGCTAAAGTTGCGATTAGCGCACCGTAGCTATTAGTGTCAAGGTGCAATAGAACTGCTAATAAAGGTGCCACTAAAATTAAAGGTACACCTGTTAATATCCAATGTGCCAGTACTTTTGCTAAAACCATTAATGGCAGAGGTTGTGGGCTTAGCAGCATTTGCTCAAGACTACCATCGACATAATCAGCTTTGAACAAACGCTCTAATGACAACATAGATGCAAGTAGGGCTGCTACCCAAATAATGCCAGGTGCGACTCGTGTTAATACTTGCGGCTCAGGCCCGATCCCTAATGGAAACAGAGTGACTACCAACACAAAAAATAATAACGGATTAAAAATATCACCGCGATGACGGACTGCAATCTGTAGATCTCGCTTGAGTAACGTACCGAATGCTTGGGTATAACTGATACCTTTTTTCATTGCTAATTCCTAAACAAAGCGATAATCAAGACGAATTTTACGCAAGATGTCATCACCAATTACGCTCATATCCTGATGGGTCGTTAAGATGACACAACCGCCACGTTGAGCATGAGCTAAGAACAGGTGCTCAAGCTCTTCTACGCCTTTTTTATCTATCGCTGTAAAAGGTTCATCAAGTAGCCAAATTTTACAGTTTGTATGCCAAAGCCTTGCAAGTGCAGTACGGCGATGCTGCCCAGCTGATAGGTGGCCTGCTAACGCTTCTTCAAAACCTGATAAATTGACTTTTGCTAGGATTTCGCGTGTATCAAAACCATCATACCCGCTGATTCTTAAATTGAAGTTAAGATTTTCCTCAGCGGTTAATTCACTTTTAACACCAGCGAGGTGGCCGAGGTATAACAACTCATCGTTATATTCGTCTCGACATCGGTTGATGTCTTCACCTTTAAAGTTGATTTGGCCAGCATAGGGGCGAGACAAACCCGCAATAATCCGTAATAGACTTGTTTTGCCCGCGCCATTAGGGCCTTCGATTTGAACAATCTCGCCTTCGGTGATCTCAAAGCTCAGTTCGTCAAAAAGAATACGTTCTTCTCTAATACAAGTTAGGTTACTAGCTGATACCAGTGTTGTTGCTTTTGATTGTTCTACCACTGAGCCCTCTATATCATGCCATCTAAAAACACAAGTGATACTAACACATAGACTTTCAAGCGTTTAGTTTCGTGTAGTGCTAAGTGTCAGCAATTTGATGTAGTTCGAATATTAGGAAGTTTTTAGGAACTTTTTAAACATTTGCTAATATATTAACGTTTTTGAGAACTATGTCTTGCTAAACACCTTTTAACGCGATTTAAATCACAAATAGATGCCATTTGGTGAAGTTTGTAGTAACCTAGCGCAGCGATAATAAGTCTGCCGCATTCTATAAGGGCAGCGTGAGCTTTGTTAGAATTTGCATTAGGAACCTATAAAATGAAAAAATTATTAGCACTGACTGCAGCTGCTGCATTAACTTTGTCTACAAGTGCTTTTGCTCAAGATGGCAAAGCTGTCTACGACAAAGCTTGTCAAGTTTGTCACAGCATGGGCGTTGCTGGCGCACCAAAAGCACATGACGCTGCAGCATGGGAATCTCGCTTAGCGAAAGGCCCAGAGGCACTAGTTTCAAGCGTTAAAGCAGGCCTAAACGCAATGCCACCAGGTGGCATGTGTACTGATTGTTCAGATGAAGACTACAAAAAAGCAATTGAATATATGTCAAAGTAAGCTTTTATGTTGATATAAAAAAACCGGCTAATAGCCGGTTTTTTTATGGATGTAATTTGAAATTACTGAACTTGGGTATCGAGAACGAGTTGCCCTGTATCACCAACTTTAATCATCGCTAGCTTACCTTGGATATCGCCAGTTTGTGGCTTAACGCTGCCATGCTTTGATAATACAGCAATCACTTCTACGGTTTTCGCATCACTTAGCTTAACGTTGCCACCCATATTGGTGCTATCATCCAGTGTAATTGATAATGGTAGTGATTCTGCAGACACTTTAGTCGCTGCAAGCGGTACTTTAGGGCCTTCAGTCGAGCGAGCAAAGATGAATAACATGTCAGTGCTAGCAACTTGAGCTTGTAGTTCTGGAGAGATTGAAACCTCTACCGTTACTGTTTTTGCTGTGGCATTTGGCTTAACATTTTTATGTGCATCATCATTGGGCATTTCGCCTTCTGCGCTCATTCTCATTTTGGCGCTGTCGATAGCATTAATAATGGCGCTACGATCAACATCTTTGCGCTCACTATCTAAAATCAGCTGCCATGCATCGATAGCTGTTTGATATTCAGCAGAGAAGAAAGAATCCATACCAACAAGCAATAAAGTCGAAGGATCAGAAGGATCAAGTGCTAGTGATTGATCAATCAGAGCCTGAACCGCTGGCGTCATTTGTTGATTCGAGCGGTAGTAAAGTGCGGTAGCCTTCGGGCCTAGTAGCTCAGCATGCACACCGACCAACTCCATCGTTTTGTCGAATGCCATGATGGCATCGTCATAACGATTAGCTGAGATATATGTATGACCAAGACTAAACCATAGCTGACTGTTTTCAGGTTCAGCTTTGGCCTGTGCTTCCATCATTTGCACTCGCTGAGACATCATTTGCGCTGCATCCATACCTGAATGTGCTTCATTAGCTGTCATCGGCTTGTCTAAGTTTTCATATGCACCCAGTGTTGAGTACATATAGCCTGAAATACCTAGAATGATTGCTGACATAACAGCTGGCCAAGCAATACTTTTAGGCTTTACTTTATTAACAAGAGATTCATCGTCACCTTGTTTCATATCTTGAAGCAGGCTTATTTCGAGCTCTTTCTTAAGCGCATCGAATTCAGCTTGATCAAGTAAATCTTCTTCTACTTCTTTCTCTAAAACAGAAAGACGTTCATTAAATAATTCTAAGTTGGTGCTTTTGCGAACACCGGCTTCTTCTGTCCGTCGCATTTGCTGCTGACGAAAATGTGGGAACCAAATCAGCGCTAGGCTGACCAACACAAATAAGGCTATCAAGATCCAGAATGTGGTCATTATGTCTATTTCACTTTAGTTTGCGAAAAAGCGGATTCACCGCTGAACTAGGAATAAGATTATACGTAAAGATTATTCATTGAACAGTAATATAACCTGAAATCGTCATAGTTGCGTACTTGTTCACAGATTGATTTTATTTGCAAAATAACTCGAAACTTACGGGAACTTCTTGAGTCTGACTTAAAAATCCCACTAAATATGCTCAGTTTACGGTGGAATTTTTGAACAACTGTTTATGTGTTGCTCGTAATAAGATAGGGAAAGAATGAGACAAGTCACCCATATTTGTACGAAATAGGCAGACAGGAACAATAGCAAATACTAAACTGAGCTAAATTTGTACCCTTTTAGTAGTGTTAACTACGGATTCGTGTGTAATGATATTAGCGTATGCTTATCAATACATGATTTAGGACTGAGGAAAACCCATGATCCCAGAATTAGGACACTTTTCGCTGATTATCGGTGTGGCATTTGCCATGCTTTTAGCCATCGTCCCTTTAGTAGGTGTAGCTCGCAAAGACCAATACTTGGTGCGCTATGCTTGGCCATTAACATACGGAATGTTCTTTTTTATTCTGTTCTCCGTTATCGCGCTCGGTTATAGTTTTGCCGTCGACGATTTTTCCGTCGCTTATGTAGCGCACCATTCCAATTCCGAATTGCCAATCTTCTTTAAGATTGCTGCAGTCTGGGGTGGCCATGAAGGTTCACTGCTATTTTGGGTTTTCTCATTATCAGCATGGGCAGCTGCTGTGGCACTGTTTAGTAAAGGTTTAGAAGAGGTCTTTACTGCGCGGGTTCTAGCTGTGTTAGCCATGATTCTAATTGGCTTCTCACTATTCATGTTGTTGACGTCTAGTCCGTTCGAGCGTCTATTCCCAATACCAATGGAAGGGCGTGACCTTAACCCAATGTTGCAAGATGTTGGTTTAATCTTCCATCCTCCTATGTTGTATCTAGGTTATGTAGGTTTCTCAGTCAGCTTCGCGTTCGCTATCGCAGCGCTAATGAGTGGCCGTTTGGATTCTGCTTGGGCTCGTTGGAGCCGTCCTTGGACACTGGCAGCTTGGGTATTCCTAACTGGTGGTATCGCGCTTGGTTCATGGTGGGCTTATTACGAACTTGGCTGGGGCGGTTGGTGGTTCTGGGATCCAGTTGAAAACGCATCATTTATGCCTTGGTTGATTGGTACTGCTCTGGTTCACTCACTTATTGTAACTGAGAAGCGTGGCGCATTCCGTAACTGGACTGTTCTACTGTCAATTTTCGCATTCTCGCTAAGTCTATTAGGTACGTTTATTGTACGTTCAGGCGTACTAACATCTGTGCATTCATTTGCTGCAGATCCTAGTCGAGGAATGTTCATTCTGCTCTTACTCGGGCTAGCGGTTGGCGGTTCATTAACCTTGTTTGCTTTCAGAGCGAGTGAGATGAAGAGTCCTGCGCGTTTCCAGCTTAAGTCGAAAGAGACAATGCTGCTGGTGTGTAACTTATTGCTAACTGTAGCGTGTGGTACCGTTTTACTTGGTACGCTTTACCCACTGCTTATTGATGCATTAGGAATGGGCAAGATTTCTGTAGGCCCTCCATACTTCAACGCCGTATTTGTTCCAATTGTACTAGTGCTATTTGGTTTCATGGGTATTGGTCCAGTGATCCGCTGGAAGAAGTCAAAAGATGGTGAGTTGAAACGTCAACTTCTTATACCTGCGGTTATCGCTTCTGTTGTTGGACTTGCTGCACCGTTCCTTGCCGGTGGAGAATTTAACATCTGGGTAGTGTTTGGTATTGGTACTGCAACTTGGGTAACAATCATGACATTCCGAGCTGCTTACAATATGGTTAAGACCAAAGAAGGCCCAGTCGATATGGCTCGTCTTGGTCGAAGCCAACTAGGTATGATTATTGCGCATCTAGGTATTGCAGTGTCAGTTGTTGGTGCCACGATGGTTTCTAATTACTCAATCGAGAAAAGTGTCCGTATGGGACCTGGTATCTCTCAAGAGTTAGCGGGCTATACCTTTAAGTATATTGAGACTAAAAACGTAGTAGGCCCTAACTACACTGCGCAGCAAGGTCAGATAGAAGTTTATCAAGATGATGAATACGTCACATTATTAAGACCTGATCGTCGCCAATATAATGTACGTACTATGGACATGACTGAAGCTGGTATCGATTGGGGCTTGTTCCGTGACCTTTACGTCACAATGGGCGATCCTATTAGCCGTACAGAGTTTGCTGTTCGACTTAACTATAAGCCATTTGTTCGCTGGTTATGGTTCGGATCGATCTTCATGATGGTCGGTGGTTTCTTTGCTGCATCTGATAAGCGTTACAGAATCAAAGCAAAAAGCACAGATACAAAAGCCGCAGACAAAAGTGATAAGTTAGCAACGGCATAATTGGAATAGGGTGAGTATGAAAAAGCTAGTTTTATTTCTTCCACTAGTTGTGTTTTTAGGTTTGGGGGTGTTCCTTTACAAGGGGCTCTTCCTAAACCCTCAAAAGCTCGACTCTGCTCTAGAAGGAAAGCCGATTCCGACTTTCGAATTAGAGGTTTTGGAAAAGTCAGGGGAGACTTTGACTAATGAGACACTTAAAGGGAAAGTTTCTCTGCTGAATGTGTGGGCGACATGGTGTCCTTCATGTAAGTACGAACATCCTTTCCTAATGACTTTGGCGCGCAAAGATATTTTGCCTATCTACGGTATTAACTACCGTGATGAGCGAGCGTTAGCGATTCGTGAATTGAGTCGCGAAGGCAACCCTTACGCTATTAACATTTACGATCATAATGGTCGTTTAGGTTTAGATCTAGGTGTCTATGGCGCTCCAGAAAGCTTTCTGGTTGACCATAAAGGGATTATTCGTTACCGCTATGCAGGTCCAATAGACTCGCGTGTGTGGAAAGAGACCCTTTATCCAATGGTTCAAGAGTTACAAGCGGAAGCAGCTAAGGATGGAGCATCATGATTAAAATGCTAATTAAGAGTTTTTCTGCGTTGGTATTACTATTAAGCATGGCTTCGGTAGTAAATGCGACTCCGGTAGATACTTATGAATTTAAGTCTCCTGAAAATCAAAAGCGTGCACTGTCTTTAGCGCATTCATTGCGTTGCCCTCAGTGTCAGAATCAAAACCTAATTGATTCAAACTCGCCAGTTGCCCAAGATCTTCGTTTAGAAGTATTCGAAATGGTTGACGAAGGCAAAAATGACGATGAAATTGTTGAATTTATGACAAGTCGTTACGGTGAGTTCGTGCTTTATAAACCAAGAATGGAAGCCAAGACTTATGTTCTTTGGCTAGGCCCTATCGGTTTATTAATCTTCGGTGGTTTCATCGGTTTCCTATTTATACGCAAGCAGCGTATTGCTGAAACTAATACCGACGAATTAACATCAGAAGATCAGCAAGAACTTGATCGCCTTTTGAAGCGAGAGACTAAATGAAAAACATAGTATTTGGACTCTTTGCCATCGTGCTAATGTTTGCCGGGCAAGCGCAAGCTTACCCTGGTATGCAAAAGCAAGGTGAAAAGGAGATCCAATCAAGTGTTGATCAAATTAGTGTTCTGCCTAAGCCATTTCCAATAGAAGCTGTTCCTTTTAAAGACAGTCAGGGTAAACCTGTCGATTTTAGTCAGTACAAAGGAAAAGTTATCATGGTCAACATGTGGGCCACTTGGTGCCCCCCATGCGTGAGAGAGTTACCTGCTATTAGTCGGTTCTCTGACAAAATTGGTTCCGAAGAGTTCGAAGTCCTTCCGGTATCGATAGATCTAGACGGTAACAAGCAAGTTGAGCCATTCCTTAAATCACTAGGAATGGAAAACTTCACTACTTATTACGATAAAGAGCAGAGCTTAAGTGATGTATTCCCTTTGGATACCATTCCTGCCACCTTTATACTTAATAGAGAAGGCGAGTTAATCGCATTCGTTCGTACCTTTGTAGACTGGGACGATGATAAGGCCGTTACACTGATAAAAGGTTTCTTAGAGCAAAAGCAGCAGTAAATTACTGAGTAAGCTTTAATAGACTATAAAAAGGGGCTTTTAGCCCCTTTTTTGTGCGTATCGTTTGAGAAGTGTCCGCTTAATCATTTTATTTCATTTTTTCTCATTTAGCCCCTTGTGCTCTGTCAGGATTTGCCTATAATGCGCATCCACTGACACGGCACAGCAGGCCAATCACTCTTAGCAAAAGCTAGGTAGTACGGGACTTGCAGCAGTGTTAGAGAGTTGAAAACCTTCGGGGATTTGATTCAGGTGACAAACGCTTTAAGGGCTTCGGGTAATGCTTCTTTTCACGAGAGTGGTTAAGAAATCATCGCTTGAAAAA
>NZ_JAKIKQ010000033.1 GCF_023284045.1 Shewanella kaireitica
CCTCGCCCAAGGTGAGATGCACGATGAGACCTTCTTGGTTACCGTGACCGATGAGCATGGCGCCTTCAGCCAACAATTAGTGACCGTGACAGTCACCGGCACCAACGATATTCCGCTTATCACTTCCACTATTGAAGATGCTACTGGCGATGTATTAGAAGCGGGCGTGATGGATGGCGGTAACGTTCCGGAGCCTGGCAACCTGGTCACTGGCGGCACTTTAACCGCTGATGATGTGGATAACGGCGCCAGCTGGAGCTGGAGTTTCGTCGCCCAAGTCAACGATTACGGTACCTTTAATATTGATGCCGGCACTGGCGTGTGGAGTTACACCTTAGCCGATAACGCGCTGGTCAACGCCCTCGCTCAAGGTGAGATGCACGATGAAACCTTCTTGGTCACCGTCACCGATGAGCATGGCGCCTTCAGTCAGCAATTAGTGACGGTGACAGTTACCGGGACTAATGACATTCCGCTTATCACTTCCACTATTCAAGATGCTACCGGTGATGTATTAGAGGCTGGCGTGATGGATGGCGGTAACGTTCCGGAGCCTGGCAACCTGGTCACTGGCGGCACTTTAACCGCTGATGATGTGGATAACGGCGCCAGCTGGAGCTGGAGTTTCGTCGCCCAAGTCAACGATTACGGTACCTTTAATATTGATGCCGGCACTGGCGTGTGGAGTTACACCTTAGCCGATAACGCGCTGGTCAACGCCCTCGCTCAAGGTGAGATGCACGATGAAACCTTCTTGGTCACCGTCACCGATGAGCATGGCGCCTTCAGTCAGCAATTAGTGACCGTGACAGTTACCGGGACTAACGATATTCCGCTTATCACTTCCACTATTCAAGATGCCACTGGTGATGTATTAGAGGCTGGCGTGATGGATGGCGGTAACGATCCTGAGCCGGGCAACTTAATGACTGGCGGCACCTTAACCGCTGATGATGTGGATAACGGCGCCAGCTGGAGCTGGAGTTTTGTCGCCCAAGTTAATGACTACGGCAGCTTTGATATTGATGCTGACACTGGCGTGTGGAGTTACACTTTAGCCGACAACGCACTGGTCAACGCCCTCGCCCAAGGTGAGATGCACGATGAGACCTTCTTGGTTACCGTCACTGATGAACATGGTGCCTTCAGTCAGCAATTAGTGACCGTGACAGTCACCGGCACTAACGATATTCCGCTTATCACTTCCACTATTCAAGATGCTACCGGTGAGGTACTTGAAGCGGGCGTGATGGATGGCGGTAACGATCCTGAGCCGGGCAACTTAATGACTGGCGGCACCTTAACCGCCGATGATGTGGATAACGGCGCCAGCTGGAGCTGGAGTTTTGTCGCCCAAGTTAATGACTACGGCAGCTTTGATATTGATGCGGACACTGGCGTGTGGAGTTACACCTTAGCCGACAACGCACTGGTGAACGCCCTCGCCCAAGGTGAGATGCACGATGAGACCTTCTTGGTCACCGTCACCGATGAGCATGGCGCCTTCAGCCAACAATTAGTGACCGTGACAGTCACCGGCACCAACGATATACCTGTTATCACTTCCACTATTCAAGATGCTACCGGTGATGTGCTTGAAGCCGGGGTGATGGACGGCGGTAACGATCCGGAGCTTGGCAACCTAGTCACTGGCGGCACCTTAACCGCTGATGATGTGGATAACGGCGCCAGCTGGAGCTGGAGTTTTGTCGCCCAAGTTAATGACTACGGCACCTTTGATATTGATGCGGACACTGGCGTGTGGAGTTACACCTTAGCCGACAACGCACTGGTCAACGCCCTCGCCCAAGGTGAGATGCACGATGAGACCTTCTTGGTCACCGTCACCGATGAGCATGGCGCCTTCAGTCAGCAATTAGTGACCGTGACAGTGACCGGCACCAACGATATACCTGTTATCACTTCCACTATTGAAGATGCCACCGGCGATGTATTAGAGGCTGGCGTGATGGACGGCGGTAACGTTCCCGAGCCTGGCAATCTGGTCACTGGCGGCACTTTAACCGCTGATGATGTGGATAATGGCGCCAGCTGGAGCTGGAGTTTTGTCGCCCAAGTCAATGACTACGGCAGCTTTGATATTGATGCAGACACTGGCGTGTGGAGCTACACCTTAGCCGATAACGCACTGGTCAACGCCCTCGCCCAAGGTGAGATGCACGATGAGACTTTCCTAGTCACCGTCACTGATGAGCATGGTGCTTTCAGCCAGCAACTGGTCACCGTGACAGTCACCGGGACTAACGATATTCCTGTACTCACTGTAGATACATCTGGAGGAGTAACGGAGGATCTAGAAGTCGTTAATCAAATGATAAGTGATACCGGGGCATTAAGTTTCACTGACGTGGATACCGGCGACACCGCAAGCGTTTCCTTTCTCTACAATAGTGATATAACCTGGAATGGAGGTACACTAACAGATGTATTAACCCAAGATCAGATCAATCAGTTGATTGCTGGGTTCAGCGCCGATCAAGATAGTTGGGACTTTAGTATCTCAAATGAGTTGATCCAGTTTTTGGGAGAAACGGAATCGATTACACTCAGCTTTAACGTCACTGTCACAGATAATAATGGCGCATATGACACCGAAGTCGTCACAATAACCATCGATGGTGTAAATGATGTCATTGAAGGTGAATTCGCTAAAGAGATCTGGGTTCCAGCCGCTGTGGGAGAAATAACCGATCCTTACTTGAGCGGATATCCTTTACTCGTCACTAAGCCCTCAGATATAGACGTAAACGACACAATCACCATCACAAATTTGGCACTTGTACTGCTCACGCCTGACTTAGATCCTACAGTCGAATTAGGTAGTGTCTATTACATGATAGATGGCGGAAACACACTTACATTAATAGACTTTGATAATCCACCAGAACTAAGTGCAACTGAGCTGGAAACCTTAGTATACGTTCCAGGGGATAATGGTGAAGTTGACTACCAGTTGGATCTGTCTTTCACCTTTACAGTAAATTCAGGCAGTGACTCGATTGATGGTGAATTTATTATTCACTCTGTACCAGCAAACAGCTTAGCGGGTCAGACTGTTCAAATTGGTGACGGTTCGAGTCCACTCACATCAGGTAATGATCAAGATGCAGACTTAGTCATCAGTGAGCAGTTTGCTAACGCGATGAACTCAGATCCTGACAGTGGCTCATTGCAGCTATTTACTGACTACCAGAAAGCGCCTTTTGATATTCCAGTTCCTCTTAATGAGCAAGATGAAAATACTCCAGCAGGTGCAGCGAGAGAGTCAGAGGTATCAGTTAGATTAACAATAGGTAGCGCCATTTTTGAAGTCATACCTGAAAATGATGGTGACGGTATTATTACTTGGTCTTTCGATGCTGATTCAGGCTTGATGAAAGCGGAAATTGATTACAGCGCTATATTCCTATTAGATGGAAATGGCGATCCTACCGCAACATCTTTAGCCGACTATATTATGGCTAATCCTTTAGCCGCCAATGATATTTGGCGAATTACTTATTTGGATGATAATGGCGGTAACTTCCAAGCTCGATTTGTTGAAGCTGTCTTTACCCATGATCAGATTGCCGATGATTCGATCACCGTTGTTGGTACCGACAATATCAATAACCTCATATTCGGTAGTACAAGTTCTGACTCACTAACAGGCGCTAACTTGGATGATCGTATTTTCGGTCGTGAAGGAAATGACATCTTAAAAGGCCTTGCTGGTAATGATGAGCTTATTGGTGGTTCAGGCAATGATGATATAGAAGGTGGTGAAGGCAATGATATTCTTATAGGTGGTACAGGTACTGACACTATAGAGGGTGGAATTGGCAGAGATTATCTATCAGGAGGACAAGGCAGCGATAGCTTAGATGGTGGTGGGCTCAATGGCTCTGATGATGGAGAAAGAGACTTCTTCGTTTGGGAGCAAGATAGTGCAGATAATAGTACAGATACTGTTTACAACTTTAATAACGACGTAGATGTGCTCGATTTAACAGGGCTACTGGTCGGTGAAGAAAACGGTAGCCTAGAAGATTTCTTCTCCTTTAGCTTCGCTGGCGGTAACACTACAATCACTATAGATGCAAACGGACTTGGTATCGGAACAGATGGGGTAACAATTGTTTTGGATGGCATAGATCTATCACTAGTCTACGGTAGTAATAATGAATCTGACATTATCGCCGGGCTAATCGCCGATGATGCATTAATCGTCGATCCAAATGGCACCTTTATCCCTCCTTATGAGCAAATCGATCAAGGAAACATTATCCCTTAGAGGAATCAGTCTAAAGTCGTACCCGCTTGCGAGTCAGTCCATATAAGGATAGAAGTCACTATATTTAGTGGCTTTTATTTTTTCTAACACTAACGATTTAACTGCAAGTTAATAAGTTGTGATTTTTTCACAATCAAGTTAGTGTCAAAAAATTGACCATTGTTTGCATCTCCTATAATATCGGTTAATGAGAAGTTACAGATAATAACGCGCAAGCTACATTTCAATTGAAGATGTGTCGCGGCAAGGAGCAAGACGATGAAGTCGATAATTACAACAAAAGCAGGCCACATTCAGAACGTAACAGGAGCTGTTACCGCTGAAGTTAACGGTAATGTCAAAAATGTAGTAAGTGGCGACTTCATTCCTGCTGGAACTAATTTATCTATAAACGACAGTAGCTTTGTTGAACTTCGTCTTGAAGACGGCTCAATCATCTCCTCTAATAGTGAAGCGATTCCTTCTGCAACCACATCTCCCTCTGGTACTGACCAAGAAGCCCTTAATGAAATCGAAGAGATCCAAGCGCTTATTGCGGCTGGGGAAGACCCAACAGAAGGTCCTGATACTGCTGCAGGCAATCAAGCTGGAAGCGAAGGAACGTCAGGACATGTCTCTGTCGACCGCGGCGGCGCAGAAACAATAGCTAGTTCAGGGTTTGACACTACAGGCCAAAATAATGATGCTCAAATAACCAGTCTTGCAATCAATAATCAAACCCAAAATACGGGTGAAGATAACAACTTTTTAGTCGCACAGTTTACCGATAACTTTGTCAATGGTGTTGCATACACAACCTCATCAGGACTTTCTGGGTTTACAGGGGATATGGGAGCTCCAGGGTCTTTTGCATATCTTCCTGGCGACACAATCACCTTTAGCGTGGGTGATGTCACCATCGCGACATTTAGTGCTGATGCGATTCAAGGTACTATCCTATTTTTACAAGATATTGCCGGTACCTCTTTATCTGACAGCAACTTAAACTATGTAGAGAATATGGCGATATTCCTGCAAGCATTGGATAGCGATCTGTCTGATGGTAACAATGACGGTCTACTGCAAACAAACAGCGATTCTTTAAATCTAGATGCTAGTTACGCGACTAATATTAATATCGTACTTGCCATACACCAAGCACTCTCAGGCTATATAGACCCGACCACTGGCGAGCCACTGAATATTGCAACAGCTGGTAAAGAGATGTTGTCGTTAGTTCTTGCCCAGCTAGGTATTGAATTTACTCGAGAGAGTGAACGTTCACCTGATGAGCAAAACATATTTGAAAGCTTGGCCATGGCTCATGTTGCTGACACGATTGATGATTTAGCTGGAGACCGCGCTCCTGATGCCGCAGATGAAAGACAGGTGGATATTCTTGATGTTCCCGGTGGTCTTGTTACCTACAACTACAACGAACTCGATGGACGTATTACATTTTCAGCAGACGATTTACTCGCCGGCGCTACAGGCCAGCAAGTTATCACTGAAAACCTTGTCGTTAAAAATGTACAGTTAAGCGCAGAATTCCAAGATATTGGTACGTTGGTGGATTTAGGCGATGGTAACTACGCCATTATCCTTAATGAAGGTATCAACCAGTATGATCTTGAAGGGCTCACTTTAGATTATCGTGTCGAAGATTGGACCGCATTTAGAGATATAACATCCCAAACACAAGATCAGTATAAATCACATTTATCAGCCGATATTCCTGACGTTTTTGAACATGATGGATTCAACCAATTCACTTTAAACAGTGAGCTGGTATTTGATGAGGATTCAGCTCTTGAGATCACATTTACCAGCGAGCTATTGAGTGAACAGTTCGGTATACCCATTGCGGAATATGCTGATGATTATATTGTTCCAATTCAATACTCAAACGATGGTGGCATAACGTGGCAGTCAATGACTGTGACTTCGATCGATTACAGCGGCAGTATTCCTCGCCCTGTATTTGGTTTTACTTTGGGTGCAGGCGACTCAAGTGTATTAATTCGTGTGCCTATTTTTGATGATGCACAAATTGAGCCTACAGAGTATTTTAGAGCTGTTGTTACTGGTGAAAATGTCTACGACGAGACACTACAATTCGCAATTTTTGACAATGACAGCCCAGCAGGCGATCTACCACTTATCAACATCGATTACGCTATTGTAGTTGAAGGAATGGAGAATGCAGTATTCACTCTGAGCCTAAGTGAAGCCAGCACAGAAACCATTACCGTAAACTATTCAAGCGAAGAGCTTACTGCACTGTTTGGTGAAGACTTTATTAACGTATCAGGCACAGTAACATTCTTACCAGGGCAAACTACAGCTTATATTACTGTTCCTATCGTTGATGATCTTATCGTCGAAGGTAGCCCTGAATTTGCGTTAATAAACCTGACCGATCCGATCAATGCGGCTCTTGCAGACTCTCAAGGCACCTTGCGCATATTCGACAATGACAGCCCGATTAATGCTGATATCGCAATCGATTTAGATCCAATAACTGGCGATAACCTAGTGACTAATGAGGAAGGGCAACAGTCCATCATTGTTACTGGAACGGTTACTGCTGATGCAGCTATCACTATTGGTATTGTGGTTGTCACCATCAATGGCACCAATTATCAAACGTTAATGAATGCTGATGGCACATTCTCTATTACTGTCTCGGGTTCAGAGCTTCTTCTAGATGCCGACACCGTTGTTGACGCCATTGTTTACGGGTTTGGTAATAATGGAGAAAGAGCTGAAGGTACCACTACCGAGAACTATGACTTAGAAACTGTTCTTCAAAATGACAGCCAAACAATAGCCGAAGATACTATTGCAACTGGCAACGTTCTCGATAACGATAGCGATCTAGATGACCAGCTCACAGTGATAAGCTTTGAAGTTGATGGTCAAACGATTGCTGCCGGAACCACAGTAGAGCTTGATGGTGGCAGCTTAGTCATCAATGAAGACGGTAGCTACACCTTCACACCAAACGAAAATTGGAACGGCAGCGTTGCTGTCATTACTTACACCACGAATACAGGCTCTACGGCGACACTCACCCTTGAAGTGACGCCTGTCGATGACCCAAGCCAGCTTGCAAATGACAGCAACACGATTGATGAAGACAGTGTTGCCACCGGCAATGTGTTAGATAATGATGGCGATATCGATAATGATCTAACTGTGGTGAGCTTTGAAGTTGATGGCCAAACGGTTACTGCGGGAACCACTGTAGAGCTTGATGGTGGCAGCTTAGTCATCAATGAAGATGGTAGCTACACCTTCACACCAAACGAAAATTGGAACGGCAGCGTTCCTGTCATTACTTACACCACGAATACAGGCTCTACGGCGACACTCACCCTTGAAGTGACGCCTGTCGATGACCCAAGCCAGCTTGCAAATGACAGCAACACGATTGATGAAG
>NZ_JAKIKQ010000034.1 GCF_023284045.1 Shewanella kaireitica
TAGAATACCGGCCTGTCACGCCGGGGGTCGCGAGTTCGAGTCTCGTCCGTTCCGCCAACATAAAGACGAAAGCCTCTACAGAAATGTAGAGGCTTTTTTCGTTTACATGCTCAAGATTTAAAGCGATTAATAGTGACAACAGAGCGGAAGTTCAGTTGGTTAGGCTCTCTATGAACAGACTGCGGCCTGTCACGCCGGGGGGCGCGAGTTCGAGTCTCGTCCGTTCTGCCAACATAAAGACGAAAGCCTCTACAGAAGTGTAGAGGCTTTTTTCGTTTACATGCTAAAGCATTTAAAGCGATTAATAGTGACAACAGAGCGGAAGTTCAGTTGGTTAGGCTCCCTATGAACAGACAGCGGCCTGTCACGCCGGGGGGCGCGAGTTCGAGTCTCGTCCGTTCCGCCAACATAAAGACGAAAGCCTCTACAGAAATGTAGAGGATTTTTTCGTTTACATGCTAAAGCATTTAAAACGATTAATAGTGACAACAGAGCTGAAGTTCAGTTGGTTAGGCTCCCTATGAACAGACAGCGGCCTGTCACGCCGGGGGTCGCGAGTTCGAGTCTCGTCCGTTCCGCCAACATAAAGACGAAAGCCTCTACAGAAATGTAGAGGCTTTTTTCGTTTACATGCTAAAGCATTTAAAGCGATTAATAGTGACAACAGAGCGGAAGTTCAGTTGGTTAGGCTCCCTATGAACAGACTGCGGCCTGTCACGCCGGGGGGGCACGAGTTCGAGTCTCGTCCGTTCCGCCAACATAAAGACAAAAGGTTTTACTATTATTTATTCTAATTCCTAGTTAGCCACTTCTGCAAACGTCTTAAGTCATCACATTAGCCGACATTAAGTGACTTCACTCGCCTGCAGTTTTCTTATCAATAGCCTTGTCAGGTGTATGATTAACGCTTAATCAGCACTGGTCATTGCAAAGCTTCATTCTGATAGCATCGCAGAGACTTGTCGATAAAGTGAGCGATGCGATTGATTTAAATCAAACTAACTCATTGTTATTTCTGTCAATATACAACCAAAATAATAATATAAGGCGCCCTGATGAATCAGCAATCCACCTCCAATGTCGAACAGCCGATGACGCAAGACTGTATTTTGCTGTCTACTACAGATCTAAAAGGTAACATTAAGTATGCCAATGACGTTTTTGCCAATATGTCGGAGTGTTCTGCGAGCGAGCTGCGGGGACAGTCACATAATATTGTACGTCATCCTGATATGCCGAAGGCTGTGTTTAAATCTTTGTGGAGTCGTATACAAACGGGTAAAACATGGACCGGATTGGTTAAAAATAAAACGGTAACTGGTAAGTACTATTGGACGAGTGCGTACGTATCTCCAGTGTATGAGAAAGGTCAGTTGCATGAGTTCCAATCTATAAGGCGTAAACCAACAACTGAACAGGTGCAGGCTGCAGAAAAACTATATTCGAAATTGAACCAAAGTGATCGTGTGGCTGAACTTGAGAAACCACTGGTGAGTTTCGCTGGAAAGTTGAGTTTGTGGGGCAGCATTGTTGCGTTTAGTTGTGCGCTGCTAACGACTGTGTTACCCGCTCCTTTAGTGGCAAGTGTCGGAGCATTTATCGCTGGTTTAGGCTGTTACATTATCACTAAGCCATTACGAGAGCTGGCTGCTAAAGCTGCAGCTATAAATGATGATCCTATTGCGCGTAGCATATTCTGTGGCCGCCAAGATGAAATTGGTCAACTGGATTCAGCACTCAATTATTTAATCACTGAAACTGGGGGCGTCGTTGGTAGAATGGCGGACTCAGCTTCCTCTATCAGTGAAGAGACTGGTTCACTGATGCAAACCATTGTCGATACACATGGCCGAGCCGATAGTCAGAATTTGCAGACCAATCAGGTCGCAGCGGCAGTTGAAGAGATGAGTGCAAGCTTTGTAGAGGTTAATGACAACACTCAACAAGCTGCTCAAGAAATTAATTCAAGCCTTAAAGCTGCAGACTTAGGTCATGAACATTTGCTTAAGGTCGTTACTTCCATAGGCGAATTAAGAGAAGAGGTAGTTCAGTTTTCTGAAGTCGTTGATTCAATTGAACAGGATAGTCATGCTATTGCAAATGTACTTAGTGAAATAAAGGGGATTGCCGAGCAGACTAATCTACTAGCGCTAAACGCAGCAATAGAGGCTGCTAGGGCTGGAGAAACTGGTCGTGGTTTTGCTGTCGTAGCCGATGAAGTGAGGCAGCTTTCAATCCGTACTAGTGAGTCTACTGCGCAAATTAGCAATATTGTGACTAAATTTCAGAACAGCACTCAAACTGCGGCAGAAGCAATGGAAGTAAGTCATAAGAAGGCAGACTTATCTGCTGAGTTAGCAAAAAACGCCGATAGCGCATTTGATCAATTACGCGACTCCATAGGAAGGATTCATGAGATGTCGGAATTAAATGCAGTCGCAATGAACCAACAAACAGCCGTTGCTACTGAGATAAGCCAGGCAATAGTCGCTATTAATGACCTATCAAATGTTAACTTGGCGCGCACGGAAGAAGCTCAAATCAAGTGTGATCAGATGAATCGATTAGCCAACAAAACAAGGCTATTATCAACACAGTTTTGGCAACAAACAATAAATAGGAATGGCCGTAATCAGTAAATGTACTGTAAAGCTAACTTACTAGATAGGGCTACTGAGAGTAGCCGCTTTACGTTACAATACTGGATTCTTCAATGATTAATAAGACAACTCCTTGACAGATTTAACCTCACTGAAAGCACATAATACTTTTGGCCTTGAACACAGTTGCCGATCTCTGTTTATTGCTAAAACAACACCTGAGCTTAGCGCCTTTTGTAAACAGCTCTATCTTTCTGGTGAACCAATGCTGATCTTGGGTGGCGGCAGTAATGTTGTTTTGTGTGAAGACTTTGCAGGTACAGTAGTAGTCGTTGAAACTAAAGGAATAGAGCTAAACGTAACTGAAGGCCATTATTATTTAGCTGTTGAAGCGGGCGAAGACTGGCATCAACTTGTGTGTTACTGCTTGGATAAAGGTATCGCAGGATTTGAAAATCTGGCTCTAATCCCAGGGACTGTCGGCGCTGCACCGATTCAAAATATTGGAGCTTATGGAGTTGAATTAAAAGATCTTTGTGAGTGGGTTGAGTACCTAGATTTAGCGAGCGGTGAAAGCATACGCCTTAGTGTTGAGCAGTGCGGCTTTAGTTATAGAGATTCTATTTTTAAGCAGAATTTATCGGGCAAAGTGCTAATAACAAGAGTTGGTTTTAAAGTACCTAAAGTGTGGTTGCCTAGACTCGACTACGGTCCTCTTAAAATGTTGAATAATCCTGATATAACGCCAAAAACAGTATTTGATTGTATCTGTGCTACTCGCATGGAAAAGCTTCCAGATCCAGAAAAAGTTGGCAATGCAGGCAGCTTTTTTAAAAACCCCATTATCGAAAATGAGCAGTTTCAGGCTCTTGTTGCCCAGTATCCAAATATTGTAGGTTATCCTCAAGGGCATAGTCACACAAAAGTTGCAGCTGGTTGGCTGATCGAAATGGCTGGCTTAAAAGGTTACCAAGTTGGCGGCGCGGCAGTACATGAGAAACAAGCGTTGGTGCTTATCAATAAGGATAATGCCAGCAGTGATGATGTATTGTGTTTAGCAAGGCATATAGTAGATTGCATCTCTAAGCAATTTGCTATTAATTTAGAGCATGAACCTAGAATGATAGCCAGTACCAGAGAAAGGAGTTTATAGCATGGCAGAGCAATGGAACCGCAAAAGAAGCATATTAGCAGAGTTGGCTGCAGGTGATTTTGTCTCTGGTGAGCTGCTTGCAGAAAAGCTCGGTGTGTCACGTACTGCAGTTGCTAACCACGTATCCGCACTAGAAGACTACGGTGTGGATATTTTCAGTGTAAAAGGCAAGGGTTATAAGTTAAGTAATCCTATATCCTTAGTCGATGAAACTGTATTAAAAGGCGCTATTAGTCAACGTTGCTTCTATTTTGATGAGATTGAAAGCACCAATGGTTTTATTCTAAAGCATGCTGAAGATCTTGACTCTGGCGATATTTGTGTGGCTGAGTATCAATCTGCTGGACGGGGCCGACGAGGGCGAACTTGGGTTTCTCCTTATGGTTGTCATCTGTATTTTTCGATGTATTGGCAATTTCCTCAAGGGATGGCGCAAGCTATGGGCTTGAGTTTAGTGGTTGCTTGTTCGATTGTGAAAGTGCTTGAGCAACTTAATGTCGACGAGGTTGGGGTTAAATGGCCAAATGACATCTACCTAGCGGGTAAGAAATTGGCAGGTGTACTTATTGAGATGAGTGGCCAAACAGATAATGAATGTAATCTTGTTATAGGCATAGGGCTTAACATGGCGATGAGTGAACAGCATGGCAAGTCAATCGACCAAGCTTGGAGTGATTTAACTTCCCTTAAGAGTATGCCGAGTAAAACTGTATTGCTGAGTCTATTACAAAAACAACTCCAGCAAGATCTTTCACTGTTTCAAGAAAGTGGACTGACGCCGTTCCAGTCGAGATGGGAAGACGCAGATCTCTTTATTGGTCAGCAGATAAAATTGCTCATTGGAACAGATGAGGTCTACGGCATTTGTAGAGGGATTGATCAACAAGGAGCTGTGTTGTTAGAAACTGATGACGGTGTAAAAAGCTTTATTGGTGGTGAAATCAGCCTACGTAAGGCTGATTAATCGCTATCACTTTCTTAGAAGGACTTGATCCATTAGGTGATCTTGTCCTTTTTGCAAGATAAGGTGAGCGCGCTCTCGTGTCGGTTGGATATTGAGTGTTAAGTTTGGACCGTTAATGGTATCCCAAATTTTTGAGGCGATAGACGTTGCCTCATTATCCGTTAGCTGCGAGTAATGATGGAAATAGGAACTTTCTTCGCTAAACGCACCGGTTCTAAATTGTAAAAATCGCTCTATATACCACTTTTTCAATAACTCTTCTTCTGCGTCGACATAGATACTAAAATCGACAAAATCAGATACAAAAGGCCGTTTAGTATCGACGGCTGAGTCTTGTCCGGTTTGCAGTACGTTTAAGCCTTCGATGATGAGGATATCTGGTTGACGGATCCACTGATATTGGTCGGGCACTCGGTCATAGGTAATATGTGAGTATATTGGTGCGCTCACCGCAGCCTCTCCCGCTTTTATAGCAGAGATAAAGTCAACTAAGCCTTTCATATCATAGCTTTCAGGGAACCCCTTGCGTTGCATTAATCCACGACGTTTAAGCTCTGCAAGTGGGTGCAAGAATCCATCAGTAGTTATCAGATCAACTTTAGGATGCTCAGGCCAATGACTCAATAATGCTTGTAAGATACGCGCAGTAGTACTTTTACCTACCGCCACACTACCTGCAATACTGATTATGTAGGGCCTTTTGGGGGGAACGCGGCCAAGGAATTCATTGAGTGCTAAGCCTCTTTGCTGCTTTGCACCGACATTTAAGTTTAGGAGTCGGCTTAATGGCAGATAAATATCGGTGACTTCAGATAGCGATATTTTTTCATTAATTCCGCGCAGGTCTGCCAGATCATTTTCACTCAGTGTTAATGGCACTGATTCGCGTAATTCAGCCCACTGTTCGCGCTGAAAAGGTAAGTAAAGTGCATTATGAATTTGATTGGTTGGCGTCATTGCGAAGTTCTCCATTAAGGAGGGCACATTACACTATGAATTTATTATCGACAACCGCTACTGGATTAGATGAACAGCCAATGCTAGGTAAATAAGATTAATCGCTGTAAAAGTATCCGTTATGGCGAAAGTAAGCATAAAAAAGCGTCGTTTGAGCTTTTTTTTATAAAAAAAACGATTTTACTATTGCACTTGTGCTCACATTTCCATAATATCCGCTACCGAAATGACACGCCGGCATAGCTCAGTTGGTAGAGCAACTGACTTGTAATCAGTAGGTCCCGAGTTCGACTCTTGGTGCCGGCACCATTTCCCTGGAGGGGTTCCCGAGTGGCCAAAGGGATCAGATTGTAAATCTGACGGCTCAGCCTTCGAAGGTTCGAATCCTTCTCCCTCCACCATTTTCTAGGTAGTTAGGTAACCTGAAGTAGGTTGCGCGGATGTCGTATAATGGTATTACTCCAGCCTTCCAAGCTGATAACGCGGGTTCGATTCCCGCCATCCGCTCCAAATTCTTGCTGATAATACTTAATCAGTAGAAAGCACTCGATAACGAGTGCTTTTTCCAGTTTAAGACTACCTGTCAGCACGCCTCCTGCTTCATATGTACCTCAACTATCTTACTAACTGATTCGATGACATTTATGCATCGGATTTTTTGCTATATGCAGTTTCATCACCAGTACTTTGGATTGGGGCAATACCATGGCTAAAGAAAAATTTGAACGTAGTAAACCGCATGTTAACGTTGGTACCATTGGACACGTCGACCATGGTAAAACAACACTAACTGCTGCTATCTCTGCTGTTTTGACTAAAACATACGGTGGTGAAGTTAAAGATTTCGCACAAATCGATAACGCTCCAGAAGAGCGCGAGCGTGGTATTACAATTAATACTTCTCACATCGAATATGACACTCCATCACGTCACTACGCACACGTAGAT
>NZ_JAKIKQ010000035.1 GCF_023284045.1 Shewanella kaireitica
TAATGTTTTAATTCTTTATGAAAAGAATGGTGGTCGATACTGGGCTCGAACCAGTGACCCCCTCCTTGTAAGGGAGGTGCTCTCCCAGCTGAGCTAATCGACCTGGGATTTACACAATGATTTAATTCTTTATAAAAAGAATGGTGGTCGATACTGGGCTCGAACCAGTGACCCCCTCCTTGTAAGGGAGGTGCTCTCCCAGCTGAGCTAATCGACCTCGCTGTGTGGGGCCGTATTATAGGGGGGAACGATCTACTGTCAACGCTTTTTTAGATAAAAGATGGTGTACGGTTCAATTTCGCACGTATTGACGGATAGTTAATCACATACAGCACTATATCTTTCATTAAGTGATTAAATTATTAGCTCAAAGGTTTGCAGGTGAAGTTTATTTAGCGAGTAAATAAAGAATGGAGTTAGCTTAGCGTTTAGCTTTTCACTATCTGTTGGGTAATTGGTGTCCTGTTAAGTTTGTTTTCTGAACAAGTATTATGGTTTTATTGCAATCATTGAAAACTAAAATTTATCTGGATTGTGAAGAGCTGGCTACACTTTGAAGTATTAGCTTATAGATCTATACATCAATCCAGTAGAACGATGGTCGCTGTTTAGGCTAACTCACTCGTGCCTCGTTTATTGCGGAAAATATTTAACGGCAATGAAAGTGAGCTAAGAATTATCGAGAAACAATCAATCGCCCTTTATTTAGCCTTACAGTTTGGTAACGTTGTCGCTTATGGCTGAGTGAGACAAGGGGGCTATGATTCAAATATCATTTTGACCACAAAATTTGCCATATAGTAGCAGGGCTATTTTACCTGAGGGCTTTGGCTGTTAGAATGTGCGCCACATTCATTGGTACAGTCTATTATTTAGGCTTTCTATATAGGTCAGTGTCCCATTATGACAATTAAGACGCGTTTTGCACCAAGCCCTACCGGTTTTCTGCACGTTGGTGGTGCTCGAACAGCACTTTATTCATGGTTATATGCACGTGCAAACCAAGGCGAATTTGTATTACGAGTAGAAGATACAGATATTGAACGTTCTACCCCCGAGGCCTGTGCGGCGATTCTAGAAGGTATGGAATGGTTAGGCCTTACGTGGGATGAAGGTCCTTACTACCAAACTAAACGTTTCGATCGTTATAACGAAATCATTGCTCAAATGTTAGAGCAGGGCAGTGCTTACAAGTGTTACTGCAGCCGCGAACGTATTGAGCTGATGCGTGAAGAGCAAGCTGCTAAAGGCGAACAGCAAAAGTATGATGGCTGTTGTCGTGATAAAGCGCCTCGCGATACTGATGAACCTTTTGTTATTCGATTCAAAAACCCAACAGAAGGTAGTGTAGTATTTGATGATCATGTCCGTGGCCGTATTGAAATATCAAATGACATGCTTGATGATTTGATTATTGCCCGTACCGAAGGCACGCCTACTTATAACTTCTGTGTTGTCGTTGATGACTGGGATATGGGCATTACTTGTGTTGTTCGTGGTGAAGACCATATCAATAACACTCCACGTCAGATCAATATCCTGAAAGCGCTTGGTGCTCCGATCCCCGAATATGCGCATGTCGCGATGATTCTTGGTGACGATGGCGCTAAATTGTCAAAGCGTCATGGTGCTGTTGGTGTGATGCAGTATCGCGATGATGGTTATTTACCAGAAGCCTTGCTTAACTACTTAGTTCGCTTAGGTTGGTCTCATGGCGATCAAGAAGTTTTCTCAATTGATGAAATGAAGCAATTATTCAAGCTTGATGATATTAACAAAGCAGCCTCGGCTTTTAATACTGAGAAGTTAGTTTGGTTGAATCAGCATTATATTAAAGAGATGGATCCAGAATATGTCGCTTCTCATTTAGAGTGGCACATGAATGATCAGAATATCGATATGAGTAATGGACCACAGTTGTCAGCTGTCGTTACTGCACTTTCTGAGCGAGCAAAAACCTTGAAAGAGTTGGCTGCATCTAGTCGCTATTTCTATGAAGACTTTGCAGACTTTGACGAAACAGCTGCCAAGAAACACCTTAGAGGTGTTGCAATGGAGCCACTTAAACTGATCCAAGCAAAATTGTCTGAACTTGAAGAGTGGACAGTAGAGTCAATACATCAAGCGATTGAAGACACTGCCAGTGAATTAGAAGTTGGTATGGGGAAAGTTGGCATGCCTTTGCGTGTTGCTGTAACTGGGGCAGGGATGTCACCTGCTGTTGATTTGACCTTATTCTTGGTTGGAAAGGCTCGTTGTGAGCAAAGAATCTCCAAAGCGATTGAATTTGTAGCAAATAGAATAAATTCCTAAAAAACGAGTTGACACTTTTGGGTGTGCTGCATAGAATGCGCCTCGCAGTTGAGACACTGATGGCAAATGCTTAAAGTGCGCTCGAAAGTGATTTAGTTAGTGCGGGGCCTTAGCTCAGCTGGGAGAGCGCAACACTGGCAGTGTTGAGGTCAGCGGTTCGATCCCGCTAGGCTCCACCATCTAACTAAATAAAAGCGTTAAGTTTTAGCCTACAGAACTTAATGAGTGATTCACTCTTTGCAGAGTCTAATGCAGTCCGGGTCCCCATCGTCTAGAGGCCTAGGACACCGCCCTTTCACGGCGGTAACAGGGGTTCGAATCCCCTTGGG
>NZ_JAKIKQ010000036.1 GCF_023284045.1 Shewanella kaireitica
TGTGGTCCCACCTGATCCCATTCCGAACTCAGAAGTGAAACACAGTATCGCCGATGGTAGTGTGGGGTTTCCCCATGTGAGAGTAGGTCATTTCCAGGCGCCTAATTAGTATCAAAGCCCGCTATTATATAGCGGGCTTTTTTACGTCTGCAGTTTGAGCGAGTTAATCGTGCTCGCTAACTCTCATAGTGTTACATTGATAGCGGTGTGGCCGATATGCCCATGTGAGAGTAGGTCATTTCCAGGCGCCTAATTTCTCGTAAGAGAGTATCAAGCCCGTTGCTAACGCAACGGGCTTTTTTACGTTTGGAATCTGAGCAAGTTAATCATTTTGCTATAGCGCTTAGGGCTGCAGTGATTACGGTGTGGTGCGACAAGATTATTTTTAGGTAGCTTCTTCACTTAATTAGGTATAAATGGCTAGCTCGATGTCAATCCGGCATTGAGCTTGGCCAGAAAATTGCCTCGATGCATTTCTGGTATTTATCACGTCCCTGTCCTTGCTCCCAGCTAGGCCCATCTATCGCTTGCTGTGGTAATAGAGAGTAGGTCATCTTAAGGTTTTAAATTAATTGAAGAAGACAACCTATTAAGGTGGTTTATTCACTTAAGCTGGTATAAATAACCAGGCCTATGTTAATCCGCTACTAATTCTGATTATAGATTGTGTTCTGGTGTTTCAGATATTTAACAGATCTATGCACCTAGCCGCCCTGCTTTTTAAATGCGACTTGCGCAACTAGACTCTTGAATACATTCTAGTAAAAGTCGTCCTTTCTGGGCACATAACTTTATTATGGTAAATTAGTGCGATATTCTGCCCTTACATGACCGTATTTTGTGCATTCATTTGATTTGTAAAGATTTTTGCGTGCCATTTGTCATCTGGCTTTTGTAAAGGCGAAAACAAAACATAATTATTGTATAGATAGTTGAAACTTTGTCATTAGATAGTGAGTTTTATTATGTTTGTAATTGATTCGGCCTTAGAGCAATGAACTTTGGCTAATAGCCAAATATGATATTTAGCAAGGCTGCTCTACAATCATTTAAGCTAGTCATTTCCTTGTATTCCGTCTGCTATCTAAAGGATGAAAGAGATTGGCTAATGTGAGCAGTATTATTTAGGCCGGGTTATGATAGAAACTCGCATGATTAGTGTCGTCGCATTTGCTGATTTATGAATTATTAGCTGTTAGTAAAATAATGATACGAATGTCATCAAGGTGCCTGTAGCATCTTTAGGGATCATAATTAGGGGCTCACTCTTGAAACTACCGATGTAGGTTAGATCATTGTGGATGTCTTTTATCGCACTTTTAGGACGGTGTTAGTATCAATAAACATAGGCTAAGTTGAGGATAGCAATAGTGCTGCCAAATATCCCTGATTGTGGTTTTTATACTACATACTACTTTGACAAAGTAAGGCTAGAGCTTGTTTATAGAGTTTTCGATACTCGTTAGCGGCAATAGTTAGATTTAAGGTCTTGCTTAATAGTATGCACTAAAAAGAAAGCGGATATTTACATTTGAAGGAAAGCGCTCTTGTCAGTTCTTGTTTAAGTGAGATCTAGATAATCTGTAGAAACTGATGATTCGTTAATCTAAAGCTCCTTGAGTTGTAATGGGGGAATTTAGCTAGCCCATTTTTACTTATGTCCATGCTCAGGCACCATTTGTAAGTAATTCAATTAAGCTTTAGCCCTGAGTGCCACTTTGTTTACTTACTTAGAGCTAGTATATATAGCTACTTAGTTAGGTTGCATAATTAGTTTCTTATTAGCTCTGTATATAGATGTCATAGCAACGGCAGGTTTTATATCTTTTGGCCTGAACCTTTTATAGGCCAGCTAATATTTTTTGTTTTAGACCTACCAGCACCTAAATACTGTACTAGACTCAATATCCCGCTTGGCGGTTAAGGTTTAGATTTTGGGCTAGGTTGTGGGTAAGTCTGGGGGTAAGTGGTGTGTATGATGTGGTTTATCTGTGACTTTTAAAAAAGGTTGTTTTAATTGATAAAAGCACTTGCGCTTACACAGGAACTCCCTATAATGCGCATCCACTGACACGGCACAGCAGGCCAACTACTCTTAGCAAAAGCTAGGTAGTACGGGACTTGCAGCGGTGTTAGAGAGTTGAAAACCTTCGGGGATTTGATTCAGGTGACAAACGCTTTAAGGGCTTCGGGTAATGCTTCTTTTCACGAGAGTGG
>NZ_JAKIKQ010000037.1 GCF_023284045.1 Shewanella kaireitica
AGAGCGTGAAGTCATCTTTCATACTTCGCCGAAGACGCTAGGTCGTTGGCTTGAGGAGGCGTATTCTACACTCTCCAGTGGCGGCGTCAAGCGCTTATTTTAAGAAGTTTTCTAAGCGTTGATTTCTTAATCACTATCGTGAAATCCATCATCACCCGAAGCCCTTAAAGCGATTGTCACCTGAGGCTAATTTCCGAAGAAGTTAAGCTCTCTAACACCGCTGCAAGTCCCGTACTACCTAGCTTTTGCTAAGAGTGATTGGCCTGCTGTGCCGTGTCAGTGGATGCGCATTATAGGGAGTTCCTGCGTAAGCGCAAGTGCTTTTATCAATTAAAATAACCTTTTTTAAAAGTCACAGATAAGCCACATCATACACACTACTTACCCCCAGACTTACCCACAACCTAGCCCAAAATCTAAACCTTAACCGCCAAGCGGGATATTGAGTCTAGTACAGTATTAAAAACTTGCACAACTTTACTGTAAATACTCTTAGCTTACTTAAGTCCCCTCTATACGGAAAACCAAATGACCAAGACTAAAATAATCACTAGCTACTACTTTATTGAAAACTCTTCCTATCTAGGTGGGTTGAAGTAGAGATTACCTAGCTAACACGAGTTGATACAATGCAAAGAAGCAATTCATGTTTCATAAACACTATACCGTTTTATTGCTGCACCCTTTCAGATAGATTTAATTTTCAAGCCAACACCAGCGGTGCCTGCTTATCTATATAAAACCTGGCGAAGCGAGTCACTAGGCCAATTCACAGAATACAAAGGATAAGAGTTATCTATTATAGAGCACTAATACTTAGGTAATGCTCTTCTACAGCTGACATAAGAATAAGTCGAAATAATAATTACTAATCTGCTCATTCCGCACAGAGTAGTCGCTAACAAAGCTCTCTTCTCTGCGTTATTCATTGTGATAACGACTAACCCCTAGTAAATCATCTATATAAAAAAGGTCGCCATGCTCTATAGCTTCTCATTATGGATATTACGACCTGTTAATTAAGCCTTACTAACACAGCCCTATTTCATGTCGATATATAAATGGTACATCCACCTATCGTTAGTCCATATCATTATTGAACCAGGAGCTTTTAACGATACTCATATAAAGATTCCATCGTTAGCTGCTGACTTTTTCTTCACTTTCAAATATAACATTTAAAACAGTAGGTGCTTGGATATGATTTAGTCTTGATTATCCTAGAAGGAGGCGCTGGTTCATACAGCTATGATACAGGTGATAGAAGTCTGTAAGTTATCACCGTTGTAACTTAAAACCTCAAATTGCAGCCGTAACAAAGCCCACCATATAATAGCGGGCTTTCAACTCTCTACACGAGACAGATATCAATAAACGAAGGCACCTATGCCAAGGGTGTAGAAAGTTCTATATACAAGAGTTATTTACTGGCTAGCATATGGATATGAACCTCACTATGTTCAGACCTTTTACTTCCCGCGCTCGGGTTTGCAGCTCAAGACGTCATTAAATGAAAAACCCTTAGCACGAAATGCTAGGGATTTATCGCTTCTCTTTCGAGAATAATTAGGCCCTTGGAAATCACCTACTCTTTATTATCCTCGAAGTGGACACATGGATATATCAGCCACACCTCTATCAGTATCACGCTAAGGGCTGTAGCTTAATGATTAACTGATTCAAATTGCAGACGTAAAAAAGTTCGCTGCATCGTAGAGGGCTTAGATACTTATTAGGCGCCTGGAAATGACCTACTCTTTATTGTCCTCGAAGTGGACACGTGGGCATATTGGCCGCGCAGCTATTAGTGTCACGCTATGAAAGGCAGCAACCATCAATAACTTGCTCAAACTGCAGACGTAAAAAAGCCCGCTACATCGTAGCGGGCTTAGATACTTATTAGGCGCCTGGAAATGACCTACTCTCACATGGGGAAACCCCACACTACCATCGGCGATACTGTGTTTCACTTCTGAGTTCGGAATGGGATCAGGTGGGACCACAGCTCT
>NZ_JAKIKQ010000039.1 GCF_023284045.1 Shewanella kaireitica
CGGCAGCGTACCTTCTCCCGAAGTTACGGTACCATTTTGCCTAGTTCCTTCAGCCGAGTTCTCTCAAGCGCCTTGGTATTCTCTACCCAACCACCTGTGTCGGTTTGGGGTACGATTCCTACTAACCTGAAGCTTAGAAGATTTTCCTGGAAGCATGGCATCAACTACTTCAGTCCCTTAGGACCTCGTCATCAACTCTCAGCCTAGTGTGTACCCGGATTTGCCTAAGTACACAGCCTACAGCCTTAAACGCGGACAACCAACGCCGCGCTAGCCTAGCCTTCTCCGTCTCTCCATCGCAGTTAGCAGAAGTACAGGAATATTAACCTGTTTCCCATCGACTACGCCTTTCGGCCTCGCCTTAGGGGTCGACTCACCCTGCCCTGATTAACATTGGACAGGAACCCTTGGTCTTTCGGCGAGGGAGTTTTTCACTCCCTTTATCGTTACTCATGTCAGCATTCGCACTTCTGATACCTCCAGTGTGGGTTACCCCTTCACCTTCAACGGCTTACAGAACGCTCCTCTACCGCACTAGATAAATCTAGTACCCATAGCTTCGGTGTATTGCTTAGCCCCGTTAAATCTTCCGCGCAGGCCGACTCGACTAGTGAGCTATTACGCTTTCTTTAAATGATGGCTGCTTCTAAGCCAACATCCTAGCTGTCTAAGCCTTCCCACATCGTTTCCCACTTAGCAATAACTTTGGGACCTTAGCTGATGGTCTGGGTTGTTTCCCTTTTCACGACGGACGTTAGCACCCGCCGTGTGTCTCCCGTATAGTACTCATTGGTATTCGGAGTTTGCAAAGGGTTGGTAAGTCGGGATGACCCCCTAGCCTTAACAGTGCTCTACCCCCAATGGTATTCGTACGAGGCGCTACCTAAATAGCTTTCGAGGAGAACCAGATATCTCCCGGTTTGATTGGCCTTTCACCCCCAGCCACAAGTCATCCGCTCATTTTTCAACATAAGTCGGTTCGGTCCTCCAGTTGATGTTACTCAACCTTCAACCTGCCCATGGCTAGATCACCGGGTTTCGGGTCTACACCTTGCAACTAAACGCGCAGTTAACACTCGGTTTCCCTACGGCTCCGCTATTCGCTTAACCTCGCTACAAAATGTAAGTCGCTGACCCATTATACAAAAGGTACGCAGTCACGGTCTCAAGAACCGCTCCCACTGCTTGTACGTATACGGTTTCAGGTTCTATTTCACTCCCCTCACAGGGGTTCTTTTCGCCTTTCCCTCACGGTACTGGTTCACTATCGGTCAGTCAGGAGTATTTAGCCTTGGAGGATGGTCCCCCCATGTTCAGACAAGATGTCACGTGTCCCGTCCTACTCGTTTTCACGTAAAGTTAGTTTTCATGTACGGGGCTATCACCCTGTGCCGCTGTGCTTTCCAACACATTCCACTAACACCCTCTACGCTTAAGGGCTAATCCCCGTTCGCTCGCCGCTACTAGGGGAATCTCGGTTGATTTCTTTTCCTCCGGGTACTTAGATGTTTCAGTTCCCCGGGTTTGCCTCTTTAACCTATGAATTCAGTTAAAGATACATGCTTATGCATGTGGGTTTCCCCATTCGGACATCGTTAGCTCAAATGCTTGTTACTAGCTCGCCAACGCTTTTCGCAAGTTACTACGTCCTTCATCGCCTCTGACTGCCAAGGCATCCACCATATACGCTTAGTCACTTAACCATACAACCCAAATAAGTCTCTATGAGAGATATCCGTTGTTTCAAGCGGGTAAGCTTAAAACAGTCGTATCGTAACTAATGGTTTCTACTTTCGCCAAAATTAGAATTTTTAACTC
>NZ_JAKIKQ010000041.1 GCF_023284045.1 Shewanella kaireitica
AACCCAAATAAGTCTCTATGAGAGATATCCGTTGTTTCAAGCGGGTAAGCTTAAAACAGTCGTATCGTAACTAATGGTTTCTACTTTCGCCAAAATTAGAATTTTTAACTCGTAACCGTTAAGTCACAAGCCAAGACACTTAATGTTTAAGTGTTTAGAACTCAATTTTTTAATTTCGCGTTAATCCTATAAATAACAGTACGATAAATCGTAGTTGTTATCCCTTTCAGATTAACACTATCAGCTTTCCAAATTTTTAAAGAACGGGCTTAAAAAAGCCAAAGATAAATTTCTCATTTATCTTTGGCATCTCTATCCTAAAGCAAGTAAATGGTGGAGCTATGCGGGATCGAACCGCAGACCTCCTGCGTGCAAGGCAGGCGCTCTCCCAGCTGAGCTATAGCCCCATTTACATGCAGTCAAACAATTAATCGAATCCAATTTTCATTGGTTACACCAAATCGAGATTAATCAAGGCAGATTGATACGACGTTTAATGATGTTCTAAACAAGTATTAATCTAACGATGAGTAAGCGAAGATTTGGTGGGTCAGAGTGGACTTGAACCACCGACCTCACCCTTATCAGGGGTGCGCTCTAACCAGCTGAGCTACAGACCCATTCTTTTTGGTCTTTTAATCCTTTATCTGCGTTACTATCATCGTTTCTCAGTCATGTGCTAAAGCACACTCCCTGCGAGACTCTTCAAGTGCCTTGATTAAGAATCAAAATCCTCAAAAATAACCTTTCGATTATTTGCTCTTTCTTTATAACAAACAAATCTGTGTGAACACTCAAACGTAATTTCTTACTTCAGATGCGAGTTAGTCGTATAGGTAAGGAGGTGATCCAGCCCCAGGTTCCCCTAGGGCTACCTTGTTACGACTTCACCCCAGTCATGAACCACACCGTGGTAAACGCCCTCCCGAAGG
>NZ_JAKIKQ010000042.1 GCF_023284045.1 Shewanella kaireitica
GTAATGGTCAGTGTGGCAGTTTCACCGGTGTTCGTGGTGTAGGTGATCACCGGCACGTTGCCATTCCAATCGTCATTCGGGGTGAAGCTGTAGCTGCCAGTGCTGTTGAGCACTAAGACGCCGCCCGATAGGGAGACGCTGTCACCAGCAGTGAAGCTTTCTTGGCTGCCGTTGCCATCAGTGTCGAGGGTGAAGCTGACGACGCTGGTGTTACCACTCTCATCATTACTGAGCACGTTGCCGCTGGCAACCGTGTCTTCAGCAACGGTAATGCTGTCGTTGGCCACATCGGTGCTGTCTTCAGTGACAGTAATGGTCAGTGTGGCAGTTTCACCGGTGTTCGTGGTGTAGGTGATCACCGGCACGTTGCCATTCCAATCGGCATTCGGGGTGAAGCTGTAGCTGCCAGTGCTGTTGAGCACTAAGACGCCGCCCGATAGGGAGACGCTGTCACCAGCAGTGAAGCTTTCTTGGCTGCCGTTGCCATCAGTGTCGAGGGTGAAGCTGACGACGCTGGTGTTACCACTCTCATCATTACTGAGCACGTTGCCGCTGGCAACCGTGTCTTCAGCAACGGTAATGCTGTCGTTGGCCACATCGGTGCTGTCTTCAGTGACAGTAATGGTCAGTGTGGCAGTTTCACCGGTGTTCGTGGTGTA
>NZ_JAKIKQ010000043.1 GCF_023284045.1 Shewanella kaireitica
TATTATATAGCGGGCTTTTTTACGTCTGTAAATTGAGTCAGTTAATCATTTTTCTGTAGCGCTTAGGACTTTAAAGACAGTGTGTGGCCGATATGCCCATGTATGAGTAGGTCATTTCCAGGCGCCTAATAACGATAAATCCCTAGTGCTCAGCGCTAGGGATTTTTTCGTTTATCAGCTTTGAATTACTGACTCGAACATGGGGAAATTGAAAGCGCACGCGAAGCATGCATCAATTCATGTGATAGGCAGTAAATAGCTACCTGCATGTACTGCATTCCCTACATCCGTGTAGGCCATGCGGCGAATATCGTAATAGCGATGTGCCTATGGCTGAAAATTGTTCCTGACACTTTCTACATTCACCACATCCATGTGGTTTAGCGCGGAGTTTTAGTGTAGCTGACCATGACAGGCGCCTACGATTATCAGAATCAGTCTCGTCAGAGAGTATTAATACAAATTGCATTAAAAGTTTGACCATTCAACGGGAATTCAAAACGTTGTAGGTAAGTAGCGGGATTTGAGCTAATAGTTATTCTCGGCTCTGGCATCCTGCTTCGCTCTCGATAATTGCTCCTGCATTATTCTACCTTCGACCATCCTTGGTCTCGTACCTCCT
>NZ_JAKIKQ010000044.1 GCF_023284045.1 Shewanella kaireitica
GTAACTGGTCGTGTAGAGCGCGGTATCATCAAAGTTGGTGAAGAAGTAGAAATCGTTGGTATCAAAGATACGACTAAGACTACTTGTACTGGTGTTGAAATGTTCCGTAAGCTTCTTGACGAAGGTCGTGCTGGCGAGAACTGTGGTGTTCTTCTACGTGGTACTAAGCGTGAAGATGTTGAACGTGGTCAAGTTTTGGCTCAGCCTGGTTCAATCACTCCACACACAACTTTCAAGTCAGAAATCTACGTTCTGTCTAAAGAAGAAGGTGGACGTCATACTCCATTCTTCAAAGGCTACCGTCCACAGTTCTACTTCCGTACAACTGACGTAACCGGTACTATCGAATTGCCAGAAGGCGTAGAGATGGTAATGCCTGGTGACAACGTTGCTATGACAGTAACACTAATCTGCCCAATCGCGATGGACGAAGGTTTACGCTTCGCAATCCGTGAAGGTGGACGTACAGTTGGTGCTGGTGTTGTTGCAGAGATCGTTGCTTAATAGCGACTAATCTTACCGCAATACTGAAAAAGGCAGCTTAGGCTGCCTTTTTT
>NZ_JAKIKQ010000045.1 GCF_023284045.1 Shewanella kaireitica
CCTAAAGCAAGTAAATGGTGGAGCTATGCGGGATCGAACCGCAGACCTCCTGCGTGCAAGGCAGGCGCTCTCCCAGCTGAGCTATAGCCCCATTTACATGCAGTCAAACAAATATATACGTATAAATGACCAAATCTTTTCTAATCAAGGCAGATGGTGGCGACGTTTAGCTTTCTTAAACGAGTCACTATCTAACGCAGAGTAGGAAAGATTTTGGTGGGTCAGAGTGGACTTGAACCACCGACCTCACCCTTATCAGGGGTGCGCTCTAACCAGCTGAGCTACAGACCCATTTATACTTGTTCCTTTGCCTCAACTCATCGTTACTTTCGTTGCTCAATCAGTCATGTAGTGAACTACACTCCCTCTTTCGCTCCTCAAGTGCCTTGACTTGAAACAAATTAACGTCGTCTAAACTTAGACACGTATATTTTTGCTCTTTCTTTATAACAAACAAATCTGTGTGAACACTCAAACGTAATTTCTTACTTCAGATGCGAGTTAGTCGTATAGGTAAGGAGGTGATCCAGCCCCAGGTTCCCC